>NZ_JABUMS010000017.1:0-208680 GCF_013336705.1 Myxococcus sp. CA051A | reverse complement strand
CGGCGGAGGCAGCAGCGGCGCCACACGCTGCCAGAAGGCGTCGGGAACGAGTTCGCGGACCATGCACTCAAGCTGGGGATGCCCTTCGTCGGTGGCCACCCCAGCCCTGACTTTTGTTAGGTCCTCTTAGCAGGGCCTCCAACTGGGTGTTGAGGTCTCCGCCCTCGGTGAAGAGCGGCACCCGCATCAGCTCGCTCTCCGCCTTCGCCAGTTGCATGGCCGTGGCGAACCGAGCCAGATGCCCATCGTTCTCGGTGTCGAAACACTTCGCCAACTCCCAGAGGGCGTCGATGGCCCGACCTGTTCGCTGGTCGAGAGCGCCAAGAACACCGCCCAATTCGTCCACGCGCACTCCCGCCCGCGCCAGCAGAGCGATGGCCGCATCGATGCGCGCGACCTGTTCATTGACGTCCTCCGCATAGGCCAGAGCCTTCGTTCTGGCTTTCTCTCCCTGACGGGCCATGACGAAACCAACAACGGCCATCGCGGGAGCCACCGCGATGCCTCCGAGGATTGCGGTGCCTCCAGCCACACCCCAGCCGCCTGCGGCAAGCGAGCCCCCTCCAAGCCAGGCCAGCAGGGCGCTGTTCGCCGCGGCGCCCGTCAGCCCCGACAACGCGGCCCCCGTTCCAGCCGTGGCGAAGCTGGTGACCAGCCCCGTGGTCAGCGCGCTCGCTCCCGCGCCTGTCACGGCCGCCGCGACCGAGCCCGACAGCGTGCCGCCGGCTTCGAGATATTGCACGGCGAACTCGCGGACGGATTCCCGACTCACTCCCACTCGCCCCAGGTGCTCCAAGGCCTCGATGCGGGCCTTTTGATTCATCTGTTCGAGGAAGTCGAAGAGACGACGGAAGGTCGTGGCGACAACGCCATCTCGCTGAGAGGCCAGGGCATCCAACTGACGTTGGAGCGCGCCGCGCGCTCCCTCCAGCCGTTGAACCGCCTCTTCATGGCGCGCCTGAGCCTCCTCGCCAATATCCTTGGCGTCCTTCATGCGATCGATGCCGTCGTAGCTTTTCTTGGCGCCATAGCCAAAGAGACCTGCGAGCAGGAGCGCGGCGGGAATGAGCGGAAGCGGCATCGCATACCTCCAGAGTGCGTGAGCAGGGACCATCAAACGAAGTCTGTCAATCAAGGGGCGGCCGACTTCAGGCGCACACTTGCCCGACCCACGATGGGTCACGAACGCCCCGATGGGAATACCTCTCCGGGGTGATGAGCCATTGAGCCTTTCCCCTCACGCTCGCGCCTGCATCCCATTACCCTGACCAGGGCTGGTACCATCAGACGTGTGCGGTAGCCGTCCTTCGGCGCCCGGCGGGGAGCGACACAATGGCCGTATGGATGCGGGCGCTGCCGACCCTGGTGGCCGCCGCTCAGTCAGACGGGGCCAGGGGAACGCTGTGCTTCATGGTCGTCCTGGGTCTGGGGGCCTGGGGCGGCATTGTCTGGCTCAACAAGCTCAACAAGCGCTGGAAGGCCGCGCAACTGTCAGGCGCCATCGTCGCTCCTGCTCCCGCTCCTTCTCCCGCCTCTCACTCCGCCCCACCTGCCGCCACCATCGCGCTGCGCTTCGAAACCGTGAGCGCGCCCAGAGTCTCCCCAGGGCTCATGGTCCGTATCCCGGATGAGCCGATGCTGGTGGCACCACGTCCCGCGCCTCCGCCACCCGCGACGCCCCCGCCCTCGGCATTCACGATGACGGCCTCCGCTCCGGTCGCGAAGCCCGTCGAGCCCGCACCGGCCGCGCCCATGCGGTCCGTGACTCCAGTGCCCAAGGCAGGAGCCACTCCCCCCGTGGCGCCTGTCGCGACGCAGGCGACCCCCGGTCCCACGCTGTGGCCACCCACTCCGCTCAAGACCGGTTGGATTCCACCAAGAGAGGTCATCGAGGTCGCTGGTTACAAGCTGAAGGACGGCATGGTGTACGTGGGCTCGCGGCTGCGCGCCGTGAATGCGCCCGGCACCGAGCCCGCGCTCATCAACCCGAGTCTCGAAGTGGCCTCACGGCCCAACCGCGATGGACAGGGTATGACGTACTGGCCCTCCTACTCGGACATTTCTCCCGCTTCCCGCGCGGGCTATCTGGAGTGGCTCGCGAGTGGTCGCCGCAATGCCCATGCCTATATCGGCTATGTCTTCCTGTTCTTCTACGGGCTGGAGCGGCGAGTGCTCATCGAGCTGGGCACGGACGCAGCGGCGCTCGCCGAGGCCCGCCTCATCGAAGAAGAGGTCCAGGCCCTGCTCAAGATCCACGAGGAGAACAACTCTTTCCGTACCTACGCGTCGGCCTTTCTCGACGTCCTGCGCGTGCGCCGCGCTGGCGAAGATGGACTGCTGAAGGAGACGCCCCAGTTCACGCTGCGCCATGCCGGCGCGGCCTCGTTCGATGTGCGCATGGCCGTGGGCACCGCCGCGTCCAAGGGGCTGCCGCTCCCTGCGGACTGGGCCCTCGCCTGGGCCGTGGAGACCAGTGACACCAAACTGCGAACCCCCGCCACACGCTGCCCCGAGGAGTTCCAGGCCCTCTTCCGCGCGCGCTACCAGCGAGACCATGGCACGGGCATCGTCCCTCGCGCCAAGAAGTCGAGGGTGGAGGCCCGCTACGAACCCGCGAGCGCCTCCTTCGCGGGCATGGTGCGGCTGGCGTCGGCCTCCGTCACCGAGGCCTCCGAGACGTCGCTCAAGCCCGTGCGCGCGCTCGTCGAGGACTGCTGCGAGTCGCTCGAGTCCTACAGCCGCTGGGTGGGGAAGAACCCCGACGCGCGCAACAGCATGAGCGCCCTGGCGCTGCTCCCCGACGAGCTGACGTCTACGATGCAGGGAGGCTCGGACGTGCAGGCGCTCCGCGCGCTGTTGCAGCAATCGCTCGGGAGCAACACCTCCGCGCCCGTGGCCGCCGCCGACCTCCTCAAGCACTGGCCCACCGCGACCTCTGGGAAGCTCTCCAAGTCCGAGGCCGTGGGGTTGGCCCAGGCCCTGGAGAAGCTGGGCTACGGCATGGAGCCCGACCCTCGCATGGGCGGCGCCGTGCTTGCCCCCGACGAGTCCGCCCACGTCTTCACACTGCATCCTGAGTCACCGAGCGCGCCTTCCGGCGACTACCTGTCCGCGCTCGCGA
Organism: Myxococcus sp. CA051A; assembly: GCF_013336705.1. NCBI lineage: Bacteria > Pseudomonadati > Myxococcota > Myxococcia > Myxococcales > Myxococcaceae > Myxococcus > Myxococcus sp. CA051A. Next base: position 205,559 of record NZ_JABUMS010000017.1, on the reverse strand, counting down.
TGCTCCACCTCGCCGCCGCCGTGGCGACCGCGGATGGAACCGTGTCGACGGACGAGACCACGCGCATGGAGGCCATGGTAGAGGCGGCCCAGGGACTGCTCGCCTCCGAGAAGACCCGACTCAAGGCGCATGTCGCCTGGCTGCTCGCGAGGCCCGCCTCCAACGCGGGCCACAAAAAGCGCGTGGAGGCGCTGGCTCCCGAGGCCCGCACCTCGCTGGGCAATCTCTTGATTGAGGTCGCCGTGGCGGACGGCAACGTGTCACCCCAGGAGCTCAAGACGCTGTCGAAGCTCTACGCGATGCTGGGACTCGACGAGGCCAGCGTCTACTCCCGCGTCCACGCCGCCACGGCAATGCGGCCCACGGCGGCGACGGAGCCCGTCTCAATGCGGCTCGCCGGAGCACCCGAGCAGGGCTTCACCATCCCCGGGCCTCCTCCCGAGAAAGGCGAACGGCTGGCGCTCGACATGCGCAGCGTGCAGGCGAAGCTCGCGGAAACCGCCGCGGTCTCCAGCCTCCTGGGCAGCATCTTCGCCGAGGAGGAAACACCGCCACCCGCCGTCCCATCGACCCCCGCCCCGGTGGAACCTGGCGTCGCGGGCCTGGACTCCCTCCACACCTCCCTGCTGCGCTCCCTCGTCGCGAAGACGGAGTGGCCTCGCTCCGAAGTGGAGAAGCTCGCCGGCGGGCTCGGACTGCTCACGGACGGCGCGCTGGATGTCATCAACGACGCGGCCTTCGAGGTGTGCGGCGAACCCGTCCTCGAAGGCGACGAAACCCTTCAGCTCAATGAGCAGGCAGCACGGGAGATGATGTCATGACGGACGCGACGCTCCAGGGACGCATCAGGCCGAAGGATCGGGATGCCATCGTCCAGTCGCTGCGCGCGGGCGTCGTGCCTCGCGTGGGACAGCAACACATCCAGGTAGGCCGAGTCGAAGAAGTCCGAGCACTGGTCCGCGACGTGGAGCGCATCGCCGAGGGCGGAAGCGCCATCCGCTTCGTCATCGGCGAGTACGGCTCCGGCAAGACGTTCTTCCTCAACCTCATCCGCTCCATCGCGCTGGAGAAGCGCCTCGTCACACTGCACGCGGACCTCAACCCCGACCGGCGGTTGCACGCGACGGATGGGAAGGCTCGCAGCCTGTACGCGGAGCTGATGCGCAACATGGCCACCCGGGCCAAGCCCGAGGGGGGAGCGCTCGCCAGCGTTGTGGAGCGCTTCGTCTCCGGCGCCCTCACGGACGCGAAGAGCCGGAACCTGAACCCCGAGGCTGTCATCAGGGAGAAGCTCGCGGCGCTCTCGGAGCTGGTGGGCGGCTACGACTTCGCGGAGGTCATCGCGGCCTACTGGCGCGGCCATGACAGCGGGAACGAGGTGCTCAAGGCCGACGCCGTGAAGTGGCTGCGCGGCGAGTTCTCCACCCGCACCGATGCACGCAAGTCGCTGGGGGTCCGCACCATCATCGACGACGCGGATGTCTACGACCAGTTGAAGCTGTTGGCGCGCTTCGTCCGACTGTCCGGCTACGACGGCCTGATGGTGTGCCTGGATGAGCTGGTCAATCTCTACAAGATGGCCAACACCAAGGCCCGCGCCTCCAACTACGAGCAGATCCTCCGCATCCTCAATGATTGTCTCCAGGGCACCGCCGAGGGCCTGGGCTTCATCCTGGGAGGAACGCCCGAGTTCCTCATGGACACCCGCAAGGGCCTCTACAGCTACGAGGCCCTCCAGTCGCGGCTGGCCCAGAACACCTTCGCCGTGGGCAACCTCGTCGACTACAGCTCTCCCGTGCTCAGGCTGGCCAACCTCACCCCCGAGGACCTCTACGTCCTGCTCACCAAGCTTCGGCACGTCTACTCCACGGGCGATACGTCCACGCAGCGCCTGCCCGATGAGGGGCTCCACAGCTTCATGACCCACTGCTCCGAGCGCATCGGCGAGGCGTACTTCCGCACGCCCCGGAGCACCGTGACAGCCTTCATCAACCTCCTGGCCGTCCTCGAACAGAATCCGACCGCGGACTGGAAGGAGCTGCTCGGAGGCGTGCAACTCGCCGTGGACGTCAACCCCGACCTCGCTCCCCTGACCGAGGCGGAGGCAGGAAGCCTGACGGCCGGAGCAGATGATGAGCTCGCATCCTTCAAGCTCTGACCCGAGCGGCTCCGCGTCAGGCTCCTTTCACCGGTTGCACCCCAAGGTGCAGCGCTGGGTGTGGACCCAAGGGTGGAAGGAGCTGCGCGGCATCCAGGAGGTCGCGATTGCGCCCATCATCGAGGGGACGCAAGACGTCATCCTCTCGGCGTCGACGGCCAGTGGAAAGACGGAGGCCGCCTTCCTGCCCATCTGCAGCCGGCTGGCGGAGGACTCCGGCGGCAGCGTACGCGCCATCTACATCGGCCCGCTCAAGGCGCTCATCAACGACCAGTTCGAGCGACTCGACGGACTCTGCGACGGGTTGGGGATTGCCGTGCATCGCTGGCACGGGGACGTGTCTCAGGGCCACAAGGCGCGGCTGCTCAAGTCCCCGGCGGGCATCCTCCTCATCACCCCCGAGTCGCTCGAAGCGCTCTTCATCCGCCAGGGCTCCGCTCTCGCCAGCCTGTTCTCCTCGTTGGAGCACATCGTCATCGACGAGCTGCATGCCTTCATCGGCACCGAGCGGGGATGCCAGCTCCAGTCGCTCCTGCACCGTGTCGAGCTGACCCTGCGCCGCAACGTGCCTCGCGTGGGCCTCAGCGCCACGCTGGGCGACATGACCCTGGCCGCGGAGTTCCTCCGCCCTGGCGCCGGGGAGAAGGTCCGCCTGTGCAACTCCGACTCCGGCGGCGGAGAGCTGCTCCTCCAGCTCAGGGGCTATCGCAAGCGAACTCCGGATGCCAGGCGGCTGGCCCCTGGAGAGGACGAGGAGTCCTCCGACGGGCTGCCCGAGGATGAGCACGACGTGGGAGCGCACCTCTTCAAGACGCTGAGAGGGACGCACAATCTCGTGTTCGCCAACAGCCGGGCGAACGTCGAGCTCTACGCGGACCTCCTGCGCCGCATGTGCGAACAGGCGCAATTGCCCAACGAGTTCTTCCCCCACCACGGCAACCTCTCCAAGGAGCTGCGCGAGGAGGCGGAGGCCGCGCTCAAGGCGAGGCAGCGGCCCGTCAACCTCGTATGCACCACCACACTAGAGATGGGCATCGACGTGGGCGCCGTGCAGAGCATCGCGCAGGTGGGCGTACCTCCCTCGGTGGCCAGCCTTCGTCAGCGCCTGGGACGCAGCGGACGTAAGGGTGGACCCGCCGTGCTCCGGTTGTATCTCCAGGAGGCGGAGCTGACGAAGACGAGTCCCCTGCCGGACCAACTCCGCATGCGCCTGGTTCAATCGGTCGCCATGCTCGAGCTGCTGCTGACGAACTGGTTCGAGCCTCCCGCCTCGGGCGCCTTCCACTTCTCCACGCTGGTCCAGCAGCTGCTCTCACTCATCGCTCAGCATGGCGGCGTCAAGGCGGGCGAGGCCTTCTCCGCGTTGTGCCAGGCGGGTCCTTTCGCGCGGGTGTCACGCGAGGACTTCGTGCACTTCCTGCGGGGATTGGGACAGCGTGAGCTGCTCTCACAGTCCTCGGATGGGACGCTGCTTCTGGGCCGGGTGGGCGAGCGGATCGTCAACCAGTACAGCTTCTATGCGGCCTTCGCCTCGGTGGAGGAGTTCCGGCTGGTGGCCTCGGGTCGCACGCTGGGCACGATGCCCATCGACCAGCCGCTCTTCGTCGGCACGTACCTCATCTTCGGCGGACGACGGTGGCGCGTGCTCGCCGTGCAGGGCGACGAAAAGGTCGTGGAGTTGGAGCCCGCCCCCGCTGGGCGCGTTCCCATGTTCGAGTCCACTGGTGTCGGCGGCGTGCATGACCGCGTCCGGGAACAGATGCGGGCCGTCTATGCCGGTGACGGCATTCCCCGCTACCTGGATGCGCGTGCGCAAGAGCTGCTGGCGGAGGCTCGGGCGACCTTCCAGCGATGGGGGCTCTCCGAGCGGTCCATCATCACCTCCGGCCGGGAGGTCCATGTCTTCCCGTGGGCCGGTGACGCGGTGGTACACACGCTGGCGCTGTCGCTCCAGGCGCGTGGACTGTCGGTGGAGCCGCTCGGTGCCGTCTTGAGCGTGGAGGCGATGCAGTCGGACGTGGAAGGCGCCCTGCGTGGACTCGTGGCGGAGGGGCCTCCTCGGGCAGAAGCCCTCACGACCCACGTGGCCAACATGGCGCTCGAGAAACATGACGGCTTCGTGCCGGAAGACCTGCTGGCGCGTGACTACGCGGCTCGGTACCTGGATGTCCAGGGTGCGTGGCGCGCGGCGCAGCGGGTGTTGCAATGAAGCCCTTCATGGAGAGGCCTTGTCACCCATGAGTCGTCCTTCCCACGAATCTCAGGCCGCCGACCCGGCTCTCCCTGTGGACGCCGCTGCCATCCAGCACGCCGCCACCCAGGCCTTCGCCACCTGGACGCGAAGCCTGCCCGTGGCGCCCTCCAATCCCACGGACTTCATCCGCTCCGTGGAGCCGAAGGTGCGGAGGGCCTGCCGGCTCTACACAACCATCACCGAGCGGAAGGTCGTGTGGAAAGACGGCCCCACTCGGGGCTCACCGCCTGTCACGGGTTTGAGGCGAAAGGCCGACAGCGTCGACCCCTGGTTGGAGACTCGGGAGAGCCTCCACGAGAGCAGCCTCTCCATCCTTCCCTGTTCAGCGTGCGGGGGCCCAGGCTCGATTCCCTGCTCCAGATGTGGCGGGAGTGGGGACGTCCGTTGCTCGAACTGTAACGGCACACGGAAGGCCTACGGCTACGCTTCGAATGGCTCGCGCCGACTCATGAACTGCAGGTCATGTGATGCGCGGGGCACCGTCTCCTGTAGCGGCTGCAATTCGGGGCGGGTGTCCTGCTCGCCGTGCCTGGGGCATGGTCGTGAGCAGCGCTGGCTCGAGTTCGTCGAGTCGGTCCGCTTCGACCTCCTGGTGATGACGGAGGACGAGACACTGCGTGGCTTGCCGTGGACAACGGTGGGAATGGAGAAAGACGCGAAGCTCCTGGGAGAAATCAGCGCGAACGGTGCGCTGTCACAGGATAAGGTCGCGCCTCATCTCCCCGAGGATTGGCTCCAGGAGCACTGGGGGAAGACCCGAATCGCGCTCAAACTCCAGGAGCGCATCACCAGCCAGCTCTTCCAGGTCTTCGAAGCGCCCGCCGCGCGGGTCTCCTACTCCATCGCGGATGCGCTCCCCACGACGGTTCAGTTCGAGGGGCAGCGGATGCTGGCACCACCCGTCTCCGCGGACCGACAGTTCGCGGCGCGGGCCCGGAAGGTCTTCGCGGCACGGCTGGTCCTCCTCGCGCTGGCGGTGGGGGTTCCGTTCCTCTACCTCATTCGAGGCTCCTACTTCTGGAACGGCTGGCTGGTAGCGCTGTGTGTCTCGCTCGGTGGGTTCGCGATTGTGGCCGAGCACCTGGTCCGGGACTGGACCCTGGGCAGGAAGCGGAAGACTCGCCGCCGGAGCATCGGCCTGGCTGTGTACGCGCTCGCGGCCGGTTTCGTGGCGCAGGCTTCGGAGCCAAGACTCGCTGATGCCCTGCGCCATATCTGGGCGGGACGCCTCGACGCCGCGAACAAGGAACTGCTCGCGCTGGGCAAACCCGAGGACCCCGCTCTTCAGCCAATCTGGTCCGAACTCCATCTCGCCCATGCGCTCCGCGCGGAGACCGTGAAAGAGGTCGTCGAGGATGCCGTTTTGTTGAAGTCAGGCTCTCCGCAGCGGGCGAAGGTCAACCAGCGCCTCCTTGAGCTCACTCGGCGGCAGGTCCTCCAATCCCTCGCACGCAAGGAGCCGGCCTCCGCCCTGGAGGTGCTCTCCATCGCCAGGCCCGCGCTCGAACAGGATTTCTCGAAGGACGTCGGCGTGCTGACCGCGAACATCCTCGAAACGGAGTACGAGGCCTGTTCGACGGAGGCTTGCCGGTGGAAGACCCTAGGCGCCGCGCTTCGCGCCGAGTCCACACCAGGCCGGGAGCAACGCCTCGGACAGGTGCGCGCGACACTCGTGGAGCAGTTGTCGCCAAAGCCGCGTCCCAAGGTGATGACCTTGGAGTGGCTCCTGCATCTCGACAAGACTCGCGCGCTTACCACCGAACTGGGTGAGACTCCGTCCGATGCGGATCTAGGGGAGCGCGCACGACAAGCCGCTACATGGACCCGGGAGGAACGGGAGCGGATTCCCCTCATCGGCGCCGAGCGCGCCGTGGCCATCTCTCTGCTTCAACTGACGACCGGTAGCGACACAAGCCTCCTGACGAAGACGACGGACTCCGTCGCCCTCTACTGCGCGCTGAAGGATGGACGCTGCGCCGGTGCGTACCTGGTGGGCGCGGACAAGAGTTCACGCGTGCTCAACAACTTGAAGCACACGGCGACCACGAAGGAGCTGCTCTCACGTGTCATGGGGCATCCTGTCGAGCTGCCCACGCCACCGCAGCTCCGAGGAGGCAAATCACCCACCCAGACCACCTGGAAGGACGGAGGGGTGACCATCGTGGCGCGGTGGAGCAGTACCTACTTGATGGAGCTGCGCATCGGAGAGGTGAAGCCATGAATCCGAAACCTCCACGGCTGCTCTCCGTCAGCGCGGCACTCATGGGACTGCTCGGCGGCGCGGCACCCTCGGGTCTGCTCGTTCCAGGTATCGAGGTCCAGGTCGCCCAGCCCACCTGGCGACAACGCGATGAAGAGGAAGCGCGTGACGAACTGCTCCTCGTCGTCCCACCCACCAGCGGGCAGATTCTCCTCGCGGGGCATCGCTCGCACCGCTCCCACTCCTCACATCGAAGCCACTACTCCGGGAGCCGAAGCCGGAGCTACGGCGGTGGCTACTCCGCTCCCGCCGCAGAGCCAGAGCCGCCGCCTCCACCGCCCAAGCCCGCGATGGTGTCCTTCGTTGTCTTTCCCGGGGGACGCATCTTCGTCGACGACAAGCCCGCGGGGCAGGACGTGACGTCTCTCATGCGACTGGCGGCGGGCAAACACGTGGTCCGCATCGAGAACCGCTTCCTTGGCACCACCACCGTCGAGGTGGACCTGGTCGCGGGGCAGATGGGCGATGTCACGATTGAGTGGTAGCGATGGGATTGGGAGCAGACACGTGACAACGAAGGAACCCGAAGCCCCGCCACCATTCATCTTCCGCGACGGTGCCATCCAGACCGTCCTCGACCTTCGGGTCTACCGGCTCACGGCGATACAGAAGTCCGCCTATCGCTTCGCGGAGCGATGCACCGCCGTGCTCGGCTCACCCGAGGCAGACAGGCTTCCCGTCCGCTTCGTCTTCGGACCGACCATCATCGAGCAGGATGCGCTGGAGACCGCGCGGCTGTTCTTCCAGGAGCTGCTGGACCAGGAGCTGCGCGAGCAGGTGGGCGACGAGACGCGCGCCCTCCGCGCGCTGATTATCGCCCAGGCCTTCTCGCGCACCGACCTGATTCGCCAGGATTGAGGGCTTCGCACCCCATGTTCCATGACCGCTCCAGGTACCAGTCCTCTCGGGGATACCAACTGGCGCCCTTCCGATTCAGCCCACTGGACGGCTCGCGCTACATCGCCACGAACGACGTGGGCGAATACGTGGTGCTGCCCCGCGAGGAGCTGGTCGAGTTCATCAGCCATGCGCTGCCACCGGACCGGGAGGCCTACAAGTCGCTCAAGTCCAGGCACTTCATGTTCGACGAGTACTCGCGCGTTGCGCTCGAGCTGCTCGCGCTGAAGTATCGGACCCGCGCGGAGCAGCTCGCGTCCTTCACCGGGCTGCACATCTTCGTCGTCACCCTGCGCTGCGACCACTCCTGCCCCTATTGTCAGGTGTCGCGGCAGGCCGAGGGACGCCTCGACTTCGACATGTCGCAAGAGCACGCCGACCAAGCGCTCAACTTCATGTTTCGCAGTCCGTCCCCAGCCCTCAAGATCGAGTTCCAGGGCGGCGAGCCGCTGCTCCACTTCGAGCGCATCCGCTACATCGTCGAGCGCGCCAAGGCTCTGAATCAGGTGCATGGCAGGGACCTCCAGTTCGTCATCGCGAGCAACCTCTCGCGGCTCACGGATGAGGTGCTGGCCTTCTGCCGGGAGCATGGTGTGCTGCTCTCCACGTCCCTGGATGGGCCCGAGGCCCTGCACAACGCCCAGCGACCGGTGCGTGGCGGGGACAGCCATCAACGGACCATCGATGCGATTCGACGGGCGAGGCAGACGCTCGGGCCAGACGCGGTCTCCGCCCTGATGACGACGACCCAGGCGAGCCTGGAGCGCGTCGAGGACATCATCGACGAGTACGTGCGCCAGGGCTTCCACGGCATCTTCCTGAGGAACGTCAGCCCGTATGGGTTCGCCGTCCGCCAACGCGCCTCGCGCCAGTACGGCGTCGAGGCCTGGGTCGAGTTCTACAAGCGAGGGCTCGCGCACATCCTTCGCATCAACGAGCAGGGGTACCCGCTCCAGGAGGAGTTCACCGCCATCCTGCTGCAGAAGCTCTTCTCACCGAGGGGCTCGACGTATGTCGACCTCCAGTCGCCCTCGGGCATCGGAATCGGGGCGCTCGTCTACAACTACGACGGCGCGGTGTATGCCTCCGACGAGGGGCGGATGCTCGCGGAGATGGGCGACTTCTCCTTCCGGCTCGGGCACCTCTCCCGCGACTCCTACGAGTCCATCATGACGTCTGAGACGCTCCTGACCCACTTGAGCGACACGATGCCGGAGGGCGCCCCCATGTGCGGTGACTGCGCGTTCCTCCCTTACTGTGGCGCGGACCCGGTCTTCCACCAGGCGACGCTGGGAGATGCCGTCGGCCATAAGGCGTTCAGCGCCTTCTGTAAGAAGCAGATGGGCGTGCTGCGTCACCTCATTGGGCTGCTCGAGGATGATTCCCGCGCCCGGGACATCCTCCTGGGGTGGCGCTGAGCCATGCCCGCCCTGGACCTCGCATCTACCGGGCTGAAGTCCCTTTCGGAGCGCTCACCCGAGCCATTCATCGGTCGCATCCGCGAGCAGCCAGACCTTCCGGAGTCCGAACGCGGACGGGAGATTCTCCTCGTCCGACGTCCGCTGGCGCACCTTCCTCCGGGCTTCCGGGGGTATCTCCTACTGGATGACGGCTCGGTGAGTCCGGGACTGCGGGACGTCTACGTCCTGGCCCCCGGGCTGCGCTACCTCGCCGAAGGGGACGTGGTCCGCATCCATCCCGAGCGAGGAGCCCTGGCGACGCTGTATCGCCGCGCGTCTCCGTCGAACACGTTCCTGGTGACGGAGCGCTGCGACAACAACTGCCTGATGTGCTCCCAGCCACCTCGCAAGCAGGATGACTCCTGGCTCGTCGATGAGCTGATGGCCACTCTCCCGCTCATCTCCCCGGAGACTCGCGAGCTTGGAATCACGGGCGGCGAGCCGAGCCTGCTCAAGGGACGTCTCCTCGAGCTCCTGGAGCGGATGAAGGGTTACCTGCCCCAGACCTCGGTCCATATCCTGACCAACGGACGCGGCTTCGCGGACGCCGAACTGGCACACGCGGTGGCGAAAGTTCAGCACCCCGACCTCATGCTGGGGATACCGCTCTACTCGGACCTGCCCGAGGAGCATGACTACGTCGTGCAGGCCTTGGGCGCGTTCGATGACACCCTCCGGGGTATCCTCCACCTCAAGCGCGCCCGCGTGCGCGTGGAGCTGCGTTGTGTCGTCCACGCGCAGACGTACTCGCGCCTGCCTCAACTCGCTGACTTCATCACGCGCAACTTGTTGTTCGTCGACCATGTCGCGCTGATGGGGCTGGAGCTGATGGGGTTCGCCAGGACGAACCTCGGAATGCTCTGGGTGGACCCGCTCGACTACCAGGCCCAGCTCACCGCCGCTGTCAGGACGCTGAGCCGCGCGGGGCTCAACACGTCCATCTACAACCACCAGCTCTGCACCTTGCCCGCCGAGCTTCATCCCTTCGCGAGAAAAAGCATCTCCGACTGGAAGAACGTCTACACCGAGGACTGCGAGGGCTGCGTGCGGCGGGATGCCTGCGGCGGGTTCTTCGCTTCAGGCGTCCTGAAGCGAAGCCGAGGCATCCAGCCCTTCCGAGACTGAGTCAGAACGCGGGCAGGTCCGACGCCAGGTGCGCCGACAGGCCGCCATCCATCACCACGGCACTGCCATTCACGTAGCCACTGAAGGGCCCGACGAGGAAGGACACCATCCCCGCCACCTCCTCCGGCGTCCCGAACCGCTTCACGGGGATTCGCTCCAGCAGTCGCGCGCGCACGGCCGGGTCCGCCTTCGCCAGCATCTCCGTGTCGATGTAGCCCGGGCAGAGCGCGTTGCAGGTGATGCCATACGCCCCCCACTCGGCGGCGATAGCCTTCGAGTAGCCCACCACCGCGTGCTTGGTCGCCGCATAGGTGGACGACTGCGCCCCACCAAAGAGCCCCATGATGGACGCGATGTTCACGATGCGCCCGTACCCCTGGGCCTTCATGCGCGGCAGGGCCCACTGACACAGGTTGCGCACGCCCTTCACATTCACGTCGAACAACTGCTCCCACTCGGCGGTGCTCACCTCGTCCACGCGGTGGAACGGCCCACCCACCCCCGCGTTGTTCACGAGCACTCGCGGCACCCCCAGCTTCGCCTCGAGCCGTGAGAGCGCCACCCCCACCGCGCCCTCGTCCGCCAAATCACAGGCCAACGGCCACACACGCCCCCCAGCCGCGGTCAGCCGCTCCTGGAGTCGCGTCAGCGCCGCCTCGTCCCGCGCCAGCAGGACCACCTCGAACCCCTGCCGCGCCAGCTCGGTGGCGATGGCCGCGCCAATCCCGCGACTGGCTCCAGTGACGACCGCGACAGGGGCCTGCTTCGACTGCGTCTCCATCAGAGGACACCTCGGGGAGGGACGAGGCGAACCTCGTCGACCCGTACGTTCAACGGCTTGGTGGAAATCTCCCAGATACACTGCGCCACGTCGTCCACCGAGAGCATGTCCGCGGGACTGAACTCCGGCCGGGACTTCCAGAAGGACGTGTAGACCGCCCCCAGGGACAGGAGCGTCGCCCGGATGCCGAGCGCCTTGCCCTCCTCGTTCAAGACCCCGGTCAGCGCTCGCACCCCGTGCTTGGACGCCGCATAGGCCCCATTCATCGGCAAGGTGAGGTGGTCGCTCACGGACCCGAGGTGGATGAGCCGCCCCCCACCCCGGGGCTTCATCCTCCGGAACGCCTCCCGCGCACACAGGAACGTCCCCGTCAGGTTCACCTCCAGACTCTTGCGCCAGTCCTCGAGCGTCAGCTCGTGGAGCGGAGCGAAGACGCCAAACCCCGAGCAGTTGACCAGCACCGAGATGGGACCGAGCCCCGCCTCCGCCTTGTCGAACATCGACACCACGGAGTCCTCACGCGTGACGTCCACGTGCACCGCGTCCTCGGTCTCCGTCGCCACGTCGTTCGCGGCGCAGAGGACCTTCAGGCCCTCCGCACGCAGCTTGTGCGTGACGGCCCGGCCGATGTCGCCCGTGCCTCCGACGACGATGACATTCCGACCACTCACGTGCCGTGCCCTCTCCTGGACTCACCCTCGCGAGGCGGGGAGTATGTCGGACCGGCACAAGAAAGGGGCCCCCGTGTCACTGCCCCCACGCGTGTCCACCCGCGGCGGGGAGTCAGGCCACCGGCCACACACGCCTTCGGACGAGGGCCCGGACCCGGGAGCCGCCCCTGAAGCGGGCCACTCCCGGGGACAGCCATCCCTCCAGCCCGCTCAGGCCGCGTTGCCGCGCTGGCTCAGCCGGGTGCCTTCTGGCGAGTTGTCGATGTCGACCCCCAGCTCGTCCCGGAACACGTCCAGCAAGTAGGGCAGCACGCCGATGGTGCCCGCTCGCATCCGGTGGTGCAGCGCGAGGTCCTTGTTGGTGAGCCGCCGCTCCGGATGAGGACGCTTCAGCAGCGCGTTGGTCTCACGCTGGACATTCTCCAGCGCGAGGAGCGCCGAGCGCTCCAGCGTCAGATACTCCGCGGTGGCATCCGCGATGGCATCCGCGAGCTCCATGCGCGGCCCCGAGGTGGCGCCCGAGCGCTCACGGACCAGGCCCCTGAGGTGCTCGCGGGTGGTCTCGTACACCGCGTCATGCACGGGCGTGAAGACATCCTGCAAGCGAACCAACGACTCTTCCCGGAAGGTGCTCACACCGCGCTGGGCACGGTCGAACATCTCGATGTAGCGAGCCTCCGCCCAGTTGCGCTGCGTCGCCGTGTGCAGGCGCGTGGGCCTCATCATCTCCCAGTCATGCACCATCCGCTCGCGCATCCGACCCCAGAACCCGTCGGACTCCCCTTCCACCTTGAGCACCGCCGCGCGGATGTGCTCGTAGGCGCGACACATGTAGCTCCACAGGTTGAACTGGAGAGAGTAGAGCTGGAGCCCCAGCTGCCCGTAGTCCACTCCCGGGACGATGTCGTTCGCCCATTCGAAGGGAGTCGGAGGCTCACCGGCCACGGGCCTGCCATCCATCAGCGTCTGGAAATACTCCTCCATCAGGTTCGGAGGCCCGGCGCACACCCCTCGGGTCGACAGGTAGTGGTTGTCGCGGTCCGACACGTAGAGCAGCTCGGCCGAGGAGATGGGCGTGTCGTACGTCATCGGCTCCTCCGGGAGGAAGAGCATGAAGGCCGCCACCATCCGCACGCCGTCCGTCACCCGGTAGATGTTCGACAGGACCGGGTCCAGCGTGCCGTTGGGCACCGGGTCGTTCGCGCGCATCAACATGAAGGAGGGCACCGCGAGCACGGCACACGCCACCGCGTGCAGGTCTCCCATCCGCCAGCGTCCGTCCGGAAGCACGGTGTCGTCGCGCAGGAACGCCCGACGCACCGCGAGCACCGCGTGCATCATCGGCTTCCAGTGCTTCATCATCGACTTGAGCGCCGTCACGTTCATCGGCGCGCTGTTCCGGTAGCGACTGCCCGCGAAGTGGCAGGCCTTGAACTCCGTCTCCACCTTCATGCGCATGGCTTCAGGGAAGACGTTGCTCTCCCCGATGTGCCGCCCCTCCGCGTCGATGGCGGGGTGCGCGATGCGATACACCGGGAGCATCGCCTCCAGGAAGCCCAGCTCCAGGGGGATTCCCGTGAGCTTCCGCATGACGTCGGACGCATCCGGGTTCCACCACATCGGCTCCGTGGGAGCCTCTCGCCGCGCCTCGAACGCCAGGTACTTCCGATGCGTCTCACTGTCGAAAGCGAGCGTCGGGGGCTCGCGCGACACGATGCCCTCGGCCAGCAGCGCCTCGAGCAGCTCCTTCACGCGCTCCCAGGGGTACGGCTCTCCCGGCGTCCACCGCGTGGCGGCCCCCGCCATGAAGGAGTCCTCGAGGCAGAGCTGCTCTCCAAAGGAGTGCAGGTCCAGCTCCTCGATGTAGATCTCCTTGGTGCCGTAATAGATGTGCAGCTCTCGCTGGCCCTCGGATGAGTTCAGGTACTCCTTGATGAAGCGACGCCGCATGGGCACGTACAGCGTCTCATGGGGGTCCAGCGACACCGCGTCCAGACTCACGTGGCAACTCCTCGAAGGCCCTGAATGAAACAGTCGCCAGCAGCCGGTATCCGGTCCGCTGGCGACTGAAGTCAGCTCATCGCTCAGAAGTCGAGAGGGGCAGCGACGATGATGCCGCCGCCACAGCCACGACCACCGATGACGGTGCCATCGTCAGCCTGCATCGGACCTGCACGAACGCGAGTCTTGATCTTCATGGACTGCTCCTTGTGCGTGTGTGAGGACTGGCTTTCCGATTCACGCGAGGAACAAACCTCGCGGACCCGGGATGTGAATTGAAGCCGGATTGTTACTTGCCGTCAAGTTGCACAAGCTTCGTGGATTTCAAATGCAACACGAGCAATGGGCAGGCCTCCCGCATCGTCGCGAGCTATCGAAAGCGAGGATGGCGCGATGCGCCACCTTCCACGTCCCTCATGCAAACAGTCGCCGGCGGGTGAGACACCACCCGCCGACGACTGAAGTCAGCTCACAGCGGTCAGATGTCGAGCGGCGCGGCGATGATGATGCCGCCGCCACAGCCACGGCCACCGGAGGTGGCGATAGGTCCAGCGCGAACGCGGGTCTTGATCTTCATGGACGGCTCCTTGATGTGAGTGAGGACTGGCTTTCCGATTCACGCGAGGGACAGTCCTCACGGACTCGGAGTATCAATTGAAACCGGTCGACAACTTGACGTCAAGTTGCAGCAGCCATTCGGGGGCTCCATGCAATGGCCATGACGAGATGCAGCGCAATCACTGCCTCATTACTGGAATTCCTGCATCATGGACCCAATTCTTGAGACCTGAAAAACAAGTTTATCCAGGCGGCGTCAAGATTGACGATGCCGCAATGCGGCACCTGCGAAACAAAAACAGTCGCCAACAGCCGACACGCGGCCTGCTGGCGACTGAAGTCAGCTCACCGAGGACGGACGACTCGATGGGGCGGCGATGACGATGCCACCACCACAGCCAAGGACAGGGTCGGCACGGACGCGGGTCTTGAGCCTCATGGACTGCATCTGGGTCAGAGAGGACTGACTTTCCGGCTCACGCGAGGAGCAGGCCTCACGGACTCGAAGCATCAATTGAAGCGGGATGATTCCGGGAGGTCAAGTCGCGGCGGTGCTTTGCAGCCCCCCGTCATGGCCTCGACTCCGAGGATGCCACCCATTGGGTGATATCGCGGCGGCGGCGAAACCCTCCGCAATGCCTCCCAAACAAGCGCCCGCCAGAACAGGCCCTCGCGAGGCTGCTTGTTCGCGGCGCGGTCAACGTCTCGCGGCGGGTCGAATGCCGTCGAAGAGGAGCGTGAGCATGCGCTGGCGGAAGGGTTCGCTCCATGCATCCGTGAGCGCTTCCTGGCAGAGCGCGGCGAGCAGGGCGACCAGCTCGGTGGGGAGCAGGTCTCCGCGGACGGTGCCCGCCTTCTGGGCGCGCTCGAGCAGTACGTCGATGGCGGGCCGGAGGCGCGTCAGGGCGTCGCCGACGCGGACCTGGACCCCGGTTTCGGCGAGCCGGGCGAACACGGCCCTGTTCCGGGCGCTGACGGCCATGACGCGGGCGCAGAACTCGAACAGGGCGGTGACCGCGCCCTGGTTTTCGACCATCGCGTCGACCTCCGTGATGAGGCGGTCCAGCAGGTTCATCACCACGGCTTGGAGCAGGTCGGGTTTGGTCGGGAAGTGCCGGAACACGGTGCCAATCGCGACGCCGGCGTGAGCGGCCACGGCCTCGGTCGAGGCGGACGCCCCCTGCTCGGCGAACACGGCCTCGGCCGCCTCCAGGATGCTCGCGCGATTACGGCGGGCGTCCGCACGAACGGCTTTGTCCCCACCACCACCACCGGAAGGCGGCACACCGCTCCGAGCCATCAGTCCTCCATCCTTCCTTGCGAAAATGAGTCGGACTCACTATTTATCCTGAGTCGCACTCATCTTTTAATCGGGAGGTTCGACCATGTCACCCTCGGCGGCCGGCACAGCAGGTCCACTCACCGTCTACCAGCGCATGCAGGAGGCACTCGTCGGGGACGGCGCCACGCTCCTCCCCGCCGAGCTGCTGGCCGAGGATGTCGTGGTCGAGACGCCGTTCTCCCCTCCAGGCATGCGACGTCATGAGGGCCGCGAGGCGTGGCTGGCGTTCTACCGGGCCCGGAGCGCGGTCCTGCCGGTGCGGTTCGAGCAGTTCCGCGAGCTGGCCACTCACCAGACCCACGACCCCGAGGTCATCGTCGTCGAGTACGAGCTGGCGGGGACGGTCACCACCACCGGCCTGCGCGCCTCGGCGACCCTCATCGGAGTGCTGCGGGTCCGCGACGGACTGATTCAGCACTGGCGCGAGTACCAGGATATCCTGGCGATCAGCGAGGCGCTGAAACTCACGCCCCAGGACCTCGGCGGAGCTGGCACGCCCGCCCCGTAGCCCTCGGCGCGCGACGCTTCGCCCACGTCAAGCTCCTCGCGCGGCATGAAGCCCACCGCGACACGTGACGGGAACCGCCCCCGGTCGAGCGCACGCGTGAAGACACCGTCGACTGGCAACGGCGGAGCGCGGACCTGAAAACAGAACGGTGGACGGGCTCGCGGCCCGTCCGCCCATTCACGTCACCGTCAATCAGACGAAACGCCTACCAACACACGTACTCTTTCTCGCCATCGAAGTCGCCCAGCTCGATGCCGCACCCACCGGTACGCCACACGTTGGCGGGCTTCGGGGTCACCGGCACCTCGGTGACCGTCGTGGCCGTCGGCCAGAACTTGCGGCAGTAGTTGAGGTCATACACGTTCGCGCCCGTCGAGCAGTCCGAGTCGGTGAGCCAATCGCCGCCCGGGCTCTTGTGCAGATTGACCTTGCCCCACCAGGTGGAGATGCGGCCGAGCTCGGGGCCCGCCTGTCTGCACTGGCAAGCGGGACGGGACTCGGTGCGCGTGATGGCGAGGTCCACGTCGAGGATGTCTCGCACCGAGCCGCGACGGTTCTTGAAATGGAGGCGCACGGTTTTCAGCTCGTCGGCCTGCGCGCCGTTGGCGCATGAGAGCGTGAGCGGAAATTCAGTGTAGGCGAACTCGGGCCCGGAGAAGGCGTCGGCCTCCCTGCCACTGATTGACAGCGTCGTCTCCACGCGCCGCGCACAGGGAACGGTGACGTTCGCAAGCGTGCTGTGCTGTGGCGGCGTCTCCCAGGTCGGTTCGCTGTGTTTGACGAGGAAGTTGCGCGACGCCTCCTTTCCGCCGATGCGGAATTTGAGGTCAAAGTTGCCGACAGCCCCCGAGACTTGACGCGCACGAAGCATCTTCACCGAGACCTGGCACGGCGTGACCGCGCCCTCCGTCGCTTCCACGTGCCCGAAGTTCAGGTTTGTCAGCGTGGTGCGCGTACCCAGGTCGACGACGTGCTTCGGATTGCTCGTGTTGCCACCGAACAGCTTCACCTCGGTCGTGGTGAAGAACGTGTCCTGCGTCGGCGGGCACGTGAGGTTGAGGCTGAACTGGCTGTTGCCTTTGTCATTGCGACCGATTCCGAAGAGGAAGTCGATCTCCTCGAGCCTGACGGGGATGGTCTGGCTCATCGTGCCGCCATACGGCACGTTGTAGGTCGCGATGGGACTGGTGTACCACTGGCGAAGGTCTTTCGAGGTTCCCTCGCGGATACCGAACGCATTGCTGAGTGTCGGCTTGGGGATGTCCACCACCGGGAATCCGGGGGGCGACACTTCGCCGAAGAATTGGCCTTTGCGATCAAACGCAGGCGAGTCGCGGTGGGTGAGGCTTTCGAGGAAGAGGTCGAACTTGCACGGAACGGTCGGCGTTCCGGCGGGCGGCGCGCAGGCCGGCGCGGTCCCGAGGTCGGTGGACGTCGCGCAGCGGTTGCCCACGCGGGCCTCGACGGTGAAGTCGGCCTCGTGCTTCACGCGGCCGCGCCTGTTCTTGAACTGCATCTTCTGCGTCATCTTCACGGGCGCCCCGCCCGGACAATTGAGGGGCAGCGTAAAGGTGACCGAGCCCTTCTCATCAGGCCCCCAGCGGTCCTCCTCGGTCGCCGCCACGGTCACGTTCACGAACTTCGTCGTGCCGCACGGGACGGGCACGGTGGCGACCGTCTTGTTGATGCCCACCTCGTAGCCGACGGGGAGCTTCTCCGGTGCGATGTACTTGTCCACGAGTTCCACCTTCCCGGCGCCCGCGTCGACGGTGATGTTTCGGACCTCCATGCGGCGGTCAAAGGCAGATGCCGAGGTCGGCTTGAAGCTGATCAGGCGCAATTCGTAGGCACAGTCGGTCGTCCTCCCGTTGCCCGATGCGCATGCGCACGACGAGTTCGTTTCCACCGACGGAATGTCCGACGGCGCGAGGGAGATCAACTCCGGGGGAGTGAGCGGCGTCATGGTATTGGTACTGTCGTCCGCATCGCCCGGGTCGTCGGTCGCCGAGGCACAGGTCGTGCCGTTATCAAGGCAGGTGTAGACGTCGGACTCGGGCGTATCGCAGTCGTCCTGCTGGTCCCAAATACCCGTGGCGCTGGTGCAGAGGGTCGGCCCCTCGTAGCAATACGCATATTCGGTAGGGCACGGCATCGTCGTGCCGTTCGCCGAGGCGCACCTGGCGATGTCGCACTCGGTTGCGCAGTTCACCTCGACGCCGCTCGCGGTGTAACAGCGGGCCGGAGGGCAGTTCTGCGACGCATTCGCGCTGCTGGCGCAGTGGACCGCGACGTTGTTGATGTCGCGGCAGGTGACCGCTCCACAGCCAGAGATGCAGTCGACCGCGGCGCCGGACGGGTTGTAGCAAGACACCGCGGGAAGCGTGGACGGAGTCACTGGGGGCGCGGGAGGAATGGTGCCGGTCGAGTTCCAGGCATTGGCGGGCTGATTGTTGATGGCCGCCCAGAAGCGGGTGTCCATCGGGACCACGCCATTTGCCCACCAGTGCCAGCCACCCTGTCCGTCATGGAACTCGGCCATCCGGAAGCCGGCACCGAACCGCGACGCGCAGAGTGCGTCGGCGGTGGCCCGCGAGCCGAGCACCGACCCGGCGAGCGGCGCCGTCAGCTTCACCTCGCCCGCGGCCCAGCCATTGTAGAAGTCCACGACGAGGCCCGCGGGCACGGGGCGACCGTCCTGGCGGAGGCAAAGCATGGGAAGGAGGGTGTCGATGGTGGTGTCACCTGAGTACACGTTGGTGATGTCATCTCCACCCACGAGCGTGAGGTTCGGCCGCTGCTCCAGGAGCCGCCACGTCATCGCGCGCCGATAGTTCGAGGAGAGGCCCTGGAGCTGGCTCCCGGACGTCTCCCCCTCGCGCGGCTTGATGGATGACTCCTCCAGCGTGTCTCCACCACAGCCGGAGAGCCCCGCGGTAAGCCCCACGCCCAACAACGCCAGGATGAGTCCCATCCGCCTCGTGGACGAGACGGTTTGCTTCTGACCATTCATGAAGGTGTGTCCTCTGTGCCCGGGAGTCACACGCACTTCGCGGTGTTCTCGGATACTCTTGAAAATGCCCGAGGCTCGGGAGGTCGCGCGCTTTCTTCGCCGACCCTTGCTTTCAAGAGGCGTCCACGTCGCCGTGGCAGGCATCAGGCCGTCCGGCGGGCTATCATCACGCACCCACGTAAAAGCCCCGTGGCACCTTGCTGGCGCCACGGGGCTCGCGCTTCCTTGATGTTGCCGGGCGACTGACTAGCGCAGGGGCTCGATGACGTAGATGAGCGTCACCTTCGCCTGCACCGTCTGCTCTTCCGGCTGGATGGGCGTGGTCCCTCGGGCATCCGCGGACTCCGCCATCGCGAAGCGCGCCGGGTACATCTGCGGCGGCTCCGTCACCGTGCTCGCGTCCACCACCGCGCCCAGCTTCACGTTCAGCGCCGCCGCCAGCACCTCGGCGGACTTGCGCGCGCGCGCCACCGCCTGCCGCAGCGCCTCACCCTGGACCGCGTCCTGCTTCGCCAGCCCGAAGCGCACCTGGTCCACCCGGTTCGCCCCCGCCGCCAGCGCCTGGTCCAGCAAGCTCCCCACCCGCGAGAGCTCCGTGAGGTGCACGCTCACCAGGTTGCTCACCCGGTACCCCTTGAGCTTCGGCTCCGTCTCGTTCGGCGCCGGGGGCCCGTAGTCCGGGTACACCGAGTAGTTGCGCGTCTGGATTTCCTTCCGCGCGATGCCCGCCGACGTCAGCGCCGCAATCACCTTCTCCATCTTCTTCGCGTTCTGCTCCCCCGCAGCCTTCGCGGTGGCCGCCAGCGTCTCCACCGCCAGGTCGATGAAGGCCTCGTCCGGCTGCGCCTTCACCTCGCCCGTGCCCTCCACGCGCAGGGTGCGCACGGCCGGGTCCAACGGCGGGCGCGGCGCGGACAGCGGCTGAGGCTGAGCGGAGGCCCCCAGCGCGGTGAGCAGCATGGCGGTGAGCAACATGGAACGGATGGGTCGAACGTGAAGCATGGCGCCTCCTGGGGCGGGATTCCGGTACGGCGGGTGTCGTGATGACGCTGCCTTACTCCTCAGGACGGGGCCTGCCACCCAACATTCACGCCCCTTCACGGCACCCGCCCTTCACGGGAGGGCGGAGCGCACCCCGCCCTCCCGCGAGCGCGGACCTCACGGACTCGCGGCGTCCCCTGCCTCGTACTCGGGGGCCGGGGGCTTCGGCGTCTTCTCGCCGCGCCCGGTGACTTCCCGCACCTTCGTCGTCGCCTTGCGGCGCGCGGCCCTCAGCGCGTCACGGCCAATGTCCATCACCGCCGACACCGCGCCCGCCACCAGGTTGGCCGGCGGCGTGTCCGGAGCCATCGGGTGCGGCCGGGTGGGGGCCGCCTGCTTGGCGCTCTCCAGCAACCCGCCGAGCTCCCGCAGCTCCTGTGGCCGGAAGGCCTTCTTCACCTCGGGGAAGAGCGTGCCCTCCTCCTCGAGCACGTGCGCGCGCACGTTCTCCATCAACACGTACACCTTCGCGTCGAAGCGCTCCGCCTCCGCGGGCAGCTCATCCAGCTCCGACAGCACCCACTTCACCACGTGGTGCTCCTCCAGCGAGCGCAGCACCTCCTCCTTCATCGACTCCGAGCGCGTGCGCACCGCCGGGTAGAACACCTGCTCCTCGATGGCGGCGTGCACCGACAGTTCGAGCACCATCTGCTCCACCAGCTTGCGCTTGAGCTTGTGGGCATTGGCGCCCGCCTTCTCGAACCTGCGGAAGAGCTGCTCCACCGTCTTGTGGTCCGTCTTCAGCAACGCGATGGCATCCATGCTTGATTGCCTCCCTGGGGTTCTGGGGGCCGCGCATCCCCTCCATGGAGCGCAAGGCTCCAGGCGCGACATGTCCTGGATGGTGGGGATGACGTCGTCCCGATGCCGAAGCGACGGGAGAATGGCCCGCTCCCCCGCGACCCCGACAGGCGACCCTGGAGACCGCTCCCCCTGAGAACCGGAGGGATACATCCGGGTTCGCGCGAGCCCACCCTGGAGGCCCCGCCCCCCTGACAGGGAAGCACCGTGCTCAACAAGGGAACCGGATGCTCCTGGGTGACCCTTGGCCAGGCTCCGGTGTCCTGGCGGCCGTCGGGGAGGCGACGTGCCGACCGCCCCCCGGTCCAATCCCACGCGGAACCACCTCTGCTCAATCTCCGTCTCGGCGCCAAGGGTGGTGGGCCCGCTGCATTCGCGGGACGGGAAGAGGGGAACGCAGTGAACACCGTGATGAATGATGCTCAGCGCGTGCGCGTAGCCCGGATTGCGACGGAGGCCGAGGACATCTTGTCGTACGAGCTGGTCCCGGAAGAAGGTGGCGAGCTGCCGGCTTTCGAGCCCGGCGCCCACCTGGACGTGCGCGTTCCCGGCAAGGACTCCGCGCTGCGCTCGTACTCACTCTGCAACGACGCGGAAGAGACGCACCGGTACGTCATCGCCGTGCAGAAGGATGCGCGGGGCCGCGGCGGCTCGCGCGCCATGCACGAGCGCGTGCGGGAAGGTGACGTCCTGGTGGTCAGCACGCCGCGCAATGACTTTCCCTTGATGTTCGCGCGCAGCTACCTGCTGGTGGCGGGTGGCATCGGCATCACCCCGCTGCTGTCCATGGCGCGACAGCTCCAGCGCACCGGGGCGAACTACGTCTTGTACTACTGCGTCCGCGCTCCCGAGCGCGCCGCGTTCCGCGAGCTCCTGTCCTCCGCGCCGTTCGCGGACCGGGTGCGCTTCCACTTCGACGGGGGAGACCCGAACAAGGGGCTCGACGTGTCGGGGCTGCTGTCCACGCGCGGGCCGGGCACGCGGCTGTACTGCTGCGGCCCCACGGGCTTGATGAAGGCCGTGCGCGAGGCCTCCACGCGCCACCGCTGGCCCTGGGAGAAGGTCCACTTCGAGTCCTTCGGCGCCGAAGGCAACAGCGTCGCCCAGGGCAAGGAGGACACCGACTTCGAGGTGACCATCCGCAGCACGGGTCAGGTGCTCAGCGTGCCCAAGGGCCAGTCGGTGCTCAACGTGCTGCGCCGCAATGGCCTGCGCGTGCCCAGCGACTGCGAGGCCGGCTCCTGTGGCACCTGCGTCACCCGCGTCTGCGAGGGACAGCCCGAGCACCGCGACACCTTCTTCCAGCAGGAGCCCGCCGGCGATGAGCGCATGCTCATCTGCGTGTCGCGCGCTCGCTCCAAGCGGCTGGTGCTGGATTTGTGACCAGGCGGGCTCGGGCCACCTCGGCCCGAACCAGCGCCCGCAGAGCCTCCGGGTCGAAGGGCTTCTCCACGCGCGGGTTCTCCACCCGCTCCAGGAAGGTGCGCGCCGTCGGAGTGAAGGCCCCTCCGGTGATGAACACCACCCGCTCCGCCACGGCTGGCGCCGTGCGCACGAGCGCCTCGTAGAGGTCCATCCCCGTCATCTCCGGCATCATCAGGTCACACAGCACCACGTCGTAGCGCTGGGGCTCGGGGGCCACCAGTCGCTCCAGCGCCTGCCGCGCGCTCACCACCACGTCCACGTCGTTCTCTCGCGCCAGCGTGCGACGGATGGCACCGCTCACCAGGGCGTCGTCGTCCACCACCAGCACCCGCCCCCGGACCGGCGGCGAGTTCTCGGCTCGGACGGGCTCCGTCGTCACCGATGGCGTCCCGACACGAGCACCAGCGTCGAGAGGAGGGCTCGTCGGCGCCCGGGCCAGCGACTCCGGGGCCGTGATGGGAGCACGTGCCTCGGGGCTCGCGCCACTCTCGGCGGAGAAGGGAGACACGGGGCCCGGGAGTCGTGCGGAGCCCGCGTCCATCACGAGGCCCGCCGCCGTGCCACGCGGAGCTGGAAAGCCCACGGGCTCGGACACCGGCGGGTAGCCCGTGGGTGAGGTATCGCGCTCCGTCGCCTGCCTGGCTCCGTGCGGTGACTCCCAGATGGTCGGGGAGCTCGTCGGTGAGGACGGGCGCTCCATCGCGGACCGCATGCCCTGCGATGACTCGGGCACCGTCGGGTAGCCCGTGGGCGAGGACGCGCGCTCCATCGCCGACCGCATGCCCTGTGACGACTCAGGCACCACCGGGTAGCCCGTGGGCGAGGCCGTGCGCTCCAGCGCCGACCGCATGCCCTGCGACGACTCAGGCACCACCGGGTAGCCCGTGGGCGAGGCCGTGCGCTCCAGCGCCGACCGCATGCCCTGTGACGACTCGGGCACCACCGGATAGCCCGTGGGCGAGGCCGTGCGCTCCGTCGCGGACCGCATGCCCTGTGATGACTCGGGCACCACCGGGTAGCCCGTGGGCGAGGCCGTGCGCTCCGTCGCGGACCGCATGCCCTGTGATGACTCGGGCACCACCAGATAGCCCGTGGGTGAGGGCGTGCGCTCCAGCGCGGACAGCGTGTTCTGTGACGACTCGGGCACCACTGGATAGCCCGTGGGTGAGGACGTGCGCTCCCTCGTGGACCACGTGCCCTGTGCCGACTCGGACACCGTCGGATGGCCCTTGGGTGAGGGCTCGCGCTCCGTCACCGGCCTCGGCTCGGACACCGTGGCGTAGCCCGTGGGTGACGAGGGACGCTCCGTCACGGGACGCGCGAGCGGAGCGGACTCGGGGACTGTCGGGTGGCCCAGGGGAGACGAGGGACGCTCCGTCACGGACCGCGCCCCGGGCACCGTCGGGTGACCCGTGGGCGATGACGGACGCTCCCGCGCGGACCTCGACTCCGACTCCGCCGCGCGCTCACCCGAGCCTCGGACCGCGGCCCTCCCGCTCCCCGACACCTGCCCTCGCGCATCCGACAACGAGTCCCGCGACCGCCCCCGCGCCTCCGAGCTCAAGGCCGCGCCCACTTCCCTCGCGCGACGCAACGTCACCCGGAACACCGAGCCGCGGCCGAGCTCACTCTCCACGGAGATGGTGCCGCCCATCGCCGTCACGTACGCATGGCACAACGACAACCCCAGCCCCGTGCCCACGCCCACCGGCTTCGTCGTGTAGAACGGGTCGAAGATGCGCCCGAGCGACTCCGGTGAAATCCCGCTCCCCGTGTCGCGCACCTCCGCCACCACCCACCCGTCCGGCCCACCGCGCGTCACCAGGCGCACCTCGTTCTCCTCCGCCCGGCCCTCCGGCAACGCCTGCGCCGAGTTGATGAGCAGGTTCAGGAACACCTGCGCCAAACGCGCCTCGTTCCCCTCCACCCACGTCACGTCCCCGTAGTCGCGCACCACCTTCGCGCGCGGGCGCAGCTCGCCCATCGCTATCTTCACCGCCGAGTCGAGCACCGCCCCCAACTCCACCGGCCCCTGCTTCTCGTCGTCCGGCCGCGAGAAGGTCTTCAAGTCCCGGACGATGCGGCGCACCCGGTCCGCGCCATGCAACGCCTCGCGCAGCGCCTGCCCCACCTCGCGCAGTCGCGTCCCCGCGTCCCGCGCCTCTCCCAGCTCGCGCGCGAGCGCGTCCGACTCCTCGCTCGCGTGCTCCAGGTTCGACACGATGTACGCCAGCGGGTTGTTGATTTCGTGCCCCACGCCCGCCGCGAGCTGCCCCACCGCCGCCATCCTCCCCGCCTGGACGAGCTGCGCCTGCGTCTGCCGCAGCGTGCGCACGTTCGCCTCCAGCTCCTCGTTCGCCCGCGCCAGCTCCCGCGTGCGCTCCTGCACGCGCGCCTCCAACCACCGCTCACGCGCCTTCAGCTGCCCCACTCGCAGCAGGTACACGCTGACGCCCAACATCCCCAGCCCCAGCACGAACAACACCCAGAAGTCCGTGCGCTGCCACAGGCTCGGCTCCAGCAGCACGTCCAGCGACACCGGCTCCGTCCAGCCACCGTCCCGGCCCTCCGCCTGCACCTCGAAGCGATAACGCCCGGGCCGCAGCCCCGTGTACGTCGCCCGGCGAATCTCCGCGCGCACCCAGCCGTCGTCGTGCCCCACCAGCCGGTAGCGGAACGGCAACCGCACCGCGTCCCCGGGCGTGAAGGCCGTGAAGCGGATGTCCAGCCGCGAGCCATCCGGCCGCAGCTCCACCGGGCCCGTCACCGGCACCAGCTCGCCCTGCACGCGCACTTCCTCGATGCGCACCTCGGGAGGCTGACGGCTCGCGCGCACCCGCACCGGGTCTACGACGATGGCGCCCTGGATGGTGGTGAACCACAGCCGCCCATCCTTGCCCCGCCACCCCGACGGCTGCGTGTTCCCGTTGCACTCCGCGGTGCGCATGCCGTCCGTCTGGTCGAACCCCATCACCGCCAGCCGCGAGCGGCGTCCCTCCGCCACCTCCTCCAGCTCACGCAGCGACACCCGGGACACGCCCTTGTTGCTGCTCATCCACAGGTGGCCATCTCCGTCCGGGACGATGCTGAACACCGCGTCGTCGTAGAGCCCGTGTTGCGACACCGAGTAGCGCGTCCACGCGCCCCCCTTCCACCGCCCCAGCCCCGTCTCCGTGCCCACCCACACCGTGCCGTCCGCGTCCGCCAGCAGCGCCAGCACCACCTCGCCGGGCAGCCCGTCCTTCAGCGTGAAGCGGTGCAGGCCCTTGCCCTCCTCGAAGCGCCACAGCCCTCCTTCGGAGCCCAGCCACACCGCGCCGGAGGCGTCCTCGGCCATGACGATGATGGGCTCCGTCGACAGCCCCTGCCGCTCGCCGAACACCGTGACGTCGCCGCCCCGCACCCGCGCCAGCCCCTCGCGCGTGCCGAACCACTGCGTCCCGCGCGAGTCCACCAGGATGGACGTCACCACGTGGTCCGGCAGCCCCTGCACGCGCGACGACTTCGCGAAGCGCTGCCCGTCGTAGCGGAACGCCCCCGCCTTGGAGCCCACCCACAGCGTGCCGTCCGGCGCCTCGTGCAGCGCGGTGATGACCGGGTCCGTGCCTCCCTCGAAGTCCTCCATGCGGTGGATGCGCCCGTCGCGCAGGTAGAACAACCCGCCGCCCACCGTGCCCAGCCACACCGTGCCCCGCTTGTCCTGCAGCACCGTGCTGACCGTCTCGTTGCTCAGGCCCTCCGGGGCGCCGTACGTGGCGAACGGGCCGTCGCGCAGGCGGAACAACCCCGAATAGGTGCCCACCCACAGCGCCCCATCCCGGTCCTCGAGCAGCGACAGCACCTCCGCGTCCGCGAGCCCCGCGCCGTGCAGCGGTGAGCTGAAGCCGTCGACTTCCCGCCGCACCAGCCCGCCCCGCCGCGTGCCCACCCAGAGGTTGCCCTGGCTGTCCGCCAGGAGCGCGGTGACGGTGGCCGGCAGCCCCTCCGTCGCCGTGAAGCGCGTGGCCACCACGCCATTCCACGAGACGAGCCCCGTCTCCGTCCCCATCCACAGCGTGCCGGCGACGTCCTGGAAGAGCGCCGTGACTTCCGGGCGCTCGTCGGGGCCCGGAACGGGAAAGGGCGTCTGCCGCACCTGCCCACCCTCCAGCAACGCCAGGCCCGCCTTGGTGCCCACCCACAGCCGGTTGTCACCGCCCGCTCGCGCCAACGCGGTGACGAAGGAGCCCGGCAGACCGTCGGCTTCCGTGTACTGGCGCGCCACGCCCTCGCCCAGCGGCACCTGCCAGAGCCCACCGGAGGTGCCCACCCACAGGGCCCCCTCGCCCACCAGCAGCTCCTCCACCCGCACGCCCTCCAGCGGCGCGGAGGCACCGGGGGCGCGCTCGAAGCGGCCATCCACGTAGGCCACCAGCCCCTGGTCCGTGCCCACCCACAACACGCCGGAGGCATCCTCCGCGAGCGCCTTGATGGTGTGGTTGCGCAGCTCCGGCGTGTTGCGCTTGTCGAAGACGACGAAGCGCGCGCCGTCGAAGCGCACCAGGCCTTCCCACGTGCCCAGCCACACGTAGCCGTCCCGCGTCTGCGCCAGCGCCAGCAGGCTGTTCTGCGGAAGCCCGTCGTCGCTGCGCCACGAGTCCTGGCTGTACTGGGAGACCCATCGCTGGGGATCCAAGGCGAGGCCCGGCCGCGCCAGGACGAACCCGGCCAGCAGGACGAACCCCACGAACCCGCGCCAGATCGCGCGGAGCCGATGCCTCGAAATGCCCATGACGGCCCCAGTGTCCGGCAGAATCGACCGGGAGGCCAAACCTCGGGCGTTCACCCACAGTGGAACGTTGGCCGTTAACGGCCTCGGCGACAGCGGCGGGGGACCACCTGCCCCCCCACGACATCCAAACTTCCCCCCGCCGCTGTCGCCTCGTACGCCACCACCGCCGGCACCCGAGAGCCGTGCTCCCGGATGACCGGGGTCATGGCCCAAGCGCTCCTCGCTTCGAGACCCCGGTGGTGGGTGGGGTCTCGCCGCATCGCGCTGAACCCAAGATGGGAGCCACCCCTGTCTCGCGCCACTGCGGGAAGAAGACAGCAGTCACGTCCCACGGTCGCCCCAGGGCACCCCCTGGGCGGTTGTCCTCCCGCCCGGCGCCGAGCCGTGAAACACCCCGAGCCCGCCTGCTCTCGCGGTGGCTTTCCGGACGAAGTCCAGGCGGCGGACGAAGGTGCATGACACCCCGAGGTCGCCGAACGTCTATGCTCCGCGCGCCGAAGAGCGAGGGTGGATGAGCGACGGGGCGTTGTTCTCGACGGACACGGTGAGCACCGAGGCGCGGTACCAGTGGCACTTGTGGGCCGCGGACGTGTTGGATGTGGCGACGTCGGCCCTGGTCGGCTGGGCCGCCCTGCGCGCGATGGAGCACGAGCGGACGCCGGTGGCGATGGTGCTGGCCATGGTCCTCGCATGGCTCGCGTCGTCCGCGGTGGGCGGAATCTGGGGGCGGACGCTGTGGCGGCAGCTCCTGGGCGTGCGACTGGTGCGCAACGCGGGGGCGCCGGGCGCTCAGCGCGGGCTGGTCCGGGCCTTCACCACGCCCGTCGACCTTTTGGTGGCGCCCGTGCTGCAACGCCGGCCCTTCGACACGATGCTCGGCCTCTACGCGGAGCCGGTGACGGCGGGCGCGGGGCCCCGGCTGAAGGGAATGGCCCCGCAGCTTCCCTGGCTGGCGCTGCTGGCGGGCGCGGTGTGGCTGCTCGTCACTCCCACGCGCGCGGAGATGCTCAAGTACCTGGGGAGCACGTTGACGGGCTGGCACTGCTGCCACGGCACGCGGGACGTGACGTGGGAGTGCCGCACGTCACTGAACCGCGCGGTGCGCGAGGCGAACTCCGGCCGCGAGGACGTGCGCGCCGTCGTGGCGGACTGTCCCGTGGCCTCGGAGCGACTCGCGAAGCCGTGAGCCGGAGCGACAGGGGTCAGCGCAGCGTGGTGATGAGCTGTCCCTCGTCGCAGAACACGCCCACCTTGCCGGGCTCGACGAAGTGCTCGGCGTGGGTGGCGAAGTTCTTCACGGCCCGCTCCTTGTTGGGGGGCAGGATGCCCAGCATGCCCCGCTGACGGCGGTCCTTCACCACGGAGCAGTTGGTCCAGACGAAGTCGTCGAGGTTGCGGACCGCCACGCCGCTTCCACCAAACGGGCCAATGCCGCCCGCCTTCCTCACCGCGCCCGTGAGGAGCTTGGGCGCGGCAATCATCGGGGGAGAGGGCTTCGTCGGCTCGGCGGCGGCCTCGGGCTCGGCGGGGGTTTCGTCGGGGAAGGACTCCAGTTCGGCGCCGACCTCTGGCAGCGCGATGAAGCGCGGGCCCGTGGCCGCCCTGGCGGACTCGTCGAGGCTCAGCCGGACCATCCGCGCCTTGATGCGGTCCCTGGGGGTGGCGCCCGCCCATGACACCGTGGCGCGCCCGAGCAACACGCGCTGCATGTTCTTCGCGGGGCCCACGACATTGAACTTCTGGCGCATCCGCAGGGGCACGGCCTGGGGGCCCCTGACGGCATAGCCGCCGTTCTCCTCCACCACCGCGAGCGCCACCTCGGGCGAGACATAGGTGACACCCTTCTCGGGCTTGGGAGCCACGGCGACGGGCTCGGGAGCCGGCTTGGGAGCAGTCGGCTTCGGCGTGGGCGTGCGCTTGGGTGGCAAGGGCTCCCGGGTCGCCACCACCTCTGGTTCCGGCCTCGGTGCCGGCTTGTCGACAGGAGGCGGGGTCGGACGCGTCTCGGCGGTGGTCGGCGGAGCGGGCTTCTTGTCCGAGGTGGGAGGCGGCGGTTTCGCGGCGACGGGCGGAGGAGGCGTGGGGGCGTCCGGGCCGCCCTGCCCCTTGACGAAGTGGGCCGTCGTCACCGCGGTGCCGACCATCAACAGCAGCACCGTGAGCGCGATGACGAGCATCGTCCCCGTCTTCCGGGAGGACGCGGGCTTCGCGGCCACAGCGGTGTTGACGGATTGGGAAACGGACGCTGTCGACACCGGAGCCACGGGGCCCGACGAGGCCGCCTGGACCACCGGGCCCGACGACGGGGCGCCGCTCGCGGCCATCGCCGCCCCACCCGCGACGCCTCCGGAGCCGGGACGCAGCGTGGTGGCATCGGTGCCCATCGCGTCCTCGGCGGAGGGAACATCCTGCCGGGCCATGCCGGCCACGCGCCGCTCATTCGAGGGAGCGGGCGGCTCCGTCGGCGCGCGCATCATCGTCGGCTCGAAGCCCGACTGCGCGGTGTTCTCCGGAGTGCCCTGGGGCCCGGTGCCGAACGCTCCCGTGCCGGTGCCACCGGCCAGGACGGGCATTGGCGCGGGCGTGCGGTGGTGGCTCCCAGACGACGTCACCTTGGAGATGAGCTGTCGCTGCGCGGCGAAGGCCTCCGGGCACAGCGCGCGGACGAAGTGGCCCACTTCCTCGGCGCCCACCGCGGCGCCCGAGCGCACCAGCTCCCCGTTGAGCGCCCGCGCCAGCTCGTCCGAGCGCGAGTAGCGTTCATCCGGACGGGCGGCCAGCGCGCGACGCACGACGGCTTCCAGCGCCTCGTCCACGTCCCCGCGCAGCCCCTTCATCGACGGCACGGTGGGCTGCGACATGGCCGCCATCATCTCGCCCACCGTCCCGTGGGGGATGAGCGAGCGGCCGGCCAGCATCTCCCACAGCACCACGCCGCACGAGTAGATGTCGCTGCGGTGGTCCAGCGCCTCCGCGCGCACCTGCTCCGGCGACATGTAGCCCAGCTTCCCCATCACCGTGGCGGGCAGGGTGTACTTGCTGCGCGCCGCGGACTTGGCCAGGCCGAAGTCGATGACCTTGACCTCACCCTCGTACGACACCATGACGTTGTGGGGTGACACGTCGCGGTGGACGATGCCCAGGGGCGAGCCATCCGGCCCCACCTTGCGGTGCGCGTAGCCCAGGCCCTCCGCCATGCGCTGGCCCAGGAACAGCGCCACCGGCACCGGCACCTGCGCGCCCTGCAACCGCGCCTGCTCCAGCAGGTACGCCAGGTCCACGCCGGCCACGTACTCCAGCGCCATGTAGTACGTCCCGTCCGCCTCCCCCATGTCGTACACCTGGGCGATGGACGAGTGGACCAGGTGCACCAGCACCTTGGCCTCGTGGTGGAAGCGGTCCAGGAACTGCCGGTCCTTCAGCAGCGTCGGGAGGATGGTCTTGACGATGCACGGCTTCTCGAAGCCGGCCGCGCCGCTGATCTTCGCCAGGAACACCTCGCCCATGCCGCCCTGGCCCAGGGGATGGACGAGCTCGTAGCGCCCGAGGAAACGGGAGGACTCTGTAGGTGCGGTGCTCATGGCTTCTCCTGGCAGCGAAGCACCCGGACACACACGGAATCAAGCTGTCGAGGGCCCTTCTCGCATCTGTCAGACACCGTACGCGCTCGGAACATCAACCCGCCTGCCCTGGCCGGGGTGTCAGACCGGTGAGGCACAACTGTCAGTGAACCTCCTGTCTTCCAGTACGTCCAGCGCCCGGCCGCGTTGAACCCGTGGACGAAGGACTCCCGCGTCCTCCTCCTCCGAGGTGGGCGGTGAGCGCGGGTTTCAGGACAACCGGCGCCTGGGGTGGCCCGGGCCGAAAGCCAGTTTGAGACAGGCGGGCCACACAGGATGTGAACCCGCGCACCTCCCGTCGCCGCGCCCCCGGTCGGGCCGTTGCCGCGACGCGAAGCGATGCGCTCCCTGGGAACAGGTGGGGCCGTCCGGCCGGAAGCCCTCCGGCCGGGCCTCGCAGTGTCGCCCGGGTGGTGACGAAAGGAAGTGCCTCATGACGCGCTGGGGATTCATCGGGTTCTTGGCGGTCGCGGGCTGTCTGCCGGACGAGTCATCTCACCGGGATGCCCAGCTGACCGCCTGTCCCGGCATCACCGCGGGCATGTTGCCGGGCGAACCTCACGGGAAGGCGACAGCGGGGCTCGACTCTGGCGACGAGGACGGCCGTGAGCGCGTCATCATCCGCTACCGGCGCGAGGACGGGGTGACGGCGGCCCAGGTGCACCAGCTCGTCGGGCAGGTGACGGCGACCTTCCGGAACGTGCCGGCCGTGGCCGCGCGCGTGACGCCCGAGGAGCGGCTGGCCCTGGCGTTGGACCCCCGCGTGGAGAGCATCGAACCGGACCAGAAGCTGTACGCCCTGGGGACCTCCGCGCCGACGGCCCTGGCGCTGGCGACCACCCTGGCTGGCACGCGGGAGTACGTCGGAGAGCTGCGCCGGGTGCAGGCGCTGGAGGTGTGGGACCAGGATGGGGACGGGCTGCCGGACCCCGGGGCGGTGACGGGCGCGGGCGTGAAGGTGTGCGTCATCGACAGCGGCCTGGATTTGGACCACCCGGAGCTGCGCGACGCGGTGGTGGCGGCGCGGGACTTCCTGGATGGGGACGACGCGCCCAGCGACCGGGACGAGGAGCGGTGGGGCTCCGGCCACGGCACGCACGTGGCGGGCATCATCGCGGCGCGGCCGGGGCTGGGGGGACGCGGCGGGCCGGTGCTGGACGAGCGCGGACTGATGGGCGTGGCGCCCGGTGCGCAGCTCATCATCGCCCGGGTGCTGAACCTCGAGGGAAGCACCCACATGAGCCTGGTGATGAAGGCGCTGGAGTACTGCCAGGCCGAAGGCGCGAAGGTGGCCTCGCTGTCGCTGGGCGGCAGTCTGGGCAGCCTCAACACGGAGGAAGGCTTCAAGGCGGCGCTGGACGGCGGGATGCTGGTGGTGGCGGCGGCGGGCAACGAGGGGCAGGGCTTGATGTCCTATCCCGCCTCGGACCCGTCCGTGCTGGGGGTGGGCGCCCTGGACAACACGGACCGGCGCGCGGTGTTCTCCTCCTACGGTGAGGGCCTGGCGCTGATGGCTCCCGGCGTGGACGTGCTGTCCACCTTCCCTCAAGGCCGGGGCTCGTTCGCCGCGCTGGAGGTGGGCAACTCCCGGCCCATGTCGCGCTCGCTGCTGTACGCGCCGACCGGTGACACCTGGGGCTCGCTGGTGGACTGCGGCATGGGTGAATCGGTGGCCTCATGCGGAGAGGACGGCAGTTGCCGAGGCTTCGTCGCGTACGTGCACCCGAGCGCCTACGTGCGGCCCGACCGGGCCATCGTCAACGTGATGCGGCAGGGCGCGCGCGCGGTCATCTTCGCCAGCGAGCTGATGGAGGGAGGCGCGGAAATCCTCTCCGTGCCGCAGCGCGGAACCTGGGTGCCGTCCGTCACCATCACCCAGGCGGCGAGCACGGTGATGGAGCGACAGCTCGGCGCCACCGCGAAGCTCAGCCTGCGCCCGGCGGACTACGCGTACATGTCCGGCACCTCCATGGCCACGCCGTATGTCAGCGGCATCGCCGCGCTGCTGTTCAGCGCGCGCCCCTCCGCCACGCCCGCCGAGGTGAAGGCGGCGCTCCTGAGCAGCGCGAAGGACCTGGGCGACAGCGGTTACGACGAGCAGTACGGCCACGGCCTGGTGCAGGCCCGGCGGGCGCTGGAGGCCCTCGTCGGCCCGGTGCCCTGAAGCCCCCGTGCCCGCCCCTCCCTCCGGGGAGGGAAGGCCAGCGGGCCGACGTGTCCACCGCCCCGTCGATGAGAGGACAGGCGAGGGACATCAGACCCGGGAACATTGCCGGGATGGGGCGTGAACTCCACGTTGCCTTTCGGACGCTCGGAAAGGAGTCCGACATGAAGGCATTCGTGCGTATCGCGGGATGTGTGGCGGCGCTGTGGGGATGCGCCGTGTGGGCCCAGGAGGACTACCGCCCCAGCGCGGAGCGGGCCCCTGGAAACCTGGAGCCGGTGCAGGTCGATGAGCCCAAGAAGGAGTCGTCGAAGCACGCCGACACCGGCCTGTACGCGCAGCTCGGCGGCGGCGCGGAGGGCTACACCGGGCAGCTGGCGCCCCGGCTCGACGCGGGCTTCACGTACGGCGGCGCCATCGGCTACCGGCCCCTGGGCTTCCTCGGCGTGGAGCTGGGCTACAACGGCAGCGTCAACAACGTGGACATCGACGGGAACGGCCGGGCAGGAAGTCTGGGCGAGGGCGCGGACGTGGTGCGCAACGGAGGCCAGGCGCTCGTCATCGGCAACTTCACCGACGCCCAGTTGCAGCCCTACGCGGTGACGGGCATCGGCATCGACGACTACAACATCCGGCACGACGCGGTGGGCCGCGAGTTCGGCTTCAATGACGACACCAGCGGCTATGTGCCCGCGGGCCTGGGCCTGCGCTACCAGTTTGGCAAGCTCATCACCGCCGACGCGCGCGTGAGCTACAACTTCCTCTTCGACCAGGACTTCGCGCCCACGTCCGCGACGCCCAACGCCCTGGACGGCCGCTACATGGGGATGCTCCAGATTGGCGGCACCTACTAATCGAAGCCCGGCACGAAGAAGGCGCCCGGACCTGGGTGGGTCCGGGCGCCTCGTGCTTCGTGCCGCCACCGGGCCCTCGCTTCAGGAGGGCCGGTCAATCCCGATGCGCGCGGCGGACCACGTGCCCTGGAGCCACCGGGGCAGCTGGCTCTCGATTTTGTCCGCCTCCTGCTCCGTCACCTGCTCGCGCAGCGCCGCGAAGACGCCGTGCAACACGAGCCGCACGTTCTCCGGCTCGGCGTTCAGGTGGTTGGCCACCTGGAGGTAGAAGTCGTCGCGGTCCACCTTCCCGCGCACGCTGTCCGGGTGGCGGGGGCACGCATCCACGAGCCCCCGCAGGTCCTCGGGGAGCTGCTCGCGCAGCTGCCGCATCAGCCCGTCGGACAAAAGCTCCGACAGCCCGCGGAACACCGCCTCCGCCGCCTGCTCCGCCTCGAAGTCCGGGAGCTGCGCGGATACCGCGTCCATGAAGGACTTCCGGTCCGTGCCCACCCCCAGCCCCGACCACGACTGCGTCGTTTCCTGCTTCTGAATCGACATGCGCGTCTCCTCTCGCGCCTTCACCGTGGGGGCGCGGCGAGTGTCCGGCAGCAGGCAACAGGCCTGCGTCCCGGCCGCTCGGTCCGCGTCAGGCCTTGCGCCGTGCATTCCCAAGCATGGGATTCCCGTTCGCTCCTGGGACATCCAACCGACCCCGCGCAGCGCGGTATGTCTGCCTTTGATTCGACCGATGAACTGGACTCATGGCACCCCACTCCGAGTCCCATCCACCGGCGACAAGGCGTCCGGAACCACACGGAACTCCGGGGGATTTGCAAAAAACCCGGCACATCGCGTGCGAGAGGAATGGGTGGAATGAAATCCCGTCGCAATTGTACTGGGGGCGCGACGTAGGTCGTCTGTGCGGCGACCAGGCCGCCTTCTCTTTCCCCCACGAATTGAGGATTTTCATGTATCGCATCGCCGTTGCCGCCCTGTTCCTTGCTGCCACTGGTTGCGCCACCACGGGAGGCGCCGGGAGCCGCGAGGGCAACGCCACCGTCGCCGGTGTCATCCGTCTGCCGGAGAGCGGGCTCGCGCAGGCGGGCAACCCGTGTGACCAGCTCCGCGTCGTCGTCGCTCACGCGGCCACGCCCACGGATGCCCTGGGCAGGGCCATGGTGAAGTCCAGCCGCGGCAACCGCTGCTCCTTCACCATCTCCGGCATCCCCAGCAACACCGACCTGCAGGTCAGCACGGTGCCGGACGCCAGCCTGAAGTGCGACAACGGGTCGGTGCCCACCATCACCCCGGAGCCGTCCACCATCAAGATGGCGAACTACGGCACGGGCACGAAGGACTTCACGCTGAGCTGCGGCGCCTGAGTTCGGTTTGACGTCCGGAACCCTCCGCTCCCAACTCGAGCGGAGGGGCCGGGCAGCCCTCGGGACGTCCAGGAATTCCGGATTGCTTCGCGCTCTGAGGGGCGCGAGACTTCTGGGAGACCGCCCGCAGAGCGGCACGAGGTACCGGAGTGAACCGGGCCGCGATGGATGCGAAGAAGGACGACCCGGTGAAGATTCCAAGCAGTTGGCGCGCCGCCACGCTTGCCCTGAGCCTGGGCGGGCTGGGGTGGGCGTGTGAGTCGGAAGAACCGTTCCCCACGCTCGACGAGCTGGACCAGCTTCGCAGCCTGCACTCGCTGTCGAGCCACCCGCGCCTGGACGCCACCAACAAGGTGGACGGCCTGCCGGTGGCCCAGGAGCTGGGACATGACTTGTTCCGGGACCCGGGCCTGTCCCGCTGCGGCACGGTGTCCTGCGACAGCTGCCACTCCGGCGATGGTCGCACGGTGGACACGGCGACGGCGGAGGGCTGCGGTGGACAGCGCACGGAGCGCAACCCGCCCACGGTGTTGAACGTGCGGCACAACCGCTGGTTCATGTGGGACGGGCGGGCGGACTCGCTCTGGTCGCAAGCGATTCTTCCGCTGACGAATCCGGTGGAGATGGACTCGGACGCGGAGGTGGTGCGGGCGAGGCTCCAGGCGGAGGAGTCCTACCGGACGCGCTACCAGACGCTGTTCGGCGTGGAGCCCTCGGGCGTGGCCGCGCCGGTGCTGATGGCCAACGTGGGCAAGCTGATGGCGGCGTACGAGCGGGTGCTGATGCAGGTGGACGCGCCCTTCGATACGGACGTGAAGCGCTTCATCGCCGCGGCGGAGGCCGGCTCGGCGGAGGGCGACCCGGCGTACCTGGGGCTGAAGACCTTCGTGCGCAAGGGGCAGTGCATCGTCTGCCACAAGGGGCCTTCACTGACGGACGAGCTGTTCCACAACGTGGGCCTGGAGGACCGGGGCCCCGGCGCGGGCGGACAGTGGGCGGTGCTCAACGCGCTGCTGGACTGGGAGTTCAACGCCTCGAGCAGGCACAGCGACGACCCGAACGGCGCGGACGCGCTGCGGCTGCGCACGCTGCGCTCCCAGGCGAAGCAGGAGGAGCTGGAGGGCGCGTTCCGCACGCCGTCGCTGCGCAACGTGGCGCTGACAGCGCCGTACATGCACACGGGCGCGCAGGCCTCGCTGGAGGAGGTCGTCGACTTCTACAACGACGGCGGCAACCCGGAGGGCTCCTTCACGGGCAAGCGCACCGTCACCATCGTCCCGCTGGAGCTGACGGACGCGGAGAAGCGCGCGCTGGTGGAGCTGCTCAAGTCGCTGACGGGCACCCCGCGCTGACCGGCGCACCGACGGGCTCCCGCGCCTTGTGAGGACGGAAGGACGGGAGCCCGCGAGCGAGCAGCGACTTCAGCGCACCAGGTGGAAGTCGGTCTGCCGCTTCCAGGCCCAGTGCACGCGGCCTTCCGCGTCGATGGTGATGTCCTCTTCCTGGGCGGAGCGCACGCGCTGGTTGTTCCACTCGGGCACGGGGCTCGTCGCCTGGAGCTCAATCGAGTACCACATGTTCGCCATGACCTTGTGGTCGCCGTTGCCGGGCACGCCCTCCTGCCGGTCCCACAGGCCCACCATGGCGCCCGCGCCGTGGCCGTGCAGGCCAATGGGGTGCGAGTAGATGGTGCCGTCGATGCCCTCGGACGTCATGCGCTGACGGGAGCTCTTGAGGACCTCGTTGCCGGTGCGGCCGGGGCGCAGCTCCTCGAAGACGATGTCCTGGAGGCGGTTGGACGTCTTGAGCGCGGCCTTCAGGCCCGCGGGCACGTCCGTCTCACCCTCGCGCAGCACGTAGCCCATGTGCTGGGTGTCGGTGTTGAGCCGCAGCGCGGTGACGCCGTAGTCGCAGTGGAGCACGTCGCCGCGCTGGATGACGGGGTCCTCGCCGAGCTGCTCCTCGGTGACGCCCTGGCGCTGCACGTCCACGGACGGCTGGAACCAGGTGTCCAGGCCCAGGTCCGCCAGGCGCTGGCGCATCCACCACTCCACGTCGGAGATGCGGGTGACGCCGGGGGTGACGACCTGGTTGGAGAAGGCCGTCTCGATGATGTTCCAGGCGAGCTTCGTCTCGTCCTCGTAGAAGCGGACTTCATCGGGGATGCGCCACGCGATGAGGTCCACGGGCAGGCCCTCCGCGGGCTTGAAGCGCTTCACCCAGTCGGGGCCGAGCGCCTGGGCCATGCCCTCGTACTCGCCATGGGAGAGGCCGTCGGCGAAGGCGAACGTGCGGGAGATGTCGAGCGCGATGCTCTGGGGCTTTCGCTCCTCCAGCACCTGCTTGAGCACCAGCCACTGGTCCGGGCCCCACAGCTCCGCCTGACGCAGGCCCTCGCCGCCGTGGCTCACCTGCTGCTGGGCGCGACGCGGAACATAGACGCCGCCCTGCGGTCCACCGCCGAGCGCCAGTCGCTCCACGCCCTTCTCCGGGCCCAGGTCATGGAACACGTAGATGGTGCGGCGGCGCGCGGCGAACGTGGTGGGAGACACGAGCGCCTTGAAGACGGGGTCCTCGTTGTACTCGCGCATGGGGACGACCCACATCTCGATGCCGTACTTGCGCATGAGTTGGGGAAGCGCCGTGTCCATGCGCTCGCGCAGCCAGGCCTGCTGACGGTCGGCCTGCTCACGCAGGGTGCCGAAGGGACGCTCCGGCACGGAGGCCTTCGCCGTCGCGACGGCGGGGGCGTCCGAAGACTGCGAGGAGACGGAGGCACATGCGGTGCTCAGCATGAGCGGTGCGAGGAGACGGAGGCGGGTTCGCATGGCCGCGCAGTCTGGCACGCACGGACAGGGGCGTCTCGGCCGTGTGGCGCGCCGAGGGCCGGGGGCTTCGTGACTTGCGAGGCTTTCCGCGCGGTGGTGCTCAGCCAGTCACAGGAGGTTTCGCGCGGGGGGCGGGCTGGCGCGATGCGCCAAGGCGCGCGCGGGCCGGGTCAGGGAGCGCCGGCGCACGCCTGCTGGTCGGCGCCACAGGCCGCGTCGATGCGCGAGGTGTCCACGGGCTGCTGGCACTCGCTGTCGAGCGACGCGGTCAGCACCTCCGTCCGGATGCGCATGCACCGCACGCAGCCAGTCCTGGCGCCCGTGGCGTCCTCCAGCTCCGGCTCCACCTGCCGGTAGCGCTCGAGGACCTGGGCCATGCAGGCCGCTTCGTCCAGCGAGGACCCCTCGCACCGCGCCTCGTGGGAGCACTGCACCGTGGCGGCGCGTTCGGCCCACTCGTCATAGGTGATTTGCGAGGGGTCCTCGCCGCCACATCCCAGCCACGCCACGGACATCGCGAACAACAGGAGCCACCGCATGGCCACATCTCACCGGGAATCGGCCGGCCTGTCACCCGCGGGACGGGACGGCCTCAGCGCCGAGTGAGTCCCTCGGCGCGGCACTGCTGGGCGTCACAGCCCTCGACGACGCACGGTGCACACTCGAGCATTCCTCCACAGCCGTCCGGCACCGCGCCACACGTGGCCTCCCGCGTCTCGCACGTCACCGGGACGCAGCCGGTCGGCAGGTACTGCTCGCTCGTGTCGAGCATGCCCGCCACCTCGTTGGCGCCGCCCACGAGCAGCACCGAGCCGTCCCGCAGCGTCAGCGCGCCCGGCAGGCCGCGAGGCTCCATCAGCGCGGGAGCGGAGGCCCACTGCCCCGTCATCGGGTCGAAGCGCTCCACCGACGCGAGCGCGCCCGCCATGGGATGCTCGCCGCCCAGCACGAGCACCTGGCCCTCGGGCGTCACCACCGCGGCATGGTGCTCGCGAGCCACCGACGGCGCCGCCACCAGCGTCCACAGGCCCGTCAGCGCGTCGTAGACCTCGGCCGTGCTCGACGCGCGCGCGGTGCCACCGCCCACCACCAGCACGCGTCCGTCCGGCAGCAGCGTCACCGAGTGCCCCTGTCGATGCGTCCCCGCCGCGCCCCCCGCGAAGCCCGCCTTCTCCCAGCGCCCGGTGGCCACGTCGTACAGCTCCGCCTGAAGGCCGCTCACGAAGAGCGCCTTGCCCTGGGCCAGCATCACTGCCGTGCCGGCGCCGCCCCGCACGAAGCCCGGCGGCGTCGCGGGAGCCCACGTGCCCGTCATCGGGTCGAACAGCTCCGCGGAGCGCAACGGCCTGCGGTCCGCGTCGGTGCCACCCGCCACGAGCACGCGGCCATCGGGGAGCAGCAGCGCGGAGGGATCATTCCGGGCCTCGAACATGGGCGCCACCTGCGTCCAGAGGCCCGACGCCGGCGCGTACACCTCCGCGTCCGCGAGCGCGCCCGGCGCCACCACCTGCGTGCCACCCGTCACCAGCACGCGGCCATCCAGGAGCCGCACCACCGCGTGGTTGCGACGCGCCTTGTGCATGGAGCCCGTCAGGCTCCACATCCCCGTCTCCGGCTCGAACACCTCGCAGCTCGACAGGGTGCGCTGTCCGTCATGGCCTCCAGCGGCCAGCACGCGCCCGTCCTCCAGCGGAACGAGGGGCAGCAGCTTGCGCGGCGTCACCAGCCTCAGGGGCTCGACGCCCGTGTCCAACGTGCCCCCGTCCGCGCGCGGACCGGAGTTGCACGAGAACACGAGCGCGAAGAACGCCACGCCGAGAAAGGATGTCTGGACACGTCGCATGGGACCCACTCGCCTCGCTGGTCGAAGAGAGCCCGTGTACCCTGACGGTCTGACATTCCTGGGATGTCCGACCTGAATGATTCCGGACGCTTGCCCCGCGTGCCGGGTCGGAAATCCCCCACTCGCGAGGAGCCCGCACTCGCGACGTGGGAGCGCGAGTCACAAGGGTGCTCAGTGGCGCACGGAGTCCTCGTCCGACGGGGCGGAGACGTTCACCGGCTCCGCGTCCATGCCATTGGAGTGGCGGGGAGGCAGCGCACCGCCGTCGTCATCCACCTCCAGCGTCAGCAGGGGGTGGTCGGCGCGGGACAGGTACACGTCTTCGTCGCTGACGTGGTCCACGTCGCGGTACTCCACCAGGTAGTCGTGGCGGGGGATGGGCACCATGCCCTGCTCCAGCTCGAAGTGGATATCGCCGACGGCGGCGACGCGTCCCACCTTGCGTCCGTCCGCGGTCCTCACCGTCATTCCCTCGCGCACCTCGCCGGACTGAATCATCACGACCTCCTCGCGGCTGCACCTCTGTCAGCAAGAACCTGCGGGCCCGGCGCGCGTGACGACAGTCCGACGGGGCAGGCAGGGCAGCGTCCGTCTTCCTGGTGGGGGCGAAGGGAGGCGATGGGGCGGGTGGGGAGGCTCGCGCGGAGTGGAGTGCCTAACATTCGCGACAGGAGGTGCCGCATGTTGCTGGAACTGTCCGCGGTGGAAGCCCGCGAGCTGAAGCAGGCGCTGGACACGGCGTTGCTCGAGCTGCTCACCGAGATTTCCCACACGGACCAGCGCGCGTACCGCGACCTGCTGCGTGAGCGGTATGACCGGCTGGAGCAGCTCAACCGGCGCCTGGAGTTGTCGCTGGAGGGCAGTCAGGTCTACGCCTGAAGTGGGGCCGCGCGCATCGGCCGGGCGGACGAGGCGAGGGAGCAAGGCGCCGGAGCGGCGGCTCGTGAGGCGGGCGCGCGCGGAAGTGGGCGTGGTGCGCGGACGCGAGCGGGCGCACCTTCTTCCGCGAGCACGAGGGAGGCCGCGCCATGATTCCGGAGAACATCATCCAGTACCTGGAAGGTCACAACGTTCCCTTCGACCGCAGGCCGCACCTGCGAGCCATCACCGCGCAGGCGCTCGCGGCGTCACTGCATGTCAGCGGCTTCCAGGTGGCCAAGTCGGTCATCCTCCGCTCGGATGACTCGCTGTGGATTTGCGTGGTGAGCGCGCCGGACACGGTGAACCTGGACCGCGTCGCGGCGGTGACGGGCGCGAAGAACCTGCGGCTCGCCGAGGAGTCCGAGTTCGCCCCGCTCTTTCCCGAGTGTGAGGTCGGCGCGGAGCCGCCGTTTGGAAGGCTCTATGGAATCCCGGTGGTGGTGGACGAGCACCTGCGCCACGCGGAGCACCTGTTGTTCCGCGCGGGCTCCCACGCCGAGGCCCTGGAGTTGCGCTTCGCGGACTTCGAGAACGTGGAGGCCCCGCTCACCGGAATCATCGTCCATGACCGCCAGCGCGAGCAGTTGAGCATCGAGAACGACAGCTTCTCGCTGCAGCCCTGATGGGCGTGCCCTCATGAATTCCTGACGCGTTGCGCGCGCCAGAACCATCCGGAACACAACATCTACCCATGCCGACAGCGAGGCAACGCCTCTCACCGGCGTAGCCTTGGGCTGGTATCCGACTCGCACGACAACCACTGGGTCGGTGGTCGCTCGTGACGAGCGTGTGCGGGTCGTCCGTCAAGCCGGCGAAGACCCCTGCTCGCGCCCCACGCACTGCCCGAAGTAAGGCTTGAGGGCCACGCGCAATGCCGGCGGCACCCAGAAGGAGCTGCCGTGCGCATTCTGCAAGTCATCCATGGTTATCCCATGCGGTTCAACGCGGGCTCTGAGGTGTATACCCAGGCTCTCGCACACGCATTGGCGGGCCGCCATGAAGTTCGAGTGTTCACGCGCCAGGAGAACCCCTTCGCGCCAGACTACGTGATGTCGAGCGAGTCGGACCCCGATGACCCGCGCATCCGGCTCCACCTCGTCAACATGCCCAACAGCCGAGACCGCTACCAGCACGCGGGGGTCGACCAGCGTTTCCAGGAGGTCGTCGAGGACTTCAGGCCCCACGTCATCCATGTGGGTCACCTCAACCACCTTTCCACCTCGCTCATTCAGGTCGCAGCCACCCAGCAGGTTCCCATCGTCTACACCCTGCATGACTACTGGCTGATGTGCCCTCGTGGGCAGTTCATGCAGATGCATCCCAAAGACCCCTCGAACCTTTGGGCGTCATGCGATGGGCAGGAGGACCGGAAGTGCGCCGCGCGGTGCTATTCCCGCTACATCTCGGGCGCACCCGAAGAGCAGGAAGAGGACCTTCACTATTGGGAGGGCTGGGTACACCGCCGCATGGAGCATGTGCGGAAGCGAGTCTCTGACGTTGCCCGCTTCATCGCGCCTTCCCGCTATCTGCTCTCGCGATTCCGCGACGAGTTCGGCATTCCGGCCTCGAAGCTCACCTACCTTGACTATGGCTTCGACCATTCGCGTCTTCGGAATCGCCAGAGGAGGGCTGAGCCAGATTTCGTCCTGGGCTACATCGGCACGCACATCCCAGCCAAGGGCATCCACCAACTGCTCGAAGCCTTTGGTCGGCTCCAGGGCAGCGTCCGGCTGCGCATCTGGGGCCGACCACGCGGAGCGAACACAGGGGCGCTCCAAGCCATCGCCCGCTCGCTCCCAGGAGACCTGTCCTCTCGGGTGGAATGGCGTCCCGAGTACCGCAATGCGGACATCGTGAGCGATGTCTTCAACCACGTGGATGCCATCGTGGTGCCTTCCATCTGGGTGGAGAACTCTCCGCTCGTCATCCACGAAGCTCTCCAAGCTCGTGTCCCGGTCGTCACCGCGGACACCGGTGGCATGCGTGAGTACGTCCAGGATGGATTGAATGGGTTGCTCTTTTCGCATCGAGACCCCGCATCACTCGCACGGGCCTTGCAACGCATGGTCGATGAGCCCGACCTGGCGCATCGTCTTGGGGCGCGAGGGTACCTTCAGTCCCAGCACGGCGATGTGCCCGACATGCGGGAACACGCCCAGGAAATTGAAGCCCTGTACGCGGGCGTCATCCGGCAACAGCGTGCGGCACGAACTCCCACGCGGCCGGGTCCCTGGAGAATCACCTTCGACACCAACCCGGACGACTGCAACCTCCACTGCATCATGTGCGAAGAGCACTCGCCCTACAGCCAAACCCAACAAGAACGCGAACGGGCGGGCACTCCAAAACGGCGCATGCCCATCGACCTGCTTCGCCGCATCCTGGAGGACAGCAGGGACACCCCACTGCGTGAAGTCATTCCGTCCACCATGGGGGAGCCTTTGCTGTACGCGCACTTCGACGACCTCATCGACTCGTGCATGGAGCACGGCGTCTTGCTGAACCTCACTACCAATGGAACCTTCCCCCGGAGGGGCGCTCGTGAGTGGGCGCGGCGGCTGGTCCCCATCACCTCCGATGTGAAGATTTCGTGGAATGGAGCCTCGAAGCGGACCCAGGAAGCGGTGATGCCGGGGGTTCGTTGGGAGCGAGTGTTGGAGAACGTCCGGGCCTTCATCGCCGTCCGGGATGAACATGTCCGCAACGGAGGGCATTCGTGCCGGGTGACGCTCCAGCTCACCTTCCTCGAAACCAACGTAGGGGAACTGGCCGACATCGTTCGACTTGCGGCCAGCCTGGGGGTCAATCGCGTGAAGGGGCATCATCTGTGGGCCCACTTCGAGCAACTCAAGCCCCTTTCGCTCCGTCGAAGCCCGGACTCCATCTCACGGTGGAATGAAGCCGTTCGCGACGCCATCAACGCGGCCCGAGAGAATCCCCTGCCGGATGGCAGTACGGTGCTCCTGGAGAACTTCCACAGGCTCGACCCCGCGGCCGTCGTGGACCTCGCGCCAGGAGCACGCTGCCCCTTCCTGGGGAAAGAAGCCTGGGTGAGCGCGCTCGGTCGCTTCGACCCTTGCTGTGCCCCAGACAAGGAGCGAAGGACGCTCGGCGCATTCGGCGATTTGCATCAAGCCACGCTGCACGACATCTGGTCCGGGAGCGCCTACGAGCGACTGCTGGCCACCTATCAGGACCATGCTCTGTGCAAAGGGTGCAACATGCGCCAACCCGCCGAGGCGGCGCGATGAGCGACTGGACACGGACCCGCGTCGCGCCAGAGCGAACCCATCACATCCAGGACAATCTGCCGCTCTACTCGGTCCGCTTCACGGAAGTGCTCTCCTTCCATGCACCAGGGCTCGCCGCGGTGCGCGATGAGACTGGCGCGTTCCACATCGACCTCACCGGACGCGCGACCTATGCACATCGCTTCCAGCGCACGTTTGGCTTCTACGAAGGACGGGCCGCTGTCGAGTCTCCCGAGGGCGCCTTCCATGTTCGCGTGGATGGCTCCGCGCTGACGGAAGCGCGCTATTCCTGGTGCGGAAACTTCCAGGAAGGTCGCTGCACGGTGAGGGAGCGCCAGGGACGCTATTTCCACTTCGACGAAGAATCCCGCCCTG
The DNA here is from genome assembly GCF_013336705.1 of Myxococcus sp. CA051A. Classification (NCBI taxonomy): domain Bacteria; kingdom Pseudomonadati; phylum Myxococcota; class Myxococcia; order Myxococcales; family Myxococcaceae; genus Myxococcus; species Myxococcus sp. CA051A. Next base: position 161,276 of record NZ_JABUMS010000017.1, on the reverse strand, counting down.
TCTATCGCGAGCGGTACGGCTACGCCGGAGACTTCCGCGAGGGTTTCGCGGTCGTCCGAGAGGACTCTGGCCTGCATCTGCACATTGACCGGGATGGCCGACCGTTGAACGGCCACAGGTTCGAGGACCTGGATGTGTTCCACAAGGGTTTCGCGCGGGCGAGGGACCTTCGTGGGTGGCACCATGTGGACAGGGCCGGCGAGCCTCTCTATGCCACTCGCTTCGTGGCGGTGGAGCCCTTTTACAATGGGCAATCCCGGGTGATTCGAGGGGATGGCTCGCTGGCGGTCATCAACGAGCGAGGGGACGTCGTCCTGGAGCTGCACCAGGCACAGCCCCTTCGCTCGACGTCAACCGGGTGAGCTGCGCCAGGCACCTATTCCGAAGCCCGCGCACGCCCCGTCTTCGCGTCGAACCGCCGCAGCTTCGAGGCATCGAAGCGCAGGGACACGGGGGTGCCCGAGGCGGCGCGGAAGTCACCGGGTGCACGGGCCACGAGCTGCTCACCCGCCACGTCCACCGTCACCCAGCTCTCCGCGCCCATCGGCTCCACCAGATACACGAGCCCCGTCAGCGCCCCCGGTGACTCGTCGCCCTGAGCCGTCACCACCAGGTGCTCGGGACGAAGCCCCAGCACCACGTCCTCGGCCGCGAGGCCCAGGGTCCCGGGCTTCACCTGGTTGATGCGCGGAGAGCCGAAGAAGCCCGCCACGAACAGGTTCGCGGGCGCGTCATACAGCTCGCGCGGCGGAGCCACCTGCTGCACCTCGCCCTGGCTCATCACCACCACCCGGTCCGACAGCGTCATCGCCTCCGACTGGTCATGCGTGACGTAGATGAACGTGGCCTGGAGTCGCTCGTGCAGCTTCTTGATTTCACCGCGCATCTGCGTGCGCAGCGCGGCGTCCAGGTTGGACAGCGGCTCGTCGAACAGGAACACCTTCGGCCGTCGCACGAGCGCGCGTCCCAGGGCCACGCGTTGCCGCTGCCCACCGGACAGCTCCTTCGGCCGTCGCGACAGCAGCGCCTCCAACCCGAGCACCGAGGCCACCTCGCGCACCCGCGCCTCGATGTCCGCGCGCGACAGCCCGGCGACCTCCAGCGGGAAGGCCAGGTTGCGAGCCACGTCCAGGTGTGGATAGAGCGCGTAGCTCTGGAACACCATGGCGATGTCGCGCTCCTTCGGCGACATGCCGTTGACCACCTCGCCATCGATGCGCAGCGTGCCGCCGGACAGCTCCTCCAGTCCGGCAATCATGTTGAGCGTGGTGGACTTGCCACAGCCGGACGGGCCGACGAGGGACACGAACTCACCGTCCGCGATGTGCAGCGTCACGCCCTTCACCGCGGCCACGCCCCCTCGATACACCTTGCGCACGTCCTCCAGGGACACCGTCGCCACGCGACTAGCCCTCCCCGGTGCCCGAGCCTCGGGCCCATCGCGCGCGGCGTCTCTTCATCGAAGCTGTCTCTCGGATGCGCATGGAGGCAGCCAAGCCCCTCGTCACCGGGCACGGCAAGCGCGATGTCGCGCCGCCGTGCACCCGCTGACAGCCCGCGCCTACAGCGCCAGCGTCATGCCGCCGTCGATGACGAAGGCGGAGCCCGTCAGATAGGGATGGTCGTCGCAGGCGAGCATCAGCGCGGCGTCCGCGACCTCCGCCGCCGTGGCGAGCCGCTGCTGTCCATGCACGTTGACGCGAGCCCAGGCGGCCGCCGCTTCCTGGAACTGCTCCTCCGGCATGTTCTCCGCGCCCATCTGCCGCCGGACCAGCGGTGTGTCCACCGTGCCCGGGCAGAGCGCGTTCACCCGGATGCCCTGCGTGCCGTACTCCAGCGCCGCCGCCTGGATGATGCCCACCAGCGCGCGCTTGCTCGCGGTGTACGCCGAACTGCCCTTGCGCGTGGCGAACGCCTGCACCGAGGACGTCACCACGATGCTCCCGCCTCCCCCACTCAGCATGTGAGGGATTTGCGCCCGCATCGCCGCGAAGACGCCGCGCACGTTGGTGTCCGAGAGGTCATTCCACTCCTCCAGGGAGATGTCGTGCAGCCCCTTGGCCATGCTGATGCCCGCGTTGTTGAACGCGACATGCAGCCCGCCGTAGTGCTGGACCACCGTGTCCACGAACGTCCGCACCGCGTCCGCATCTCTCACGTCGACCTTGTAGTAGGTGGCCTCACCGCCCGCCTGACGGATGAGCTGCTCCACCTCCTGGCCCAGGTTCTCCCGGCGACCGCAGAAGGCCACCTTGCCGCCCTCGGCCGCGAAGGCGATGGCCGCTGCCCGGCCGATTCCGGACGTCGCGCCGGTGACGAGCACCACCTTGTTCTCGAAGCGCCTCCTGCCAGTCACGGGCGCCACGCCCACCGGCGAGCCACACGCCACATCCGCCGCGAGCACCGCCGTACTCCCCAGCGCCGCCGTCAGAAACGTCCTCCGCTCCAACCGCACGGAGTCCTTCGAATCCCGCGTCGTCATCGTCACCTCTCAAGGAAAATCCTGGTGAGGCCCTCACGAGTAGCAACGCTGGACTGTTTGGATAATCCACATTAACCAGCACAGGTCATGCATCCAGGCTTCACAATGAAGAAGGACCAGCTCGACGGCGTGATGACGCTGTTGAGCGTCGCGCGGCTGCGCAGCTTTCGCGCGGCGGCGACGGAGCTGGGAATCTCTCCCTCCGCGGTGAGCCAGATTGTGCGCGCGCTGGAGGCTCGCGCGGGCGTGGCGTTGCTGACGCGCACGACTCGCAGTGTCGGGCTCACCGAGGCGGGCAGGAGCTTCCTCGAACGGGCCACACCCGCCGTCGACGAGCTGCTCGCCGCCTTCGACTCCGCGCGCTCGCTGGGCGGCAAGGCCAGCGGCCTGCTCCGACTCAACATCCCTCGCGCCGTCATTCCTCACGTCATCGAGCCCATCCTCGCGGGCTTCTGTGCCGCCCATCCGGACGTGCGGATTGAAATCCACGCGGCGGACCACCTGAGCCGCATCGTCGACGAGGGCTTCGACGCGGGCGTCCGGCTGGGCGAGTTCGTCGAAGCGGACATGGTGACGGTGCGCCTGACGCCGCCCTTCGGCTTCGCGGTGTTCGGCGCCCCCGCCTACTTCGAGCGCCATGGGCGCCCTCGCAAGCCCGAGGACCTGCGCGCGCACACGTGCATCAACTACCGCTCCGGCGACGGCTCGCTGTACCGCTGGCAGTTCCAGCGCAAGGGACAGCCGCTGGAAATCGCCGTGCAGGGCACCGTCATCGTCAATGACTCCGCGCTCAACTTGAACGCAGCGGTGAAGGGACTCGGGCTCGCCTATGCGGCCCAGCCGCTCGCGGCCGAGCACCTCCGGGCAGGTCGCCTCGAACGCGTCCTCGCATCGTTCTGCCCCGACACGCCGGGCCTCTTCCTCTACTTCCCCAGTCGCCTCCAGGCGATGCCGAAGCTGCGTGCCTTCATCGACTACTCACGCAAGCACCTGAAGGTCTCCGCACCTTGAGGCGGGCGGTGCCCCACGCATGACGCACCGCGCCCTGGGGCCACCCCAAACCACACATACTCACAGTCAAGACCATACGGCCCGCGCAGGGGCCCGTGGTAGCGTCCACGGACATCATCCAGCGCGAGGACCGCTGCGTGCGGGCCGCGCGCCCTGACGAACGGGGGAAACAGTCATGGCATCCGACACCATCACACTCATCAAGGGCCAGGGGCCCCTTCCGCTGCCGGAGAAGCCGCACCTGCGCCTCGCCAGCGGCAACTTCTGGGCCGAGGAGGTGGAGGCCAAGGGGGGCCGCGAGAAGCAGCTCACCGCGGGCCTCTTCATCATCGACACCCGCACGTCTCCCTCGAAGCAGGACCATGTGCGTGTCCATGCGTCCCAGGTGGTGGAAGTGGACGGGGCTTCGCTGGAGATCCTCGAGGTCAGCGGCGCCGAGGGCAAGGAGCCCGCCATCCACCTCAAGGTCCGCTGAGTGCCACACGCATAGTGCGGGCGCGACGCAACTCTGGCGCCGCCGCCGCGACAATCCAGACATCCACTGACGCCCTTGGGGGGCGACAGTCCATCTTCAGATTCCGCTGTTCCGAGGGGGAGCATCCATGAGCTTCAAGATTGGGAATGAAGGGTCCCGCGTCACCCAGCCCGTCCCGCAGGCCACCGAGACGGTCCGGCCGCAGGCGAAGACGCAGGAAGTCCGTGAGCAGCAGCCCGCATGGGCGAGCGCCCGGACCCAGGACGGCATGCTGCCGCCCAGCCGCCGTGAGCAGTTCGCCACCGCGCTCGGCCAGACGAGCCAGGCGAGCGGCGCGGAGAGCCCCAAGACGAAGGACCCGAAGGCGCTCGACACCAACGTCACCTACGGCCCGGTGAAGAACGGCAGCGTCTTCGAGGCGGGCACCGACGGCACCAAGGCGCACTGGAACGACGTGCAGCAGGGGCAGATTGGTGACTGCTACCTGATGACCTCCATGGGCGCGATTGCGCGCGCCAACCCGGCGCTCATCGAGAACATGGTCAAGGGCCCGGACGCGTCCGGCAACTACAACGTCACCTTCCAGGACAAGGGCAAGCCGGTGACCATCACCGTCACCCCGGACCTGCCGCTCAACTCCGGTGGCAACCCGGCCTACGCCGCGACGCCGCAGGAGAACGGCAAGGCGGAGCTGTGGCCGGCCCTCGTGGAGAAGGCCTATGCCCAGTGGAAGGGCGGCTACCCCAACATCGTCCACGGCAACAGCGCCAACGCGATGGAGGCGATGACGGGCAAGAAGAGCAGCAGCCTCGACGTCGGCGGCGCCACGCTGGCGGACCTGGAGAAGCGGCTGAACGCGGGAGAGGCCATCACCGCGGGCACGCACGACGACATCAAGCTCTTCGGCCTCATCGACCTGCCGGACGGCACCGACAAGCCGCTCTACAAGAACGGCACGCTGGTGGCGGACCACGAGTACTTCGTCTCGGGTGTGGACACCAAGGCGGGCACGGTGACGCTGCGCAACCCGTGGGGCGCCGGCACGCCGGACGTCGTCCTCACGGAGGCGCAGTTCCGTGAGTCCTTCCAGTACGCCAACAGCAACCCGACGAAGTGATTCGACGGGCGCCGGGCACGCGCGGGTGGACCGGACTGGCACTGGCCTTGGGGCTGGTGCTGTCCGGGTGCGCGCGTGAGACGCCCGCGGTGGCGCCCTCCCCGGCGGAGCAGCCCGGCACCATTACCCTGACGAAGAATCACGGCCCGCTCCAGGTGACGCCGCACCTGAGTCTGGCCACGGGCAACTTCTGGCCCGAGGACACCGATGCGGGCGCGCGTGAGCCCACCGCCGCCCTCTTCATCTACGACTCGCGAGTCGTTCCGCCAGAGCAGCAGCACGTGCGCGTGCGCGCGGGCCAGAGGGTGGAAGTGGCGGGCGAGGTGTTCGAGGTCTCCGAGGTCATCGACCGTGGAGACGAGCAACTGCTGCGCCTGCGACTGCGTCCGCGTCAGCCCTAGACGGAGCGAGCAGGAAGCGCGGCGACGTCACGGGGCTTCAGCATCCCCGCGGCCACGCGCACGGTGAAGGCTCGCGGCGCGAAGCGAGGCATGTTGGCCTGGAACCAGTTGCGCCAGCCGGCGATGAGCGAGGGCCTGCCCTGCTCCAGGCCTCGGAGTCCCGCGAGGGCCACCTGCTCGGCGGTGGCGGTCGGCCCCACCGCGACCTGGCGCGTGCCCACCACGTCGAAGAAAGACGTCTCCACGGGCCCTGGGCACAGCGCGAGCACGCGCACGCCCCGCTCGCGGTTCTCCGCCCAGAGCGCCTCGGTGAAGGACAGGACGAACGCCTTCGTCGCGCCGTAGATGGCCATGTACGGCAGGGGCTGGTAGCCGGCGATGGAGGCCACGTTGAGCACGCCTCCGAGTCCTCGGGCGACCATGTCCGGCAGGAACAGATGGGTGGCATCCACGAGCGCGGTGACGTTGAGCATCACCTGCTCATGCTGTCGGGCCAGGGGGACGGCCTCGAAGGCGCCGTGGGTGGCGAAGCCGGCGTTGTTGATGAGCAGGTCCACGTGCAGGCCGCGCTCGCGACACTGGCCATGGAGCTGGCGCGCGGCGCCCTCGTGACTGAGGTCCATGCTCAGCACCTCCACCTGGACGGCGTGTTGCTTCATCAACTCGGCGGCCAGGACGCGCAGCTTGTCCTCCGAGCGGGCCACGAGGACCAGGTTCATCTTCCGCGCCGCGAGCAGGCGGGCGAAGGCCTCGCCGATGCCAGAGGACGCGCCGGTGATGAGCGCCCGGCGGCCCTCGTAGGGGAAGGGACCCGAGGTGGGCGCGGGGGAGACAGCGGGGGATGTCGAAGCGATGTGCATGGGTCCAGAATGTGAGCTAGGACTCACGTTCGCAACTCGCGTCGGTGCTCACATTCGTGGAGGAGGAATCATGCCGCGCCGTCCCCCTGTTTCCCGTCGGAGGAAGCCCCATCAGGACCGGGCGCAGGCCACGTGTGAGGCCATCCTCACGGCGGCGGCTCGCGTTCTCGTCAAGAATGGCTATGAGGCCGCGAGCACCAACCGCATCGCCCGCGAGGCGGGGGTGAGCATCGGTTCGCTCTACCAATACTTCCCGAGCAAGGAGGGATTGGTGATGGCGGTGATGGAGCGGCATCGCACGCGCTCGCTCGCGGGCTTCGAGGCGGAGCTGGTGCGACTCGCGAGCCAGCCATTGCCCCAGGCGATTCGGGCGCTGGTCCGCCAGTTGCTGACCACGAAGTTGGAGAACCCCCGGCTGCACCAGGTGCTGCACGAACTGGCGCCGAGGATGCGGCAGTTGGGGCAGGTGGACCCGCACGAGCAGCGGCTGTTCCGCCTGGTGAGAGCCTTCCTCGCGCCAAGGGCCGAGGAGCTGCGTCCCAAGGACCTGGACATGGCGGTCTTCGTCCTGGTGCATTCGGTGGAGACGCTCTGCATCAAGGCGGTGGCGGACCGTCCCGACTATCTGACCAATGAGGCGTTCCTCGACGAGCTGTGCGCGTTGATGCAGGGCTATCTCCAGCCGGCGGGAGCGTCCTCTCGGACCACGCCGAAGAAGATGACGGGACGGGGGCGAAGCTCGGCCTCGCGCGAAATCTCCGCGCGGCCGTGAATATCCTCCGGACGCAGGCGTCGGTCGCGCACCCCCCGATTGTTGGAGCCGCCTCGCATGCGTACCCTCCTCGCTGGCCTCGTCCTCGCCTGCCTCATCGTGCCCTTCTCTGGTGAAGCGGCGACCTTGCGCTGTGGCAACAAGCTCATCTCGGATGGCGCCTCTCAGTCCGATGCGCTCATGAAGTGCGGGGAGCCCATGAGCAAGCACACGCGGGAGGAGTCGACGTCCACGCGGAACAGGGTGCGCGAAGGCAAGGAGGAGTCCTCCACCACGCAGACGGTGACGGTCCAGGTGGAGGAATGGACATACAACTTCGGGCCCAACCGGCTGATGCAGGTGGCCGTCTTCACCGACGGCAAGCTGACCGACGTGCGCAGCGCGGGCTACGGCAAGTAGGCCCGCCGCGGGCCCATAAGAAACGCGTCGCCCCGAATCGAGAGGACCAGGGTGCCCCTCGCCTCGGGTTGCACGCCCTGAAACATCGGGCGCGGAACGCTTCGCCTCCTTGCATCGCCGTCCGTCCTCACCGAGCATCGGTCCGTGTCTCCACTCCCCTCCGCGTCGTCACGCGGCTCGCACTCCTCGCTGGTGGGTCGGCGGTGAGCGCGGACGCCAGTCCTCCACCGAACCGCGTCCTGGCAGACCTCTTCGTGCGCACGCGCGCCCAGGAGGCCGCGCTCGTCCTCGGCGCGGCGCTCTGCACCGCCTTGTTCGCGCAGGTCGCCATCTCGGTGCCGGGCTCACCGGTGCCCATCACGGGGCAGACGCTCGCCGTCGTCCTCACAGCCGCCGCGCTCGGGCCTGGACGTGGCGTGGCCGCGCAGCTCGCCTATCTCTTGTTGGGGGCGGTGGGGTTGCCCTTCTACGCGAAGGCGGCCAGCGGCTGGGGGGCGCTCGTCGGTCCGACGGGCGGCTATCTGGTGGGCTTCCTGCCCGCGGCCTTCCTCGTGGGGCTCGCGGCGCGTCGAGCCTACGACCGGCGCCCGAGGACAGCGGTGCCCCTCTTCCTCGGGGGACAGCTCGTCATCCTGGTCATCGGCGTGTGCTGGCTCCATGTGGTGGCCTCGCTCGACTTCGCCACGGCCTTCCACAAGGGCTTCGTGCCATTCATCCCTGGAGGGCTGCTCAAGGCCGCCCTCGCCGGTCTGGTCTCGTCTCTCGCCTGGCGACTCGTCCGCGCTCGCGAGGCCTGACCTCATTCTCGCAGTCGAGGCAATGCGCTCACGGGTGCGGACCACTCGAGGAGAGACCTGACATGGCATTAGGTACGTTCGGAGACAACGGACCTGCGTCCCGATGGCAAGCAAAGCGGCGCTCGCAGTGCGTCAATTCCATCAGCATACAGGTCTGGCTTCACGGGCGACGCGCTTTGCACCGCGAGCTTGAAAGACTCAACGTGGCGGAAGCCCCGGGCGCCTCGACCCTGCCAGCGCCCGGTGAGTGACGGCTCAGGCGACGCGGGGGAAATCCACCTCGGTGCCGGCCACCACGTTGAGGTAGTTGGTGAGCACGTTCTGCGCGACGGCGGCCACCACCTCCACCAACTCCGCGTCGCTCAGCCCCACCTTGCGTGCCTGCGCGAGTTGCGGGCCCACGTCCGCTGCCCGCGTGCGAGCGATGGCGACGGCAAGGTCCAGGATGGCCTGCTCGCGGGGGTCCGCCGAACGGCCGGTGCGAAAGCCCGTCAGCTCATCCGCCTTCACGCCGTGCCCCTTCGCCAGCGCCGTGTGCGCGGAGAGGCAGTAGGTGCAACGGTTCAGCTCCGCCACCGCGATGGCGATGGCCTCCTGCGTACGCGGCGACAGCTTCGCCCCGCCCATGGCGTTGAAGTAGCCCGCCACGGCATCGAGCGCCGCGGGGGAGTGAGCGAAGGTGGAGAACATCTTTGGGACCATCCCGAACTTCGCCTTCAGGGCGGCGAGCGTGGGCTCGGAAGCAGCAGGCGTATTCGCGGGGCCAACAGGGGCAATGAGGGGCGTCGTCATGGGGTGCTCCTGGGGACAACGGGTTGTGCGGCAGGTCTATTGGTTTCGACTCGATACTAAATGCGCCCGCCCTCATTGCTTGTCAAGTCGGTATCGACACGATACCTTTGTATCCATGGCCGCCGACCGCCTCTACGTGTTGCTCGAGCGACTCGGGAACCTGCTCCGCACGGAGGAACGGGCAGCGGGGCTGCCACACGGGCTTCAGCCGGTGCACCTGCAGGCGCTGCGCTATCTGCAGTCGTGCAACCGCTACAGCAACACGCCCGCGGCGCTGACGGAGTACCTGGGGCTCACCAAGGGCACCGTGTCCCAGACGCTCCTGCTGCTGGAGGAGAAGGGACTGTTGCGAAAGCAGGCAGATACGGAGGACCGGCGCGTCATCCACCTGCTGTTGACGGAAGCCGGCCGCGCGGTGCTGAAGCAGGCCCTGCCACCCGAGCTCTTCAAGCGGGCCCTCGCGGGGCTGCCCGGTGATGGCGCGGCGCTCGATGAGTCCCTCACGGAACTGTTGCGCGCGTTGCAGGCCGCGAATGCCCAGCGCAGCTTCGGCGCGTGCGGCACCTGCAAGCACTTCCAGCGAGAAGGCGCGGGGCGCTTCCGCTGCGGCCTGACGCAGGACCCGCTGTCGCGCGAGGACAGCCAGTTGCTCTGCCGGGAGCACGAGGGCATCTCCCCAGGGCACTGATGCCGGGCTCGAACCACGTGCGCTGCTCGGCCGGAGGGAGGCGTGTCGTTCCGAGTTGATAGGGTCGAAGTGCCCATGCGCACTCTTGCCCTGATGTTGAGCGCAGTCCTGTTGACCACGAGCTGCGCTTCCCAGTCCTCCTCATCCCAGAGAGAGTTGGACGCGTTCCATGCACGTCGCACAGCGCTGAACGGGCCTCCACCCGCCTCGATGGGCTTGGGCTTGGACGCCGTGCGGCACCGCGAGGGTGGAACAGATTCGAACACCGTGTCAGGAGCCGTGGGTGGTGGGCAGCAGAACGCCGCACTGACACGACAAGCGGTCCTGGCCGCGGTCGACGAAGTGCGGAGCTCCACGGAAGACACAGCCCGAGCAATCTCCAGGCTCGCCACGAGCACGCGAGAGCTGGGTGGGCATGGCAGGCTCTTCATCCGCTACTTCGACCACGGGGCAAGACAGTTGCCCTGGCTCCGTGGGGCACTCGGGAGCATCACTTCTCTCACAGCTGAATCCAGCTTGGTGGAAGACGCGGACATGGAGCTTGGCATCCTCCGGATGACGGGTCCTCGGCTCCAGGCCGCGTTGTCCGGCACGATGCTGCTCGCCACCTGGCTCGACTTCCTGAACCTCGTGAGCGTCGTGCTCCAGCAATGCCCTTACTACAGCGTGGAGCAGTTGCTCGTGGACATGGACCGCGTGTGGAACCTGCTGGAGCCAGCCTTGGGCGCTCTCGCCTCGCGGGAGCAGGCGCGCGTGGAGGCCACGGCGACAGCCATGCCCGTGCTGATGGGGCAACTGACCCATGAGTTCCACTCCATTCGCGAGGGTGCGCGGATGGCGATGGAGCGTACAGGGCAAGTGGTGGCGACGGCGCAGTTCATCGAGATGCTCGCGCTCGTCTCCGCGCTGAAGATGTCACTTCCCAGGCTACCGCCCGCTGCGCCCGTCGCGCTGGGAGCGCGACTGGTGATGGGCCCTGGCGGAATCATGGCCGGCCAACAACTCGTCGTCTCCGCCGAGTGGGTGGAGATGATGCGAAGGCTCGTCCAGGCGGGAGTCATCTCCGCGCCCGTCGTGAGCGCGGCGGTCCGCACCAGCGCGGGACACGTGTGGATGGCGCAGACGAACCAGGAACTGCCCAAGGGCGTGCGTGAGGCACTGGGAGACTCACCCGAGGTGCGCGGCATGCACGTGACGAACAGGACCGGGGCCGGCATGTCCGAGGCGCCGAAACATCACGTCCTGCCGCAAGAGCACCGGGAGTGGTTCGAGAAGCGCGGCTTCACGGGAGACATGAACATCGACCAGTTCTGCGTGAGACTGGAGCGCTCCCATCACGAGGCCATTCACGGCGGTGGTAATTGGAAACTGGGTCGCATCTGGCCGGGTGAATGGAACAGGCTGGTCATGAAAACCCTGTTCGATGCGGAAACAAGAACTCGTCGACTGTTGACTCGAAACGAAATCCTGAAGCTCGTCGCGAAGGACATGCGGGACTATAGAATCTCGATGAACTTCACTCCAGGGAGGGGCAGATGAGCGGCGGAGCAGCATGGCGGGGCGACGTGAAGGCGCGCCTCTATGAGCGAGTCCGTGCGAAGGGCTACGACACCCTGACCGCCTTCGCCGAGGCACGCCCAGCCATTCCCCTTCACGAACTGGCCGATGAACTGGGACAGGAGGACGTTGCCGCCGTGCAGATTCTCAGCGGGCTGCTCGGCGAAGCAGAGCAGCGCAAGCAGGTCACTCGTTTCGTGCGCGATGTCCTCGCGCGAGAACTCGCCGAAGCCTTCCCAGACGGTTGGCCCGGGGTGCTGGACGACGCGAATCGATTCGAGGCGGCCATGGCACTGGGCCGATGGTCCGCCTACAGCCCTCTGACTCATGAAGAGCGTGTCCGGCAGGCCAGTGATGCGCTCCTCGCCAATCCCCCACCCGCCGGTTGGCGCCCGCTCAGCCACGACGACGAACTCCTCCGCACCCTCCTCCCAGACGACACCGCCTGACAGGCCCACGGCGGAGACACCGCCGCGGGCCCCACACGGTCTACACAGTCTTCACCAGCGCCCTGCCCGCCGCCCGCCCCGAGAAGATGCACCCGCCGAGGAACGTGCCCTCCAGCGCCCGGTACCCGTGCACCCCTCCTCCACCGAACCCGGCCACCTCGCCGGCCGCATAGAGGCCGGGAATCACCTGTCCCTGCGTCCCGAACACCCGGCCGGACAGGTCCGTCTCGAACCCTCCCAGCGTCTTGCGCGTCAGCACATTCAACTTCACGCCGATGAGCGGCCCCTCCTTCGGGTCCAGGATGCGGTGCAGCTTCGCCGTGCGCACCAACTGGTCCCCGCGATACCCCCGCGCCTGTCGAATCGCCGCAATCTGCAAATCCTTCCCGAACGGGTTGTCCAACTGCCTGTCCCGCGCGAGCACCTCACGCTCCACCGTCGCGAAGTCGAGCACCGGCGTCTCCGTCTTCGCGTTCATCCCCTCCACCAACGTCCGCAAGTCGTTCGCCACGACAAAGTCCGCGCCGTGCTCCTTGAACGCCTCCACCGGCCCCATCGCCTTCTTGCCCACGGCCCGGTTGAGCACGCCCTTCCAATCCTTCCCCGTGAGGTCCGGGTTCTGCTCGGAGCCCGAGAGCGCGAACTCCTTCTTCAAAATCCACTGGTTCAACACGAACCACGAATACTCATGCCCCGTCTTCAGGATGTGCTCGAGCGTCCCCAGCGTGTCGAACCCCGGGAACAACGGCGGCGGCAGCCGCTTGCCCGTCGCGTCCAGCCACAGCGAGCTGGGCCCCGGAAGAATCCGGATGCCGTGCCGAGGCCAGATGGGGTTCCAGTTCCTCAACCCCTCCGTGTAATGCCACATGCGGTCGCGGTTGATGAGCCGTCCACCCGCCGCCTCCGTAATCGCAATCATCCGACCATCCACATGCGCCGGTACACCCTGCACCATGAACTTCGGCACGGGCCCCATGCGCTCGGGCCAGCTCTTGCGCACCAGCTCGTGGTTGCCGCCAATGCCTCCCGACGTGACGACCACCGCCGAGCCCCGCAGCTCGAAGTCCCCCGCCGTCTCCCGTGAGCTGCTCACCCCACGCTCCACGTCCGAGGGCACCAGCTTCATCCCCCGCACCCCCACCACCGCCCCCGCCTCGACGAGCAGCTCGTCCACCCGGTGCCGGAACAGGAACGTCAGCGTCCCCTTCTCCCGCGCCGCCTGCGCGCGCCGGACAAAAGGCGCGAGCACTCCCGGCCCCGTGCCCCACGTCACATGGAAGCGAGGCACGGAGTTGCCGTGCCCCACCGCGCCGTAGCCACCGCGCTCCGCCCAGCCCACCACGGGGAACCAGCGCATGCCCTGCGCATGCAGCCACGGGCGCATCTCCGTCGCCGCGAAGTCGACGAAGGCCTCCGCCCACTTCCGGGGCCAGTGGTCCTCCTCGCGGTCGAACCCCGCGGTGCCCATCCAGTCCTCGAGCGCGAGCGCATGCGAGTCCTTGATGCCCATCCGCCGCTGCTCCGGCGAGTCCACCAGGAACAACCCACCGAAGGACCAGAACGCCTGTCCCCCCAGGTTCTGCTCACCCTCCTGGTCCACCACCGTGACGCGCTTGCCCGCGTCCGCGAGCTCCGTCGCCGCGACGAGCCCCGCGAGCCCACCGCCCACGACGATGACATCCGTCTGCTGTCCCATCCGGAGCCTCCAGTCCCAAAACCCAAGGGAGGCCGGATGATAGCCTCAGTCGTCGACCTGGACCCGCACCCTCGCCAGCTCCGCGAACTGCCGCACCACGCAGTCCCCCTCGCTCCCGTCCTCCCAGGCGAGCATGGCGAACTCCGCCGGCGCATCCAACGCGATGAGGGGGTGGTGCCACACGCCCCGGTGGTAGTTCACGCCCTCCCCCGGCCCACAGACGAAGGCCTCCAACTTCTCCACGTCCGGCCCACCCTCGGGCGCGCTCGGGGCGACACACACCAGGTACCGCTCGCACCGCATGGGGAGGAACGCCTGGCTCGAATACGGATGATGCTCCAGCAGCTTCACCGTGAAGGGCAGCCCCTGGGGCACCGAGCGGAACACCGCGAGGTTCGGCTTCGCCGAGTCCCGCGCGTTCTCCAGCCTCGCGGACCAGTCGAACCGCACCGCCGTCCCCTGATTCGCCAGCGCCCCCGGCGCGAGCCCCGCGGAGACCACATCGCCAAACGGTGCGAAGCCTTCTGGCGACAACCGCCGCGCGACGATGACTCGGGACACATGCTCACTCATGGCTGAAGCATAACGTCGGGGGATGACGCGCCCAAGGCGGCCCGGCCCGGCGCGAGTGCCATGGGACTGTCATGGTCAACAGCGCATCCCCAACGCCACGGGTCCTCCCCATGGCGACAAGCGCTTCATCTCCCGTTTACATCGCCATGGCATCTTCCACGGACTCAGAGCCGTCATGCCGAGGGCTCCCCACACCCCCATGCGAATCCTCCTCACCGCACTCGTCCTCTTGAGCGCACCCGTCCTCGCTCAACCCCCGTCCCCACCCAAGCCCGAGTCCGTCCCCAAACCCACCAGCTTCTTCCGCCAGCTCCAGGAGACACGCTCCTTCAACAGCGGCCGTCCCGTGGGCGCCACTGTCACTCCGGATGAGCAGACGCTGTTCTTCCTGCGCAACTCCGCCACCTCCAACGCGCTCTCCCTCCATGCGTTCGACGTGGCCACCGGCCAGTCGCGAGAGCTGCTCACGCCCGAGAGCCTCCTGCAAGGCGCCGAGGAGACCCTCACGCCCGAGGAGAAGGCGCGCCGGGAGCGCATGCGGATGAACTCGCGCGGGTTCTCCAACTACACCCTGTCCGATGACGGCAAGAAGCTCCTCATGGGGCTGTCCGGCAAGCTGTTCCTCGTGGAGCGAGCGTCCGGAAAGGTGACCGAGCTCAAGACGGGACCGGGCGTCATCGACCCGCGACTGTCCTCGGATGGCACCCAGGTGGCCTACGTCCGCGAGCACGACGTGTACCGCCTGGACCTGGCCACCAACACCGAGCGCCGCGTCACCAAGGGTGGCACCGCGGAGAAGACGCACGGGCTGGCGGAGTTCATCGCCCAGGAGGAGATGTATCGCTTCTCTGGCTACTGGTGGAGCCCGGACGCCAAGGCCCTGGCCTACACGGAGTCGGACACGAGCGGCGTGGAGAAGCTCTCCATCTCGGACACCGGCAACCCCGCGCAGGGCGCGCAGCAGCTCTCCTACCCTCGCGCCGGCAAGGCCAACGCCAGGGTGCGGCTGGGCGTCATCCCCGTCACCGGCGGAAAGACGACGTGGGTGAACTGGGACGCGGAGAAGTACCCCTACCTCGCCACCGTGCGCTGGCCCGCGAAGGGCCCGCTGACCCTGCTGGTGCAGAACCGCCACCAGACGGAGGAGGTGCTGCTCGCCGTGGACGTGAAGACCGGGCGCACCACGCCCCTGCTCGTGGAGAAGGACGACGCCTGGCTGGAGCTGGACCAGACCTTCCCCCACTGGCTGGAAGACGGCAGCGGCTTTCTCTGGGGCACCGAGCGCAACGGCGCACCCGAGCTGGAGCTGCGCGACGCCACCGGCAAGCTCGTGCGCTCGCTCGTCCCGCCTGACGCGGGCTTCGGCGGACTGGTGGGCTACGTGGAGAAGGAGGAGACCGTCTACTTCGTCGGAGGGACGAACTCCGCGGAGCGCTACGTGTGGCGCGCGCGAAGGGGAGACAAGCCGACCCGCGTCACCACGGGAGGCCCGGCGCTGGAGTCGGCCCGCCTCTCCCCCCGGGGAGGGCTGCTCGTCGTGACGTCTGAGGGCCCCAAGAGCATGCGGAGCACCGTGGTCCTCAAGGCGGACGGCACGCGCGTGGGCGAGCTGCCCTCCATCGCGAAGGAGCCTCCCTTCCAGCCCCGGCTGGAGGTGCGTCAGGTGGGCAAGGAGCGCTTCCAGACATCCCTGGTGCGCCCGCGCGACGCGAAGCCCGGGGTGAAGCTGCCCGTCATCGTGGAAATCTACGCGGGCCCCGGCACCGCCATGGTCCGCCAGAGCATGGCGTCGCACCTCACCGCGCAGTGGATGGCGGACCAGGGATTCCTCGTGGTGCGGCTCGACGGACGCGGCGCCTCGCCGACGGCCGACGCGAAGCTGCGCAAGCCGAAGTACGACTTCCCCAAGGTGCTGATGGATGAACAGGTGGCGGCGCTGCGCGCGCTCGCGGCGGAGGTCCCCGAGCTGGACTTGAACCGCGTGGGCATCACCGGAGGCAGCCACGGCGGCTACATGTCCGCGCTCGCCGTGCTCACCCGACCGGACGTCTTCAAGGCCGCGGTGGCGGTGTCGGCGGTGACGGACTGGCGGGACTACGACACACACCTGACGGAGCGCTTCCTCGGCCTGCCCGACGAGCACCCGGACGCCTACGCCCAGAGTTCACTGCTCACCCACGTGAAGGCGGGCCAGCCCATGGGCAAGCTCCTCGTCATTCACGGCACCGCGGATGACAACGTCTTCTTCTTCCACGCCCTCAAGCTGTCGGACGCGTTGTTCCGGGCGGGCCAGTCCCACGAGTTCCTGCCGCTCTCCGGCATGACGCACATGGTGTACTCCGACCCGCAGGTGACGGAGCGCTTGTGGGAGCACACCATGCGCTACTTCAAACAGCACCTCTGACGGACAGGACGGAGGCCCTGGACTCGGCCTCCGTCCCCAACAACACCGTCAGCGCACCGGCGGCGGAAGCACCTTGAGCTGCGGCTTCACGACCTTCAGGTCACCCACCACCACGATGGTCATCGACTCGCGCGTGAGCGTCTTCGTGGCCATCTGCTTCACCTGCTCCGGGGTGACGGCCATCACCGTCTGCACGTAGTCGCGCAGGTACGAGTCCGGCAGTCCGTGCAGGTCCACGAAGCGCAGCTTGTTGATGATGCCGTTGCGCGACGAGTTCTGGAGCAGGAAGACACCCGCCAGGTAGTTCTGCACCTCGCGCAGCTCGTCGGCGGAGGGCGGCGTCCTGCGCAGCGTGTCCACCTCCTTGAGCACCTCCTTCAGCGACTCCCCGGTGACGGCCGTCGTCACGTCCGCGTTCTGCACCCAGGACGCATCCCCCACGTGCACGGAGATTTCGCTGTAGGGCGAGTACGAATAGCCCTTCTTCTCGCGGATGTTCGCGGTGATGCGCGAGCTGAAGTAGCCACCGAGCAGCGTGTTCATCACCTCCTGCTGGACGTAGTCGGGGCTGGCGGGCGGCAGCGCCTTCACCGCGACGCGCACCGTGGACTGCACCGAGCCGGGCCGGTCCAGGTACTGCACCGACTTCGCCACCTGCTGCGTCGGCGGGTTCTGGACGCGCGCGGGGCCCGGCTTCCAGCCGGTGAACGCCTCGCGCACCGCCTTCTCCACCGAGGCCGCGTCGAACCGGCCGACGATGTACAGCCGCGAGCGGGCCGCGCCGATGTTCGCGTCGTAGTGCGCGCGCACACCCTCTCGCGTGTAGCCCTTCAGCATCGCCTCCGTCGGGAAGAGGCGGCCGTAGGGATGGTCGCCATAGACGGACTGCGCCAGCAGCTCGTCGGCGAGCACCTGCGGCTGGCTCCGGTAGATGGCCACGTCACGCAGCAGGTTCGCCTTCACCCGCTCCACCTCCGTCGGAGGGAAGGCCGGGTTCTGGATGACGTCCGCGATGAGCGACACCGCCTGGGGCGCCGACTCGGAGAGCACCTCGATGCCGACGAACGTCTGGTCCGGCGTGGTGCCGACGTTGAGCTGTCCACCCAGCCCGGCGGCCGTCTGCGCCACCTGCTCGGCGGAGCGGGTGGTGGTGCCCTCCACCAGCAGCTTGCCCGTCAGGTCCGCGAGCCAGACCTCATTGGACTTCTCGTGGATGTTGCCGGTGTCGATGGCGAGCTGGATGGCGACCTTCGGCATGTCGCCATAGGGAAGCAGCGAGACCTCCAGCCCGTTGTCGAGCTTGAACTCGGTGCGGACGGGGACCTTGAAGGGCTTGGGCGCCGCGGGAGCCGGAGGGGCCTCCTTGGCGGGAGCGGCGACGATGGCGGGCGCGTGCAGAAGCCCGAACACCATCAGCGCGGGAGCGACGAGACGGCTGCGAAGTGAGCGCGTGTTCATGGGTCGCATGTCCTCAGCGGGCCTGGGCCTTGGTGGGGGCGGGAGTCACCGTGAGCACCGTGCGGTTCTCACGGCGCAGGTACTCACGCGCGGTCTTCTGGATGAGCTCCGGTGACACCTTCATCAGCTCGTCCTCCAGCCGGTTGATGCGCTCCGGGTCGTCGAAGAAGAGCGCGAAGGAGGCCAGCAGGTCCGCGCGGCCGAAGCCGAGGAACGACTCCACGTGCTCGTACAACCGCGAGCGCGCCTTCACCCGCGCACGCGCCAGCGTCGCCGCGTCGATGGGCTTTTCCTGAAGCTGCGCCACCACGCCGTCAATCTCCTTCAGAATCGCTTCCGGCGACGTGCTCGCGTCGTGGAACAGATACGCGGTCCACTGCATGGGCCCGTTGTAGTTCCACTGGTTGCCCAGCTCGTTCACCCCACCCTGCAGCTCACCCGCCAGGCCCTTCTTCTGCACGAGCTGCTGGTAGAGCGCGCTGTCATTGCCCTTCAGGAGCACCTCGTCCACCAGCGCCATGGCGTAGTACTCGGGCGTGCCCACCGCGGGCATGTGGTAGCCCACCGCGAGCGCCGGGCGCTCGGCCAGCTTGTCCGGCTTGTCGTGGCGCTTCTCCTTCTCCTGGCGCGGCTCGGAGATGTCCGGCTTCTGGGGCTGCGCCACCGTGGGCAGCGGCCCGAAATACTTCTTCACCCAGCCCTTCACCTGCTCCGGCTCGAAGTCGCCCACCACCACCAGCACGGCGTTGCTCGGGGCGTAGTACGTCTTGAAGAACGACTTCACGTCGTCCAGCGTGGCGGCCTCCAAATCCTTCAGGTCGCCGTAGAAGTTGTGCGCGTTGTACCAGTTGGTGTTCGCCACCTGCGGCATGTCCAGCCACGGGAAGCCGCCATAGGGCTGGTTGAGGACGTTGACCTTCACCTCGTTCGACACCACGCCCTGCTGGTTCTTGAGGTTCTCCTGCGTCACCTCCAGGCCGCGCATCCGGTCGGCCTCCGCCCAGAGCATCGTCTCCAGCGCGTTGGAGGGGACAATCTCGAAGTAGTTGGTGAAGTCGAAGCGCGTGGAGCCATTGAGCACCCCGCCGTTCTTCTGGATGAGCCGGATGAACTCCATCTTCCCGAGGTTGGTCGAGCCCTGGAACATCATGTGCTCGAACAGGTGCGCGAAGCCGGTGCGGTTCTTCGGCTCGATGCGAAAGCCGATGTTGTAATAGACGCCAATCGCCGTCTTGGGCGCCGTGGTGTCTCGCGAGAGGACCACCTTCAAACCGTTATCGAGCTTGAAGTAGTCCACCGGCACCTGGAGCTTGGGCGTCTCGGCGGGAGCCGGGGCCGGGGCCGCCACCGCGGGAGCCTCGGCGGGCGCAGGTGGGGCTTCGGGCTTCTGGGCTTCGTGTGATGCCGCGCACCCGAGGAACGCGGCGGCTGTTACCGCTCCGAACACTCTTCTCATCGACCCCTCCCAGGGACCTGGCCATGCGTCGAAGGACGCCGACCCTTACGGCGAGCTGTGACCATCGATTGCGAGGACGTGCTGGCGACTTCTAGGCCACCATGAAGGGGGCCGCGCAGTAGGAGCAGACGACCTTGTCTCCTGGAAGAACATTGTCCGCGCCCACCGGGGCATCACACGAGGGACACCTGCTGCCGACACTCTGCGCCCGCTCCAGCGCGTCCCGGTGGACGTACTCGCGCGACTCCGCCAGGTAGACGAGGTCCACCTCGTGACGGGCGATGAGCGCGGTGAGCAGCGCATCCGCCTCGTCCTCGGACACCTTGAGGTGAAGGGCCGCGTCGCTCGCGCGGAGCCGGATTTGTGCTCGGATGAAGCCACGCAGTTGCTCCCGGCGCCGAGCCGTCCGGGACGGCGCCATGCCTTTCTTCCACAGGAAGACCCCCACACCCACGAACACGACCGCCAGCGCCAGAACCAACCACCCGTCCGAGGCTTTCTTCCCTTCATCCGGCGAAACGATTCCCACCACGCCCACCGCCAGCCCCATCACCCCGAACACCGCGCCAGCGACCCCCACCCACGCGACCACCAGGCCCACGGCCCTCGCGAGCCAGTCGAGGACGCCCGGAGCACCAGGGCTCACGGCGGCGGGCGGCGGGGACACGGCTGTCAGCGGGGAGTCGTGACGGCGAGGAGTGTTCATGGAGTCTCACGGGCTGCGGGCGGGAGCCCCGCATCCTAGAGGCCGCCCCCGCGGCGGTGTCCCGGGAAAATCCGCCCCGCCGCGCCCGGCCACACTCCGGGCACGGCGAGGTTCTCACTCGGCGAAAGCCAACCTTCAGCCCTTGGGCTCCTGCGGGCACGACGGGCACATGGGCGGGCAGTCCTGGGGGCACCACGTCGGCTCGCCCGCGGAGCAGATGAAGTCACCGCAGGGAGGCGTGTTGGGGCAGTCGCTGGGGCAGGACCACGCATCCTCACCGACGCCGCAGATGCCATTCCCACACCCGGGACTGCCGCAGTCGCTGGGACACGACCACACCGTCTCGCCGTTGTTGCAGGACCCATCTCCGCAGAAGGGTGACGCGGTGCAGTCGGCGGGACACGACGAGGTCGTCTCGCCGTTGTTGCAGAAGCCGTCGCCGCACGCAGGCAGCGTCGCGCAGTCCTCGGGACACGTGGAGCTGCTCTCCCCGTTGGCGGTGTCGCAGAAGTGGTCGCCACAGATGTAGGCGCAGACCTCGCACGACGGCCAGCTGCCCCCGCACGGACACTGCTCCAGCCCGGCCTCCACCTGTCCCGGCTCCACCACGCGGGAGTCGGGCGACGACTCGCCACACGCGGAGAAGAGCCCCAGCGTCAGGCTTGCCACGACGACCAACAGACGAGACTTCATGGGCGACTCCTTGGAAAAGGGGGTGTCCAGGGTAACCCAGAATATTGTCTCAATAACAAACACAGACGATGCGTGATTGCGCAGGACGTCATGGACGCGAGTTCCCCGTGGGGCCCGCGACTGGCACCCGGACACATCGACAGGGTCTCCCCTCACCCGGCAGCGTCATTCGACGTTTCTTCTCTCGGACGGAGTGACAGGTCCACGTGCCGTGTGTTACCCCGAAAGACCACCTCGTTGGTGTTCAAACAGTACGTCTGGTTACTGACACCAACCCATCCAGGGCCGTTTCCGTGGAGCCATCGCGGAGGATCCTGCCATGCCCAAAAGTGAGGAACCGCGTGAGCGCTACATCCAACGCGGTGCGGCCCCTGTCCCTGGGACAGCGATACCGTGCCTATACCCACAGGAACCTGGACGAGCTGACGGCGAGGGCACGCCTGTCGTCGGACGAGCGGCTCGCCGTGCAGGCGGTGGCCCAGGTGCTCCCCTTTCGCGTCAACACGTACGTGGTGGACGAGCTCATCGACTGGTCCGCCGCGCCGGACGACCCCATCTACCGGCTCGTGTTTCCGCGGGCGGACATGCTGCCCGCATCCGACGTCTCGCGCATCGTCGACCTGATGCGCTCGGGGGCTCCCGCGCTGGAGCTGGCGGGTGTGGTGCGAGACATCCGCGCGAGCCTCAATCCGCATCCCGCCGGGCAGATGCAGCTCAACGTGCCCAAGCTCGCCAACGAGGAGCCGCTGCCGGGGCTCCAGCACAAGTATCAGGAGACGGTGCTCTTCTTCCCGAAGCAGGGACAGACGTGTCACGCCTACTGCACGTATTGCTTCCGCTGGGCGCAGTTCGTGGGGGACGCGGATTTGAAGTTCGCCTCGCGCGACATCGCCCCCATGGTCGACTACGTGCGCGAGCACCCGGAGGTCACCAACGTGTTGTTCACCGGAGGCGACCCCATGGTGATGAGCGAGGCGGTGCTGGCGCGCTACATCGAGCCGCTGCTGGACATCGAGCACCTGGAGGCCATCCGCATCGGCACCAAGGCGCTGGCGTACTGGCCGCAGCGCTTCGTCACGGACCCGGACGCCGACGACACGCTGCGCCTGTTCGAGAAGGTGGTCGCCTCCGGCAAGAGCCTGGCGTTCATGGCGCACTTCTCCCATCCCAACGAGATGGTGCCGGACATCGTGCAGGAGGCCGTGCGCCGCATCCGCTCCACGGGCGCGGTCATCCGCACCCAGGCGCCGCTGATTCGCACCATCAACGATGACGCGGCGACGTGGGAGCGCATGTGGCGCACGCACCTGCGCCACGGCATGGTGCCGTATTACATGTTCATCGAGCGGGACACGGGACCGCAGGACTACTTCGCCGTCCCGCTCGCCTCCGCCTACGACATCTTCCGGAGCGCCTACCGGCAGGTGTCCGGCCTTGCGCGCACGGTGCGTGGCCCGTCGATGTCCGCCACGCCCGGCAAGGTGTGCGTGGATGGCGTGACGGAAATCGGGGGCGAGAAGGTCTTCATGCTGCACTTCATCCAGGCCCGGGAGGCGGAGTGGGTCGGCAAGCCCTTCTTCGCGAAGTACGACGAGAAGGCGACGTGGCTGTTTGATTTGAAGCCCGCCCTGGGTGCCACGCACTTCCCCTGGGAGCAACCCGCTATCCCCCCAGGATGAGGATGGCCATGCCGAGGATGAGCACGGCAATCATCCCGGACTTCAAGAGGACGTTGGCCTCGCGGAAGAAGAGGGCAGACAGGATGAAGCCCACGATGAGGCTCGTCCTGCGCAACACGGACAGGTGCGTCACCATCGCCTGCGGCTCGGTGATGGCGACGAAGTAGATGAGCTCGGCCGCCACCCAGGAACACCCCACGAGCGGAATGCCCCAGCTCCAGGTGAGGCCCAGGCCCAGTCCGCCGTTGCGCAGCATGTACGGCACGAAGACGAGCGCGGACAGAAGGCAGCGCTGGAACGCGGAGCTGGCTTGCAGCTCCAGCACGGGCAGGCCCAGCCGCGAGACGAGGAACTTGTCATACACGGTGGTCGCCGCCGACAGCGCGGTGGCGGACAACATCCACCACACGGAGCGGTTCTTCGCCAGCACCAGCCCCTCCTTCCGGCCGACGATGGAGAGCACGTAGTACGAGCAGACGGTGAGCATCAGCCCGAGGAACTGCACGGGCGTCAGCAGCTCGCGGAACATCAGGAAGCCGCCCGCCAGCGTCCACAGCGGACCGGAGGCGCGCACCGCTCCGGCGATGGAGATGGGCAGCTCGCGGACCGCGTAGTACGCGAGAATCCACGACGCCGTCATCGCCACGCCCTTGGGCAACAGCCACGCCTGCTCCCGCCATGTCAATCCAAACGGCTCGACGTGGATGGGCAG
Source organism: Myxococcus sp. CA051A (assembly GCF_013336705.1). Taxonomy (NCBI): domain Bacteria; kingdom Pseudomonadati; phylum Myxococcota; class Myxococcia; order Myxococcales; family Myxococcaceae; genus Myxococcus; species Myxococcus sp. CA051A. The sequence continues at coordinate 138,099 of NZ_JABUMS010000017.1, read as the reverse complement.
CGCGCCCGGAATCAACACCGGCACCCAGCACAGCGCGCCAAAGAGAGAGGACCACATGACGACGGGGATGACGCTGTTGCCCGTCATCGCCTTCTTCGTCCAGACATCATAGAGGCCGAGCATCACGCCCGCGCCCAGGCCATACGCAATCCACATGGTTGAGGGTCTTCGAGGCAAAGAGGTGCCCGCTCGGGCCCACGGCTTCGCGAGGCCCGAGTCGGGAGCACGGCGGAGCGACACGCCCCGCCGGCGAGAAAGTCTTCCCGTCAGCCTTCGAGCGAGCGGAAGGCGTCCAACGTCTGACGCAGGTGCTCCGGAGACTTCGTGCCCGTCAGCACGTAGCCGGAGAAGCGCTGCCCGAGGATGTGAGTCAATGACTCGCGCATGGACAGCCGCGCGTCCCTTCCCTCCTCCTGGAGCAACTGGCCCATGGCGAAGGGGCGGTTGACCAGGACCTGGAGCCCGTGTCGGGCCGCCAGCTCGAACGCCGGCTCCAGCGTCCGGTGGAGCAGATTGTAGGGGAACTGAAGGAAGGAATAGACGCCCGCGGCACAGGCGGCCTCGGCGCCGGCGCAATCACTCACACTGGCGCCCACGCGGGAGACCCCGAGCGTCCCCGCGTACTCGAGCACGCGCAACACCTCGGGCGAGCCCACGTTGGCGGCCGTCGCCTTGTGGACCTGGAGCAGGTCGATGTGCCCGAGCAGCCGCACGCTCTCGTCCAGGCTCCGGCGAAGCGCGTCCGGCGAGTGGTCGGTAAAGGACGTGTTCCGCACCGCGTCCCAATGCTCACCCAGCTTGGTGGCCACGAAGACGGAGCTCCGCGCGGAGCCGAGCCCTGACAGGAACGCACCGAAGCGCTTCTCGCTCGAGCCATACGCGGGAGCGGTGTCGAAGCAGCGGACCCCCAGTTCGAGGGCGGTGTCGAGCAGCCGTCTGCCGTCGGCCTCCGACGGAGGCGGCTCGGCGCGGTAGCCCCACCTGCGCCCGAGCGAGAGCAGTCCGAGCCCCAGCTCCACGGGCCTCGTCCCACTCATGACTTCACCTTCGGGTGATAGAACGCCTGCGGCTTCACGTCCTCGGCGCGGAAGCCACCGTTGCCCAGGATGACCTGTCCCACGCCCAGCACCAGGCCCCGCGCCGTGCCCGAGCCCTTCAACACGGCCGCGCGCACGTCCGGGTCCGGGTCGCTGAAGGCCGCGCCCGCCGCGAGCTGACAACCGTCCACGGTGATGGCCCCGAGCACCTGCGTCCCGGAGCCAAGCACGCTCTCTCCGAACACGGACACGCCACCCAGATACCGTCCCCCGTCGCCCACGGTGATACGGGCGCCAGCGCGATTGGCCTTCGCGGTGAAGCCGCCCTCGCCAAACTGGTTGCCGTCACCGACGAGGATGCTGCCCGTCTCGGCGGCCAGCAGCGTGCCCGTGTGGAGGATGTTCCGGCTGCCCAACTGGAACTCCGCCGAGGCCGCGCAGGTCAGCGTGACACACGGATGGATGACATTGCCCTCGCCGATGCGCAGGTGCCGCGAGATGAGCACGGAGAACGGGTCATAGATGACGTTCCCCGTGTCCGCGAGCGCGAGGACCTCCTCCACGGTGAGCAGGCCCGCCGAGCGCCGGGGCGCATCCAGGGCCGCGAGCAGGTCAAGCCGCATGGGTGGCCTCCCGCACGACGGACGAGAGGCTCGCGTGCAGCACGTCACACGGGCGCTTCGCGATGAGCCCATCCTCCAGTCGCTCGTAGAGCCGCGCCGTCAGCACGTCCGTGAGGAACGGCGCCTCCGTCATCTTCCCCGGCAGGATGCAGATGTGGCCGGGCACCGGCTCGTGGATGGCGATGTTGAGCGAGCGCGCGGAGCCCGCATCGGGCGCGAAGTCCACCTTGGTGCAGGCCACGTCGCTGTGCGGCCCCGCGTTGCGCCAGCCCGGCACCAGCCGCTCCAGCGCGCGGTGGAGGTTGTCCGCCCGCTCGGGCACCACGTGGTAGTCGGGATTGGCGCACAGGAGCGCGTCTTCGTTGAGTCCCACGACGCTGTAGTCACCGTGGTGCATCATCGCCGCCTCGTGCGGGTCCACGTAGAACAGCCCGTGCCCGCCCAGACGCGGCACCACCACCAGGTGGCTCTTCCAGTAGCGAATGGGCAGCTCCAGCCCGAAGAACTGGCGGAACAAATCTCGCGCCCCGAAGCCCGTCGAGTAGACGAACAGCCGCGACTCGATGTGCAGCGTCTCCCCCTCGGCGGTGATGACGGTGGCCTCCGAGCCGCTCACGCGCTCCAGCCGCGAGCCGGTGAGGACCTCCGCGCCGCCCTGCTGCGCGGACGTGTACAGCTTGCGATACAGCATCCGCGTGTTGATGCTGACGTCGGCGACTTCGAACACCGCGGACGCGCGAGACAGGTCCGCCGACGAGAAGCGCGCCTGGGCCTGCGCGTGCGTCAGCGGACGATGGCTGACGCCCGCCTCCTCCCAGCGCGAGACGAGCTCCTGGAGCCGGTCCGCGTCCCGCACCAGCACGAGCGGCGGCCGGTCCGCATCCTCCACGGCCTCCGGCGCGAAGGCTCGAATCTGCTCGTGCCCGTAGATGCACCGCCGCGCCACCTGGATGGCCGCCTGCCGGTCCTTCACCGAGCCGGCGTGATAGCTGCCCCGGTGCAACCAGCCCTCGTTCCGGGTGGACGGCCCACTGGCCAGCGTCGGTTGCTTCTCCAATAACAACAACCGCAGTCCGAGCCGCGCCAGCTTGTGGCTCGCCATCAGCCCCGTCACGCCTCCGCCCACCAGCACCACGTCATACCGACGGATGTTTCGCATCACGTAGCTCTCCCCATGTCCTGTCACACCGTCACGCGCCCTCCGTGACGAAGAATTTTCACAATCGTGACTTTCACGATTAGCTCGATTTGCTACTATTGACGCTTTGCGTCTGACTTAGGAAGGACGCGGCGGGTGTGGCGCCTGGGAGGCGTGAAGCACCATCCCGGGTGGGCTCGCGCGGAAGTCCCCGAGCGAAGGGCACCGAAGCAAACCCACGAGGGGCGTTCTCCTGGAAAATCATCAGGAGGCTGCAACCGTGCGACGGATGTTCAGGCTGCTGTGCTGTGTGGGCGTGCTGGCGGCGTGTGGTGGCTCGGAGACGGACGAGGACTTCGAGCAGGAGAGCGACCCGGGCACGCGGCTGGCGAGCGTGAAGCTGGCGGACGGCCAGGCGGTGACGTTCTACGAGGTGCCCGACTACGGCATCGTCACGGTGGTGAAGGGCCCGCGAGGCACGCCGATGCCGGACGCGGCGGCCTTCGACGGCATGCCCATCCCGGACATCTACCGCAAGTTGTCGGGGGGCCAGGAGCCGCCCGCCGCGCTGGTGGAGGCCGCCCGCCGCGTGCCGTCCGCCCTGGCGCAGACGCCCGTGCGCGAGGCGATGGCGCCCGAGGGCAAGGCGCAGACCTCCCTGGGGCCTTCAGGAGACGGCGTGAGTCAGCTGGCCGTGCCGGACACCGCCTGGTGGTCCGCCAACTTCTGCCAGGGCCTCAACACCGAGTACGACGAACTCTGGTGCCCGCTGGGTGTCTACAGCTGGGCGCACACCGGTTGGGGGCCCGTGCAGAAGTACTACCAGGCCTGCGCCACGACGGGTGAGGCCACGGGCTCGCTGTGGATGGACAAGTGGGCGAGCGGCGCGTGGCAGCGCCTGCAGACCGCCACGCTGCCCAAGTGGTGGTGGACGTGCGTGTGGGGCGTGGGCGCGGCGCAGTACCGCTCCGGCCTGGACGCGACGGCCAACGCGCTCTTCGTGGCGCGCTACCGCTACGCCATCCCCAACATCATCGGCAGCGCAGGGGACCTCCCGGCCGACCGCAGCTACCCGAACTTCGCCGACAACATCCAGGGCATCACCCACAACTCCACGCACTGGTTCCTGACGCGAAACACCACCAACTTCTGGAAGGACGAGGCCACGAACGGAATCATCGCGAAGCAGGCGATGACGGCCATCAACGACGACCCGCCGGAGCGCTTCCACATGCCGACGCCCTGGTACAACGCGGGCTTCCGGCACTACGGCGACCTGGTGCACGTCAATGGCTACCTCTACATCGCCATGGATGGACCGAGCCAGGGCGGCGCCGTGGGCGTCTTCAACACGAGCATGCAGTACATCGGCTACGCGTCGCTGCCGAACTGGTCTGGTGGCGTGGCGTTCCTCGCGTACAACCCGCGTGACGGGCTGTTCTACGCGGCGACGAACGCCTTCGGGGCGACCTCGCTGCGCGGGTATTCCATTGGCCTGTCTGGGACCACCGTCACCGTCACCCACAAGCGCACGCTGACGCTGTCGAGCAGCATCCCCGTGGGCGCCTGGATTCAGGGCGGCAAGATTTCCGCGCGAGGCAACCTGTACATCAGCGTGGGCGGCGGCGGACAGACGTCCGGCATCTACATGGTCGACGTGGTGAACGGCTTCGTGCAGACGTATTACTACGTGCCCTACGGCTCCTCGGACGAGTTCGAGGGCCTGGACCTGTGGGACTTGGACGCGGACCAGCGCCTGGGTGCTCGGGGACAAATCCACATGCAGAAGATCAACATCGACCTGCCGGGCTTCGCCGACGACTACTGGCTGTCTCACTACCGCGTCGACGACCCGAGCAAGCTGTAGCAAGGGGAATGGACGACCTCGAGCACGCAGGAGCCCGAGGTTTCAATCCACCCCGCACGGCGAGGGCTCGCGGCTCGACCCCCGAGCCAACGGCCCGCCCATAATGAAACACAGGCCGTGCGCGCCGTCGCCCCCCGGACAACCTTCGTTCGGGGGGCTGGTGATACAGCAGCAGGGGCGGCGAGGCTGCCGGCGCCGCATGGAGCGGGTTTGTCGCATCGGAGTGGCTGTCCATGAAGTGCGTCGGATTCAGCGTGTTCGTGAAGGGGCTGGCCCTGGGGTCTCTGCTGTGGATGACGGCATGCAACGTGCCCATCGAAGCGGAAGAAGAGACAGGGGAGCTCGTGTCGCAAGAGGAGTCATCCCTGGAGTCACCGCTGGTTCCCGGCGTTCCGTGCGCCGACGGAACCATGGAGCAGATTTTCTCGGGAGGCATGGCGGGGTGCGCGGGCAAGGTCACCTGGGGCAGCCGCGCCTCGCTCTGCGCGCCAGGCTTCCGCCCCGCGAGCGCGCGTGAATGGGACACGCTGTTCAATGGACTCTCGCCCGCGCACAACTACTGGACCAACGATGACCTGCGCTACAGCGGCGTGTCGGGGGCCTGCAGCGTCTCGTACGTGACGGGCACCGCCTGTCCCGCCGGTCAGCCCATGCGCGTGTGTACGGCCGCCGGCACCGACGCGGAAGGCAACGCCTGCAATTGGACCGGGTGCGGCTTGCTGGCGAACACCCCCAACAGGTTCTTCGGAGGCTGCGCGGGCAACACCACCGCGGGCACGCTCTGCGTTCCTCGGGGATGCGCGGATGGCACCGTCGAGCAGACGTTCGCCAACGGCATGGTGGGGTGTGCCGGAAGCATGAACTGGGCGAATCGCGCCGCGCTGTGCGCCCCCGGCTACCGGGTGGCCACCGCCGCCGAGTGGGTCGGCCTCCATGGCACGAGCGTGCCCACGCACCACTACTGGACCAACGACGACCTCAAGTACAGCGGCTCGGCGGCGGCGTGCTACGTGAGCACGACGGTGGGGAGCGCGTGCCCCGCGGGCCAGCCGATGCGCGTGTGCCGGTCCACGGGCACCGACGCCGAAGGCAACACGTGCAACTGGGTCAACTGCGGGTACGGCGCGCTCCCTCCGCCCAACCAATACTTTGGCGGGTGCGCGGGCAACCCCACGGCGGGCGCGCTCTGCGTGCCGACGCGGGGCTGCGCCGATGGCTCCGTCGAGCAGGTCTTCACGAGCAACCTCGTGGGCTGCTCGGGCGTGGTGACGTGGCCCAACCGCAATCAACTGTGCGCCCCGGGCTGGACGGCGAGCACCGCGAGCACCTGGACCAGTCAGCATGGCCTCGCGGCCCCTCGGTACAACTACTGGACCAGCGACAACCTGCGGTATCTGGGCACGGGCACCTCCGCCTGCGCGGTGTCGACCACGTCCGGCACGGCCTGCAACGCGAACCAGCCCATGCGCTTGTGCACGCCGGCTGGGACAGATGCCCTGGGCAACCAGTGCAACTGGACACACTGCGGCTACCAGACCAACACCCCCGACCATTACTTCGGCGGCTGCAACGGCAACACGACGGCCGGAACGCTGTGCAGGCTCTAGGCATCCTGGCCTTGCAAGCCACAACGCCAACGTAGTTCTACCATGCAGCCAAAAGGCAGACACAACGACTGGAATTCATGACCAGCCTTTGGGTTCCCGCCTAGTATCCGTGAGCCCCCCAAGGGCTCACCATGACCCGACCCAACCCCCAGAGACCTCATCCCGGAGGATGGCGACCCGCCGTCCTCCTCGCGACCCTGCTGACGACCCTCCCCCTCCCGGCGATGGCGCAGTACACCTGCTTCTCCCAGCCGGGGACCCCCGGCTGTTACTTCGACTGTGGACCGGGTGACCTCGGCTACCCGAACGGGGCCATCCACATGTGCACGTGTGACGGTTCGCCCCAGGCCCCCCCGCCCCAGTACGGCTCGAACATGGGGGCGGCCTGCTACAACATTGGCAACCACTGCGCGTCGTGGGAGACCTACCCCCACTCGACCAACAGCTGTTACCAGTGGGCCTGCACCCCGGGCCAGAGCTGCACGGCGACCAATGGCTGTGGGGGAAGCTGCGTCTATACCCCGCCCTCCTCGGGGAGCAGCGGGACGCCCACCGCGTGTGTCGCCGGCCCCTCCGCTCCAACCTGCGGCGACAGGTGCTGCGCGGCGAATGAGGCGTGCGTCAACAACGCGTGCCTCCCGCTCTGTGACGGCTCGCCCTACAACCCCGCCAATCAGTGCTGTGTGGACAATGAGGACATCCGCTCGAAGTTCGTCATCGAGGACCTGGATGACTGCCCCGGCCGCTCGCCGCGGCCCGGCTGGGACCCGAACGCCGGCACGAACCAGAACGCCTGTGGCACCGAGGACTCGGCCTTCGACGTTCCCGACTCCTTTTCCACCCCCGCCGGCACCGCGAACTTCTTGCCGTCCTGCAACGTGCATGACTCCTGCTACGGCACCTGCAACAGCGACAAGGCCACCTGCGACACCAACCTGAGAAGTGGCGTCGAGGCGGCGTGTCGGAGCGCGTTCAACACCCCCGCCACCGCCACTGATATGACCCGCTGCCTGAGAATTGCCCCCGAGTATCACTGGGCGGTGAGACTCTTTGGCGGTACCCCTTACGAGAACGCACAGAAGAAGGCCTGCATTTGCTGCCCTTGAGTCGACGCCTTCGCGTCCGGCCCTCCTCTTCCACAGGTCTCCTCATGAACTTCCACGCACCCACACTTCTCATCACCTGCTTCGTGACCGCGCTGGCTTCCGGATGTTCCGAGCGGCCTCAAGCCTCTTCGAATCCACCACCACCGGCCGCCACGGCACAGGCCCCTCTCACCGACAGCCTCACGGGCATCTGGGTCGGCACCATGGCCATCGCCGGCTCCACGTCCGCGTCGATTCGCTACGAAATCACCGACAACAACGGGCAACTGTCGGGGAATGCCTTCGACCTGGAGCCCAGCCGGAATCAGTTCATCAAGACGGGGACCCTGACAGGCACCCGGACGGGCACCGCGGCGCAGTGGACGAGCGGAGGGGATACCGTCTCCGGGACCCTGAGCGGTGACTCCTTCACGGGCACGCTCGTCGTCGCGGCGCAGGGACCGGACGCGTCCATGACGGCCCAGGTCGCCCTTGAGCGCACCACCTGTGTCGCCGAATCCGACGCGGCCTTCTGCACGCGGCTCAACGCCAGCTGTGGCCAGAAGGCGGCCGCGGACAACTGCGGAGTCCGGCGCGCGGTTGGCAACTGCGGCTCCTGCACGAGCGGAACTTGCACCCAGAACCAATGCCAGCCCGAAGCCTGCTCCGGGACGACCTCGACCACCTGTAACGGGGAGTCGGGCTGCTCCTGGAACTCCAACTGCTGCGGCGGCGTGTGCCTCCCCTTGGGCGGGACGTGCCCCATCACCTGTCCGCCCCCGGAAGGGTGACGCGGCGGAGCTCACGTTGAAACGGACCGGCGCGGCGGCGCCCCTCCCGTCGCCGCCGCTGCGTCAGTCCCCCGGGCGCGAAGTCAACCTCGCGCCCGGGTCCTGAACGTCAGGGTTACTTCACACCGACGGCGGTCCAGCTCTCCTTCACCTTCGCCACCTCGGTGGAGTCCGCGCCGTAGAGGTCCGTGGCCGCCTGGATGGTGGCGGTGCGGGCCTGGGCGAACGTGGTGCTCGGCGTCATGTAGTGGGCCAGGGCGCGGTAATAAATCTTCAGGCCCTTGTCCATGCCGACGCCGTCCTTCACCTCGAGCTTGGACGTGCGGTTCGTCCCGCCGTTGGCCAGCAGGTAGAAGGCGTTGTTGGCGATACCGCTGGAGCCGTGGACCTCCGTCTGCTTCGGGTAGTCCTTGTAGTTGTCGATGGAGTACCCGTCCTTCGTGGGGTCGTCCATGTAGCGCAGGCCGTCCGTGTCGTCGCCGTTGGTCGGCGTCCAGGCCGTCTCGCCCACCGTCCAGTTGAACTTCACCGCGGAGTTCTTCGTGGACGCGTACCACTCCACGCCGGCGCCCATGATGTCGCTCATGGCCTCGTTCAGACCACCGGACTCGCCGCGGTAGACCAGACCGGCGGTGCGCTCGGTGAGGCCGTGGGCGATTTCATGGCCCGCGATATCCAGCGCGGTGAGCGGACCGGAGTCCACGCCGTCGCCGTCGCCGTAGCTCATCTTCTCGCCGTCCCAGTACGCGTTGACGTAGTTCTCGCTCACGTGCACGTAGTTGACGAGCTTCTCGCCCTTGCCGTCGATGGAGTCGCGGCCGAGCACGTCCTTGAGGAAGTCGTACGTCATCGCCGCGCCGTAGTGCGCGTCCACGGCGGCCTGGTTGCGCTTCGGGTCCGTCGCCTCGCCCCAGACGTTGTTGTCGTCCTTGAAGGGCGTGGTGCCGCTGGCCTCTTCCTGGTTCTTCGCGTCGTACGTCGACACGCCCTTGCCGCGCGTGGTGTCTTCCAGCGAGTACGTCCCGTCCGCGTTCTGCTTCGTCTTCAGGTCCACCTTGCCGCTGTAGAGCGAGGTGTCATCCGCCGTGCCGGGCGCGGGCGGCTCGGTGGGGGGCTCCGTGGGCGGCTGGGTGGCCTTGGGCGAAATCGACAGGCCCCAGTTGTTGAGCTTGCCCTTGTCGCCCTTCGCGTTGTCCTTCACCGTCAGCGTCCACTCGCCCTTGGCCGTCTCGCCGGCGAAGACGCTCAGGTCGAAGTCACCCTTCACGTTGTCGGTGCTGCCACCGGTGCGGTTGTGCACCGCGGCGCTCTTGCCAGAGGGGCTCGTCAGCGTGACGGTCAGGTCGCCCTTGTACGTGTGGCTGATGTCCAGCGACAGCTTGAGCTTGTCGACGGTGACGTCGTCGGCCACCTTCACCTTGGAGGTGACGGTGCTGTTGTCCTTGATGGCCGCGTTCGGCGAGGTGGAGACCTTCACGTCCGCGGGCGGCGTGGCGGCGGCGCCCTTGGTGCCCTTGGTGCCCTTGGTGCCCTTGGTGGCCGCGGCGTCACCCGTGCCGTGCGTGGCGCAGGGGCAGTTCTTGAAGCCGTCGATGGTGTTGAACTTCTCGTAAATCTTGCCGGTGTTCGCGTCGACCAGGTAGTTCATCCGGCGCGGGTTGTCGGTGCCATTCACATTGGCGACCTCGACGCGGTACGCGGAGCGGTACTCACCGGACGGGTCCTTGTAGATGACGCGCTCGGAGTTCGGCTGGCGGTCCGGCTTGCCCGCGAAGTCCTTCAGCGCGATGTCCAGCACCTGCGCGTGGGACAGCTGGGGCTTCTGCGTGCCCAGGCCGGCGGGAATCGTGGACTGGTCACCGGTGACGCTGCTCACCTTGCCGTCCTTGCCGAGGTGAGACACCACCTGCTCGGCGTACACCTTCACGCCCTCGTGCTGCCGGTCCAGGCGCACGTGCGTCATCCCCAGCTCGTCGCGCTCCACGTTCTTCGGGACGAAGGCCGGGTACTGGATGCCACCCCGGAGGCCCTGCGTCGCGGGCTTGCTGGTGGCCGGGGTGAGGTGCTCCAGCGAGGTCTGGATGGCGGACTGCGCCTCCTTGCTCTCCAGCGACAGGCGGCCCACGGGCGCCGGCAGCGGCTTCAGCGTCTGCTCGGCGCGAGCCAGGTCGGTGGTCTTCGCAGCGGGACCGAAGCCGTCCTTGATGACGTTCGGAGCCGTCCGGGTCTTCGCGGTGTTCTTCGGCTGAGCCTCAGCGGAAATGGTGGGGAGGACCGTCGGCTTCGAACCATCAGTGCGGCGAATGCTCATGGGTCTCAGAACTCCGTACGAGGTGGCTAAAGAGTTATCGCTAGAATGTATCAGGAAGTTACCTGCTGATTTCCACCCCACCCCCTGAAGCCATGTGTCGGAATGTTTCAGTCCGCGAGCCAGCGCGCCGAGGAGACCTTGTCTCCAAATCCCCAAGAATTGAGATTCACTTCTCGCAGTGAACCGTCTCCGATGAGGTCCTGAGTCTTGCCGCTGTAGTTGGCGTCGGCGTGGAGCCGCACGCGGTGTCCGGGCGGAAGGCACCAGCGCACGGCGGAGACCTTGTCGTTGAGCCCGTCGATGTCGTGGAAGCGGGCCCAGTTCTTCGAGCCCCGGTCCGCGAAGTCGAAGATGAACCCCCGGTCGGTGAAGTCGGAGTCGTCGTAGAAATCGACGAAGGCGCGCGAGACGTCGGCGCCGCAGCCGTCGTTCGCCCAGATGCTCCGGAACTCCACCATCTTGACGGAACCCGACGGGCCGTCGTCGGCGTGTTCGGTGGCGTAGAGGATGAGCTTGCGGTCCGCGCCCACGAAGACTCCGCCGGCCGCGTCGAGGTTGCACTGCCGCGCGCCGTCGTTGCTGCAGTACAGGTGTTTCGCCGCGACGTGCTCCAGGCGCAGGTGGCCGTCCAGACTCACACGGTAGAGGTGGGCGTAGTCGTCGCTGACGGGGCCCCAGCGCAGGCCGCCGAGCAGCGTGCCCACCAGGTAGAGCTGACCGTTCTGACAGTCGGTGACGAAGTTAAGGTTCTGGAAGGGGCCCCAGGTGTCGGAGGCCAGCTCCTCGCGTGCCCACTGGTCCACGCGCGTCCACGCGTTCGTCGGCGAGCGGAGGTCCGTGGAGGTAGAGAGGAAGACCTCGAGCACCTTCGCGTCGTACTGGCCGAGCAGCAGCAGGTAGCGCCGGTCGGACAGGCGCGTCAGCGAGGCCGTCCCCGCGTTCGCGGAGGCGCCGGGGATGAAGGCGAAGGGCTCGGGGGACAGGCCCTGGTTGAAGTCATACAGCGCGACGCGGCCGGCGCCAGGGCCCTGCTCCATGGGGAGCGCGAGGATGTTGCCCACCGCCTGCATGCCTCCGCCGTGGGCGTAGCCATTGAGCACGGGGAGCGCCGTCACCGCGCGGTCCTCGAGCGGTGGCGCAGTGTCCTCGGGTTGGGAGATGGAGGGGGACAGGCGGTTGGAGCGAAGGCGCAGTCCTTCACCGTTGCGCGAGGGGAGGTGGACGACGTGGCCCACGTTGCCGTTGGTGTTGCCGTCTCGCTTGGACACCACGAGGTAGCGCCCGGAGCCGAGTGACAGGCGTTGAATTCCCTGCCAGTGATTGTCACCGGGATAGGCCACGTTGAAGTTGAACGAGCCGGGGCGGAAGCCAAGCACCTCGCCATGGTCCCTGAGTTCATTGAAGCGCGCGGGCACGTCGGGGACGCAGAGGTTGCAGTCCGGGCTTCCCCAGACACAGGAGGTATCTCCCTGGAGGGGAATGAGCGAAGCGGACGTGGTGGTGACAGTGGGCGCGGAGGTGGCGTGCTCCGGGCCGCAGCCGGTGAGGCTCGCGAGTGACAGGGCTGTGGCCAGGGCGCGGGCCCACGTCTGGGAAAAGGTGCGGGGATGAAGGGGCATGGTCTCCTCGGGAAAAATGACGCGGGCGGCTCGGAAGCAACGGAGCGTATGGACCTGGTACGTCCAGGAGCATGGCTTGACCCGAGGGTGTCGTGCCATGCGACGCTTCTTCTTCGCGCTCCCCCCGGCGCGACAGGCCCGTCCCCCACCTGGAGTTCCCCCTCATGGCCTCGAAGGCGTACGCCGCCATCATGAATGTGTCGCAGTTGCTGTTGGACAAGGGCTTCGAGCCCCAGAACGTCTCGGAGGCGCTTGGACAAGTGGGTGTCGCGCTCGACGTCGACCGTGTCTATATCTTCGAGAACAGCAAGGCCGCCGATGGGAAGCTCTTGTGCAGTCAGCGATACGAGTGGACCGCGGCCTCGACCTCCGCGCAGCTCGACAACCCCGAGCTACAGAACGTGCCGTATGACGAGGTGCTGCCGTCCTGGGTGCCGCCGCTGTCCTCGGGCCAGGTGGTGAAGGGCCATCCCCGCGACTTCGCGTCCCCCGCGCGCGAGTTGCTGGAGAGCCAGGACATCCGCTCGCTGCTGGTGTGTCCCATCACGCTGGGCGGCGAGTGGTGGGGCTTCGTGGGCTTCGACGACTGCCGGACGGAGCGCGCGTGGCCCACGGCCGAGAGCGCGGTGCTTCAGGCCCTGTCCAATGCGCTGGCCGGCTCGCTGAGACATGCGCGACTTCGCAGCGCGCTCAGCGGCGTGCAGACACAGCTTCGCGCCATCATCGAGCGCTGCGCGAGCACGACGTCCTGAGGTGGAGACGCCCGGGAAGACGCGCCAGGCGCTGAGCCTCCTTCACGTCTTCCTTCGACAGGGACATGTCTGGAGGGCCCACCTCACAGCGGGCCTGCTCGAGTCAGGCCCGCTGAGCGCACTGCCTCTCTACCACTGCGCGGGGTCGGCGTCGGCGAAGGTGGTCCCCACGCCAATCTCGTCGAACCAGATGCTCCGTGTCCCCTGGCTGCCTTGCATGTATCCGTTGTCGTACCAGCCATTGGCATACAGCCCGACCCGGAACTGGAAGTAGCGGTCGTCCGCTATCGTCGTGTTCAGGTTGTACTGCTCCAGGACCTTCGTCCCGTCGAACCACAGCTTGTAGAAGCCCGTCCCGTCCGTGGCCCACTTCGCCTGAATCACAATCTTGTGCCACTCCCCCGCCGTCACCGTGGCCAGATTGCCGAACGTCACCGTCTTCTGATTGCAGATGGTGCCCTGCTTCACCCGAGTGAAGAGCTGGTTGCCCGAAATCCACACCATGCTCGACGGCATGTAATCGTCGCAGCCCGTGTCGGAGAAGTCCGCGATGAACTGCGCGATGTTGTACGACTGCGGCTGGAACTGCCAATCCGCCTGCAGCCGGAACGCGAAGCCGTAGAAGCCCGTGTCCCCTCGGCGGTACACGTTGCTTCGCATCACCTCCGAGTGGTACCGGCCGCCGTAGGCCGCATCGTAGATCTGCGTCATCTTGAGGCCCGTCGGCCCCTCGTAGGTGACGTTCGTCACCTCGTTCACCGAACCTCGGTGCTCCCGGCTGATGGAGTTCCAGCCAGACAACGTGCCCGTGTTGCGGAAGAGGGACGCCGCCTCGGCGACCAGCCCAAACGCCAACAACGTGGCACCGGCAACAACACCCAGTCTCTTGGTTTTCATTGTGCTCGGGGGTGAGGGGTTCGGGGCCCGCCCACGGCCTGACCCCGAAGTCCTCTTAACCAGGAAAACAAGACAGTGCATGCCGAGGTGAAGGGGACGTTTCCTTTCGAGCGCTCGGGCGCAGGAGCGCGGCGCGGGCCCCACCGGGTGGCGGCATTTATCCAGGCCGACTGGTGGTTTCGTCGAGGGACGTGGGGGGGCAGGTGGCGATGTGCCGAGCGAGGGGGCGAGTTGCCGCTCGGTGGTGGGCTGCCGCGGGTTCGCGTCTTGGGAGGGGCGGAGCGGCGGGGCCCGCACTATGGTGAGGAGCGATGAGCGAATCGGGCAGTCAGGTGGCGGCGAAGCTGGCCATCGAGGTGAAGGACCTTCACAAGTCCTTCGGTGACAACGCGGCGCTGCGCGGGGCGAATCTCGTCGTGCCCGAGGGCACCACCTGCGTGCTGATGGGCGTGTCCGGCTCCGGCAAGTCCGTGCTGATGAAGCACCTGATGGGGCTGATGAAGCCGGACCGGGGGTCGGTGAAGGTCAACGGCGAGGAAGTGGCCGAGTTGGACGAGAAGGCGCTGAACCAGCTGCGCCGCCAGCAGGGCGTCCTCTTCCAGGCCAATGCCCTGTTCGACTCGTTCAACGTCTACGACAACGTGGCCTTTCCGCTGCGCGAGCGGACGCAGATGTCCGAGGACGAGATTCGCCAGACGGTGGACAAGACGCTCGCCATGGTGGGGCTGTCCCACGCCACGACGCGCTTTCCGGGCGAGCTCTCCGGCGGCATGCAGAAGCGCGTGGGCTTCGCGCGCGCCGCCATCCTCCAGCCGAAAATCCTCCTCTACGACGACCCCACGGCCGGTCTGGACCCGCTCACCACGGCCTCCGTCAACGAAATCATCTTCACCGGCAAGCAGCAGCTCGGCGCCACCTCGCTGGTGATTACGCCGGACGTGGCCTCTGCCTTCGGCATGGCGGACCACCTGGCGCTGATGCACGAGGGCCGCGTCGTCGAGTACGGCCCGCCCGACTCCTTCCGCGAATCCCAACACCCCGCCGTGAAAGCGTTCCTCAACAACTACCTCCGACGCCGCTCCCAGCGCGTCCGCGCCGCCGAGGGCTGAAGTCCCCTCGGACGGCGCGCGTCGCGAATCAGGGCGTGCAGTAGCGCACGGCGTCCAGCGAGCTGCCTTCCTGCGTGGACGTCATGTAGAGCGCGCCCATGCGACGGGGCTCCAGCTTCTCCATCAGGACCCACTGCGCATAGGCGTGCAGTGGCAACCGCTCGGGACCAGGACTCCTGTCCGCGGGCGCGTGTCCCTCGTCTTGCGTCCACAGCCGCCCCTGGGTTCCGAGCATGGAGCCATCCGAGGGCAACGAGGTGTCCTTGGACACGGCAAGCCAGGCCAGCCGCAATGCACCCTCGTCCACGAAGGCATTGAAATAGGCGATCTCCGGCGCGATAGCGGCCTCCGCGAGGAACTCTGGAACTCCGCCTCCGAACAGATTTCGCACGACCTGAATCTCGTGGCGCCAGTCCGGTGGATTGCGATTTCGCAGGACCAGCACGGGTGACTCCAGGGGGCCACCGCGTGTGGCGCCCAGGTCCACCAACACGGGCATCGACCCGTTGTTGGTCGTGAAGGTGCGCTCGTCTCCGAGGAGCTCCAGGTTCGAATCGAAGCGCCGCAGTCGCACGGTATCGCCCATGGCCGGCGGCAACTGCTCTGTCGTGACCACCACCACGTCACCATTGCGCAGCCAGAGAATGCTCTCGGCATGTGAATTGGAATCCGCGGGGAGCGTGAAGAGTGCCTTGGGAGCCATGAGCACCTGTCCGTGCACATCCGTCACCGTTCCCAGCAATTGAGCTGGGAGGTCGGGCCCAGGACTCGAGCGCCAGACCACCATCAGCCGCTCCCCGTCCTGCGACATGGCCATCCGGGCGCTCCCGGAATCGAGCGGCCTGTCCAAGACCAGGGAGTCCACCGCGCCGCCCTCGGGCTGCGATTGCGGCGCGCCCGAGCTGTCGAGCGGCACGAGGTATGCCCGAAGCGGTGGGCCTGAGGTCCTCGACCCCGTGGCGTAATACAGCGCGGGCCCATCCTTCGTGTCTACGAGTCGAAGGTTGTAGGAGACCCCCGGCGGCTCGCCCGTGCGAGCCCATGGACTCGGGACCGTCGAGGAACCCTGAAGCACCAGCTTCGAGTCCAACCGCAGGATACGAACCTCATCGAGCGACTCGGTCACCGCCACGAGGACTCCGCTGTCCGTTCGGAGGCTCGCGACAGTGGCCCCGTTCAGCGGCTGAGTGAGACGTGTCACGCGAGACCGGCTCGGAGGGTCCGTCACTCCATCACAGTCATTGTCGAGCCCGTCGCACCGCGTCTCCGCCGCTTCGTAGTCCGCACCGTACGAGCGCGCCGTACACTCCGGTTCGTAGGCGCCGTCCACCCACGCCCGAGTCGCTCCCGCGCAGACGCCCTGTTGCTTCTCACAGGCGCTCGGCTCCGCTCCTCCGTCCTCCACCGTCCCCGAGTCCGGCACCGGCTCGTCCTTCGCGCCCGAGGACTCGCACCCCGACGCCACCACCACGAGCAGGAGCCCCACTCCTGCCTGAAGCCACTTTGCTGTCATGACTCATACAGTGGCACGGAGCATCCCTCCGCGGCCAACAACAGTTGAGTCCCGACAAGCATCATCGAGAGGAGCGCGACAGACTCCTCACGAGGAACAATCTCACTGACGGTGCGGCGAACCCAGACAGGGTCCGGGCTCGTCCGCTTCACGGAGTGCAGTAGCGCACGGCATCCAGCGAGACACCGTCCGTGGTGGCCGTCATGTACAGGGCTCCCATGCGCCGGGGCTCGAGCTTCTCCATCAGGACCCACTGCGAATAGCCGTGCAGCGGCAGGGGTTCGGACTCCGCGAACCGCTCCACCTGAGCGTGCCCCTCGTCCAGCGTCCCCAGGCGCCCACTCCACCCGAGGTTGATGTTCCCCCCCGGCGACGGCGCACTGAAGTCCTTGAAATACGAGAGCCACGCCAGTCGCAGCACCCCTTCATCCGCGAACGCACCGAACCAGGCGACATGGGGCGTAGGAGTTGTAACCCAGTCCTCCGGGCTTCCTCCGTGGAAGAGGTTCTGGACCACCTGAATCCTGCGAATCCAATCGGGTGCGCCAGCCATGCGCATCACCAGGACGGGCGACTCCAGGGGTCCGCCCCGCGCGGCCCCCAGGTCCACCAGCAAGGGAGTCGCCGGGAAATGCGCAGACGTTTCAAATGACCGCTCCTCACCTATCGGGTCCAGGTTCGCGTCGAAGCGGCGCAGTCGCACGGCCTCCCCCAGATTCCCATGCCGCACATCAACCATGGCGGCGAGCACCTCTCCATTGCGCAGCCAGATGACACTCCCGAGTCGTGGGCTGATGTTCACCACGTTCTTGAAGAGCACCTTGGGCGCGGTGAGCACCTGCCCTTCGATATCTGTCACCGTCCCCATCACCTCCATCGGCGGGGACTGCGCGGAACCCGAGCGCCAGAGAATCACCAGCCGGTCACCCGAGGGAGAAGTCGCCACACGCGTGGACTCCTGGTCGAGCGGCCTGTCGAGGAGCGGGTACTCCACCAGTCCACCCTCGGGCAGAGGTATCGGCGCACCCAGGTCATCGAGTGGAACGAGATAGGCACGGAGCGGTGCCCCCGCATCGCGCGCCACGGTGGAGTAGTACAGCGCGAGTCCATTCGCGGTGCGCACGAGTTGGGTGCGCTGGAGCGCCTCAGGGGTTCCTCCCGTCCGCACCCACGGCATCGGCACGCGGGTCGTGGCCTGGAGGACCAGCTTCGAATCCAGCCGCAGGATGCGGACATCATCGGGGCTGCCCACGGCCATGAAAACGCCATGCTCTGTCTGGATGCTCGACGCGTACCCCGCGAACAACCCCGCCTCCAGGCTCGTGACGCGAGACCGGACCTCGGGGTCCGTCACGCCATCACAGTCATTGTCGAGCCCATCGCAGCGCGTCTCGGCGGCTTCGAAGTCGGTGCCGTACGAGCGCCCGGTACACTCCTGCTCATAGGCGCCGTCCACCCACGCGCGCCTGGTTCCCGCGCAGACGCCCTGTTGCTTCTCACAGGTCAGCGGGTCCACGCCTGCGTCCGAGCCAGCATCCTCACCACCCGGCCCCCCGTCCTCCACCGTCCCCGAGTCCGGCACCGGCTCATGCTTCGGGCCCGAGGACTCACACCCCGACGACGCCACCACCAGCAGGAGTCCCACTCCCGCCGAAAGCCACTTTGCTGTCATGTCTCATACCGTGGCACGGAATCGCCATCCGCGACCCCTAACAAATGTTTCTCACCAGAACCCCCGCGAGGAGCGAGCGAACCTGCCTCGCGGGGAATGAACTCACGGCCCCTTCAACAAACCCAGATAGAGCCCATGAGGTTCACGGCGTGCAGTAGCGCACCGAGTCCAGGTAGCTGCCGTCCAGCGTGGTCGTCATGTACATGGCCCCCACGCGGCGGGGCGCGAGCTTCTCCATCAGGACCCACTGCGCATACCGATGCAGTGGCAGGTATTCGGAGCCCGGAGACCGGTCCACCGCGGCCTGCCCCTCGTCCAAGGTCCATAGCCGCCCATTCCACCCGAGATAGTCAACACCTCCCGGCGGCGGCGCCTGATGGTCCTTGAACTCAGCAATCCATCCCAGGCGGAGCACTCCTTCGTCCGCGAGGGCGCCGTACCAGAGCACCTCAGCCGGGGAGGGGGCTTCCGCCCACGTCTCCGGTACCCCTCCACCGAAGAGATTCTGGACCACCTGAATCACGCGCGCCGTCCCCACTCGCAGGATGAGCACGGGCGACGCCAGGGGCCCACCGCGCGCGGAGCCCAGGTCCACCAGCAAGGGCATCGCCGCATAGGGGGTTTCAAAGGAGCGCTCGTCGCCCACCGGGTCCAGGTTGGCATCGAAGCGACGCAGGCGCACCGTGTCGCCCGCGAGCCCCGACTTCTCATCACTCATGGCGACCAGAATCTCCCCATTGCGCAGCCACAGGACATTCGCCAGCTTCTGCGTGACGTCCCCCACGCTCGTGAAGAGCACCTTGGGCGCCGTGAGCACCTGCCCCTGCGCATCCGTCACCGTCCCCATCACCTGTATCGGAGGGGACTGCGCGGAACCCGCGCGCCAGATGACCACCACCCGGCCATCCGCGACGGACGTCGCCGCACGAGTGCTCCCACTGTCGAACTCCCTGTCGAGCAGTGGGTACTCCACCAACCCTCCCTCGGGCAGCGGTGTCGGCGCGCCCCGGGCGTCGAGTGGAACAAGGTAAGCCCGGAGCGGTGCCGACCCATTGCGCGCCACGGTGGCGTAGTGCAGCGCCAAGCCCGTCTGCGTGCGCACGAGCTGCGCGTTCTGGAGACTCCCTTCAGGGGCTTCCGTCCGAATCCACGGCATCGACACGCTCGCCGTCCCCTGGATGGCCAGCTCCGAGTTCAACCTCAGGATGAGGACCCTGTTGCTGTCACCAATGCTCACGAACACGCCGCTGTCCGTCTTCAGACTGGAGACGCGCCCGAACGCCGTCTCCAGACTCGTGACGCGCGACCAGCTCGGAGGGTCCGTCACGCCATCGCAATCGTTGTCGAGTCCATCGCAGCGCGTCTCGGACACGTCTTCATAGTCCGCGCCATACGAGCGCCCGGTACACACCGCCTCATAGGCACCGTCCACCCACGCCCGCCTGGCCCCCGCGCAGACGCCGCGCGTCTTCTCACATGCCAGCGGCTCCACACCGCCATCCGACTCGGGGGTGCCAGCGTCTGGCTCGGGAGTGCCACCATCCCCTCCCCCGCCACCATCCAGTCCACCGTCGGTGAAGGTCTCTCCTCCATCCTCGCGGTGGCCACCATCTCCCCCTCCGTCCTCCACCACGCCCGGCCCAGAGTCCCGCTTCCCTTCATCCTTCGAACTCGAGGAACCACACGCCGCCGCCATCACCAGCAGCAGGAGCCCCATCCCCGCATGAACATGCTTTGCTTGCATGCCGCACAGGATGGCACAGCCAACTCCTGGCGTCCCAAGACCCAGACACGCGCCCCGCGGAATCCTTTCCTCACGCAACTATTCCACGAGGCGCCGTCAGCATTCCTTCCCATCCACGTCCTGTGCGCGGCCTTCCACACAACGCGTCCGTCTTTGAAGCCCCGCGAGGAGCCCGACAGTCTCCTCGCGGGGGGGCCCTCGGACTGCTAGCGATTGAGGCCGATGCGCGGACCCGAGCCCGGCGGCACGCAGGTGTAGGTCACCTCCTGGCCCGCCGTCTTCGCGTAGTTGCGCAGCGTCGCGTCCGTCACGTTCGCCGCCGTCCCGTCATCCGGCGTGAAGGCATTCGCGGCCGGACTGAAGAGGAAGCCCTTCACACGCCCCCCCAGCGCCACCCTGGCCACCAGGTCGCACTCCGTCACCGCTCCCCCCAGGACCTTCGAGGTGAACGGCGTGCGCGCGCGCTGCAACAGCAGGTCGATGCGCGGACCCACGCTCGCGGAGTTCGTGTTCGTCAACGTCACCTGCTGACCGACAATCGGCGCCAGGTCCGTGTCGAACGCGAGCAACAACTGCTCCACATCCCGCCGCGTCGCATCCGGGTTGTTCAACGGGAAGCCCACGCCGATGCTCGGGATGAACACGATGGCCGACAGGAACCGCGCCGCGGTGTCCACCGCGCCGTCATGCACGAAGCCAAAGCCTCGCACCTGGTCCCCCGTCCAACCACTGTCCCGCGCCAGGAAGAAGGGCGTCGTCGGATTCCCGAACATGCCGACCTTCTGATACATGTTCCGCAGGTGCGGAATCTTCACAATCTGCGGGATGTTCTCGAAGCTCACCCGACCATCCGTCCCGAAGAAACCCTGGGACGCGTCGATGCGGTGGCACCCCTCACACGTGAAGCCCAACCCCTCTCCAAACGGAATGCCGTCCGCGCGACGCGAGCCCGAATAGAAGTTCAGGCCCCGCTGCTGCGCCGCCGTCAATGAGTTGTCCAGGTTGCGCACCGGGTTCGGCGGCAACTGCACTTGCAGCTGGAAGTCGGTGAAGCGCTGCATCTCCGCCACCGTGGGCATGCTCGCCCGGCCCAGCAGCCCCTCGAACGCGACGATGAAGTTCATGAACGAGAGGTTCGGGTCCAGCTGCCCCACGCCGAAGAAGCCGTTGGAGCGGTCCCCTCGCCAGTGCATGGCTCCGGAGTTGACCATGCCGCGCAGGGTCTGCGTCGTCATGGGGCCCTTCATCGGGTGGAAGTCCTCCACGTTGCCCGAGCCGTTGATGTGCGGCTTCAAGAGCTCCGCCGCCCCCAGCAGGCGCCCCGGAATCGTGTTCTCCACCACGTCCTCATCCGGGTTGCCCAAGTCCCAGGCGAGGTCGTCCATGTCGCCGAAGATGTGGCAGCTCGCACACGAGGCCTCGCCGTTGGCGGAGAGCGTCGTGGCGTCGTAGAGCACCGGCCGCCCCTGCACCACCGCCGCGGGCTCCGGGTTGGCCAGCACCTGCTTGCCCAGCTCCGCGCGCGTGGCCAGGTCGATGACCTTCACCGCGTTGTCGAAGCGGGTCATCACATAGAGCCGGTTGCGCTCCTCATCCAGAATCAGGCCGCTGGGCCCACCACCGCTGACCGGGATGTACGCCGCGCTGTTCAACGTCGGGTTGAAGCTGTCCGCCTCCAGGGCCTGCGTGTCGAACACGCCCACCTTGCTGGAGCTGTATGCGGCCACGTAGAGCTTCCGGCCATCGCGGCTCACCACCATGTCCAACGGCATGGAGAGGCTGTGCGCCTTCGCCGCCGGGTCGAACCCGGGCTCGTTCGCCAGCTTCGAATAGTCCAGGTGCTTGTTCAGGTGCCGGGGCAACACACTGCCCCCGAGGATGGCGGTGATGCGCGTCTCCGCCAGGTGGCCCTGCACCGTGGTGCCGCCGTAGTTGCCGGGGCCCTCGAAGCGGACGTGGTTGAAGGCCTCCGTGTTGGACACGTACACCGTGCCCGTCACCGGGTTGGTCACCATGTTGAACAGCGTGGTGCCCACGTGCGGATAGGCGGCCTTCTGGCCCAGCGTGTTCGCGTCGAGCGCGAAGACGTCCTGGTCCGGCAGCCGGAAGCGCACCGCGTTGTTCCAGTTGCGCCCCAGCTCGTCCTGCCACTGGCTGGACTGGTTGTTGTACTTCACGATGAGCGCCACCTCGGGCGCGGGCACGCCCTGGTGGTTGGTGGCCGGGCCCGGGCTGCCGCCAGGGTAGATGGAGCCATTCACCAGACAGGGCAGATAGGGATTGAAGCCCTCACACACCGCCTCCTCCATGATGGAGGTCGTCTGGTTGCCAGACTTGAACACGGCCGCGTACACCGTCTGCCCATCCGGGCTCACCGTCAGCGCGCGAGGCGTGTCACCGAACAGGTT
This sequence comes from Myxococcus sp. CA051A, assembly GCF_013336705.1. Taxonomy (NCBI): domain Bacteria; kingdom Pseudomonadati; phylum Myxococcota; class Myxococcia; order Myxococcales; family Myxococcaceae; genus Myxococcus; species Myxococcus sp. CA051A. The sequence continues at coordinate 115,926 of NZ_JABUMS010000017.1, read as the reverse complement.
GAGGATGCGCACCGGCGTGCCACCCAACGTCGTGCCCAGGTTCGCCGGGTCGAAGACCCAGACGTCCGCGCGCCCCACGCCCGGCGTGGTGAGCTGTGGATCTCCCGCACCCGGCACGCCCGCAATCGAGGCGTGCGTGCGGTGCTGTCCACGGTGCGCCGTGGTGATGAACGCCCGGCCCCCCGTGCCCGCGAAGACGATATCTCTCGGCTCGTCACCCACCAGCAGCGTGCGCACCACGCGCGGTGTCCCCGAGAGAGACACGACGCTGACACTGTCCGACAGGTGGTTGACCACCCAGACCTCGCTGTTGCCTCGCGGCGCCACGGCCACCGGCTCCAGTCCCACGGGAACCTTCGCCTGCAGCGCGAGCCCGGAGGCCCCCACCGTGAAGATGGACAGGCTGTTGTCCGGCGTGTTCACCGCGAACAGCCGCGTGCCATCTGGTGACAGCGCGAGCGGACGCACATGGCCACTCTCGAAGGCGATGAAGGACGGAGTCGCCGCGTGCGCCGGGGTGAAGGCCGGCGACATGACGGCGAGCAGCGACAGCGCCGCCAGCAAGGACTTCTGGATGCTTCTGAGTCTCGGGGGAGTCATGGGGAGGCCAGACCTCTGGGTATGACGAGGGGGACGACGCACACGCCGACCAGGGCGCGGCGGGGCATCTGCCGACGGAGGGGTGAAGCCAGAATGTGAGCGGGGTGGAAAAGCGTGGAGCCTTTGAACCGCTACGCTTGAGGCGGTCTACAGACAGACATGATGCGACGCGTCACGAGGAGGGCACACGATGCGAGGGCAAGCATCCTCACCTCCGACATGGCAGGATTCCCAGGAAGACAAGGTACTGGGGGAGGCGCCTTGGGTGCTTGCTCCGTTCCGCCAATTCCTTTGACCAAAGGCGACAACATGAGCTCTCCGGCGACCATGTTGACGAGCTGGGCGCTGGCGCTCCACCGCACGCTGGAGCTGCGTGGCGTGGACTCGCATGCGCTGTTCGTGCAGGCGGGACTGAACCCGGGGCTGCTGGGAGACGCCAACGCGCGCTATCCGCAGGAAGGGATGACTCGGCTGTGGCGGCTGGCGGTAGAGCGCTCGGGAGAGCCGGCCATTGGACTGGCGATGGCGCGGCAGGTGAGTCCCACCACGTTCCATGCGGTGGGCTACCGGCTCAATGCCTCCAGCACGCTGCGCGAGGCCTTCGAGCGACTGGTGCACGCGGTGGCGCTGGTCTCCGACGCGCTCCGGCCGGCCTTCACCCGGGATGGGGACTGCTATCAGGTGATCCTCTACGACGGGGGCGAGGGGCCGCACCTGTGCGAGGAGGAGACGGACGCGGTGGCGTACCTGCTCGTGCGCTTCTGCCGGGTGGTGTACGGCAAGGAGCTGTCACCGCGCGAGGTGCTGCTGCGCCGTCCGGAGCCCTCGGACCTGACACCCTACGCGAAGCTGTTCCGCTGCAAGGTGACGTTTGGAGCGAACGCGGACGTGCTGGTGTACGAGCGGCCACCGTTCGAGGTGACGTTGCCGGGAGCGAACCCGGAGCTGGCGCGCATCAATGATGAGCTCATCACCCGGCACCTGGCCCGGCAGGCGGGGCAGGACGTGGTGGCTCGGGTGCGCGCGGTGCTGCTGGAGTTGTTGCCCCAGGGAGAGCCGTCGCAAGAGAAGGTGGCGGAGCGGCTGCATATGAGCGCGCGCAGCCTTCAGCGGCGACTGGTGGACTCGGGCTCGGGGTTTCGCGAGCTGCTCGCGGAGACTCGCCGGACGCTGGCCCTGTCGTATCTCTCCGAGCCGGGGCGTTCGGTGAGTGAGATTGCGTATCTGTTGGGCTTCTCTGATGTGAGTACGTTCACCCGCGCGTTCCGGCGGTGGACGGGACAACCTCCGAGCCGGTTCGGGATGCCTGCTCGGGCGCGCTCGGGTTCGTGAGAAGGACTCATTCGACGAAGGCGCCCTCCGTCGCGCGCAGCGCGGCGAAGAGGTCCCGCTGAACCTCGCGAAGCTCCTTCGGGATGCCACGGGCCATCGGCGCGAGGAGCCAGAGCGGTGGCCCCGCGTCGAGCTCCCTCTCGAACTGGAGCCGGGCGTCTCCGTGCGCGAGGAAGGCCGGGAGCGCGGCCCGTCCCAGGCCAGCGGAGCACGCATCGCGCATGGCCAGCAGTGAGCTGCACGTCACGGCACCCGGTACGTCCTTGGGGACCTCGCGCCACCAGCTCATCGAGGCCCTGGCGCGCAGCTCAACGCTCGGCTGCAGCCAATCCGGCGCTCCGCCGCGAGCGCGATAGACTCCGACCTTCAACCGTCCAAGCCGTCGACCGCGCAGCGCCCCGCTCGGGTTTTGACCGGGACGCAGCGCGAGGTCCACCTGACCTGGCAGCAGCTCCAGTTCGTCGTCACTCACGAGCACCTCGACCGCCTGCGCGGGCCTGGCCTTCGCGAGCGCGAGGAACAAGAGCGGGGCCAGCACGTCGCTCGTCGTGATGACCACGGTTCGTTCCCGGCCCCGTCTCTCCGCCCCTACGAAGTCCTCGATGTCCCTCGCGGCCACGCGCATCGCCGCGGCCCGCTCCGCGATTCGCAGCGTCAGCGCGCTCGGCACCAGTCGCGCGCCCCTCGCGAACAGAGCCGTGCCGAGGCGTGCCTCCAGCGCCGCGACCCGCCTCGACACCGAAGAATGTCGGAGCGACAACTCGCGTCCGGCGGCCTCGACGCTGCCAGTGCGAACCAGCGCCTCGATGGTCTGAAGCTCGTCCCAGGAGATGTGCATTCTCGCACATCTTCTGTGCATCCATCCGGAGGTGTCAAACGAGCCGGGCCGGGCTAACTCCTTCACCGCGCATCCCAGCGCGGGAGGAGACGAACATGGGCAGACACCGGGACCGCCCCTTTCAAGGCGAGGACGTCGATGCGCTCCTCCGGCTCAACGCCGACGACTCGCTTCTCGCCGCCGCTGACGAGGCCCACGTCGTGAAGCTCTCACGTCGCACGTTCGTCGCCGGAAGTGCCGTGGCCCTCTCCGGTTGTCATACCGATAGGAACCTGCCCATGCCGCGCCTCGAACACCGCACGCTCGCATCGCTGCCTCGCACCACGCTTTCGTGGCTCTCGCTCCGGGACCACTTCGTCGCGACGGTGGGACCCCACTCCGGCCAGGGTCGACCGCTGGGGCCGCTGCTCGTCCTCGCGGATGCGACATTCGCGCCGAAATCGCGGTTCCCGCTTCACCCTCACGAGGAGATGGAGATCCTCAGCATCGTCGTGGACGGGACGCTCTCGCATCACGGAGACCAGGCGCACGGCGCGACGATGGGACCAAGGACCGCGCAGTTGATCTCCGCGCGGAGCGGGATGATGCACGCCGAAGGAAACGACACAGACCGGCCGACGCGGATGCTCCAGTTGTGGTTCCGGCCACACACCTACGGCGGCCCCCCTGCCTACTACTCGCGCCAGCTCTCGGATGACGGGCGTCAGCTCATCGCGGGCGACGAAGGGATGCCTTTGCGCGCCGACGTGCGGGTCTGGTGGCTCCCGCTCGTCGCGGGCCGGCCCGAGCGGCTGACGCTCGACCGCGCCCGTAACGGATACCTGCTCGCGACGACGGGACCGCTCCGGGTGGAGGCGCTCCAAGGAGGCTCGGGTGTGGACCTGGCGCTCGGCGAAGGCGCCGTGCTCGGCGAGGGCGCCGTCACTGTGACAGCGGACACCGCGAGTTCGGCGCTCTGGATTGACCTTCCTTGATGCGATGGCTCCGATGTCTCGTGGTGGCCCTCCGTCAACGAGACCTGAGCATGAGCGCACGGCCCGCGGCGGAAGTGGGGGAACTCGGGCTCAGCGGGTTGGCAGCTCGCGGAACGTGAGGCCGTCGAGTTCCAGGCGGAGCACGGCGTCTTTGAACCGCTCCGTGCCGATGACCATGGTGGCGAAGTTGCCCAGTCGGAACAGGTCCAGGTCCGTGGGCAGGGTGGCCGCGTCCAGGATGGGCTCATCGGGCCATCGGAGACTGAACCGGTCACAGGTCGGGCACGGCGGTGGATGTCCTGGCGGCATGCAGTCGGGATGAAGCCGTCCTCGAGGAGCCACCTGGAGTTCCAGCAGCTCGGGCGGGGCCTTCTGGCGAAACCGCAGCTCCGTGCGGCAGCCGAGCAAGCCTCGCAGTCCTTCCGCCTGAAGGAGCTCCAGTGCTTCACGGCGCATCAGCAGGCGAATGCCTCCCAGCCAGTCAATGGACCCGAAGCTCCCAGAGGCACGCCCCACCAGAGGTCCGAAGGTTGTCCCAGGAGGAAGGGACACGTCTGGAGGCACCAGGGGACGCACCAGCTCGCGCAGGCGCACGAACTCAGCGAAGGGCTCGGGCCTGGGCCTTTTAAACTCGTCGTGCTCTGGGAGCCCGGAGAGATCGACGGACGGGTAGTCGTGCCCCACGGAGCTCCAGGTCGCGCCACAGGAGTGGCATCGCAAGCCAGGCAGCCCCCACTTGTGGCTCCCATCCAGCTCGTTGCCGTGCTTCGCCATTGCGGCTTTGTCTTCGTCCAACAAGAAGAAACGGCTCATGCGCACCTACGCTCCTGGGCGGGAGTAGTACGGACGGATAGGACCACCCATCAGCTCAAAGCGGTGGATAAGCTCGCCCGCGTGCCTGAAAATCTCTTCGGGAGAGGCACCACTGTTCGCCTTCCGGAATGCTCGCCACGCATCGTTCCAGGCACCTCCACGCCCCGTGCCATCATGGATGCGCCGGTGGACGGAGAGTGGAATGGGCATCGTGTAGTGATGAATCTTGACACCCTGACGCTCGAACCACGCGGCCAGGTCATTCGCCTGCGGAAAGATGTGGTGCTTCTCCCAACGCCCCGCCGTGAGCTGGCGTGACGGAGGGATGACTCGGTCCGGAGCACCGTTCCAGTTGGGGAACGTCATGATGGAACCCGGAGGGAGCTTCTGCGCTCCGCCCCAGTTTCTCCGAGGACCACTGCCCGGTGCCGCCGCTGCAGCGGGTGGTCTCGACGGAGGAAAGCGCGCCAGCTCCACGGCTACAGGCGTGTCCTCGCAGCGATAGAAGCCGCAGGTGTCACCCAGGCACAGCAGGGTTACACACTGGTCTTCCTCTGGTGCCTGACACTCCAGCTCGGCCTCGTCCCAGGCCTGCTGCACGGGTGGCTTTTCAACCGTGGAACAGCCCAGCCAGGACACCGCGACCAACGCAAGCCATTGGACATAAGGGATTCGCATGGGCCAAGCCCATCACGTCCGCGCCATCACCGGGAAGCGATTGGCTCCCGCGGGCAGCGAGAGGTTGCGCACGAAGAGGTCCGCCTCCATGTCCTCGCCAATCACTTCCGCCCCAGGCCACCACCGCTCGGGCGTGAAGCCGAACTGGACCGCCTTCACGGGCTCGTCCACCAATCGTGACAAATGCGGACGCAAATCGAAGCCCTCGCGCGCGAACACATCCTCGATGTAGAGCGTGCCGTCCTCGACGCCCGCGAAGACCCACGCGTCCTCGCTCAGCTTGCGCAAGGGCCGCGCGAAGTTCGCCGCCGCGTACCAGGTCGCGATGTGTCCGTGCCGGCGCGCACCGAAGCGCTCCGTCACCGGGACGCCCTCCTCCGCCAACGCGACGAGCCTCGCCCGCACCGACGCCTCGGACACATCCAACACCGGCGCAGGCTCCCCCCTCGGCGTCACCTCCAACGTGACGCCGAACAACGTCTGCTCCCGGGGCTCGAAGCCAAAGCGCGGATAGAAGTCGAGCACCTTCTTGTTCGCGAACAGCACCACCGGCGCGTCCCCACACGCCTCCATCGCCGCCTCCATCGCCACCCGCGCCAGGCCCTGCCCCCGACGCTCGGGCACACACCCCACCGCGCCCAATTGATAGCCGACCACCTCGCGCCCCTCCACGCGCAGGCACATCCGCATCACGGAGGCATTCGCCACCACCCGGCCCTCGTCCACCACGCTGAACGCGCGGTAGTCGTCCGTCCACTCGCCCCAGGCGCACCAGCGGCGGAAGTCCACCGTGCGGAAGACCTGGGGCACGTACTCACAGAAGGCCGCTTGCAGCGCGGAATCACGGTGGTCGATGGCCACCACCCGAGGAACTTTCGACATGGGCGACATGAACATCACAAACGCCCGCCTGGTGGGAAATTCCCCGGAGGCGCCGCGTTTATCGGGGACGCACGTGCCTTCCGCGAGAACGCACGCCTTGGCCGCTCGCGTGCGATAGGCAACACGCCCGGGGGCACGAGACCCGCGTGCGATTTCAACCGCTGGGAATCGCTGACAGGACGGCGGATGGCGCGGCGGCTGCACAGGGCCGCCCTCGCCAACCCCACACAAGGAGCCGTCACATGTGCACCGACTTCCTCGTCGTCGCCTCGGACAAGAGCGTCGTCAATGGCCGCAGCATGGAGTTCGGCGTCGACCTCGACTCGAAGCTCCTGGTCCGAGCCCCCGGTGAGAAGTTCGTCTCCCCTTCCCCCAAGGGACTCAACGGCCTGACGTGGACGACCACCTACGGCTACGTCGGCCTCACCGCCAAGGGCAGCCTCCCTATCATGGTCGACGGGCTCAACACCGCCGGCCTGTCCACCGGCAGCCTGTGGCTGCCCGAGTCCCGCTACCCCAAGGTCACCGACAACGCCAAGGCCCTCACCCTGGCGCAGTTCCCCGGCTGGGTGCTCGGCAACTTCGCCACCGTGGCGGAGGTGAAGTCCGCCCTCCAGGAAGGCGAGGCCCAGGTCTGGGAGAGCGACTGGCTGGCCCAATACCTGCCCCTGCACTTCCCCATCCACGACGCACAGGGCAACAGCCTGGTCGTCGAGTTCCTCGACGGCGAGATGCACCTGCACGACAACCCCGTCGCCGTGCTCACCAACGCGCCGCCCTTCCCCGTCCAACTCCAGAACCTGCGCGACTACGTGGGCCTGTCCCCCTGGGACGCGAAGCGGGTGGAGCTGGGCTCGGAGACCTTCGCCCAGCCCGGCCACGGCAGCGGCCTGCGCGGCCTGCCCGGGGACCCGATGCCACCTTCCCGCTTCGTGCGGGCCGCGTACCTCAAGCAGTTCGCCCGGCCCGTCGCCAACGCCACCGAGGCCACCAGCCTCGCCTTCCACCTGCTCAACACCGTCGACATCCCTCGCGGCACGGTCCGCTCGCTCGATGAGAAATCCCTCAAGGAAGAGGACGACTACACCCAGTGGACCGTGGTCAAGGACCTCACCCACACCGTCCTCAACGTGCGCTTCTACGAGGACCTGCTCATCTACTCGGTGAACCTCAAGACGCTCGACTTCAAGGGCGCCAACGGCAAGACCTTCGCCGTGCCGACGAGCCCCGCATCCATCGACATCACCTCCAAGCTGACGACCTGAGCCGCGGACACCGCACGAGTCCCAAGCTTCGAGAAACACCCCGCGACAGGCCCGTCCCCGTGATTTCCGGGGGCGGGCTGTTTCGTGTCAGGATTGAATGTGCAACCGGTGCACGCGTCGATGCGCCACTCCGCCGGGCTTCCCCAGCGCGGACCCATTCCCATCCTAGGAGCAAACCTCATGAAGCGGCTCATCCAGGGACTGTCCCTGACGTCTCTGTGTCTCTCGCTGGTGGCCTGTGGCGCGAGCAAGTTCTACACGCTCCCCGTCGCGGCGAACGATGCCTCGGCGACCAAGACGTCCATCGGAGTCTGCGCCCTGGAGAGTGGCCTCGAGTCGCATTCCGTGGACAACACGGCCATCGCCGTCACCTACGATGCGACCTCCACGATGTACTACCGTTACAATGGTAACGACGCGTACACCTTCCAGGTCTCCGTGGACGACAAGCAGGTTCCTCCGGCGGAGCTGGAGACGAAGCTCACCACGGTGCGCAAGAAGGGCGAGGAGCTGTACCTCTGCGCCCAGGACCGCATCAACCCGCGCTTCGTGGCCGCCCCCGCCCATGAGCCCTCCCAGACGAACGTCACCATCAACCTGAACGCCCCTGGCGCGAACTCGGCGGACACCGTGACGGCCGGCGCGTCGGTGTCGACGAACACGAACACGGCCTCGGCCACGACGACGTCCTCCTCCGCGTCGGTGAACCTGAGCGAGGGCACCTGCGCCCGCGCCGTGGACTGCTATGCGCGGCTGGCCAAGACGGTCTGCGAGGGCGCGCAGGACTGCAGCTTCAAGGTGGAGATCTCCGGCAACGACGAGACGGGCTGCCGTGACGCGCTGCTCCGCGTCCCGGACCTGCTCCAGCCGTTCAAGATGATTCGCCCCAACCTCTCCGCGCCGGCCGTCTGCCGCGCCGAGTAGTCCCCAAAGACAACCCGCCTCCGGCGCCGTGCCGGAGCGCGGGCGACAGCGGCCTCCGGTTTCCCAACCCGTGAGGCACGCGGAGTGGACTACCTTGGGCCCCCTCGCCATGAGCCGAGGCGGGACGGGGTGGTGCCATGAGAGCGACACGCGGACATGTGCTGCTGGGGCTTCTGGTGCTGGTGGGGCTGACGGCCGCGGGCATCGCCGGGGTGACGCTGCGCTATCGGGCCCCGCCGGCTCCCGCCCTGGCGTGGCTCGTGGGAGGGCTGCTGCTCGCGACGTGGAGCGCTCGGGCCTTCTGGAAGCGCGACGCCGACGGCGCGGCCAGGCTGCTCTTGTTCTGTTTCGGGATGCCCGCGGTCGTACTGGGCATCTGGATGGTGGCCTCCTCCGACTTCAGCGGACTTCCTCCTTGGCTCGCGTTGGGCTGCGCGGCGGTGACCACGTTCATCGGGGTCCGGATGTGGAAGGACTGGCGGCGGGCGGAGGTATTGCCCAACGTGCTGCTCGAATGGGCGCCGGCCGAGGACATCCTCGAGGTCGACGGCGTGCACTTCGCCGTGAGACTGGCCGTGACGGAAGAGGGGTCCGCGCCGCTGGAGCTGCACCTGATGGCGCAGGGGTGCGTGGACGCGGAGCGGGCGCTGACGCTGAAGCTGTCCGGGCCTCCCGAGTCGCGGCTGCGCTATCCGCGAGAGACGACGGTCCACCTGGAGGCGGGAGAGGTGGGCCTGCTCATCGTGCCGCTCTTCCCGGTCCCCGGGGCCCCGGCGCCCGGCAAGCTCTCCCTGCAGCCCAGTGCCCGAGGTCCCTCGGCGCCACGCCTGCGTCACTGGCGCGCGCGGCGCTACGAGGGGCCCCTCCATCCCGCGATGCGAGTCCTGGGCCTGTTCGCGGGCATCCTCGCCTGGGGTGGCGGGATGCACGTCGAGGTGGCGGGGGTATCGGAGGGGAAGCCTCCTCCACCCCAGCTCCCCGAGGCGCGCTGGAAGGTGCTGTGGCGGCCGGGCGCGGAGGAGATTCAGCAGGCCCGCGCCGCGGCCTGAGCGACAGGCTTCAGTGGATGCGCAGGGCCAGCTTGCCCAGGTGGTGCTTGCCCACGGCCTCGTGCGCGCGAGTGACTTCATCCAGGCGGTAGACCTTCGAGACCTCGACGTGGAAGGGGCCGGACTCGATGAGGCTGTTGAGGCGGCCGAGCACCTTGGGGTTCGCCTCGCCGTTGTAGGCGGTCGCCTTGACGCCCTCGGGGCCCTTGGGCGCGGGCTCGACGCCGTTGGGGAACGCGATGTGGCCACCCTTCTTCACGACGGCCTTGAGCAGCTCGTTCACCTTGTCTCCGCCCGCGAGCACCAGCGCCGCGTCGAGGCCGTCCGGAGCGAAGTCCCGCACCGCCTTCACGACGTCGTCGGAGCGGCCATCCACGGCCTTGTCCGCGCCGAGCTTCTTCATCAACTCCACGCCGTCCGCGCCCGAGGCCACCGCGAGCACCTTGGCTCCGAGCCGCTTCGCCAGTTGCACCGCCAGGTGCCCCACGCCGCCGCTCGCGCCGTACACCAGCAGCGTGGTGCCCTGGCCAACCTTGAGGGTGTCCTCCACGCCTTGGAGGGCCGTGATTCCGTCCGCCGCGAGCACGCCCGCCTGCTCCGCGCTCAGCCCCTTGGGCACGGGCGCGGTGTCCGCGGCCCTCACCGCGGTGTATTCCGCGTAGAAGCCGCCCTTCTCGTTCAGGAAGCCGAAGGCGTAGACCTTGTCGCCGACCTTGAGGTTCTTGACGCCTTCGCCCAGGGCCACGACGGTGCCCGCGCCATCCGTGCCAAGCACGTATGGGAAGGAGGCCTTGCTGCCCGGCTTGTAGCCTTCCATCTCGCCCGCGCGCTCGGCGGGGTCCCACTGGCCGATGCCGGCGGTCTCCACCTGGATGAGCACCTCGCCGGGGCCTACCTGGGGAACGGGGACGGTCTTGGTGCCGAGAACTTCCGGTCCGCCGAAGCGGTCGATGGCGGCGGCCTTCATCTGAGAGGGAACGGAGGTCTTCATGGAAATGACTCCTCGCGGGCGGAGGTCCCGCGCCGGACAGGGTTCCTCCGCAGGCTGGTCATGGGTGGGAGGAATTGCAGAGGAAGCGACGAAGCCCCAAGCCAGGGCCCGCCCTCACGCCCGCCACCCTGGCGCGGGAGGACACCAGGCTGGCGTACAGTCGCGCGGCGGATTTTCCCCGAAGATTCCGGAGGTGGAGATGTCGTCGCGAACGAAGCTGCGCTCGCTGCTCGTCGGTGGTGTCCTGCTGCTGTCCTCCACCGCTGGCAGCGCGAGCGCTCCGAGCGTGTCGCTGGGAGGAGTCGAGCTGCGCGTCTTCGACCGGCAGAAGGGCTCCATCGTCACGGTGGAGGAGGCCTCGGACCCGTATGGGATGAACGTGGACGCGCTGCTGCTGGTGAAGGTGCAGGGCAAGTACGAGGGGGACAAGCCGCTGAAGCTGAAGCTCGTGGTGAGCGCGCCGAAGGAGGAGTCGGAGGCGGGTGAGCGGCGCGCGTGGAAGGTGACGCAGACGCGCGAACTGCACGTGCTCGCGGAGGGCGGCGTCACCGTGGTGCCATTCCTGATGCCCTACGAGTGCTCCTCCACCGTGAAGGTGGTCGCCACGCTGTCGGGCCCGGGCGTCAACGGGAGCAAGAAGCTGGACACCGCGTTTCCGTGCGCGGAGTGAGTTGCCTCCATGCGCCGCCCACCCGGAGGCATGCGCCCTTCAAGGTCGGTTTTGCGAGGGGTATCCAAGACAACCCCTCGGATTGCGGCGTGTCAGACCGAACCGGTAGCTTGCATGCATGCCGGACATCCGACTGCCCGCCGAAGCGAAGTTCAAGACTGAGCTGGAAGCCCTCGCCGCCTATGACGACAAGCCCCGTCCCCCTGGATGGGCGCTGTCGCCTCGCGCCGTGGAGACGTACATCCTCGGCGGGTCCAAGCCCGTCGGCGGCGTGACGATTACGCCCAAGTACGTCGGCGACAAGGGGCTCATCCAGGTCTGCATCGCCACCCTCGCCTCGGACCGCGCGCTGATGCTCGTGGGCGAGCCCGGCACCGCGAAGAGCTGGCTGTCCGAGCACCTGTCCGCCGCCGTCAGCGGCACCTCCGCTCTCATCGTCCAAGGCACCGCCGGCACCAGCGAGGACCACCTCAAGTACTCGTGGAACTACGCGCTGCTGCTCGCGCAGGGCCCCACGCCCGAGGCCCTGGTCCCCTCCCCCGTCCTGCGCGCCATGCGCTCCGGCAAGTTCGCCCGCTTCGAGGAAGTCACCCGCACGTCCCCGGAGATTCAGGACGCCCTCATCTCCATCCTCTCGGAGAAGCAGGTCTCCATCCCGGAGCTGGGCGAGGTGGTCAGCGCCCAGCGCGGCTTCAACCTCATCGCCACCGCGAACACGCGGGACAGGGGCGTCAACGAGATGAGCGCCGCCCTCAAGCGCCGCTTCAACTTCGTCACCGTCCCCGTGGTCGAGGACCTGGAACAGGAAATACAGATTGTGACGAAGCGCGAGGCGGAGCTGCGCAATGACTACCAGGTCGGAGTGCCGCCTCCGGAGGAGCTGTCGCGAATCCTGCTGACGCTCTTCCAGGAGCTGCGCAAGGGCGTGACGAAGGACGGCAAGACGAAGGTCCGCACCCCGGGCGCCGTGCTGTCCACCGCGGAGGCCATCAGCGTGCTGTTCAACAGCTCCATCCTCGCGGAGCAGTTCGGCGGCGGGAAGGTCACCCCCCACGAGCTGGCCGCGTCACTGGTGGGCGCCGTGGTGAAGGAGCAGGAGGACGACGTGAAGGCCCTGCGCGAATACATGGAGACCGTCGCCAAGGGCCGCACCGGCGCGTGGAAGGACCTGTACTCCGCCAGCAAGAAGCTCCTGAGGGGCTGATGGACCTGGACCTGCTCTCCCGGGTGCATCTGTTCCCGGTGCGCCACCACTCGCCGCGCACCACGGCGGTGCTCGGGCGCTGGCTGGAGCGCGTGAAGCCGGAGGTCGTGCTCATCGAGGGGCCTTGCGATGCCTCCGACCTGATTGACGTGTTGTGTGACGCGGAGACGAAGCCGCCCATCGCGCTGCTCGGCTACCGCACGGATGACACGCCGGGCTCCGCGCTGTGGCCCTTCGCGGACTACTCCCCCGAGTACGCCGCCCTGCGTTGGGCGAAGGTGAATCGCGCCCGCGCGCTGTTCATCGACATCCCCGTCGGCGTCAGCCTCGGCATGGACCGCCATGACGAGACGGCCGGTGTCGAGAGCGAGGAGGTCCCGGAGGGCGAGCGTCACGAGCACCTCCATGACGAAGAGCCGCTCACGGAGCGGTTCGCTCGCGAGCAGGGCTACCGCTCCTTCGAGGAGCTGTGGGAGGCGCTGTTCGAGGCGCCCGACTGGACGCCCGAGGGTTTCCGCCCCGTGCTGCTCGCCTGGGCGGACGTGCTCAACGCGGGGCCTCGCCAGGACTACCACCGCTGGCGCGATGCGTTCATGGCGCGCAAGGTGCTGGAGGTGGTGGCGAGCGGCGTCGCGCCGGAGAAGGTCGCCGTGGTGGCGGGCGCCGCGCACATCGCGGCCTTCCTGGCCCGGGACGTGGAGCCCGCGCTGGAGGCGAAGCTCCCCAAGGCGGTGCCCTGCGCGGTGACGGTGATTCCGTACAGCTTCCCCCGGCTGTCCGAGCAGCTCGGCTACGGCGCGGGCAATCGGGCGCCGCACTTCTACCAGAAGGCCCACGAGGCCCAGTGCGACTTCCGGCGCGCGACGCTGGAGGTGCTCATCGACTTCGCCGCGCACCTGCGCATGCGCGGCTTCACCGCGTCGCTGTCGGACGTGCTGGAGGCCTACCGACTGGCGATGACGCTGGCGGACCTGCGCGAGAAGAGCGCTCCAGGACTGGACGAACTGCGCGAGGCCACCGTGGCCACGCTGTGCCGGGGCGACGCGACGCATGTCGACGCGTTCCTGTGGAAGAGCGTCGTCGGTCATCAAGTGGGACGGGTGGCCAGTCGCATCGGCAAGAACTCGCTCCAGGCGGAGTTCTGGCGGGAGCTGGACACGCGCCGGCTGCCGAGCACCGACAGCGCGGAGACCTTCACGCTGCGCCTCACCAACACGGTGGAGGTCGGCTCCTCGGTGTTCCTCCACCGGCTGCGCGTGGCGGGGATTCCCTATGCGACGCTCGCGGCCACGGGACAGCAGCGCGCCTCGCCGCAAGAGGCTGGCGGACAGGCGGCGCTGACGCGGGTGCGCGAGTCGTGGCAGGCGCAGTGGACGCCGTCCACGGACGTGGCGCTGGTGGAGAAAATCGTCCTCGGCGACTCGCTGGAAGCCGTGACGACCCGCGTCCTCCAGGAGCAACTGGACGCGGCGAAGACCACGGGTGCCGCCGCGAACGTCCTGTTGGAGTCGGTGATTACCGGCTGCCCGCAGACGATGGCCGCGGCCCTGCGCGCCTGTGACACGCACGCGGCCACGGACGTGGACCTGCCCTCGCTCGCCTCGGCGGCGCGCGCGCTGTCCGGACTGGTGGCCTATGGCACCTCGCGCGCGCACACGGACGTGGGCGACGAGGCGGTGGCGGTGCTCTGCCAGAAGACGTACTCCCGCGCGCTGCTGCGCGTGCGCGAGGCCTGTGCCTGCGCACCGGACGCCCTGCCTTCCGTGGTGGAGGCGCTGCGCACCCTGCACGAGGTGGCGCTGGCCCAGCCGCTCGCGGACAAGGCCGGCTGGCTGGCGGAGGCCCGCGAGCTGATGGACAGCACCACCGTGCACCCGGCGACGTCGGGCCTTGCCACGGGCCTGCTGTATCTGGCGCACGAACTGAGCGAGGCGGAGGTGGCGCTCATCGTCGGACTGCGGCTGTCGCTGGCGGTGGCTCCCGAGGAAGGCGCGTCCTGGCTGGAGGGCTTCCTGGGCGTCAACGCGCTGGTGCTGGTGAAGAACCGCGAAGTGGTGAAGGCCCTGGACGACTTCCTGACCAGCATCGACCCCGAGCGCTTCCGTCAGACCCTGCCGGTATTGAGAAGGGCACTGGGCGTGCTGGGTACCACCGAGCGCCGCTACCTCATGGAGAACGTGGTGGCGGTGCGGCAGCTCGGAGAAAAGGGCCGGGCCGTGAAGACGGTGCTCGAAGAGAAGGACACAGCGAAGCTCAAGGACATGAGCGCCGAGCTGGGCAAGGTGCTCGACGACCTGGACGACCTGCTATGAGCGTGGACCCCAAGGAACTGGCGGAGAAGGACCGGGATGCCCTGCTGCGCTGGCGGCTCGCGCTCGGCCCGACGGCGGAGAAGACGGGAGCCTGTCCCTCGCTGCGGGCCCTGAGCACCCAGGCGGGCTCGGTGGGCGTGGGCGGCGGAGACCTGGAGGCGTTGGATGACGCGCTCTCCTTCGTCTACGGGGAAAAGCGCGCGAGCTCATCCGGCTCGCGCCCCTACATCCCCGAGTGGCTGGGTGCGCTGCGGAGCTTCTTCCGCGACGACGTGATTGCGCTCGTCCAGAAGGACGCCATCGAGAAGAAGGGGCTCACCCAGCTCCTCTTCGAGCCAGAGACGCTGCCCTTCCTCGACAAGAACGTGGAGCTGGTGACGACGCTGGTCAGCGCGCGCGGGCTCATCCCCGACGAGGCGAAGGCAATTGCCCGGCAGATTGTCCGCGAGGTGGTGGAGGAGCTGCGCAAGAAGCTGGAGTCCTCCGTCCGCACGGCCGTGTTCGGCGCCCTGCGCAGGGACAGGACGAGCCCGCTGCCGATTGCGCGCAACATCGACTGGAAGCGCACGATTCGGCAGAACCTGAAGGGCTGGGACGCGGAGCACAAGCGACTGGTGCCCGAGCGTTTCTACTTCTGGCCCAACCAGCGCAAGCATCACGAGTGGGATGTGACGCTGGTGGTGGACCAGTCCGGCTCCATGGCGCAGAGCGTGGTGTACAGCTCCGTCATGGCGGCCATCTTCGCGTCACTGGATGTGCTGCGCACGCGCCTCATCCTGTTCGACACGGAGGTGGTGGACATGACGCCCCTGCTCACGGACCCCGTGGAGGTGCTGTTCACCGCGCAGCTCGGCGGCGGAACGGACATCAACCGCGCGGTGGCCTATGCGCAGGCGAACCATGTGCAACGGCCGGAGAAGACCCTCTTCCTGCTGATTACCGACCTCTATGAAGGCGGTGACGCGGAGGAGCTGGTGGCGCGGCTGCGTCAGTTGGTGGACTCGCGGGCGAAGGTGCTGTGCCTGTTGTCGCTGTCGGACGGAGGCAAGCCCACGTACGACCACGCCATGGCGGAGAGGCTCACCGCGCTGGGCATTCCCTGCTTCGGGTGTACGCCCAAACGACTGGTGGATGTGGTGGAGCGGGTGATGCGCAACCAGGACCTGACACCGCTGCTGACCGCCGACAAGGAGACGCACCATGGCTGAGCCTCGCAAGGTGGCTGCCAGCAGCGGAGGGTTGACGGAAATCATCGGAGACCCCTCGGAGGTCGCGAAGGGCACTCGCATCTTCGACGACAAGCAAATCACCCACCTGTCCCGCTTCGAGAACCGGCTGTTCGCGGATGCGCTGGGCTCCGGGGCGTCGCCCTACAAAGTGTCGCTGGTGTTCGGTGACGGGCGTGAGGTGAAGGGGAAGTGCTCCTGCGTGGCCGCGCGCTCGCGGCCCTTCTGCAAACACGCGGCGGCGCTGCTGGTGGCGTGGGCTCGCGCGCCGGAAGCCTTCGTCACCACCGATACGGCCCCGGCGGGCGCGGGAGGCCCGGCGAAGAAGAGCGTGAAGAAGGGCAAGACGGAGACGGGCGAGCTGATGAAGGCGGGCGTGGCGCAGGTGTCCACGCTGGTGCGGGAGCTGGGCCTGTCGGGCGTGACGTCCCTGTCCGAGGACCGCGCCGAGCAGGTGCGCGCCCTGGGTGAGTCGCTGCGCGCCAATGGCCTGCGCCGGCTGGCGGCGCGCACGGTGGAGGTGGCGGCCCTGCTGGAGCAGGCGGCGGCGCGCACGGGCACGTTCGAGCCCCCCGTCTTCACCGACCTGGTGGCGGACATGCTGCTCACCGCGCGCAAGGTGGAGAAGCACCTGGGCGGTGAGCCCCTGGAGGACCGCTACGTCGAGGAGCTGATTGGCAAGACGTGGACGAAGAAGGACCGGGCTCCCATCGAGGGGCTGACGCTGGTGGAGTACGCCTTCACCACGCGCACCACGCCCGACAACTTCCTCGTCCGGGAGAGTCGCTTCCTGGAGCTGGGCACCGGAGCCCACTACACGGAGAAGCAAATCCTCCCCGCCTTCCTCAAGACGGTGGAGCCGAAGAAGAGCCACGCGGGCGTGGTGCTGGAGGAGGCCAAGGGTGGGCAGTACCCGGGCTTCCCGCCTCGGCGACTGGACCTGGAGGACGCGAAGTCGACGCATCCGCAGGACGACTCGGCGCTGCGGCTGTTGGTGAAGATGGCGCTGCCGGACGTGGGGGCGGCGCTGGCGGCCTTCCAGGAGCACCGCAAGGACGTCTTCGCGCCGGAGCTGCTCCCCGTGGCGCTGCGGGTGCAGACGCTCCTGGCGAGCGGGCAGCGCTCACAGTTGGTGGACTCGGGAGACCGGGGGCTGTTCCTCCCGGCGGACTCGCGGCTGGAGGAGCCCTTCGCCGCGGCACTGGAAGGGGCCACGTTGAAGGTGGTGCTGGGGGACGTGGGGCTGGAGGCGGCGCTCCCCACGCTGTTCCCGCTCGCGGTGGTGGTGGAGACACCGGAGGGGCTGGAGCTGCGCGGACTGGGGCTGCGGGAGGCAACGGAGGAGCCCACGCGGCGTCGGCGTCGTCGGGCGAAGCCGGAGGCGCCGGTGGCGGTGCCTCGCAGCGGATGGGCGGACGCGGCGCGCGAAGCGGGGGCGTCTCGCGCGGCCATCGCCCTGGCCGAGGTGCGGGATGAGCTGGCGGAGAAGTTCTCCAACGGGCTGTCCTCGCTGTCTCCGCGCGCGGTGGAGCCGCTGGTGGCCCGACTGAGGGAGCTGGGGCTGGAGAAGCCCGGAGCGCTGCTGGAAGCGCTGGCGCAGCGTCCCGACGCGGCGGAGCGGTTGGATGACTTCGTCAAGGTGTACCAGGTGCTCGGCATCGCCCTGGTGCGGCTGGCGGGGGCGGCGCAGGTCCAGGGGGACACGTTGGAGCCGGTGCCCACGCACCCGAGCATCCACATCCGGAAGCCCGCGGCGCCGCTGCCTCCGGGTGAGGCGCTGTTGAAGCGGGCTCGAGGAGAGCTGTCTCGTTACGAGGCCGCGGCCCATGCGGCGCACTACTACGCGAGCCTGGACGCGGACTCGCTGCTGGAGTCCCTGTATCCCGCGTGGAGCGACGGCGCGGCGAGCACCTTCGTGGCCCGGGCGGTGGCGGCACGTCCGAAGGAGCGCGTGCTGGAGGTGGTGAAGCAGGCCCTGTCCGAGCATCACAGCCGGATGGTGCGCCGCACCGCCATCCAGGTGCTGGGGCAGTTGGAGGTCCATGCGGCGCGAGTGCTGCTGGACGGCATGACACGCAAGGGCCACGACGCGGGCCTGCGGCTCCATGCACGCGAGGTGTTGAACGATGTGCAGGCCCGGGAGACGGGGCCCGCGTCCATCGCGGCGCTCGCGAAGGTGCGACAGGGGAGGATTCGGCCGCTCGCGCAGCGGGCGCTGTCGGAGCCGACTCGGGAAGCGCGGCTGGCGGCGGTGGATCAGCTCGAGGGGTTGGGGCTCACGCAGGCGTGGCCGGTGCTGCGGCAGGTGTTCTACGGAGACCCGTCGAACGAGGTGCGGCGACGCGCGGCCATGGCCCTGGCGTGGCTGGGGGACTCGGAGGTGCTGGACAAGTACGTGCACAGCGTGGAGGCGCGCGACACGGACGACGAGGAGGCCAAGACGGCGGTGTACGCGCTGGGGGTGCTGGGTGACGTGCGCGGCGCGGAGACACTCCTGGCGGCGTTCGTCGACGGGTGGAAGCCGGGCGTCGTGTCCGACTCGCTGAAGACCTTCGGGCTGGCGATGCTGGAGCCGGCCGTCCGATTGGCGGAGACGCGGCCGGAGGCGCTGGAGCGACAAGCGCTGCGCAACCTGTTCGAGCGATTCCCGGCGGACGCGCTCTCGAAGGTGCTGCTGGCCCACGTGGAGGCGGCGCGCGCGCACCCCGAGCGGCTCACGCGCTTCGGGACGTACCTGAAACTCGCGAACGAGAACATCCACGGCGCGGGCAAGGTGGTGGCGGCGGCACTGCTCGACATCCCCGATGCCGCCGGGGACAAGACGCTCTCACGTCAGGCGAAGAAGACGCTCGGGGTGAAGACCTAGCCGCAACGCCGTGCAGGCCAACGCCGCGCCGGGGCGCGCACTCAGTCCCCGGCGCGAACACCGCACAGCCCCAACTCACCCCACGCGTGACGACACGTGCGGTCTCACCAGCGACTCCAGGAAGGAGCCGAGCGCGGCGTTGACGAGCGCGGGCTCCTCCACCGTGGAGGAGTGCCCCCCGCGCGGAAGCCGCGTCAGCCGCGAGCCCGGAATCAACTGGTGGAGCCGTTCGGCCTTCGCCGGAACAGTGGCCACGTCCTCTTCCCCCACGACGATGAGCGTGGGCACGCGGATGTTCGGCACCTCGTGTGACACCGCGTTGCGACGGATGACACCGTTCACCGCGCGCCAGATGTCCCGACGGTTCTCCAGCAGCCGCGCCCGCCACAGCGCCCGCTCCTCCGCGCGGTTCGGGTCCGTCAGGAACGTCCGGCCAAACATGATGCGCATCACCGGGTCCACCACCGGCCGCAACCCCGCCATCCGAGCGATGAGGTTGAGCAACGTGTAGCGCGGCACGTTGGCCAGCGGCTCGGCGTCCGCCGACGTATCCAGCAGGCTGAGCGAGCGCAACAACTCCGGCCGGCGCGCCGCGATGCGCATCCCGATGAAGCCTCCCATGGACAGGCCGACGAAGTGACACGGCCCCAGGTCCAGCTTCTCCATCAGCCCCACCGCGTCCAGGTACAGCGTCTCCATGTCGATGGTGCTCGCCTCGGGCACCGCGCTGCGCCCCTGCCCCCGGTGGTCATACGCGATGCAGCGATAGCGACTCCGCAGCGCATCCACCTGCGGGTCGAACAGCCGCGAGTTCCACAACAACCCATGGCTGAACAGGATGGGCTCACCCGAGCCACCCGTATCCTCGTAGTGCAACTCGGTTCCATTCACGGTCAACATCGGCATGGCGGTTCCCTCCCCACGTCCCGCAGGATAGGCCAGCTCGTGACGCGACACGGCACCCGTCTTGCCGCGGTGCGCCGGCTGTCGACTCGCGGACGCCGTGGGAGAACGGACGTGCCCGGGTTACCAGAGCCCCTGGGCCTGGAGCAGGGCCCCCATCTGTCCGGGGGCGGCGGCGCTGGCGGTGAAGAGCCGCTCGGCGACCTCCGGCGACGGGTCCTCCCAGGTCAGCAGGCCCGTGTCCTCCTCGCGACGACACACCACCAGGCTCGCGCGCACGTGCTCCGCGGACTCGAAGGCGAGCAGGTCCATCAGCACGGGACTCTGGCTGGTGAAGAAGCTCTGCCGCCCCTTGAGCGGCTCCACGCTGGCCCGCACGAGCTGGGGGTGGAGGGAGTGGGCCACCTCATCCACGACGACCACCGCGCGCGCCCGGGCCAGGTAGTGCTGGAGGGCGAGCAGGCGCTTCTGGCCATGACCCAGCTGACGCGCGGAGACCCGCGTGTCTCCGGGGCCTAGGAAGTCCAGCTCCAGGCCCCCGAGCGTGAGGGATTCGTACTTGCCCTCGGGCGACGCCTCCAGGGGAACGAGGCTGGCCTCCGCGGAGGTGAAGCCGAGCAACCGCGACGCGTCGCGAAGGAAGGGGACGGCGTCCGACGGGACGACATACCGCGCGGAGCCCCACTGCGCCGCCGCCAGCCGCCGCAGCCCGTCCAGCAGCGCCTCCGACGCGAGCCCCGTGCCCGTGGCGAGCACACCCTCCGCCCGCCGGGAGAGGCGCAGCTCCACCTGGTAGAGCTGCTCGAAGTAGGCGAGCCCCTCGTCGAAGCGGCTCAGCCCCGCCAGGGCGGACACCTCGCGGGCCATGGCCAGCAGCGGCTCCACCGTGGCCGTGCCCTCGCCCGTCTTCTCCACCCAGGCGATGCCTCCGGACATGAGGACCAGCCACAGCCGGCCGGCGACCTCGGGAGCCAGTCGCTCCTGGACGACGAGCGAGGTGTCACCCTCGCGCGAGACGGTGACCTGGAGCCCCTCGCGACGGATGACCAGCGGCCACGCCATGTCGCGCGGCGACACGACGATGTCCATGGACAGCCCGGAGCCCGCGGGCCCGTCCTGGGGCATCACGGGCACGTTCCGAACCCGCACCGTGATTCGGCCGGTGTCCGCGCTCAGCGCGTACTCCAGTTCGAAGGGCTCCAGGGCCATGGCCGTGAAGTCCGAGCTGGCGACGGCCGCGAGGAGGTCCAGGAGCAAGGTCTTCCCCGTGCCGTTGCGGCCCAGCAGCACGTTGAAGGACGGACTGAACGACAGCCGCGTGCCGGGGTTCACGGAGCGGAACTGGTGGACCTGGAGCCACTGGAGCTTGAGCATCGTCCACCAGCCTCCCCCTCGGACACGCCAGGGTCAACCCTGCCTGTGACACAAAACGCTACTCTCGGAGAAGTCAATCAACACCCATTGTGAACAATTCTTGAGACAGTCAGGCTGCTGGTGCAACGCATTGACGGAGGTCACTCATGTCCCCGCAGCCGCGCCTGATTCGTTTCACTTCGAGGATTTCATTGCTCGCGCTCCTGGCCGCCCTGGGTGCCGTCACCTGGAGCACGCCAGCCCAGGCGCGGACGCCAGGGGGCGTCATCGGCGTCGGGTATTACGACCATCAAGGCCCGCCGCCCTGGGTCGATACGGCTTGCAAGTACACGGCGGTCTACAAACCTTGTCATTGCCCGCCCCCTACCGTCGCCAACTTCGACTCCGCCATGGGCTGTTCCAACGAGAGCCAGGCGTGGGCTGACAGGGACGCGCTGAACTCCTGTACCAACCTCTGTGCGAGGGCGGCCAAGGACTCGCCGGGGGCCGGCAACGGCAACAACAACGGCGGTGTCGCGGGGCGCCCAGGGGGCTCGACGAATGGCGGCATCTCGCTCGGCGGCGCCGGCACCCTGGCGGCCGTGGAGTCGGGGGGCTATGTGGCGTTCGTCCCCTTCAGCCTGGAGCCCATCGGACACGCCGAGCAGAAGGAGCATCTGGCCGAGGCGCTCGTGGAGGCCACCTCCGTCCCCTGGGTCTTCCTCGAAGGGATGGGCGAGTCCATCCAGTGGGAGGACCCGAAGGGCGCGGCGGCCTTCGTCCAGGCCTACTGGAGCGACCGCGGCGCGCCCAACCCCATTGGCCACTGCAAGCACTCCCTTCAGGTCTCCTGTCCTCTCCAGGATGTGAAGCTCGGTGACAGCCTTCAGGTCTGCTCGGGGGAGAGCGACGAGGACGCCCAGAAAATCGCCGAGACGAGCTGCGCGCCGCTGCGCTACGACGCGCTGAGCCGCTCCTGGAAGACCTGGGGCCTCTTCGGCTACCACCACGAGGGCTCGTACCGCGCGCCGACCGCGACGGTCCTCGCCGTGGGTCCCCAGCAGTTCCTCGGCTTCGTGCCCTCCAGCATGGAGGCCATGGGCCCCTCCGAGGACTGGAGCAAGCTGGCGGACGAGCTGCTGGAGCGCACGGAGGGCACCAGCGTGTGGCTCGCCGGACCGCCGGAGTTCTACTCCGCCAAGGAGTAGCGACCCACCGGCCGCGCCCGCTCCGCGGCTCGCACGCGGGGCGGAGTGACGGCCCGCCCAACCCGGGAGGACGGCCCAGTCCCGCCATCCCCGGGAGCCCGGCTTGTCACGACAGGGCGCGACAGGCAGGCTCAGGGCACTTCCGACATGCGCCCTGCTCGTCCCGCCCTGCTCGCCCTCGTCCTCCTCGCATTGCTTGGCACGGCCGCGGGAGTCACCTACGCGCTGCGCCCCCCGGCCTCCACACCGGCCACCGCGAGCGCCTCCCCTCCCACCGCGCCCAAGCCCGTGGCCCAGGCCACGCCACCGCCCGCCGAAGTGAAGGACGGGCACCCGCCGCGCGGCGTCTACGCCGGCGCCGAGGCGTGCGGCGAGTGCCACGAGGACGAGCACGCCGAATGGAGCAAGGGCTGGCACTCGCGCGCGCTGTCCCCCGCGACGTCGAAGTTCGTGGTGGGCGACTACCGCAAGAACACGCACTTCAAGGGAGACTCCAGCGAGGCGTGGATGCGTCGCGACGGTGAGCACCACTTCATGCGCACGAAGGGCGCGGACGGGCAGCTCGCGGAGTTCCCGGTGCAGTGGGTGGTGGGCGGCAAGCGCATGCAGGACCCCGTCACGGTGCTCGCAGACGGTCGCTGGCAGGTGCTGCCCGTCTACTACCACGTCACCGGCAAGGGCGAGTGGGTGGACTACTCGGAGACGAAGCAGGGCGCGCTCACGCCGGACCACCCGTTCTTCTGGGCCAACTTCCGTCGCAGCGCGCAGCACGCGTGTCTGGACTGTCACGTCACCGGACTCGACGCGCGCCACGACCGCGCCACCCACACGTGGACCACGCGTTTCACCGACGCGGGCGTCGCGTGCGAGAGCTGCCACGGGCCCGGTGCCAGGCACGCCGACACGCAGGACCCCAAGGACATCGTCCAGCCGTCGAAGCTGTCCTCGGAGCTGGGCTTCGCGGTGTGCGCGCAGTGCCATGGCCCGCGCCGTCCCCTCTTCCCCATCCTCGACCTGGCGCACCGCTTCCAGCCGGGCCAGAAGTATGAAGACTTCTACCAACCCATCGTCCTCTTCGTGGGCAACGAGCGCTCCGGCGACTACTTCACCGACGGCCGCCCCAGCACCTCCAGCTTCGAGTACCAGGCCCTCATCCAGTCGCAGTGCCATCTGCAGGGCAATGCGACCTGCCTCACCTGTCACACCGCGCCGCACGAGCCACACGCGCCCAACGAGCTGAACCTGCCGGAGAAGACGGCCGCGAAAATCTCCGTGGGCTCGGCCACCTGTCAGCAATGCCACGCGGACCTGTTCGCCGCGGGCGCGAAACACTCCAAGCACACCGGGCGCGCCGCGCAGGACTGCGTGGCCTGTCACATGCCGCCCGTCGTCTCCGGCGTGCTCGACAAGTTCGCGGACCATGCGCTCGACGTGCCCGCGCCGAAGAACACCACGCGCCACGGCATCCCCAATGCCTGCAACACATGTCACACGAAGGAGACGCCGGAGGCCATGGACCAGGCCCTGGCGAAAATGTGGCCGGACTCCGCGAAGCGGCAGGAGCGGCGCGTGCGCCTGGCGGACGCCTTCGACGACAAGACCGCGGACACCAGCCGGCCCGCGCTGGAGGCCGTGCTCGCGGACACGAAGGAAGCCGCGTCGCTGCGTGGCGTGGCGGCGAAGGTGCTCGGGCGTCGATACAAGCGCGAGGCCGTGCCCGCCCTGCGCGCCGCGCTGAAGGGGACGCAGGACAGCCTGCTGCGCGCGGACGTCATCGAGGCGCTGGGCGCCGTGGGTGGCAAGGAGGCCACCGAGGACCTGGCGGCGCTGCTCCAGGATGGCTCCACGTGGGTGCGCCAGTCCGCGGCGCTGACGCTGGCGAGCTTCGGCGACGCGCGCGGCACCGCGGCCGTGGAGGCGCTGGCGTCGCGGCCGGAGACCTCCGGGCTGGTCCAACCGCACATCATGCTCGGGCAGCTCGCCGTGCGTCGGAAGGACCTGACCACCGCCATCCGCGAGTTCGAGCGGGCGTTGGATTTGCAGCCCTACAACGCCGACGCGCTCGTCCGCCTGGCCGACCTCTATGTCGTCCAGGGACAGGTGGAGAAGGGCAAGGAGCGGCTCGAGGACGCGCTGCGCTTCGACCCACAGAGCCGCGCGGCGAAGCAGCGTCTGTCCATGCTCAAACAGGGTCGCTGAGCGGAGGACGCGAGCCCGCTGGCGCTCCATCCACTGCTGAGCAGGCTCTCGTCCCTTTTGTCAGACAGGCGGGGACCGGCCCCGGGGTACGTGGCCGGTATCGGGTGCCTCCCCTACCTCAGGGCACCCGATATGAACGCCCTGCTGCTCGCCCTCCTCCTCTCGCACCCTGGCTCCGAGCCAGGGGTGCCGCTCGCCCAGGCCCGGCCGCCGTCCGCCGTGCGACAGCGGCCCCAGGGACACGGCGCGCCCAAGGTGCTGCCCATCCAGAATCCCAGGCCACAGTCGGCCCAGGGACAGGGCATTCCCGTGACGCCCCCGGGAGCGCCGTCACAGGCGCCCGGCGCGCCACGGCGGGGCACCCCTCCCCAGGGGCAATGGGACACGTCCGCCCCAGGGCCCGGTGAGGACACCGGGACGAGCGACGACCCGCCGGAGCCACCGCAGCCCGAAGTGTCGGACCCGCTGCTGACGCCCATGCCGCCCGCGCCCATCCAGGTGAAGTCCTGGGAGGAGGCGCTGGACATGGTGCGGCAGAGCTCCACCGACTTGAGGACCGCGCTGGCCCAGGTGGAGTCCGCGGCGGGACAGGCGCGCATCGCGCTGGCGGGCCTGCTGCCCGTCATCACCGGCACGGTGGGCGTGCAGTACAACGTGCTGGACCCCGACTCGACGACCTTCATCGGCGGCGGCACGGGGGGTGGCGTGGGCGGTGGCGTGGGGGGAGGCATTGGCGGCGGTGTCGGCGGGGGCACGGGGACGGACAGCGCCCTGAGACCCACGCAGCCGCCGTTCGCGGGAATCCTCTCGGCCTCCGTGCCGCTGTTCGACCTGCAGGCCATTGACGCACGGCGCACGGCGCGGGAGGCCCAGCGCGCCGCGGCGTGGTCGCTCGCGGAGACGCGGCGTCAGCTCAGCGGCGCGCTCGCCCGGGCGCTGGTGCAGGTGGCCGCGCAGGAGCGACTGGCCGAGGTCAACCGCGTCAACCTGCGCACCGCGCTGGAGCGGCTCGCCCTCGCGCAGCGTCGGTTGGATTTGGGCGCGGGCACCCGGTTGGACGTGGTGCGCGTGAAGCAGGACGCCGAGTCCGCGCGCGCCCTCGTCGTGTTGGGTGACGAGAATCTGCGACAGGCGCGCGAGGCGCTCGGGCTCGCACTCGGGTTGCCGCAGGCGGTGGGCCTGGCGAAGGGCGTGCGCGTGGACGAACTGCTCCAGAGCGCGCGGAAGGACTGCCGCCAGCTTCCAGAACTGGAGGGGCGCTCGGACCTGGCGGCGGCGCGCTCGCGCTTCAGGGTGGCGCAGCGGCAGGTCAGCTCGGTGAAGGCGCAGTACGCGCCCTCGATATCGCTGACGAGCACGACCATTGCCCTCACCGTGGAGGAAGACTTCGTCAACGTGCCCATCTGGAACATCGGAGCCAGCCTGCTCTTGCCCTTCTGGGACGGCGGGGCACGCGAGGGACTGCTGCGACAGTCCCGCGCGGAGGCGGAGGTCGCGCGCCAGCAGGTGGTTCAACTGGAGCGCTCCGTCACGGTGGAAGTCACGCAGGCGCGGCGTGGCGTGAAGGTCTCCCAGGCCTCGCGGGACATCTCGTCGCAGGAGCGGGTACTGGCCGAGGAGAACGACAGGCTCACCCGACGCAGTTTCGAGGTGGGCACGGGCACCAGCCTGGAGCTCATCCAGACAGCGGCGGCGCTGCGACAGGCGGAGCTGGCGCTGGTGGTGCGCGAGTTCCAGTTGGAGCAGGCGCGCGTCGAGGCATTCCTTGCGGAGGCGGCATGCGACTGGTGAGGACATGGGGCGCGGGGTGCGCGGTGGCGCTGGCGCTGGCGGGGTGCAAGGGCTCGAAGGAGGGAGACGCCCCCCAGGGCGGGCAGGCCGGCGCGGGGACGGCCCTGTCCGTGCAGACGCTGGCGCTGTCGCCCGGCGAAGTGCAGGAGGCCGGCGAGTACGTGGGCACGCTCATCTCCCGCAGCAGCATCTCCCTGTATCCCCAGGTCGCCGGCTACGTGCAGGCGATTCCGGTGCGCCCCGGCTCTCGTGCGCAGCGCAACGAGGTGCTGCTGGTGGTGGACCCACGCAGGGAGCAGGCGGGGCTGCGCGCCACCCAGGCCCAGCGCGCGTCGGCGCTGGCGCAGCGCGAGTTCGCCCGGCGCACCCGGGAGCGCAGCGCGCAGCTGCTCAAGGAAGGGCTCCAGAGCCGCCAGGACTATGACCAGGCGGTGGCGCAGGCGCAGCAGGCGGAGGCGAGCGCGCGGGCGATTGAAGCGCAAATCCAGTCGCAGCGCGTGCAGCTCGGCTTCTACGAGGTGAGCGCGCCCTTCGCGGGCGTGGTGGGAGACATCCCGGTGAAGGTGGGCGACTACGTCACGCCGCAGACGCGGCTCACCTCGCTGGACCAGAGCAAGGTGCTGGAGCTGTCCGTGCAGGTGCCGGTGGACCGCGCCCAGCGCGTGCAGGTGGGGAAGACACCGCTGGAGGTGCTGGACACGGAAGGCAAGGTGCTGGTGTCCGCGCCCGCCTTCTTCGTGGCGCCCACGCCCGCCGCGACGACGCAGTTGGTGGAGGTGAAGGCCGCCTTCGAGAACACGGGCAGGCTGCGCGCGGGGCAACTGGTGCGCGCGCGCGTGGTGTACGCATCGCGCGAGGCGCTCACCGTGCCCACCGTCGCGGTGACGCAAATCAGCAGCCAGTCCTTCGTGTACCTGGTGGGCTCGGCCGACGGAGGCACCGTCGCGCAGCGCACGCCACTGGACGTGGGAGAAGTCACGGGCAACGACTACGAGGTGACGGGAGGGCTGGACGCCGGGGCCCAGGTGGTGGTGACGGGGTTGCAGTTGCTGCGCGATGGCCAGCCCATCAAACCCACGCCCGCGAAGCCCGAGGGCCAGGGTGTGGGCGGCGCCTCCGACGCGGGCCAGTGAGAGGACGGCATGTTCACTGACTTCTTCATCCGCAGGCCCATCTTCGCCAGCGTGCTGTCCATCCTCATCACGCTGACGGGGGCCATCAGCATCCCCTCGCTGCCCATCGAGCAGTACCCGGACCTGTCGCTGCCGGAAGTGCAGGTGACGGCGACGTACATCGGCGCGTCGGCGGAGACGGTGGAGAGCGCCGTGACGACGGTGCTGGAGCGCCAGCTCAACGGCGTCCAGGGGATGCGCTACATCTCCTCCACCAGCAGCAACACGGGACAGAGCAGCATCACCGTGACGTTCGACCAGGACCGCGATTTGGACATCGCGGCGGTGGACGTGCAGAACCGCGTGGCCACCGCGTCGCCGCAGCTCCCCGCCGCCGTCAACGCGCTGGGCATCACCGTCAACAAGGCGCAGACGCAGCTGCTCATGGCCTTTGGCCTGTTCGACGCGGAGAACCGCTACGACACGGGCTTCCTGAGCAACTACGCGGACGTCTACATCCGCGACGCGCTCCTGCGCGTAAAGGGCGTGGGCGATGTGCGCATCTTCGGCGAGCGGCGCTTCGCGATGCGGCTGTGGCTGGACCCGACGGAGCTGGCGCGGCGCAGGCTGCAGGCCTCCGACGTGGTGGCGGCGCTGAGCACGCAGAACGTGCAGGTGGGCGCCGGACAGGTGGGCCAGGAGCCGGCGCCTCCGGGGCAGAACTTCCAGTTCACGTTGCAGGTGCAGGGGCAGCTCGCCACGGCCGAGCAGTTCGGGGCCATCGTGGTGCAGCGTGGCCAGGATGGCTCGCTGGTGCGGGTGCGGGACGTGGGCCGGGTGGAGCTGGGCGCGGAGAACTACGCGCAGTTGCTGCGCTTCAACGGCCGGGACGCCGTGGGCCTGGGCATCTTCCAGCTCCCGGGCTCCAACGCGCTGGAGGTGCGCGACGGCGTCGTCGCGGAGCTCAACCGCCTGCAGAAGAGCTTCCCCCCGGGCATGAAGTACGAGGCAGCCTTCGACACCACCGTCGCGGTGCAGGCGTCGATTGAAGAGGTGCTCGTCACGCTGGGCGAGGCGGTGCTCCTCGTCGTGCTGGTCATCTTCATCTTCCTGCACGGCTGGCGCAGCGTGCTGGTGGTCGCCACCACGCTGCCGGTGTCACTGATTGGCACCTTCCTCTTCGTCAGCGCGTTCGGCTTCTCGCTCAACACCCTCACCCTCTTCGGCCTCACGCTGGCCACGGGTCTGGTGGTCGACGACGCCATCGTCGTCATCGAGAACGTGGAGCGCACCATGGAGGAGGGCTACTCGCCGCGCGAGGCCACGCAGCGGGGCATGCGGCAGGTGGCCGGCGCCGTGGTGGCCATCGCCCTGGTGCTGTCCGCGGTGTTCGTCCCGGTGTCCTTCTTCCCGGGCACCACCGGCTCCATCTACCGCCAGTTCGCGCTCACCCTCGCCTTCTCCATCAGCCTCTCCGCGCTGGTGGCGCTGACGCTCTCCCCCGCCCTGTGCGCCCGGCTGCTGCGGCCTCAAGAGGGCCAGAAGTGGCTGGCGTTCCGCAAGTTCGACAAGGGCATGGACCGCTTCCGCGACAGCTATGGCCGGCTCCTGGAGAAGCTCATCGGCCCGCTGAAGTGGCCGGTGGTCATCGTGTTCGCGTTGTGCCTCGTCGGGACCGTGCTGGTGTACCGGGCCACGCCCTCCGGCTTCATCCCGGACGAGGACCAGGGCTACATCATCGTCGCCGTGCAGGGCCCGGAGGGCACGTCGCTCGACTACACGCGGCGGGTGCTGCTCCAGACGGAGGACGTACTGAAGAAGCAGCCCGAAGTGGTGGACATCTTCACCGTGGGCGGCTTCTCGCTCCTGGGCACCGGCGCCAACTACGGCACCCTCTTCGTCAACCTGAAGCCCTGGGACGAGCGCAAGACGCGCGAGGAGAGCGTGGCGGGCCTGGTGGAGCGGCTGCGCGGTCCGCTCATCGGCATTGGCGGCGCGCGCGTGCTGCCCTTCCAGCCTCCGGCCATCCGAGGCGTGGGCAGCGTGGGCGGCTTCGAGTTCGTCCTGGAGGACCAGCTGGGCGGACGCTCCCTGTCGGACCTGGCGAAGACGACGGAGGCGCTGGTGGGCAAGGCCAACCAGGCCCCGGTGCTGCGCGGGGTGTTCTCCTCCTTCACCGCCAACACGCCGCTGCTCGATATCCAGGTGGACCGGGAGAAGGCGCTGTCGCTCGGCGTGCCGTTGGACTCGCTCTTCTCCACGCTCCAGGTGTACCTGGGCAGCCAGTACGTCAACGACTTCACCTTCTCCAGCCGCGTGTATCGCGTGTACGTGCAGGCGGCGATGCCCTTCCGCAGCGAGCCCAGGGACATTGGCGCGCTCTATGTGCGCTCGGCGGGCGGGGACATGGTGCCGCTGGAGGCCCTGGTGCGAATCAAGCCCATCACCAGCGCGCAGAACATCCAGCACTACAACCTGTATCGCTCCGCGGAATTGAACGGGCAGGCGGCCCCGGGCTCCAGCAGCGGCGCGGCGCTGGAGGCCATGGAGGGCGCGGCGCGCGAGGTGCTGCCGGAGGGGTACACCTACGAGTGGACGGGCCTGTCGCTGGAGCAGAAGGAGGCAGGTGGGCGCGTGCTCCTCATCTTCGGACTCGGTATCGTGTTCGTGTTCCTGGTCCTCTCCGCGCAGTATGAGAGCTTCGCGCTGCCCTTCGTCATCCTCCTCGGGGTGCCGGTGGCCATGCTGGGTGCGCTCGGGTTCCAGAATCTGCGCGGCCTGCAGAACGACGTCTTCTGCCAGGTGGGGCTTGTGATGCTCGTCGGACTCTCCAGCAAGAACGCCATCCTCATCGTCGAGTTCGCCGAGCAGCTGCGTCACGAGGGAAAGAGCGTGATGGACTCCGCGACCGAGTCCGCGCGCACGCGCCTGCGTCCCATCCTGATGACGTCGTTCGCCTTCCTCATGGGCGTGGTGCCGCTGGTGCTCGCCTCGGGCGCGGGCGCGGCGGCGCGCAAGTCCCTGGGGACCACCGTGTTCGGCGGCATGTTGCTGTCGACCTTCGTCAACCTCATCTTCATCCCCGTGCTGTACGCGGTGGTGGAGTCCACGCGCTCCCGACTCCTCAAGCGGCACGAACACGCACGGCCCGATGGCGGAGGAACACCACCGCCCAACGAGCCGCCGCGTCCACAGCCGGCCTGAGCCACGTGGCGGGGCCGATACGACCCAATATCCCAAGCCGGAGGGTTCGCTATCCTCCGGCGATTCATGGCCCGCTCCATGCCCCTCGACGTCCAGCGTCGTCGGCTGTACGCGCTCAAGCGCGCTCCCGCATTGCGGCACACCAGCAACACCGTCCTCCTCCAGATGTTGGATGTGGCCTGGGATGTCACCTGGGCCAAGGACACGGTGCTGTGCGAGGAAGGCCAGGAGGCCCACGGCTTCTTCCTGCTGCTCGAAGGAGAGCTGGAGGCACACCGTGACGGCGAATTGCTGCTGACACTGCGTCCTGGAACCCCACTCGGGTTCGAGGCGCTGATGGGCGGCCACTACTCCGTCACCGCGCGCGCGGCGACCGCCTGCAAGGGCCTCTTCTTTCCACGCGATGGCGTGTGGACGCTCGTCCAGGCACGCGCGGGGCTGAGGCAGGACCTGAAGCGACTGCTGGCTCACGCGGAGCCACCGAAGCAGGAGGACCCGCTGCCGCAGGTGGAGGTGGTGACGTTCGCGAGCGAGGTGCGGGACACGCCGCTGTCCGAGCTCATCGAGCTGGTGGCCAAGGTCATCACCCACGACTTCAAGGACCGGGTGTTGCTGGTGCGCACGGCGGAGTCGGGCTCGGACGAGCTGCCGGTGAAGGGCGCGGACGGAGTGCTGCGCGCCACGGTGCCGGCGTCCGAACCAGGGGCGCCGGGACGCCTGAGCGTGGCGCGCCTGCGGGAGCTGGCCCGGGAGCACGACCCGCATTACGTCTTCCTGGACGGCTGTCAGGTGACGGGCAGCGCGCCGCTCGTGGACAAGCACGTGCTCCTGGTGACACACCATGAGAACACCCGGGTGCCGCGCCCTGGAAAGGACCGCGTGCTGCCCACGGTGGTCATCGACCCGAGACATCCGACGCGGGAAGCCGAGCTGCGAGGCCGACCCCATGAAGGCCCCCGCGCGGACGCGCATGTCCTGCCGCCCTGTCGCCTGCGGATGGACCTGCGACGACTGGCGACGCTGAAGGTGGACGCAAGGCCGTTGACGGAGGTGGGCCTGAGCCCCGCGGAGCGGGACGCGCTGTCACGCTGGGCCCGGGCCATCACCCACCGTCGCGTGGGACTGGCGCTCAGCGGCGGCGGAGTGTGGGGCTTCTACCATGTCCACATCCTGCGCTGGCTGGTGGAGCACCGCGTGCCGGTGGACTTCATCAGCAGCTCCAGCATGGGCTCGCTGGTGGGGGCCTACTTCTGCGGCACCGCGCTGGATGGCCACAGCGGCCTGGAGGGCCTGCACCGCCTGGAGGAGCGGGCCATGAGCCACCGGCTGTCGCTGGCGGCGATGGCGGCGGTCTTCACCACGTACTCGCTGGAGCACCTGGTGACGCAAGATTTGGGAGCCGTGGGGCTGGAGGAGCTGCCCATCCGCTTCCTGCCGGTGGCGACGGACCTGACGAGCGGCGAGTGCGTGGCGCTGGAGCGCGGCCCCGTGGCACGGGGAGTGCGCGCGAGTGGCTCGGCGCCCGGACTCTGGGCGCCCACGCTGGTGCCTCCCGCACGCTACGTGGACGGAGCCTTCACCAGCATGGTGCCCGCGAGCGTGTTGGTGAGCGCGGGCGCGGACCTGGTGTTCTCCAGCAACATCTTTCCCTTCGGCCTGCGTGAAACAGCCTGGATGCCGGAGAGCCGGGTGGGCCGATTCCTCGCGGGTCTCAATCCTGTATCGAGGGCGCTGGACCTTGTTGCCAGCGGTGTGTTGCTGTTGCATCGCAGCGGTGACGCGGAGAGCTTGATGGCGGACGTGAGTTACGACATCCAGTCAGCGGACACTCCGCTGAGAACGGCGATGGAGTTCACCAAGGCGCGAGACATCCTGAAGCGCGCCGCGTCGGATGAAGCGCTGGCCTGGAAGCTCACGGAGCTGCGCGCCCACTGGGAGCAGATGCGCCTGCACTGCGGTCCCCACGGGCGGCGCTGTGGAGGACAGCAGGCGGCATGATTCCCGTGCGAATCCTGGGAACGGCGAGCCTGCAGCCCGGCCCGGCCGTGACGACCGAGGAGCTGTGCGCGCGCGTGGGCCGTGACGCGACGGAGGTGCTGCGCAAGACGGGCATCCGCTCGCGGCACTTCGCGCCACCGGGGACGAAGGCGGCGGACGTCGCGGCCGAGGCGCTCCACGGCGCGCTCGTCGCGGCTGGACTGGAGGCGAAGGCGCTGCGGCGCATCTTCTGCGTCTCGTCCATGGGCGGGGATGTCACCACGCCCGCCACGGCGAACCGGGTGGCCGCGGCGCTGGGCCTGTCGGGGAGCTGTGACGCGATGGACCTGAGCAACGCGTGCATGGGCTTCCTGAGCGCGTTCGACCTCGCGGCGCGCTCGGTGGCGACGGGGCTGGGGCCGGTGGGCGTCGTCTCGGTGGAGCTGCTGTCGCGCACGACGACGCCGGACGACCCCAGGCCCTACCTGGTGCTGGGAGACGCCGCCGCCGCCGCGGTGCTCGGGGCCGGACGGCCCGGGGAAGGCGTGCTGGGCGTGGCGCTGGGCAACGACGGCTCGCTGCCGACGGACGTGGTGCTGGAGAACCCGCACGCGACGGGTAAGCCGGAGCGGATGCGCTTCCTGACGCCCAGCAAGGAGATGACGCGCGTGGCGCTGGACGCGCTGCTGCGCGCCGCGCGCACGGTGTTGGAGGAGGCCCAGGTGGCCCTGCGCGACGTGGAGTGGGTGCTGACACACCAGCCCAACGGGCGGATGCTGGAGGTCGTCCTGGATGCGATGGGCGTGGAGGCGGCGCGCGGGGTGCGCGTCGTGGACACGGTGGGCAGCGTGGGCTCCGCGTCGCTGCCCACGAGCCTGGACCGCCTGTGGCGCACGCGGCCGGTGAAGGCCGGGGACCGCGTCCTGATGGTGGGCGTGGGCGCGGGCGTGGCGCACGGCGCGGTGCTGTACCGGGTGGGAGGATGACGCGCGCCGGTGGGCTGCCTCTCGCCGCGTGGCTGGGCGCCTTCGGGTGGCTGCGGCGCTACCACCGCTACGAGGTGGTGAACCTGGAGCCGCTCTTGCGTCCTGGCGCCAAGCTCATCGTCGGCTACCACGGGCGCCCCCTCGCGGTGGACCTCTGCATGTTGACGGTGACGTTGCATGAGCACCTGGGCTACCTGCCACACGGCGTGGCGCACGGCGCCTTCGAGCGCATCCCCGGGATGCGCGCGGTGGTGGACGGGCTGGGCTTCGTCACCGGAGATGACCCCCGGCTGGCGGAGGCGGTGGCGCGAGGCGAGCACGTGCTGTTGCAACCTGGAGGCACGCGCGAGGGATGTCGCAGCTACCGGCATCGCTACCAGGTGAGCTGGGGCGAGCGGCTGGGCTACCTGCGGCTGGCGGTGCGTTACCGGCTGCCCATCGTCCCCGTGGGAGGCAGCGGCATGGATGACGCATACCTGGGCCTCAATGACGGGTACGCGCTGGGCAGACGCATGGGGATGCCGGCGCGGCTGCCGCTGTGGCTGGGCCTGGGCGCGACGGGGGTGTGGCCGCTGTCGCTGCCCTTTCCCGTGAAGATGACGCAGTGGGTGGGGGAGCCGCTGACGCGTCATCTGGAGCCGGGCTTCGACGCGGGCAAGCGAGAGTCGATGTTGGCAGCACACCAGGAAGTGGCGGGCGCCGTGCAGGCGCTCTTGGACCGGGCACGCGGCCGGCGGCCCGAGGCGATGGACTGAGCGAGGCAGGGAAGGCAGAGGGGCGATGAGCGACTCGGAGGAGGAGAGAGGCAAGGGAGAGCGACCATGGGCGCTCATCCTGGGGGCCTCTTCGGGCACCGGCGCGGCGATTGCCAACGCGGTGGCGCGCAAGCCGGGGCTGGATGTGTTTGGAGTCCACCGGGGCCGCTACGTGGACAACGCGGCGCTGGTGGAACGTCAGGTGAAGGAGGCCGGACGACGCGCGCTGCTGTGGCAGGCGGACGCGTCCACGCCCGAGGCGGCGGAGGCGGGTGTGCAGGCCTTGCGCGAGGTGGCGGGGCCGCGCTCGGTGAAGCTCTTCGTCCACTCGATTGCAGGCGCATCGGTGGGGCGGTTCCTGTCGGAGGGCGAGGACCGGCTCCACGCGCGGCGCATGCGCAGGACGTTCGACACGATGGCGCACTCGTTCGTGTACTGGGCGCAGGCGCTGGTGGCCGAGGACATGCTTGCGCCGGACGCGCGGCTCCTGGGGTTGCAGAACTCGCTGGACGAGACGCACCTGTCGAACACGGCGCTCATCAGCGCGTCGAAGGCGGCGCTGGAGATGTACGTGCGTTATCTGGCGATGGAGCTGGGCGGCAAGGGGCACCGGGTGAACCTGCTCAAGTTCGGCACGGTGCTCACGCCCGCGCTGAAACACGTGTACTCACCCGAGGCCCTGGTGCGACTGGAGGCGGCCCACGCGCGCATGAATCCCGCGGGACGCATGTGCACGGTGGAGGAGGTGGCGAACTTCGTCGGCGTGCTCACCGGTGACGAGGCGGGCTGGTTCAACGGCGCCACCATCGACTTCACCGGCGGCATGACGCTGCGTCTGTTGGACCTGGTGCTCAACCCGTGACGGGAACCACCGCGAGCTTCGGCATCCGGAAGCGCAGGCAGTAGAAGAACGGCGACACCTGTTCCTCCAGCACGTCCGTCGCGCGGGAGGGCAAGAGCTCCCGGGGACAGTGCGCGTCGCGCGTGTAGAACGTTATCGCTCGGAACGCGGCGCGCTGGAGGAGCGAGGGTCGGTGGGCCGCGTCCAGCTGCTCGTCCACCA
Source organism: Myxococcus sp. CA051A (assembly GCF_013336705.1). Lineage (NCBI taxonomy): Bacteria > Pseudomonadati > Myxococcota > Myxococcia > Myxococcales > Myxococcaceae > Myxococcus > Myxococcus sp. CA051A. The sequence goes on along the minus strand of NZ_JABUMS010000017.1, from coordinate 80,751 downwards.
CCACCACCGGCGTGCCCGGCTTCGCCACGCGCGCCAGCTCTCGCAGTCCCGCGGCCGGGTCTCGATAGCCGCCAATTCCTCCCACGCTCAGCACCCGGTCGAACATGCCCGAGGGAAACGGCAGCGAGTGCCCGTCCGCCATCATCAACCGCACGCCCGGGTAGCTCCCCTTGCGCAGCCGATGCTGGCAGCGGCCCAGCATCCCCTCGCTCAGGTCCACGCCCCAGACCTGGACCTCCTGTCCCGCGCCCAGCTCGCGACGGATGAGCGGCAGGTTCGCTCCGGCGCCCACGCCCACCTCCAGGATGCGAAGGGGCGCTCCATCGTCCGACGAGGGGGGCAAGGCGCCCAGCTCCAGGCGCCGGATGTAGCCCGCGCGCATCTTCGACTCGGTGACGGACTGGAGCAGCGGCGTCAGCACCTTCGTCAGCGGGTCATGCAGCGCCGGCAGCCCGTCGTAGATGACGCGCATCAGCCGGTCCGTGCCGCGCACCGACTCCTCGCGATACAGCCGCGCGAGTCCGCGCTTCACCGGCCACGCCTCACCGCACCCTCCGCAGCGCAGCCAGCCCCACGACAGGCGGCCTTCCTCCTGCTGGCCGTGGAACACCAGTGTCCCGGCGCAGGCCGGGCAGGCCAGCAACGCGACGTCCCCTGCTTCCAATCCGCTACGCACCCGGACTTTGTAGCACCCTCGCCCGGGCCAGGTCGTCCTGCGCGCCCATGTGTTCGAAGCGCTCCAGTGCGCGTGTCAGGTGCGGACGTCTCGCCGGGTCCTCGGGCGGCAGGTGCCGCGCCAGCTCGAACCGCGCGCGAGCCTCCTCGTACGCCGTCTCCTTCGCCGTCGACATGGCGACACACTCGCGCCACGCCTCGTACGCGCGAGGCGCGTCACCCGACAGCCACGCCTCCAACCCGCGCCACAGCTTCGCCGCGGGCTGCGCGAAGAGGAACACCTTGGCGAAGCTCTCCACCGCGCGGCACGCCGCCCGCGCGTTCTCCAGCAGCGACACGTCGCGGCCCCCCTCGAGTTCCCAGAGCGTGAGCAGCACCTCCGCCACCGCCGTGACGGGGAAGTAGATGAAGTGCGCCACCGACTTTCCGGCCACCAGCTTCGCCAGGGCCTTCTCCGCCGCCACCCGCGCGCCGGCCAGGTCTCCCTCGCGCAGCCGCAGGAGCGCCAGCGAGCCATCCAGGATGATGCGGTCGGTGAGGCCGCCCTGCGCCTCCGTCCAGACCACCGTCTGCTCCAGGGCCGCGCGAGAGCGCGCGTGCTCCCCCAGGCGCAGATGGATGTACCCCTGGTAGTGCAGCGCCCAGTGCTGCGTCTGGAGCGCCCCGCGCCGCCGCGCCGAGTGCTCCAGCCAGTCCATCAGCGGCAGGCCCTTGTGGAACTTCCCCTGGTAGCAGGACACCACCGTGAGGAGCGCGCGGCACTCCTCCGCGAGCCGCAGGTCACCCACCGAGTCGACGATGCCGATGGCCCGCTCCAGCCACGCCTCCGCCTCCGCCCACCGCGCCATGTACGTCGAGTACACGGCGTTGCGACACAGCACGTAGGCCAGGTCCGCGGGGTTGCCCATGCGCTCGGCCACCTCGCGCGCCCGCCCCACCCACGCCTCCGCCACCGGACGCACCGGCACCGTGCCCGCCACCACCGCCATGTTGGTGTAGCCGCGCGCCAGCTCCGACGACGCGCCGGCGGGCTCGCACAGGTTGAGCATGCGCAGGCCCGCCCAGAGCACGGGCAGCGCCTCCTGCCCGTAGATGAACGCGTCGGTCAGCCGCATCAACAAGCGGCCAGCGACGCGACGCACCCGCCGCCGCTCCTCCGTCTCCACGTCGTACGCGTCCGGCCGCGCGCTCTGCGCCAGCCGCAGGCCCACCTGCACCAGCGTGCCCAGGGCCCAGCCCATGCGCGTGGTGGGCACCGGCCAGCCGAAGTGCCGCAGCGCCCGCTCCGCGTGTCCCCGGAACGCGGCCAGCTCGCCCAACTGGAAGCGCGCCTCGGCCAGCAGCGCCTCCAGGTGGCCCAGGTGCAGCGCGTCGCGCGCGGGCACCCGCTCCAGCGCACGCGCGAGGAAGGGCAGCGCCTCGCGACAGGCACCCACCCGCAGGGCCTCTTCACCGGCGCGCTGCGCGTACTCGGCCTCGCGCGTCGAGTCGCCCGCCTCGCCCCAGTGGTAGCAGAGCGCCGCCGTCCGCTCCGAGCCATCGCGGTGCGCCGCCTCCATCGCCTCCGCCACCCGGCGGTGCAACAGCGGGCGCTCCGCCGCGGCCAACTCCTCCAGCACGCCCTCGCGCAGCTTGTCGTGCGCGAAGCGCCAGTGTCCGTCCGCCACGTCCAGCACCGCCGCCGCCGCGCAGTACGACAGCCAGCGCTCCACATCCACGCCGGGCGCCGCGTGCCTCAAGAGCGCCACGTCCACCTGTCGCCCGACGATGGCGGCCACGCGCAGCAGGTCCCGCGAGCTGGCGGACACCTTCTCCAGGCGCCGCCGCACCAGCCGTCGCACGCCGCCCGCGAAGACGCGCTCCGGCAGCGGCATGTCGCCCAGCCGGTCCAACCCGCCCGCCTCCTCCGCCAGCGCTCTCGCCACCTCCACCAGGAAGAACGGGTTGCCCTCCGTCTCGCGGCGCAACAGCTCCACCAGGTGCGGCCGCCCACCGGCCGGGCCAATCATCGACTCGCTGAGGACGGCGATTTCGCCCGCGTCCAGCCGGGGCAGCCGCAGCACGTCCAGGCCTGGAAGCTGCGTGGGCAGCGTGGGCGCCTCGTCGTCGCGGAAGCTGCCCAGGAGCAGCAACGGCAACCCCGTGGCGCGAGCGGCGAGCCGAGACAGCAACAGCAGCGACTCCCCGTGGGCCCAGTGCAAATCCTCCAGGAGCACCACCGTGGGCTGCGTCAGCCGGGAGAAGATGTCCTCCACCACTTGCAGCAGGCGCGCCTGCGCCATCTCCGCGCCCAGCTCCGCGGGGTCCGGCACGGCGCGCCCCAGGATGAGCTCCAGGTCCGGCACCAGCGGCTTGAGGATGCTGGCCTCGCGGTCATCCAACGGCGTGAGGATGGACAGCCAGCGCAGCACCGGGCGCCACTCCTGATACGGACTGCCGCCCGCCGCCACCGCCTGGCCGCGCAACACCACCGCGCCGCGCACCAGCGCCAGGGGCCGCAGCTCGTCGAGCAGGCGCGACTTGCCCACCCCGCTCTCTCCACCCACCAGCAGCCCGCCGCCATGCCCCAGCAGCGCCGCGTCCAGCACGGAGGACAACAGCGACAGCTCGCGCGCGCGGCCCACGTAGCGCGCGGCCTGCAGGAAGCTCTCGCGCGTGGTGACGGACTCCGCGGGCACCGGGCGATGGGTGGCCGCGCACAGCGCAGCAATCACCTCGTCCGCGCTGCGAGGCCGCCGCCGCGAGTCCTTGGAGACCAGGCGCTCCAGCACCTCGTGCAGCGCCTCCGGGAAGTCCGGGGGCGCCGGCGGGGCCTTCCCGTCGAAGGGCAGCCGTCCGAAAATCATCTGGCACGCCATGGCGCCCACGCTGAAGAGGTCCGTCACCTCCGAGGGAGGCTGGTCCTCGAACAGCTCCGGCGCCAGATAGCCTGGCGTGCCGCCCGGCTGCGCGCGGTGCACCTGCTCGCGTCCCACGGCGAGCCCGAAGTCGAGCACCTTCACCTGCCCACGCGCCACCAGCACGTTGGCGGGCTTGAGGTCGCGGTGGATGATGCCTCGGCGGTGCAGGTACGCGAGCGCCTGGAGCGTCTGCACCAGCAGGTCCACCTGCACGTCGAGCGGCTGATTCACGCCCGCCTGCACCAGGTGCCGCGCATCCTCCAGCAGGTCCATGGCCAGGTACGGCCGGTGCTCGGCGTCGAAGCCGTAGTCGAGCACGCTGATGACGTGGGGATGTCTCACCGACGCCAGCGTCTGGAACTCGTGGGCCAGCGACAGCGCCAGCTCATGGCGCGCGGCGGAGGACGGGGTGTTCTCGCCCACGGGCGGCTTCACCAGGTCTTCCACCGTCTTGTGCAGCCGCTTGATGGCGACCGGGCCGTTCAGCAAGTCCTGCGCGCGCCACACCGTGCCCGCCCCGCCCCGCCCCAGGAAGTCGGCAATCCGGTAGCGCCCCCCGACGACCTCGCCGTCGAAGAGACGGCGCGCCGGGTCCTCGAGCCGAGGCTGTGTCGCATCCAGTGGGATTGAACGCATGTGCGGGGGGCCGCCCGCCGGCATGATAACGAAGATTCAGGTTATCCGGGGGGTTGCTTTCACCCGGGTGATACACGGGTTGTTACACACCCGGCACCGGGCGCCTTTCCTACTGCCCTCCGGGGTAGGAGGGCCCGCCTGCCGGAATGTTCAGCGGCCGATGAGGCTCGCCAGGCCCCGGCCGCCCTGGATGGCGCCGAAGATGAGGGCTCCGAAGTAGCCGATGGTGCCCAACGTCATGCCGTGGCCCGCCAGGATGGCGTAACCGTCACGCTGAAGAATGCCGATGGCGAAGAACAGCGCGGCCAGCGCGGGCAGGGTGTTGCTGAACGGCACGAGGCCGAACGGCGCCATCAGCAGCACGCCGGCGACGAACAGCATGAAGCCGTTGAAGCGGTTGGTGCTGGCGCCGTGGGTGAGCGCGAGCAACCGCGGCTTGCTCAAGCGGTCCACCTTGGTGAACACGTCGGCGCCCTTCTCCAGCGCGGGCTGGAGCGACGCGCGCGCGAGCTTCCTGTCCATCAGCTTGCGCGGCAGCCAGGGCACGCGGTTGAACGTCACGCCCACGCCGATGAGGACGATGAGCGCGCCGAACACGGTGGAGACGCCCGGGACGGACACGGGCAGGAGGAAGGGGAACGTGAGGATGCAGCAGAAGAGCAGCAGGCCCTGCTCGCCACACGACTGCATCAGCTCGCGCACGGTGAGCGACTCGGGCAGCCGCGCGGCCAGGGACCGCAACGTGGCGGACAACTGGGTCTGGGTGTCGGAGAACTGAGCGGAGGGCGAGGACGACGAGGGCGTGGACATGGACGCCCGCTGACTACCACGACCGGCCGGCCCGTGGTCAGCTCCAGGCGATGTCGTACACCGCCTCCTCGCCCTCCCGACGAACGACCTGTACGGAGGGGTGACGAGCGCCGCTGGCCTCGAGTCCCGCGAGGAAGAGGCCCACATAGAAGCCCGCCACCACCACGGGCCGGCAGGTGAGCGCGTAGCGCCCGGGCCCCCGAGGCTCCAGCGACGCCTCCAGGTAGTTGGTGCCCGTGCGCAGGTTGCGCGTCATCCGCGCCAGCATCCGTTCAGGCCCCAACAGGCGCACGGTGGTGAGCAGCGCGCTGCCGATGAGCGTGGAGCCGAAGCCCTCGACGAAGCGGCGGCCCACGACGACGGCGCCCTCTTCCAGCGGCATCTGCGGCGCCAGCGTGTCCGCGGCCACCTTCAGCGCGCCCAGCCACACCTCCAGCGGATAGGCGGGGGCGAGCCGTCCGTTCGTGTCGATGCCCACCTGCTTGAGCCGGCCGACGCAGCGCTCATCGAGCTGGTCTCCCAGCGCGCGGATGAGGCCTTCAAAGCTCTGGGGGAAGACGAGAGGCTCGCGGGTGTCCAAGGCGGGCGGATGCTAGACACAGGACACCGCGCTCCGCATCCGGCAGGTTGCCGAATTCGCGGGAACTGAAACATCCACTGGTGAACATCTGTCTCGTCCTCGGGGATGACCCAGGGAGTGCGCGTGCCTATCTCGAAGGCGCATGCGCGGGTGGGTGGCCTGGGTGGTGGCGGCGTGGGTGCTGACGGGGTGCCCCGTCGCGTGCACGGAGGAGCGACCGAAGCCGTTCCAGCTCACGGGTGAGGTGGGCTCGCACGGGCCGGACTTCGCGGTGGCGCTGTATCAGACGGTGGGTGTGCGCATGGCGCCGGGCAACCGGCTGACGTGGGCCAACAACGGCGCCGTGTTCGACGTGATGGAGGAGGAGATTCGCAAGGCGCGCTCCTCCGTGCACCTGGTGATGTTCATCTGGCGACCGGGGCGTGCGTCGGACCGGATGGTGGCGGCCATGGCCGAGCGGGCGCGCGCGGGGGTGGCGTGTCGGGTGATGGTGGACCCCTTGGGCAGCGCGGGCTTCGAGACGGACGTGAAGCCACGCCTGGAGGCGGCGGGCTGCCGGGCGCACCTGTTCCGACCGCTGCCCGCGGACGAGAACCTGGCGCGCAACCACCGCAAGCTCTTGGTGGTGGATGGCCGCGTCGGCGTCACGGGCGGGTTGGCGATTCAGGACGAGTGGCTGGGCGAGGGCCTGCGTGAGGAGGAGTGGCGCGACACGAACGCGCGCGTGGTGGGCCCGGTGGTGGAGCAGATGCAGCAAGCGTTCGCGGAGAACTGGCAGGAGACGACGGGAGAGCTGTTGCCCGTGAGCGACTTCCCCACACTGGCGCAGCCGGTGCCCGGGCTCGACGACGCGGGCGCGGGCTGGGCGGCCTTCGTGGGCAGCACCGCGAACCCCGAGGTGACGCGAGCGGAGCGGCTGACGCAGTTGATGGTGCGCGCGGCGACGAAGCGGCTGTGGATTGCCCAGTCGTACTTCACGCCGAACGGGCCGCTGTCGGAGCTCTTGCAGGAGCGGGCGCGCGCGGGAGTGGACGTGCGCGTGCTGGCGCCGGGGGACCTCAACGACCAGGAAATCATCACCGTGGCGCAGCGCGCGACGTACTCCTCGCTGTTGGAGGCGGGCGTGCGCGTCTGGGAATACCAGCCGTCGATGATGCACGCGAAGACGATGCTCGTGGATGACCGGCTCGTCCTGGTGGGCTCCATCAACTACGACCCGCTGTCCTTCAATGTGCTGGAGGAGGGCTCGCTGGTGCTGGAGGACCTGGACGCCGCGAAGCAGATGGAGGCCTTCTTCCTGGAGGACCTGACACACGCACGCGAGGTGGGTGACTCCGGGCAGGCGCGGCGCTGAGCAAGCGCGACACGTCCGATAGGCGGCGTCGCTTCGTGGGCGGACTGGGCAGCCTCGCGACAGTGTGCTGAAGAGGGGCCACCCCTTCCCGCCGCTGGAGCCGCCGCCATGACGCAGCCATCCCGCCTTCTCTTCGTCGCCGGAGCCACGGGCGCCACGGGGCGCAACGTGGTGAAGCAGGCCCTGGCGCGCGACGTGCCGTTGATTGCACACGTGCGCCCCAAGAGCGCGGACACCGAGCCGGCGCGGAGCTGGCCGCGCAAGGCCGTCGTCGAACTGGCGAGCGGCGAGCCGCTGGCCGAGGCGATGAAGGGGAGCACCACGGTGCTCCAGCTCATCGGCACGATGCGCAAGCGCTTCGCGTCGGGGGACACGTATGAGTCGAGCGACATCGGCACCACGCGGCAGCTCGTGGAGGCGGCGAAGCGCACGGGGGTGGACCACCTTGTCCTGCTCAGCTCGGTGGGCGCGGGCCGGCCGGTGGGGGCCTACTTGAAGGCGAAGGCGGAAGCGGAGCGGCTGGTGCGCGAGAGCGGCATCCCCTGGACGGTGGTGCGCCCGCCCGCGTTCGAGGGCGAGTACCACCGCCCGCCCGCGCTGCTGCGCACGCTCTCGAAGCTGCCGCTGCTGGGCGGGCTGCGGCCCATCCACCTGGACCAGCTGGCCGCCGTGCTGCTGCATGTCGCCCAGAAGCGAGCACCGCTGAACACGGTGCTCGAAGGGGACAGTCTGTGGCAGGAGGTGGCGGCGGCCGGCGCGTGAGTTCTCCACGTGCCGGCCTGGAGCCAGGGCCTCGCGCTCAGCGCGTCTCGCCCGTCACCTTGGGGAAGTACTGGTCGAGGAGCCGGAACCGCTCCGGCATCAGGGCCCGAATCTCCTCCTCGTGGGGCGTGCCGCGGACCTGCTCGTAGAGCTTGACCGTCTCGGAGAAGTCCTCCTCGGCGGAGTCCGTGGCGTAGTTGGACGGAATCACCACGTCGCGCTCGGCGGCGGCGGCCCAGTCCTGCCACTGCTGACTGCTCGGCCCCCCCCACTCTTTCTTGGAGATGGTGTGAGCCAGCTCGTGGACGAGGGTTCCATTCACCTGGTCCTGCGTGCGCTTGTCGGGCACGGGATGGATGGACACCTGCCCATTCTGGTCAGCGGTCATGTACGCGCGGAAGTTGGGATTGCCGGTGGCCCGGGCGTTCTTCGCGTCATCCTTGTGCGGCTGGTTGCTCACCGTCACATTCTTGAGGTTTTCCCGAGCCCAGGGCGGCAGCGCTTCGATTCCCCGGGCGACCTCCTCCAGGGTGGGCAGGTGCATTCCCGCAGGCACCTGATTGGGGGGCGGCATGGTCACGATGTAGTCGCGCCCACCCACGGTGACGCGGTGGTCAGTGGTGCCCGACGGCCGCGTACCGAGGAGCTTCGTCGGGTTCTCCAGAGGCCGAGGTTCACCCTGCTCCGGGACGGTGGGCACCTGTCGGGGAACACCGGCGCGGTCACCGCCCGTGGGGCTCGACAGGAACCTCCGCAGATAGTCGGTCTGCTCCGTGGCGTTCTGCTCGTTGGGGTCCAGGTAGCCACGATTGACGTTGTTGAAGAGCGACTGCCGCATGGGCTGCGACAGCTGCGGATTGTTTCCTCCCGCCAGGCGCACCAGCGCCTCCTGCTCGTTGCCCTGGAGGCCGGCGAACCCCTGGCTGTCGAGCACGGTCTGCAACGTCCTGCGGTCCTCGGGGCCCAGGTTGTTCCAGGCCGTGTTCACCGCCTGCTGCACGCCCTCCGGCAGCGGGCGCCCGTTCGCGGACGTGGGCGCATCCTCGCGCGCCACGTATCCACGGCCGGTCGTCAGGGAGTCCACCTGCGCCGCATGCGCGTTGAGCTGGCTCTCCACGCTGGCAATCTGCCGCTCCATGTCCGCGAGCTGCGCGGCCGTGGTCGGCGTCTGATTGCCCGTGGCACCCGCGATGCCCTGATTGAGCGTCGCCTGCGCGGCCTCCAGGCTCCGGAGGATGTTGGAGAGCTTCTGCACCTCGAGCCGTGACTCGAAGCCCTGGCTGCCGTAGCCCGGCATGCCGGTGATGGCCTGCTTCACCTTATCGATGAGCTGGCGCGCCTTGCCCACCGCGCCCTCGTAGCGCTGGAGCACCCGCGCCGTCTCCATGTGCGCCTGGATGTCCTCGGCCGTCGCTTCCGGGCCCGCCTCGATGCGCACCCTGCCGTCGTCGTAGCGCACGTGCGTCGTGCGGCCCTGGAGCTCGGGGTTGCGCACCACGGGCACGGGGGGGCGTCCCGTGTTGTCCGTTCCCACCTCGGGCGTCTGCGCGGGCGTCGTGGCGCCCGGCCGGTCCGTGCGCGACGGGCCTGCCGTCGGGGGCACGGGGATGAGCTGTCCCGTCGCGGGGTTCACCCGGTACTCGGTGGGCGCGGGACGATTCTCCACCGTGTTCTGGGGAGGCCGCCCGGTCTGCTCGGGTCCACCCGTCGTGCCGGGCCGGGTGTCGGTGCCCGGCGTCGTCGTGCCGGGTCGATTGTTCGTGCCCGTCGTCGTCGTGCCCGGTCGGTCCGTTCCGCCCGTGGTGCCGGTATTGCCCGTCGAGCCGTTGGTGCCATCCGAGCCATTCGTACCGTTCGACCCGTTGGAGCCGTTGCTCCCCGACGTCCCGTCGCGCCTGCGTCCGCCGACGCTGACGGTGGTGCCCGCGCCGCCGTTGGCGCCCTCGGCCGTGACGTCGCGGTGGCGGGCGTTGACCTCGAAGTCCACCACGCCCAGCTTCGCGCCCACGCCCAGCTCGCGGTCCTTGAACGAGCCCGAGGTGAACTTCGCCTCCAGGTCCAGGCCGTCGAAGGCGTTGTCGAACTTGCCGTCCATCAGGTTCTTCGTCACCTGCTGGAGCTGCTCACCCTTCAGCCCGCTGATCTCCGCGGTGAAGAACTTCCCCTCGGGCCCCGCGTCCACCGAGCCCGACACGGAGATGCTCGTCTCCGCGGGCCCCGCGAACGCCGCGGTGGCGGGGCTCGCGATGAACGCCAGCACGTCCTTGGCGTCCAGCTTGCTGGCATCCAGCGGAATCTTCGTCTCCAGGCTCACGGAGCCGGTGACTTCTCCGCCGATGTTGAGCCCCGCGTCACCCTTGAGTCCTCCGGCGATGCTCGCCGCGCCGGAGCCCTCGATTTCGAGCGACCGCACCAGATGCGTGGGCTTGCCGTTCTCGAACTCCACCCGGAAGCTCGCCGTCGCGCCGATGCTGGCCGACAGCTCCGCGCTGGCCGGACCCAGCTTCCCGCCGAGGCCCGCCTCCGCCTCCGCGCCCATGTTCACTTCCATCGCCGACAGGTGGTCGAGGAGGAACTTGTGGTCCTCTCCACCGGAGGCCAGCGCCGCGGGCCCCTTGCCCAGGATGACGGCCGCCTTGGCCGCCTCCTCCGGCGTGTCGAACGTCATCTCCATGCGGCCACCGGCCGACACCGACGCCGAGCCCACCAGGCCCACGCCAACATCACCCGTCACCTCCGCCGACAGCTGGTACTTCCCGTCGGCCGTCTTCTCGACCTCGACCTCGCCTTCGATGCCGGCCTTCAGGCCCACCTTGACGTCGAGGTTGCCGCTCAACGTCAGCGTGTCGCCCGGGCTGTTGAGCTTCTTGATTTCGTCCGCCACCGCGCCTTCGATGGGCGCGGTCACCTGGTCGATGACGTAATCAATCGGCTTGAGCACCGCGTCCTTGGCGAAGCCCAGCGCGTCCTTGGCGAAGTCTCCCGCCGCGCCCGCCAGGTCCCCGAGCCCCTCGGTGACGAAGTCCTTCGCGTCCTGGTACCAGGGGAGCTGGCGCTCCTTGTCGAGTTCCTTGGGCTTCGCGCCCGACGCCACCTTGCCGTCGGCGCCCGTCTCGAACTCGACGTGGTCGTACTTCCACCGGTTGTCGTCCGCCTCCTGGAGGCTCTTCACCTGCGTGGGCTCGTGCTTCATCTGGAGCTGGCCGTCGGGGCCCACGGTGCCGGAGGAGTTCAACACCGTCTGCGTCCGGTTCGCGTAGCCGTCGTCGAAGCGGCTGCCGTCCGGGTCATACCCCGTCACGGTGGTGTTGCTGGTGATGTTGCCCTGCGTCTGCTTGGTGAGGGCGGGCAGCGAGTCGGTGGACGCGGCGTCCTTGGGCCCGTAGGTGACCTCCTGCTGGCTGCGCGCCACCTGCACGCCGTTGCCGTTCTTGTCCGACGCGAGCGGCTGCGTGGACACCGACTCCGTCTTCTGCGTGGAGGTGGCGGGCTCGCCCTGCGCGTTGAAGCGCGTCTCCTCCGTCAGCGTGAGGCTGGACTCGCCGGGCTTGAGGGTGGTGGGGTCCCGGTTCGTGTCGTGGTGGTCCTCGCCCTTGGAGGCGTCGTTCAGGGCCTTGCCCTGCTTCGCCTCGAAGTCACTGACGGCGTTCGCGTCGAAGCCCGGAGTGTGGATCTCCGTCTTCTTCACCTGCTTGGCGGGCAGGCCCTGCGCGTTGAACTCCGTGTCCGTCGTGACCGTCGTCGGGCCCTGGGGCGTGTTGGGCCGTCCCACCAGCGCCGCCGAGGGCTTCTCCATGCGCACCTCTTCGGAGCGCGACTGGGGCAGTGCCGTAGCGGGGTTGTACTTCGTGGTGGACGTGGTGGTGGTGGCGCCCGTCTCCGGGCTCTGCGTCGTCTGGCTCTTGCGCGACTCCAGGCTGGTGGTCTTGCCCTGCGCATCCGACGACCTCGTCCACGTCGTCTCGCTCGTGCCACCTTCCTTCGGTGACTCCTTCGCCGTCACCGTGGACGTGTAGCTGCCATCGGGCTTGATGGTGACGGTGTTGCCGCTCTTCGCGTCGGACAGCACCGTCTCGCCGGTGGACGCGTTCTTCTTCACGTCGTAGTTCGCGCCCGAGGACGGGTCGGTGAACTTCTGTCCGTCCGCCAGCTTGGAGGCGTCCTGGACGTCCTTCGCATCCACCGCGTCGAGCGAGGCGGGCGACCCGTCCACGGGCTTCGGCGCGGGGACCTCCGCCTTCGGGGGAGCGGTGGTGCCGAGCAGCTTCTCCAGCTCGGCCGTGCGACTGGAGCCCTCGAACGCGGAGACAAGCTCGTTCTTCTTCGGCTTGACGCTGTCGATGTCCTTCTGGGTGAAGGGAGGAGTCTTCTTCTCCTGGGTGGCGGCGGTGTTCGCCTTGCCCATGGCCTCCTCGGCCTTCTTCGCGGTGAGGGCCACCTTCTCCTCGGCGGCCTGGAGTTGCTTCTCCGCGGCGGCGGCCTTCTGCGCGGCGGCCTGCTTCGCCTTCTCGGCGTTGGCGGCGGCCGTCTTCGTCTTCTGGGCATCCTCCGGTTTCTGCCCGGGCTTCTGCGCATTCTTCTGCGCGTCGGCGGCGGCCTTCTGCGCGGCGGCCTGCTGTCTGCGTGCGGCCTCCGCGGCCTTGCGTGCTTCCTCCGCGGCCTTGCGCGCGGCTTCGGCGGCTTTGCGCGCGGCCTCCGCGGCCTTGCGCGCTTCCTCTGCTCGTTGCCGAGCTTCCTCGGCGCGACGCGCGGCCTCGGCCGCTGCAGCGCTCGAAGTTCCAGAACCACCACCCGTAGGTGACAGACCGCCCATGGAACATCCCCTTTTCGTCAGAACCGACACCTCATTATCGGAGGAATGAGAAAACGATTTCCTCCGACACTCCTGAGGGTCTGGATAGTTGCTGAATGAGTCCTATCCGGAAACAGGCGTTAGATACCAACAGGCCTGCCCGCATGCAGAGCAAAGACTGGCAGGGACGCGCAGCAACGCCTCGCAGCGACACGCGGTGAAAACCAGGCACCCCGCAATGTCTGACATGTGGGCTTCGCCTGCCCACGGAATGGTCTCACCAGAATTCTGGGAGCCACATCAAACCAACCAGGCGAACGGATTCGCAGTGCGAAACGTAGGGGCCCTAACAGAGTGCCCGCCGCGCGCGCCTCCAGAAACACCAAGGGCCCGAGCGGAGACTCCGCCCGGACCCGAGGTGACTTCGTCGAAGTCGCGCGTCAGTTCTTCGCTTCGGTGGCGCGGCGGATGCGGTCGAAGTCGAAGTTGGGCGAGGGGTCCTGCTTCTTGTCGGTGATGTCCTTGTGACCGACCAGGTTGTCCCCAGGCACGTCGTAGCGCTTCGCCAGGTAGGGCACGAGCTGCTCGAGCGCCTTGTACTGGGCCTCGGTGTAGCCGTCCTTGCCGTCGCCCTCGTTGACGATTTCGATGCCAATCGAGCGATCATTCACATCGCCCGGCTTGCCCGGCAGCGAGCCCTCTCCAGCATGCCACGCGCGCTTCTCGTCGCCGACGAGCTGGTAGATGGTGCCGTCCTTGCCAATCAGGTAGTGCGAGCTGACGTCGCCCCGGCCCGTCAGGTCCTTGTACTTGGATTCGAGCCAGCCCATGACCGACGTGGGCTTGCCCGTCAGCGTCTCCAGGCTGCTCTCATCCGAGGGGTCCGCGGTGTGGTGCAGGACGATGGAGTCGATGTCCTGTCCCGCGGGCCTGTCATTGAAGTTCTTGGAGGGGCGGACGACCATTTCCGGCGTCGGGTTGGTGGGGTCCGTGGAGATGGGCGTCAGCGGCTGCGGCGCCGCGGGCGCGGGCGGCGGCGTGGGGGACGGGCCCGGGCTCGGAGAGGGCGTGGGGCGCGCGGCCTTCGGCTGCTCGAAGCTGTCCACCGGCTTCGGCGTAGGGCCCGCCGTCGGCTGGGGCGGCGGCGGAGGCGGACGCGGCTCTTCGGACCTGAAGGGACGCAGGAGGGTGTTCTGAACAAAGCGCTGAAGCGGAGCAACCATGGGGTGTGGTCTCCAGGGAAAACAACGACGTGACTGGGTTATCGCGCACCCGGTGTTCCCAGTTGCGGTTTCTTCGAGAGAAAGAACCCCGCACCCACCCGGAGTTCCTCCCGGTACCACCTCACGGTTCGAGGCCGGCGACGCTGTAATGCGCGGGCGGCCCATCGAGGTCCTCGGCGGCGCCTTCGCGCCATGGCCTCGCGGCGGAACCGCACATCCATGGATCAGCCCCAGGCACCATCGCGAGCGCCGTGGACCTGTGGTTGGCCGCACAGTGGCCGCGCGCTTCGCCCCTCCTGCTCGCGACGCCCACCGTCTTCCTGGTGGAACAGGCCGCGGCGAGCACGACATCACGGGCGCGCTGAGTGTTGTCCGAACATGGCATGGGTAACACAGTGGCGGGTCTGGGCGCCGTTTTGACGTGGACGCGGTAGCGTGGGCCCCTGCTCATTCTTCGATCGAGACACCCCATGCATCGTCTCCTCATCGCCGCCCTGCTCTCGCTGTCCCTCGCTGCATGCTCGGATGACCCCGACCCTTCTCCGCCGACGGATGCCGGCGCGGACGCGGGCGTTCCGGATGACACGGATGCGGGCTCGGATGCCGGGACGGATGCGGGCTCGGATGCGGGGCCTGGGCCTTGGACGGATGCGGGCAGTTCGCACGGCACGGGGAAGCTGCCGTGTGACAGGACGGGCACGGTGGTGGACGACACCAACCAGACGTATACGTTCTGTGTCGCGCAGGTGGCGGGCGTCGAGCTGAAGATTGTCGAGCCTCGCGCGGGCATCGTCCCCGTGCCGCTGAACCTGGCCATCTACCTGCATGGCGACGGGGCTCGGGCGCACACGGGAAACACGGCGCCGCGCCTGCAGGCGCCGTGGGCGTTCGACCACGACACGCTCTATGTGTCAGCGCTCGCGCCGAACAAGTGCGCGTGGTGGACGAAGCCCTCGTTGACGACGTGTACGGACACCGCGACAGCCGCGGACCGGGATGTCGCGGGAGACAATGCGCGGGCGCTGACGGAGGTCATCGACACCTTGCGCAAGCGCTGGGACCTCAACAACGAGCCCATCCTGTTCGGCGGGTCTTCGGGGGGCTCGGTGTTCCTCACTGCGAGCTTCCTGCCGAAGTACGGCAGTCGCTATCGCGGCATCTACGCGCTGGGGTGTGGCGGCGAGGCGCCGTGGAGTGGCGCGCTGGACTGGGACAGCACTCGGCCCGAGCTGCGCGGACCGACGAAGCTGTTCTATTTGTACAGCGACCAGGATGAGTATCTCCCGGACATCCGGGCCAGCATGACGGAGTACCGCAGGTTCGAGGTGCCGCTGGTGGAGAAAGTCATCGCGGGAGCGGGGCACTGCGTGTTCGACGATATCGGCGGAGTGAAGGACATCTGGGCGGCGGCGCTGGACGCGAAGTAGTCGCGGGCAGGACGCCCGGCATCGGCGGTGAGCTCCGGATGCCGGGCGTTGCGTGGGTTGGAGTCGTGGGCAGGGGTTACTTGACGCAGTTGCCCCAGCCGCGCTTGCCATTGACGACGGTCATCTCCCAGAAGCGGGTACCGGCGTTGTAGTCGATGCTCACGCCGTCCGTGTAGCTGCTGGTGTTGAAGTGGCCGCCGATGCCGGAGAGGAGGCAGGCGACGCTGTCGGGGTTGTAGGCGAGGTTCTCGGTGAAGCCGCCTGGATCTCCGGCGACCCAGAGCCAGCCACCGTGGTTCTCGGGCACGTCGACACACACGGCGCTGCCGCCGCCATCGCCCGCGAGGTTTCCGCCGAGGTACCAGTTGAGGCCGTCGCTCCAGACGCGGACATAGTCCGAGTTGGAGTTGAAGCCACCAGAGGCCTCGATGGAGGTGAGGAAGCAGCGACGCTGCGCGGTGGCGGCGCCGAGGAGCTTCGCGGCGGAGCCCTGGTACCAGGACACCACGGCCGTCCGGTTGGCGGCGGTGGCGAGGCACTGGATACCCGTGGAGAGCGCCTTGCTGTTGTTCTGGTTGACGTAGACGGTCCAGTTGCCGCCGCTGATGAACGTGCCGGTTCCGCTCCAGCTACCGGTGACGCGCGGCACGAGGTTGCCCTGGACGCCAGAGAGGAAGCAGGTGCGGTTGGTGGCGGTGCCGATGGCGGTGGAGGTGAAGCCGTTGGTGGAGGTGCCCCACCAGTACGTGCCGCCGAGGGCGACGCCCTGCTCGACCTGCGCCGGGGACTCGTCACCGGCGACGGGTGCGGTGTCCGTGGGCTGCTCCAGGGGCTCGCCGCCGCAGCCGACAGTGAGGGCGGTGAGTGGCAGTGCGAACAGCAGGTTGCGCACGGCCTGTCGTGAACACATCGAGTGCATGAGTGGGCCCATTCCTTGTGAGTGAGTCGCTGCGACGTGCTGGAGCGCGGTGATATGCGCAGGGCACGCCGACGGTGTCCCCGTGACGCGGGCCGCGGGGTGCGGACCTGTGTCATCGCGGAGCGGGGATACGCAGAGCAACTCAGGTGCCAAGGGATTGGGGGCACCGTGACGTAGGGATGATGCAGGTCTTGCACTGTTTCACGAGGAGGTCCGTGCAAGTGCTGCTCGGTGTTGCAGGGGTTGCACCGTGGGCCGGTGCTCAACGCCTTTCGGCAGCAGCCGTCCGTCCAACACCTTGTAGAGTGAAGGCCCAGCCGCCCCCCTGCCGCACGAGCCCTGTTTCTGAAAGGAGCCGTTCCTGAAGATCTCGAACATTCCCTTCTGCACGACGGACTGGAGCGCGCTCCAGCCAACGGAGCACCCGGGGGTCTCTGGGAAGGCGCTCTGGCGGACTCTCCAGGCGGGAGACATCCGGGTCCGGCTCGTTGAGTACACACCCGGATACGTGGCGGACCACTGGTGCAGCCGCGGCCACATCCTCCTCGTGCTCGAGGGAACGCTGCTCACGGAGCTGAAGGACGGACGGCGTTTCGAGCTCGGGCCGATGATGAGCTACCAGGTCGCGGACGACGACGGGGCCCACCGCTCATCGACAGAGACAGGGGCCAGACTCTTCATCGTGGACTGACGTCGCGAGTGTTCCCCTGGCGGCGTCACATGCGAGGCTTGCATGCTGACAAGCTCAAGCCCACCCGTGGGAGCAGGCGCCGTCGCATCAGTCCCCCCAGCGTCACGATGAAGGGAAGCAGTGTCTCGACGAGCAAGAGAACAAGGTACGCCCGCGCTTCGGGCGAAGAGAGTTCGGCCCGGAGCATCGGGCCGACGTCAGCGCTGAAGAAGTCGTTCTGGAGCCAGACGAAGACCCAGAGGACCGACAGTGCACAGGCCACGCGCCACAGTCCGTCTCGGCGCCACAGCACCAGCAGCGCACAGAGCGCGGACATCATGACAGTCGCAATGACCGGAACGGGCTCCCAGGGGGCCAGCTGCTTGTCCAGCACCTCTGCCCAGCACAGGCCAGGGAACAAGATGACGCCCAGGGCGACCCGGTATGTGTGTCTTTCCATGGATGTGGCTCTCCAGCCTCGGTCCTCACCGGACTGCAAGGAGTCCGCCAACCAGTCACGAGAGAGCCTCCACCTACTCCTTCACCGCGCCCGCCGTGAGTCCCGACACAATTCTTCGCTGGAACAGCACGGTGAGCACCACCAGGGGCAGCGTGGCCACCACGGACGCCGCGGCAATCTCGCCCCATGGCTCGCGGTACTCGCTGGCGAACAGGCTGATGGCCACGGGCACCGTTCTCTTCTCCGGTGTCGTCAGGAACGTCAGCGCGAACAGGAACTCGTTCCACGCGAAGATGAAGACCAGAATCGCCGTGGTCGCCAGCCCCGGCGCCGCCAGGGGCAACAACACGCGGCGGAACGCCTGGAACGGCGTGCAGCCATCCACCCGCGCCGCCCGATACAGCTCATCCGGGAGCTGCTGGAAGAACGACGTCAGCACCCACAGCGTCAACGGCATCGCGAACGTCGCATAGGGCAACGCCAGTCCCACCAGGCTGTCCCTCAGGCCCACGGCGCGCAGGATGAGATACAGCGGGCTCACCGTGGCAATCGGCGGAAACATGCTCACCGCCAGCGCCGCGCTCAACAGCAACCCCTTGCCTCGAAACTCCAGCTTCGCCAGGGCGAACGCCGCCGCCGAGCCAATCACCAGACAGAACACCGTCGTCAGCGCAGCCACCACCAGCGAGTTCAACACCACTCGCAAGAATGGCCTCCCCCACAGCACGCTCACGTAGCTCTCCAGTGTCAGGTGCGAAGGCCACGGCCTTGTCAGCTCGCCATCCGGCCACAGGCTCGTCAGCACCTGCCAGAAGAACGGCCCCAGGAAGAACGTGAGGAACGCCACCACCGCCAGCGCCGTCCCCAGGCCCGCGCGTTGTCTCATCGCGCCTCCTCCTGCCGCCCCAGCAATCGCAGCCACACCGCCGCCAGCACGACGACGCACAGGAACGTCGCCACCGACAGCGTGCTCCCGTACCCGAAGTCTCCCGAGCGCATCAGCGTCTTGTACGCATAGATGCTCAGCGTCTCCGTCGTGTTCGCCGGCCCTCCCTCCGTCAGCACGTAGATGGCGTCGAATACCCGGAACGCATCCAACGAGCGGAACAGCAACGCCAGCAGCAACGCCGGCTTCAACAGCGGCAAGGTGATGGAGCGGAACGTCCGCCACGACGACGCACCGTCCACCCGCGCCGCCTTGTAGAGGTCCTCCGGAATGCCTTGCAGCCCCGCCAGCACCAGCAGCGCCACGAAGGGCGTGGTCTTCCACACGTCCACGAGGATGGCCGCGTGCAGCGCATACCCGGGCGCGCCCAGCCAGTTGATGTCACTCCCCAGGAGCAGGCGGTTGATGAGCCCGTAGTCCGGATTGAACATCCACGCCCACAGCCTCGCGCTCACCACCGTGGGAATCGCCCACGGCACCAGCACCGCCGCGCGCAGCAACCCTCGCCCCGGAAACGCGCGTTGCAGCAACAGCGCCAGCGGCACCGCGAGCAACAGCTCCACCCCCACGGCCACCCCCGTGAAGTACGCCGTGTTCCCCAGCGCCGCCCAGAACCTCGCGTCCCCGAGCAGGTACGCGTAGTTCCCCAACCCCACGAAACGCCGCTCACCGAAGACGAGGATGAAGCGGTGCAGGCTCAGCCACACCGCAGCGAGAATCGGATACAGCGCCACCGCCGCGAGCACCAGCACCGCCGGCGCCACCAACCAGTACGCCTGCCTCCGCTCCCGCTCCAGCGAGCCCCTCGCACGCGCCCCTCGCCCCTCGGAGGTCATCGCGCCGCCTCCTCGAAGCCCCGTACCCGTCCGCCCGATGCCCCCGCGCTCATCGCCCCTCCCCCATCAAATGGTCCACCTGCTTCTGCGCGCGCTTCAGCGACGCCTCGGGCGAGCGCAGTCCCGCCACCGCCGCGGAGAACTCGCTCTGCAACACATCTGAAATCAGGTTGTAGTACGGCGTCACCGGCCTCGGCCGCGCGCGCTCCGCCATCTCCCGCAGGCCCGCGATGAACGGCGAGCTCTCCTTCAACCTCGCATCGTCATACACAGACGCCCGGGGCGGATTGCGCGCGTAATGCACCGCCAGCACCAGGTTCGCCTCCGGCGACGTCAGGTGTGAGATGAGCTTCGCCGCCAGCTTCCGCCGCTCCGGCGACACGTGCGCGTTCACCGCGAGCTGATACCCACCCAGCGTCCCGAATCCCGGCTCGCCACTCACCGTCGGCAACGGCGCCATCCCCACCTTGCCGCGAATGGGCGAGCCCTCCTTCTGCGCCTCGCTCCACGCATACGGCCAGTTGCGCATGAACACCGCGCGCCCCTCCTGGAAGATGCGCCGCGCCTCCTCCTCCCCAAACCCCATCACCGTCTCCGGTGACACCCCACTCACCAGCAACCCGCGCAGATACGCGAGCGCCTCGCGCGCCGCCTCCGTCTCCAACAACACGCGCCCGTACTCCCCCATCGCGTGCCCGCCGTGCCCCCACAGCGCTTCAAAGACATTACAACTCAACCCCTCATACTGCCGGCCCTGCCACACGAAGCCCTGGATGCCCGGCACCTTCGCCTTCGCGTCCAGCGCGAAGCGCTCCAGCTCCGCGTACGTGCGCGGCGCCCGGGGCACCAAATCCGTCCGGTAGTACAGAACGCCCACGTCCAGGTACCAGGGCACCGCGTACGTCCGCCCCTCCACCACCACCGCCTCCACCGGACCCGGCAGGAACTCCGCGCGCAGCCGCTCCGGCGGGAACTCCGCGGACAGGTCCGCTATCCACCCCGCGCGCGCGAACTCCGGCACCCACACCACGTCCGCCACCAGCACGTCGAAGTCCTTCGCCCCGCCCTCCAACGACGTGAGGAAGAACTGGTGCGCCAAATCCGAGGAGTTCGGCAGCGCCTCCGTGACGAGCGTCACCCCGGGGTTGTCCCGCTCGAAGCCCGCCAGCAACTCCCGGAAGGGCTCCGGTGGCCCCCACAGCGGCTGGTACTTCAGCACCAGCCGCGTGGCCCCCGCCCCCTCACGCCCTTCGTCCGAGCCCGAGCCGCCCCGCCGGCACCCCGCCGACAGCACCGCGACACCCAACACGAACACGACGAAGAACGAGCGGACCATGGGTGCCCGGCATGTCTCCAACCCTCCACGCCACCGTCAACCCACTCCGACGACCCACGGTTCTCACCCCAACACCCCCACGAGCACCTCGGAGGCCCCACGTCGGGTAATTCGTGCCCATTTGGAGAAAAACGCCCCTCTGGAACTCCAGGGACCAAACCCAGGGCGTCCGTTTGCCTTCACCCCGGGAACGGGCGTTATCCTTCCGACAGACTGGACCTCTGGGTGGGGGATGACATGGTGGAGAAGGCTCGGGAGTGGAAGTACGGCGCGCATCGGGTTCGCATCGAGCCGCCAGACATCGCGGTGGCGACCTTCGAGGGCCCCATCACGATGGACGACGTGAAGCGCACCTCCGAAATCTACAAGGAGGTCTTCACCGTCCTCGGCCCCTACTACATCCTCGCGGAAATCGGCCGCTCCCAGATTGAGGCCGCCGGCCGCCGCTACCTGTCCGAGAACAACCGCTCCGAGTGGTTCAAGGGCTGCGTCTACGTCGGCGCCGACATCGTCCAGCAGACCTTCGGCAAGGCCATCTCCCTCGCCATGCTCTTCACCGGCAAGTCCAGCTTCGAGACCACCTTCGTCAAGACGCTCGACGACGCCCGCGCCTGGGTCCAGCAGAACCGCGCTCGCTCCCAGCGAAAGGCCGGCTGAGTCTCACTTCACGGGCTGTGTGAAGTCTGACACCCCCGCTGTCTCCTTCCAGACCCAGGCCCCCTCCGAAAGTCCTGGTTTGGGAGGGAAGACTGGATTCTCGCTCCCTGTTGCCACGGGCGGTATGCTTGTGTCGTCAGCCCAAGGGAGCGCCCATGCAGCAACAGGAATGGAAGTTCGGTGCCCACCAGATTCGCCACGAGGCCCCGGACCTGGTGGTGGCCGTGTTCAGCGGCATGCTGAATCTGGAGGACATGAAGCGGGCCGTTGAAATCTACGGCCAGGTCGCCAAGAGCGGCGGCTATTACATGATTGCCGATATCGGCAACTCGCAGCTCCAGGCGGAAGCCCGCCGGTACCTGTCCGACAACAGCAAGGCGGAGTGGTTCAAGGGCTGCGTCTACGTCGGCGCGGACATGGTCCAGCAGACCTTTGGCAAGGTCATCTCGCTGGGCATGTTCCTGACGGGCAAGTCGGAGTTCAAGACGGAGTTCGTCAAGACGATGGCCGAGGCCCACGCCTGGGTGGAACAGCAGCGCCGCGCCAACCTCCGCAAGAGCGGCTGAGCGCACCCGGTCCGCCTTTTCCGTCGTCTGCTTCAACCTTCGCGGTGGCCCCTTTCCGGGGCCCCGCCGCCCCCCCGGGCCCAGCTCGCGCCTGTAACCGGGTTGAGCGCTGTTTCCTCTCCGAGGACGCGCTCCCCGTACCCCTGGTGCCTGCTGGATTTCTCACAATCCAAGCCGATGCGACGTCCGTGCGTCCGGCCAACCCTCCGGAATCAGGCGGATTCTATAAATACTAAACCTTCGTGGTGTCACAAGAGACCAGTTTCACTAAAAAAATCGCACCATACTGGCATAAACCCGGGAAATTGAGGTATAGGCGGTCATTCTGGAGCCCCCATCGCGCCCGGTATTCCAAGTCAGGGCTCCGGAAGCCGGCTGTGCCCCATGCCTCAACCATCCTTTGTCCGAGCGGTGAGCTGGGGGGGCCCGCGCTCGAACTGACGAGTGACGCCATGCCCGTAACGGTTCAGAAGCAGGAAGAGACCGGTGTTCCGGCCCACGCCCCCGCCTCGCGATGCCCTCACCTGGGGGCGCAGTACAACCCCTTCGCGGGGCCGCACGTCGACAACCCCCACCCCTTCTTCGAGAAGCTGCGCAAGGAAGAGCCGGTCAGCTTCAGCCCCATGCTGGGCATGTGGCTGGTGAGTCGGAACGACGACGTCCTCCAGGTACTCAAGGACACGTCGCGCTTCTCCAACCGGGACATGCTGGTGAGCGGCACCCACCTCACGGAGGAGGCGAAGGGCATCCTCGCGCAGGGCTTTCCCATCGCCCACGTGCTGCTGGGCATGGACCCGCCGGAGCACACCCGCCTGCGACGGCTGATGAACCGGGGCTTCACCGCGCAGCGCATCTCCGGCATGGCGCCCTTCATCGAGAAGATGGCGCGCCAGCTGGTGGGCCGCTTCGCGCAGGAAGGTCACGCGGACCTGGTGGAGCAGCTGGCCTATCCGCTGCCCGCCCACGTCATCCTCGGCGTCATGGGCGTGCCGCAGGAGGATGTCTGGAAGATAAAACGCTGGAGCGCGGACTGGCAGCAGCTCACCTTCGAGCACGTCCCGCCGGAGAAGCAGCCGGAGATGGCTCGCGGCGTGATTGAGTTCCAGCGCTACTGCATCCAGCTCATCGAGGAGCGGCGCAAGGCACCCCAGGAAGACCTCATCAGCTACCTGGTGGAAATCGAGGCCGACGGCGAGGCGCTCACGCTGCACGAGCTGGTGATGGCCATTGGCGCGTCCATGCTGTCCGCCGGCCACGAGTCCACCACGGCGATGATGTCCAACACCTGGAAGCTCGCCCTGGAGCACGGCCTCTGGAAGCGCCTGCGGGACAACCGCGAGCTCGTCCCGAAGTTCATCGAGGAGGGCTGCCGCTACGACTCCGTCCAGCACGCGATGATTCGCACCGCCCTGGAGGACGTGGAGGTCGGCGGCGTCCAACTGCCCAAGGGCTCACGGCTCCTCATGCTGTACGCCGCCGCCAGCCGGGACGAGTCGCTCTGCCCCCACTCGAACAAGCTCGACGTGGACCGCGAGAAGCCGCCCCAGCACCTCACCTACGGCCGTGGCACGCACTTCTGCCTGGGCGCGCCCCTGGCCCGGCTCCAGGCGCAAATCACCACCAACGTCCTCCTGGACGCACTGGAAGACCCGCGCATGGTCCCCAACCAGGACCACGGCACCTGGCAGAGCATCGTCCTGCGCCAGATGCGGCACCTGAAGGTGGAGTGGACACCGTCTCCGGCAATCCCGTAGCCACCGCCTCCGGGAAATCGGCGCTTCCCGCGCCTCCCCATCCATGTCATGAGCCGGGCCCTGCGGACCTTCATCGGTCTCCAGGGCCCGGCGCATGTCTGGGCTCTGACTTCAGTGGACCCGTGCCTCCCACAAGCGGTCCACTCGCACCCGGCTTCCGGCCAGAGTCGGAGTCACTGTCGACCCTCATGGGGTTTCGGCGGACTTCACTTGGCTGTTTGAAACGGGCGTGCGTACGTTACAGAGAGAAATTTCTTGCCATACTGGCCGTTCTTGCGAGAAAGAGTCCTGGAATACCCTGCTTGCTCGTAAAGACGAAGGAGCCCCCCATGTACGCCGAGGTCATAGACGAAGCGGATGTGCAGTTCGCGCGGCGCGTCGACCGGCAGGCGCTGGCGAAAATGACCCGGGAGATGTCCCGTGTGAGCAACGTGAGGGCGCTGTGGGCGCTCGGCACGCAATGGCTCGTCATTGTCGCGGCGTTTGCCGCGGTGGTGTGGGTGGACCGGTGGTGGGCCTGGCCCATCGCGGCCCTGGTCATCGCCACGCGTCAGCACGCGATGCTCGCGCTGATGCACGAGGCGGCGCACTACCACTTCCTGTCGAACCGGAAGGTGGGTGACGTGGTGGCCGACTTCCTGTGCGCCTTCCCGCTGAACATGACGACCGCGGGCTACCGGCACCAGCACATGGAGCACCACCGCCACGTCAACACGGCGAAGGACCCGTACTGGGCCTCCATGCAGCAGGACCCGTCCTGGCACTTCCCGCGCACGCCGATGCGCGCCGCTGCGGTGTTCATGGGCGACGCGCTGGGACTGTACGCGCCCAACCACCTCAAGGTGGTGTTGCCCTGGACGTACTGGGGCCGGCTCCTGGGCGGCGCGAAGCCCAAGGTCTCCGCCGCCGAGCACGTGCGCTACGTCATCTACGTCGCCGCGCTGCTCACCACGCTGGTGATGACGGGCGCGTGGCTGCACTGGCTGCTGTTGTGGGTGCTGCCGACGACGACGGTGATGATGGCTTTCTTCCGGATGCGCGCGCTCGGCGAGCACCCGCTGGACGCCGAAATCAAGGGCGACGAGACGCGCGAGACGCGCGACGTGAAGGGCACGCTGCTGGAGAACTTCTTCGTGGCGCCGCTCAACTGCAACTACCACCTCACGCACCACGCCTTCCCGTCCGTGCCCTTCTACAACCTGCCCGTCATGCACGAGGAACTGGACAAGGCGGGCATGCTCGAGGACGGGGTGAACCGCTTCGACACGTACCTGGGCAAGCACAACAGCCTGGTGAAGTACCTGACGCGCAAGCCCGCCACCGTCGCGGAGGCCCTGCCCGCCACCACGCCGACGCCGACTCCGGCTTCGGGCGTGAGGATGCCGCTGCACTCGTAGCCTCGTGACGACGCACGCATCGCCCTGGCGAGCGAGGCGTTGGCCGCTGTCAGTCACCGTCGGGGTGGGGGCCCCGCGGAGAACGACCGGTCGACGACACGCCTCACGGAAAGCGACGCAGCGACGTCCACGGGAAGGGCTTCCAGAAGGGCGTGCTCACCGCGTCGGCATCGAGCGGGAACCAGGGCCCCACGGAGTCATTTCCCGAGGAGAGGACATGGAAGTCCTGAGCGGGCATGAAGCCTTGCCCCAGGAGCGCCACGCGGCGGCCCCCCGCGTCGGCCGCCACGTCCAGCACCAGCACCGTGTGCCCCGGGCTGCCGCCCAGCACGAAGAAGTCCCCGCCACGCAGCTCGTCTCGCGCGGGACGCCCCTTGGCGCTCTCCAGTGACAGCGTGCCCGCGTAGGTGAAGACCAGGTCCAGGTAGGAACGGAACGCCGCGCGAGAGCTGTCCGCCGCCGCGCTCCTCGCCCACGTCACCTTGGAGCCCGCGATGCGCGCCCGGTCTCCCGCCGCGTACTTCGGCCACGAGGCCAGGTGTCCGCTGGTGAAGCGATAGGCGATGCGCTCCCGTTGCTGACTGGACCACTGCCACTCCGCATGCAGCCGGATGATGGAGTCCGCGCACTGCTGGAGATTGGCCGAGCCGATGTCCAGCTCCGCCACCGCTGCCAGTCGCGCATCGTCGCCGGGCAACACCTCTCCGCCCCGGAAGTGCAGCACGGGCGTGCCTTGCGCGCGCAGGGGCAGGCCGCGCAGCCACGCGCCGAACGAGCCCGCCTCCAGTGTCACGCGCGTGTAGCCCTCCGGCGCGGGGATGGCGAGCTCCAGTGGACGGACCTGGGCGTCCTTCGCCAGCCAGCCATAGCGCGCCAGCTCCTCGCGCGTGGGGGCGCGGGGCTCGGAGGAGGCGGTGGACTGCTCGGGGGCCCGTGAAGCCGCCGTCGCGAGCACCGTGCCCCGCAGGCGCGGCGCCAGCGGGCTGGCCCCCGAGGCTCCTGGCCACAACAGCGCCACCAGACAGGCCCGGGCGAGCCACGCCGCCCCGGTGCGAAGTGGAGAGGACGGGGAAAGGGGCGGACACTCGGATGCGGTCACGACGGGAGACTCCAGGCAGGTGGGGAGCGGCGCTCCGGATGGGAGGATTCTCGCCGCTCGAAGGTTCCCTCGCAGCCTCGCGTTTCGTGGAATGCGCACGCGCGTGAGGTCGCCTGCTCTCCGCCGGGGCGATGACCGACGACTCGACGACACCTCCTCCTCCCCGGCAGGTGCGTGATGACGCTCGTGCACTACCTTTGAACGAAGATGCGCCGCCAGGCGAGCCTCGTGCTGCTCAACATCCTGTCCCTGTCCCGCCTCCCCATGGCGGTGGCCTTCATCGTCGAGTCCGACGCGAAGGTGCGCGCGGCGCTCGTCGTGCTGGCGGCCTTCTCCGACTTCCTCGACGGCTGGATTGCGCGACACAAGGGCCTGGCCACGCGACTGGGCGCGCTCATCGACCCGGTGGCCGACCGCGCCTTCATGGTGACGGCCATCCTCGTCTGCTACCTCGACGGCCTCATCGCCCTGCCGGAGGTCCTGTTGTTGCTGGTGCGGGACATCGGCACCGCGGTGGGCTTCATCGTCACCCGACTGGTGCCGAAGCTGCGGCGGGTGGAGCTCAAGGCGCGGATGCTCGGCAAGGTGGTCACCTCGCTGCAACTGGTGACGCTCTTGTGCGTGCTGCTGTTTCCCCCCGCTGTGCGCCCGCTCGTCGCGCTCATCGCCGTGCTGTCGCTCGCCTCGGTGGTGGACTACACGCGCGCGGTGCTGCGCTCCCGGATGAGGGCTCGGGGGGCTTCACCTGTCCCGCGCTCCGACGAACACGGGCCGCGGGGAACGCCTCTCCCCACGGCCCGTAAATAGAAGCGCCTCAGCCCGGAGGTGGAGACGCGGAGTCTTGCGAATCCGAGAGCCCCAGGGCCCGGTCGCGCTCGGGGGATGCGGCGGCGCGCTCGCCTTCACTCATCTCCGACCAGACATCGTCCAGGTCGTCCAACAAGGCATCCTCCTCGGGCGAACCACCCTGTGGATTTCGCGCACGCACACTCTCGAACTTGCGCAGCAGTGCGCGGTATCGGTCAAAGGCCGTCATGACGGGAACCTCCCTGCGAGCGACGACGAACCTGAACGCGAGCGACTGACGGGTCGCTCCCGCGTCTCAATTGTCCGGGTCCTCCTTCCGGAGCACCGAGATTTCCACCGTCTCGTGTTCACCCACCATGTCCACCACCGCGCTGACGCGATCTCCCGGGTCCAGGTCTCGCAAGCCCACGCTCTTTCCGTTGCGCAGCACCCGCGTCCGCGGAGTCACCTCCAGCGTCAGCGGCTCTCCACTGTCCTGCGCGATGACGACGTCGGGCGGAGCCACCGAGCGTACCGCCCCCGTGAAGGTGGCCATCACCACCGCCGTCCCCGTCGGCGCCGGCACGTTGGAGCCAGCGGGCGGCACGTCGGTTTCCACCTGTCGTGGCGCGGTGCCAGCGCCCCCCGTGCCGCGCGCCTGGGTATCCGGCTCGGAACCCGCCCGCGCCTGTGTGCCCGAGCCGCCCGTGCCCTGCGCCTGGGCGCCGACCTGCGTGCGCAGCTTCGAGACTTCCTGGCGGAGCTGGCGGACCTCCGCGCGCAACCCCGACATGCTGTTCCACAGCTCGGACACCTCGGCGGGTGTCGGCGTCTGTCCTGACGGAGGCACCGGCTTCACTTCCGAGGGGGCGGCCGGCGGCCGTGCCTCCTCGGACGCTGACTGCGCCTCCGCCGTACAGCCCCCCGCGCACAGCATGAGCGACAGGCTCGCGACCACGACCGCCATCCAGGCAACCTTCCCTCGCATGAGGCACGGCCTCCCTTCCTCCACAAAGGTGGGGCCTGCCCGCTCATGGACAACCGCCGAAATGGCGGGCAAGCGCCCCGAGAGCAGGCCACCAGGGCAGCGCTGGATGGCCCTCTCCCCTGAAGCCAGGTCCTCCGGCCGACAGGTCGGCCTGACTCGCACCCAGGTCCTCGAAAAAGAGCGCTGAAACTTTCGGCGCGCTCGGCGCACTCCGTGGCGTCACTTTTCCAGGAGTCGTGTCGTGAGCAAGCCATCCGTATGGGTGAGCCTCGTGGTGGGGCTCGTGTTGGGATTCGTGGGAGGCCGCACGTCGGCGCCCGCCGCTGCCCCCAAGGGCACCACTCCCACGCCAGCCGCCGTGGCCCAACCCTCTGACCGCCAGCGCCCTCCCATCTCTCCCGTCGTCTACAAGGTGCCGGTGGATGGCTCGCTCATCCACGGCGAGGAGAGCGCGCTCGTCACGCTCGTGGAGTTCTCCGACTACGAGTGCCCCTTCTGTGCTCGCGGCCACGCCACGGTGAAGCAGTTGCAGCAGCGTTATGGCGACAAGCTGCGCGTGGTGATGAAGCACCACCCGCTGGACATGCACCCGCGCGCCCGGCCCGCGGCGGTCGCGGCGCTGGCCGCCGGAGAGCAGGGGAAGTTCTGGCAGTACCATGACGTCCTCTTCGCCAACCCGAGGGCCCAGTCCGACGCGGACCTGGAGCGCTACGCGAAGGAGCTGGGGCTGGACGTCGCCCGCTGGAAGCAGGACCTGGCGGAGCCGAAGCTCGCCGAGCGCATCCGCCGGGATGAGGCGATGGCGATTCAGCTTGGCGCCACCGGGACGCCGGGCTTCTTCGTCAACGGCCGCTTCATCAACGGCGCCCAGCCGCTGACGGTCTTCACCGGCGTGGTGGACGAGGAACTGAACAAGGCGGAGGCACTGGTGAAGGGTGGCGTGCCCAAGGCGGACGTCTACGCGCGCATCATCGAGCGCGGCGTGGAGCGCCCGCCCGCGCCACCCGCTCCGGCGGAGCTGCCCCGGCAGCAGGTGGAGGTGGGTGAGGCGCCCTCGCGCGGCCCCGCCAACGCGCCCGTCACGCTGGTGGCGTGGTCCGACTTCGAGTGCCCCTTCTGCTCTCGCGCGGTGCCCACGCTGAAGGCGCTGGAGAAGGAGTACGAGGGCAAGCTGCGCGTGGCCTTCAAGCACCAGCCGCTGCCCAACCATCCCAACGCGAAGCTCGCCGCGGCTGCGTCCATGGCGGCGCACGAGCAGGGGAAGTTCTGGGAGTTCCACGACCTCCTCTTCGCCAACCAGCGGCAGCTCGACCGGGCGGCGATGGAGGGCTACGCGAAGCAGGTCGGGCTGGATGTGACGCGCTTCAAGAACGCGCTCGACGCCAGGAAGTTCGACGCGCGCATCGACCTGGACTCGGCCGAGGGCACGAGGGTGGGCGCCGGGGGGACGCCCACGTTCTTCGTCAACGGCCGCCCCATCGTCGGCGCGATGCCCATCGACCACTTCCGTCGCATCATCGACGAGGAGCTGAAGAAGGCCGGCGTGGCCCAGCGCTGAGCCACCTCCGGGCCTCGCGTCACCGGGCTTCCACCACCGGGACGCGGGGCCTGGGCACCAGGAAGAGCAGCCGCCCCTTCTGCTTCATCATGCCCGCGGCCAGCTCCGCCTCGGGGCCTCGGCCCCAGAAGACATCCACGCGACCCGCGCCCCGGATGGCTCCGCCCGTGTCCTGGTTGAACACGAAGCGCGACAGCGGCCTCCACTGCACCGAACCATCCGCCATCTTCACCGGGTGGTCCGTGAGGATGAAGGCCAGGCCGCCCTTGGGGAACAGCCGCGCGTCCGTGGCGATGGAGCGGCCCGGTGTCACCTCCCTGCCCAAGGAGCCCACCGCCGCGCCGGGCAGGAAGCGGAAGAAGACATAGGACTCGTTGTAGTCCAGCACGCGGTCGCGCTCGGTGGGGTTCGCCGCCAGCCACGCTCGCAGCGCCTGCATGGACATCTGCTCTCGGGGAATCACTCCCTCCTGGATGAGCAGGGCGCCGATGCTCCGGTACGGACGGCCATTCGACGCGGCGTAGCCCACGCGACGCTCGCCGCCGTCATTCAGCCGCAGGGTGCCGCTGCCCTGCACCTCCATGAAGAAGAGCGACACCGGGTCCTTCACCCAGGCCAGCTCCAGCTTGCGCGGGCTCAGCCTGCCGCCGCGAATCTCGGCGCGGTTCCAGTAGGGCACCAGTCGCTTGCCCTCCAGTCGCCCGAAGACGCGCTCTGACGCGAAGCGCTCCGCGAAGGGCTCCAGCGGCACCTCGATGAGGTCATCGGGCGCGGACAGCACGGGGACGCGGTACTCGTCGGTTCGCGACAGGCTCGCTTCGAGCACGGGCTCGTAATAGCCCGTGAAGAGCACGGTGCCGTCCTCGCCTCCAGAGGACTCGAGCAGGTCGAAGTCCTCCATCACCGCCTTCGACACCTCCAGCGAGGACATGCCGTCGGTGAGGCGCGCGCGCAGCCGCTCCAGGGCGGATACCAATTCTCCGGCCGTGACTTCGCGCGGGCCGTAGACAAAGCGCTGGTCCACCGGCCGCGTGCGCAGCCAGATGAGGCTCTGGTCCAGCGCGATGCGCAGGGACGCCGACTCGCCGTCGTCCACGAGCTTCACTGTGTCGGAGAACTCCACCAGTGCTTCCTGGGGACGGGTGACCGCTGGACGCGGCACGCGCGCACAGGAGGCGCAGACGAGGAGGAGCACCGTGAGCGAGACGCGTCGAGCGGACCGGGAGAGCATGGCCCCTGGTAACTACTCCAGCCGGAGCCCTCGCGACACTTCCGAGGAGCGTGCCAGAGGGCCGCGGCCTCGCGAAACGCATGAGCGCGGCGCCATCGACGCGCCACCCCGCCTGGCTCCGAGGAGCGCTCCGCCAGCTCTCAGCGCGCGGGCGTCGCCACCGGGGACAGCGCTCCCTGGGCGTCCACCACCACCTTGCCGTCCTTCATCACGAAGCGCACCTGACGCAGCGCCTTGAGGCCCTTCAACGGGTCGCCGTTCACGGCAATCAGGTCCGCGAGCCTTCCCGCTTCGAGCGTGCCCACCCGGTCCTGCATGCGCAGCAGCTCCGCCGCGTTCGCTGTCGCCGCGCGCAGGACCTCCACCGGCGGAAGGCCCGCCTCACCATGGGCGGTGAGCGAGCGCATCGTGGACGCGCCACGCGTCTGCCCTGGCACCGCGAGGTACATGTCCGAGCCCGCCGCCAACCGCACGCCCGCCGCCACGGCTCGACGCGTGCGCTCATACCCCTTGGCCACGAGCTTCTGGCAGCGCTCCTTCATGGCGCGCCGCGCCTCCGCGTCACCCGCGTCCGAAGGAAACTCTTCACAAATCTCCAGCGGTCCCTCGGTGGGCACGAGGAAGATGCGCTTGCGCACCATCGGAGCCAGCACGTCATCCGGCAACGCATACCCATGCTCGATGGAGTCCACCCCCGCCTCCACCGCCGCGCGGATGCTGTCGTCCTTGGTCGTGTGCGCCGCGACCGGGCGCTTCACCCGATGCGCTTCCTCGACGATGACCTTCAGCTCCTCCACCGAGAGGATGTTGTGGCCATTGTCGACGATGACCTTGATGCAGTCCGCGCCGTCATACACCGCCTGCCGCACGGCACGGCGCGCCTCGTCCACGCCTGTCACGGTGACGTATTCCTGGTCGATGAGTCCCTGCACGGGCTGCTGGAGCTGCCCGAACTGTCCACCCTGCGGCGCGAGCGCGCGGGTACACGCGGAGATGCGCGGCCCCTCCACCCAGCCTCGCTGGATGGCATTGCGCAGCGCCACATCCCCATTCACACCGGAGTTGCCCACGTCCCGCACCGTGGTGATGCCCGCCTCCAGCAACTCGCGCCCCAGCTTCGCACCCATCAAGGCACGCTCGGCCGTGCTCATCCGTGCCACCTGCAGCTCCATGCTCGACCCATCCCCTCCCAACTCGAGGTTCGTGAGCAGGTGCGAATGTGTATCGATGAGTCCCGGCAGGAGGGTGACGTCCCCTAACTCGAGCACCCGCGTGCCCTCGGGAATGGCCAGGCCGGAGCCCACCGCCTGGATGCGATTGCCCTCGATGAGCACCACGGCCTTCGTCACGAGCTTCGCGCTCCTGCCGTCGAACAGCCTCGCCGCGCGCACCGCGACCCGCTCGGGCCCGGTCGCCTGCGCCCTCGCCGGAGCAGCCAGCCCCCAGGACAGCAGGACACTCACGACCAGACACAACGAACGCCAGGAACCCAGGGTCATCGCGCCGCTCCTGAACGACAGGGAAGCCCCACGCTCGCCCTGCCGGAGTGCGAAGGCAAGCACCGGCCCTTCGCGAGCCTGGGGCCCGCGCTCCAACAGAGTCCTCGCAAGGGGAACATCGCCGCGGCCGCCGCCTTCATCCTGGGTGCCGTGGCCGTGGATGGGTATTGCGCCAGTCGCCTCGGGCAAACCGTCCACCTGAGATGAACTCATTGCCAGATGAACGTCATTGCCACACGGCCCGCGACAACCTGACTTCCGTTGTGGTCACGTATAGGAGGTTTTCAGCGCCCACACCCCCGCCCCCACCACGATGACGCGACTCGGACCGTCTCTTCTCGCCCTGGCCCTGGTCGCAGTGCCCTTTCGTGCCCAGACGACTCCGCTGCCCGGCACCGAGTCCTCGCCGCTCTCCGCGCTCATTCCCCCCACCCTGGCCGAGGACGCTCCCGCGCGGTTGCCTCAAGGCCTCCACCTGGACGCGCCCGTCACCGTCGAGCTGGAGCTGACCGTCGACGAGGCCGGTGACGTCGTCGAGGCCCGCATCGTGGGCGAGCCTCCCTCCGCGCTCGCCCAGGCCGCGCTGCACGCCGCGCCCCGCCTGCGCTTCCACCCGGCCACCTCACAAGGGCAACCCGTCGCGGTGCGACTGCCCTTCACCTATCGCTTCGAGCCGCCCCCCGTGGCCGCCCTCCGCGCGGTGCTCACCGGCCGGGTGCGAGCCAAGGGCACACGCAAGCCCATCGCCGGAGCCACCGTGCGCGCCGACGCGGCGACGACGGAGACAGACGCCCAGGGATTCTTCCGACTGGAGCTGCCCCCCGGCGCGCATGCGCTGAAAATCACCGCGCCCGGACATCGGCTGCTGATGCTCACCGAGACGCTCGACGCGAGCCAGCAGTTGGAGGTGCTGTACTCGCTGGAGCCGCTCGCGGTGAACCCCTACGAGACGGTGGTGCGCGCGGACCGGCCGCGCACCGAGGTCTCCCGCGTCACGCTGCACGAGCAGGAGCTGCGCGAGGTCCCCGGCACCATGGGCGACCCGTTCCGCGTGGTGATGCTCATGCCGGGTGTGACGGCGCTGGCCTCGGGGCTCTCCTATCCCGTGGTGCGCGGAGTGCAGCCCGCCGCCAGTGCCTTCTACGTGGACGGCGTGCGCGTGCCCTTCCTTTATCACCTGCTCGTCGGCAACGCGGTGGTGTACCCGGACCTCGTCGAGTCGCTCGACTTCCAGGTCGGTGTGCCCTCCGCGCGCTACGGCAGCCTGCTGGGCGGCGCGGTGGACGCGCACGTGAGCCGGCCGCGCGAAGAGGGCCTGCACGGCAGCGCCTACCTGGACCTCATCCACGCAGGCGCGTTCCTCGAGGTCCCCATCCCGGAGACGAGCACCACCGTCACCGCCGCCGCGCGCATCAGCTACACGGGCCTCCTCATCACCCGCATCGCCAACAGCCTCACCGGGCCGTCGTCGACCACGATAGGCGGCAACGTGTACTCGGAGCCCGGCGAGCCCAAGCTGTACGCGGACTATTGGGACTACCAGACGCGCGTGGAGCAGCGCGTGGGCCAGGGCAACCTCCGAGTCCTCGCACTCGGCACATCGGACGCGGTGGGACTCACGGCGCGCATCCCCACGCAGAGCTCGGGCGGCGTGGGCCTGCTGTTCCACCGGCTCGACTTGCGCGGTCGCCACCCCTTCGCGAGAGGCGAGGCGGAGGTGGGCCTGACGCTCGGGTATGACCGGCTGAGCCTCGCCTACAACAAGGGCGGCAGCGCGCCCGGCCGCTACGAGCTGACCCAGGGCAGCGTCGCCCTGCGCACGGGCTACACACGCGAGCTGTCCTCCGAGCTGAACCTGGAGGTCTTCGGACACCTGGAGCGACGCGACGCGAGCATGGTGGCCACCGGCCTGTTCCGCCCCGTGGGCCCGGTCGACGGGAAGGACGCGTACTCGCGCCCTGGCATCCTGGGCACCTTCGCGGGCGTGGGCACGCAGCTCACCTGGCGGCCTTCCCCGCGGTGGACGCTGGTGCCGGGCCTGCGGCTGGACAGCTACCACGGCTTCGGGGACACGACGCGGCTGGCGGTGGAGCCTCGGCTCGCGGTGCGGCATGCCTTCACGGACACGCTCACGCTGAAGGCAGGCGCGGGCCTGTACCACCAGCCCGCGACGGTGCTGCTCCCCGTGCCCGCCGGAGAGATGCTCGCGCTGGAGCGGGGACTCCAGCGCGCGGCGCAGTTCTCGCTCGGCTCGGAGTGGCGACCATCTTCGGAGTGGGAAATCTCCGCGGAGGCGTACTTCAACCCGCTCCTGCGCACGCTGGAGTTCAACTTCGAAGACGTGGTGAGCAACCTGCGGCGTCGGGGACTCGAAGCCGAGGACGTGGAGAGCCGGGGCCACAGCTACGGCGTGGAGCTGATGGTGCGAAGGCCACTGGGGCGACGCTGGTTCGGCTGGCTCACGTATGGATTCAACCAGAGCCGGCGCTTCACGCGCTACGCGAAGGTGGGCCCGGATGGCGAGGAGCTCGGCATGGCGGAGGGCTACCTGCCCTATGCCTTCGAGCAGGCGCACTCCGTCAACGCCGCGCTCAGCTACCGCTTCGACTTCGTCACCGTGGGCGCGGTGGCGCACTTCAACACCGGCCGCCCCGAGACGGGCCAGTTCGGCTACCGCACCATGCGCGAGGGCCTGGGCGAGGACGGCGAGCCCGAGTGGAAACCCGTGAGCCGCGACGCGGTGGACCGACTGCCGTCTTTCTTCCGCGTCGACTTCCGCGCCTCACGCAGCCTCGTCTTCGACAACTTCATGCTCGATGTGTACCTGGATGTCTTCAACGTCAGCGCGCGCAGCGAGGTGCTGACCCGCGACTATGGCTACGAGGAAGATGCAGGCGAGCCCGTGGGCCTGAAGCGCAAGAGCCTCGGCATCCCGGTGATTCTGCCCACGCTCGGCGTCAAGGGGACCTTCTGACATGCGCCACCTGCTCATGGGGCTCGCCTGCGTCATCACCTCGGCGGGCTGCGCGCTGGAGCCCGAGTCTCCCGTCTTCCTCTCCGGCACCGTGCTGGAGTCCGACGGCTCACCCTGGCGCGGCGCTCCGCTCACGCTGATGCGTCCGCGCCGGCTGGATGGACCCCAGCCGATCCCAGGACAAGCTCCGAGTGGACGCCTCACACTCGCGTACGAGCCCTGGGCCCTGGTGACTCCGGACGCGCAAGGACTGTTCCTCCACGAGCTGACCGCGCGCGACACCGGCGCGGACCAACTGGATCGCCCATCCCCCTGGGCGAGACTCAGCGCCTTCCAGCTCCACCTGCCGTCCCTGGACGGCGCGAGGGACTTCCTGGCCTTCAACTTCATGAGGGACGTGGACCTGCCGCCGCTTCGCCGCTGGGACAGCCAGTTGCGTGCGAGCGAGGACTCGGGCGGCGTTCGCCTGACGTGGGTGGACGTGCCGCCGCTCGCGGACATCCCCGAGCACGGCTACTTCGTGCAGGCGCGTGGCGAGTCCGGCGTGGTGTGGAGCCAGGAGAAGCGCTCCGGCGAGGCGTGGCTGGGGCCGGAGATGCTGGAGGACTTCGCGCCACCGCTCGCCTTCGTGCAGGCCCGAGCCGAGGGCTGGCGCGACTGGTTCCTGAGCGTCTTGGAATACGTGGATGTGCATGAGGCGCCCCCGGTGCCGCTGCCCTTCACGGGACGCATCCCCTTCAGCCGGGGACAGCCCTGCGAGACGGATGACGGCGTCGTGGACCCGTGTCCCTTCACCGACGGCAAGCTCGAGTCGGTCAAGGTGCCAACGCCGATGTACGGCGCGCTGGAGCAGGTGCTCATCATCCGGCTGCGGGAGCCCGTCCATCCCCGCCGCGTGCTGGTGCGAGGCCACAACAGCACGTTCATGGAAGAGGTCCTTCACGTCGAGGGCTCGCTGGAGGGCGGCGCATGGCAGCCGCTGGGCCAGGACACCCTCATTCTGGCGCTCGACACCCCGCCCCACACGGACGACAGGAACACGCAGGTGGCCTTCGAGCGCGACGTCGACGCGCCCCTCCGGGAAGACACGCCGCTCGTGGACCGGGTGCGCATCTTCACCGCGAAACCGTCCAGCAACCCACCGATGCGCGGCTACTTCCACCAACTGCGCGAGGTGTCTGTCTTTTGAGGAGACACCCCGCGCGCGCCGCGCGTCACGCGTAGGGGTTGTAGAACTTCGCGAATGTGGCGCGGGCGAAGTCGCCGAACGTCATGCCCGGCTGGAAGGCGCCCACGCGCAGCTCCGCCGGGTCCGTGCCCTCGGGCGGACGCAGGCGCTCCTCGTTATCGGGCTGCATGAAGACGGCGAACGTCGAGCGGGAGATGTTGCGGCTCGCCGGGTGCGCCAGCGCCTGCACCGCGTGCGGTGTCGCGCGCAGCAGTCCGCCCGTGACGATTTGCGCGCTCTCTCCAATCTGGAACGCGAGGCAGTCCTTGGGGATGACGACCTTGCGCTCCTCGCCACCGCGCGTGCGCACGTAGAGCCCCGCCTCCGGGTCCGGCACCGCGATGTCCTGCCGCGTCGGCTCCGAGGCCCCGGGCTCCGCATCGAAGTACATGGCCGGACACAGCCCCGTCAGCGAACCGTGGTCACTGTGCCAGCCGCACCAGGAATCGCGCGTGCGCGGCGTCGAGTCCTCGTTGATGGCGAAGTAGTAGAGCAGCCGCGCCTTGCACGCACGGGACTCGCGGATGGTCCGCGCCAGCTGTGCATCCGGCGAGAGCCTCTCGCCCAGCCGCGCCGTCACGTACCGGTCGCACTGCGCCGCCACGAGCAACCCCACGTCCACCATCTTCCGCCCCAGGGCCTGGAAGGCCGGGCGCAGCGCGGGAAAGTCCGGGTCCGGCCACACGTTGGGGAGGTAGTTCTCCGGGTACTTCTCCACCAGCGACGCATCCACCTGGGGCGAGTCGTACTGGGGATTGTTGTAGTAGGAGCCCTTGAACTCGTCGAACTGGCCAGGCTTGAGCACTTCCTTGCCGTGGCTCCAGCCGAAGGAATAGCTGCTGCGCTCGTGGACGTAGCGGTCCTTCACGTCATTGGGCAGCGCGGCGAACCGGAAGCCCAACGGCAACAACCCCTGCCGCAGCTCCACCAGCCCGGGGATGCCCCGGACGATGAGCAGGCCAATGCCGTCATACCCATACGCGCGCTCGATGTCGGCGGACAGGTCCGCGCCGGCCACCAGCTTCGCGTAATCGAGAACCACCACTCCGTCCTTCGCTCCCGCCACATCGCTGCTCATCCCGAACGCCTCGTCTCTTCTCCCCGGACCGCGTGGAAGGGGGGCGACGCGCGCCGTGCCCTTCCAGGGCCATGCGGAGGGCCCCAGCATAGCCGAGTCCCCGCGCGCGAGGACGGCGACGAAGCCCCCGGCCGGTGCACAATGGGGGCAAGCGTCTCCGGCTCCCTGTCCTGAAGGAAGAACCATGGCCTCCGCGAACAATCCCTCCCAGCTCGGCATCACCCTCTGCGCCGTCTCCTACCTGGGCCAGTTCGACTCGAACTCCAAGCGCTACACCCTGATGAACGAGGCCCTGTCCGCCACCCTCACGGAGGGCTGGCAGGTGACGTGGGGCCCGGCGACACACGGCGAGGACCTGGTCTACGTCGCCGCCAACACGAGCGGCGACTGCGCGGTGGTGGTGCGCGGCACCCTGTTCGACCGCATCGAGGACCTGCTCCAGGACAAGAACATCAACCCCCAGGAGCCCCTGCCCTTCACCGCGCCGTCGTTTCCCGCCGATGCGGCCATCTCCAAGGGCGCCGTGGAGGTGTGGAAGAACGTCGTGGCCATGTCCTCGTCCGTGGGCCCCGGCGGCGGCGCGCTGCTGACGTTCCTCCAGGGGCTGCCCCAGGGAACGTCGCTGCTCGTCACCGGGCACAGCCTGGGGGGACAGGTGGCCACCGTGCTGGCCGCGTGGCTCCAGGGCGCGCTGACGAACGTGTCCGTGCTCCCCGTCACCTTCGCCGCGCCCACCGCGGGCAATCCCGCCTTCGCCGAGGCCTTCGACGCCGCCTTCCCGGAGGCCCAGCGCTACTACAACGCGCTCGACGTGGTGCCGCGCGCGTGGACCGAGGAAGGGCTGACGTCCATCATGTCCCTGTACCCCGGCGGCCCCGCGTGTGGCCTGCTGTGCAAGGCGGCCGTCGACGCCGCGCTGAGGACCCTCCGGGACAACGCGCTGACGTACCAGCAGCCCACGACCGGCACGGAGCTGCTCGGAACCGTCTACTCGGTGAGCGGCTTCGGCGCCTTCGAGGACGAGGTCAACGACCAGCACCGCGCCCTCTATTACATGTTCCTGCTCGACATCCCGGTGAGCACCATCCACTCGCTCAATGCCACCTGGGCACCGCCGCCGAGCGAGGCCGCGCGCTCGGCGGGGTGAGTCAATTGGAGCGGGCCGAGTTCAGGCGCTTGAGCAACGAGCCCAGGGTGGCGAAGTCGATGGGCTTCACCAGGTGCGCGTCGAAGCCCGCCTCCTTCGAGCGCTGCCGGTCCGACTCCTGGCCATACCCCGTCACCGCGATGAGCTGGAGGCCCCCGTCCGGGCGCTGGGTGCGCAGGTTGCGCGCCAGCTCGTAGCCGTCCATGACGGGCAGGCCGATATCCAGCAGCGCCAGCTCCGGGCAGAAGGACGGCGCCACCTGGAGCGCGCTCGGGCCGTCGTAGGTGACGCGCGTCTCGCAGCCCAGCATGTCCAGGGCCTCGGCGAGTACGTCCGCCGCGTCGCGGTTGTCGTCGACAATCAGCACGCGGTGCGGCATCGGCACGACCTCCTGCGCCGCGACCGCGGAGGCCACGCTCGCCTCGGCGGGCAGGGCCTCCAGCGCGGGCAGTCTCACGGTGAACGTGCTGCCCTGTCCCCGGCCATCACTGCTCGCCTGAATGGTGCCGTCGTGCTGGGCCGCCAGGCTCCGGGCAATCGCGAGCCCCAGTCCCAGTCCGCCCTGCGAGCGGTCCAGCTCCTGCCGCTCCTGGAAGAAGAGGTCGAAGATGCGCGGCAGCATCTCCGGGGTGATGCCGCTGCCGTTGTCCTGGACGGAGGCCACCACCTCCGAACCCTCTCGCGTCCCGGTGATGGTGATGCGCCCACCGGGCTCCGTGTACTTCGCCGCGTTCGTCAGGAGGTTGGAGAACACCTGCCCCAGTCGCGTCGCGTCGGCGTCCAGCAACAGGCCATGGCGAGGCAGCTCCACCACCAGGTGGTGGCCGCGCTCCTCCAGGAGCGGACTGGACTGCTCGATGGCCTTCGCAACCACCTCCGCCAGCTCCACGCGCTCACGGCGAAGGACCAGCTTGCCCCGCGTCACGCGGGACACGTCGAGCAGGTCGTCCACCAGTCGCACCAGGTGATGCACCTGTCGCTCGATGACGGTGCGCTCGCGCTCCGCGCCGTCACCGCCGCGCAGCCGCATCAGCTGGAGCGCGGTGAGGATGGGCGCCAGCGGATTGCGCAGCTCATGGCCGAGCATCGCCAGGAACTCGTCCTTTGCGCGGCTGCCCGCCTCCGCCTCGCGGCGCGCGTTGGACAGGTCCGTCACGTCGAAGGCCACCACGACGATGGAGTCCACCCGGCCCTCGTCGTCCAGCATCGGCTGGTAGACGAAGTCGAAGAACACCTCGCGCGGAGGGCCCCCCTCACCGGAGACCATCATCAGTCGCAGCGAACGGCCGATGTACGGCTCGCCCGTGGCGATGACCCTGTCCAGCAGCTCGAAGATGCCCTGGCCCGCCAGCTCCGGCAGCGCCTTCGCGATGGGCTGGCCGACGACGGGGCGGTTGGCGACGAGCCGCAGGTAACCCGCGTTGGCGAACTCGAAGATGTGCTCGGGCCCCTTCAGGATGCAGATGCCCACCGGCGCGTACGTGAAGACGCGCGTCAGGAGCCGGGCATGGGCCTCCTGGATGGACCGCAACCGCGCCTTGGTGAGCTGCGTCTCCACCCGCGCCATCAACTCGCGCGCGGAGAAGGGCTTCACCAGGTAGTCGTCGGCGCCGGCGCGCAGACCCTCGATGCGAGCCTCCTCACCCGCTCGCGCGGAGAGGACGGTGACGGGCACTCCGCGCGTCCGCTCGTCGGCGCGCAGCTCGCGCAGCAGGCCGAAGCCATCCAGCCCCGGCATCATCACGTCCGTCAGCACCAGGTCTGGAGGTCGGGCGCGCGCGGACTCCAGCGCCGCGAGGCCGTCCGCCACCGCTTCCACTTCCCAGGTCCGCGAGAGCAGCGACGTCAGGTACTCGCGCATGTCGGCGTTGTCGTCCGCCAGCAGGATGCGCGCGCCCTTGGCGACGTTCTGCGCCGAGGAGACCTCGGCCCCCAGCTCCAGCGACTCCACCTCCAGCCCGCCTGGCAGCCAGCGCAAGGCCTCGTTCACATAGGGCGCGGCGCCCAGCGCCGTGACGGCCCGCGAGTCACGAGCACCGACGTGCGCCTTCGGCAGATGGTCCGCGCCGGAGGGGATGCGCAGGGTGAACGTGGTGCCCTTGCCTTCCGTGCTCGTCACGCCGAGCGTGCCGCCATGGAGGCGGACCAGCTCGTGTACGAGCGCCAGGCCGATGCCGGAGCCCTCATGCGTGCGCGCGCGTGCGCCCTGGACGCGGTGGAAGCGCTCGAAGACGCGGGGCAGCTCCTGCTCCGGAATGCCGATGCCCGTGTCGGAGACCTGGAGCTCGACCTGACCATTCGTCCACCGCTGCGAGATGCGGATGGTCCCCTCGAAGGTGAACTTCAGCGCGTTGGAGAGGAGGTTGAGGACAATCTTCTCCCACATGTCCTGGTCGACGTAGACGTCCTCGGGCAGCGGCGCGCAGTCGACGTCGAAGCGCAGGCCCGCGCGCTCTATCGCGGAGCGGAACGCGCTCGCGAGGCCCGCGGTGAGGGCGGGCAGGTCCACCGGCTCGTAGTGGGCCTGGATGCGCCCCGCCTCCAGACGGGAGAAGTCGAGCAGGGAGTTGACCAGCTTCAAGAGCCGCAGCGAGTTGCGGTGAACCGTCTCCAGCGGCTCGCCGGAGAGGGCGCGTGAGGGCGAGGCCAGCGCGTCCTCGGTGGGGCCGAGCATCAGCGTCAGCGGCGTGCGGAACTCATGGCTGACGTTGTTGAAGAAGGCCGTCTTGGAGCGGTCGATGGCCGCGAGGGCCTCGGCGCGCTGACGCTCCTCGTCGTAGGCGCGGGCATTGGCGATGGCCGTCACCACCGGGTCCGCGGTGAGGCGGAAGAGGCCCAGGTAGCGGTCATCCAGGACGCGGCGCGGGCTGACGCCGGCCACCAGGAATCCATACGGATGTGGCTGCCCGGAGCGCGCCAGCGGCAGCACCACCGCGCGCGTCGGCGCCGTTCCCCAGCGGCCCATGGGGAGGTCCCCGAAGCGCGAGGCCAGGTCATCGACGAGGACCTCCCGTCCGGTGCGCGCCGCTTCCACGAAGGGCCAGCAGCCGTCGGGGTCCGTCACGCCGTTGAAGGCGCAGTGCGCGGGCTTCGCGGAGCCCGCGTAGCCCTCCATGCCGCTGGAGCCCACGCACCGGACCTCGGTGCCGGCATCGTCGAGCAGGTAGAGCAGCGTGAAGGGCAGGTCCTGGTCGTAGCCGGAGAAGATGGACGCGGCGGTCTGACAGGCCTCCTCGGCCGTCTTCGCGGCGGCGGAGCTGGTGGCCAGCTCGCCCAGCATCTTGAGCTGGCGGTTGTCCTGCACCTGCTCGGTGGTTTCCTGCACCGTGACGAGGACACCGCCGACCTGGCCGGCTTCGTCATACACGGGGCTGTACGAGAAGGTGTGGAACGTCTCCTCGATGAAGCCTCGGCTGCTGATGAAGAGCGGAAGGTGCTCGCTCCATGTCGCGGGTCCGCCCTTCAGCACGCCTTGGGCCATGGGGCCGATGACGTCCCAGATTTCAGCCCAGACAACGGAGGCGGGAGCGCCCAGCGAGCCTGGGTGCTTCAGGCCGAGCACGGGCCGGTAACCGTCGTTGTAGATTTGAAGCATCTGGGGTCCCCACCACAGCAGCATGGGGAAGCGGTTGCCCAGGACGACGCCCACCATCGTCTTCAGGCTCGTGGGCCAGCCGGAGAGGGGGCCTAGCGGTGTCGCGGACCAGTCCTTGGAGCGGACCAACTCCGCCATCTCGCCGGCTCCGCCGAGGTGCCCTTCCTGGAATGCCGTGGCTCGCTGTTTGGGGAAGTCCGGCGCGGACATCAGTGCTCGTTCGGAAGAATGGAAGTGACCTGGGCTTCTAGTGTCGCGTCCACAAGCACGCAATCACTGCCGCATGGAGCCTCTTCTCCCGAACATTTTACCGGTGGTCCGCCCACCCCCGGGGCAGGCGGGCTCGCCGCCCGGGAGCAGCCGACTCATGGCTTCTTGCCTCGGCCCCCTGTCCTGGATTCGAGCTGCTTCGTCTTCTCCACGGCCCGGTCGAAGTCGGAAGTCGGCAGGTTCGACTCCAGCTTCCGTTGGTTCTCGCGATACCGGTCGAACTCGGATTCCGCGTGGGCCGTCGCCAGCTCGTGACTGACTTGCCCCGCGTGGGACAGGACGTCCCGCTCGTTGAACTGGAGGAAGCCATCCAGCTTCGCCACCCAGCTCTCCATCGTCATGGGGCGCCGGCGGCGGGCCTGGTCCTCCGCGTAGTCCAGATACATCGTGACGACACGGCTGAGTTCTCGCAGCTCGGGCTCCGTGAGGTAGTTCTTCGCCACCGTGACATCCGCTTTCCGGATGGGTCCTTCGGGAGCGTGCTTCCAGGTCGCGAGTCCCATGTGGGGCTGACTCGCGTCGGCGCGCTCTCGAATCAGCTCCGCGGCGGTGTGGCCATGAATGGCCCAGTGCAGCTTGTTCTGCACCGTCGCATAGAACGTCTGGGTGATATCCGATTGGGCGTCATAGTCGACGCTGCACTGGGCGTAGATGTCGGTCAGCTTTTGATAGAACCGACGCTCCGACGCTCGAATCTCCCGGATTCGCTCCAGGAGTTCGTCGAAGTAGTCCTCTCCCAACGAGGCGGCGGACTGGAGGCGGGCATCGTCGAGCACGAAGCCCTTCACCAGGTACTCGTCCAGCAGGGCCGTGGCCCACTTCCGGAACCGCGTCCCCTGAGTGGAGCGGACCCGGTAGCCGACCGCGAGAATCGCGGGCAGGCAGTAGTGCTCCACCAGCCTCGCGACTTCCCGGGTACCCTCCATTTGAACTATCCGGAATTTCCGGAGGGTTGCCACCGGGTCGAGCTCTCCCTCCTCGTAGATGTTCTGGAGGTGCTCGTTGACGGTTCGCACGTCCTTGCCGAAAAGCTCGGCCAGTTGCTTCTGGGTCAGCCAGACGGTGCCCTCGACGAGCCGCACGTGGACCTTCGAGACACCATCCTCACCCACGTAGACCAGGAACTCTCCCGGACCGGGCCCTCCCTGTTTGGCGTCACCGCTCATCCTGGCGGCTCCTCGCGACACTCGACGTCACACCCTGCTCGGACTCCCACGCCATCTCGCCACCCTCCTCGCCTTGGGCCCTTGCCGGAATACTCAACGCACGGCCCACGCTCCCGAACCGGAAGCATGGGCCGTACCAATCCACCCCTCAGAGGAAGTAGTCGGGGAACAACTCCGCGCCGGGCACGGATTGATACGTGTCGAAGTTCGTCACGCCGTCGGCGCGCAGGACGTCCTCGTCGATGCAGAAGTTGCCGGTGAAGCTCTTGCTCGGCTTGGTGAGGATGGCGTACGCGGCGTCGGCCATGATGTCCGGCGAGCGGCTGCCGCGAATCGTCTCCTCACCGCCCAGCAGGTTCTGCACCGCCGCCGTCGCGATGACCGTGCGCGGCCACAGCGCATTCACCGCGATTCCATCCGGGCGCAGCTCGTCCGCCATGCCCAGCACACACATGC
Source organism: Myxococcus sp. CA051A (assembly GCF_013336705.1). Taxonomy (NCBI): domain Bacteria; kingdom Pseudomonadati; phylum Myxococcota; class Myxococcia; order Myxococcales; family Myxococcaceae; genus Myxococcus; species Myxococcus sp. CA051A. The sequence goes on along the minus strand of NZ_JABUMS010000017.1, from coordinate 36,976 downwards.
TCATGCCGTACTTCGCCATCGTGTACGCGACGTGCGGCGAGAACCAGCGCGCCTCCATGTTCAGCGGCGGCGAGTTGTTGAGGATGTGCGGATTGCTGGAGCGCTTGAGGTGCGGAATACACGCCTGCGAGCAGGCGAACGTCCCGCGCGTATTGATGCCATGCATCAGGTCATAGCGCTTCATCGGCGTGTCCTCCGTGCCGGTGAGGCTGATGGCGCTCGCGTTGTTGATGAGGATGTCGATGCCGCCGAACGTCTCCACCGCCTTCGCCACCGCCGCGGCAATCTGCTTCTCGTCGCGGATGTCCACCGCGAAGGGGAGCGCCCGACCGCCCGCCTTCTCGATTTCCTCCGCGGCCGTGTAGATGGTGCCCGGCAGCTTGGGGTGCGGCTCCGTCGTCTTCGCGGCGATGACGATGTTGGCGCCGTCGCGCGCCGCCCGGAGGGCCATCGCCTTGCCGATTCCTCGGCTGGCCCCGGTGATGAAAAGCGTCTTCCCCTTGAGTGTCGTCATGCGGCCGGTCTCCGTGGGTGGCACGTAAGGTCTGCTTAAGAACTCCCTGGGTATAGCGATTCTCGGGCCCGAGAACACGGGCGACATGGACCGGACCTCCCCACTCGCACCGGCCCAGGAGAGGACTCGCGATGAGCGACCAGGACAGGAAGGACACCCTCACCTCGGTGATGTCCCGCCGAAGGGTGCTGCGCGGCATGGGCCTGACGCTGGCGGCGATACCGCTGGTGCAGGTGCTCGCCTGTGGCGCGGACGACTCGGGCACCCCGGGAACCGGGGGAGACACCGACTCCGGAACGAACACCGACGCGGGCACCACCGCCACCGACTGGGCCACCGGCGGCACCGCGGTGATGGCGGGCACCTACGCCAACCCCTTCACGGACGAAGCGGGCACCACCTGCGCCCTCACCTGCGCGGCCACCCTGGGCCCCTGCTATGCGCGGACGCTGGTCCGCAAGGACATCAGCGAGGGCCACGACGGCCTGCCCGTGCGGCTGGCCTTCCGCGTGCTGAACGAGGCGTGCGAGCCCATCCAGGGCGCCTCCGTCGACATCTGGCACGCCGCGCCGGAGGGCCTCTACTCGGGCGAGGACGCCAGCACCTTCTGCACCTCGGACGACCCGACGGCCACGTCCGCCCGGTGGTTCCGAGGCGTGCAGGTGACGGACGCCGACGGCCGCGCCGACTTCGATACCTGCTTCCCTGGCTGGTACAGCAGCCGCACCGTCCACATCCACTTCACCATTCGCGTGGGCGAGGCGGAGTACGTGACGTCGCAGCTCTTCTTCGACGACGCGCTCAACGACGACGTCATCAACCACCAGCCGCTCTACAACACGCGCGGACCGCGAGACACGACGAACGCCAACGACAACGTCGTGTCCGCCGAGTCCGTGGGCAACTACCTCTTCCAGACCTCACGCCAGGCGGACGGCGCCATGCTCGCGTGGAAGACGCTCATCATCCGCTCCTCGCTGGACACCGCGCAGTGCCAGATTCCAGGAGGCGGCGGAGGCGGTGGTGGTCCGGGCGGGCCTCCGCCGGGTGGCGACGGAGGCCCCGGTGGCCCTCCGCCGGGTTGGGACGGCGGCATGCCCCCCATGCCTTGAGCCCGCGTCTCCGAGCGCGCGAAGTCAGCGCGACTTCGCGCGCTCCAGCTCCTCCACCAACAGCTCCGACACCTTGCGCACGCGAGGAATCTCCAGGGCCGACTTCGCGCAGATGAGGTGGAGCTGGCTCTTCTTGTAGGGCCCCAGGTCGATGTCGAGCGGCACCAGGTTGCGCTCCCGCTGCTGGCTGAAGCGGTGCGTGACATGGCCCAGCGCAATCGCGCCCACGCCCGCCTCCGCCGCCGCCAGCAGCACCAGGAAGTTGTCCGCGGTGAAGACGGGGGCGAAGTTCGGGATGAGCGACTCCAACTGGGGATTGGGCGACATCGCCTCGAATGGCGGAGCCCACGCCACCCAGGGCAATTCCTGGAGCGTCGGCCGCTTCGGCAGCGTCGCCTTGAGCGACTTGGAGACGAGGACGGCGGTCTCCACTTCCAACGTGTACACGCGGGTGAGGTCCGCGTTCCTCGTGGACCGCGTGCGCAGCGCGAGGTCCGCCTCCCCGCGCCCCAGGTCCGCGTAGTTCACCGACGACTGCACCTCCAGCCGCAGCCCCGGGTGCTTGCGCGCCACGTGGCCCGCGAAGGGCGCCAGGAAGTCGAAGCTCACGAAGGGGCTCGCCGTCACGCGCACCAACCCCTGGGGCGAGGAGTCGGCCGACTCGGCGGCGCGCTGGAGCTCTCCGGCCCACTCCGCCATCTTCCTCGCGGGCTGCAGCAGCCGCTCCCCCGCCGACGTCAGCGCCGCGCCGTCCACGCTCCGCCGGAACAGCTTCGCCCCCACCTCGTACTCGAGCGCCGCCAGCCTGCGACTCACCGTCGGCTGGCCGATGCGCAGCCGCTTCGCCGCCGCGCTGAAGCTGCCCGTCTCCGCGATGGCCAGGAACAGCCGCGCGTCATCCCACGGAATATCCATATTTGGATGGCTTCATACCAAAATGGCCATTTCCCATGCATCAACGCATCGATACCTTGGCGCTCATGAAGAACGTCAAGCGCATCACCCTCTCCGTCCTCGCCGTCCTCGTCCTCGGTGCGGTCATCCTCGGAGTCGTCGGCGTGGCGGCCACCTCGCACCCCCACCAGCGCTCGGCGCTCGGCGCGGCGCGGCCCGCGAATGACCTGCTCGCGGTGCTGGACGAGCCCGGCCCCGTGGAGTTGGAGTCCGTGGCGTCCTCCGACTGGGCCGTGGCGCGCAGCGGCCTCATCAACCTGAATCACCCCACCGCGAAGGCGGCGAAGCTGGAGGACGGGGATGAGCCCATCCAGGTCTTCTTCCATGCGCTGCGCCACCCGACGAAGGGGCTCTTCATCGTCGACACCGGCATCGAGACGGCCCTGCGGGACGCGCCGGAGAAGGCGGCCATGCAAGGCATCGTCGCCAGCGCCATGAAGCTGGAGAAGCTCAAGGTTCACCAGCCGCTGGGCGAGTGGCTGGCGAAGCAGCCCCAGCCCCTGGCCGGCGTGTTCCTCACGCACCTGCACCTGGACCACCTCACCGGCATGGCCGACGTGCCCGCGGGCACCCCCGTCTACACCGGCCCGGGCGAGGCGGAGGCCCGCGCCTTCCTCAACGTGCTGATCAAGCCCAACACGGACCGCGCGCTCGCGGGCAAGGCCGCGCTGTCCGAGTGGACCTACGCCGCCGAGACGGGCGGACTCTTCGAGGGCGCGGTGGACATCTTCGGTGACGGCTCCGTGTGGGCGCTCTGGGTGCCGGGCCACACGCCGGGCAGCACCGCGTACCTGGTGCGTTCGACGAAGGGCCCCGTGCTGCTCCTGGGCGACGCCAGCCACACCCGCTGGGGCTGGGAGCACGACGTGGAGCCAGGCACCTTCACCGCCGACGCGACGCGCGGCACCGAGAGCTTCAAGAAGCTGCGCGCCTTCGCCGCCGCGCACCCGAACGTCGCGGTGCGCTTCGGCCACAAGCACTGACTCGGAAAAGGCCCGCGCTCCTCATCGACGCTCGAGGAGCGCGGGTGGAAGTCCCGCGCGGCTACGGCAGGTCGAGCGCGTGCTGCTTGAAGAAGTCCCACATGAACGTGGTGGCGTCGGGGCCGGCCGGGTCGGCGAAGGGGTAGCTCGCATTGCCTCCCGGCCACGCGTGGTCCATGCCGCGAATCTCGTACTTCTGGGCCACCAGCTCACCGCCGTAGACGTAGTCCTTCACGACGTAGGTACGGCCACCGGGGACGCTCAAGGTCCGCGTGCTCGTCGGCGTGCCCTTGACGCTGTCATTGGCCACGCCGTCATCGCCGTAGTCGCTCGTCTGGAGGAACTGCTTCACGGCCTGCTCGCCGTTGAGGGGATTGACGACGCTGTCCTCGGTGCCGTGCACCACGAGCACCGGCACCGTGCGACGCGGCCGGCCCGAGCAGACCCACGCGTCCTTCCCCTTGTCATCCGGCGAGTAGATGCTGCCGAAGAGCATGGCGAAGGCCGTGCCGGACACCGTGGTGGCCGCCTTGTACATGGCGCCCGCTCCCACCATGCCCGCGGCGAACACATCCGAGTAGCAGGACATCAGCGTCGTCGTGAGCACGCCGCCCGCGGACACGCCGCCCACGTAGACGCGGCGCGCGTCCACCGAGTAGCGCTGCTTCATCAACTCCACCATGCCGACGATGAGCGACGGCTCGCCCGTGCCGCGCTCCTGGTTGTTGCCGAGCATGAAGTTCCAGCACTGCGTCGCGTTCACGAACGTCGCCTGGTTCGGATAGAGGATGAGGAAGCCCTCCGCATCCGCCTTCTCGTTCAGGCGCGTCAGTCCCGCGAACTGGTCCGGGTTCTGGAGACAGCCGTGTAGCGCTACCAGCAGGGGGCGCGGTGTCCCCGGTTGGTAGCCAGTGGGGACCCAGAGTTGGTAGCCCCGGGCTCCCCATGCGCCCACATAGTTGCCATGGACCCACGAGCCGGCGTACGCGGGTGCTCCCGTGGAGAGCACCAGCAACACCGTGAGTACAAACAGCGACCGCGAGAGTGCGACACCACGTCGATGCATCGACATCGTCATGCCTCCTGGGTTGTGGAGCTCGGGTTCGCTGCTCGGCTCAGGCGCCGAGCGAGGTGCCGGGTGCATCGCTGCCGACGGCGCGGAGGAAGTCCTCCACGGCGTCGGTGAGCGGACCGGGCTGGTCCAGCGGAGCGGCATGGCCGGAGTCCGCCAGCACGTGGAGCCGCGCCTGGGGCAGCAGGTCCACATAGGCCTGCTTCGCGGACAGCGGCGTGTAGTCGCGCTCGGAGTGGAGCACGAGCACCGGACAGGTGACGTCCTTCAGCCGCGCCATGACGCTCCAGCCCAACAGCCCACGCGTCGCGCGCAGGTAGGCATCCGGGTCATTGGCGGAGAACGTGGCGATGGCGCGCTGACGGAGCGACTCCTGCTCCGGCTTGGGGAACAGCTTGGGCGCCAGCACCTTGGCCAGGGCCTTGGGACCCAGGAAGCGCAGGAGCGTCAGCCGCAGCGCGAAGTCGAACTTGCGGCGCACCGTGCGGGCGACGAGCTCCGGGCCGCTGTTGACGATGACCAGGCTGCGCACCAGGTCCGGCCGATCCACCGCGAGCTGGAAGCCCATCATCCCGCCCATCGACAGGCCGATGACGTGCACCTGCTTCAAGCCGAGCGCGTCGCAGAGCGCGGCCACATCCCGGGCGAAGAGCGGCACCCCGTAGGCACCAGCCGGGCGACCGCTGCGACCGTGGCCCCGCGCATCCGGGACAACGAGTCGGTAACCGTTTACCAGCCGTGGCGTTACCAGCTCCCAGTCGACTCCGGAGGAGCCAAGCCCGTGAAGCAGCAACACAGGAATGCCCTGACCCGACTCTTCGTAGTGGAGAGTGAAGCCTTCGAGCTGCAACGTGGACATCCTCGAACTCCAGGCGCGGAAGTAACGTTGGCCCACCCTATCTGAACGAACGTTCGTTTAACAAGAACCCACATGAGCACACCCACTCGCTCTCGGCTCCGCGCCCAGCCGGCGAGCCTCCCGCCGTCAGCTCCGTCGGACGGCACCCGACGTCGAATCCTGGAGACGGCGCTCCAGCTCTTCGCGAGCCGCGGCTACCACGACACATCCATCCGCGATTTGGCCAAGGTGCTGGAGCTGCAGCCGAGCGCGCTGTACGCGCACTTCGCCTCGAAGGAGCACGTGCTCGCGGAGCTGGTGCGCATTGGTCATGAGGCGCACCACGAGGCGCTCCAGACGGCGCTGAAGGAATCAGCACCCGAGCCGAGGCAGCAGGTGCGAGCGCTGGTCCGCGCGCACACGCGAACGCATGCGCTGCATCCCCAGCTCGCGGTGGTGGTGAACGAGGAGCTGTACGCGTTGACGCCGGAGCTGGCCGCGCCGGCGGTGGCGCTGCGGGACAAGTCCGCCGCGCTTTTGGCGGAGGTCATCGAGCGCGGGGTGGCGCAGAAGAGCTTCTCGCCGCCCCATCCCCGCGTCACCGCCGCCGCCATCTCCGCGATGGGCGTGCGCCTGCCCTACTGGTACGAGCAAGGCGGCGCGCTCGACGTGGAGACCCTCTCGGAGCTCCACGCGGAGCTGGCGCTGCGCATGCTGGGAGATGGCGCGGCGCGGTGAGGGGACTCACGGAGGGGTCGCGTTCGCGGCCTCCACTTCCGTCTGCAACTTCTTCAGCGGCGGCACGCCCCACTTCGCGCGCTCCTCGTCCGAGACCGAGGGGTCGACCGGGGCGAGTCGCCACTTCCCGTTCACCTGCTCGCGCTGGGTTCCGTAGCGTTGCGGCTTGCCCTGCTAGGTCAACAGCCGGTCCTCGGCGGCGGCGGTGAGCCAGCGAGCCAGTCCGTCCTTCGGGTCGAGTTCCACGGCCTTGAGCAAGAGCGTGTGCGCGCGCTTGAAGTCCGCCACATCCTTGCCGTGGTGGAAGAGCAGCGCGGCGTGGAAGGAGTCCTTCGCGCTCTGGACCTTGCCCTCCTCCAGGAGCTGGCGAGCGCGGGCCAGGCGCTTCACGTCCCGGGGACCGACCACCGCCCAGTCTATCTTTGACTCATCCTGTCGGTCGTCCTGGTCATCCAGGTAGAGGCCATACAGCTCCGCGTTGGTACCGGGCGGCGCCGCGGCCATCAGGTTCGCCCTCACCTGGGCCATCAGCGGGGCCCAGCGCGCGTCCGCACGCAGGGGGGCGAGGTCCTCGTCGCGCCGGACGTGCTGCCAGTTCGAATACCCATGCTTCGCCGCGCGCTGGAGCGCGGTGATGGCCGCCGCGTCCGCGTCTTTCGCCAGGGAGTGGCAGCAGGCCTCGTTGTAGGCGTCGGACGCGGCCTTCGAGGAGTCCACCCGGGCCGCCTCGGCGAAGTGCTTCGCGCACTGCGCGAACTGCTTCGCGTCATAGGCCGCGTCGCCCTGGGCGCGCAGCGACACCGCCTGGACGTTGATGCCCGCGCCCTGCTTCGACTCCACCGCGGGCAGGGAGGCGGTGATGGCGCCCACGTGGAAGACGCCGTGATAGCCATTCTCGACAGAGGCCGCGTGTTCGACGAACGGACGCTCGCCCTTGTCCTTCCCCTTCATCGGGTATGCCGAGCACACGGCGTTCTGGCCCATACAGACCCAGGCACTGCCACCGGTGTAGCTGTTGTTCAGCGACGTCACCGGGAGCTTCGCCTGGGCGAGGTGCCAGCCCATGGGGGTGTAGTTCGCATCCCACGGCGTGCCCTTCTCGAGCCGCACATGGAGGTTGCCCGCGAGCACCAGCGTGAGGTCCTCCGCGCCCTTCGAGAGGGCGGCGAGGAGGTTCTTCGCCATCTCACCGTCCCGGTCCGCGCTCTTCGCGACGTCGAAGGCGACGACGGTGAGCTTCGCGCCGGAGCGACGCAGCTCGCGCAGCCGGCTCAACAACTGGAGCATCGCCTTGCTGCTGCGCCCATCCTGGACATCCCGCATCCAGAAGGGGCGCAGCAACAGGTCCGCCTGGCTCTTCTGGGCGTCATCCTCCGCCAGGAAGGCGTCCAGCGGGCCCTGCTCCTCCGAGGGAATCTCGAGCCCCACGCGAACCGCCAGCCCCTGGACGGACGCGTGGCACGCGACGTCGCCCACGAAGCGGGGCACCTCCTCGGTGCCATGCATCTCTCCGAAGAGGACCAGCCCACCGGGCTTGAGCAGCGCCTCGAGCCCCCGTGGCGCCTCGCCACATTCAGGCTTCACGCTGCTGGGAGCCGCGCTTCCAGAGGACGTGGAAGCACAGGCGGACAGGACACAGAACGACCAGGTGGCGAGACAGACTCCAGACACGATGCGTCTTCGCATGTGGACCCCGGGACCAGCGAGAGCGCGCACCTTATAGCGCGCCATATCGAATCCCGTGAGGCCCCGCGACACGCGGGCCCGGCACCTCAGTCCAACAGATGCGGATTGCGGACAATGAGCAGTCCGGCTTGCACGGTGGCCACGTAGTCATTGAGGTGACCACCCGCGATGAGCGCCGTCACATCGCGGCTGGCACCCTCGGTCAGTGCCTGGTCCACCTTCTTCTCACCCTGGTTGTACGCCGCGAGCGCCAATCGCCAGTCGCCATAGCGCGCATGCAAGTCAGACAGCAGGGCCGACGCGGCCTGCGTCTCACGCGCCACGTCCAGTCGCTCGTCACGCGCCGCGCTCACTTCCAACCCATAGCGACGCGCGGTCTCCGGGATGAACATCCACACGCCCGCCCCACGCATTCCGGGCGCGAGTGACGGCCGACCATCCGTCTCCGGCATGTTCGTCACCGCCGACTCCACCACCGCCACCGCCAGCAGCCCCTCGGGCAGCCCCTTCGAGCGCAGCGTCGCCGTCAGCGCGGCCCGGTGCGTCCCCAGGTTCTCCAGCGCCCGCTTCATGAACGCGCGGCCCTTGTCGGTGCCGACCAGGCGGTTGAGGTGCTCCACCACCTTCGCATCCACCACGATGGGCAAATCCCCCCGAGGCTGACTCGTCCGGGCGAGCGCCTCCGCATCGGCCTGCGTCACCGCGCGGCCACGCGCCGCGCCTTGCGCCAGGACGGCCACGGGAAGCAACAGCAGGGACAGCGCGGCGAGCAGCGCGGGGACGGCATGGGTGCGGCGGGGACGCGGCTGGAACAGCATGTGGATTCTCCTCTGCGTGGGATGAGACATGCCGGTGGCACCGGCGGGAACGGGCGGAGCGCCCGGGAGACGCAGCGCAGCCTGGAGCAGACAGCGCGCATAGGCCTGGGCCTGGGCACGGCCGCTCGCGACCAACGCCTCGTCACAGGCGAGCTCCTGCAGCGACGCGAGCCACGCCGACAACCCATGCGCCGCCGGATGCCAGAAGAAGGCCCCCGTGAGCACCAGTCGCCCCAGGGCCAGGTGCGTGTCGCGCTGACGGTGGTGCTGAAGCTCATGCAGCACGGTGAGCCGGAACGACTCCGCGTCCTCCAGCAGCGCGGGAGGCACCACCACCCACGCGCACGGACGCTGTCCCCAACGAGGGAACCACGCGGAGAACGCCGGAGTCCCTTCTTCCCCGAGCACCACCACCACGCGCCCCACCGAGCGGACCCGGGGCAGCGCTTCCAGTCGACGCAACAGTCGCCCATGACGCACGAGCGCCCGCCCGATGAAGAGCCCCGCTCCAGACAACCAACCCAGTGACAACAGCATCCAGATGGACGCGGGCACGGAGGCAGTCCCACGAGCCACGGGCACGGAGACATTCGCGCCTCCCTTCCACACCGTGGAGGGAAGCCGCTCCGCCTGTCGCGCCACCGAGCGCTCGAAAGTGAACAGTGGCCCCGCGGGAGCCAGCGCCCGCGCGCCCATCGCCAGGAGCGGCAGCAGGAGCACCAGGGCCAGCGCCCCGCGCCCCACCCGCAGCGCCTGCCTCGCGGACAGCGGCCATCCCAGCCGCGTCAGGAGCGCCAGCGCCCCCCATGCGAGCAGCAACGCCACCGGCAGCAGCAGCGCCACCGCGAGATAGAAGGACACGAGGCCGCTCACGACTTGCCCGCCTTGCCCTTCAGCAGCTTGCGGATCTGCTCCACCTCGTCGGGCGCCAGCGGCACCGCCTCCACCAGTCGCGCCACGAGCGCGGACGGGGTTCCATCGAAGACGGTGTCCACCAGGTGGCGCAGGCTCTGCGCCTCATACGTCTCGCGCGGCAGCGTGGCCGAGTACAGGTGTCCCCGCCCCTGCTTGCGGCTCACCACCACGCCCTTCTGCTCCAGGATGCGCAGCACGGTGGAGACGGACGTGTACGCCAGCGCGCGCTCCGCCGGCAGCGCGGCCAGCACGTCCGCCACGCTCACCTCGCCCTGCTTCCACACGATGTGCATCAGCTCGAGCTCCACCGGCGTCAGCGGCCGGGGCGCCTCGGGCTCGGGTTGTCTGGCCATGGGTGTCCTCCGTGGCCAGCATTACTACTAAGACCTTAGTTCTTCGTCAACTAAGCCCTTAGTTCTAGTGTCCACCGCGGCGGCGCGTGGCGCGCTTCACCAGGGACAGCAGCTCGCGCAGGTGGGGGTCCTCCACGGGCTCCACCAGCTTCACGGAGTGTCGCCGCGTCCCCTCCTCCACGGTGAGGGTGTACTGGCGCTGGTCGGCGCCCCTCGAGCCGGAGCCCTCCACCACGGACGGCAGCTCATGGAAGCGCGCGTCGCGCAGCCCCTGTTCAATCGCCTCCGCCTGCTCGGCGGGAAGCTCGCCCAGCTCCACGCTCCTCGGGCGAGCGAGCCCCGGGAAGGCGGCGAGCCCTCCCTCCTGCGAGAGCTGGATGCGAACGCTGTCACGCGACACGGCTCAGGCTCCCGGCTGGACGCCACCACCACCCGGCCCCCACTGAGGGATGGACACCCTGTCGCGCGAGACGCGGATGCCCACCTCTTCCCAGGCCTCCTTCACGGCCGCCTCTTCGTTGCCCGCGCCGTACAGCCGGGTGGCGGCCATGACGGTGATGCGCGCGAAGTCGGAGAAGTTCGTGTCCGGCATGATGCGCGGGTCCCTCATGGCCTCGTACCAGATGCGTCCCGCGCGCTCCCACGCGCTGCCTCCCAGGCTCATGGCCGTCAGGCAGAACGCCCGATTGGGGATGCCTGAGTTGATGTGCACCCCGCCGTTGTCCTCCCACGTGTTCACGTAGTCGCGCATGTGTCCGGGCTGCGGGTCCTTGCCCAGCACGTCGTCGTCGAAGGCCGTCCCGGGCTCCTTCATGGACCGCAGGGCCGTGCCCTCCACCTCCTCCGCCAGCAGCCCCGCTCCGATGAGCCAGTCCGCCTGGTCCACCGTCTGGCCGAGCAGCCGCTGCTTCACCAGGGAGCCGAAGACATCCGACATCGACTCGTTCAGCGCGCCCGCCTGCCGGAAGTACCACAGCGGCCCTTCATCCTCCGTCACGCCGTGGGCGAGCTCGTGCGCGATGACATCCAGGGCGATGGTGAAGCGATTGAACAACTCACCATCCCCGTCGCCGAACACCATGCGACGCCCGTCCCAGAAGGCGTTGTCGTAGTCCCGCCCGTAATGGACATACGCCTGCAAGGGCATTCCATCCCCGTCGATGGAGTTGCGCCCGAGGATTTCCCAGAAGAAGTCATACGTGGCGCCCAGGCCCTCGAAGGCTTCATCGGCTGCGGTGTCTCCACACGGCCCCTGCCCCTCCGAGCGCACCAGCGTCCCGGGGAAGGCCTCCTCGCCCTTCAAGTCGTAGATGCTCCGCTGTCGCTGGGACTCCACCATCATCGCCGGCATCCGGCGGACCGATGACGCGGAGGCGGCCACCCGACCTCCCGCGAAGCGCAGCGCCCGGAAGGTGCTGTCCGTGGCCACGGTGTGCAGGGCCTTCACGCGCTGCTGCGGCGTGCCGTTCTCCGCGATGGAGCGCAGGAGATACGGAGGCAGGATGCAATGAATGGAATGAATGTGCCGCGTGCCGCGCGTCGTCATCGAGGTCCCCCCTCATGAGCGTCTCAGCCCTGAAGGTAGGGACCTCGGCGTCGCGTCGAGCACTCGGGCACCCACTGTCTTCCCGCGCTCCCACGCCCTGCCTGCGACGCGCGTCGCGCCACACCGCGCCCCCGTGGGACGGGGGGCCCGCGCACCCCTCGGATATCCACGAGGCGCGCGGGCGAGGGTCCGTCACACCCCCAGCGCGTCGCGCAGCTCCGGCAGGCGCTCCGCCTTCACCGCGCCGAAGACGAAGCGGTCCGGCCGCAGCACCACCACGTCCGAGTCATGGCGCGAGAACCAGTCGCCCAGCTTCCCGGTGATGTCCTCCACCGCGGGGACCTCGCTCCCGTCCGCGCCCGACGACTGGACGGCGAGCAGCCGCGCACCCAGGGCCTCCGCCAGCCCGCGCGCCGCCGCCACCTGCGCGGAGGGAGCGTTGGCCCGGCACAACACCGCGAAGTCGTTGCCGATGGCGTCGTCCAGCAGCACCTCCTTGCCGGACTGCAACCGCACCTTGGGCTGGATGAAGTACGTGCCCTCCGCAGACTCCGGGGCGTGCCCTCCGCCCAGGTAGTAGCCGCGCTCGTGCATCGGCGGCTGCTTGAACTCGAAGCCCTGGATGAAGCGGCGCACCCGGGGGATGCGCTGCAGCGCGCGCATCACCATGTCGCGCGCACCCGCCACCCAGCGGTTGCGAGCGAGGAAGAGATGGCCCACTCGCACGCACAGCTTCTGCACCGCCTCCACGTGCGGGCGACGCTCCTCCTCGTAGGTGTCCAGGAGCGACGCCGGCGCCAGGCCCCGGACGACGCGCTGAATCTTCCACGCGAGGTTGGACGCGTCGCGCATGCCGGACACCAGCCCCTGACCCATGAAGGGCGGCATGGTGTGCGCCGCGTCACCCAGCAGGAAGACGTTGCCGTCCCGCCAGCGCGCCGCGTTGAGGCAGTGGAACGTGTAGACCTGCGCGCGCTCCACGTGGACACGCTCGGGGTCGATGTAGGGCGCCAGGAGCTTCTTGATGGTCTCCGGCCGCTCCATCTCCTCGCGCGTCTCGCCCGGCATCAGCATGAACTCCCACCGGAACTGGCCCACCGCGCCCGTCGCGACGAAGGCGGGGCGCTTGGGGTCGCACACGAAGCGGCACAGCTCCGGCGCGTCACCCTCCACCGAGCCGGACACCGCCAGCCAGGGCTCCCCGTAGGCCCGCCCCGACATCTTGATGCCCAGCGCCTTGCGCACGCCGCTGCGCGCGCCGTCGCATGCCAGCAAGTAACGCCCGCGCACCGTGCGCGTCTCGCCCGTCTGCAAGAGCTGGTAGCGCACCGTCACGCCCGCCGCGTCCTGCTCCAGGCTCTCCACGCTCGCGCCCACCTGGAGCTTCACGTGGGGGAAGCGCCCCATGCCCTCGCGCAGCACCCCCTCCACCTTCGGCTGGTGGAAGAACCACAGCGGCGAGTAGCCGAAGCCGAAATCCGCCGAGCCGGTGTGCACCTCCGCGAAGCGCTTGCCCGTCTCACCCACGTATTCGGCGAACCGGTTCTCCCGCATGTCCTTCTGCAGCTCGGCGCCCAGGCCCGTGGACTGGTAGATGCGCAACGCCTCGTCATCGCAGGAGAAGGCGCGCGGCTGTCCATGCGGCGCCAGGTCCTGCTCCAGCACCAGCGTCCGCACGCCCAGGGAGCCCAGCAGATTGCATGTCAGGGCTCCCACGGGACCGCAGCCGCTGATGATGACATCAACCTCCATGTCGGCCTGCTGCTTGTCACAAACCATGAGAGCCCCCGGTCCATTCAGTCTGGAGCAATCAATAACGAATGAGGTGTGACCAGGGTGTGACCGCACGAAAGGTTTCGCAACGTCGTCCGTTCGTGACGGCGAGCTGCCGTGTCCTGGAAATTCGAGAGGGAAAGCAGGCGGTACCTCGGACCCTGCCTGGGGTCATCCCTACCCGTGAGGGAGCATCCGGTGCGACGTGTTACGTTACGCGAAACGCGCTCTCTCATTCTTGGAACTCCGGAGGCCATGGCAGGCGACGACGCGGTGAAGACGCAAGTCTTTCATCTGGAGCTGCTCGGCGAAGCGCGCCTGCGGCACGACGGCGCACACCTGCCCCTGGAGCGCCGCACCGCCGCGGTGCTGGCGTGGTTGGCATTGGAAGGCCCGCACCCGAAGTACCGTCTCGCGGGCCTGCTGTGGGCCGAGTCCAGCGAAGTCACCGCCCGAAACAACATGCGACAGCTCTTGCGCCGGCTGCGTCTGTCCACGGGCGCGGAGCTGGTGCAGGGCGGGGATGTCCTGTCGCTGGTGGAAGGCATCACCATTGACGCCTCTCAACTCCAGGCCCATGCCCTGGCCGGGCGCCACGCGCGTGTGCTGGAGCAGGAGGGCGTGCTGCTGGCCGCGCTGGAGTTCGACGACTGCCCGGAGTTCCAGGCGTGGCTGGAGAGCGCGCGGGAGCGGCTGGACAAGCTGCGCCGGCGGGCCGCGTCCGCGGAGTCGGAGGCCCGCGAGCGCGCGGGGGACCTGTCCGGCGCGCTCGTGCTGGCGGAGAAGCTGCTGGGCATGGACCCGTATTCGGAGGAGGCGTGGCGCAGGCTGATGCGGCTGCACTACGTGTCCGGAGACCGGATGGCCGCGCTCAACGCCTTCGAGCGCTGTCGTCGCCTGCTGCGCGAGGAGCTGGACACGCAGCCCCTGCCGCAGACGGTGGCGCTGGCGCGGGAAATCGAGCGGGGCCCCACCGCGTCCCACGCCCCGCGCGCGCTGGCGGCGAAGCTGCCCCTGTCCGTGCTGCGTCCGCCCGTGCTGGTGGGGCGCGAGCGGGAGTGGGCGCGGATGGAGGAGGCCTGGGCAGCGGGGCTGACCATCTTCCTCAGCGGCGAGCCCGGGGTGGGAAAGACGCGGCTGGCGCATGACTTCGCCGCCTCGCGAGGCAACCACCTCATCCTGGAGTCGCGCCCCGGAGAGATGCACGTGGCCTACTCCACGCACGTGCGGCTGTTGCGACAGATTCTGGCCCGGCGTCCGGACCCCAAGCTGGAGCCGTGGGTGCGCCGCGAGCTGGCGCGGCTGATGCCAGACCTGGCCGGCCCGGAGGGACTGCCTTCGCCCATGGTGGACGAGGCGGACCGCAGCCGCTTCCTGGAAGCCAACTGTCAGGTTGTCTACCAATTGTGCGCCGGGCTGGACGCCATCGTCGCGGATGACTTGCAGTACATGGACGCGGCCACCGCGGAGTTCGCCCTGCTCATGCTGTCGCGTCGCCACGACACGCAGCCGGGGGGCGCCTTCCCCCACTTCGTGGACACCTTCCGCAAGGGCGAGCTGTCCCCGGTGGCCGTCGCCTGCATCCAGCAACTGGTGGAGGCGGGGCTCGCCATCGTCATCGAGCTGGAGCCACTGCAGACGGACGCGGTGGGCTCGCTGCTGGGGAGCCTGGAGCTGGCGGGCGCGGAGAGCCTGACGGACAACGTGATGCGCTACACGGGCGGCAATCCCCTGTTCATCATGGAGGCGCTGCGCCACCTGCTGGAGTCGGGCGGGCTGGAGCGGGGCTGGCCCGAACACATCCACCCCTCCGGCCGGGGCCGGGACTTGATTCAACAGCGATTGGAGCGGCTGTCCCCCCAGGCGCTTCAAGTCGCCCGGCTGGCGGCGCTCGCGAAGACGTCCTTCGAGCTGGAGCTGGCCGTCGAAGTCCTGGAGATGACGCCGCTGACGCTCGCCGCGCACGTCTCCGAGCTGGAGGCGGCGCACATCCTGCGCGGAGAGCGCTTCACCCATGACCTGCTCTTCGAGGTGGTGCGGGAGACGATTCCCCCGTCGCTGATTCCCCTGCTCCATCGCAGGCTGGCCAGCGCGCTGGAGCAGCGCAAGGCCGCCCCCGTCGTCGTCGCGCAGCACTGGCTGGAGGGCAAGGAGCCGGAGCGCGCCGCGCCCTACCTCGTCGCCGCCGCCAACGCAGAGGCCTCCGCCTTCCGACACATGGAGGCCGCGCTGCTGTACTTCCGCGCCGCCACCGCGCTGGAGGAAGCCGGCGCCTTCGAGGAAGCCGCCCGTGTCAGGGCCCGCGCCCGGGGCATCCCCAGCGCCTGAGCTCCCCCGCCGGGCTAGCGGGTGCGCGAGGGACGCGACTCGGAAGCCCGCGGCTCCGAGGTCACCTCGCGCGCCACGTCCACGAAGGCGCGGAACGCGGGGGACACGTGGGAGCGGCTGGGGAAGTAGAGGAAGAAGCCATCCACGTGGGCCGCATAGGACTCCAGCGCGATGCGCAGCACGCCCCGCTTCACCCGGTCCGCAATTTCCGGCTCGAAGGCATACATCAAGCCCACCCCCGACTCGGCCAGCTCCATCAACGCGTGGTGGTTCGAGGTGACCAGCGGCCCCCGCACGGGGACGCGCCAGCTCCGCGCGCCGCGCTCCAGCTCCCATTGATAGAGCGCCCCGGTGGTGCCGGAGCGGATGCAAAGACAGTCATGCGTCAGCAGGTCGCGCGGCTTCTCTGGGACACCGCGGCGCTTGAAGTATGCGGGCGAGCCCACCACCACGAAGCGGAAGCCCTCCGACAGGCGCACCTGCACCATGTCCCGCTCCAGGGACTCGGAGAAGCGGATGCCGCCATCCAGCCCCTCGGAGACGATGTCCACCATGGAGTCCTCGACGCGCAGCTCCACCTCCACGCGGGGATGGCGGGCCAGGAAGCGCGTCAGCACCGGCGCGACGACGTGGCTCACGGACACGGTCGGCACGGTGAGCTTCACCAGCCCCGTCACCTCGCCGGGCTGGGCCGCCGCCACCTTCAGCGCCGCCAGCGCCTGGTCCACCGACGGACCCGCGCTCTCCATCAGCCGACGCCCCGACTCGGTGAGCGCCACGCTGCGGGTGGTGCGAGTCAGCAACGCCACGCCCAGTCGCGCCTCGAGCTGGCGGACGGACTGGCTCAACGAGGAGGAGGAAACGCCCAGGTCCGCCGCCGCCGCCGCGAAGCTGCGCCTGCGGGCCACGGCGAGGAATGCGTTCAGCGCGTTCAGCGGGGTGAAGGCCATTGCGAAGTTTTTCTACATGACGTGTCCTGATTCCACTGGTTTCGCGAATGGGGGGCCCCGCGCATATTCCATGCGTTCGCTCACCCCCATCAAGGACCTCCCATGATTCCCGTTCTCGGATACGCCGCCCAGGACGCCAAGTCCCCGCTGGCCCCCTTCAACTTCGAGCGCCGCGAGCCCGGCCCCGACGACGTCCAGTTCGACGTCCAGTACTGCGGCATCTGCCACTCCGACCTCCACCAGGCCCGCGACGAGTGGGGCGGCTCCATCTTCCCCATGGTCCCCGGCCACGAAATCATCGGCCGCGTCACGCGCGTCGGCGCCAACGTGAAGAAGTTCAAGGTCGGCGACTCCGTCGGCGTCGGCTGCATGGTCGACACCTGCCGCACCTGCCATGCTTGCAAGCAGGGCCTCCAGCAGTACTGCGAGCGCGGGCCGACCTACACGTACAACTCGCGGGAGCGCGAAAGCCAGCAGCCCACCCAGGGCGGCTATTCCAGCGCGCTCGTCGTCGACCAGGCCTACGTCCTGCGCGTCCCGGAGAACCTGGACCCGGCCGCCGCCGCGCCGCTCCTGTGCGCGGGCATCACCACCTGGTCTCCGTTGAAGCACTGGAACGTGAAGGCCGGTCAGCGCGTGGGCGTCGTCGGCCTGGGCGGACTGGGACACATGGGCGTGAAGTTCGCTCGGGCCTTCGGCGCGCACGTCATCGTCTTCAGCCACACCGACAAGAAGAAGCAGGACGCGCTGCGCCTGGGCGCCCATGAAGTCGTCGTCTCCTCCAACGAGGCGGAGATGAAGGCGCGCGAGGGCACGCTCGACTTCGTGCTCGACACCGTCTCCGCGCCCCACGACATCAACGCGTACCTGCGCCTGTTGCGCATCGACGGCAGCCTCGTCCTCGTCGGCGTCCCGGAGAAGCCGCTGCCCGTCCAGCCCTTCGCCCTCATCGGCCAGCGCCGCAACTTCTCCGGCTCCAGCATCGGCGGCATCCAGGAAACCCAGGACATGCTCGACTTCTGCGGTGAGCACGGCGTCGTCTCCGACGTGGAGGTGATTCCCATCCAGCAGGTGAATGACGCCTACACCCGGCTTCTCAAGGGTGACGTGAAATACCGGTTTGTCATCGACATGAAGAGCCTGAAGTAAAGCCTGACGCGGCGCACAGAATTCGCACCGTCCGGAAGTTTCCGCTCTGGATGGCTTCTGGGCGCCGTGTGCTCGCTACAAGACAGATACCTGCCCGAGCGGACAGGTGCCTGCTCGGCGCTCGGTTCACATTCTCAAACCATGACTACGACACTTGAGCATGCCGGTTACAACAAGATGACGGTGCTGTATCCCGAAGAGCATGAGCTGCTGACGCCTGGTCAGTCGCTGAAGGACCCCCACGCGGCGGCCAAGCTGCGGCTCCAGGCGAGCCTCTGGCTCAGCCGTGCGCAGCGCGAGCTGCATGACGCCATCTTCCTGCGAGACGGCTCCGACGAGAGCATGGACCGCTATTGCGGCGCCCGCGCGGAACTGGACTCCGCCGAGGCGTGGGCCCTGCTCGTCGCCAAGGCGCTCATCCAGCCGGACTGACGGCGCGCACGACGGCGCGCGGGACGCAATGACTCCCGCGCGCGACTTCCGCTTCAGCTCGCGGCGCCCGGAGTGCTGCTCGGGGCCGGAGTCGGGGCCGGAGCCGGACGCTCGCTGTACGGGAAGTAGTCCTTGAGCTTGAGGAAGTGCTTCTCGAAGAGGTTCCAGCTCACCAGGGCGATTCCCAGCGAGAGCGACGCGGCCACGACGTAGAAGAGCAGCTGCATGGGGAAGTCGGAGCCTCCCACTTCCTTCAGCGGCGTCTTCAACACGGTGCGCCGGAGGATGGCATCCAGCGGCGAGTGCACCAGATAGATGGCATAGCTGTACTTGCCGTACATCAGGAGCACGCGGTTGGAGAAGAAGCGGTGCAGGAGCGTGCCCGGCTTCGCGGCCACCACGCGGTACACCAGCACCGTGTAGAGGATGCCCACCGCCGTGTAGCCGCCGGTGCGCAGCACCGTCTTGAAGGCCGGGCCCACCGGCAGCACAATCACCGCCGCGACAATGGGCAATGCCAGCCATGGCGCCCAGCGCATCCACGGGAAGGCGGACAGCCCCTTGCCCTCCGGCTGTCGCAGCGCCAGCGACAACAGCGCCCCCAGCGCGAGCGAATCCACGCGGCAGAACGTCACCACGTAGGTGCTCTCCTCGCTGGCACCGTACAGCGTGAGGCCCACTCGCACCGCCACCGCCATGGCGATGGTGCCAAGACACAGGCGGATGGCGCCCTTGTAGGAGACGGCGGCGATGAGGAAGGGCCAGACGATGTAGAACTGCTCTTCAATCGCCAGCGACCACACCACGCCCAGGATGGGGTGCGTGGTGTCGATGAAGAGTTGATAGAAGTTGGAGAAGTAGAGCAGGTACCAGACGGCGCCGTCCGTGGTGATGCGCTCGTCCAGGTTCAGCCGCCCCGCCAGCGACGGCAGGACGAGGAACGAGACGGCCAGCGCCGCGTAATACAGCGGGAAGATGCGCAGCACGCGGCGCGCATAGAAGTTGCGGAAGTAATACGTCTGCCCCTTCGCCTCCCACAGGATGCCGGTGATGAGGAAGCCGGAGAGGACGAAGAACAGGTCCACGCCCGTCCAGCCCGCACCGGCCAGCCACCAGATGGCACGCCCCGCGACGCTCTGGTCGCTCAAGTGCGTGGTGTGGAAGAAGACGACCAGCAGGACCGCGAGGCCCCGCACACCGTCGAGCACGGGCAGATGCCCATGCAGACGCGGAGCGTGCGCCGCCGGAGCCGCGTCCGGGCGGGCGTAATCGGAAGACATGGGATTCTCATACCAACAACGCCAGTTCCCCAACAAGGTTGGCTCCCGGCCCTCGGGAGAAGACCAGGCGGGCACGCGTGACACCCTGTCGAATCCAGATTCGACAGGGCCGCTGAAACTCCCGGGCGACTCGTGACACCGTGGAGCCGTGGCTCTTCTCTCCGCGGTGAAGATGGTCCTGGTGGGTGCGCCTCCATCCGACACGGATGGGGAGCGAGGCCTGCTGCGCCGGGCGCGCACGGGAGACCCCGCTGCCTTCCGCACGATTTTCGAGCGGCACTCCCCGGGCGTCTGGCGTTTCTTGAGAGACCTCCTGCGCGACGAGTCCGCCGCGGACGAGGCCACCCAGGAGACCTTCGTGCGCGCCCATGCGCGGCTGAGCGCGCTGCGCGACGAGGACCGGGTGGGCTCGTGGCTTCTAGGCATCGCCCGGCATGTCTATCTGGAGTCCCGTCGCACCCGGGGGGTCCACGTGGACGTGGCGGACGAGGAGCACGCCCACCAGGTGGAGGCGGTGCTGCCCACGCCGTCGCCGGAGGACCTCTTGTTGGACCAGGAGCTGGCGGGGCTTTTGACGGAGGCCCTGGGGATGTTGCACGCGGAGCGGCGGGCGGCGCTGCTGCTGCGCATCGACCACGGGCTTGCTTATGAGGAGATTGCCTCGGTGATGGGCTGGTCGCTGCCGAAGGTGAAGAACGAAATCCACCGCGCGCGCCTGCGCCTGCGCGAGCAACTGGCGGCGCACGTCGGAGGAGGACGCCCATGAGCACGTGCCGCGAGAGCGAGCTGGACGCGCTGCTGGCAGGAGAGCTGGCACCGGAGGACGCCGCGCGGGTGCGCGCGCACGCGGAAGGCTGCGCGGCCTGCAAACACGCGCTGGCGTGGCAGCGACTGGAGCGAGGGTGGATGGCCCAGCGCGCGCGCCGCGAGCCCGCCCGGCCCGCGCTGAGCTTCGCCGTGCTGGAGGCCCGACTCGCCCACGAGCCCCAGGCGCCCGTGCGTCACGCGCGGCGCGAGGGACAGTGGCGACACTGGGGGAAGATGGCGATGGCCGCCGCGGCGGCCGTGGCCTTCGTGGGCCTCAGCCTTCCTCGGGGCGGAACCGGAGTCGGCGGCACGACGGAGGAGCCGTGGAGCCGTGAGCTCATCGTCGCCACCGGCGTGGAGGCGTGCGAGGACGCCGCCGCCGCGCTGGAGGCTCGGGTGGGCGCGTGCCTCATCGCCTCACCCATGGTGGCCCTGCGCGGGGACTAAGCCCCGCGCGACTCACGGCGCGGGCGGGCAGCGCTGCTTCGCGAGTTCCACCGCGTCCCAGGCCTGCACCAGCCCATAGCCGAACTTCTGGTCCTTGCCGGTGTCGCCCAAATCGTGCGCGCTCTCCTCAAGCACCGCGCGCAACTGGACGTTGGTGAGCGCGGGGCACGCGCTCCACGCCAGCGCGGCGACGCCGGCCACGTGCGGGGTGGCCATGGACGTGCCCGACTGCCGCAGGTAGTCCAGGCCGGACACGTCCACCGTCACGTCCTGCCCCGCGAGTCCCTTGAGGGTGTTGGTGGAGGCGAGCGTGACGGCCGTCGTCGGCACCCAGTACTCGGCGGGGTCGGTGAGCGTGAAGCCCCCACCACCCTCGGTGGTGTTGTTGCCGATGATGATGGCCTTGGCGCCCGCGCGGATGGCGTTGCGCGCCTTCTCCTGGAACAGGATGCCACCTCCCCGGTCCACCAACGCCACGAACCCGTCGCAGGTGGCGCCCTGACCGCACGAGGACACGCGCTCGCCCAGGCCGCAGTACACCATCTTCCCCGTGTAGACGCCGACGGCGGTGTACTCCAGCGGCTCGGAAGCGTAGCGCGTCCCCGCGGCCTGGACGTCACCGTACGGCGCGCCGCCGACGATGGTCGCGCTCAGCACACCCACGCCCGGCCCCACCAGCGACACGAAGTCGCCGTACTGCGAGAAGGGCGCCCAGGCGCTGTTGGAGTCCACCGCGCCCACGGCAATCACCGTATCGTAGCCAGCCGGATAGGACGTCTCGTTGGTGCCTCGGTTGCCCGTGGCCGCGATGGCCAGCACGCCCGCTTCCTGCGCCTTCTCGAAGGCGAGCTTCTCCGCGTCCGAGTCGGCAACCGACCCGAGCGACAGCGAGGCGATGTTCGCGCCCTGCGACACGCACCAGTCTATCGCGGCGATGACGTTCGCCGTGTTGCCGTCACCGTTGACGTTCAGCACACGGGCGACGAGCAGCGACACGGTGGGCGCCACGCCCGCCACGCCGTTGGGCTCCTCACCGGGGCGCACGTGCGCGCCCGCGCCGAGCTGCGCGGCGATGGTGGCCGCCGTGTGCATGCCGTGACCGCCGCCCCACTGCAGCACGCCGTCCACCTTGCCCTGGTCCAGCGGCTCATCGTCTCCGTCGAGGAAGTCCTTGCCGCCGATGTACGCGGCCGCGAGCTCCGGGTGCCGGCTGTCCCAGCCGCTGTCGATGATGCAGACCTTGATATTCGTGCCCGACGGAGCGCCGACGTCCAGCTCACCGTCGCCGTTGGCATCCCAGACCTGGGGCGCCTGCACGGCCTTCAAGCCGTCGGTGTATTCACCGGTGGAGCCGCGCGTGTTGGGGGGCAGCGCGCCCTGCCACAGCGAGGGAGAGAGGCTCGGCATTCCAAACGCGTGCACCGGGCGGTTGAGCTCCACCCTCAGCACGTCCGGATTGTTGGCGAGCGCCGCGCGCGCCTCGGGCGTCACGTTCGCGGCGATGGTGTTGATGCGGGGGAAGCGGTGGCTGACGTGGGCCCCCACGCGTCGCGCGTCCTCGGCGAAGGCGTCGGTGCTCGCCATGGCGCTGGCGGACACCCGGGGGCGGAAGGTGATGAGCACCGACTCCGAGCCGTCCTCCGCGTCGAGCGACGACTGTGAGCGCGTGGGAAGCGACATCTCCTCGGTGCCGGGACAAACGTCCTCGGTCTCCACGGGAGGACGCTCTGGCACCTTGGTGCACGCCACCGCCCCACCGAGCAACCCGAGCCAGACCCAACGCTTCATCGTCGTTCTCCTTGCGCATCCCGGCCAGCGGACAGGTACGTCATCAGCGCCGGCGTGGATGCATCGGCCGGGGTGAACGGGAGCACATCGCGTCCCAGTCCCCGGGCGCAAGTTAAGCACGCTGGCCGTCCGGCCGCTCGCGGGCCTGTCAGGCGATAGACGTCTCTCTCACGGAGTGAGACACGCAGGCGTGAACCGGCGAACGCTGGGCGAGCGACTTCGACCGACTCAGGACTCGGCGCTGTCGACACCGAAGATACGCAGCGCGTCGGAGGCATACGTGTCGAGTTGCCGCTGGGTCTCCGCGGCATCCCACCCCAGGCGAGGTGCGATGACCTCGGCCGCCACCTGGGCGGCACCACGGCCCAGGTCCCGCGTCTCGAAGCCGACCTTGAGTCGGCGGATCAGCAGGTCGGAGAGCGAGTGGACGAACTCGTGGGTGACACCCCAGACGGCCTCGGCGGCGCGGTACGGCAGGCCCTCGGCGAGCGGCCGGGCCAGCGAGGCGTCTTCGCGGGTGAGGTCCCACACCCGGCGCCAGCGACTGCCATAGGCGCGCACCAGGTGGGTGGCGGTGGCGGCGTCGCCGATGGTCTCCCGCGCGGCGGCGAGCTCCGCGTCCATGCGGGGGATGTCTCCGCCGGGCAGCGGCAGCGTCTCGGTGGGCGACTTGCGACGAGGCTGCCCGAGCTGACGCTCCACGGCGTCCACGACATCGCGAGCCATGACGCGGTAGGTGGTGAGCTTTCCGCCGCTGATGGCGAGCACGCCGGTGGGGCTCACGTCGATGTGGTGCTCGCGGCTGGCGCTGCCCGGGTCGGCCTGGGTTCCATGGTAGCCGGTGGCGGAGAGGGGACGAATGCCGGCCCAGGCGCTGACGACATCGGCGCGGGTGAGGTGGGCTTCGGGGAAGAAGGCGTTCGCGGACTCGAGGAGGTACGCGACATCGGTCTCACTGGCGCGCACCTCGGCCGGGTGGGCGCGCGTGGACGTCTCCGTGGTGCCGATGATGGTGAAGACGTCGGCGGGCAGCACGAACATGACGCGGCCGTCCTTGGGGGACAGCAGCGTGAGGGCATCATGGTTGCCCAGCCGCTCGCGAGGGACGGAGATGTGGACACCCTTGCTGCCGCGCACCGCGTGCACGTTGCCGCCGGAGGCATCGAGCTTGCGAATCTCATCGCTCCACGGGCCGGTGGCGTTGACGATGGCGCGAGCGCGCACCGTGAGTTCCTGGCCCGTGAGGTGGTCCACCACCACGGCGCCTCGGGCGTGGCCGTCCACGACGGTGAGGCGCTGCACGGAGGCGTGATTGAGGACGACGGCGCCGGACTCGGAGGCGCCCAGGGCGTTGGCCAGGGTGAGACGAGCGTCATCGGTGGCGGCGTCGTAGTAGCGGGCGCCGCCCTTGAGTTCGTCGGTGCGAAGGGCGGGCTCGGCGGCGTGGAGCTGCTCGCGGTTGAGTCGCTTGTAGCCCTTCACGTTCCGGAAGAGGGAGAGGGCG
This sequence comes from Myxococcus sp. CA051A, assembly GCF_013336705.1. NCBI lineage: Bacteria > Pseudomonadati > Myxococcota > Myxococcia > Myxococcales > Myxococcaceae > Myxococcus > Myxococcus sp. CA051A. Next base: position 12,989 of record NZ_JABUMS010000017.1, on the reverse strand, counting down.
TCGTAGAGCATGAGGCCCGCGTTGAGCTTCCAGCGAGGCACGCGGGCGCCGGCATAGACGGGCCAGACGAAGGCGAGCGGGCGGACCAGGTGCGGTGCGAGCTTGAGCAGGCGCTGGCGCTCGATGCTGGACTCGAAGACGAGGCCCAGGTGGCCGTGCTCCAGGTAGCGCAGGCCTCCGTGGATGAGTCGGGACGAGCGACTCGAGGTGCCGCTGGCGAAGTCCTCGCGCTCGACGAGCGCCACCTTGAGGCCGCGCAGGACGGCATCGCGCGCGGTGCCGGCACCGGTGACGCCACCTCCGATGACGAGGACATCGAACTCCTCGGTGGCCAGGGACTTCAGCCGCTCGGAGCGAGGCTTCGTCGGTGGGATGACCCCTTCGGTGGACTGCTGGCGAAGCGCCGCGGATTCAGAACGCACACGCGGATTGTAATAACGGTCCGCCCCCGGTGACACGGGAATCAATGCGGCGCGTCAAGCGGACCACAGCACCCACATCCGCGAGGGAGGAATGGTGGACAACCTCCTGGGTGGAGTGACGCGGTGGAGGCGGAAGGCTCGTCCTGGAGGGGGGCGGGGCCGAGGGAGCCCACGGACCGTGGCGCCGACCCCGCGCGGGCACACCTGAGCCCGGAGGCCCCTGCCCTCACCCACGGGTGTTGTGAGCGCACGACGACGCGCCAGACATCCGGACGACGGGCCCTGTCCGTATAGCACGCCGACATGGGTATCTCACCGCGCGTCACACACCGGGAACGCCGCACCCGGACGAGGACAGTGAAACAGCGTCGTCCCGCGCGGGTCATCGACGTCGGTCCGTCGGCGCGGGAGACAGAGACACGTTCCACGGCATCGCTGATGGCGCCAGCGTCGTCATCGGCATCGCGACAACCACGGAAGCGACCTGTCGATGCCAGCGTGTGTAGTGCTCGTTCACGCGAGCAATCCTGCATGTCATTCATTGTGCTGAATGGCGGGCATCACGTCGGTCGCTGCCTTGCGTGCATGGAGGAAGCCGGGTAGGAGGCGGCCACCGTCCTCTCCACCCGCTGACCGAGCCTTGCTGAATCCCCACGACCGACGAGACCTCGCGAGCCTGGGCCTGATGGTCCTGGTGTACGGGCTTGCCGTCGCGCCGGTGTTGCATGCGGTGGTGGGTCATGCGGGAGGACTGGGAGGGGCAGCGCATGTCCACGCCCATGGCGACAAGGCCCACTCGCACGGAGCCCGAGCCGAAGCGTCGCCCCTGTCGCCGGAGAGGCCACGGGAGACCGACGGTCATCGGCGTGAGGGTCACGGTCAGGATGGACACAAGCACCTGACAGGCTCGGTGGAGCACCTGAGCGCGGTGGCGACGACGTGGGCCATGGTCCATGTGCCCGCCGTGCGCTGGGTCTCGTGGGTGACCGAAGTCGCGCGTGGGCCAGCTGTCGCGCCCGGAGCGTCGCCGCGACCGACGGCGATGCCACAAGGCCCGTAGTCCGGGGTCGGCGAATCATCCCCCGAATCCTTCGAGCGTGAGCCCGGTGCTCTCGTGCACGTCGTGCGCGAGGTGAGCACGGGGTGGTTCACGTGTTCTCGCACATTGCTTCCCGTCTCCACGACGGCGGGCTGTCACGACGATGAGCCAGCGGTGTCACGCGAGGTCCGCGTGCACGAGGGCGCGGAGCGTGGCCGTCCAGCCGTGGGTGTCTCCATGTCCGTGCGTGTCCTGGCCGTATTGTCGACCCCACTCCTGGCGTTGTGCCTGCCCTGCGTCGCCATGGCGCAGGAGTCCTCCGTGCGCACGGAGGCTGCGTCCACCACCGAGCCCCTCCGTGTGACGAACACGGAAGCCACGCGTGAGCACGAAGCCTCCCGAGATGGGGGTACGGCCGACGGCAAGCAGGAGTCCGAGGCGTCGGGCAACGCCACGTCCGCGCCAACCTTCCCCGCGGATGAGCGTGAGGCGGCCCCTAACCCCCTCACGGCCTCGCAAGACGAAGCCAGCACTCCCCCCGCGAGCCAGGACACCGCCACCGCGGGCACACCCGAATCACCGTCAGCACCAGGCACCGTGGTCCGAGGCACCAGGACGGCGCGAAGCGCGTCGGAAGTCACCCTGGGCCGGGACATCCTCGACGCGGCACCCCGCAGCAGCGCCGTCGACCTGCTGCGCGCCATCCCGGGGCTCGTGGCCTCGCAACACAGTGGCGAGGGCAAGGCCCACCAGCTCTTCCTGCGCGGCTTCGATGCGCTGCACGGACAGGACGTGGAGCTGGATGTCGCGGGCCTGCCAGTCAACGAGGTGAGCCACATCCACGCGCTGGGCTACGCGGACCTCAACTTCGTCATCCCCGAGGTCGTCCAGTCCATCGAAGTCACCGAGGGCTCCTATCGCGCGTCACAGGGTGACTTCGCGGTCGCCGGCTCGGTGCGGATGGACCTGGGCGTGAAGGAGCAGGGCGTCCACTTCGCGGGCACGTTGGGCCAGTACCGCCAGCGTCGCCTCGTGGCCACGGTGCGCCCCGGAGACGACCCGGGAACCTTCGCCGCGGTGGAGCTCGGTGAGGGCAAGGGCTACGGCACACAGCGAGGCTACGGCCGGGCATCCCTGCTCGCGCAGGCGACGGCGCGACTCGGAGACGGGCTCACGGTACGAGCGCTCGGCGGCAGCTATGTCACGCGCTTCGACTCGCCCGGAGTGGTGCGCGAGGACGACCTGCTCACGGGCAACAGCGACTTCTTCTCCGCGTCCACGCCGCGCCAGGGAGGCACGGTGTCCCGCCACCAGTTGCTGCTCGGCGTGGACCTGCCCCGAGCAGGCAAGGGCCGCACGAAGCTGGAACTCTTCGGAATCATCTCGGACCTGCGCCTGCGCAACAACTTCACCGGCTACCGGGTGGACGACCGGGGTGACGGACTGGAGCAGACGAACGACGCCACGGTGCTCGGAGCACGAGCGGAGCACCGTCGAAGCGTGACGGCGTTCGGCCGCCCCGTGACATTGGAGCTGGGCCTGGGCGCGCGGCGAGACGGCGTGGAGCAATCGCAGCGTCGTTATCGCGAGTCGGACGGCACGTTCTTCTCCGACGAAATCGACGCGCGCTTCACGCAAACGAACGTCTGGGGCTGGGCGGAGGGAAGGATGGCGCTCGGTCGCTGGGCGCTGCGCCTGGGCGGTCGCGCGGACGCGCTGGGCGTGGAGGTCTTCGACGCGCTCGCGTTCCGGGACCCGCGTTTCTATGACGGGCAGGGATATTCGCGCAGTGCCTTCGGAGTGCACCTGGGCGCGAAGGCGGGCGTGGAGTACGCGCTGTCAGACGGCGCGGATGCGTGGAGGTTGTTCGCCAGCTATGGCGATGGCTTCCGTTCTCCGCAGGCGCGCAGCCTGTCCGAAGGTGAGCGGGCCCCCTTCGTCTCCGTGCACGGCGCGGAAGTGGGAGCGAGGAAGGACGGCGAGCGCTGGGCCGCGCAGCTCAGCGTCTTCGGCTCGCAGGTGGAGAACGACTTCTTCTTCGACCACACGGTGGGCACCACCGTGTACACAGGCGAGACGCTGCGCTCGGGAGTGACGGCGTCGCTCCAGGCGCGTCCTTTGCCCGGCATCGTCGCGGCGCTCAGTGGCACCGTGGCGCACGCCTACGTGACGGCGACGGACACGCTGCTGCCCTACTTCGCGCCGCTCGTCGCCAGGGCGGATATCGGCTGGGAGCGCCCGGTGGAGTGGCTCGGTGGAGAGGGCACCCTGTTCTCCATCGGCACGGGCCTGACGTTCCTCGGTCCGCGTCCCCTGCCCTTCGACGAGCGCAGCCAGGCGGTGTTCCTCGCGGACGCGGAGATGGGGCTGCGCCGGGGAGAGCTGGGCCTGCGGCTGGAGGTGAGGAACCTCCTCGACTCGCGCTGGAGGGATGGCGAGTTCGTCTACAGCTCGCGCTTCAACCCGAGCGCACCGGCCAGCCTCGTGCCGGCCAGACATTTCACCGCGGGGTCGCCTCGGATGGCCTCGCTCACCTTGGAGGTCCATCTATGAATCGCGGACGCATGCTGAAGAGCGCGGTGGCCATGGCCGCCGCGTCATCCCTGTCGTTCGGCTGTGGCAGCGAGGCGGAGCGCCGCGCGTTTCCCGTGGAGGTGACGGCCGCGACGCTGTCACAGGAGCCCAACGAGCGAGGGTGGCGAATCGTCCTCGACTCCGCGCACGTCTCCGTGGGTCCGGTGCGCTTCTTCGAGGGCCGCGTGTTGCTGTCGAGCCGCGCCACACCGCGCTTCGACTGGTACTCGCTCATCGGCGGGACGGCGCACGCGCATCCGGGCCACTACGTGCCGGGCGACGCGCTGGGCGAACTGCTGGAGACGCACACGGTGGACCTGCTCGGGGGTGTCAGCGTCATGGGCACGGCGAGCGCGGTGACGGGCGAGTACGGCTCGTTGGAGCTGACGCTCGCGACGCCCACGGACGCGCAGGGCGCCCTGAAGGGCCACGCGGTGCGAGTGGTCGGCACGGCGACGAACCCGGATGGAGGCCAGGTGCGTTTCGATGTGGACGCGGACCTGCCCAAGCCGGTGGCCGGAGTGCGCTTCGAGAAGTCCCTCGGGACGGAGATGGGCCGGGTGCGCATCTCCGTGGACCTGAGGAAGTGGATGGACCGCATCGACTTCGCCACCGCGACCGACCCGGACGCGGATGGCGTCTACACCTTCCCCGCCGACAGTCAGGCGCGCAACGCGCTGCTGCGGGGCGTGGAAGACACAACCGCCTACGTGGTGACGTGGGAAGAAGGAGCCGTGCAATGAAGAACTGGATGCTGGGGTTGTCGTGCCTGGGACTCGTCGCGTGCAGCGATGGCACGGGCAACGTGACGTTCACCACCTATGGCGAGGACTACATCGAGAAGGAGATTCCCGCCGCGGTGGGCGAGGAGGCGGGCTTCGTCGACGGCTGGACGGTGCGCTTCTCGAAGTTCGTCGTGGTGCTGAGCGAGGTGAAGGTGAAGACGCAGGACGACGTGGCCGCGCAGCAGACGCAGGCCCGCGTGTTCGACGTGCACAAGCCGGGACCGGTGGTGGTGGAGTCCTTCAAGGACCTGGACGCGCGCGAGTGGGACGACATCAGCTACGCGATTGCCCCGGTGGCGAGCGCCGTGGCGGGCAACGCGGACGCGCAGGACGTGGAGCGGATGAAGACGGAGGGCCTCAGCCTGCTCGTGGTGGGCACCGCGACGAAGGGTGGCGTGACGAAGCAGTTCGACTGGGGCTTCAAGACGAACACGCTCTACGAGCGCTGCGAGAGCCCGGAGCTGGGCGCGGGCGTGACGGTGCCCAAGGATGGCGAGGAGACGGTGCAGCTCACCATCCACGGCGACCACCTCTTCTTCGATGACCTCCAGTCGCCGGACGCGAAGATGCGCTTCGACGCGATGGCGGCGGCGGACAGGCTGGGCATCGCGGGTCCGGACGGTGTGGTGACGCTGGAGGAGCTGGCGACGGTGGACCTCACGGAGCTGCCGGCGGAGCAGTACGGCACGGGTGGCGCGGGCAACGTGCGCAACCTGCGCGACTTCGTCACGGCGTTGGTGCGCACCGCGGGCCACTTCCGTGGCGAGGGCGAGTGCTCGCCCAAGGCACGCTGAAGCAAGGCCACCGGGACACAGTGGCCCCCGTCGTTCCATCTCCGGTTCGCTGGTCCGGCCGGAGATGGGACGACTGATGCAATCAGTGATTGTTCTTCGACGGGTCGGGGCGTCCATTGCCGCCAGGCGTGCCGCCCGGAGTCGTGGACGGGGGGCTCTTGCTGCCCCCGTGGTTCGGGTTCATCTGGTTGGAGCGGTTGTCCTGCGCGGACTTCTGCGACGGGTTGTTGGGATTCTTCGTATCGGAGCGCTGGTCATTCGCGCTCGGCGTCTTGCCACTTCCCTTGTTGCCCATGGACGAGTCCTCCGGAGTCCCGAGCAGACAGTTGCTCGAGAGGGCCGCACCGTAGAGAGGGGCTCGCGAAGGGACACTCGAACGGCGGGCTCGCCACGCTGTCATGAAGCGTACGTCCGCGCGGTGGGTCCCCGGCGTTGCGGGCCTCCGTTCGTACGTGCGGGGATGGCGATGCGCGCCTGAGTGCCTACCTCCCTCCCACGGAGGTGATGGGCGTGAGAACGATGACCTATGAGCGCAGCGGCCGGACGAACACGGCGGCCCAGGCACTGAGGGTGGAAGGACTCAAGCACCTGTGGGTCCTGGAGCAGGGAGAGGTGATATCGGAGCGAGACCTCACTCCGCACGAGGCGCGAAGCCTGGCACCTCTTCTGGAGGAGGCGACTCGGCAGCCGGCGCCCGCGGTGCTCGTTCCCCAAGCGGGAGGGCCGGATGGCCTCGCGGTGACGCTCGCCTTCGAGGACGAAGAGTCACCCCGGGTCCGCCTGGCCACGGAGCGACTGCCCGCGCACGGAGCGGGGCCGCACTACGACGCCCTGCTCGGGGAGCTGGATGCGCTGCTGACGCGGGAGCTGCACGCCAGGGCGCCGCGACACGCGCACGCGGTGCTACCGCACCAGCTTCGTCAGGAAGAGTAGCCGAGGCCCGAGCACCGCCACTTCTCACGCGGAGGCGTCGACGGTGACGGCGCTCTCCAGGGGCAGCCGGACGATGAAGGTCGAGCCGGCGTTGGGTCGGCTCTCCACGCGAATGTCGCCGTGGAGGGCCTCGACAATCTGCCGGACAATCCAGAGGCCCAGGCCGAAGCCGCTGTAGTGGCGTTGGGACACGGCGCGCTCGAAGCGGTGGAAGATGCGCGACTGGTCCTCGAGCGCGATGCCGATGCCCTGGTCCTTCACGCTCAGCCGCGCGAAGTCTCCTTCCCGGGTGACGTGGACTTCCACGGGCCGTTGCGCGCCGTACTTGAAGGCATTGGAGAGCAGGTTGGTGATGACCTGCTCCACGCGCACCCGGTCCCAGGAGCCGACCAGGGGCTCGGCCACGACGAGTCGCACCGAGCACCGCGCGCCCGCCGCATCCTCCTGGACGCGGGAGACCAGGTCCTGCGTGAGCGAGGCCAGGTCCACCGGCTCGCGATGCAGGTCGAGCCGTCCCGCGCGGATGCGGGACACATCGAGCAACGTCGCGACGAGCTGATGCAGTTGAGCCACGGAGCGCAGCGTGGCGTCGACCCGACGGTGCACGAGCGAGACGGTGCCCTCGGCATCCACGGCGGGTGCCGCGCGAAGGAGGAACTGGAGCTGGAGCTGGACGGAGGTGATGGGTGTGCGCAGCTCGTGACTGGCGATGGAGAGGAACTCGTCACGGGCCTGGACGGCTTCGCGCAGGTCCCGAGCCAGGTCCTCCGCCGCGCGCCGAGCCACCACCAGCCCCGTGACTTCCACGGCCACGGCCATGACGCCCTGAATGACGCCGCGAGCATCGCGCCACGGTTGCCAGGTGAAGTCATGGAACCGCTGCTGTCGGGAGAGCGAGGGGGTGACGTAGGGCGAGGCGGACGCCAGGGGCACTTCGCGACCGGAGAAGGGCCTCCCTTCGCGATAGACCTCATCGAGGAGGCGCAGCATGCCCGGGTCCAGCGAGGGCTGGACGTCACGCAGCGGCTTGCCGATGGCGGCGCCATCGACATCCAGCAGGGCGCGAGCCTGGGGATTCACCAGCGCGCAGACATGGTCGGGGCCATGGAAGACGGCGATGGCGGTGGGGGCCTGGAGGAAGAGCGACTCCATGCGCTCGCGTTGAGCCTGGGCTTCGCCCAGCGCGGCATGCTCGCGCGCGAGCAACTGCGAGCGTTCGAGTTCGAGCTGCCGACGCGAGGTCGCATCGCGGAACATCCACACCGCGCCGAGGTCCTCACCGTCGCGCCCCTTGAGCGGTGCGATGCACTCCTCGATGGGGAGTTCTCCGCCGTCACGTCGCTTCAAGGCGCGCGGCCACTGGGACCACGACGCGGGCGTCGTCGGGTGGCGGATGGGGAACGAGCCGGATTCAGGTCGGGAGCGCAGCACCTTCGTCAGGGGGGCTCCGACAGCTTCTTCTTCTGGACACTGGAGCAGCTGCGCGGCGGCGGGATTGAGGTATCGCACGATGCCATTCGCATCCGTGGCCAGGACCGCGTCGCCCAGGCTCCGCAGCAGGCGAGCCTCCAGCACCTCGTGCGACGGAGCGGGCGCGCGTTCAAGCGAGGAAGACCCGATGGCGCCAGTCCCCATGGAGCGCCGCCGCGCCAGGAGGCCAACGAGTCCCCCCACGGCGAGGAACAGGGCGATCTCCAAGGCGACAGTGGCGACAGGGCTCGGGGAGGCGCTGGAGGCCACGGCGAACGAGCCCAACAGCGTCGCCAGCCAGGCGGGGCCCGCGCCACCGACGAGCGCCGCGACGAGGACCGCTGCGATGGAGCAGAGGACCCCCAGGGACGCGGGAAGAGGCCCCAGCACCCACGGCAGCGCCCAGGCGGAACCCGCGCAGAGCACGGCCACCCCGTGCCGAGCCCACACGGGGCGCGCGAGGGCGGCCAGTCGGAAATGGAGAGCGTGCGCACGCATCGGACGGCGTCTCGCTTCCTGGACAAAGGCTTCACACACCGGATGACAGGAGCGCAGGGAGACTCTCGAGGCGACAGCCTGTCGGCGCGGATCTTCACCTGGACTCGCGGTGAAAGGCAAACACGGGAGAACCGGGGGCGCGCGGGCCAGGTGACATGTGACAAAGCATGAACAATAAGCAGACGAGCGGGCAGCGGTGAGTGAAGGCACGAGCAGGAGGGAGGGTGTGGTTGCCGAGCGCCCCGCGTTCTGTGAAGAGAGAGACATGACGCGTGTGCAGTTTTCCGTGCACCGCACGGTGGGAGAGGCGCGGTTGCTGGCGGGAACGCTGGAAGCCGAGGGAATGTCCGTGGAGGTGCGCGGCGAAGCCCTCGTTCCACTGAGCGGGGAGATTCCGAGCGGGGAGACGTGGGTGGAGCTCTGGCTTCTTCCCGGCGACGTGGAGCAAGCGCGGGAAGTGGTGGCGGAGCTGAAGAAGGACGAAGAGGAAGCGTCGCGCACGGTGGAGTGCCCGGGCTGTCGGGAGGAGAACCCCGGCAACTTCGAGTTGTGCTGGAGCTGCGGGGTGGAGCTGCCCCGAGGGCTGCGGACCCGACTTCGCGCGGTGTGAGCGGCGACGCCTGCTCGGGGAGACGGGAAGTGCGAAGGACGGAAGCAGGGCAACAGGAGCCGCTGGACGCGCCTTCATCGCGCGCCGACGCGGCTGTCACCCACCCCGGGCGCCGACGAGGCCTGCGCGGCATGGTGATTGTGTGTGGAGTGGCGGTGCTGCTTCACCTCATCCCGCTCCTGTTGCCGAGGAACATGCCCGAGCAGGAGCTGGCCATCGCCCGGGTGACGCAGGGCGTGGAGGCGCGGGTGAAGCTGCTGCTTCCGCTGCGAGCGCATCCGAAGGCGACCGCCGCCGAGCTGCGGGAGGCCGCGGAGTTGCTGCTCGAAGGCGCGCCCGCCGAGGCCCGTGAGCTGGCCCAGGAGGCGGAGCGGCGGGAGCCGGCGGCGGTGGAGACACAGTTGTTGCTCGCGCGCATCTGCGACATGGAGCGGATGGAGCGCTGTGTGCGCGCCTCACTGGAGCGAGCGGTCCAGGTGGCACCTGGTGACGCGCGACCAGACATTCTCCGAGCGGAGCTGAAGGAGAAGAGTGGAGACGTGGTGGGAGCCAGCGAGGCGATGAAGGCCGCGTTTGGAAAGGCGCCCGCGGATCCGCTCATTGGCTTGCGGTATGTGCGACTGCTGCGCGCGGCCGAGCAGCCTTCGGAGGCGCTGTCCGTGCTGGAGGCGCTTCAAGGCAAGGTGCCCCGGGCGCGGTTGCTGGTGGAGCAAGGCCTGGTGCTGAGCGCGGACGGGAAGGACACGGAGGCGGTGGCGGTGTTCCGGAAGGCGACGCAGGAAGACCCCCGACTCTCGCTCGCGCAGTTCGAGCTGGGGCTGGCGTTGTTTCGCGTGGGGGAGCTGGATGCCGCGCAGGACGCGTTGAGGCAGGCGGACCGACTGGACCTGGGAAGCCCCAAGTCACTCGCGGCACTCTGCGCGCTTCAGCTCCAGGCGAGGCTCATTGAGGACGCGCGACTGACGCGAATGGACCTGGAGCGACGCTTCTCGGGGCGGATGGAGCTGATTCGACAGTCGTGCAGCATTCCCTGACCCGGGAGGGACTCCGGCATGTTCACCGAGGCTCGATTCCTCGAATCTGGCGAAGCATGCGGGCGGAGGCCTTGACCTCCGGGTCCACGGCGCCATCGACGCGTTCGGTGCGGACGACGGCCTGGAGGTAGGCGAGCGCCTCGTCGTCGCGCTGTTGCTGGAAGAGGAACTCTCCGAGCGCGAAGCGGGCCTGTGTCAGCAGGATGAGGTCGTCCGCGGCGACGGAGGCATCGATGGCATCGCTGAGCGCGGACTCGGCCAGCTCGGGTTGTCCTCGAGCGAGGAGCTCGCGAGCCCTCTGCAGGTGTTCCTGGACGTTCATGGCGAGACGGGAGCGTGGGACGAGGGGGGACGACGAGGGCTTCTCCGGGGTAAGGGTAGGCCCCATGGACGAGAAGCGCATCGCCGAGCTGGAGATTCGCTACATGCAGCAGCAGGAGACGCTGCAGGAACTGAGCGACGTGCTCTATCAGCAGCAGCGAGTCATCGAAGCGCTGCGAGTGGAGCTGGACATGCTGAAGAAGAAGCTGGAGGCGGAGCCCGGGCTGGTGGATGCCCGGCAGCACGAGCGTCCGCCCCACTACTGAGGGGTCAGAACTTGTAGCCCAGGCGCAGACCGATGACGGGGTCGGGTTCCAGGTAGCCCACCTCGACGCCGATGCTGGCCGCCTTGCCCTGGAGGCCGAAGCCGAAGGCCGCATGGGCTCGGAGCGCGTCTCCTCGGCCCATGACGATCCAAGGGCCCACGAGCCCCTCTACGTAGACCTTGGCGCTGGTGATGTTGGCGCGAATGACGAGGTCCAGGGGGATGCCCACGTCATTGCCATCCGTGATGAGTGCCGCGCCGAAGCGGGCTCCGACGGAGATCGGTCCGGTGATACGGCCTTCCACGCCGAGCAGGAAGCTGAAGGCCGCGCTCTGATCAATCCAATAGTCGGCTCCGAGCCCAAGGCGAACCGTGGCGGCTTCCGAGCTCATGGGCGTGACGAAGAATCCGGCCGCGAGCAGAACACCGAGCGAGGGACGAAGCAGCTTCATGCGGGAGGCTCCTCTGCGTGAAGGGGGCCACCACTCAAGCAAGCCACGTGGGGCGAGGCCAGCCACACGAGGCGTTCCCTCCTCTGTTCCGTCTCTTTTTCCGCCGCGTGCACCAACGACAGCGGAACACCGACAGCCTCAACGGACCTGAGCCGGTCCTCGCAAGAAGTACGAGGCTCGTTTCGCCCGATGAGGGCCTGGGGAGTGGGAAGCACGAGGCTCGTTTCGCCCGATGAGGGCCTGGGGAGAGGAAGCACGAGCCTCGTCTTGCCGCCCGAGGTGAGCCTGGGGAGAGGAAGCACGAGCCTCGTCTTGCCGCCCGAGGCGAGCCTGGGGAAACGGAAGCACGAGCCTCGTCTTGCCGCCCGAGGTGAGCCTGGGGGGAGGAAGCACGAGCCTCTTCTCCGCTGCCCGAGACGGGCCCGGGGAGACGAAGCACGAGCCGCGTCTCGTTCGAGGAGGTACTTGGAAGCGGCGAGTTCGAGCCGGCGGTGAGAGCAGCGGCATGAAACAAGGCGCGCCGTTAGAGGCTTCGCATGAAAGCCATTCGCTATCACGAGGTAGGGGGGCCGGAAGTGCTACGCCTGGACGAAGTACCCGAGCCAACTCCGGGTCCGGGCGAGGTCCGCATCCGGGTGAAGGCCGCGGGGGTGAACTTCGCGGACACGGAGCGGCGTCGCGGCCTGTATGACGCGACCTCGCCGTTGCCCAGGATCCTCGGAAGCGAAGCCGCCGGCATCGTGGACGGGGTGGGGCCAGGGGTCGATGCGAAGTGGGTGGGTCGCCGGGTGGTGGCCCTCGCGCCGCGCAGCTACGCGGAGTTCGCGACAACCACCGAAGAGGAGCTGCTCGAGCTTCCTGAACACGTCTCGTTCGAGGAGGCCGCGGGGCTGCTGGTCCAGGGGCTCACGGCCTGGCACCTGATACACACGTCGGCGCAGCTTCAGCAGGGCCAGCGGGTGTTGATTCACGCGGCGGCGGGAGGAGTTGGACTCCTGGCCATCCAGCTCGCGAAACAAGCAGGTGCGACAGTGCTCGGAACGGTCTCCAGCGAGGAGAAGGCAAAGCTCGCGCGCGAGTCCGGAGCCGATGAGGTTTTTGTCTACGGAGGGACCGCCTCAGTCGCTGAGTGGGTGCGCACCGTCACGCAAGGAGCTGGCGTGGAGGTGGTGCTGGACTCCGTGGGTGCCAGCACGTGGGCAAGCAGCCTGGAGTCGCTGGCGGCCTTCGGGCACCTGGTGGCGTACGGAAGCGCGAGCGGTCCCCCAGCGGCGGTGGAGGTGGAGACGCTGTACGCGAAGTCGCTGAAGGTCAGCGCGTACTGGCTGCGCACGCCACACCCGGCCGCGCTGCAGCGGCGGGCGCGCGAGGCGCTGGGAAGCGCACTGGCGGGAGGGCAGCTGCGCGTGAAGCTGGGGTTGGTGGTGGGGCTGGAGGAAGCCGCGCAAGCCCACCAGCGACTGGAGTCGCGCGCGACGGTGGGCAAGGTGGTGCTGCGAGTGCCCTGAAACCGCGCGTGCCGTCAGACCTCGGGGGTGGCCTCGGGCCGCAAGCCCGCGGGCGCCCTGGCGGCCGAAGCGGGCACGGGGCCCCTCGCGGCGTCGGAAACTCCAGACGCACAAAAGCGAGAAGCCCCCGTCGCACGAGGCGACGAGGGCTTCTCTTAAAAAGAATCCGGCAGCGACCTACTCTCCCACGCGGTTTCCCGCGGAGTACCATCGGCTCTGGAGGGCTTAACTTCCGTGTTCGGGATGGGAACGGGTGTGACCCCTCCGACATAGCCACCGGAAAA
>NZ_JABUMS010000016.1:0-214390 GCF_013336705.1 Myxococcus sp. CA051A | reverse complement strand
GAGGAAGAGCGCCGCGCTGAAGATGCCCGCCTCGCCGAAGAGGCGCGGCTGGCGGAAGAGGAGCGCCTCGCTGAAGAGGCTCGACTCGCCGAAGAGGCTCGACTCGCCGAAGAGGTGCGGGTCCGCGCGGAGGAAGAGCGACTCGCTGAAGAAGCCCGACTCGCGGAGGCGGCTCGGGTTCGTGCGGAAGAGACCCGACTCGCCGAAGAGGCGCGACTCCGTGCCGAGGAAGAACGACTCGCGGAAGAGGCTCGGCTGGCTGAAGAGTCCCGGCTCGCTGAAGAGGCTCGGGTTCGTGCGGAGGAAGAGCGACTCGCAGAAGAGGCCCGGCTCGCGGAAGAGGCCCGGCTCGCGGAAGAGGCGCGACTTGCCGAAGAGGCACGGGTCCGTGCGGAGGAAGAGCGACTCGCTGAAGAGGCCCGGCTGGCTGAAGAGGCCCGGGTTCGTGCGGAGGAAGAGCGACTCGCTGAAGAGGCCCGGCTCGCCGAAGAGGCCCGGGTTCGTGCCGAGGAAGAGCGACTCGCGGAAGAGGCGCGACTTGCCGAAGAGGCACGGGTCCGCGCGGAGGAAGAGCGACGCGCTGAGGAGACTCGGCTCGCGGAGGAAGCTCGCGTTCGTGCGGAGGAAGAGCGACTCGCTGAAGCGGCCCGGCTCGCCGAGGAGCGCCGCGAGGAAGAGGCACGACTCGCTGAAGCGGCACGACTCGCTGAGGAGCGCCGCGAGGAAGAGGCCCGGCTCGCGGAAGAGGCCCGACTTGCTGAAGAGCGCCGCGAGGAAGAGGCCCGGCTCGCGGAGGAGCGCCGCGAGGAAGAGGCTCGGCTCACGGAGGAAGCCCGGCTGGCGGAAGAGGGTCGACTCCGAGCCGAGGAAGAGCTCCGCGCGGAAGAAGCCCGACTCGCGGAAGATGCCCGGCTGACGGAAGAGGCTCGGCTCCGCGCCGAGGAAGAACAGCGCGCCGAGGAAGAACAGCGCGCCGAGGAAGCCCGTCTGGCCGAAGAGGCTCGGCTCCGCGCCGAGGAAGAACAGCGTACCGAAATCATCCGCCTGGCCGAAGAAGCCCAGCTTCTCGCAGAGGAAGAGCGACTCGCCGAGGAGGCCCGGCTCGCGGAAGAGGCCCGGCTCGCGGAAGAGGCCCGGCTCGCGGAAGAGGCGCGTCACGCCGAGGAAGTCCGTCTCGAAGTCGAGCGTCGCCGCGCGGATGCGGTGCGGCGCGCGAAGGAAGTACGTCACGCCGAACAAGCCCGCCTCGCGGAGGAGCAGCGCCTCGCCGACGAGGCACGGCAAGTCGAGGAAGCGCGCCTCGCCGCCGATGCCCTCCAGTCCGACGAACAGCACATCGCCGAAGAGGCCCAGCTCGCGCCGGAGCAGGCCCTCCAGCTCCCCGCGCCCTCGGCCCCCACAGCTGACGCCTCGGACGACATCGACGCGCTCACTCTCGACGTCGGGGACATCATCCCCGCGGACCCCGATGAGCCGCCGCCCGCGAACCCCTTCCCCCGCGCCTCCAACGTCCCGCCGCTCGCTGCGTCTTCGTCCCAGGCGAGCCTCCCCCTCCATGCCGAAAGCCGCGAGGCCCTGCGAACGGCCAGGGAGCGCGCCCAGGCGGAGCTCCTCCACGACATGGAAGAGGCGCTGCGGCGCTCGAAGTCCCAGCCGCTCGAGCCCTGGCTCGCGGACGAGCCTCCGGGCACCGTGCCTCCCACCCGGACCCGGGACCGAGTCCCCGTCCAGGACGAGTCCTGGCGCGCGAAGGAGACCCTCCTCACGCCGCCGGCCGAGTCCGAGTCCGACCTGCCGCTGCTCGAGCTCGAACCCGAGCCCGAACCCGAGCTCTGGGCCGCCGCGGATCCGCTGCCCACACCGCCCTCCCTGCCTCCACGCACCGTCGCGGGGCCGCCCGTCCTCACCCCTGTCGCCCTGGACGGCCCTCCCGTCCTCATGCCCGTGGAGCCCGAGGAAAGCCCCGACGAGGAGTCTGTCGAGCAGGAGACCGACGACAGCCTGTGGGCCACCCGTCCCGCCCCCGTCGCCGCGCCGCCGCCGCTGCGCCTGGGGCCCACGCCCCCCAAGAGCGGCAGGGCCACCGAGGACGACCTCTGGCGCATCGTCTCATTCGACAAGGACGAGGCCGCCGAAACGCTGACCGCCTCCTTCGAGGCCGCGCTCCAGCACGTGGATGCCCACCTGGAGACGCTCGTCCGCTCGGATGTCAATCAGGCGAACGTCGACGAGCCTCCCGTTGAAGGCATCGTCGAGGCGACCATTGAATCGGACTTCGAGACCTTCCCCGGTGACAACACCGGCCCAACTGGCGAGACTGCGTGGTCCGAGCCGTCCGGTGATCTAGACGACTGGGATTTCGACGAGGACGACGTGGCGGCAGATCCCTCCAATCCCGACGAGGCAGCGAAGCTGCGGCGCCAGCGCCTGCTGCGGCGTGCCATGGAGAACATGGGCGTCCTCGGGAATCGGGGAGCCCCGGCCACCACCGCCGCGACGCCCGTGGCCGAGCCCGGCCCCACCGCCCCGGTCGCCGCCCCCTCCGAGCCCCCCAAGCCGGACGAGGCGCGCCACGCCCAGCAGATCGAGCAGCGCTTCGCCGACATCCAGGCCCGCCGCGACCACTTCTACGTGCTGGGCGTTTCCCAGGACTCAACGAGGGATCAGGTCAAGGCCGCCTTCCTCAGCCTGGCCAAGGTCTTCCACCCGGACCGCCTGCCGCCGACGCTGCCGCACCTCGCGCAGAAGATCACCTCCGTCTTCGAGGGCATCCGCGAGGCGTACGAGGTCCTCTACGACGATGCCCGCCGCAAGGCCTACATCCAGACGCTCCAGGCCCAGCAGTCGATGCCCAAGGCGCCCCAGTCCGGAGGCTCGTCGTCCCGCCCCGCGCCGGGCCGGCCGGAGAGCAGCCCCGACGACCTCTACAAGATGGGCGAGGTCTACTTCCGCAAGCGCGACTTCACCACCGCGTCGGACCACTACGAGCGCGCCTACGCGCTGGACCCCAAGGCGACCTACCTGGCCGCGCGCGCCTGGGCCATCTACATGGACCCCGCGCGCAAGGCGGACATGGCCAAGGCCAAGCAGATGATGGCGGATGCGGTCCGCACCGACCCGAACTGTGACCGTGCCCACTACCAGCTGGGCGTCATCGCCCGCGTGGAGGGCGACATGGACCGGGCCGAGCGCCACTTCCGGGACGCGGTCCGCTCCAACTCCAAGCACCTGGAGGCGAACCAGGAGCTGCGGCTGATCGACATGCGGAAGAAGAACCCACCCAAGAAGGGGGGATTCTTCCGCTGAGGCCGCCTCTGGCGCCCCAAGTCCTACCCCGGCGGATGGGAGCCTCTGCCGGGGGCTCGCGCTACCCTCCAGGGACTGCTCGCACCCCCTGGTTGAACGGGGGGCAGCCAGCTTCCTCGCCGCTCCAACCCATTGACATGCCTGGAAAGCGGGCAGGATGCTCCCCCGCGCCGGGCACTTCCGCGAATCGTCCTCCGTGATGAAAGGCAAGTAACGTGGCCAAGCAGCACCTGCTCCTGGTGGATGGGGACGCGAAGAGTCTTCGCGTGATGGAGGTCAGCCTGAAGAAGGCCGGCTTCTCCGTGACGACGGCCATCCACGGCAAGGACGCCATCGAGAAGGTGCAGATCAGCCCACCGGATCTGGTGCTCGCGGACACCAAGATGCCGGAGATGGACGGCTTCGAGCTGTGCAAGGCGCTCAAGTCGGATGAGCGCTTCAAGTTCATCCCGTTCGTCTTCCTGACGAGTCAGAAGTCGGTCGAGTTCAAGGTGCGCGGCCTGGAGCTTGGCGGCGACGACTACCTGACCAAGCCGATCTACATCAAAGAGATCGTCACCCGCGTGAAGATGATCCTCCAGAAGGCGGAGAAGGAGAGGATCGAAAAGCGGGAGACGACGAAGGGTGGCTTCGCCGGCAGCCTCGCCGACATGGGCGTGGTGGACCTGGTCCAGACGTTCGAGATTGGCCGCAAGACGGGCGTCATCTCCATCCAGGGCGAGCGCACCGGCACCGTCTACTTCAAGGAAGGTCGCGTCATCGACGCGGAGCTGGGCCGGCTCAAGGGCGAGAACGCCTTCTACCGGCTGCTCAACACCTTCGAAGGCCAGTTCGACGTCCAGTTCACCTCGCTGGACCGGCCCGAGCGCATCGAGATCTCCACGCAGGGTCTGCTGATGGAGGGCATGCGGCGCCTCGACGAGTGGGGGCGCATGCTCGAGCAGCTGCCTCCGTTGGAGACGGTGTTCGAGATCGACTACCACCAGCTCGCCGACCGCCTCTCGGAGATTCCGGACGAGGTGAACGGGCTGTTGCGCCTGTTCGACGGCAAGCGCGCGCTGAGCCGCGTGGTGGAGGACTCGGACTTCGAGGACCTGGCCGCGCTGGGCATCATCAGCAAGCTGTACTTCGAGGGGCTCATCCGCGAGCTGGGCAACGCGCCGCTGGAGCCGGTGCAGAGCACCAAGCCCGGCATCGAGCAGTGGCTCAACGCGGCCCCGCCGCCGAGCGCCCCCGTGGAGCCCGCGCCGCAGGCCCCCGTCGCCGCGCCCGTGGAGCCGGAGCCGCCCGCCGTCGTCGCGCACGTAGAGCCGGAGCCGCCCGCCGTGCGCGCCATGCCGCACAGCGTGCTCGCGCCGCCCGCGGGAGTGGAGGAGGAGCCCGTCACGGCCCCGCCCGAGGAGCACTTCGCTCCCGCGCCGGCGGTGCCCGCCAACGTCGTCGTCTTCCACGCGCGCCCCAAGCGCCAGGGCCCGGCATACGAAGACCCGGCGGATGCGGATGGCGAAGCGCCCACGCTGCCGCCCGTGGTGGCGGAAGGCTCGTCCTTCCTCGTTGAGCCGCCGCCGGCCCACCGCGCCGTGGAGCATGCGCATCGCAGCCTGCTGCTCGACTGGAGCCGAGTGGACACGGAGGGCATCAGCGCGCCCACGACCTGGGGACCGGGCTCGGTGTGGTCGCCGGGCCCGCGAGGCTTCGGAACAAACGGGGGTTCCTCGGCGCACGCCCTGTCATCGAGCGCTCCCGCCGTGGAGCCCGCGCCCGCGCCGCGCGCCCCCATCTTCGGTGGGGCGGCGGTGGGGCCCAATCCCTTCCCGCCCGTTCCGCCTCCGACGCCCGCGCCTCCGTCTTCCGAGGTGACGCTGGTGAGCGGCGGTGAGTCCTCGACCGTCGACGTCGACACCATCGCGGAGGTCGAGGAAGTCCCCGCGTCCGCGCCGCCGCAGCTCGCGCTTCCTCCGTACCCGGGGCACGGTGTTCCCGAGCGCCCCGTCGTCGCGCCCGTCATCCCCGAGGAGCCGCCGACGCCGTCCGCGCCGCCTCCGGCCCTGGTCACCCCGGTGACGCCGACGCCCGTCATCACCGCCGCTGCGTCGCCCACGCCGTCCGTGACACCGTCGAGTCCTGCTTCCTCCGACTCCGACGTGGCTCCCGTTCGCCCCAAGCGCACGGGGCTCTACGTCGCGGGGGCGCTGGCCCTCATCGGCGCGGTGGCGGCGGTGGTCGTCATCGGAGGTCGAGGCGAGAAGCCGCAGGACACGCCGCCTCCCGAGCCGCCGAAGGTGGGGACCGTCCAGACGCCTCCTCCGTCCCAGGGCTCGGACGTCGTTCCGCCCGTGCCCACCGAGGCCGACTCGGGCACCCCCGTCGTCGAGGCGCCCGCCGCCGCGACGGATTCCGGCACCCCCGTCGTCGAGGCGCCCGCTACCGCGACGGATTCCGGCACGCTCGTTGTCGAGACGCCCGTGGCCACCGGGCCGGACGCGGGCACCGCCGTGGTGGAGGCGCCGCCCGCGGTGGCCGACTCCGGCACGCCCCCTCCTCCCGCCGTGGACCCCGAGGTGGAGTACGCGGGGCTCATCAAGCAGGCGCGGTCCGCCACCGTTGGAAGTCGCTACAAGTCCGCGGCGGCGTTCTACCGCAAGGCGCTGCTCTTCAAGCCCGGCTCCACCGAGGCGAAGGCCGGACTGGGCATCGCCCTGGTCAACGGCTTCGAGTCGGACGCGGCCTTCCGCGAGGCCACGAAGCTGCTGATAGAGGTCGTGCGCGATGACGAGCGGAACTCACGCGCCTGGCTGTCGCTGGGCATGGCCTACCAGTCCATCGGGAAGAATTCCCAGGCGGCCGACGCCTACAAGAAGTATTTGATGCTGGAACCCTCGGGGGCATCCGCCAACGAGGCCCGCGCGATGCTCAAGATGCTCGGCAACTGAG
This sequence comes from Myxococcus sp. CA051A, assembly GCF_013336705.1. Classification (NCBI taxonomy): domain Bacteria; kingdom Pseudomonadati; phylum Myxococcota; class Myxococcia; order Myxococcales; family Myxococcaceae; genus Myxococcus; species Myxococcus sp. CA051A. The sequence goes on along the minus strand of NZ_JABUMS010000016.1, from coordinate 208,150 downwards.
TGGGCGGCGGACCTCCCGGTACCTTCCCCGTCCTGCTGGAAGTGAAGTGAGTCGCCTTGCTCGTCCTCGGCCTGGAAACCTCCTGTGATGAGACCGCCGCCGCCGTCGTGGAGGACGGGCGGCGGGTGCTGTCGGACGTCGTCTCCACCCAGGTGGATATCCACCGGCGCTGGGGCGGCGTGGTGCCGGAGCTGGCCTCCCGCAACCACATCGTCCAGGTGATGCCGGTCATCCACGAGGCCCTGACGCGCGCCAGGAAGACGCTCGACGACGTGGACCTCATCGCCGTCACCTCCGGCCCGGGCCTCATCGGCGCGCTGCTGGTGGGACTCCAGGTGGCCAAGGGGCTGAGCCTCGCCACCGGCAAGCCCTTCGTCGGCGCCAATCACCTGGAGGGCCACCTGCTGGCCATCCGCTTGCTGGAGGATGCACCGGAGCCGCCGTTCCTCGGCCTCGTCGTCTCCGGTGGACACACCAGCCTCTACGACGTTCAGGCGTTCGGCCACTACAAGCTGGTGGGCAGCACGCGCGATGACGCCGCGGGCGAGGCGTACGACAAGACGGCGCGAATCCTCGGGTTGCCGTACCCGGGGGGACAGCCCATCGACGAGCTCGCGAAGAAGGGTGACCCGGCGGCCATCCGCTTCCCGCGCGCGCTGCCGGGGGACAACTTCGACGTGTCCTTCTCCGGGTTGAAGACGGCGGTGCTCCACCACGTGCAGAAGCACGGCGTGCCCCAGGGACAGGCGCTGAACGACTTGTGCGCTTCGTTCCAGGAGGCGGTGGCGGACGTGCTGTCGAAGAAGCTGGTGGCCGCCGCGCGTCGGCTGGGCCACCGGAACCTCGTGCTGTGCGGAGGCGTGGCGGCCAACTCGCGCCTGAGGGCGCTGTGTCAGCAGCGCGCCGAGGAGCGGGGGCTGCGCATGTTCCTGCCGCCGGTGCGGTTGTGCACGGACAATGGCGCGATGATCGCCGTCGCGGGGTATGAGGCCTGGCGCCGCGGTCTGCGCGGAGACTTCCGTCTGGCGGCTGACCCCGCCTGGCGCATGTGAGCAAGGACACCCGGTTGGAATCGCCCAGAGACATCCTCAAGCGCCATGGCCTGCGCGCGAAGTACAGCTGGGGCCAGAACTTCCTCGGAGACGAGGAGGCCCTCGAGGCCATCGCGGACGCGCTGAACCTGCGCCCAGGTGAGCCCGTCGTCGAGCTGGGGCCCGGCCTGGGCCACCTCACCCGCTTCCTCGCCGCCACCGGTGCGCTCGTCACCGCTGTGGAGCGGGACAGGGACATGGTGACGGTGCTGGAGAAGGAGGCCATCCCCGGGGTGCGCGTGGTGGCGGGCAACGCCGCCACCGTGGACTTCGCCGAGGTCGCCGGAGCCCCCGAGGTCGCCGTCGCCGGCAACCTTCCGTATCACCTCACCAGCTCCATCCTCTTTCGCGTGCTGGAGCAGCGAGCCCGTGTCTCGCGCGCCGTCTTCACGCTGCAGAAGGAAGTGGTGGAGCGGCTCGCCGCCGAGCCCGGCACGCGCGAGTACGGCCTGCTCACCGTGCTGCTCGGGCTGCACTTCGACGCGGAGAATGTCCTCACGTTGGAGGCGTGGCGTTTCCATCCGCCGCCGAAGGTGGACTCCGCGGTGCTGTCACTCACGCGCCGCAAGACGCCGCGCGCGCCCATCATCGACGAGGCGCGCTTCACCCGCGTGGTGAAGGCGTCGTTCGCCCAGCGCCGCAAGACGCTGCTCAACTCGCTCAAGTCCGACAAGTCGCTCGGCACACCCGCGGTGATGCTGGCCGCGCTGGAGACGGCGGGAATCGACCCGATGCGCCGCGCGGAGACGCTCGCGCCGGAGGAGTTCGCCGCGATAGAGCGCGCGCTCGGCCCCGTGGCTCCGGGCACGGTGACGCCCAAGGTGGACCTGTCCGACGAGGGTGGGGCGGAGGAGTAGGGGAGGGGCGGGCACTCGCCCGCCTGCCTGGCTACCTGCAGCGCGTTCCGAGGGCCTGGAGCAGTCCGCCCTGTTGCTCCAGGAACGCGCGGAACTCCGCCTCCGGGATTCGCATGCGGGCCAGCACGTCGCGGAGGATTTCCTCCACGGTGCCGTCCTTGCGCCGCTTCAGCTCCAGGGCCGTCTTCAACAACACCACGCCGTAGAGCGGGTCTGCTTCCACGGGAGGCTGCTCTGCCGGTGCCTTGGGCGCGGCGCTCTGGCGGGCCTCTTCGAGCCGCACCACCGTCTTCGCCCGCTGCCTTCCACTCATGACTGAAGGGCACCCCGCGCACACACCATGGAATCGGCGCGACCGTAAGGGGATGCCCCCCACAGCGTCAAGCGAGCGCTGGGGGTTCCCGTCATCGCCCCGGCCGTGGAAAATTGCCGATCCATCCGGCCATGTTGTGTTATCCGCGCCCCCACGCGAGGCCCCGCGTCCTCGTCAGAGGCGGGCATGGGCCGCACCGCGCATTCCGGGTCGGGAGGCCTCGGCGGATGGACTACCGGTACATCGTGGTCGAGGGGCCCATTGGCGTCGGAAAGACGAGCCTCTCCAACATCCTCTCGGAGCGGCTGAGCGCGCGGCGCGTCCTTGAAGTCGTGGAGGAGAACCCCTTCCTCTCCAACTTCTATACGGACCGGCAGAAGTTCGGGTTCCAGACGCAGATCTTCTTCCTCCTGTCGCGCTTCCGGCAGCAGCAGGAGCTGTTCCAGCAGGACCTCTTCCGCTCCGTCACGGTCAGCGACTACCTGTTCGCCAAGGACCGCATCTTCGCCCACCTCAACCTGGACGCCCACGAGCTGGCCCTCTACGAGCGCGTCTTCGAGGCGCTCGGGCCTCGCGTCACCAAGCCCGACGTCGTCGTCTACCTCCAGGCCCGCCTGGACGTGTTGCTCCAGCGCATCAAGAAGCGGGGCCGCGAGTTCGAACGCAAGTTCGACCCCACGTACCTGGAGGGCCTCGTCCACGCGTACAACAACTTCTTCTTCCACTACACGGAGACGCCGCTCCTCGTGGTGGATACGTCGGATATTGATTTCGTGAATAACGAGGCGGACCGGGAAGACCTGCTCGCCGCCATCCGGAAGGCGAAGCCGGGGACGCAGCACTACCTCCCCAAGGCATCCCGGCGGCCCTGATTTCGGGCTCCTGGTGGGTTGCCCGCTGATGAAGTCCCACGGGCGCCCTGGGGGCGTTAGACTGCTGGGGCCGACTTCGTGGCTTCCGGCGATCCCTTCCTGGGACGGCGAGGGGCAGCGAAGCGGCTTGAGCCGTATCCACCCTCACCCATCAGGAGGTGAACCGTGAAGGACAAGGTCACCATCCATTCGCTGAAGCGCTTCAAGCAGATCGGCCAGAAGATCTGCATGGTCACCGCTTACGACGCCACGTTCGCCCACATCCTGGACCAATCGGGTGCGGACGTATTGCTCGTCGGTGACTCGCTGGGCATGGTCGTCCAGGGACATGACTCCACGCTGCCCGTGACGATGGACCAGATGGTCTACCACTCGGCGGCCGTCACGCGGGGCGCCAGGAGGGCGCACGTGGTGGGAGATCTGCCCTTCTTGAGCTACCAGGTCTCCGCGCACGAGGCCGTCCGCAACGCGGGCCGGCTGGTGACGGAAGGCGGCGTGGGCAGCGTGAAGCTCGAGGGTGGCGCCGAGTTCGCGGACGTCGTCCGCGCCATCGTCCGCGCCAGCATCCCCGTCATGGGGCACCTGGGGCTGACGCCTCAGTCGGTCCACAAGATGGGCGGCTATGTCGTCCAGGGCCGTGACGAGGAGCAGGCGCGCAAGATTCTCGACGATGCGCTGGCCCTGGAGGCCGCAGGCGCCTACGCGCTGGTGCTGGAGGGCGTGCCGCTGGAGCTGGCGCGCACGATTACGCAGAGCCTGAGCATCCCCACCATCGGCATTGGCGCGGGACGTTATTGCGACGGACAGGTGCTCGTCTGTTACGACCTCTTGGGAATGAACCCGGACTTCAAGCCCAAGTTCGTCAAGCGCTACGCCAACCTGCACGGCTCCATCACCGAGGCCGCCGGCGCGTTCTTCACGGAGATCCGCCAGGGCGCGTTCCCGGACGAGGACCACTCGTTCAAGGCGAGCAAGAGTATCCGCCTGGTGGCCCCCGCGGCCCTGGGCACGGGCAAGGTCCTCGAGGGCGAGGTCGCAGCTCCCGCCGAGGGTGAGGAGAAGGTCGGCCCCGTCTACGGGATTCCGGTCTAGCCATGGCGCCCGCCGTCCTCCGCACCGTGGATGAAGTGAAGACGTGGGCGGCGGGGCTGCGCCGTGAGGGGCGCCGGCTCGCGCTGGTGCCCACCATGGGCTTCTTGCACGAAGGGCACCTCTCGCTCATCCGCGAGGGGCGCCGTCGCGCCGACGTGGTGGCCGTCTCCATCTTCGTCAATCCCACCCAGTTCGGTCCCCGCGAGGACCTCTCGCGTTATCCGCGCGACTTCGACGGCGACCTGGCCAAGTGTGGCGAAGCGGGCGCCGACGTCGTCTTCGCGCCCGTGCCCGAGGCCATGTACCCGCCCGGCTACGAGACCTACGTCGAGGTGACGGAGGTCAGCCAGGGCCTGTGTGGCGCCCGCCGTCCGGGGCATTTCCGGGGCGTGGCCACCATCGTCACCCAGTTGCTGGCGCTCTTCCGGCCCGACGCGGCCTTGTTCGGGGAGAAGGACTACCAGCAGCTCCAGGTCATCCGGGCGCTCAACCGGGACCTGCACCTGGGCGCGGACATCGTCGGGATGCCGACGGTTCGCGAGCCCGACGGGCTGGCGATGAGCAGCCGAAATGCCTACCTGTCCTCCGAGGAGCGGCAGCGAGCGCTGTCCCTGTCGCGAGGCCTCCGGGCCGCGCTGACGTTGCTTCAGGGCGGCAGGCGGGATGCGGAGGCGCTGACGGGCGCTGTCCGGCACGAGCTGTCGTCCGCCGGGCTGCGTGAGGACTACGTGGAGCTGGTGGACGCCCAGCGACTCACGCCGCTCACATCGGTGGCCCCCGGACAGGCCGCTCGGCTGCTGGTGGCGGCCTTCAGCGGCAATACACGCCTCATCGACAACATGGCGCTTGGCGGTTAGGAGACCCAGGACACGTATGGCATCGGGTGGAAAGTCGAAGGGGCCGGCTGGCGGCGAGCAGGGAATCAAGGTCGTCGCCGAGAACCGGCGTGCGCGCTTCGACTACACCGTGGACGAAAAGGTGGAAGCCGGTCTGGAGCTGACGGGAAGCGAGGTGAAGTCGCTGCGACAAGGGGAGGCCAACCTCTCGGACGCGTACGCCCTGCCCAAGGGCAGTGAGCTGTTCTTGCTCAATGCCCACATCGGTTCCTACAAGTCCGCCAGTGTGTTCGACCATCTGCCCACGCGCGGCCGGAAGCTGCTGATGCACCGGGCCGAGATTGACCGGTGGACCACCAAGGTGCGGGAGCGTGGTTATTCCATCATCCCGCTTGTGCTGTATTTCAAGCAGGGGCGCGCCAAGGTGGAGCTGGGGCTCTGTCGGGGCAAGACACACGAAGACAGACGCCACGATATCAAGGAACGGGAGACGAAGCGGGAGATGGACCGGGCCGTGCGCCGTCGTTGAGCGCGCCCGCATTTCTCTCCGCCGTACACCGGATGGACGACACGAAGGATTTGGACAAGAAGGAGCGGCTGCTCGCCTCGCTGGACCAGGGGATGGTGATGATCCACCTGGACGCGCGAAGGCCGGGCGTGCTCGTTCCCGCATCACTCCGGGGAGAGGCCCATCTACGCCTCAACCTTTCGTACCGCTTCGACCCACCGGACCTCACGGTGGGCGAGTGGGGTGTGCGTTGCACGTTGAGTTTCTCGGGCTCGCGCTTCACGGTGGCGGTGCCGTGGTCGGCGCTGTTCGCCATCGCCAGCCACGTGACGAAGGAGTCGTGGATGTACATGGAGGACATGCCACCGGAGCTGCTTCAGCAGCCCGCCGCCGCGCGTCCTCCGCCGCAGCCGCTCCCCGTCCCCGTGGCCGCCGAGCGTCCTCGCACCTTCCTGCGCGAAGTGCCCACCGAGCCCGTGGATGAGGTGGCGCCACCGCCACCGACTCCGTCGGAAGTCCCGCCGCCCGAAGGGCCGAAGGACGACTCGCCTCCGCCGCGTCGGAGTCACCTGCGTCTGGTGAAGTGAGCGAACCTTGTGGGCCACGCGACACGGCGTGGCCCGCGCGGGGTGATGCTCCTCAGCGCTGCAGCTTCACTTCGAGCTGCGCGGCCTTGGCTCCGGGGAAGGTGCCCTTCCAGGTGCGGTAGCCCTTGTGGCGCACCTGCACGGAGACAGGGCCCGCCGGATACAGGTTGTCGAGCGCGAGGGGCGTCGTCCCCACGGGCTTGTCGTCCACCAGCACCGTCGCACCCGAGGGCTCGCTCATGAGCATGAGCACGGGCGCGGCCATGGGCTGATTCACGCTGGCCATGAGTCGCCCCGTGAGTTGGGTGCGGTGGGGCCAGAGCCACACGCTGCCGCCCACCGCCGCCGCGACACCCAGGAGCGCGATGATGCGTCGGCCCCAGCGCCTCGGCGCACGCGAGGCGGGAATCTGGTCAAAGGTGCTCTCCGGACGCGGAGCGCGTTCTTCCAGCTCCAGGGCCTCGGGGCCCGCGCGAAGCACGCTCGGTGCCGAGGGCCTGCGCGGTGCGCCTTCGATGCTGTCGGCGAGGGACTGCGTGCCGGAGGCCACCTCTCGAAGAGCAGGTTGCGGCGGGGGACGCCGCGCGGAGGCGGCAGGTGCTCCGACCACGGCGCTGCCTTGAGGCCCCGGAGGTGTCGTCCCGTAGAGCTTCGTTTTGGCGACCGGTGCAGGCGGCGCGGCGACGTTCCCGGGAGAAGGGCCACGAGCAGGGGGCGGAGCGTGGCCCCCTCTCGAATGGCTGGGAGCGCCCTGAGACGCGTGCGCATGCGAGGCCACGTCCCCGAAGGAGGGAAATGCATCCGCCGCGAGAAACCCGGAGCCATGCTCGTCCGGAGTCGAGAACGCGCCCGGGGCCGGAGGTGCGAGCAGTGCGGCACAGACGGCGCAGGGCGCGCGAGGCGCGGACAACGGCGAGCCACAGCGAACACAGCGGTGGATGAGCCGTCCACTCGAGCTCAGCTCGATACCCGCCAGCTCCGAGGACTCGTCCGCCTCCGACGAGAAGGGAGGCGCTTCCGGAGCGAGCGACATCGACGGGGCAGCTTCCGAAGACGCGTCGCTGGCTGTCTCGCCCTGTTCCTTCAGCGTGGGGGGCAAGGGCAGCGTGGACAGGAATGCGGTGAGGGCATGCGCGGTCGCGGGTTCACCCGACCGGGCGAGCCACCGCGCGAGCACCTCGGCCACGGCCTCCGGCGAGGCAAAGCGAGCCTCGGGCGCGCGGGCCATCATGCGCTGCACCGCGGCGGCGAGCGGCGCGGGCACGTCCGGTGGTAGCGGCGGCACGTCCCGCGAGACGATGGCCACCGCGACGGAGCCCGGTTGCGACGTGGCCGCGAAGGGATGCGCGCCGGTGAGCAGCTCGTGGAAGACGATGCCCAGGGAGAACTGGTCGCTCAGCGCGGTGGCGGGCTCTCCCTGGAGGACCTCGGGGGCGCTGTAGGCCTCCTTGCCCTTGAAGAGCCCCGGTTCGGTGAAAGACGCACCGTTGAACCGCGCGATGCCGAAGTCCGTCACCTTCACCTCGCCCTCGCGGGACACGAGGATGTTGGACGGAGACACGTCCCGGTGCGCCACCAACAGTGGACGACCCTCGTGGAGCTTGCGGTAGGCGTGGTGCAGGCCCGCGAGCGCCTGGAGCGTGACGAAGGCCGCGAGGTGCGGAGGAAAGCGCTGTCGCTGCCGCGCGGCGAGGCGCAGCAACACGCCCAAATCCCACCCGTCCACCAGCTCCATCACCAGGAAGAGGCCCGAGGGGCTCTCGCCCACGTCGAACACGGTGGCGATGTTCTGGTGCTGCAGTTGAGTGGCGAGTCGGGCCTCGGCCAGGAACATCCGCGCGATGTCGGGCTCCTGGGCCAGGTGCGGGAGGATGCGCTTGATGGCGACGGTGCGCTCGAAGCCCTCCGCGCCCCGGGCCACGCCGAGGAACAGCTCCGCCATGCCTCCGGAGGCCAGGGGCCTGACGAGCCGATAGCGTTCGTTCACGGCGGGCTCTCCGGGGCAGCCGCTCTCAGGCGGTGGGGGGCTGGGTGAGGTCGCGCAGCAGCTTCCAGGGGTAGATGCCGGTGGTGTGGCCATCGCTGAAGGCGAAGGTCAGCGCGTAGTTGCCCACCGGGTGGACCTGCTTGACGCGCAGGTCCGCGGGCACCTTGGTCTGGTCCAGCGTGCGCTGGTTCGTCCACTCGTCCACGCAGCCAGCGCAGGGGCACTGCTGACGGAGCGTCTGTGCGGAGACGCCCGATTTCGTGCCGTCGTCCCACGTCAGCTCCAGGTGGGAGCCGTCGGGTGACAGGCGGGCGTCCGTCGCGGTGGCGGAGGGAGTCGAGGGTTTGATGCGGTCCCAGAAGCTCAACTTTGCACCTTTCGAAATCTCAACAGCGGTGCGCCCTCCCTAGCATCCTTCCGGGTCGGGGGCGCGCGGCTCACGAGGCGAGCTTGACGGGCAGCCGGTGGCCTTCCAGCCGCACGCCCTTCTTGGCCACCACCCGTTGCAGGGCCGCCACCACCTGCGGGTCCAACTGCGCGCCGGTGAGGCTGTCGAGAATCTCCATCGCCTTCTCCAGCGGCATGGCCTTCTGATACGGGCGCGTGGAGGTGCAGGCGTCGAAGGTGTCCGCGCAGGCGACGATGCGGGCCAGCAGGGGAATGTCGTCGCCTCGGAGCTTGTCGGGATAGCCCGTGCCGTCCCACCGCTCGTGGTGGTGGCGCACGCACGCGCGCACCGCGCCCAGGAAGCTCACCGGGCCGATGATGGCGTCGCCGATGGCCGGGTGCTCGCGCATGATGGCCATCTCCTGGTCCGTCAGCTTCGTCTGCTTGCAGAGGATGGATTCGACGATGCCAATCTTGCCGATGTCGTGGAGGATGCCGCCGTACTGGAGCTGTCGCAGCTCGCGCTCGGTGAGGTTCAGCTCCCGGCCAATCTCCACCGACAGGTCACCCACCCGCTGGCTGTGGCCGCGCGTGTACGCGTCCTTGGAGTCGATGGAGTTGGCCAGCGCGACGATGGTCTCGAGATAGCCCTTCTCCAGGCTCTCGTAGAGGCCGCGGTTCTCCATGTCGTACGCGAGCAGCTGCTTGCTCATGTAGTTGAACGTCTGGGCCAGCTCGCCCACCTCGTTCTTCTGCGGAATCTTCACCTCCACGCCGAACTTCCCGCGCGCCAGCTCCAGGGCGCCGTCGGTGAAGACCTTCAGGGGGCGGGTGAGGTTGCGCGAGAAGAGGGCCGCCATCACCAGGGCGACGAGGATGGCCGCGCCCAGCCCCAGGAGGATGCGGCGCTCCATCGTCTCCACCTGGCGATAGGCGTGCTCCACCGGCTGCTCGGAGACGATGGCCCAGCCCGTCTCGGGCAGCACGGTGTATGCCGCCACCACCGCGTCGCGGCCCTCGCCGAAGTTGCCCACGTGGAACAGCTCCGCGTCGGGCGTGCTGGCCAACTGCCGCAGCAGGTGCGCCACGGGGCTGCGCTGGGAGACATCTCCGCCCAGTGCCGCCACGCCGCCTCCGCCGACGACGAGGTGGCCGCGATGGTCCGACAGGTACGCGAAGCCCGTGCTGCCCACGCGCTCCTGCTCCAGCATCTGTCGCAGGCCCGCCAGGGACAGGTCCGCGGTGATGAAGCCCTTCACCGGTTCGCCCACGGGGAACGCCAGCGTCACCACCGGCCCACCGCCGCCGGTCGCCACCACGTCGGAGTAGCGAGGCCCCTCCATGCCGCCCTCGAGCAGCGCGCGACCGCGCTCCTCGTGCGAGGCGAGCGCGGTGGGCGGCACGTCGTGACGCGAGAAGGCCTGGAGTCCGGGGAGTCGCTTCCCATCCGGGCCGAAGACGGTGAGGGCCAGCACTTCGCGTCGCTGAGAGAGCACCGAGGCCAGGTGCGTCTGCTGTGCTTCCAGGGGCAAGCCGAAGAAGTCCGGAACGCGGGCCAGGCCCATGACGGCCTCGGTGGGCTCGCCCAGGAAGATTTCGGCCTTGAGGCGCAGCTGCTTCACGCGCTCCTGCGCCAGCTCCTGCGCGTCGCGCACCAGCAGCTCGCGGGTATGTGTGACGGACAGCCACCCCACCATCAGCGTGGGGACGATGCTCACCACGAGCATCAACAGGAGGATGGCTTTGAACAGGCGCACGGGGCGACTCCTCCAGGGACTACTGCCACTGGCCCTTCTGGACTTCGAGTTTGAGTCGCTCGGGGACGAGCTCGAACCGACGGACCACCGACGGCTCGGACCGGCCCGAGGCGCCCACCGCCCGCACCGTCCACCAGTAACGCCCCGCGGGCAGCACTGGCAGCTTCAGCTCCGGCGACGTGGCCGTCTGCGTGACGACGGCCGCGCCCTGCGTGTCTCGGGCGACTTCGACCTCATAACGCTCCACGCCCGTCACCGCCGCCCACGTCAGCTTCACCGGACCCAGGTGTCCCTTCGCGTCCGCGCGTCGCTTCAGCACCGCGCCCTGTTCGGGCTGCTCGGGCTGGGGGGGCGCGAGCGGCGTGGCAGGGACTACGGGAGGTCGTCCCTTCTCCACGAGCACGGTTTCACCTGGGGCGACGGGCCGCGTGACGCCCTCGGCCTCCACGCGGACGGGGGGGCCTCGGGTGACGCTGACGGTGGTGGTGCCCGCGTCCGGCTCCACGTGCACGCTGAAGGTGGAAGGGTGGGGCGCTCGCCCCCCTGACACCATCGTCCCGGCCGCGTTGGCCGCCTCGGACGCCTGCGCATAACGCGCGGTGCGGAAGTAGACCTCGGCTTCACTCAGCCGTGCCTCCGCTTCCGGCAGGACTCCGGTGCCCTTCGCCTGTGCGACGAGGGTGCGCGCCGTCTCCAGGGCCTTGAGGGCCAGCCCCCGCTCCTGACCGGGGAGCTTCAGCCGCGTGCCCGGCGCGACGGCATCCGAGGACAGGCTGTTGAGGGCGCGCAGCTCCGCGGTGGCGTTCGCGTCTCCGAGCACGCGCTCGGCCACTTCCCGCAGGGACTCCTGGGGGCCCACCACGGTGGTGTCCGGGGGCGCGGCGCTCAGCCACGCGAGCAGGAGCAGTGCCGTCTTCATTGGAAGACAATCTCCCTTCCTGCCTGGATGGTGGCCGCGGGCGTGTTGACGGAGAGCGACTGCGTGGAGGGGCGCTCCAGTTCCGCGTCGATGCGGCCGCGCAGCACCGTCAGGTCCGTGCGCGGACGACCCGGCCTCGGACGCGTCTCCGCGATTCCAATGAGCGAGTCACCGCCCAGGTGCACCATGCTCCCGTTGCCGCTGAAGACGAGGTCCGCGCCCGCGCCCGCCTCGGTGCGCACCTTGTCGTTCTCGAACAAGGGGACGCCGTCGCTGGCGGTGCTCCACTCGTCGGCGATGGAGCGTTTGATTTGGACGTTCCCTTTCAACCCTCGCAGGTGCGCGCGGGGCACGGGCGCCGGAGTCGTGGACGTCGTGGGCACGGCGGGCGCGTCCTCGGCGGTGCAGCCGAGCGGCGAAGCCGGGAGCGCGAGCGCGAGCAGCATGGGAAACCAACGTCGACCATTCACGAGAAGGGGACCGTCCGGAAATCAGGTTCCCCCAGGCTAGTCCAATCGGCGGTGTCGCAGGCAGGGGAGGTCGCGACGGATGCGCGCTTGGAGTTCCAGGTCCACCGGCGCGACGGCCAGGCCCTCGCCCTCCGACGCCCTCGCCGTCACCAACCCCCAGGGGTCCACCACCATGGCGTGGCCATACGTCTGCCGTTGCGCCGAATGCCTGCCGCCCTGGGCGGGCGCCAGCACGTACGCCTGGTTTTCGATGGCGCGCGCCCGCAGCAGCACCTCCCAGTGGTCCTTGCCCGTCATCATCGTGAAGGCCGCCGGCACCGCCAGCAGCGTCGCCCCGTCCTTGGACAGCCGGCGGTACAGCTCAGGGAATCTCAAATCGTAGCAAACCGAGAGCCCGAGCCGCCCCACCTCCGTGTCCGCCGCGACGACCTCCGTCCCCGGCGCCACCGCCGCGGACTCCTGATAGGTCGCACCATCCCCCACCTCGACGTCGAACAGGTGCATCTTCCGGTAGACGGCCCGTCGCTCGCCATCCGGGCCGAAGAGGACGCTGGTGTTGTAGAGCCGCCCGCCAGGGGCGCCGGTCTCCAGGACGCTGCCCGCCAGGAGCGTCACCTTCCGCTCGCGCGCCAGCTCCGCCATCCGGGCGAGGGTGGGGCCATCCAGGCCCTCCGCCGCGCCCTGCCTTTCTGGCTCGGGTCCCATCCAGGAGAAGTTCTCTGGCAGTCCCACCAGGCGGGCGCCCAGGTCGTAGGCGCGCCGGACGAGCCGGGTGGCGACTTCCACGTTGTGGGCCTTGTCCGCAGTGGACACCATCTGGGCGGCGGCGATGAGGTGCATGGGCGCGTTATAACGCCCGCCCGGCACGCGGAACCCCTGGGAATTCCTTGCCCTGTTGGCCAGGTTTCACGGGACCCGAGAGGGAGCGTCCTTCCTTTACACCCCGCTGGGGCGTGTGTTACGGACGCGCCCGACATTTTTCGATGTGCACCTCGAAAAGTGGGCCGCCGTGCCCGCTTTTCGCGTTTTTGGAGCCTGGTTTCCCAGTTATGTCGGAGAAGAACCTCAAGCAGACGGTGGAGGAACGGGCCCTTTCGGTGCTCGAGCCCCTCGTTGCGGGCGAGGGCCTGGAGCTCGTGGACCTGGAGTTCATCCGGGAACGCGAGGGCTGGGTGTTGCGGCTCTTCATCGACAAGCCAGGGGGCCGGGTGGGACTGGACGAGTGCAGTCAGGTGTCCCGCGCGGTGGACCCGGTGCTGGACGTGGAGGACTTCATTCCCCACGAGTACAGCCTGGAGGTCTCCAGCCCCGGGGTGGATCGGCCGTTGAGGAAGCCGACCCACTTCGCGCAAGTTCAGGGGCAGAAGGTGAAAGTGAAGACGTTCGGGCCGGTGGGCGAGCCGCCGCGAAAGAGCTTCACTGGCACGCTGACCGGGGTGGCGGGCGACAGTATCTCGGTGGAGGTGGAAGGTGCCGGAACCTTCCACATCCTCTTCAAGGACATCGCCAAGGCGAACCTGGAGTTCGAGTTCTAGACGTCGACATACAGGGCACCCTGCCGCGCGGGGGGCCCGTGGACCCATTCAGGAGAAGACAATGCCTACGCAACAAGCCAACCCGACCGTCAACCTCAACCTTGTCCTGGACCAGGTCGCCAAGGACAAGGGCATCGACCGGGCTGTGCTGATTGCCACCCTCGAGGATGCGATGAAGACCGCGGCCAAGAAGCACTTTGGCCAGGACCGCAACCTCGAGGCCAAGTACGACGCGGACAAGGGCGTGGTGGAGCTGTTCCAGGCCATCACCGTGGTCGAGGAGATCACCGACCCGGTTCAAGCGGTCAATCAGATCAACCTGACCGAGTCGCACAAGAAGGGCATGGAAGTGGAGCCCGGCGACGAGCTCGTCTTCCAGATCTTCTACCGGGACGAGGACGCCAACGAGGCCAAGGCCCAGGACGACCAGTACGGCGACATCCTCCGGCTGAAGACCTTCCGCCGCGGCTTCGGCCGTATCGCCGCGCAGACGGCCAAGCAGGTCATCCTGCAGCGCACGCGGGACGCGGAGCGCGAGAACGTCTTCAACGAGTACAAGGACCGCAAGAACGAGATCGTCACCGGCATCGCCCGCCGGTTCGAGCGCGGCAACATCATCGTGGACCTGGGCCGCGCCGAGGCCGTGCTGCCGGTGCGCGAGCAGGTCCCGCGAGAGACGTACCGCCCCGGCGACCGCGTCCAGGCCTACGTGCTGGACGTGCTGCGCGAGTCCAAGGGCCCGCAGATCGTCCTCAGCCGCGCCTCCGTGAACCTGCTCACCAAGCTGTTCGAGATGGAGGTGCCCGAAATCGCCGAGGGCATCGTCGTCATCGAGGCGGCCGCGCGTGAGCCGGGTGGCCGCGCGAAGATCGCCGTCTCCAGCCGCGACTCGGACGTGGACCCGGTGGGCGCGTGCGTGGGCATGAAGGGCAGTCGCGTGCAGGCGGTGGTGCAGGAGCTGCGCGGGGAGAAGATCGACATCGTCCCGTACGATGAAGACCCGGCGCGCTTCGTGTGCTCGGCGCTGGCGCCCGCGGAGGTCAGCCGCGTCATCATCGACGAGGCCAACCACGCCATGGAGCTCATCGTCCCGGACGACCAGCTCAGCCTGGCCATTGGCCGGCGCGGACAGAACGTGCGCCTGGCGGCCCAGCTGACGGGCTGGAAGCTGGACATCAACAGCGAGAGCCGCGTGCGCGAGATGCGCGAGTTCGCCAGTCGCTCGCTGGGTGCGCTGCCGGGCGTCAACGAGATGCTGGTGGAGACGCTCTACGCCCACGGCTTCCGGCAGGCCCGGGACGTGGCGGAGGCCAACGCGGAGATGCTGGCGCAGATCCCCGGTGTGGACCCCGCCCGTGTCCCCTCCATGCAGGAGGAGGCCCGCAGGCGCATGGTGGAAGACCAGGCGGAGCTGTCCCGCATGGATTATGAAAGGGAGCAGGCCCGGCTGGCCGAGGCGCGCCGCCACCCCGACGAGCTGTCCCAGACCGAGCGCATGGCTCGCGTGCGCGGCGTTGGCGAGAAGACCATCGAACAGCTCGTGGCGTCCGGCTACCGCACGGTGGAGGACATCGCCAACGAGAAGGACCTGGCGAAGCTGGGCGACGTTCCGGGTGTGGGCATCAAGAAGGCCCGCCAGCTCAAGAGCGCGGCGGAAAACTACCTCGTGGAGGAGGCCAAGCTGCGCACGGAGCTGAACGCCGAGCGCGGTATTACGACGGCGACCCTGGACGGTGGCGCGGAAGCCACCAAGTCGCCGTAAGCTAGGAAGAGTGAAGAGGAGAGGGGATGTGGGGCGCCCAGCAGGTCGCTTGGTACCAGCGGAGCAGAGCGCGCGGTCAGGCCCGGTCCGGATGTGCGTCGGATGCGGGTCCAAGCGACCGCAGGCGGAGCTCACCCGGTTCGTGATAGGGCCTGGGGGCGCTGTCGTGGTGGACAGGGAGCGGCGGCTGCCCGGACGGGGCGCCTACCTGTGCGGTGTCGGTTGTATGACGGCAGCGCTGAAGCGGAAGGCGTTTGGTCGGGCCTTTCGCGGGAAGGCGGGGTTGGTAGACCCGTCGCAGCTCGGGTAGGCATAGGAGCCTGCGCCATGAGGGCGGAGGGGTGTTGGGGGGGAGTGGGTGTTAAGGACCACTCGCACACATTTTCGGGTTTGAGCTAGGGTGCTGCGCCCCGGAGTCGCCGGGTGCGGCAGGCCAACAAGGGCAATATGTCGAAGAAGCGCGTCCACGAAATCGCCAAGGAGCTCAAGGGCCACGGCATTGAGCTCGACAACAAGGAGGTCGTAAACGAGCTGTCCGCGCTCGGTTACGACGTCAAGAGCCATTCGTCCTCCCTCGATGACGACCAGGCGACCGCCGCCGTCCAGAAGATCCTGGACAAGCGCAAGCCGAAGCAGGCAGCGCCTCCCGTGACGGCGAAGGGGTTCGTGGTGCGCCGCAAGGTGGGCCCGCCCGCGGGCTCCGCCGAAGCGGGCATGGAGTCGCACTCCGCGGACTCCCATGACCACTACGATTCCGGACCCGTTGAGTCCGCTCATCCCCCCGTCGAGGCCTACCAGCCTCCCGAGGAGGCGCCTCGCGCCGTGGAGCCCCCGCCCGTCGCTGTCGAGACGGCTCCGGCTCCCTCCGTGGAGGAGTCTCCCGCCGTCACCGCCGCGCCCGCGGCTCCGACGGCTCCCCCGGTGACCGAGCAGCAGCCCGCTCAGGCCGCCACGCCTCCAGCCGCAACGGAGGCCCCCAAGGCCCCGGTCGAGGCGCCTCGCGCCCCCGCCGTTCCCCCAGCTGCCGCCGCGCAGCCTCGTTCCCCTTCTCAGGAGAGTACCCACTTGCCCCAACCCCCTCCGCGCTCGCCGGTTCCGCCGACTGTCCGGACGTCTTCTCCCCCGTCTTCGTCCGCGACCGTCGTGTCTCGGGGCCCCGCGCCGGGCTACGGGCAGCGGAGCGGTCCCTCGGGCGGTGGTCGTCCGGGTGGCCCGGGTGGTCCTGGTGGACGTCCCGGTGGTCCGGGCGGTCCGGGTGGGCGTCCCGGTGGTCCGGGCGGTCCGGGTGGACGTCCCGGTGGTCCGGGCGGTCCGGGTGGGCGTCCCGGTGGTCCGGGCGGTCGTCCGAGCTATCCGTCGTACCAGAGCCAGAGCACGCGTCCCGGCCAGGGGCCGGTGCGTCCCAGCTCCGCTCCTGGAGCGCAGGCCTCCGCGGGTGGCACCGCCGCGCCGCAGGGTCCCACCATCATGGTGGGCGGTGTGCCGCACGCCCAGGTGTCTCCGACGGGCGGTCAGGCGCGTCCCACGGCCACTCAGGCCGTCGTCATCTCGCGCCCGCTCATCCAGGTGCGTCGGGTCACCCCCACGGCCGGCCAGGCGAAGCAGTACCCCATGGCTCCGGGCCGCGCGGGCATCCCCGAGCGCCGTGAGTACAAGGTGGTTCCGGACCATCTGGGCCGGGGCCGCGAACTGGTGGACGTCTCCAAGAACAAGGAGCGTGGCCAGCGCAAGCGCACCAGTGGCGATACGACCAGCGTGTCCAAGCAGGAACTGACGGACATGGTCTGGGGCCGCGTCACCATCCCCATCCGTGGCAAGAAGAAGAAGCCCACGAAGAAGGGCGCCAAGACGCAGATCACCCAGATGGCCGAGGAGAAGAAGGTCATCAAGCTGCAGGAGGGCATTTCGGTGTCCGACCTGGGCCAGCGCATGGGTATCCGCAGCGCGGAGCTCATCAAGAAGCTGATGGCGCAGGGGAAGATGGCCACGGCCAACCAGCTGGTGGACGCCGACACGGCGGAGACCATCGCCAGCGACTACGGCTGGAAGATCGAGCGCGTGGGCTTCGAGGTGGAAGACTACCTGCCCGAGGTGGAGGCCCGTCCCGAGGACGAGCGTCCGCGTCCGCCGGTCGTCACCATCATGGGCCACGTCGACCACGGCAAGACGAGCTTGCTGGACGCCATCCGCAGCGCCAACGTGGCGTCGGGCGAGGCGGGCGGCATCACCCAGCACATCGGCGCGTACAGCATCACCACCGCGCGGGGTGACGTCACCTTCCTGGATACGCCGGGTCACGAGGCCTTCACGTCCATGCGCGCCCGCGGCGCCAACGTGACGGACATCGTGGTGCTGGTGGTGGCCGCCGACGACGGCGTGATGCCGCAGACGGTGGAGGCCATCAAGCACGCGAAGGCGGCGGAAGTCCCCATCGTCGTCGCCATCAACAAGATGGACGTACCCGGCGCCAACCCGGACCGCGTGAAGAAGGACCTGGCCGCCCACGAGCTCGTCCCGGAAGAGTGGGGCGGCGACACCATCATGGTTCCCGTCTCGGCCAAGACGAAGCAGAACCTGGACCTGCTGCTGGAGAACCTGGCGCTGCAGGCCGAGGTCCTCGAACTCACGTCCAACCCGAACCGCCCGTCGGTCGGCGCCATCATCGAGGCCAAGCTGGACCGCGGCCGTGGCCCGGTCGCCACGGTGCTGGTGCAGGAAGGCACGCTCAAGCTGGGCGACGCCGTCGTCACCGGCTCGCACTACGGCCGAGTCCGCGCGATGAACAACAGCCGCGGCGAGATGGTGAAGGAAGTCAAGCCGGGCTACTGCGCGGAGGTCATCGGCCTGTCCGGTGTTCCCACCGCGGGCGACGCCATCAACGTGGTGGCGGACGAGAAGGCGGCCAAGCAGATCGCCGAGCACCGCAACATGAAGGAGCGGCAGACCGAGCTCGGCAAGGTCAGCCGTGAGTCCCTGGAGCAGTTGTTCGCCAAGACGAAGGCGGGCGGCGGTCCCAAGGAGCTGCGCGTCGTCATCAAGGCGGACGTGCAGGGCTCGGCCGAGGCCGTCAAGCAGGCCGTCCAGAAGCTCTCCACCCACAAGGTCAAGGTGGAGGTCGTCCACTCCGGAGTGGGCGCCATCACCGAGGGCGACGTGATGCGGGCGGCCGCCTCCAAGGGCGTGGTGCTCGGCTTCAACGTCCACCCGGAGTCGGGTGCGGAGGCCGCGGCCAAGGCTCAGGAAGTCAACCTGCAGAGCTACACCATCATCTACGAGCTCATCGACGGGGTGCGCTTGGAGATGGAGGGCCTGCTGGAGCCCATCCGCACGGAGAAGAAGCTGGGCCGCGCGGAGGTCCGCAACACCTTCAACGTTCCTCGCCTGGGCACCATCGCCGGCGCGGCGGTGTTGGATGGTGTGATGAAGCGAGGCGCCATCGTTCGCCTCATCCGCGAGAACAAGCAGCTGTTCGCCGGGAAGATGGCGTCGCTGCGGCGCTTCAAGGACGACGTCAAGGAGGTCGCTCAGGGCTTCGAGTGCGGTATCGGCATCGAGAACTTCAACGACCTCAAGGCCGGCGACATCATCGAGGCCTACGAGATCGAAGAGACCCGGCAGAGCCTCACCTAGTCTTCCGCCGCGTGTCCTCTCGCCCCCGGGAAGGCCCCACCTTCCCGGGGAGGTTTCGCCCTGGGGGCCTCGCGCAGTCGCCAGGTCCCCCGGGGTCGGGGGATTGGCATGTTCGTAGGTGTCGCACGTCTGACCCTCCAGATTCCGGACAGCGGCTCGCTGAAGTCCAAGCGACAGGTGTTGCGCCGGGTGACGGACCGGGTGAAGGCCCGCTTCAACGTGGCCGTGGCCGAGGTGGACGACCAGGACCTCTGGCAGAAGGCCTCGCTTGCCCTCTCGGTGGTGGGCAATGACCGCCGCCACGTGGACGAGCAGTTGGAGAAGGTCATCCACTTCATCGAGGAGATGTACGTGGCCCCGCTGATGGCGCGGGAGACGGAAATCCTCGCCTTTGGAGATCAGCTCTTCGCCGCGGGCAACACCGCGGATTCCAGGGCCCCGCGGTCCGCTCTGGACGACGAAGACGAAGCACCGCTGTCGCCGGAAGCGGCGGCGGCCCAGTCGGAGGCGGCGATCGCTCGCTTCCTGCGGGGCGAGCGGGCCTCCCTGGCGGAGGCCGAGGGGTTGGGTGAGTGGGAGCGCCGTCATGACGGCGACAACGACGGCGACCCCGGTACGGGTCGCCCGTCACCGTCGGGCGGTGGACGGATGACGCTGGACGAGGCGCGGGTTCGAGCCCGCTCCCTGCGCAACCCGCGAGACTGGGAGAAGAAATGACGACGCATTCCCGACCCGAGCGAGTGGGGCAGGAAATCCAGGTGGCCATCGGCGACCTGCTGACCCGGGGCGAGCTGAGAGATCCGCGCATCGGCTACATCACGATTACCGGGGTGAAGGTCTCCCCGGACCTGCGTGTGGCCCGTGTCTTCTATTCGATGATTGGCACGGCCGAGGAGCGCTCGGACACGCAGAAGGGGCTGGAGGCGGCCAAGGGCTTCGTGCGCCGCCACGTCACGTCGGCCGTCAACCTGCGCGTGTCGCCGGAGATCTTCTTCTCGTTCGACGAGTCCGTGGGCGAGGGGGACAAGATCGACCGTCTGCTTCGCGAGGTCCGGAGCAAGGAAGGCTGGTAGTTCCAGCCCCGGGCCCACAATATTGGCGCGACATGGACGGCGTCCTCGTCATCGATAAGCCCTCTGGCCCCACGTCCTTCGACGTGGTGCGACAGGTGCGCTCGCTGTTGAAGATCAAGAAGGTGGGCCACACGGGGACGTTGGACCCCATGGCCACCGGAGTGTTGCCCCTGTGTCTGGGAGAGGCCACCAAGGTGGCCGGCTTCATCACCGAGGGCGACAAGGCCTACGACGCCACGGTGCGCCTGGGGGCGGAGACGGACACCCAGGACGCGCAGGGGCAGGTGACGGCGCGCGCGCCGGTGCCCGTGTTGACGCCCGCACTCCTGGAGGCCGCGCTGTCGCGCTTCCGGGGGAGTTTCGACCAGGTCCCGCCCATGTATTCGGCGGTGAAGGTGGCCGGCAAGCGCCTGTACGAGCTGGCCCGCGCGGGTGAGGAAGTGGAGCGCGCCGCCCGCCACGTGACGGTGTACGAACTGGTGCTGCGGGACTTCTCCGCGGACCGGCTCCATCTGTCCGTGCGCTGCTCCAAGGGCTTCTTCGTGCGCACCCTGGCCTTCGACCTGGGACGGGTGCTGGGCTGCGGGGCACACCTGGAGGCGCTGCGGCGCACGGCCAGCGGGCCGTTCCCCCTGGCACGCTCGCTGCCGCTGGCGGACGTGCCTGCCCTGCTGAAGGACGGGACGCTGGCCTCACGGCTGGTGCCCATCGCCGAGGCCCTGGTCGACCTGCCCGAGGTGCGGGTAGGGGCCGACGACGCCAAGCGCGTGTCGCACGGCGTGCCGGTGGAGGTTTCTCCCTCCTCGCTGCGCCCAGGGAGGCTGCGCGTGACGGGCCCCGACGGCGCGCTGCTGGCGGTGGCGGAGGGCGTGGGCGGACGGCTGCGGTACCTGCGAGTGCTCGTCTAGGCCCGGCTGCCCCCTGGCTGTGCGTCTTCACACGCTCCACCCCCTGTGAGGCGCACGGGCAGGCGTCCAAGGTTGACCCTGGGTAGGGTGAAGCTTATAAGCCCCCCGCTCGTTAGAAGTGGAGCATGAGACCCGGTCTGTACCCCTCCGCGGACCTGGGCGACTCAAGTGGAATCACTCCGGAGCGGGGTACGAAAGACGAGAATCACATGTCGCTGCATCAGGAGCGCAAGTCGGAGCTGGTGACGAAGTTCAGGACCCACGAGACGGACACCGGGTCCCCTGAAGTGCAGGTGGCGCTGCTGTCCGAGCGCATCAACCAGCTCACCGAGCACTTCAAGACGCACAAGAAGGACCACCACTCCCGCCGCGGTCTGCTGAAGCTGGTCGGTCAGCGTCGCCGGCTTCTGGACTACCTGAAGTCGAAGGACGTCACCCGCTACAAGAAGCTCATCGAGAGCCTCGGCATCCGCAAGTAGGCATCTCGGCAGGACCCGGGGCGCTGGTTCAACCAGCGCCCCGCGCGTTTCAGACGTTGAAGTGGCAGCAGAGAAGCAGTTGAGAAGCGGTGGGTGGTGGCGGGCGAGGGAGTGGTGCCGACGGAGGTTTTGGTTTCCGTTCGGACCGGCTGACACGGTTGTCGGCCGGTGCGATCAGGGATCAAAAGTTCCGAGACATCCCTCCGGCGCTCCGCAAGCGCCCTTCCGCAGTACAGGCTGGCGGTTGCCTGTCATGTGCCTGTTTCGGGCCTTGGCGACCGCTCATACACCCCGAGGGCCCTCCCGGGGTGCCAGGTCCCTTGCGGGCCAGGTGCGTGCGGTGGGGTCCTCGCCCGAAGAATACCGAGGCAAGGACATGCTGAAGAAGAGCGTCAAGATTGGCGAGAGCGAGCTGAGCATCGAAGTGGGTCGTCTGGCCAAGCAGGCGGATGGCTCCGTGGTGGTTCGCTATGGCGACACCATGCTGCTCGTGACGGCGGTGAGCGCGCGGGAGAAGAAGGACATCGACTTCCTGCCGCTGACGGTGGAGTACCAGGAGAAGCTGTACTCGGCGGGCCGCATCCCCGGCAGCTACTTCAAGCGCGAGGGCCGGCTGACGGAGAAGGAGACGCTGGCCTCCCGCGTGGTGGACCGCTCCCTGCGTCCGCTGTTCCCGGAAGGCTACGCGTACGAGACGCAGGTCATCGCCAGCGTCATCTCCGCGGACCCGGAGAACGAGGGCGACGTGCACGGCATCACCGGCGCCTCCGCGGCGCTGTGGGTGTCGGACATCCCGTTCGACGGTCCCCTCGCCGGCATCCGCGTGGGCCGCGTGGGCGGTCAGCTGGTGGCCAACCCCACCGCGAAGCAGCGTGAGCAGAGCGACCTGGACCTGGTCATGGCGGTCAGCCGCAAGGCCATCGTCATGGTGGAAGGCGGCGCGGAAGAGGTGACCGAGGCGGACATGGTCGCCGCGCTGGACTTCGGCTTCCAGGCCGCCCAGCCCGCGCTGGACCTGCAGGACGAGCTGCGCCGCGAGCTGAACAAGACGGTTCGCTCGTTCGACAAGCCGGCCACCGTGGACGAGGGCCTGCGCTCCAAGGTGCGTGAGCTGGCGATGAACGGCATCAAGGCCGGCTACGCCATCAAGGAGAAGGGCGCCCGCTACGAGTCGCTCTCCAAGACGAAGAAGGAGACCATCGCGAAGCTCAAGGAGCAGCTCGCCGAGGCCTACTCCCCGCTGGTGGAGAAGCACGCCAAGCAGGTGGTGGAAGACCTCAAGTACGAGCACATGCGCGAGATGACGGTCAACGGTGGCCGCATCGGCGACCGCGGTCACGACGTGGTCCGCACGATTACGAACGAAGTGGGCGTGCTGCCGCGCACCCACGGCAGCGCGGTCTTCACCCGTGGCGAGACGCAGGCGCTCGTGGTGGCCACGCTGGGCACCAGCGATGACGAGCAGCGGCTGGAGATGCTGGGTGGCATGTCCTTCAAGCGCTTCATGCTGCACTACAACTTCCCCCCGTTCAGCGTGAATGAGACGAAGCCGCTGCGCGGCCCGGGCCGTCGTGAAATCGGCCACGGCGCGCTGGCGGAGCGCGCGCTGCGCAACATGGTGCCCAAGAGCGAGTCCTTCCCGTACACGGTTCGCCTCGTGTCGGACATCCTCGAGTCCAACGGCTCCTCGTCCATGGCCTCCGTGTGCGGTGGCACGCTGGCGCTGATGGACGCGGGTGTCCCCATCACCTCGCCGGTGGCCGGCATCGCCATGGGTCTGGTGAAGGAGGGCGACAAGATCGCCATCCTGTCGGACATCCTCGGTGACGAGGACCACCTGGGCGACATGGACTTCAAGGTGTGCGGCACCAGCAAGGGCATCACGTCCATCCAGATGGACATCAAGATCACCGGCCTCACGACGGAGATCATGAGCCGCGCGCTGGAGCAGGCGCGTCAGGGCCGCATCCACATCCTGGGCGAGATGCTCAAGACGCTGGCGCAGCCCCGCAAGGAAATCAGCCAGTACGCGCCCCGCATCACCACCATCCAGATTCGTCCCGAGTTCATCAAGAACGTCATCGGGCCGGGCGGCAAGGTCATCAAGGACATCATCGCTCGCACGGGCGCGGCGATTAACATCGAGGACTCCGGCCGGGTGGACATCGCCAGCGCGAACGGCGAGGCCGTGAAGGCCGCCATCGCGATGATTCAGGCGCTGACCCGCGAGGCGGAAATCGGGAAGATCTACACGGGCACCGTGCGGAAGATCGCCGAGTTCGGCGCCTTCGTGGAGCTGTTCCCGGGCACCGACGGCCTCATCCACATCTCCGAGCTGTCCGACAAGCGCGTCAAGAGCGTCTCCGACGTGCTGAGGGAGGGCGACGAGGTGCTGGTGAAGGTCGTCAGCATCGACAAGACGGGCAAGATTCGCCTGTCGCGCAAGGAGGCGATGGCGGAGCGCGCGGCGACCCAGCAGCAGGGTGCCGCTGACGCTGTCGCCGCGCAGCCGGCCCCCGAGGCCACCCAGCCCGACGCGAAGGCCTGATTGACGCCTCGCTCCCGGGTCTCCTCACGAGGTCCGGAGTAGCTCCAACGCCCCCTTCCGCCTCCGCGCGGCAGGGGGCGTTTTCGTTTTGGCGGGCGCTGGCTTAGACCTGGAGCTGGGGGCCGTGCGTTGGAGGTGCGAGCCCCGCCTTCTGGAGGCCCCGTTGCCGCCCCGCCCGCCGCCCGCCGGACCCTCGACTTCCACTGGCTTCGTCACCGACGTCTCGCGCCTGCTGGGCGCCTTCCGGTGGGCCTTCATGCCCCTGGGGTTGCTGGCCCTGGTGGCGGTGGGCGTGCACGCGGCGGCGGACACGCTGGATGACCGGCTGGTGGCGGTGGTGGACCGCGTGGACGCGGCCTTCGACGGACTGGTGGGCCGCTACGACGTGACGGCCCCCATGGTGGAGTGGGTGTCGCTGGAGCTGCGCACGCGCATCGCTCGCATCCTGGCCCTGACGTGGGAGCTGGCCGCGGACCTGGTGCTGGCGCTGCCTGCCCTGGGCTACCGCGAGGCGACGGCGGCCGCCGTGAAGCCCGCGGAGTCGTGGCGCGCGGCGCTGGAGGGGCAGGAAGCAAAGCCTTCGTGGCGCGCGCTGTGGCAGCGCTGTCTGCGCCAGCCCACGCCCATGCGCTGGCTGCGCCCCCTGGCCACCGCGGCGGTGGTGGTGGCGGGCGCGTGCACGGTGGCGAAGCTGATGCAGGGCACGGTGTACCTGTCCTGGCGCGAGCTGATGGGGGACCAGGTCGCTGACTGGGGCGCGAGGGGCCTGGCGGTGGGGGCGCTGGTGGGCGTGTTGGCCACGCTCGGGTGGCGCGCGGTGCTGCGCAACCTCCAACACGCGGACGCGGCCTGCGCACAGGAGCGCGGCCGACGGGCCTTCACTCGAGGCCTTCTGGGATGCGCCGTGGTGGTGCCGCTGGCACTGGCCGCCGTGCTCGACGCCACTCCACTCGTTTCCTTCCTGCGCTGAGGACCGCCATGTTCCCAAGCCGCGCCAGGGGGCTGCTGGACTTCTGCATGGCGGTGCTGTGCGTGTGGACGGCGTACCACCACACTCCCGCGGGCGCGCTGGTGCGCAAGGCCTCCGCCTGGGCCTTCTCCTCGAAGAGCACCGCGCGGCCCCTGCTGGCGTACTACGACGGCATGACGGGCACCTCGCTGGTCGCGCCCATGCTGGCGCCCGAGGTGTCCCTGGTGCGCCCGCTGACGGATGCGGAGTCGCTGGCCTGGGGCACGCACCTGGCCTTGAAGGGCCTGGACGCGCGAGCGCGGGAGCCCTTCGCCGTGCTGGCCCAGGAGCTGGGGATTCCCATGGACCGGCTGTTGGACCCGGTGGAGGGGCCCGTCGCCGCGCGCAGACTCCACGCGGCGCTCGAGGCGGACTTCCCCCGCGAGGAGGCGCGCCTCACGGCCCTCTTCGTCGGCCGCATCCCCGCGCGATACGCCCAGGAGCGCGTGGTGGCGGAAGGTGGCGCGCCGACGCTGGAGTCACTGAACCGGCAGCTTCCTCCGGGTTTCGAGACGGCCTCGGTGGGCGCGGCGCAGGCGCTGGCGTTGTCCACCGCCTTCGGGCTCGCGTGGCCCGTGTCGGAGAGCGCCCGGGTGACGAGCCCCTTCGGCGAGCGGCACCACCCCGTGCTGGGAATGCGGCGGATGCACACGGGCGTGGACCTCAGCGTGCCCACGGGGACGGCGGTGTCGGCCGTGGCGGAGGGCGTGGTGCGGCGCGCGAGCGAGGACGCGGTGAATGGCCGCGTCCTGGTGCTGGACCATGGCCGTGGCGTGACGACGGCGTACTGCCACAACTCGGAGCTGCTGGTCCGGGTGGGCGAGCGGGTGGAGCGCGGACAGCTCATCGCCCGCTCCGGCAACACCGGGCGCTCCACGGGGCCCCACCTCCACTACCAGCTGGAACTCGCCTCCCGGCCCATGGACCCCCTCAAGTTCCGCGCCTCCGTCCGCGCCGTGTCCGGCGATTCCTCGCGCTGAGGATTCCAGCCAGGGCTCGAAGTCCGGGAGCGTGCCGAGTCTGGGGGCTTGCCGGGCTGTCGTCGCTTTCGCGGACTACCCGTGACGTTGGAGCGGGAACTGGAGACGGTGCAGGGGTGTGGTACATCGGCGCCATGGCCTCGTCCCTCACCGTGCAGGTGCGCCGCGTGCGTGCCCATCCGGAGCCCTTGCCGCTTCCCCGCTACGAGACGGAACTCGCCGCCGGGCTGGATTTGAGAGCGGACATCGAGGGGGAGCGGGTGCTCGCGCCGCTGGCGCGGATGGCGGTTCCCACGGGCCTCGCGCTGGGGCTCCCCCCGGGCTACGAGGGGCAGGTACGACCTCGCTCCGGGCTGGCGCTGCGCCACGGAATCACGCTGCTCAACTCCCCCGGGACGGTGGATGCGGACTACCGGGGGGAGGTGCAGGTCATCCTGGTGAATCTCTCCAGCGAGCCCTTCACCCTGCGTCGGGGCGACCGGGTGGCCCAACTGGTGGTGGCGCCGGTGACGTCCGCCACGCTGGAAGAAGTGGAGGTCCTCGACGCGACGTCGCGGGGGGGGAACGGCTTCGGTTCCACCGGCCGGTAGCGCGAGAGCCGACGGCATCGTTCCTTGATGACAGGGGAGCGTGCAGAATATGAGGCCGGACCGCACCCCCGCTCGCGGTCCTCCTTCGACCGGCCCCTGGAGTCCGACTGCTTTGCTCTGCTACCGCTGCGGCAGCCACGTCCCCGAGACGACCGACACCTGTCCCACCTGCGGGATGAAGTACGACGCGGCCGCGCGACAATCGGCCGGTGTCGTCCGCAAGCGCGGCCTGGAGGGCGCCCCCTACAAGCCAGGGGACGTCGTCGCAGGCCGCTACGCCATCCAGGAGGTGGTGGGCTCCGGCCCCATGGGCTTCGTCTTCCGCGCACAAGACGAGGAGATCGACGTCGAGGTCGCGCTGAAGACGGTCCACCCGCGACTCGTCCAGCAGCCCGAGGAGCGCACCCAGTTCTCGTTCTCCATGCGGGTGGGCAAGAAGCTCAACCACCCGAACCTGCTGCGCGTCTACGAAGAAGGGCTCGACGGTGAGCGGCCCTTCTTCACCATGCAGCTGCTGGAGGGGATGACGCTGCGGCGGATGATGGAGCAGCGCGCCTCGCGCGGGCAGCTCTTCTCGCTGAAGGACGTGGAGCCGCTGCTGGCGCAGATGGCGGCGGCGCTGGACGCGGCCCATCGCTTCGGCCCCCACTCCGACCTCAAGCCGGAGAACGTCATCGTCCTTCCGGACCTGCTGAAGGTGACGGACTACGGGCTCGGCCTCGCCGTGCCGCAGCTTCCCTTCGTCCAGGCGCAGAAGGGGCATCGCGCGGATATCTACGTCGCTCCCGAGTACGTGGCGGGCGGTGAGCTGGACACGCGCATGGACGTGTACTCGCTGGGCGTGGTGATGGGGGAGATGGTCGCGGGCCTCGTGCCCGTCGAGGGCGTGGTGCCCGGGTTGACGTCGCTGCACCCGGACCTGCCCACGTCCTTCGAGGCGCTCTACCGGCGCGCGCTCAACATCAACCCGCTGGCCCGTCCGAAGACGGCGGGTGAGCTGCACGCGGAGTTCGCCAGCATCCTCGCGCGCGCCCCCGCGGCGGTCGCCACGCACGTGCGCGGCGTGCCGCCTCCCGCGGGCTCGGCGCAGGCCGCCGCGGTGCGGATGTCCGCGCGTCCGCCGCCTCCGGTGCCCACGGACATGATGCCGGTGCCCACGGGCATCGTGACCTCGGCGCCGAAGCCTTCCGCGCCCGTCGAGGAGGAGCCGCCTCCGCCCGATGCCACGCAGCCGCTCGACGCGGCGACGCTGGCCGCCATCATCGGCGCGAACCCCGGCGCATCCCAGCACCTCACGGAGCAGGCGCTGCCGTTCATCACCGCGTCCGCCGCGCGGGCCGCCATGGATTCCCCTCAAGGTGGGCGCTCGGCTTCCGAAGCGTCGGCGAAGGGACGGGCTGCCTCGGAATCGTCGCAGGGGGGGCGTTCCTCCAGGGGAGCCTCCGAGCCCGCTCACGGTGGGCGCCTGCCCCCCGAGCCCGCTCGTGCGGGTGGGCCCGCACCGCGTGCCTCCGGACCGATGCCGGCTGCTCAGCCGCGCGCGGCGCCTCGGGCCCAGGAGTCGGACGCGGGGCAGGAGTCGGCCCCTGCTGTTTCCGGTGCCCGCTCGGCGCGCGCGTTGGAGTCCTCGCCTTCGGCCTCCGGGCCTCGGCCCATGTCGCGGACATTGGATGCGGCGCCCGCGGTGCCGGTGCCGGCCATCCGCACGGCGCGCACACTGGAGTCGCCCGCGGTGTCGGGGGCACGCACGGGGCCTCGCTCGCTCGACTTCCATCCTTCCATGTCGGGCGCTCGCACGTTGGACTCGCCCATGACCTCGGCGGCGCGTTCGGCGCCTCGCATCGCGCCCACCCACCGGGCCACGCGTCCGTCGAAGTCCTCGGCCTCCCGCCGTCGCTCGGCGTTCATCTGGATGGTGGTGTTGACCGTGGGCGGGCTCGCGCTGGGGGCCGGTGGCGGTTACCTGTTGCTGCGCTACCTGCGCTCGGCCCAGCGGACAGCGCCGGTGGTGCCCATGGGAGGGCCGTCCGCCCGCCAGGCGGCACCGGAAGCCAACGCTCCTCCCCTCGTCGCGCTGGCGGGAGGGTGTCCCGATGGCATGCGGTTGGTGAGTGGTGGGTTCTTCCGCCGGGGAAAGGCGCGGGACGACGACCAGGGGCAGGTGGAGGAGCCTTTCGAGGAAAGCATCCAGGTGGGCTCCTTCTGCATGGACGAGTTCGAGTACTCGAACTCGAACAAGCGGGGAGGGAGTCCTCGGGTGGAGGTGACCTGGGAACAGGCGCGCGGGCTGTGTGAGGCCGCGGAGAAGCGGCTCTGCACGGAAGAGGAGTGGGAGAAGGCATGCAAGGGACCGGGCAACGCGCGCTACGCATACGGCGACGATTACGTTCAAGGCGCGTGCAATACGAAGGTCTCGCTCCAGGAAACGCCTCCCACGGTCGCCCCCTCCGGGACGTTCACGCAATGCGTGTCACGGGGTTATGGCGTGGCGGACCTCTCCGGGAACGTGGCGGAGTGGACGAGCACCCGCGTCCCCAACCGGGGTGTCGTGCAGAAGGGCGGCTCGTTCAACGACTCGCAACTCGCCTCGAGGTGCAGCGCGCGCGCCTTCATCGCTCCAGAGAAGACCGCCCTCTCGGTCGGCTTCCGGTGCTGCGCGAGCGTGAAGCCATGAGCTGGCGGACCCTCGCGCTCCTGCTCCTGCTGGTGCCGGTGGTAGCGGGGGCTCAAGGGGCCGCCCGTCCCCGCGTGGTGGCGGTGAAGTCCGCCAACCTGGCGCCCTATGCCTCCGTCATCGCTGGCTTCGCCGCGGAGGCGCGCGCGGAGGTGCAGGAGATGACGCTGGACGAGAGTCCCGGCGCCGCCGCGCGCATCTTCAAGAAGCTGGCGGCCCAGAAGCCCGCGTTGGTGCTGGCCCTGGGGCCGCTGGCCGCCAACGCCGCGCGCCGCTCCCTGGGCGAGGACATCCCCGTCCTCTTCGCCATGGTGCCGTACTTCGAGAAGTACGGACTGGAAGGCCCCAACGTCACCGGCATCTCGCTCACCAGTGACCTGGGGCCGGAGCTGGAAGCACTGCTCGCGGTGGCGCCCAAGGCCCGGCGCGTGGGCATGGTGCATGACCCCCGCTTCTCCGCCAGCACCGTGACGCAGGCGCAGACGTCCGCCGCGTCCCGGAGCCTGTCCATCCTCCCGCTGGAGGTGGACTCACCGGGGAAGGTGGAGAAGGTGCTGGAGGGCGCCGCGGGCCGCGTGGACGCGCTGCTGATGGTGGCGGACAAGACGGTGGGCAACGCCGCCGTCGTGCAGCAGCTCATCGCCTTCGCGCAGGCGAAGCGGCTGCCGCTCGTGGCGCTCACGCCCAGCCAGGTGAAGGAGGGCGCGTCCCTCGCGCTGTCCCCCAGCCCCATGGCCATTGGCCTGCAAGCGGGGCGGCTGGCCAATCGCATCATCCACGAGAAGATTGACCCGGGGGCGCTGGCGGTGGCGCAGCCAGAGGGGTTGGACCTGTCCATCAATCTCACCACCGCCCGGAAGTTGGGTCCGTCCTCCGAGTCCGTGCTGGAGTTGCTCCGGTTCGCGGCGCGGAAGGACTTTGCCGTGAAGGTCTACGAGTGATTCCGCGATACAGCCGACAGGAGATGTCCAACCTCTGGAACGACGTGGCCCGCTTGCGCCGGTGGCGCGATGTGGAGCTCGCCGCGCTGGAGGGCATGGTGGAGGCGGGGCTGGCCCCGCGTGAGGCGCTGGAGGACTGTCTCCAGAAAGCCGGAGACTTCACGCCCGCGGATGCCGCGCGCATCGACGAAATCGAGCGCACCACCAAGCACGACGTCATCGCGTTCCTCACCTTCATGGAGGAGCGGGTGGGCCCCAGCGCCCGCTGGCTGCACCTGGGAATGACGTCCTCGGACGTGCTGGACACGTCCCTGGCGATGACGCTGCGCGACGCCGTGGACCTCATCCTCCAGGACATGGAGCGGGTGATGGCGGCGGTGGAGAAGCGCGCCTTCGAGCACAAGCACACGCTCCAGATGGGCCGCAGCCATGGCATCCACGCGGAGCCGGTGACGTTCGGCCACAAGCTGGCCATCTGGTACGACGAGCTTCGACGCGCCCGCACGCGCCTGCTGCACGCGCGGGAGACCATCGCCACGGGCAAGATTTCCGGCGCGGTGGGCACGTTCGCGCACCTGCCTCCGGCCGTGGAGGAGCACGTCTGCAAGAAGCTGGGCCTCAAGGCCGCGCCTGCCTCCAGCCAGGTGGTGCAGCGTGACAGGCACGCCGAGTACTTCACGGCGCTGGCGCTGTTGGGCTCCAGCATCGAGAAGTTCGCCGTGGAGATTCGCCACCTGCAGCGCACCGAGGTGCGCGAGGCGGAGGAGCCCTTCACCGCTGGACAGAAGGGCTCCAGCGCGATGCCACACAAGCGCAACCCCATCCTGTCGGAGAACCTCACGGGACTGGCGCGCCTGTTGCGCGGCTACGCGGTGAGCGCCATGGAGGACGTGGCGCTCTGGCACGAGCGGGACATCTCCCACTCCTCCGTGGAGCGTGTCATCGGCCCGGACGCCACCATCCTCGCGGACTTCATGCTGGTGCGCTTCGCCCGGCTGATGGAGGACCTGCGCGTCTACCCGGAGCAGATGAAGAAGAACCTGGAGCTGCTCGGCGGCGTGGTGAACTCGCAGCGGCTCCTGCTGGAGCTGGCGCGCAAGGGCATGGACCGGCAGGCCGCCTACGTCATCGTCCAGCGCAACGCGATGAAGCTCTACGAGGAGGGCGTGGACTTCCGGCAGGCGCTGCTCGCGGACGAGGACCTGCGCAAGATGATGACGCCCGAGGAGATCAACGACTGCTTCTCCCCGGGTTACCACACGCGGCACATGGACGACGTCTTCCGCCGCGTCTTCGGCCGGAGCGAGTAGCTCACGGCCGTCCCACAGGCTCGCTGGGAGGGCTACTTCAGGTAGCCCTTCTGGCGCAGGTTCCGTTCGATTCGCGCGTGCACGTCGCCCGGCTCGAGCGCGAGCGTCGTCCCCGTAATCTGCTCGAAGGCCGCCACGTACTTGGTGGCCAGCTCCACTCGGACGTCATCGGGGATGGGCGGAGGCGTGCCCTGACCGGAGAAGTTCCGCTCGCGGATGAGCCACTGGCGGATGTTCTCCTTGTCCAGCATGCGCTGGTCCTCGCCCTTGGCGAAGCGGGCCTCGTACTCGTCCGCCACCCAGTAGCGGCTGGAGTCCGGGGTGTGCATCTCGTCGATGACGTAGAGGTCGTCGCCCACCTTGCCGAACTCATACTTGGTATCGACGAGGATGAGGCCGCGTGTGCGCGCCCACTTCTGCCCTTCCGCGAACAGGCCGCGCGCCGCCTCGGTGATGCGCGCCCAGTCGCGAGCGCTGGCCAGGCCTCGCGCGAGGATTTCCTTCTCCGAGATGGGCTCGTCGTGCAGCCCGTACTCCGCCTTGGTGGACGGGGTGATGATGGGCTCGGGGAAGGCCGCGTCCTTGCGCATGCCGGTGGGGAAGGGCAGGCCGTAGGCGGTGTGCGTGCCCTTCTCGTAGTCGCGCCACAGGCTGCCGGTGAGGTAGCCGCGGATGACGACTTCCACCGTGAAGGGCTGGCAGGCGCGCGCCACGGTGACGTTGGCGTCCGGCACGTCGAGCACGTGGTTGGGGCAGATGTGC
Organism: Myxococcus sp. CA051A; assembly: GCF_013336705.1. Classification (NCBI taxonomy): domain Bacteria; kingdom Pseudomonadati; phylum Myxococcota; class Myxococcia; order Myxococcales; family Myxococcaceae; genus Myxococcus; species Myxococcus sp. CA051A. The sequence continues at coordinate 176,273 of NZ_JABUMS010000016.1, read as the reverse complement.
TTCGTGCGCTCGAACCAGAAGGCCGCGAGCCGGTTGAGCACCTCGCCCTTGAAGGGGATGGTGGTCAGCACGTGGTCGAACGCGGAGAGCCGGTCCGTCGTCACCAGGACGAGCGTGTCGCCGCTCCGGTACGTGTCGCGGACCTTGCCGCGGTAGTGCTGGCCGAGCCCCGGCAGATTCGTCTGCTGGAGCGTGTGGGGGAGCTGAGCGTGAAGAGCGGAGGTATTCACTGGCGCCTCGCGGCCCGCCCCTCTGGAAAGTGGGGCACGGCGAGAGAAGGGTGGGCCTGTTGCTGAGGCGCGGGACTCTACTGGAGCGTGGCCGGCATGGAAGCAGGACCGTAGGCCGCCACCAGGTAGAGGAACGCCGGGTTGACGCGCAGGATGCCGTCCACGTAGGCGACCGCATAAGGCGCCCCGGACGCCCGGTCCACCTGGACCGCGCTCTCCGGATGGATGCCCCAGTGCGCGAGCAGCGTGCGGGCCACTAGCTCCGCGGCTTCTCGCTCGGACAGTCCCTGCAGGCTCTCCCGCCGGTCTTCCGGCCAACGCTCGGCCGCACGGGCTTCCAACACCAGCTCGATGCCCTTGCCCGCGTCCGGCGCCTGGAACAGGTCCATGCGCGAATCGAAGCCTGGCGCGGCGAGCAACTCACCGTGCTGGCTGATGGGGAAGAGCACCAGCGCTTGCGCCGCCTGCCCGGCCTCCAGGTCCGACTGACGGGCCACCTCGCGGAACATCTCGAGGCGCGTCGCGGGGGACTCGAACTCCAGGAACTCTGGCGGATGCGACAGCGCCTGACGGGCACTCATGGTCGCGCGCACGGGCGTGCCCGCACCGCCACAAGCGGTGAGCACGGAGACGAGCGAGAGGAGCAACCCAGGGAGCCAGCGACGCATACGGGCGGGAATATACCGATCTGCTTCAGGATCAACCAGTGAAACTCGGAGGCATGCGTCCTGAGGAGCATCTCGCCTCTGTCCCGCACCTGACGCACTCACAGACACCCTGGATGCGGAGGTCCGCGTCATGGCCCTCTGGTCCTTTTGGACCCGGCCACGTGCTCGGCTCGCGGCGCGGAGCGGCTCGACGTGAAGGGTGACGCGGTGTTGGCGGGCATGGCCGTGACGGAAGGCTCGGCCCGAGGGCTGCGTGTACGTGGCTGGCACCCCATCTCGCACCTGACTCCACGGGCTGGAGCGGACGGTGATGCGGGCGAGCGCGGACCCGAGGCGAGGCGGAGCGGTGGCTCACGGCCTTCAAGCGGTGGGTCGCGCGGTGGCGCGGGGCACCTCTCCCTGAGGATTCAGTCAGGGAAGAGAAGACCCCGGCGCCGCTGCGAGTACGACGGCGGGGACTTAAGCCGCGTCCTTCTTGTACGTCTCGCCGTGGTGCTTCTCGCACAGGCCGGCCTTGAACGTCTTGATGCGGCAACCGTCCTTGGAGCAGGTGCGGTAGCGCGAGTGGGGCAGGTCGCCCTGGCGCCACTGCTTGAAGTGGAAGAAGCAGTAGCTCTTGGCGCGGTAGGGGCGCTTGCAGCCCTCCACGGTGCAAGCCTTCTTGCCACTGCCCTTGGCGGTGCGGGGCCAGTGGGTGAGCTTCTTCTGGGTCGTCGGGGTGGCCTCGGCCATTGTGGAACCTCTCCTGCGAAACGATGCGGGTACCTCGGCGCCACGAGCACGTGGACCATCCGCCGGGTACGAAAAAGGCGCACTGTCTAGCGCCCATGCCACCCGAACGCAAGGAGACGCCGGAAGACCGGTGTCCGCGCGGGTGTCAAGGCGCCGGAGCGCCGTCCTCGGAACCCGGGGCGTTCGGCTCGACTTCCGGGGCCGTGGGAGGGAGCGTCTTTGCTCGGGGAACGGGCGACAGCAGGTCGTCCAGTACGGACTGCGCCCGGGTGGGCCGCCGCCCCTGCCGTCGGGAGGCCAGGGTGGGCGCGGGGGGCTGCTCGCTCGGCATCTCCTCCAGGCGGACCTTGAGCCGCATCGGCTTGCCCAGCCGGTGGATGCGCAGCCGCACGTCATGGCCCACGCCCCGGGCGGCCACCTGCCAGCGCAGGGTGTGAGCGCGCCGCACGCGCCGCGTGTCGAGCCCGATGATGACGTCGCCGTGGAGCAGGCCCGCGCGCTCGCCCGGACCGCCCTCCACCACCTCCGTCACCACCACGCCCTGGCCCTGGCCCAGGTTGAAGGCCTCGGCGACCTCGGGCGAGTAGTCCTGCACGCTGATGCCCAGCCAGCCCCGGCGCACGCGCCCGTGGGCCCGCAGCTGCGGAATCACCGTCTTGGCGATGTCGATGGGGATGGCGAAGCCGATGCCCTGGCCCGCCACGTTGACGGCGTTGGCCACCGCCACCACGTCGCCGTGCAAGTCGAGCACGGGGCCTCCGGAGTTGCCCGGGTTGATGGAGGCGTCCATCTGCATGTAGTCGAAGTCGCCGTCGCGCCCGTTGGGCGTCACGTCCGTGCGGCCCATGAAGCTGACCACGCCCACCGTCACGGAGTGGGAGAGGCCGAACGGGTTGCCGATGACGACAATCCAATCCGCCGAGCGCACGTGCGACGCGGACGCAAGCCGCAGCACGGGCAGCTTTCGCGGGGCCTCGATTTTCAGCAGCGCGCAGTCGGTGCGGGAGTCCTCGCCCACCACCTGCGCGACGTACTCCTCGACGTAGCCGCGCGGGTGCATCACCGAGATGACGACCTCTGACGCTCCCTCCACCACGTGAGCGCTGGTGAGGATGTAGCCGTCGGCGTGGATGATGAAGCCGGAGCCAATGCCCTTCTGGGGCTCCTCGCCCGACACCGACGCTTCGTCCGTCAGTTGTCGGGTGGTGATGGAGACCACCGACGGCATCGCCTTGCGAGCCACGTCACTCAGCGTGGCCCGCTGGTTGTCCAGCGAACGGTTCTGGGCTTCGAGCCACAGACGTCCGCGCCCGCGCCCGGCGGCCTGCGCTGGGGTCGCCAGCGCGCACACCAGCGCGGTGAGGATGACGACACTCTTGATGAAAGGCGCCCTGCCCATGCCCCGCCTCCGCCCCGACCGACCGTCCACCACCCACGCAACCTAGGGAGGGGAGACCTGTCGCGGAAGCGGACCTGTCGGCCAGGCTACTTCTTCTGCGCGATGATGCGGTTGACCGCTGCCCGGTCCTCCGCGCTGATGCGCTCGCGCGGGGCGGCGGGCGTCGTGCGGGAGACAGCGCCCTTCGCGTCCTCGTAGGCGTCCTCCAGCCCGTCCTTCATCCGGTCCACGGTGTCCGGCTTCACGGTGCGCTTCCAGGCCCGCTCCATGTGTTGCAAGGGCGTGCGGCCGTCCACCTCTCCCGTCGACAGGAAGATGCCGAGCCCCACCGCGCAGACCGTCCAGACGATGAACTTCAAAGCTCCCATGCTCACAGCCTCCTACGTCTTCTTACATGGGGTAGAGACGGGTGGCCAGTTTCCGACCGCGTGTATGTGATCCGCGCTGACAGGGCGACTCGCGGCACTTAATGTCCGCCGGCTTGCAGCCCGAAGAGCTCTTTCAGGCCGCCCGTGAAAGGGCGGCACAGCTGGACGTGGGGCGTGGAGACGCGGTGGTGGAACGCGTCCGAGCCGCCGCGTCCTCGTTGTTCAGCCGGATTCCCGAGCCGCCGGTGTACCGCCGCGCCGAGGACCCTTCACGCAAGGCGGCGCAGGCGTTGCTGCCGGAGATGGAGAAGGTGTTGGCGGAGGCGCTGGCGGCGGGCAGAGACCCGTCGATGGCGCCCGCGCTGGAGAAGCTGGTGGCCGCGTTGCTCGCGCATGGCGAGGCGCTCTGTCACACGGCGGGCGGGCGGTTGGAGGCGGCCGAGATTGCCTGGCGGCGCGCGCTGGAATTGGAGCGGGCCGCGCATCCCACGCGGCACCTGGTGACGGCGCCTCCGCGTCCGCCGCCGGTGTTCGACAAGACGGGGGGAGGCTCGCGGTATGACCCTCGGCCCGCGCCGCAGGCGAGCGTGAAGCTCGTGTGTCCCAACACCGGCTGCAAGCGGGTGGGGGACTACGCCTTCCTGACGAGCCACGCGTACAACCGCTTCGTGTGCCCGGTGTGTGGCACGCCGTTCCTGGCGTACTTCGGCGAGCTGCGAGGGCTGGAGGTGGAGGTCCGCCGCAGCTCGAAGCGCTACTTCTTCACGGTGGACGAGGTGGGCACCACCAACTCCTCGCGCATCGAGTTCGAGGAAGCAGGCGGGCAGGAGTTCCCGGCCGCGCGCAGGGATTTGCTCGCGTTCCTCTACACGGAGGCGCGGGAGCTGAAGGTCGTGGTGAACCTCACCAACCAGCGGCTCATGTGGGTGAGCCCCGCGTCCTCGTGCTTCGTGGCGACGGTGGCGTTTGGCGAGGGAGCGCCGGAGTTGGTGGCCTTCCGTGCGTACCGCGATGACGTTCTGCGGAAGAGCGCGCTCGGGCGCGGGTTCATCCGGGGCTACTATCGCTGGGGTCCGGACGTGGCGCGGTGGGTGTCGCGGAGACCGGTGGCCCGAAGCGGAGTGCGCTGGGTGTTGAGTCAGGTGCATGACCGCCTGACCAGGAGTGGATTCTCGTGACGCAGGAAGGAATCGGCGCGCCGCCGCCAGCGAGGCCGCCGAGCGGCGGGACGAAGCTGTTCATGGGCCTGATTGCCGGGCTCGGATTGGCGGGCGTAGTGTACCTGGGCGTGCTGGAGGCCCGGCGCTCGCAGTTGGTTCCGGATGGCGCGGCGACCCCCTCGTTCGAGCTGCAGCGTCACGAGGGCGGCGTGCTGAAGTTGGAGGACCTCCGCGGCCAGGTGGTGATGCTGGACTTCTGGGCGACGTGGTGCCCTCCGTGTCGAGAGGAGATGCCCGCGCTGGTGAAACTGGCGAAGGAGTACGAGTCCCAGGGACTCGTCTTCCTGGCGGCCAGTCGGGATGACGGAGACATGGCGCCCCAGCTGGTGGACAACTTCATGCGGCGCCACCTGCCCGACTTGAAGCCCTACGTCGTGTACGCCGGCGACGACATGGCGCGGGCCTTCCAGGTCAGCGCGCTGCCGACGCTCTACTTCCTGGACCGCGAGGGCAAGGTGACGGACGCGCAGCGAGGCGCCCTGTCCGAGGACGCCCTGCGCCGTCGCATCGAGCGGGCGCTCAAGCAACAGTAGCAGCGACTCGCGACGGGACACGCCGCCACGTCGTGGCCGGACCGCACCCATGAGAAAGGCGCCGATGCCCTCGTGGGACAAGGGCGCGTCGTCCCACTTCATTGCTCGACGACGCGCATGAGAAGGGCGCCGATGTCCTCGTTGGACATGGGCGCCTCATCCCACTTCATGGCCCGATGATGCGCGTCAGAAAGGCGCCGATGTCCTCGTGGGACAAGGGTACGTCGCCCCACTTCATGGCTCGACGACGCGCATGAGAAGGGCGCCGATGTCCTCGTGGGACAAGGGCGCGTCGTCCCACTTCATGGCCCGACGACGTGCATGAGAAGGGCGCCGATGTCCTCATGGGACAAGGGCGCCTCATCCCGCTTCATGGCCCGACGATGCGCATGAGAAAGGCGCCGATGTCCTCGTTGGACATGGGCGCCTCGGTTCTCGACGGTGACCCGACTACTTCCCGGGTGTCTGTGGCGGCGGCTTGGTGTCCGTAGCAGCAGGCTTCGCCGCGGGAGCAGGTGAGCCCGGAGTCGTCGCCGGCTTGCCGTCCGTCGCCGGAGGCTTCGCCGTGGGGGCCGCTCCCGGCGCGGGCGTCGTCGCGCCCGTGGGTTTACCGGCGGGAGCCGCGCCCGGAGTCGCCGGGGCCTGCTTGCCGGCGGGAGGCTGCTGTCCCGCCGGGACGACGGTCTCCCGACCCTCGGTCTCCACTTCGGAGCGCACGAGCTTGAAGTCGACGCGGCGGTTCTTCGCGCGACCCAGCGCGGTGTCGTTGGTGGCGATGGGCCTGTCGAAGCCGAAGCCCTCCGAGCTCAGGCGCTTGCGGTCGATGCTCTTGGACACGAGGTACTCGAGCACCGAGCGCGCACGCTTGTCGGACAGGCCCATGTTGAGCTGCCGCGAGCCCCGGTTGTCCGTGTGGCCTTCGATGAGCACCGGCCCCAGGGTGGGGTTCTTCCGGAGCACCGTCGCCACCTCGTCCAGCAGCGGATAGGAGCGCTTCTGGATGACGGCGGAGCCCGTTTCGAAGAGCACGTTGCCCTTGATGCGGATGCGGTCCGACTCGACGAAGACGTATGGAGGCGAGTCGAACGGGCAGCCGTTGTTCTCCGGCGGGCCGAACTGCTCGGGGCAGTCATCCTCGTTGTCGGGCACTTCGTCGCCGTCCGTGTCCGGGCAGCCGTCGTAGTCCTTGGGGCCGGGCTTGTCCGGGCACTTGTCGAACTCGTCGGTGATGCCGTCGCCGTCGGTGTCCACCTCGGGGCAACCCTTGCGCTCCTTGAGGCCCTTCACGTCGGGGCAGCTGTCCTCGCCGTCCACCACGCCGTCGCCGTCGTTGTCCGGGTCGGGGCAGCCGTCGCTGTCCTGGAAGCCGTCCTTGTCCTCGGCCTCGTTGGGGCAGCGGTCCCTCACGTCGGGCACGTTGTCGCCATCGGAGTCCTGGAAGCGCTCGTCGTAGCGCAGCCCGAACATGACGCGCAGCGCCTCGCGCCCGTAGCCGGTGGTGAGGTTGAGGCCCCGGCCCACGTTCAGCTCCAGTCCCCAGTTGCCCCAGATTTTCGCGCGGGCACCGACGAGCAGCTCCCACGGCGTCTTCAGCGAGTCGGACTGGTCGAAGTTGAAGGGGCGCACCAGCGGCGTGCCCAGGTGCATCTCCGCCGTGGCCTGCACGTCCGTGAAGCGCCCCATGTTGGGCAACTCTCCGATGATGCCGGCGCCGAGCGTCAGCTCGTCGTCCACCAACAGGTTCAGGTACTGCGCATGCTTGCGCAGCTTCACACCCGCGTTGCCCACCACGCGGATGGGGATGGGGAGCACGTCGAAGCGCTGCTCCGCCGCGAGGCGCGGCGCGAAGACGAAGCCCCGCTCACCCGTGAAGCTGTCCGCGTCACCCGTCGGCGCGCGGACCTCCGCGATGAGCGAAAGGCCCACGGGGAACTTCTCGCGGTCCAGCAGATGGATGCGCGGCACCAGTCGGATGTCGCCCAGCGTCGTGCGGCTCACCCCGGCGGCGCCCGGGAAGTCCGGCGCGTCCAGCGCATCTCTCAAGAGATTGAAGTTGTCGCCCTGGAGGAGCGTGAAGGGCAGGTCGATGCCCAGCTCCAATCGCTCATGGAGCTGGTAGGCGAAGAGCAGGTGGGCGTCGAGCCGGTATGGCAGCAGGTCGCCCAGCTTCTCGTCACCCAGCTTCAGGGCGAGGATGCGCCAGTTGAAGTCGAACAGCAGCGCGCCGCGGAAGCTGCCGACGGGCTCGCTGTTGCTCGTGCCCTCCAGCGCGATGCCGCTGTTCTGCGCGGGCGTGGGCTTGACGGGAACGGCGTCGAAGCCTCGGGAGAAGGGGTCGTGTTCCGCGTGGACCGCCGCCGAGGCCAGGAGCAGGCCCATCAGGACGAATCGGACGGCGGAGCCGCTCAGGGGCCGCCACCGTGGAGAGTGGCCGGAGCTGGTGCCTCGCATGATGGCAGCTCATACCATCCGGTCCCGAGGGGCGGAAACAAATGACCCACCCCTCGGGGCAAAATACAGCCCTGCGCTACTTCTCCATGAAGGACTGCGCGGGAATGACGGTGATGGCGTCCGGGCTCACGGGGAGCTTGTAGGGGACGATGACCTTGTCCAGCGCCAGCAGCTCCTGGGACTTGTCGGACGCGTAGGTGATGGGTGAGGGCTGTCCGGTGCGCAGGGCGTCGGCGAGCTTCTCCGCGTCCTGGGTGACGAAGGCGAAGTTGAGGCCCGTGGGGTGGAGCCGGCGGCGCAGCACCTCCTGCACGGACTGGGGCGTCATCTTCGTGAGCGCCTGGCGGTACTGCTCCAGGAAGTCAGGCGTGCCGTAGAACAGCGAGTCGATGGCGTAGCCCAGCCGGCGCGGGTCCGTCTGCTCCCAGAGGCGCGAGTAGCCCTGGAGGAAGCCACGCATCAAGTCGAAGCGCTCCTGCGGGATGGGCTCCTTGACGAGCTGGTCCATGAAGTACACCGCGCCGCGCGTGGCGAACATCGCGTTGCCGGGTTCCACCGGGCGAATCCACAGCGTGAGGTCCTGCTGGGTGCGCGCGATGTTGGTGCGGTTGTAGGTGGTGCCCGGGTCCTCGATGAAGTGCTCGGCGTAGGCATAGTCGCCGTAGTTGAGGCCGCGCTTCTCGCGCAGCTCGTTGAAGAGCAGGCCGATGGACTGACGGTGCTCGCCCAGGTGCGTGAGCGCGAAGGCCAGCGGGAAGAAGTCGGGGTCGCCTCGGCGCACCGGGTTGACGTAGCCCATGCTGACGGCGGTGGAGAGTGTCTGCTTCTGGATGATGACGGCGCGGCCCGCCGTGGTGGGCAGGGTGGGCAGCGTCACGCGAGGCGCGCCCGTGGCGGGCAGGGTGCCCAGGCGCGACAGCAGCGACTGCTTCAGCGCGTCGTCCACCGCGCCGGCGAGGCCGACGACGAGCCGGTCCTGCGTGAAGACGCGCTGGGCGTGGGCCTTCACGTCGTCCAGGGTGATGGACTTGAGGCCCTGCACGGTGCCGCCGGTGTAGTGCGCGTAGGGGTGGTCCTTGTAGATGAGCGCATCGAGCGCGACCTTGCCGAGCCCCTCGTCATTGGCGCTGCGCAGGCCGTTCTCCACGTCGCTGACGGCGTTGGCGCGCAGGCGCTCCAACTCGGAGGTGTCCAGGCGGGGCGCGAGCAGCACGTCGGTGAAGATGTCGAGGTAGCGCGGCAGGAAGTCCTTGTGGACGCGTCCGGAGAAGGTGGTGAACTCCTTGTCCGTGGAGGCCTCCAACTCGGCGGCCATGGGGAAGAGCGCCTCGAGCAACTGCGCGGAGGTGAGCTTCCGCGTGCCGCCCTCGGCCATCAGCGAGGCGGTGAGCGCGGTGAGGCCTTCCTTGCCCTTCGGGTCATCGATGGAGCCCGTGTGGAAGACGAGCCGGAAGGTGATGATGGGCGTGTCCGGGCGAGCGAGGACCACCAGCTCCAGCGGCTTGGGCTGCTTCAAGGGGACGACGGGCACTTCCTTCGGGGCCGCCGGGGTCTTCTCGGCGGTGGAAGGTGTGGCCGGAGTCTCCGTCGTGGCGGGAGGGGTCGTCTCGGGCGCGGGCTTCGGCGTGGAGGCGCAGCCGGCGAGGGACAAGAGGGCGGTGAGGGACAGCAGGGCCTTGGCGTTCATCACTTCGTCCCTCCGGCGGCATCGACCTTGGGCGTGAGGCTGAGCTGGGTGAGGTTGGTGGCCTTGAGGTAGCGCTTGGTGAAGTCGGACAGCTGCGCGGGCGTCACCTTGGCCAGATTGGCGAGCTGGCGCTGGAATCCATCCGGAGTGCCGAGGATGCCGGCGTACCAGCCGAGCTGGATGCCCACCTCGCGCGGCGTCTGGAGGGCCATCAGGGCGCCATAGCGCGCGTTGTCCTGGATGGCCTTGACGCGGGCGGCGTCGACCTTGCCGGCGGCGAGCCTGCTGACCTCCTGGAGCAGGGCCAGGCGCACGCGCTCACGGTCCTTCTCGTCCTTGAGGGTGGCAGTGAGGGTGAAGAGGTGCGGGTCGCGGTGCTCGGAGTAGTCGCTGCCAATGGCCTCGACGAGCTGCTTCTCGAGGACGAGCTGCTTGTAGGCGGGGCTGGTGGGGCCGACGAGGTATGCCACGAGCACCGTCTGCAGGGCGGAGTCAGCGGTGTTGGCGGACGCTGCGGGCGTGTGCCACGCGAGCACCTGGCGCGGCTGGGTGGGCTGCGGCCAGTCGACGTGGGCGGTGCGCGGCTGCGTCTGCGCGGGCTCGGTGGGGACGGTGATGGTGGACGTCTTGCGGTTCCACGGGCCGTAGTGCTCGCGCACGAGCTTCATCACCTGCGCGTCATCGAAGTCGCCGACGATGAAGAGCATGGCGTTGTCGGGGGTGTACCAGCGCTCGAAGAAGTCGCGGCTGTACTGGTAGGCCTCCGGCATGGCCTTGATGTCGTCGTAGAAGCCGAGCGTGGTGTGACGGTACGTGTGCTTCGTGAAGGCGGCGGCGTTGAGCGTCTCCTCCATCTTGAGGTACGGGGCCGCGGCGTTCTTGTGGTACTCGCCGAGCACCGCGAGCGCCTCGGTGCGGAAGGATGGCTCGGAGTACTCGAGGTTGCGGAAGCGGTCCGCCTCGATGTCGATGAGCTGGGGCAGGCCCGCCGTCGGTCCGTACGAGTAGTACAGGGTGATGTCGTCGGTGGTGAAGGCGTTGTCGTCGAAGCCGAACGTGCCGAGGATGCGCTCGCGCTCGCCTTCGGGGTGACGCTTCGTCCCCTTGAACATCATGTGCTCGAAGAAGTGGGCGAAGCCCGTCTTGCCGGCCTCGACCTCGTTGCGCGAGCCGACGCGCACGACGGTGACGTACGCGACGATTCCCTGGGACGGGTAGGGCACGCGCACGACGGTGAGGCCGTTGGGCAGCTTGTCCGTCTGGAGGGTGTAGGGGAAGGACTGGGTGGCGGCGCTCTTCTGCGCCAGCGCGGGGAGCGCGGTGCCCAGCACGAGCAGGAGGAGGGGAAGCAGTCGTCTCATTCGGGGTCCTCGTGGCCGCTGGGGAGCGCGAGGGCTGTCCGAGCGGGGAGGCGACCCTACGACGGTGAAGCTGGAGGGGAAGCGACTTCCAGGCTGAGTGTCCGCCTTCGTGCGAGAAGGTGAGGTGGTGGACGCTCAGGAGGATTGACGGGGCGCCGTCAGCGGTTAATGTGAGGAAGACGCGGTCGAAGCGGTGGCCGCAAGAGCAGCAGGCAGTCAGTCAACACCCCGGGGGCGACCCGGTTTCGACGGGGGCATAGAAGTTCGAGACGCGTGCCGAGCTTGTCAGGTAGCTCGTAAATCCAACCCGGCAAAGACACAAAAGCCAACGACAACGTTGAGCTCGCGCTGGCTGCCTAAAAACAGCTGTTAGTGCGCGGTCCCCCAGCTCTCGGCCCGTGGGGTTGGGATCGACCGTCATAATGCGGGCTGGCTGCCAAGGGTGCCTGGGCCCGAGGTGGCGAGACCTTTCCAGGACCGGCTTCAGGAATCCCGTCCGTGGGAGTCTTGAGGACGTAGCAAATCGCGGACTACGCACGTAGGGTCGAAGGACCGAAGGCTTTCGGACGAGGGTTCGATTCCCTCCGCCTCCACTGGAAATGGCTCGTAATCCTCAGGGGTTACGGGCCTTTTTCTTTTTCACCCCACGGCCATTGCCCCTGTATTGCCCCACGCCAGCAACGGCGTGTCGAGGAGTTGGACCGCGTCCCGCTTCACCTCCGGACTGAGGTGGGCATAGCGGTTCGTCATTTCGATGGTCGCGTGCCCCATCAGCTCCTGGATGACCTTCAGTGGCACGCCTCTCATGGCGAGGTGACTGCCGTAGGTGTGGCGCAGGTCGTGCCAACCGATGAGGCCCACCTCCCGGACAATGCTCGCCGCCTTCAACGCGCGGGTGAGCGGATGCTTCAGCATGCCGTCCGTGAAGGGCATGCCGTCCTCCTGGCAGAAGACGTAGGCGCCTCGCAGGTGCCGGTGTCCCTTGAGTGCTTCGACGGCTGAAGCGGGGAGGTCCACCATTCGCTCACGTCCACCCTTTGGAAGCCCCTCCACTCCACGCCAGATGGTCCTCTGGACATGAACCTTGCCCCGTTGCAGGTCCAGGTCATTCCACTGAAGCCCGAGGAGTTCGCCCTGCCGTAACCCCGTCTTGATGGCCACGAGCAGCATGGGACGCCACTCGGGTTCAGACGCGGTGATGAGGCGCTCGGCTTCTTCGAAGGAGAGGAAGTCGAACTTGGGCTTGGGCACCTTCCCAAAGAGCTTCACGCGCGGCGCCTGTTGGATGACCTGCTGCTCTTGTGCGAGAGCCAGGAGCTTGCCCAACACCGCGAGCACGTTGTTGATGGTCTTCAAACTCAGAGGCTTGGGCGCCGCACCCTTGCGCTTTCGGAGCGCTGCCGGGGTTGGGGCCGTCTTCCTCCCTCGCGCGGCGGATTTCTTCTTCCGCATCAGGGCCTTGAAGTCTTCGATGACTGACGGGCCGATAGAATCCAGAGGCATCTCCCCGAAGAACGGGAGGATGTGGTGTTTGAGGATCCGCTGTTTGGCGTCGACGCTGGAGGGCTTGTTGTTGTTGTCCGAGTACGTGAGGTATCGCGACGTGAAGCCCATCACGGTCGGCACCTGCTTTGTTTCCTCGGTTGCTACGGGCTCCTTCTCCTTCCCGAAAGTTCCCATCAGGAGGGCTGCGCGGACGTCGCGTTCGTACTGCTCGGCACCACGACGGGTGTTGAGCGGGCTGTCCTTCCGGACGCGCTCAACCTTCCCGCCAGCGTGCTTGAACTTGATGTCCACGAACCAAACCTGTTGAGGCTTTCCGTTCTTGTCGTTGTACTTCCTGAGTCTCACGCTCATGTCGGCTTCTCCTTGAGCGCAGGACCGCCTTGACCCATGGGCGAGCCTACCAGTGCGTCGCGGCGGATGCGGAGGGCTTTCCCGATGCGGGCAACTCCCGGCACTTGCCCGAGCCGGATGGCCTCGTAGAGCGTCTTCCGGTTCACGCGCAGCAAAGCGGCGGCCTCGTCCACGGTGAGAAACGCAGGTGTGCCTTCCGGGCTGTTGGAGATGGGTTCGGACATGGCTACCTCGGGAAGACGCGGCGGGGCGCGAGGCGACCGAGGGCGTGAAGCCCGATGCCGATGGCGTCCCAGACGTTGTGATGGAGGGTGGCCGCGCTGGGCAGCTCGACGCGCAGGTGCTCGGCGGCGCCGAGGCGCTGTTTGATGCGCTCGATGAACGCCTCCGGGTCGACGGTCCCCTTCCAGTCGCGCGGGTAGACGCTGCGGCGACTGGCGACGTTCGGCAGGAAGCCACCGAGCATGCCGACGACGCCCGCAAGCTGGATGAGGTCGTTCTGGTCGCCCTTCTGGTGAGCGGCGGCGTAGACGCGGGGCATCTCGATGATGAGCTGGAAGGGCTCGTCACCCACGCGCGGACGGAGCCACTCACGGACCACGAGGGCCATGGAAGCCCACGAGGCCAGCGACAGCTCGCCGTCCTGACGCTCGGGGTTCTTCGGCAGCCCAGCCGCCAGGAGTGTTGCGCGTTCGTGTACCGGCATGTCGAACACGGCGACACCGCAATGCCGAAGGCCAGGGTCGACGGAAACCAGCTTCATGGCGAAGCCTCCCCGCTACGCTGGCTCAACGCGTGCTCGAGACGCGCTTTCGCGAGGGCCAGGTACTCGGGCTCGCGCTCGATGCCGATGAACCCGAAGCCCTCGGCCAGCGCGGCGAGCCCCGTGGTGCCACTGCCCGCGAACAAGTCGAGGACGGCGCCGCCCGGAGGCGTCACGAGTCGACACAGCCATCGCATCAACGCAACCGACTTCACCGTGGGGTGGGAGTTGCGCCCTTCTCCAACATCTTCCTTGGCGCGCGGCGCGTTGAGACCCGCGCTTCCATCCATGCTTGCGTGTGACTCGGCGCCCGAGCGGAGCGGAAGCTGGGCACAACCAGCGTCCCGTTCGGCGCGCGAGGGCTTGGCGATGTAGAAGAAGCGGGATGTGCCACTGGGGAGCATGTCCGAGGCTTCCTCATCGAACGTCACGTGCGCGGGCCATGCCGCCCTGTCCTGGCGCGGGAGTCGGCATGCATCGATGTTGAGGGCCCCAGTCCCGTGTTGCAGGACGTTCGCGGCCACCGTGCTGGTGAGTGGCTTGCGCGCGAGAATCCAGTGCTCGGCGGCGGGCTTGAGCGCCGTGCCCCATCCTCGCCACTGACGAGCGGCTTCTGTCGCGGGTTCGTCGCGACGCTCGCGGGACGAAAGGTCCGCTTTGAGTCCTGTGCTCGCAAGCCAGAGCTGGCCGGCGGCGGCTCTCGGATGGTGTCCGGTGATGGAACGGCGGAACCAGTTGGGCCCGGGCTTGCCCTTCTCCGAGACAAGTCGTTCAACAAGCGCGCGAATAGGCTCGGGCACCTCGTCGACTCCGAGAAGCTCCAGGAGCGTCGGCCAGTGGGTTTTGCTGGGTACTTCGGGTTGAGAGCCCTGCGACGTCCAGTGCCCCGCCATCCCGTTGAGTCCGAAGGCCGCGTCGATGCGCGCATTGGTGAGCCCAGCACGGTCTCTCATTTCCGCAATCCAGCGGGTGACGAGCCGGACATCATCCAGACAGACCCTTTGCTTATCGATGGCCTGTGACACATCGAGCGACTTGGGGAACCCAGTGCCGAAGAGGTGCATGACAATGTCGCGCACCTCGAAGCCCGCATCCTCCAGGGCGGTGGCTGTCCAATGTGACGTGCGCGGCAAGGCCCACACGAGCGCGTGGCCGCCGGGCTTGAGCACGCCAAGGGCTTCACGGAGGATGCCGGCAAGCCAAGTCACCCACGCTTGGCGGCCTCCTCGGTCGCTATCCCACGCATGGTTCATCAGTCCGATTCCGGCGGGCGGGTCCGTGACAATGGCGTCGATGCTGTTGGGCGCGAGCACCCGGGCGACATGCGCGGAGTCGCCAAGGAGCAGGGCGGCGCGTTCGGTTAGAAGTTCTGTCTTCACATCACTTCTGATGGGGACACTTTCCGCGACTGGTTCACGCGGCCTTCTTCTCCTCGGGCTCCCACACCAGGAGACGCCCCGTGCTGTCTCGCACCGTGGCCGCGTCCTTCGAGAGCACGCGCGAGAGGGCGGGCTCGGCTTCGATGGCTCCTGCGAGGTCCGGTGTCACCTCTCGCATCGCTTGCCGCATGAGTTCCGCCATGCGCTCGGCGGCGTCGTGAAGGCGGTTGGGGAAGTCGGCGCGCAGCTCCGCTACCAACTCGTCGTGCACCATGAGAACGAGGCGCGAGCCCCAGAGAGGAGAGTGACGGTCCGAGTACATCTCCCGGGACACTCGCCAGGTCGCTAGCTTCGCGCCCACGGCACCGAGCCCCTGGAAGGGCGTGTTGAGCCACTGCGTGTAGCCGCACCCTCCCCGGAGGATGTTGGCGCCCGGAATCATGACGTCCACGAGTTGGTCGTTGCGCGTGTACGCGCTGGCGCGGGCGAAGAGGGCGCGCTGCTCGGGCCACGCGTCGAGCCACCTGTCGCCGTAGCGGCGCGACACCTCGACGCACGCGGCGCAGACCATCTTCACCTTGCCCTGGACGCGCACGGGGACGCGCTCAACGCCGCACGTATCCGCCACCTTCGCCAGCAGGCAGAACCGGACGCCGTCCTTGGCGCGTGCGTGGTACGCCATGCCGCCTGCCCCAAGGCCCCCGCCCTTGCCAAAGTTGAAAATCTTGGCGAGGGAGCGGAAGGACGTGGCCGTTGCCTCCTTGGCCTTCACGCGCGGCAGGAGGGCGTCGTAGCTCTCCCCAAGGAAGGTGGCCGCCGCCGAGGTGTGGACGTCCTCCTTGGCCAGCAGGGCCTCGGCCATCCGCGAGTAGCCTACGTCCCAGATGGCACGCTGGGCCATGGTGCGCAGCTCCAGGCCGCCATAGTCCACGGAGCAGAAGACGAAGCCAGGACGGGCCTCGTGGCACTCGCGCACGCCCCCGCGCTGGGGAAGCTGCTGGTAGTCGCTGGAGACGCGCGTCGTGGACACCAGCACGTTGAAGCGCGGGTTGAGGGGCGTGGTGGTGCCGGCCTCCAGCTTGCCCAGGTAGGTGGAGCGGTACTTGTCCACCTTGCCGGCCTTGCCCAGTTCCTCCAGCACCGTGTCGCCCGAGTCCAGGAGGGTGTCCCGGTCCGTGGCCACTTGCCCCTCGGGGAAGCGGGGGGAGGGCGGGGTGACGGGAGGCGCGCCGTTGTAGGCAGTGGTGACGAGATGGGCGAGGCGCTTGGTGTCCTTGGTGCCGTTGGCGCGGAAGATGCCGGCGGCCTGGAAGTGAGCGCGGTTGGCCTTCCACTCCTGTTCGACGCGGCGGCGCAGCTCCTCGACGCGTCCGGCATCCGTGCGAAGCCCCCACATGGAGGCGAGGTGGAGTGCGAGGGCGGCGCGGACCTGGTCCCCCTCGGCGTGAAGGTTGCCGCCGTTGGCGACGGTGGACGCGGCGCGTTCTTGCGAGAGGTGGACGTCCAGCGTGAAGCGCGCGTCGCGTAGCGGGTACTTCACGGCGCCTTCGGGCCACTTCTCCAGCGGCACCCCATCCAGCTCGCCGTAACGGAGGCGCCACGCGTCGGGGGCGTGCTTGTCGGCGCTGATGTCGAGGCCGAGGTGGCGCCGCACCAGGAGGGCCAGCGGGTATCGGGCGCCTTCATCGTCCCCCAGCGGGCGGCCCGTCTCCGGGTCCACACCATGTAGTCCCCGGGCAATGTCCAGGAGGGCCTCGCGGATGGCCACGTCATGGAAGCGGCCCGCCTCGGCTGCGGTGAAGACGGCGTCCACAAGTCGCGGGTCATCCGCGCACATGACGCCCAGGTCGTACGGGAGATTGGCGCCCGTCAGCTCGACGTCTGGCGCGCGGAGGGCCTCACGGAACCACGCGCGGGCCTGGGCGGCGGAAAGGAGCTGCTCGCTTCCAGCCGCGTCCAGGGCGATGGAGGCGCAGACGAGAGGCGGCGCTACGAGGCCGGGTTGAATCGGATACGTCTCGGTGTCGAAGCTGAAAAGGGTGGCCACAACACCGAAAGGCCCGTGACGTGGGCCAGCCGTGGCGCCCTGGGGAGAGCGCCAAGAAGTCCAGAGGTGGAGGGGACGTCAGCCCAGGGCGTCAGCGAGCGGGGGGAGCTTCGCGGCGGCGCGCTTGGCCTCGATGTCGGCCAGCTCCGCGTCCGTCGGGCTCACGTTGCTCCAGCGGTAGCCCTCGATGACCTTGCCGGGCCTGCCGTCCTTCTCCGGGAGCGTCTTGGGGAAGACGTCGCAGTCCACCAGGAGGAAGGCTCCGGCCTGCTTCGCCTCGGTGAACTTGGCGATGAAGTCCTGGGAGACTTCGTGCTCCTCGGCACCGGCCAGGGCCATGAGGAACGCCTTGAAGCGCCCGCCGCCGTTCTTCTTCGCGTCGGAGAGGTTCTCCACGTAGCTGGTGATGAGGCCGGGCCGCGTGGGCTCGGTGTTGTGCTGGGTCCGCTCCGACGTCACCACCTTCACTTCAGCGATGGCGGACAGGCCCTTGAAGCCGTCCTTGGTGCGGATGGACTGCACCTCCAGGCGGTAGCGGCCTGCCTTGAGGTACTGCGAGCCGAGAGCGGCCTGAGAGGTGGCGATTCGTGCGAGTGCTGCGTTGCTCATGTCCCGTGTTCCCAGTCAGGTGGCGGGACGTCGAGAGGACGTCCTCACTTTCCTTTATGGGGACGCTTTCCGGGAGTGGCTCAAACTGGATGGGTGCGCAGCCGACTTGCACACACGCGGGAATGAAGACGTGCTTCGCAGGGAAGTCGTACCTTGAAGACCCCCTGGGAGCAATGAGAGGCAACAAGACGGAACTACCCAGTCCCCCCACACAGCGCGCCGATTGTTCTAACAAGCTTGTCAAAACTGCGAGACCGATTGCGCACTGCGGAGATGTCAAGCTTGCGAGTCATCATGAGCTGGTGAGTTGTTGGGGCATACCCAGGAACGAGTTGCTCCAGCCTTCCTTTTGCATTTCGGATGCGCTCAGGGTCAACAACCCGAATGCGGCCTAGTTCATTGTCGTTGAATACTCGCAAGAGCCATCCTTCGAACTCACGGACAGCCATAACTGCAGCCACAGGCCGCCCTGAGGGGATTTTAATAGGTACAGACTTGGCCCAAATGCTTGGGCAGTCATCGTCCGAATCGCACATTACGAGAACGGCATCCGGATTCCTCGCCCACGCCATGCTAAGTGCTTTCGTCATCCCTTCTGGGCGACAGGGACGGCTTGGTCCCGCAATCCGAGCATCCACAAGATGGCCTCGGGGCTGGCGGATGGGGGCTTGGTCTACAAGCCAATCATGCAACGAGAGGGATGCAAGAATTCGAGAGCACAGATTTGGAATGGCTTCCACCTCTCCTTTTCCCTCAACAATGCAAACGAGTCGCTTCTTTTTCATTCCGCCTCTCCGGGAGTGATGACCGGCGGCGCCATTCCTTCAATTCGCAACGGCTCTGAACGCATCAACTCAGCGGCGGACATCAGTCCATCACGTACAAGCTTCCGCTGGGATTCCTCCAGTGGGCCTACATGAGTAACCCCTTTACGATAGTCGCATACGAGAATCTCTTCGTCTTTCGCCGCATCCAACAACTCCGGACTGTGCGTGGTTAGAAGGACAGCCCCCCGCTTTGATGACCTAGCCAGAACGTCGAACAATACTGCCGCAGCTCCGGGATGAACGGACACCTCAGGCTCTTCAATTACAAGCAGTTCGTCCCGAGCCATCTGTTGAGCGGCCACAAGAATGCCAAGGGCCCGAATTGCGCCTTCTGACATTTCCGTGGCTGCAAATTCGGCCCACTCCTCCTCCCTCTGCTGTTGAAAGAATCGGATACTTAGATAGCGACCAAGGGCCCCCTCTTGAATGTCACGCAACCCTGGGACGATCCGCTGCATAGCTAAGAGTACGGCCTCCCAATCCAAGCGCTGTCTCCTGAGACTCTTGATGGCCATTGCTATGTTGCTACCAGATTCATCGAGGCGGACACGCTCCGTTGAGAGTTGGGGCTCTCTCATCGATTGGGGATCAAGCCTAAACCTTCGAACGTTGCGTAGCGCAGGCATGAGCCGTGAGCGCATGTTCATCTGGCGGCCTAGGACCATGACGCTTGTTGTCTTTGCGATGGGCGGCAATTGCCGTTCAGTCGCTTTCCCTGAGACGCTGTCCCTTGAACTGGATTTGTCTCGCTCGCGAGATATTGAAAAAATGGGGTCTCCCCCACGGTACTCTTCGATTGTCTCGCGTTTGAACTCCCATTCGCCTTCGCGCTTGCTACCAAGCGTAAAGGCGTGACGGGCGTAGTCGAGCTCTAGTCCTATTTCAGTGGGGGATACCCTTACGTCAATGGACACATCTACAGGTTTTGATGGGCGCCAGCGTCTCACGCTGACGATTCCGCCGCGATTCTGAACGGCCGAAGAGGCATCCCAGGCAACGTCGCGAGCAAAGACGAATGCGTCTGCGATGTTTGACTTTCCACTGGCATTTGGTCCAACAACAGCTGTGAATGGGGCAAGAGTAATATCGGCGTACTCAATGCTACGGAAATTGCGGATCTCGATGCGTCGCCACATGTCATCCTCCGAATGGAAGGTGTCGTTAACATGGCACTTCTACAGCGAGCAAGCAGCTCGCGCTGCTTAGTCGGGTACGTCGAGAGGGGCAGAAGCCCGACGAGTCGCGTTCTTCGAGTCTCCTTCAAGCACCGTTCGACGTGACTGAGTAGCACCTGGCGAGCGTATTCTAGGTGGCGGACGTGTTGCTAGAGGAGCTTCTGTGGCTGCCCGTCTGTCTGTTGGATGAACCGCGCTCGCTCCAGCGCGGTCGAGAATGCCTCAGCGTATTCCTGCGTGTGCAGGCACACGTCCACCTCGACGCATGCGGATTGCTGCCCAGGCCTGTGAGTGCGCGCGAGCAGTTGCTCCCAGGCGGCGCCATCCGAGGGTGGTGTCACCACGAGGTTTCGGGAGAACTGCTGAAGGTTCTTCCCCGTGGAGTGGGCCTTGATGCTCGCCACCACGGAGCGCCTTCCCGTCTCCCGTAGGATGGCCTCGGACGCAGTCTTACCCCCGCCGTAGAACGGTACGCCCGCCGCCTTGGCGATGCGCTCGCCCAACTCCGGGTACTCGACCCAGACGATTCCCACCCGCGAACGAGCCCACTCTGCCGCGTCCTTCACGAGAAAATCGGACACCCAAACCGCTTGAGGCTCGGGCTGCACTGCGGCATGAATCTCCGCCCACGCATGCCACGTCGCCGCGTGCCAGACTGGCTTGTCCCCCTCATAGGGTGGTGACATGTGCGCGCGGATGGCTGCCTTGGTGAGCAGCCCTGGCGAGTCCAGGTGCTCGCGGCGCTCGCCCTTGAGTTCCTCCCAGACTTCCTTGTTCCACGCCTTGCGCCGTGCGAACCACTTCTCAATCAGCTCCGGCGGCTCGCCCCTCGGGTAGCGCCAGCGGTGGAAGAAGCCGGCGGACAGCTGCCGCGCGCAGGACACGGACTGGAGCTGCTCCTGGAACTGCTCTCCGTCCGGGCGCTCGCCCGCGTGTGCCAGCTCGATGAAGGCGAGGAGCTGCGCGGGCACGGGCCCAGGGTAGCGCGGGCGGATGATGAGGGGCTTGTCCAGCGCGCTCTCTTCCGTGGCCACCACGCCGCGCGTCGCGTTGCGGCGGCGCTGGAAGCCCTCGCGCACGTGCTCGTCGGGCTCGCACAGCCGCTCCAGTGCGCCGGGAGGGGCCACCACCTTGCCCGGGTCCAGGGCCGTTCCCCACTCCTCGACGACGTGGTGCGCGAGCGGCAAGGGCGAGCCCTCACCGAGCGCCAGGCGCGACAGGTGCGCGTAGTCCTTGATGCTCTTGGACGCGAATGTGCCGGAGAGTGCCACGAGGCGCGTCCGTGGGTGTTCCTCGAAGTAGCGGAGGAATCGGCCCGTGCGCGTGGACTTCGGGTCCTTGAGGTTGTGTGCCTCGTTGAGAATGACGAGGTCCGGGCGGATGCGCTCCAGGAGGTTCGTCGCTTCCTGGCTGGAGAGCTTGTTGTACGAAACGACGTGGAGCACCGGCAGGCCCACGCGGAACCACCTGCCGCCCGCGAGGTTGGGCAGTCTCCAGTGCGCGCCGTAGTAGCTCCACTCGACTTGGAACTGGGGCAGGAGGTTGGCGGGGATGAAGAGGACGGCCACGCGGCAGCCCGGCATCACCATGGGCATGAGGAAGGTTGTCAGCTCCTTGCCGTGGCCCGTGCCGATGGGCGCGAGGAGGCCACCAACGCGCGAGGCTTCCAGGAGCGCCTGGGCCTGCACCCGCCGCAACTGCGTAGGGCAGGGGCGCGGCGGAGACATGCTCGCGCAGCTACACGGACTGGGCGGCGCGCGTAGCTGGGCCTCCAGGGCCTCGATGTCCGCCGCTGTGTACGCGGCGGCGAGGTTGCGCCGAGGCAGGGCGAGGATGCGGCCGAGGTCCGCCGAGTAGCCCACGGGAGAGCGCCCGCAGACGGGGGCGCGCTCCTCGGGCGGCGGGGAGCTAGAAGGCGTGGGTGTAACGCCCAATCGTTCAAGAAGGCGCATCCCCACTCCCTTCAGCGAGCACCGCGCACGAAGTCACCAGGGCCGCACAGGGGCTCCAGGGCCTCGACGGCGAGTTGCAGCAGCTCCGAGTGGGCGAGGCCGAGGGCGGCGTAAGCACCGGGGGCCGGCGGCGCGTTGCGGATGGCCATGGAGAGCGCCCCCTTCCATCTGCCGAAGCCCAGCGTGCTCTCGGCTCCCGCGAAGCGCAGGTCCGCCACGCCGCCGGCCTCACTCACCTGGGCGGCCACCTTCGCCACGTACTCGGACAGCGAATCCGCGGGCATGTTGGGAACGCAGTCCACGAAGAGACGCAGGCGCTCTCCCTGGGGACTTGGCGCGGCAGGTGAGCTGGTGACGGGCTCCTGGTGCTCGACGCGCGGCGTGGCGACCGGGACGCCCAGGACCTTCGGCTTGCGTCCACGGCGCTTCGGCGCGGCGTCCGTGGCGATGGTGGGCGATGCGGGAGGCGCGTCCGGGGGCAGCACGGCGGCCACCTCGGCCCCAGGGCAGGACACATGCAGCACGTCACCCGAGCGAAGCTTGCTGGTGTTCTCCGGCGTCATGGCCTCGCCGCACCTGTCGCATGTCCCCAGCGGCTCGGGGATGACCTGGTGGGGCACGGTGAGCGGGAGCTGCGCGACGGTGTCGGGGGCCTGGGTCTTGGGAATGAATCGGTTCAACAGGGACATGGTGCGTTCTCCGGAGATGCACTGCGCTTTGAAGGGGCACCCGCCGTACTTCTCGCAGGCGCCGAAGTTGGGAGGCGCGTCGGCGGTGCGCGTGGCGCGGGCCACCTCGCGCATGCGACGCACCATGGGGACGACCTTCTCTGTCCACTCGCGCGTGACGTGCTCGACGCTCACCGAGGCCAACACGCTCTCCGCACGCTTCGCGCCGCGCGTCTGGAAGTAGAGGTGCTCCAGCTCCAGCACGCGGACGCCTGGGAAGCGCGCGTCCGAGAGGGCCGCCCAGACGCCGTAGCCCACCATCTGCAATCCGGCCTCGGTGCTCGCGTCGGCCAACTGCGTGGGTGTCGCCCCGTAGCGCGCCACGTTGGAAGAGAACTTGTGGTCCGTGATTCGCAGCACACCTTCCGCGAGTCGGCGTGGGTTGATGAGGTCGATGTGCCCGATGAACGGGACACCGTCCGCCGACAGAGGCGAGGGCGTGCCGAAGGACTCTTCAACCAGGAGGTCCGCGCCAGGAGCTGGAAGCAGATGGCGCCCTGCCCGCGCGACGTCGCCCAGGACGTCCTCGCCCGTGCGGAGGTAGTGCTCCAACTGCGCGTGTCCCTCGACGCCCAGGGCTTGCGCCTTCGTCTCGGGCTCGGGCAGTCGCAGCACCTTGGCGAAGTACCAGCGGCGCGGACACAGGCTGAATTGCTTCAGCTGCGAGACGGAGAGGAAGTTGAGAAAGCCCCCGTCCACGGCGCGACGACGGGGGCCCTCGAGTTGCGCGGGCGAGTCACTCCCCACGGCTCGCCTCTGCTGTCACGAGTGTTTGGCGTGCGATCTCCAAGTAGGGGGCGTGCTGCTCAATGCCAACGACGGCCCGACCTGCTTTCACCGCGGCGGCCCCCACCGTGCCCGAGCCGAAGAACGGGTCGAGAACGATGTCACCAGGACGGGTGATGTAACGCACCCACCAGTCGCAGAGGACTTCGGGCGTTGCTGCGCCGTGGCCCTTCGCACCGCCGCTGGTGACACTGTTCGAGTTGGCAATCGGAAGGAGGTTGTAGGGTGTGACGCCACCTCGCTCCGCGACAATGTCCGCAATCCTCCCTGGCCTGACGGACAGTCCCGAGGGGGAAACCCGCAGTGCGCGACTCTCGCGCTTGAGCGCCGCCATGGACTCGGAGGGAGTCCACAAAACCGCGTCCTGGTTGCGATAACACTTGGGGGAACCCAGCCAGACGCATGCTTTCACCGACGGGCGCATGAGCCCGTTCTTTCGCTGACAGCTTCCCGTCGGCGGCGCGCTGACGTTCCACCACCAGACGTCTTGAACAAGGTTCCACTCCCGCGACGTCCAGGCCAGGAACTCGAACAACCACGGCCGCATCCTTCCTACATGCTCGCTGTTGGGTTGCAGGATGAAGACGGCGGAACCCGAGGGCTTGAGCACCCGACGCACTTGTCCGACGACAGCGCGCATGAGTTCGTGCCATTCCGGCTCCGACAGCCGCCCATAGTCGCGGTCAATCTCCGGATAGGGAGGGTCGGTGATGATGGCGTCGACACACTCATTGGGAAACGACGCCATGACTTCGTGGCAGTTCCCGGAGAAGAGGGTCGCATGGTTGGAGTCATGAATGGGCGTCACACACTCTCTAATGGGGACGCTTTCCGCGACTGGTTCACGCCAACGCGGTTTTGTTGAGCCGCGTGCATGTCGGGCAGACGAAGCCTAGGACGTTGCGGAATCTGATTTCCCCACGCCCTGTGATGCCCCACCGACGCGCCTTGAACTCGTTGTAGGTGCCTCGGAATGTCTCCCCACACCCCAGGTAGCAGGTTTGGGTGAACTTGATGGAGAACACGTCTTTGTCTTTCATGGTTTGGCCGTCTTGATTGTTGCTACGGGGGGAACTGGATTGAGTCGTGTCGCGCCGTGGCCCAATTGCTGGGGCGCGGTGCGGATGGTTTCTGGCGGCAGGTAGACCCACGTCTGCACGCCGGCAATCCGCCGCTGGGTGCGCTGGAAGCCCAGGCGTCGCAATGCGCGGCCAATGTCGAGGCGGACACCGCGCGGAATCTGGCCAGGTGTCGTGAGGAGTAGCGCGTCGCGGGCCACCAACTCGGTGGTCACCTCGTTGCGCTTCTCGGGTGGCAAGCTCAACACCCACTGGAGAATCGTGTCGTCGGGGCCTCCATCCGATTCGCTTCGCTCCTGCGCGTGTTGCTCCGCGCGCTGGGCTTGCTTCTCTTCGAGCCACCACTCCTCACCCTTCCGGAAGCGCACCACGGCTTCCGCCCAGAGCTGGCCCCTGTCTCGCTTCAGGGCCGCGATGTCGATGTGGGTGCACTTGACGGGCCACCACCGCCGGTAGCCGCTCGAATCCGCGCGCAGGTACTCGGACGAGTTCGTGGTTCCGACGAAGACGCAACGGCGCGGCGTCTTCACCGTGACGCGACCATAGGGCGGACGGAAGGTGTCCTCGTTGCGCGAGATGAAGGCTTTGAGGTCTTCCGCCTCGGACGCGCGCAGCGTCGTCACCTCGGCAAGCTCGATGAGAGAGCAGCGGCCCGCGAGCGAGGCGCTGTCCTTGTCGCGGATGTTGATGGGGGCATCGCAGAACCACTCCCCCGCGAGGACGCGGAAGGCCGTGGACTTCCGGATGCCCTGGGGCCCTTCGAGGATGAGCACCGTGTCCACCTTGCAGCCCGGCTCCAACGCGCGGGCCACGGCGCTGATGAGCCACTTGCCGCTGATGGTGCGCAGGTGCTCGGTGTCGCCCTCGGCGCCGAAGTAGCGCTCCAACATGAAGTCCGCGCGAGGGACGCCGTCCCAGACGAGCCCCTCCAGGTAGTCGCGCAGAGGGTCATACGCGTTGGTAGTGGCCACCTGTCTCAGAACGTCGCGGACCTGGGCGGCGCGCGGGTCCATGCCGAGGCGGCCGTACTCGCTTTGCTGAATCCAGCAGGCGATGCGGCCATCCAGCTCATCGATGGGCGAGTCATCCGGCAGTGGGCCGCCCGCGTACTCCATGTGTTTCGTCACTTCGTTGAAGCGAATGGTGTCTCGCCACTCGGGAGAGAGCGTCAGGATGGTGAAGAGATTGGCCTCGTTGTTCTTGAGACGCCTGCCGTCCTTCGTCTCGTAAGAGAGCAGCGCGCGCGTCCAGTCCTCTTCCGTGGCGGCAGAGACGTCCTCCTCGGTGGATACGGGCGTCTCGGTTTTCGGTCTGCCTTGGAGTGAGGTCCACAACGCCTGGTTGTCCGCGACGCGCTTGGCATCTCCCTGGACGCGGCGTTCGCTGTGTCGACGCAGCTTGAGGATGGCCTCCTCGCACAGATGCGCGGTGCCCTCGCCCCATGCCGTTGCCGCGAAGCAGGGCCGGAGCACCTCCAGGATGGCCTCCTCGGGCGTGGCCGGCGGCAGCACGTGAGCCACGCACGACATGAGGGTGTTGAGCGTGTTGTCCTGCATGCCCACCTCGGCAAGAGGCTCTCCAGACAGCACGCGGCGAATGAGCGCGCTGTGCTCGGGCTTGCGGACGCGGCGCAGCTTGGCGCGCAGCTCGTAGAGGTCCGCCGGCCCCGACTCCACCGAGGGCATGGAGCTGGAGGGAGTGGCAGGGGCGACCGGTGACGGGCGCACCGAGGACAGCAACGCGTCGACGTCGAGCGCGCGGCCCTCACTGACGTTGGTGATGGCCTCGTGTTCGCCCGAGTGGTTGGGCAGGAAGTAGATGCGCGACAGGTTCCGCGTGTTCGGGTCCGCCGGCATCTCCAGCAGGCGCTCCGCTTCTTCCCGCACGCGCGGCCACTCGGCGGGCAGCACTGGACGCGTCAGTGGGACGACGATGCGCAGGCTGGTGTGGCCAGGACGGTGACCATGCGTGGTGTGGACAATCGCCGCGTAGCCGTCGAGCTTCTCCGAGGCTCGGACAGTCTGCTCCGTGGACACTCCGTCCAAATCGAAGACAGCTGCCGTGACAGAGTGGACCTCGGCATCCTTACGGAGAGGGCCGATGTCGACGGGGGCCCAGGCTCGTTGAGACAGCTTCGTGGGGCACCTGTGGCCGACGCACGGGGCGCAGGCCGTCACAGCATGCGTGGTGAGCAGCTGTATCAACTCGCCCCATGTCACATCTTGGGACTGGGGTCTGTTGTCCTGGACGCCGTCGAAGAATGCGACTCGGACGCGAGTGTCTCCGACGACAGGGGCGGCACTTCCGGCAGGGGGCTGGTTGGGACGAAGGCTCACGCACTTTCTTATGGGGACACTTTCCGCGACTGGCCCAGCAAGGGCTCACTTTCGCGCCTCGGCACCTCCTTTCGGGTAACAGGGGTGTCACCGTGAGGTGTCGCCGTCACCAGCTCCGCTCTATCTATCCTCTAGAATCACTGTGGTGTGTCTTTGTCATGTCCTCTGATACCTCAACTTTTCTACACCCTATATAGAGAAGAGTTAGTGACAGTGACGCCTTGTTGGTGACCTCTGCCGGTGAGGAATCCGCAGACGGACGCGAACCACGCGCGGAAGTTGTCCCCATAAGTAGGGACATGGGCTTTGCGTCTCCCAGCATGGTTGAGACTTTGTGTCAGAGGCAGGCGCTACGTTGCGTCCTGCGAGTCCCCCTCGTCGCGTGGTGCGGCATGCCGCTCGTGCGGGCGTTTCATTCGCTCGCCGCGGTGTTGCTCACAGCACGAGCCATTGTTCTCAGGGTGAACTGGCAGGCGCCTTGCTTAGCGATGCCTTCCCCTTCGGATTCTGTGTTCCGCGAGTGTTTCACAACGAGGCAAGTCGTAGGGGGCAGTCATGCAGTGCGGTAGCGGGCCAGAGAAGCAGGATGGTGAGAAGTCGGGGCGCGGGGGAGCGCGAGTGTCCAGGGAGTTGGTTGACATGTTGGTCCTCGCGATTCGGGGTTGCCGAGCGTCAGGGGACGCTCAGTCCGAGCGCGAGTACTCCGGCCAGCTGATGGACGTGCTGATGCCCGAGCTGCGCAAGCTCGCGTGCGATTTCGACAAGTCGCGCGGCTCCCTGTCGCGGGAAGACCTCGTCCAAGTCGCGGCGATGGAGGCCGTGAAGGCGGTTGATACGTATCAGCGCTCGAAGCGCGGCGAGCAGAGCTTCGCGACGTGGGTGAAGTGGCGTGCCCACCGCGCCATCATGGACCAAATCCGGTTGCACCGAGCGGACGTGTGTCTGCCGGACCGGGCCCAGCGCGGCAAGGGTAAGTGGCAACAGGCCGTGGACCTCGTCAGCAAAGACGCGCCAGAGCAGGAGCTCTCCAGGTCCGCGACGCGGAAGAATGACGAGAGACGCGCACGCGAGGCGGACAGTCTCGTGTCCGTCCTCATCGCGCACGAGAGGTCCTTCCTGGTGCAACGCGCTCTCGCGGAGCTGGAGCCCCAGCAGGAGGAGCTGCTCTCCCGCATCTACGGCATCGGCATGCCACGCGAGGGGACGCGTGCCGTGGCTACGAGGTGGGGCATGTCCCGTCGACGTGTCGACGAGCTGTTGGCCCAGGCTCATGACGAGCTGCGCGCGCGGTTGAGCGGGAGGCTCCTCTAGTGCCGGTGCTTGTCGCCAGGAAGGGCGGGCCGTGCGCGGCGTGTGGCGCGCCTATCCTGGAGGGTGAGCGCATCGCCTACGAGCTGGCGACAGGCCCACGTCACCTCGCGTGTGCAGACAGGGAACCGGAGCTGCGTCGCAACAGGTACGCGGCCCGGTGCTCGCTCTGTGGCTTCCTGGTGCGCAAGGGACGGGGACGGCTCGACGTCACCGAAACGAGCGAGGGCGGGGCCTTCTCGCACGTCTGGCGGGTGTTCTGCGCGGACGTCGCTGCGTGCAACGCGCGGCTCGATGACAGAGCGGCTCAGCGCTGAATCACCAGTCCACGGGGTTGCAGAGCTTTTCCGGAGAGTGAACTCGATAATGTCTGATCAGCTTTCGTTCCAGGTCCAGGCGTTTGCTCGTGTTCGGTTCGCGGGCAATGAGCGTGATCTTGGGATTCGGTCCGAGGCACGCGACATTCTCACGAGCAGAGATTGGAGCGCGTCTTCCGACGTCGGACGATTGCCCAATACGCACTCGACCGTTGCCCACTTGCCCGTACACGCCAGGAACCCTCTTCAACCGACGGGTCGCTCTACGCGCCTGGGCACTCTTCAGGAATTCCAACGTCGCGTATGCCGTAAAGGCTGACAGAACGGCTGTGGAGAGCTTCATCCGAGTGAGGCTACAGCTTGCTACAGGTCATTGGGAAGAGGGCGTTGAGCGCGCGTGGGAGGGGTGGGTGGATGTGGTTTTGGGTGGGCTTTCTTGGAGCCCCCCGGGTCCGGATTTTGGACGGCGGGCCCTTTCCTGTCTTGCTCGGCGGACCCCCACGCTTGAAAAACTTCAAGAAAACGCCAGGGCCCTCTCGGGTTTTGTTCGGCCCGCTGAATGAAAGTTTGAAGAGAACTCCGGACCAGTCGCGGAAAGCGTCCCCATTGAAGGGGATGAATGGCTCGTCCAACAAAGCTCACCCCCGAGTTGCAAGCTGACATCTGCGCCCACCTGGAGCGCGGCTTGTTCCGTCGCGCCGTTGCCGGCCTCGTGGGCGTCGAGGAGCACACCCTCTCGCGCTGGTATCACCGAGGCGCTGGAGAACAGCGCGGCCTGTATCGAGACTTCTTCCTCTCGGTGAACGAGGCGGAAGCGAAGTTCATGGCGGGGGCAACGGACATGCTCCAGGCCGCCGCGTCTCACAACCCCAAGCACGTCCAGTGGTTGCTGTCGCGTCGCTTCCCGGACCTCTACGGGCGGCGCGACAACGTCGAGGCGCAGGCCCCCGAGGACAAGGCCGCCGACGAGAAGGCCCTGCGCGAGCTGCTGATGGAGCGCCTTGGCCGCTTCCTCCCGGACGCGCCCGAGCCCGAGGCGAGCGCCTCCAGCTCCACCGACACGGACGAGGGGGACGGCCATGTCTCGTGACTCTCGATGCTCGCGCTTCTCGGTGCTCGTGGACCACCTCGCTCCTGATGAGTCTCCGGCCGCGTTCCTGGTGAAGCAGGCGCGCACCCGCCAGGGCCTCGCGCGTCTCTTCGGTCGGCTCACCCATCCGGAAGTCGAGACGCTCGTTCACGACCTGGACTTTTGGGCTCGGCGCGAGCAGATGCCTCCGGTCCTGTTCGCCACCTGCTTCATCATGGCGGGCCGGGGCTTCGGCAAGACGTGGAGCGGCGCGCGCTGGGTGATTCAGAAGGCCCGCGAGGCGAAGACGATTGGCGCGCTCATCGGCCCCACGGCGGCGGACGTTCGCGACACGATGATTCGCGGCTCCAGCGGCATCCTCGCTCTGTCGCCCCCGTGGTTCATGCCCGTCTATGAGCCCAGCAAGCGTCGCGTGACGTGGCCCAACGGCGTCTATGCCATCTGCTACTCGGCGGATAAGCCGGACCGTCTGCGCGGGCCCAACTGCGGCTGGGCCTGGGGCGATGAGCCCGCGAGTTGGAAGCATGAGATGGCGGCGCTGGACCAGCTCCCCATGGTGCTGCGCATCGGCACCGCTGCGAACCCGCCCCAGCTGCTTCTCACCGGCACACCCCGCCCGTTGAAGAAGCTTGAGGAGCTTCTCTTCTCCGACGCGGAGACGAAGGCGCTTCGGCCTGGCGTGGTGCTGCGGACAGGCTCGTCGCTGGCCAACCGCGCGAACCTAGCTCCCAGTGCCGTCGCCACCATGAAGGCGCTGATGAACACGCGCTGGGGCCAACAGGAAGTCCTCGGCAGGCTGCTGATGGATGTGCCGGGAGCCATCTTCGGTTCCGCGAAGTGGGGCCGCGTGGAGGCGGACGCTCACGAATACGCGCGCAGCTTGGACCGTCGCATCGTCTCCGTGGACCCCGCGCCTACCAGCGAGACGGGCTCGGACGAGACGGGCATCATCGTCCAGGGCGTGAGAACCAGTCCCGTCCTAGGGACGGACGGAGCGTCACTCAAGCGCGTTTCGGTGCTCAAGGACGCCAGTCTCCGGGGCTCGCCGCGCGAGTGGGCTGCCGCCGCCATCCGCGAGTATCTCGCCTTCGAGTGCGACGCCCTGGTGGCCGAAGTGAACTCGGGCGGGGAAATGGTGGAGACGACGATTCAGACGGTGGCCTCGGAGATGGGTGTCCACGTCAACGTGAAGCCCGTGCGCGCCCGCGAGGCCAAGTCCAAGCGCGCCGAGCCGGTGAGCGCGTTGGCCGAGACGGGGCGCATCGAGTTGGTGGGCACCTTCCCGAAGCTGGAGGGCCAGCTCTCCAAGTTCAGCGGCATCAACGGCCGCCGCGATGACCGCGTCGATGCCCTGCTGTGGGGCGTCCATGAGCTGGTGTTCGCGGATTCCTTCTTCTGTCTGTGAGGGTGGCGATGGGCTTCTGGGAAAGGATGAAGGCGGCGGTGGGGCGTGAGCCGCGCAAGGGGACGGGGCTGGAGCTGGCGCGCTGGCAGCAGGCGCCGCCGCGTCGAGGGACGGCGCAGCTCCTCGCCGCGTACCGGGAAATGCCCTGGCTCCGCGCCTGTGTGGACGTGGTGGCCGACTCGGTGGCGGGCGTGCAGTGGCGCGTCTACCGCCGCGTGCAGAAGGACGGGCAGCCCCTGAAGGACTACGCGCTGCGAAGTGCGACGCGGGAGGTCCGGGCCGGGCGACTGAAGGCAATGCTGGAGGCGGGCGAGGCCCAGGAGGTTCCGGACCATCCCGTCCTCAAGCTGCTCTCGGACCCGAACGACCATCTCACCGGCTGCTCGGTGACGAAGCTCGTTCAGGTGTACCTCGATTTGGTGGGCGAGGCGTTCCTGGTGCTGGAGCGCGTTGGCGGTGTGCCGGTGGGTTTCTGGCCGGTGCCCCCGAGCACTGTCACGCGGCTGCCCGCGTTGGACGTGCCGCGCGAGCAACGCACGTACACGGTGACGGTGGGCAAGGTGTCGCGAGAGATTCCGGCCAGCGACGTGTTGCATCTGCGCAGCTTGGACCCGGAGGACCCGCTGGGGCGCGGCATCGGTCCGGCCTATGCGCTGGGAGACGAGCTGGATACCGACGAGTACGTGGCCCGGTTCCTCAAGACGTCCTTCTGGAACAACATGCTGCCGCCTGCCATCGCTTCGATTGAGGGCCTGTCCGATGCGAACAGCGCGGGCGCGAAGGCGTTCAAGGAGTCGCTGGCGCGCGAGCACCAGGGGCCGGACAAGGCGGGGAAGCTGCTCATTACCAGCGGCAAGGTGACGTTCGCGCGCCTCGACACGAGCTTCAAGGACATGCAGCTCGTGGAGCTGCGCCGCTTCCTGATGGACTTCGTCCGGATGACCTTCCGGGTGCCCCCCGAAATCGTCGGGGACATCTCCAGCTCGAACAAGGCCACGGCCTTCGCGGCGAGGGAGAACCTCGCGGAGCAGGCCACGCTTCCGCGCATGGAGTTCCTGCGCACCGAGTACCAGATGCGACTGATGCCGCTCCTGGGCGACGAAGGGGCCATCCTCGACTACGACAGCCCTGTGCCGGCGGACCGCGAGCACCAGCTCCGCGTCATGGGCACCATGCCGGAGGCATTCAGCTACGACGAGTGGCGCGAGCTGGCCGGCCTGCGAGCTGACCCGAACCGACAGGGCTATCCGCTTCCGCTTCCGGGGCAAGGTGGCACAGGGCATCTGCGCTTCAACCCCCAAAGAGATGCGGACAACTCAGAAGCTCCGCTGGAAAGTAGTGATGTCTCTTGAAGCCCGCGCAGTGAGTAATACGCGAGTATTCATTTTGACTGAACATGGCGTCGGGGCGCTGTTTCGGGCGGAGTGGGACTTGACAGTCCAATGTCCGCGTCAGCCCGGGAAATCATCCAGTCATCATGCGAAGCTCGGTCTTGGGGCTGGGCAGAGAATGAAGTGGATTCTAAGTCGAGATCTTGAAGGGGACGATACCTTGGAAATGTGATTCAAACATTCGACTCGTGAGCTTTCCATAGGTCTTTCGGAGGTAGCTCCATTGGGCGCGACTGTCTTTTCGATCAATCTCGTGGTCGATAAATAGCACGGACGGGTCCAGCCTGATTGCGGCAGGATCGACTACGTCGCCATGCGCCTTGAATAGCGAGCACATCTCGGAGTTTCGGAATGCCGATGCGTTGTTTCCCGTTTCGTTTATGAATAGAGTCTTGCAGTCGTGGCTTGAAAAGATGACGCCGTCGAGATCTGGCAGGTGGAAAAATGAATAGTAATCATAATAGAAACACGGATGTGTAGTTGGTACGCAGTTTTCCAAGTCCGACATGTCCATGGAACGTACAGCGGAGACCAGAGCAAGCCCATAGAGTGTCCGCATGAGGGCGTCTCGCAGGTGTTCGGAGTCCATATGGAGGCCGGCGAGCCAGAGCAACCTGAAGTCGACGGCCCTGTCGGTTGCGCGCAGTTGTTTTGTTTTTTTCTTGACGATGCCATCAAGCATGTCGCTTGTCGTTACCTCCCGGATGAGTGTGCCTAAGCCTTTTGTGTTGGATGTCTGAAGCATCTCTTGGAATGCTACTTCGGGTTCTTTTGAGGTCACTTCGACTAGATATTTCTCATTGTTCTTGTGTGCGAAAAAGTCCGCAGTCCGTTGAGTGCTTTCGGGGATTTTTTCGATGTTGAACTGGTTTGATTTCAGGAATTCGCGAGTCTCTTTTTCTGATGGGGTTTCGGGCATGGTCGTTCTCTGTTTGTTGGTTTGTTGCCGGGATATACCAAGAATGTGAGTCTTGCTCAATGTCGGGACTCCGGCCGGAGGAGCGTGGGCCAGTCCCGGAAAGTGTCCCCATAAAGAGAGGTGAATGCCCTGCCCTCTCTCCAGAGCCCGCCTCTTCACCGTCCAGAAGGACGCCCCTGAGCCCGCCGAGGGCGCGCCGAGGTTCCACACCTTCCGCGCCAACGACGGCGAGTTTGACCGCTACAACGACCGGTTGAGCGTCCAGGGCTGGATGCTGGACGCCTTCAACGCCAACCCCGTCGTCCTCTACAACCACGACGACGGCTCCGGCGGCCTCTTCGGCACGGGACGCAAGGACGTGTTGCCCATCGGCAAGGGGCGCGCCTACGTGCAGGGTGATGCCCTGCTGGTGGACATCGAGTTCGACCAGGAAGACGACTTCGCCCGGAAGGTGGAGAGCAAGGTTGCGCGCGGCATCCTGAACGCCGTGTCGGTGCGCTACCTCATGCACCGCTACCATGAGAACGAGCGCGGTGGATTCGACTGCGAGCAACAGGAGCTACTCGAAATCTCCGTCGTCACGATTCCGGGCAACCAGCGCGCGGTGAGGGTGAGGGAGCTGGCCGACGAGCGCGCCGCCTTCATCCAGGACGTGGCGAAGGCCGTGGTCTCCACCCTCGATGAGCGCGAGCGGAGCAAGGCCGCGCCCCCTCCAGCCCCCGACGTCAACGCCCTGGCCAAGCACACGGCCGAGGCCCTCTTGCAGCACTTCAAGGAGATGAGATGACCCCCGAGCAGATGCAGGAAGTGGCGAAGTCCCTGGGCCCTCTCGTGGCCGCGCAGCTGATGGAGCAGGCCAAGGGCCAGCGTGACGGGCTGGCGGGCCTCATGGGCGCGAAGTCCAAGCCCGAAGACAGCCAGGTCTCCGGCATCCTGAAGAGTCTGAACGGCTTCGGCGCGTACCTGAAGGCCGTCGTCAACGCGGGCCGCAACCCGACGCGCGAGGCCGTGCTGGAGCAGGCCAAGCGCTTCGGCGGCGCTGACGTCCAGAAAGCAGTGCAGGAGAGCGTCTTCAGCTCGGCGGGCGTGCTGGTGCCGGTGCAGGAGGCGGGGGAGATGATTGAGTTCCTCCGGCCCGACTCTGTCGTCCTTGCGCTGGGCGCTCGCACCGTGCCCTTCAAGGGGGAGCTGCACTTCGGCAAGAAGACCGGGAGCGTCACCTTCAAGTGGATTGGCGAGGGCGAGAAGGTGGAGAAGACGCAGCCCTCGCACGGGAAGGTGGTGCTCAAGGCCCACAAGGCGATGATTCTGGCCGACATCTCCAACGACCTTTTGCGCAACCCGGCGGTGGGTGACGCGGGCGTGGCCGAGGACTTCCGCGAGGCGGCGGCGGACGGCATGGACGAGGCGGCCCTCAACGGGGACGGCCAGGGCCCCAACCCCAAGGGCGTCCTGGCGCAGATGGACTCCTCACACTCCAAGGCCCGGAGCGGGACCAGCGCGGACCACTACCTCGCGGACGTGGACGGCATGGTCGAGGACGTCCTCAAGGCGAACATCAAGCTGCGGCGTCCGGGATTCCTGCTGCATCCGACGCGTGAAACGGCGCTGCTGGGACTGAAGGACGGCGGCACGTGGATTTTCCGGGACGAGATGCTCAACCGGGGCACGCTGCGCGGCTTCCCCTACAAGGCGTCCACGCGGATTGCCCCGAGCCGAATCCTCTTCGGCACCTGGGACCAGCTGCTCTACGGCGTGGACACGGAGCTGGTGCTGTCGGAGCACGACGTCCGCGCCGAGTACGACGAAACGACGCTCCGGGGAATCTGCCGAGGGGACTTCAAGCTGCGGCACGACAAGGCGTTCTCGGAGCGCAAGGGCTACTGAGCCCGCGGAATCACCAGGAGACACGACATGCACGCGAACACGCAGGACTTCCAAGTCTTCTACAAGGCCGTCGGGGTGGCGGGTGGAGCGCTCACGGCCGGCGGGACGGGCGATGCCGCCGAGGTGACGAGCGGTGCCGTGGACCGCAACGGGTTCGACTCTGCGCAGCTCCTATTCACGGGGAACACCAGCTGCGCGGCGGGCCAGACGCTCAAGGCGACGGTGAAGCTGGCCGAATCCGAGGACGGGGTGACGTTCGGCGCGGATGACACGCTGGCCAATGCCGTGACGGTGGTGGCCGGTGGCGCCGCGCCTCAAGCCTTCTGCCTCCGGGTGGACCTGCGCGTCGCCAACCGCAAGCGCTTCGTGCGGCTGAAGGTGACGCCGGACCTGTCGGCGGCGGCCACGGACACGGCGCAGTGGGGCGCAGCTCTCGTCCTCGGGGGCGCCGACGAGTTCCCGGTGCGGTGAGCCATGTCCTCCAGTGCTGACCTTTGCCTTGCCTCCACTGTGGCGGATGACTTGGGCATCCCCGTGTCTCCGCGCGTGGAAGTGCTCGTCACGGCGGCAAGCCGCGCCGTGGCGGGCTATTGCGGCCGGGTGTTCGAGCGGGGCCTCGGCCTCGTGGAGTACCCGGCAGGCTACGGGCGCCCGCTGCTACTTCTGGAGCGTCCTCCGGTCCTGGCCATCTCCGGAGTCTGGGAGGGTGGCAACCAGGTCTCCGCCGACGAATACGAGATTGCCGGAGGATTGGCCGAGGCCGGCATGTTGAGGCGCAGGCGGGGCGTGTGGCGCGCGACAGTGCGCTCGGGGGGCGGCGTGTCGGGAACGCTCGGGGACTTCGAGGGCAGCGAGGACGGGCTCCGCGTCGTCTATGACGGGGGCTATGTCACCCCAGGACAGTGGACGCTCGACGGTGCCCTGGTGGTGACGCTTCCCGAGGATGTGCAGGAGGCCGCCGTCCTCACGGCCGTTCAGCTCTACCGTTCGCGAGGTGTCGACGCCATGGTGGCCAGTGAGTCCATTGGCGACTGGAGCGTCAGTTACTTCGCCGCGAAGGCCGAGGGGAAGAGTCCCATTCCTGGCGCGGCTAGGGCCTTGCTCGCGCCCTACGTCCTGTATCGGGTGAGCTGATGGCGTCTCCTTCGGACAGGTTCCGGCAGGTCATCTCCTACGCGCTGGTGTTGGGGCGGGATGCTCACGGCAAGCCCACGTTGGGGCCGGTGGCCTCGGCGCGTGCTCGCGTCCAGCCGAGCCGAAAGCTCATCCGCGACGCGGGCGGCAACGAGCACCTTGCTTCGCACGTCATCTACACGGATGCGGCGCTGACCCTGCTCCACCGTCTCTGGCTGCCGGGAGAGGACGTGTCCGATTTCAATCGAGCTCAGCGGCCCGTGGCGGTGGATGAGTTAGTGGATGGTACGGGCGTGGTGCGCTTTTGCAAGGTGTGGCTGTGACGCGCGATATCGCGGCGGAACTGGCGGCGGTGCTGGAATCGGCGGGCCTAGGTCTGGTGCGTCCTCCAGTTCCAGAGGCCAATCTTTTTGTCTCTCCGATGCCCGAAGCGGATGATGGTGTGCCGGACAGAGCTGTGGCGTTAGTTGTGACGGGAGGCGCGGGACCTCTGCTGTACCTGGGCATTAACCGGGCGACGTATTTGTCTGCGGGATGTCAGGTGCGCATCCGCTCATCCCGAGATGACTTCCAGGGAGGTCAGGCATTGGCACTGGAAGTTCTTGGTCTGTTTCAGCAGACTCCAAATGTGGTGGGCACTAGCTTACGCACTGAGGAGGGCGCCCCCGTGTATCTGGGGGCCGATCAGGCATGTCGATACCTCTGGATCTTGAACCTGAGACTTGGGTATGCGTGGGTGCGCTGACTATTTCTTGATGTAGAGCTGAACCGCGTGTTTTCTGTCATCAAACTTCTTGAGGCTTCCCAGGGATAGCGCTGGGTGGGTGCCTGATTTTATCTCGGCAATGAGTTGTTTCTCCATGTCCGGAAGCGAATTGACGAACCTCCGAATGGTCTTGCCGAGAATCTGAGATAGGGACTTCTCTTCTCCTCCGGCGAGGGGTTTTAGGCCCTTCGAGAGCACAGTCTTGAAGTCATCGTACTGGTCGATTACTGTTTCGAGACTGAGTTGTGCCTCTGAGTCGAGTGTGTATATGTTTTCGATGAGGTGTTCTGTGATTTTGAGAACGGTGGTTATCGACTCTTGAGATGGTCTCTTGATGTCGTGGGCCGCGTCGTTTCCCAGGAATCTGATGGAGTGAAGGCGTTTTTCTTCAAGCTTTGAGATCATCCCTTTCTGTGCGAGGGCAGATATTTTCTTTTGCAAATCTTTGCCTGGAATTCCTTTGTCGTTGCAGATGGCTTCGATGACGGCGCGAAAGCCAATTCCCGCGAGTGTTAGCGCCCCTTCCTTGGTGGCATTGATGGTTTCGGTGAAGATTGCCCTCACTACTTCTGGGACTGGACTGAATTCGTGAAGAGCCAGTCTGCTCTTCAGGAAGCTGGGGTATGTGTTTGTGCTGATTGATGGTGAGACTGTGCCGTCTTCGTTGTCGACGGGTGAGCCATAGTCTTCATAGTGTCTTCTGAATGAGAAGGTGTCGCAGCCTAGGCACTGGACTATTTGATAGTGCATGTAGTCTGGGTAATCGTCTGGGCCTTCGACTCCATGGGTTTCGTTGTGTAGTATTTTGTGGTTTGTTTTCCTTTCGCACGCATTGCAGGGATTGCTGATTGTTTCTTCGGTCGGCATGGGAGTTGTCGAGTCGTGGTTGATGTGCGAGTGCGAGTGCGAGTGCGAGTGCGAGTGCGAGTGCGAGTGCGAGTGCGAGTGCGAGTGCGAGTGCGAGTGCGAGTGCGAGTGCGAGTGCGAGTGCGAGTGCGAGTGCGAGTGCGGATGCTGGTGCTAGCCTTGTGTTGTGTCAAGGGCTGGTGGCCGACCCGTGGGTAGGGTGTAGTTGACCCGGTGAGATGTCTCGCATGAGACCGCTTCGCTTTGTGTAGGTCCGCTGAATAGCGCGACCATCTGCGGAAAGCGTCCCCATAAAGAAGTAGTGGGATGCCCGTCCGAGTCAAAATCGATGCTGTGAAGCTGGAGCGCCTGCGCCGCTCTCCTGCCGATGTGCTGCGCGCGTTGGACGTGCCGTGCCGGGACATCGCGCGGCTCGCCCTCGACTACTCCCTGTTCCTGGTGCCGGTGGGTAGGGACGGGACGGACGGCCACCTGCGCGACACGGCCTTCCTCGACGGTCCTCGGTACAACCTCGGGCCGCCCCTCTCCACCACGTGGTCGGCGGGCTACTCGCACCCGTCCGCCGGCCCCATTCACGAGGGCTGGCACTGGGGCGCGCCCATCTTCAACCCGCCGTCCCACTTCCTCCGCAAATCGTTCCGACGAGCCAGAGGCAGCGCGCGCCGCCGCGTCGCCGCCGTCCTCCAGGACTTCCTCGCTCGTCGTTTCCCCTCTCACTGAAGGAGACACACCCATGGCCCAGCCCCGAGAGGCTTTCTTCGACAAGCTCTACATCCGCGCTACGGAGACAGCGCCCACCGAGGTTGATGCGCTGGACGGCGTCACCGAGGCGCCTGTCAACCGCGCGAAGGACACCGTCGACACCAACTACTTCGGGGGTGACGGATACAAGCGCAGCAAGGGCACCCTCAAGTCCTTCACCATCCCTCTGTCCGGCCACGTCCTCCAGGGCAGCGCGCCTCAGAAGGTGTTGCGCGACGCCTTCGAGTCAGACGCCACGGTGTTCTTCACCATCATCGAGGACGAGACGGCACCCGTGGGAAGCCAGGGCTACCGCTACCCGGTGACGGTGACGTCCTACGAGGAAGGACGCACCTCCACGGACGTCGTCACCTTCTCAGTCACTCTCAACGGCCAGGGCGCTCCTGTTGCCGTGTAGCTGGCCACTGCCTTCCACCTTCGAGGAGACACCCATGTCCGCACCCGCCATGCACCGCAAGCCCCTGGGCACCCGCCGAGCCCTCCACAAGCGCGTCGCCCTCGACGGCGCCGACTACGACATCTGCCGCCCCACGCTGGGCGAGAAGATGGACGTGCTGTCCGCGTCGCGCGACGCCAAGGAGATGGGCGACAACCGCCATCCCGTGGACGAGGCGGCGGGGATGATGATGATGGCTCGCATTGCCGTCGCCTGCCTGTACTTCCCGGGCACCGCGACGCGCGTCTTCACCGAGGCCGACGTGGCTGCGGTGAAGAACGAGCCCTGGCTGGAGGAAGTGCAAGGCGAGCTGGCCTCGGCCTTCGCGGGCCCGACGCTGGAGAGCGCGAAGGGAAACTCCGAGACCACCCCGAGCTGAAGGCCCTGCATGGGGTGGTGAAGCTGACGGGCCAGTCTCCGGATGCGGTGCGCGGGTGGGCCTGGGAGGACGTCGTCCACCTGCTCGCCTACTGCGACTTGGAGGCCGACGAGCTGCGCGCGGGACGTCCCCAGGCGGGGCCCGGGAGCGGCGGCCATGAGGTGACAACGGTTTTCCGGAAGCGTCCGAAGAGGTGAGGCATGTCAGGCGGCGGGCTGAAGGTTGGGGGACTCTACGTGTCGGTCTCCGCCGCCATTGGCGAGGCCATGGCCAACCTCGCCAAGCTGGTGAAGGGCGTGGAGAAGGCCGCCAAGGAAGTGAAAGAGAAGGCGGGGGACCTCGGGGACATTGGCGCGGTGGTGGCGGCGGGACTCGCGGGCGCGGTGGCTGCCGCGTCCCAGTCCAACGCGGCCATGTCCCAGGAGGTGGAGCGGATTACCTCGCTGCTCTACACCCTGGCTGCTGACATTGGCGACGCACTGATGCCGGTGGCGAAGCAGGTGGCGGACGGGATGGAGAAGGTAGTGGCCAGCTTCCAGTCCCTCTCGCCCGAGGTGAAGGCCAGCGCCCTCGACATGGCTGTCTGGGTGGCGGGGACGGGACTCGCCTTGGGCGCGCTGGGGAAGATGGCGGGCATTGTCGAGGCCGTGGCCGCCGGGACGGGCCTCTTGCTGTCGGCCTTCAATGCGTTGAACAAGTCCACGGCGCTGGCCTCGCTCGCGGGCAGCATGGACAAAGTGACGCAGTCCATGGGCGGCATGGTGGCCACCGCGCCCTCGGTGAAAGGCAGCCTCTCACGGCTGGCCCTCTCTTTCGGAACGCTGCTGGTGCCGCTCGCCGCCGTGGCCGCTGCGTTGGCGGGAGTGGTGTTGCTCGCGGGCGCCGTCTACGCGGCCTGGGAGGACTCCAGCACGGGCCTCGCTGACTTCTTCCGGGGCCTGGGCGAGAAGCTGGGGCAGTTGGCCGCGCGGATTGCGGACGCCTACGCACGTGCCTTCGCGGCGCTCGGGGACTTCCTCGGACGTGCCGCCGCTTCCATGCTGGAGCGCGTGGCGGTCATGGTGCGCGGCGTCTCGCGCCTGCTGGAGCCGGTGGCGAGGGCGGCGGGCTTCTCCCAACTGGCGGACACCTTCGCGGCTGTCTCCACCCTCACCGGCCAGCAGCTCCTCGACACGTTGGGGCAAGGCGCCCAGCTGCTCTGGACGGGGGCGAGGGAGACGGCGGAAGCCGTGGGCTCGGCGGTGGCGGGGGCTGGGCGCACGTTGGCCGAGGGTGCCGCCTACGGCCTGAACTCCAGCGCGGCTGGGGCCAAGCGCCTCGGCGCCGACGTCGCCCGCGCGCTCAACCTGGAGCACTTCACCGAGGCGATTCAAGCCCTCGTCGCGCAGCTGACGGGCGTTACGTCTTCAGCCGGCAAGGCCCGCATCCGTCACCCCACGGACAAGGCCGCCCTGGAGTCCTCGGCGCGAGAAGAGGCCGCACGGGCGCGAGAGCTGGCGAAGCTCCAGGAGCATGCCGCCGAGGAGTCGCACCGCGAATTCGTTGCCAGCGTCCGCGCCGAGGAAGCCGCCGGGGCTGCCGCGTTCCGAGAGGTGCGCCGCGAGGCCGAGTCCCTGGCCGCCGCCGCCGAGGCCGCCATGCAGAGCGCCCGAGAGGGCCTTCTGAATCGCCTCATTGGCGGACTGGGCGCCCTGGGGGACCTCATCAACGCGGGCCTGCAAGGGCTCCAGGCGGGGGGCGTGTATGGCGCCATCATCGCCGTGGTGTCGGAGCTGCTCATGCAGTCCGAGGGCTTCAAGGGCGTCATCGAAGCCACCAACGGAATCATTCAGCAGGTGGCCGATGCGCTGGGGACGCTCCTGGAGCCGCTCCAGCCCTTGCTGGGCGCCATCTCCCTTGTCGTCGACGGCTTCTTCTCCGCGTTGACGCCCGTCTTCGAGATGCTGGGGAACGCGATTCGGCCTCTCGCGCCGCTGCTCGTCGTCGTCGGGCAGTTGTTGGAGGGCCTCGCGCCGCTCTTCGAGCAGATGGGCAAGTTCTTCATCATGTTGATGGACCCGCTAGGCCAACTGGTGGGGCCCGTGCTGAAGGCCCTCTTCGGCGTGCTCAAGTTCGTGGCGACCGTGATTTTGGCCGTGGCGCGGGCCATTGGCTGGGTGTGGAACCTCATCGTCGGCGCAGTCCAGAAAGTCATCCACGCGTTGAGCAGCCTCATTTCCTGGACGGGCTTTGACGGCCTGGCGCGCTTCGCTCGCAGCCTCGACGGGTTGAAGGTGGACACGGACGCCATGCGTGCCTCACAGGACGCCCTGGAGGGGACGACGTGGGAGTCGGCCATGGCGCGGGCCGAGGAGACGGCACGGGTGCGCGAGCACACGCAAGCGGTGTCGCGTGCCACCGAGGCGTTGACCAACGTCCCATCCGCATGGCGGCGCGCGCTTCGCACCTTCGAGTCGGAGGACGCGCAGGAAGGGCCGACGCGTCCGCCCACCCCGACGACGCCCACGTCTCCCTCGCCCGAGGATGCACCAGGGGATGGCGAGCATCCCGCGACACCCATTCAGGGCGGTGCGGCGCCGCAAATCCTGCCGGTGGTGCTGGAGCACTACGAGCGGATGCGGCGGTTGTTCGGCCTTGGCGTGGGCGCGACGTCCCAGTCCGCGCCCGTCACCTACAACATTGTCGGCTACGACATTGACGCCGCCATGGAACAGACGCGCCGCGATGAGGACTTGCGCCAGCAGCGCGCGGGCGTGCGCACCAGCGGCAGCCGCATCCGTCTGGCGTCTCGATTTTCTCCCGTCTGAGGACTTCCACCATGCCCGCGCTCGCCCTCTCTGGAATCCCCTTGCCGGTGCTCACCGAGCGGGGCCTCACGTACACGCCCACCCTGCTGGGGGAACACCGACGCACCTTCTCCGGGTGGCTTCGCACCAGCGAGCGGCGGGAAGTCCTCTCCTACGCGGGCAACACCGGGCCGCTCTCCCAGGAGGATGCCCGCGCATACCGGGGCCTGGTCAAAGGCGAGGGCGAAGTATGGAACTTCGAGGCGGGCATGCGGAGTAACTCGTTCCTCCTGCCGAGCGCCACCATGGGCACGGTGACGGCCGGTGTTGCGGGAGGGCGCTATGGCGCGTGCCTGCGTATGGCGGCCAACTCCAGCGTTACGTTCCTGCCAGACATGGAGGCGAAGTGGACGGTGGCCTACTGGTGGAAGCTGGAGGGGCAAGCGACGTGGACGCACTTCATCCACCGCTCCGGACACTTCATCTCCAGTGGCGGGCTCGTCGACAACACCACGCCCAATAGCGGCGCGCTTGTCATGGACGGGGCGGGAGCGCTTGTCGGTGGCGCGGTGTCTCTGCAAATCCTGGCGGGCTTTGGAGGTGGCATCAGCAACCCCACCAACGCGGCGTTGCTGGTGGATGACCTCGTCATCCTTCCGTGGGTGGCGCCTTCCGCGTGGGTGGCGCCCTGGTACGCGGCTGGCCAGCCCTTCGGAGCGCCGTACCCGTACCACGTGGCTTCCGGCTCGGCGCTGTACGAGCCGCGCGTGGTGCTGGGCAAGGTGGGGCAGGGCAGGGCGGTGGAGTGGTGGCAACGCGGCGCGCGCGTGCTGGGCCAGGAGTTCGACTACGAGTTGCAGGAGCGCTGACGCATGCGTCCTCTGTCTTCCTTCCAGGCGGCTCTCCTCACCAGTCCCACGGGCTACTCGACGCATCCGCGCGTCTGGGTCCGCGACGGGCAAGGTGTCTGGCTCAACCTGCAAACCCTCTTCGGCGTCGACTGGGTGCTGGGCGTGCGCATCAACGAGAAGCTGGACGCGCCCGTGGCCGAGGCCGAGGTGACCCTAGCGCGCGATGGGGCCGGTGGTGGGCGCATGTCCCTCTCGCCCCTGGTGATGCAGTCGCTTGCTAACACCACCCAAGGCAGCTTCGCGCCGCTGCTCGCGGAGGCTGCCTACTTCCGCATCGAACTGGGACTGGCGGCGCCGGGAGGCGTGCCGAGGGAGGATGACTACTTCGAGGTCTTCCGGGGCCGCATTGACGAGGTGGATACGGGGCCCGAGGAGCTGAAGGTGGTGGGGCGAGACTTGGGCGGGCTGCTCCAGGACACCGTCATCGAGGTTGAGCGTGAGTATGGCAACGACACCGTGGGCGTACCGGTACAGGCCATCATCCAGGCCATATGCAACGACAACGGGATGGCCAGCTTCGGCCTCTACGTGCCGGTGGACCCGCTCTCCCAACGGGGGAGGTACGCGCAGAAGGTGGAGCCTGTCCTCGAAGCGGTGCGCACCCTCGCGCAGCGAATCGGCTGGGACTGCCGCATGAAGTGGCGGGCGAGCACCGGGGCCTACGCGCTGACGCTCTACGCGCCGGACAGACTCCAGACAGCCGAGGAGTGGGCCTACGGCCCGGACGAGTATGGGGACCTCCCATCCGTGACGCGGCAGCTCGTGGACATGCGCACGGACGTCGAGGTGGTCTACAGCGACAGGGCGGACCTCGACGCGTCGGGAGTGCCGAAGCGCAAGAAGGTGACGGCCAGCAATCCCACGGCGCGGGCCCAGGTGGGGCGGCGATGGATGCAGGTGGCCGAGGATGCTTCCAGCAACATCAACACGGAGGCCGAGGCGCAGCGCCTCGCGGATGCGGCCGTGGCGGACCTCTCCGTCTCTCCTCTCACGGTGAGCATGACGGTGGACCCCCACCCGGGCATGGAACTGGGGGACCTGGTGCGCGTGGAGCCGGATGGCGTCCGCCTGGACACGGTGCATCGGCTCGCGGTGCAGGAGCTTGAGCTCGAATGCGCGACGGATGGCACCGCCCGCATGAAGCTGGTGCTGCGCGGGCAGCCCTCGACGTCGGTGCG
Source organism: Myxococcus sp. CA051A (assembly GCF_013336705.1). Classification (NCBI taxonomy): domain Bacteria; kingdom Pseudomonadati; phylum Myxococcota; class Myxococcia; order Myxococcales; family Myxococcaceae; genus Myxococcus; species Myxococcus sp. CA051A. The sequence goes on along the minus strand of NZ_JABUMS010000016.1, from coordinate 132,550 downwards.
TGAGTGGCTGGAGCGCGATGCGCGGCCCGGCATCGCCCCGAGCGCGCCGTTCACCGGCCCGGCGGCGCCCCAGCAGTTGAAGACGACGCCCATCGTCAAAGGCTTCACCGTGGCGTGGACGCCGGCCCCCTCTGGCCCCAAGTGGGACGAGTACGAACTGCACGTCTCGCGGGAGCCGGACTTCGTCCCTTCGGCGGACACGTTCCAGGAGCGCGCGCGGACGACGTCCTTCCAGTTGTCCAACTTGAAGCCGGGCGTGACGTACTTCTGCCGGGTGGTGGGGCGGGACGTGCGGGGCAACGTCGGTGCGCCCTCGGAGGCGGTGCCTGTCACCACGGCATACGTGACGCCCGCCACCTTGCTGCCCGGCGTGGCCTTCGGTGAGTCGCCTCCCAATCCGGACTTCGAGGCGTGGAGCGTGGAGTCCTCGCCGCCGGACGCATGGGCTATGGGCGCGGGCCTATGGGCGGGACATGCCCAGGTGACACAGGACGCCTTCACCGGACAGCGCGCGGTGAGACTGCTGGCGAGCGGGACGCGCCTCGACTCCCAGGCGATGATTGCCCGCCCCGGGGACAGGTACAGCGTGGACGCCCTGGCGAAGACAACGCAGCTCGGCACCGTGCTGGCCGTCCACCTCGTCTGGTACGATGGTGCCTTCAACGCGCTCTCCACGTCGAGTACCAGCCGCGCGTTGCCGGCTGGCGGGTGGCAGCGCCTCACGGGCTTCCATGCCGCTCCTGCCGGGACTCGCTACGTGCAGGTGCGTCTCTTCGTGCCCCTCACCACCGGGGAGCCTTGGGTCTACGTCGACTCCGTGCGCCTGGAGCGCGTGGGCGGCCTCGTCGAGCCGTGGGTGGGCATTCGCACGGACCAGCTGAATGACCTGGAGAACGGGTGGACGCCCTGGGACGCCGCTGCGTGGCCGCTGGGCTTCTACAAGAACAGCGACAACGAGGTGTCCATGCGCGGCGCCGTGCGCCCCGGGACGGTGGGCTACGTCACCGTCTACCGACTGCCGGTGGGCTACCGCCCCAGCAGTCCTCGCGTCCTCACGCTTCCCACGAGCAGCGGCTTGGGGCTTGGCCAGCTCAATGCGGATGGCACGTTGCAGGTGTACGCGGTGCCGGTGGGGGCTATCTGGGTGAGCTTGGACGGCGTGCGCTTCCGCGCAGAGTAGGAGGAATCCGTGATGGCTGCGGACGCTCTTCGCTATCGAGGCCAAGGTAAATTCTGCGCGATGTCCTCAAGGTCTCAAAAGGGAATGTCATCCGAGTCGGCGTTGCTTTGGTCGGAGTCAGTGAGCGCGGAAACAACCCTGCGGCCAATCCTGAGGAGCATGTCGAACGTGATTACTTCAATGCGGTGCAGGTGCCCATTGAGCCGCCGAAGTGCGTCGACTAGCTCAGGCCCCCCGTCTCGGCCTATGATGATTCTTGCTCGAACCTTGCGGACGTCTTCTTCGTCTCTCGCCTTGATGCCCAGGACATCGGCATCCATTTTCTCAATATCGCGCATCACCTGTGCGAGAGCAGCACTAAGTTCGTGGCGCGGAATCCATGAACCCTGGTGCGACCTGTCAGGGGAGAATAATGGCTTGCCTTCAAGCGGTGTCTTGATTTCAATGATCTCCAGGTAGTTGTCTACAGTGCGCCGCAGCATGAAGTCTTGTTGGTGGTCTCGCGTGAAGTTTCTGCGTGTGTGGTTTTCGCTGTATTCGGAGCCGAAGAGCCAAGGGTTGTCCTCTAGAAGGAGCTGGAATTCTGCCTCGCGAGCATTTGTTTCGATAAGCTGCTCCAGTTTCTTTAGTGCGGTCTCGAATCGTCCGATGTTGATGGCTGCTGCGGCTGTGCGAAGGCCTTTGGGGTTGGAGCGTGCAGCGTTTGTAAGCAGGCGAAGTGCTCGTGTGTCATTGTGCACGGCTTCAAGGAGTTCGATCATTAGTCCGGAACGGGCCTCCGATGTGAGAATGTCGAGGGCTCTGCGCACAGCGTTGGGGTCAACCTTGTTGTTGACGGGCGTGAGAAGGACCTTGCCAAGAACCTTCTCCCCACGCGCTTCTGAAAGCGCGTTCAAAAAAGTGACTAGACGAGTGATTTGCTCATCGTCGTCAAGGGTGATGGATTTTGCCTCGTCCTGAACCCAGGAGTCGCTCTTCTTCTCTAGTCGAAATGTTTCTATTTTGACGGCGATATGATGGTTTTCACCGGTTTTGTCGTTCTGGATCTCCCAGGCAATGGCCTTTTTTATTGAGCGCTTGCCGCTTTTAAGCACTGAGTTGGCGAGTTCCGTCTGCTGCATTCCTGCTAGGCCTGGCCTTGCTGAGGATGCAAGTTCGACCCGCTTGGCAATTACCGACTGGCCTGGTTCGGTGCCGGTGACCTCATTCTTCTTCATGCCCCCTCCAACGAAGTCCAGAGATCAAGTCAGAGTCACTCTAATCCGCCACCATACCACATGGTGAGTGCGGATCGCTTCTGTGCCTAATGGGTGGGCCAATGCCGGAAAGTGTCCCCATTGAAGAGAGGGAGGGCGGGAGCCGTGCGGCATGTCGCTGCGAGCCCCGCCCGAAAGGCTCACCATGCCCCGTCCCTCTTTGCTCCTGGCCGCTTCTCTCCTGCTCGCTTCTTCCGCCCTGGCCGCCGAGTCGCCCGGTGTCCCGGACCCGAGCCGCATCGAGGAGTTCGCGCGCCTCGTGTTCGACGCGGTGACTGCTCGCAACTGGGCCCTCGTCGCGTCCCTTGCGGTGGTGGCTGTCGTCTACGCGCTGCGCCGCTTCGGCGGTACGCTCTTCCCGTGGCTCGCGTCCTCGCGTGCCGGCGCGGTGCTGGCGCTGCTGGTGGCCGTGGCCGGTGCCGTGGCCAACGCGCTGGTGGCGGGGGAGTCCTTCACCTGGACGCTGCTGTTGAAGGCCCTGGGCATTGGCCTGGGGGCGGCGGGTGGCTTCTCCGTGCTGAAGGCGCTCCTCTTCGGTGACGAGGTGGTGCGCAAGGCCGAGGAGGCGGGAGAGCTGGCCGCCGGGGAGATTGCCGGCAAGGCGGCGGCGGTGGCCGTCCTGGAGCAGCTCCACAAGGGCCGCAAGCCGTGAGGCGGTTTGGCCTGGTGCTGGCCTTGGTGCTCGCGGGGCCGGTGCGTGCCGAGGACGCGGTGCTGGATGTCGCCCGTGCCACCGTGACGCTTCAGGACGGGCGCGCGGTAGAAGTCTCCGAGGGGTGTTGGCTGTCCGCGAAGCGGTGTGTCGACACGGCCCGGGAGGTGCGTCGCCTCCAGGTGGAGAAAGAGGAGCTGCGCCAGCATGCGGGAGGCGCGCCGCTGGTGAAGGTGCTCGTGGCGCTCGCCCTCGGGGCGGGCCTGGGATTCACCGTGGCGCAGCTCGTCCGTTGAAGGTAGGAATCTAAAAAGTCCCGTAAGCGTGGACTTTTAAGGTGATTCCCGCAAAGAATCCTCGGGAGCGTCAGTGCATTGCCCCTCTTGCTCCCGAGGACTCATGCCTCCCTCCAAAGCCAGTGGCCGTACCCTCCCCAAGTCACGTCGCACGTCCTATCCCCCGACTCCGCACGCGCCCCAGCCCCTCTTCAAAGTGGGAGGCGTCCGGTATGAGGCCTTCCGCGAGCTGGAACACACGCAGTCTGGGGAGACGCTGCTGCTGGCCCACCGCTACGCGCAGGAGGAGACTCTTCCGGGCCTCTGCCTTGTGCGGCGTTTGCCGAGCCCTCCGACGTACACGGAGCGAAAGCGGCTCTCGGATGAGATTCAACTGGCCTTCCGCCTCAACCATCCCGGCATTGCCCAGGTGTTCCACCTGAAGATTCACGAGGACGCACCCCACGTCGTCATGGAGTTCGTGGATGGCCCTTCGCTGGAAACGTTGGTGAACGCGGGGGTGTTGCGTGGCAAGCCTGTCTCGGAAGACTTCGCCCTCTACACGGGCGCCGAGTTGGCGGAAGCCCTGCACTACGCCCACGCGTTGAAGGGGGAGGATGGCAAGCCGCTGGGCATCATCCACCGCGACGTCAATCCCCGGCATGTCTTCGTGGGTGCCCACGGGGAAGTGAAGCTGGCCAACTTCGGCGCGTCCTATTCGTTGCTGGTGGGGCGCACCGAGTCGCCCGCCAGTCTGGTGAAGGGGGACGTCGCCTATGCCTCGCCCGAGTACCTGGAGCGAGCCTCTCTGTCCCCGCGCTCCGACGTCTTCAGCCTGGGCGTGCTGCTCGTGGAGCTGCTGACGGGCACGCACCTCTTCGACGTGGAGGACGTGCCGCCACCGCCCAAGGGCATGCGCCAGCTCGTTCCCGAGTACCTTCCTTCACTGCCCCTGACGCAGATGCGGACGCTGCTCGCCAGCTTCGGACCGGAGGACGTCGAGCGCTCGGTGAAGAGTCTGGCGCCAGACGTGAAGGCGATTCTGCACACCGCCCTGCGTGTTGCCCCCGAGGAGCGCTTCGCCACGGCGGCGGACATGCGCGATGTGCTGCGTGCGGCCTTGGCCAAGCGGCACCCGGGTTATGGACGCCAGGACGCACTGGAGGAGGTGCGCCGCGTCGTCGCGGAGGGCGGCGGCCAGCGCGAGATGGTGGAGTTCGGTGAGGTCGGCCTCTACCCCGAGGGGCTGGAGGAACACGAGCTGCGCGCGCTCACGAAGAAGGGCTAGCGAGACAGGGCGGTGGCCACGTGAACGAGGGCGTCGAGCTTCTCCTCGTCCAGCTTCCTCGCCAGGGAGAGAAGGCGGCGCAGCTCGGGTGTCGCCTCCTCGCGGGGGGCTGCGCGCTGTGCCTTCTTTCCGGCTCCTGGTGGCGTCAGGCCCATCAGCACCTCGGGGGACACGTGCAACTCCGCGCAGAGTCGGAAGAGGGAGGGGACGCTGGGCAACATCTTCCCTCGCTCCAGGCGATTGTAGACGGCATGCACGAGCCCCACTCGCTCGGCCACCTCGGCCCGTGTCAGCCCCAGCTTCTCGCGCGCCTCGCGGGCCGCCGAGCCGATAGTTATCGCCAGTTCTTCATTCATGGGCCTTCACCGAGGGGGAGATGAGTTCGAGAATCGCTCTTACCCGAGCATCATCCAGTTGGCGCACGTAGAAGAAGAGTCGGCGCCGCGCTGGCGGGTCCTCCTCTGGAGGCAAGGCGGGCGAGTGCCCCATCAGCTCGTTGGGCGATGCGTCCAGCACTTCGCAAAGTCGGTGAAGTGTCGAAACGCTGGGCTGCATCTTCCCGCGCTCCAGGCGACTGTAGACGGCGTGGGCAATCCCGACATGCCGGGCCACTTCGGCCTGTGTCAATCCCAGCCGAGTACGAGCGGCGCGAGCGGCGCAACCGATGACGCTGGGGAGTGGTGAGGGAGTAGTGGGAAGGGGAGTGGCTGCCTTCATCCCTCCTGTGTAGCTGAAAGCGCCTCAGAATTGAATCCCTAGAGTTGGGCGATTGGCGTTGAACCTAGTACGTCCTGCCCTGCTCTGGGCTCGCGAGGATGGGCTCCACGTTGGGTGATGCGTCTGGTAGCGTGCGCCGCCCGCTGGGAGGCAAGCGAATGCAAGAGAGTGACGCCGTGAGAACCGGGAGAAGGACGCCATGAGGAAAGGGCCGTCCCTCGCGATGCTGGCGCCCGGCTCCCAGGTGGTGGGCTACACGGTGGAGCGGCCCCTGGGCAGTGGCGGCTTTGGCGCCGTGTACCTCGCGCGGTGCGACGGCCAGCCCGCCGCGTTGAAGCTCTTGGACCTGGCGCGGGTGGGGGAGCGGGTAGATCGCGAAGTCTCCATCCTGCTGAAGCTGAAGCACCCCAACGTGGTGGGCATTCTCGGCTTCGGGCTATGGCCTACGGCGTCACCGGAGTTCGCCTTCATCGCCATGGAGTACGTGGAGGGGCGCCAGCTCGATGCGTGGGCCAGTGAGGAGAACCCTTCCGCGCGTCAGGTGGCCCGGGTGGTGCTGGACGTGGCGCGAGCATTGGAGGCGTCCCATGGAGCGGGTGTCCTGCACCGTGACGTGAAGGAGGCCAACATCATGGTCCGCACCTCGGATGGCGCGGCCAAGCTGGTGGACTTCGGCATCGGGGACTACGAGGGCGCGCGGGAAATCACCTCGGGAATCCTCCCGCCCGGGACACCGCAGTATCGCTCCCCGGAGGCGAGGACGCACCTCCGGCAGAATAGACGCGGTCCCCGGGCCAGATATGAACCCACGCCCTCGGACGACCTGTGGACGTTGGGCCTCGTCCTCTACGGGCTGCTCACCGCGCAGGTTGCTTTCGAGGGACCGGAGGATGACCTTCGCGACGAAGCCGTCATCGCTGACGTACCGACGTCACCGCGCGAGGTGAACGAGCGCGTCCCCGTGGCGCTGAGTGACGTGTGCATGCGGCTGCTGGAGAAGACTCCCGCGACGCGAGTACCCAGCGCGCAGGCCCTTCGCGTGGCACTGGAGGAAGTGCTTCGCGAAGCGGACGCGGCGTGGGACGTGCCGCTTTGCGATTCCTACAGCGAAGCCCCGGCCACGACGGAGGGCAACCGGGACAGTCACGACAAGTGGCTGCACGCCCCCCGTCAACGGCCCCGGCGCGGCAAGCGTCCCCATGTAGTGAGACAAGAGGAGGTACGAGCACACGAGGAGAGTGCTCCCACGACGGAGCACGTGTCGCAGACAGTGCGTCCCGCTTGGGCCTGGGCAGCCGTGGCCTTGGCCGTGGTGCTCGTCGCGGTGGGGGCCCTGTGGAGCTGGCGGACGTCACGCGTAGAGGGGGCCTTACCGACCCGTCAGGAAGTAGCGCGCATTGGGAGTTCGTCTCAAGCTGCCCAGGCCGCAGCTCCCCCTATCGGAATGGAGGCCACCCCTGCGGTCGTCGCCGTTCCCGCGATGCTCCCCGAGGCCACAACTGTGAAGATGGAGAAGACCGAAACCCCGACGGCGCCGAAGTCCGTGCGGAAGGGCACGGGCATCATGAGCAGGGTCATTGCTGCTGCGGTGACCTGCTCGGCCCTGGGTTGCCCCGGCACACAGGTGCGTCCGCCACCTCCGCCTGCACCGTGCCCGTCAGGCGCAGTTGAAGCGATGGAGGCACTGGGTATCGAAACGGGCGATTTCCATGGCGCGCAGTTTCTCGTCGAAAGAACCCAAGTCATTGCCGTGACGGACGGAGCCACGGAACTCCGGTTGATCGGCAAGTGGAAGCGGATGCCATCTGGCACCATCTTCTCGGGAAGACTCACGGTGAGTGACCGCGTCTATGGTCGGTTCACGCGCGCGAGCATCGCTGGAGGTGAGAGCTTCCCGGTGTGCCTGGAGCTGAATGCCGAGGGGTTGGTGAAGGGCTTGGAGCGGAAGCCGGGCGATGACAGCCCCACGTCGGCCCGAGTCTTCTCGACAGGGGAAGTGCGAGCTGTGCGCGAGTTCGAGTGATGTGGTGTGAGCAGGTCAACGTGCGGGAGTCGCAGACGGATGCATGCATCATCATCAGCCATTCTCCTGGGGCTCTTGCTCGTTGCAGGCGCATCGACAGCGCAGGGAGCCACGGCCTCGGGTGGTGGGGCTCGGCGCATCGAACTGGAGCCGAATGCGCCCGGAGCGTTGGTTGAGGTGGCAGTAAGTCCAGGCCTGTCCACGGTTCTGCTCTTCGACTCTGACCTCGTGCAGGAAGCCACAGAGCTTGAGGGCCGGGACTTCTTCGCAGATGTAGATTCAGGGCGAAAGACGATGCGGTTGGTGCCCTCGGCGCGCGTGAGTCCGGGCGAGAAGTTCCGCATGGCGGTGAGGTTTCGCGACGGAGCGGCACCTGTCGGCGCTTCATTCCTGCTCGTGGTTCATCCCGCGCGTGCTGACGCACTCGTTGAGGTGTACCGGAACAAGAGAACGGTCGAGTCGTACCAGGAAGAAACGAGGGAGGCTCGGGCGGAGACCTTGCGCTGCCAGGAAGAGAATGCGCGTATCGTCTCTGAGCATGGATCTCCCGGGGGGCTGACGGGACTGCTCGCGGTGGGCAGTGTTGACGTCGGCGGTCTGGCCGGGAAGCGGGTGACCGAGTCGATTACCTCGGGTCCGAAGAACGCCTTCGACCCAACCAAGGTCCAGACCTACCGCTCGACGAATCGGGTAGCGCTGGAGGTTTGGTTGACGGCTCGGCGCAATGAATCGCCGTGGGTGGCGAGTGGCGCGGCACTTCGCAGTAGTACCGGGAGTGAAGTGAAGGTGCTGCGCGTATGGCAGGACGAGCCCGTCACGTTGGGAGTACAAGGGCGGGTGGTGGTTGAGGCTGAGGCCCCTGCCGATGCTGCCCGAGGGACGTTCTCCCTAAAGCTGTGGGAGAATGTCGGACCTCGTGCAGTGACTCTCGGTGGCGTGACGTTTCCGTAGGTGATGGCGGGCTCCGGTGGAGCTGGGCGCTATTGAAGTCGTTTCCGACCCAACCGTGGAAGGGTGGGAGACCCGGGGCACCCGCTACCCGGCTCCACAACGCGGGCAAGTTCGAGCGCTGAAAGGGGACATGCCCATTGCCCCCATATAGCCCCTCCCCGGGGGAATCTGGCGGAATGGGACGGTACGGGGAGGGATGGCGGAGGTCCAAAATCCCCAGGAAAATCGCGGGTCAAGGCGATCCTGCCTCGGAATTGGGCTGTCTCGTGCAGAGGGTTCGATTCCCTCCGCCTCCACAGTGAGAAGCCCAGCAATCCAGTACGGGTTGCTGGGCTTTTTCTTGGGCTGCGTGGCCGCCTGCTCCTCCTGGACGACCGCGAGCGGGACACCCTTCAAGGGAAGGTGGCTGCCGCAAGTCGTGCCAGCCGATGCGCCCCTTCTCGCGGCGGGTGCTCGGAGCGCGCGCTTGAGTGGCCGCTTCATCAGGCCAGCGGTACACGGCTGTCCGTCTTCCTCGCGGGGCGCGGAGACACCACACGGGTACTGATGTTTCTTGGGTGCGTATGGATGGAAGGTGGATTCACGCGCTCCTGTCAGTCCGCTGTCTCAATCCCGCGCGACTGCCTCGCAACAACAGCTTGGACCGCGGGAGCACGTGTGCGCCCCAGGCCAGACAGCGCGGCGGAAATGATTGGGATAGGCTGGGGCGATGGCCGTTCCCGCCCACTATCACGCCCGTGCCGCGTTGGAAGCGGACCTGCACGTTCAAGTCGAGGTCGACCGTGTCGTGCTGCCGTCTCCCACGCCGGGCGAGGCGGTGGTGGAAGGGCGGGTCGCGCGGGTGTTCCGTGGCGACCCCGCCTTGCTCTCCTCGCGCATCAGCTTCGAGGTGAGTTGCCTCAGGGACGGGGACCTGGTGCCGCCGAGCGGGATCGACTGGAAGCATGCCGATACCTTGGCGGAGGCGACCGTCATCGAGGTGTATCTCAACAGGTGGGAGGGTGGTTACGCGGTGGCTTTCAGTCAATCCTATCTGCTCGATGCCGTGACGGATGCGCCGCGATATCCCTTCACCGAGGAGGACGCGCGGGAGCCGGCAGTTCCTCCCATGAACTGGAGGGAGCGCCTGGAGTTGGTGGCTCTCGTTGGGGGGATGATCCTGTTTCTGGGCGGGGGGCTTGCCGGGTTCGTCTACGCCTTCCGGGCCTTGCTCCAGTAAACGCTGCCCCTCGTCCACACGCCCGGCGCTGTCTGACGCGATGCCGCTCCCTGTCCGTGGGGGCTCATGGGGACGCGCTCGCCTCCACGTCCGAGAGCGCGAAGTCATCCATGGTGAGCGTGCCGACCCGGTCGATGGACAATCCCACGCTGAGGGCCCGGGCCGCGGAAGGGGCGGGCGGTGTCGTCCACTCGGCGAAGGTGTAGCTGGTGCGCGCGGGCAGCAGGGGACCCTGGGCCCAGTATTCCCACGCACCCGCGCTGGTCCGGTAGTACGCCTTGAACCTGACCGACGTGGTGGCCTTGTACCAGGCGGAGATGCGGTAGTGATGCCCCGTCGCCGGAGTGGGCGTGCACGTGCTGTCGTCCTGCCGGGTGATGAGCTTGCGGTCGCCGCTGGAGATGGCGGTGATGCGCACCTGCTGGGCCCAGCTCCCCCCATGCGCGTCCGACGTCCGCGTCCATGTGAATGTGTTGGAGCCGAAGCCGCCGCGCTGCCAGCAGTCCGGTGTCCCGTCCCCGTTGAGGTCCGTTTCGAGCGACGGGTTCCGCAAGAGCTGCGTGGGCGGCCAGCTCACGGGCGGCTTCAGCACGCCGCCGATGACCGCGTCCATGGTGGCCACGGTGGTGCCCCGCGAGACGCGAGGGGCCAGCCAGTCCAGGAATGACGTCAGGAGGGTGGGCGAGATGGAGTAGGTCTGCGGTGGATTGCACGGCCCGCAGATGTGGTGGAAGACGATGGGCACCCAGCCGCCCCCCGACTCCTCCGCGCGCAGGACGTAGTTCTTCAGGTCCGTGAGCGTGGTGGTGGCTTGCACGGAGCCGTGGGTCCGGATGGCGTAGGGGTCCGCGGGTGGCACGGGCTCGGCGGCCGGGCTGCTGCCGCTCGAGGAGGTGCGCAGTCCGCCGCTTTCCCGTGCGGAGTTGCAATTGCAATCCATGACAATCTGTCGCGTGGTCGAGTCCTTGTCGCCGAAGGGGTAGGCGAACGAAGTGACGCGGAAGCCGGCGTTCAACAGGGCCACCCGGTCGTTGCAGATTTCCCGGCGCTGTTCATCGGCCGAAAGCTCGGTGAGGTGCGGGTGCGTCAGCGTGTGCCCGCCAATCTCGTGCCCGGCGTCCCGGAGTGCCTGCACCTGGGCGAGCGTGAGGCGGCCGGACAGTCCCATCCGGGTGCTGTGGACGTAGAAGGTGCCACGCATTCCACGGGCCTCCATGATGGCGGCCCCCGTGGTCTGGGTTGCCAGGCAGTCATCGAAGTTCAGCGAGACGATGACCTGACCGGGCAGAAGGGCTCGGGTTGTGCCCATGGTTTCCATGAAGGGTGCTGCTCCCGTGCGCGCGCAGCCGAGGATGGACATCCGCACCGTGCGCGCACGAGTCTTCGGCGCGAAGGCCTCCCTTGAAACCATGTGCACGGCCGTCGCCTCACGTGGGCCTGGTGGCCCGGAGGCCGAGGGAGGAGCGGCGTGCCGCGCTCTTCTGGTGACGGTCCGGAGCGCCGAGCCTCTGGCGGGGCGTTGGGGCGAGCTCGGCGGAGACTCCAGCGGGCTTCGCCTCAATTCAGGGAATCGGGCAGGTCGTCTTCGTCAAGCCAATCGCGACCAGGGTCCTGTTGTCAGGCATTCCGTAGATGGCGCCGTCCTTGGCACCCAGGATGGGGAAGGACAGGAGAGCGTTTCCCCATCGGTGGTTGTGTTGCAATCGAGGTCAGCCTGCTGCCCTGCGCGTGTTGCGATTCCATGTGCTTGTGTCGCTCAGGGCGCCAGGTCGGCTCCCGGGCGTGCGAGATAGGCTACCGCCTCCACTGCTCCAAGCTGGCCTGGAGGGCTCTTGAGCGCGGCCATGAAGGGGCCTTCCCACGCGTTCGTGTCATGGACGAGCCCCTCGCGAATGAAGTGCTGAAAGGTCTCCAGGCTGGGATGGGACATCTCGAGCCGGCACATGGAACCGCGGCACTCCATGGACACAAAGCGCGCCCCGTGGGGAAGCTGGGCACGAAGTCGCTCCGCGCGCCGCGTGGCCTCCTGACTCCAGGCCAGGTCCACCCTCTCGTTGAAGAATCGGGAATCCAGTCGTGCGACTGCCTCTTCTGGAGTCACCTCCTGGGGACGCACTGCCTCGCTCTCCGAATGGGTGTCTGTCTCGGACGGACTGATGGCTTCGGACTCTCGTACCGGAGCAGTGGGCGCAGCCCACGTTGTTCGAGGACGTGGCGCCATGGGCGGAGACGTTCACTGTCTTGTTGCCGTGGGTGCTCAATGGCAGGGGGATGTTGTAGCCCTTTCGGGTCGTGCAGCCATTCGCTTGAGCTGACTTTTCATGCGCCTCTCTCTTTCAGTGGGGTTGTGAGGTTCAGCGGGCCCATCCTGATTTAAAGTGGAGAATCGTGTAATTCGCTAAAATAAGGGATGCCCCATGGGGCGCGATTCGGGAGGTCCGATGGTCGATGGCAGCCTTCGAAGTTCTCAGGTTCGTGCACTGGTTCGTCTGGTCAATGAGGCGCGTGAGCTGACAGAGGGGCGGCAGACGCGTGTGCGGCATCTGCTCTCTGGTGTGTTCCGCATCCTGGGGGCGGAGGCGGGGGCCTTCGTCCTGGAGCGCGACTTCAGGCCGGGAGGGCACGGAGAATTCACGGCCATCGTCCTGGAAGGGTGGGAAGGCAGCGCGCTGCCAGCGCTCGAGGCGCTCCAGCGGATGGGCAGCGACAGCAATCCGGCCATCCGCTCATTGATGGAGCGTCCGTCGATTCCAGGCGCCGTCATCACCGCGATGAGGCAGGAACTCGTCGGGGACCGGACCTGGTACGACGCGCCCTACGTCGAGCACTTCCTCTACCCGTCAGGCCTCGATGACTCGGTGTATTCGAGTCGGTGGTCCAGGCTCCCCGGCGTGGTGCAGTGCATCGGGGTCTACCGTGGGCGAGGCAGGCACCCCTTCGATGCCGCGGACCGCGAGCTGCTCCACCTATTCCACACGGAGTGGGGGACCCTCCTCGGCGCACCAGGAATCACGGGGGATGGGGCCTACGGCATCAGGCTCTCTCGGCGAGAACGCCAGACGCTGGAGCTGCTCCTGGCTGGGCTTGGTGACAAGCAAATCGCGGCTCAGCTCGGTATCAGCCGCTTCACCGTGAATCAGTACACGAAATCCATCTACTGGCGCTTCGAGGTCAATTCGCGGGTGGCGCTCATCGTGAGGCTGCTTGGTGGCGACGTGAGGGACACGCCGGAGGCACGCGGCGACCGCTGTTGATTGTATGGATGTGTCGGGTATCGCGGAGGGCCACGGGACGATGGTCCGTGGCCCCTCGCTGGGCCTCCGAGGCGCTCAGCCGCCCTCGGAGGTTCCGCCGCCGTTGGTGCAGGTGTAGCAACTCGGCTCGATGCCACACCAGCCCGTGCCGCGCGTGCTGGAGCACGAGGGGCCGCACGCGTAGCAGCTCGGCTCCGTGCCGCACCAGTTCTGGCCCCGCGTGGATTCACAGGACAGGGGGCACAGGTAGCAGTTGGGCTCGCCGCCGCACCACTCAGGGCCTCGGTTGACGGAGCAGTGGACCGGGCACGAGTAGCAGTTGGGCTCGGTCCCGCACCAGCCACCGCCGCGCGTGGTCGAGCACACCTTGGTGTTGTGGGGGATGGGCGAGGTCGAGGGGAGCTTGCTGCAGAATGGCTCGAAGCCGACATAGCCCGAGCCGCGCGTGTAGTAGCAGGACACGCCCCACGCCGGCTGACAGCCCCAGGTGGAGTCCCACTCCTGGCCGGCCGGACAGTTGTGGACGCTGTAGCTCGCTTCGCCCATGGCGGAGCCCTCGAAGAACTCGTCCTGCTGCGTCCAGGACTCCGAGCTTTCCGCTTCCAGCCCCATGCAGGCAGCCGTGAGCGCGCCCAGCGTGAGCGCGAGACACGTGGTGAGGATGTGCCGCCAGGGATGACTGGAGATGGATTTCATGCGCGGAACTCCCGGAGAGTGGGCTCAGTCTCTCTGGGAGTGTGCCTGGATGACAAGAGGGAATCCGAGGCCCAAGCGCAATCCTGTTGCGACATGGCACTTTGGGCCGTCCTCAAGGGAAAGCCCCCATGGCGGTGTGCCACGGGGGCTTCGTTGCTCCGACAGAGGAACGCTGAAATACCTCACTGCTGGCTGGAGGCCTTGTCCACGCCGGACAAACTCTTCCAGTCGTTGATGCTCTTCGTCTCCTTCCCTTCGGACTTGAAGTTGCCGTTGGGCGCGTAGCGGTTGTTGTCCATCCGCAGCCCCGGGCGCTTGTTGCCGAGGCGCACGAGGTTCGCCGTGCGGACGGTATTTCCCTGCACCAGCACGTCCTTGCTGGGGGCTCCGTTGTTGGACCCCAGCCCGAGCATCATCCCGTATCCGGCCGTGCCCTCGACGGTGTTGCCTTCAATCTGGACGCCCTGGGCGTTCTCCACGCGGATGCCCGTGCCATCACTGCCTCCGGCCTTGGACATGCCGTTGATGCGATTGCCACGAACCACGATGTTCTTCGGGTCAGGCCCCTCCTTCACGCCGCCGACCGAGATGCCCCGGCCCGCGTCGGAGATGCCATTCTTCTCGACGCGCACGTTGCTGGCCGAGTAGTGGACGACGACCGCCTCGCCCGCGGAGGAGCGGGACTTGCGGAAGCCGTGCATCCGGTTGCCGACCACCGTGACGTTGCGGCACGTCTTGATGTCGACCGCGTTCTCGCGGGTGTGGTGGAGGTGGTTGTTCTCGATGCGGACCCCGTCGGCGGGCGCCTGATTGCGGTTGTCCGGCTTGAGGCACTGCACTCCATCCGCCGAGGTGTCATGGATGTCATTCCCGCGAATGGTGATGTTCCGCGACGTGGCCTGCACCACCACTCCGTGCGAGTCGCCCCCGCCCGCCTTGCGGAAGTCGTGGATGTGATTGCCCTCGATGAGCACTCCCCGCGCCCCCAGGGCGGTGCTGACGCCGGCGCCCAGCGCGCCACCGTGCAGTGTCGAGCGAAGCAACGCGGAGCCTTGGGTGTCCCGCTCGAACGCGACCGCGAAGCGCTTCTGCTTGCGCACGTCCACGTCGAAGCCTTCGACGCGCCAGTAGGGGCGCCGCAGCTGGACGAGGGTGCCGCGCTCGCCGCCAGGGACGATGCGCACGCGGCCCTCTCCCACCAGGCGGATGGGAGCGCCGGGCTGGCCTCCGCGCACGGGGCCATCGATGACGATGTTCCCTGGGTACTCGCCTGCCTGCACCCGGATGACATCCCCGGGTTGGGCGGAGGTCAGCGCGCGACGGATGGTGCGGAAAGGCGCCTGCTTCGAGCCCGCCTGTTTGTCGTTACCGGCCTTGCTGACGTGCCATTCCTTCCGTGGACCCCCTGCGGCCGTCATGGCCGAACTCGTCGAGGCCATGGCGGTTGGCGCACTCGCCGCCACCGCCGGCTGGGCGGGAGCGGGAGCCGGTGTCGCCGGCCGCGGTGCCTGGGATGAGGTGGCGGTTGGCGACCCCTTGGCTTGAGGCACCTGGGGCGGTGGTCCTTCCTTCACGAAGGCCTGAGGAGACTCGACGGGCATCGTCGCTTCCGGCGCCACGGGCTCGGGCGGCACCTGGACCGCCTGATTTGGCGCGGCCTCGGGAGGAATCGCCGGAGCGTCCATCTCCCCCACGACCTCTCCTGTCGCAGGGGCGACTGGCTCCGACCCACTTCCACCCATCGCCTCTCCCGAATCATCCGGAATGGCAGGCTGCGCTTCCTGCGGGACGACGGGAACGGTCTGCTCTCCCATCACCGGGCCCGAATCATCTGGAATGGCGGGCTGCGCTTCCTGCGGGACGACGGGAGCGGTCTGCTCGCCCATCACCGCTCCTGAATCGTCCGGAATGGCGGGCTGCGCTTCCTGCGGCACGGCCTGCGCGTCCATGCCACTGCCTCCCACGGCTTCCTGCCCTGAATCGATGGGACTCGGGAGCGACTCGGCTTCGGGCGGAGCCGCCGGGACTGTCTCGGCACCACCGCCTTCCGCTACCGAAGGCTCACTGGCGACGGGTGCTTCGGGCACCGGGGCCGCCTGCTGCACGGGCGGTGGTGCTTCAGCCTGTGGCTTCACCGGCTGCGCCTGTTGCACGGGCGGTGGCGCTTCCGCCTGTGGCTGCTGCTCCTGGGCAAAGGCGCCATACCCGCAGAGCCCCGCTGTGAGGGCCACGAGTCCGCCAATACGTCTGAACACACCAAACATTGCTTTCCCCCCTGAGTGGCATTGGAAACTTCTAGAGCCTCTCGATGAGGGGAGTCCGCTCCGGGGGAGATGTGAGCGAATGGGGACCGGCCATTCACCCGCCACCCGCCAGGCAGCTCGGATCAGGTGCGTGGCAAGGAGCCTGGGACGACGTCGGACACGGAACCCTGGCCGAACTGGCCCCGTGGGTTGTCTCTCCGACGAAACACCTGCTCGTCGACGGAAGGAACCGGCCGGTTCACATCAACCAGGTTGATGCCTGCTTGCGTAATGCCGCGTGGACATCGGTGTCTCCGAGGCCACAGCCATGCATCACCCACCATCCCGTTCCACCGTCCCGCACTCACGCCACACCTTCCGGTGGCTCACCGCCTCGCGGCTCGCGGGCGTCAGCCTGCTCCTCGCGAGCCTGGGCTCCGCCTCCGCGGCGTCTCCCCACTCCGAACGCGGCGGGCTCCACACCACGCCCCTGGCCGACCAACCCTCCACGACGTCCGCATCGCTCGACCCGCGCCGCTCGCTCGCCATCACCGACTTCGCGACCGTCTCCACCATCACCCTCCGGATGGTGATGAACCAGCTGGTCCAACAGGCCGGGAGCACGGGCTTCACCGCCGAGCAGCTCTACCGCCAGCTCTGGGACACCCAGAATCCCGCGCCGGGTGAGGCCGACCTCCCAGGCGGAGCGCACTGCAGCGACAACATCTTCACGCTCAATGGGGCGCCCTATCACTGCCGTCAGTCCGAGGGGAGGGAGGCGGTCCTCGGCAACGGGTCCGTCCTGGACCGCTACAACCTCATTGGCCTCTTCAACCGCTTCGACCTGGCCCCTCCCGATGGCGCCAACTGCGGCCAATACCGCATGGTCTTCGCCCACCCGCCCCCCGACCGCAACCTGGTCATCTTCGAGGCCGTCCTTCCCAACCCCCGCCGCGAGCTGGGTCTGGAGGGCTGCCGCCCCATCGCCCAGACCTGGGCGAGCTTCTCCACCCTCACGGACCCCGTCGCCCGCCGCGCCCGCGTGAAGTCCTTCTTCCTGGAGGCCAGCAGCCCCGGCCATGTCCCCGTCGTCCACGCCAATCACTACGGCAACAACCCCCTGGGCGAGGGACAGGTTCGCACCAACCAGTTCATCCAGCAGGGGCCGCCGGCCCCGTGGATGCTCCACGAGTTCAAGCTCAAGCGGCAGTGTGGCCCCACCGGCTGCACCCTGCGCTTCGTGCCCGTCACCGTGAAAGCCAACCCGCGCGGCGACTTCTTCAACATCTTCAACACGGAGCCGCTCGCGGTGAGCTTCCGCGAGTACTTCATCACCCAGGTGGCGAGCCTCGCGGTCGATGACATCAACCGCTTCAACTATGAGGTTCCCGACATCTACAATGACGCCGAGAGCGACTCGGAGTCGTTCCTCGCCTCGGACAACTACCTCAACGAGTTCCTCTTCGCTCCTCCCGAAAACCGCTTCGCCACCGCCATCGCCGCGGAGCTCCAGCGCATCGGTAGCCCGCTGAGTCCCGAGCAGGTCGTCTCGCGCGCCCAGGCTCTGTCCTGTGCCGGCTGCCACAACCGCAGCAGCTTCGCGGACCTGGGAGGCGCCATCGGCACCTTCCCCCCCATCCAAACGTCCTTCGTCCACACCAACGAAGTTCCGGACCCGACCGCGCCACCCGACGAGCCGCGCTTCCTCCTCTCCAATCTGCTGACGGGAACCTTCCTCCCTTTCCGCCAACAGATTCTGGGCGGCTTCCTGGACACCCCCGCCCTCGGCGCCCTCCAGCGCGACTCCAACGGAAGGATTCCCACCGTGGTCGCCGGACAGCCCTTCAACGCCTCCGTCTCCGTCACCAACACCGGCACCACGCTCTGGAGCGCGGCCAATGGCACGCACGGCGTCTCGCTCGACGGGACGCAGAGCCTGATGCTCGCTCCAGGTGACGCCATCCTCCTGGGGCAGCACAAGACGTTCACCGTCACGCCCACCGCGCCCCTGACGCCAGGACCCTTCACCTACCGGTGGAGGATGCAGCGAAACGGCGCCGCGTTCGGCCCCGAGCTGACCCTCTCCGTCAACGTGAAGTCCCCCGCGTTCGCCTCGGAGCTCGTGGAGCAGACCCTGGTTCCCGCCACCGTGGCCCCAGGGGAGAGCTTCCAGTTCTCCGTCCGGATGAAGAACTGGGGCACCAAAAGCTGGAGCGCCCAGACGCCCGTCGAGCTCGGCTCCCAGAACCCGGTGGACAACCTGTTCTGGGGAGTGGCCCGAGTCCCGCTGCTGCCCTACGAAGTCGTGGACCCGGGCGAGGACACCACCTTCCTCTTCACCGCCGTCGCCCCCCCGCTGACGGGGACCTACCTGTTCGAGTGGCGACTCATGCAGGGCAATCAACCGTTCGGGCAGAGCACGCTCCCGCTCACCATCAGCGTCATGCCGCCGCTCTCGTGCGATAGCTGCACCTTCGGATACGACTGCCCCCACTCCTGCCCGCCGCCCATCGAGTAGCCCACGGCGCGCCCAAGGCCTCGGAGGGTGGGGGCTCGCGCAGCGAAGCGCCAGGGGCCCGCCCTCGAACGTGCGTTGTTCGAGGGCGGGCCCGGCCGATCATCCAAGAGTTCAAGTCACCACTTGATTCCAGACATGCGCGGGTGGCGGACCGCCGCGCTCACCAGAGCTGGAAGGGCTCGCTCCGCTCTCCGGTGATGCCGTTGCCCAGGGCGCCATAGGCATTGTGGCCCCAGCCCCACACCGTCCCATCCGCGGTTCGTGCCAGGGTGTGGCCGCTTCGCGCGGACGCGGCGACGATGCCCGTGGGCCCTGGCATCGGGACGGGAACGAAGCGCCGGGAAATCGTCCCGTCCTCCGTGGACTGTGTGCCCCAGACCCAGAGCGTCCCATCCGCCTTGATGGCCACGGACATCGGTCCCGCCGCCACGCTCACCACGCCCGTGAGGCCCACGACGGGGCCCGCGACGAGTCGCGGCGTCGTGCCGCCATCCCCCAGGGTGCCGTTCTGGTTGGAGCCCCAGGCCCACACCGTCCCGTCGGCCTTCCTGGCCAGCGAATGGCTGCGTCCCGCGGATATCGCCTGCGCGCCGGAGAGGCCGGACACCTGGACGGGACTCGAGCTGAACGTGGTACTGCCATCTCCCAACTGACCATTGAAGTTGTAACCCCAGCTCCACACGGTGCCATCCGCCTTCAGCGCGAGGGAGAACTCGTTCCCCGCGGACACCGCCACCACGCTCGACATCCCCAGCACCTGCACGGGCAGTTGCCGTTGGGTTCGCGTCCCATCCCCCAACTGGCCCGCGCCATTGAAGCCCCAGCTCCACACAGTCCCATCCTGCTTCAACGCCAGGGAATGGGTGCTGTTCGCCGCGATGGCCTTCACGCTCACGAGCCCCACGACCGGCGTTGGCAGCGGGCTCGAGGTGGTGGTCCCATTCCCCAGTTGGCCCAGGTGATTGGCGCCCCAGCCCCACACCGTCCCATCCGTCCTCAGCGCCAGCGAGTGTGAGTTGCCCGCGGCCACCGCCACCACGCCGTCGAGCCCCGACACCTGCACCGGCGAGGCTTGAAGCGCCGTGGTTCCATCACCCAACTGACCTGAGCTATTGGCGCCCCAGGTCAGCACCGTCCCATCGCTCCTCACGGCCAACGAGTAGAAATCTCCCACGGTGACCTCCCGAAGATGGGGAGGCAGCGTCGTCGTCGGACCGAAGTAGGTCGCGATGCCGAGCCCGAGCTGGCCAGAGCCGTTGGAACCCCATGCCCAGAGCGTCCCATCCGGCTTGAGCCCCAGCGCGTGCAGGGTGCCCAGGCTCACGGTCGTCATTCCATCCAGGGACGCCGCCCTCACGGGGGTCCGCTGACCCGAGCCCCACTTCCAGAACGTGCCGTCCGCCTTCCGCGCCACCGAGTCGTCGTTCCCCGACTCCACGGCCACCACCCCCGTCAGCCCCGCCACCTGGACGGCCAGGCGCCGCTGCGTGATGGTGCCATCGCCGAGCTGGCCCGAGCCATTGGAGCCCCAGGCCCACACCGTGCCGTCGCTCTTGAGCGCCAGGACATGGTCATACCCACCGGACAAGGCCACCACCCCCGTGAGCCCCACCAACTGCGCGGGCGTCCTCTGCAATGGATAGACGTTGCCGACGAAGCCCCAGAACCACACCGTGCCATCGCTCTTGAGCGCCACTGACCGGTTGCTTGTCGTGGCCACGGCCACCACCCCGGACAGCCCCGCCACCTGCGCGGGCACCGAACGCGCCGTGGACGTCCCATCGCCCAACTGCCCCTGTGAATTGGCTCCCCAGCTCCACACCGTCCCGTCCGACTTCACCACCAGGGAATGGCCCGAAGCCGACGCGCTGACCACCTGGGTGAGCCCTGGCACCTGGACGGGGCTCGTGCGGGACACCGTGGTTCCGTCCCCGAGCTGGCCCGCGCCATTGGCGCCCCAGGCCCACAGGGTGCCATCGCCCTTGATGGCCAGCAGATGACCCGAGCCGCACACGCTCACCACACCGGTCAGCCCTGTCACGCGCGTGGGCACCGGGCTCAGGGTGGGAATGTCGTCCCCCGACTCCCCCAGCCGATCCGAACCCCAGGTCCAGACCGTCCCTCCGTCCCGGATCGCCACCGAGTAGTACCCACCCGCGAAGATGGACTCGATGCGAGACAGGCTCAGCACTCGCTTGGGCACCAGCGCCAACAGCGTGCTCCCATCGCCCACCTGTCCCTCGCTGTTGCCACCCCACGCCCACGTCTCTCCATTGGCATTCATCGCCACGGTGTGCTGGCCACCGCCCGCCGTGATTCCCATCACTCCGCTCAGGCCCCCCAACGCCACGGGCAGCAGGCGCGACACCGTGGTGCCATCGCCCAACTGCGCACGCGTGTTGCCGCCCCACGTCCAGACCGTCCCATCCACACCCAGGGCCGCGGAGTGCTGTCCGCCCCCCACCACCGCGGTGAGGCGGGCCAGGCCGGACACGGCGACGGCCACGGGCACGTGGCGCGAGGTCGTGGTGCCGTCCCCCAACTGACCGAAGGCGTTGCTGCCCCACGCCCACGACGTGCCATCCACCTTGAGGGCCAGCGAGTGTGAGCCCCCGCCCGAGACGGCCGTCACATCCGCCACTCCCGCGACGAGCGCGGGCATCGAGCGCGACGTCGTGGTGCCATCCCCCAACTGCCCGTCCGCGTTTCCTCCCCAGGCCCACACCGTGCCGTCCGACTTCAATGCGAGGGAGTGCGCATTGCCCGCGGCGATGGCCTTCACCCCTCCGAGTCCCTGCACCTGCGCCGGCACCGGCTGGTTCGCTGTCAGCCCATTGCCGAGCTGCCCCGTGGCGTTGTTGCCCCACGCCCACATCGTGCCGTCCCACTTCACCGCCAGCGAGTGGGAGAAGCCCGCCGCGATGCCCATCACGCCCGTCAGCCCAGGCACGCGCACGGGCACCGCTCGGGAGGTGGTCGTCCCGTCCCCCAACTGGCCCCGGTCGTTGAAGCCCCAGGCCCACACCGTGCCGTCCGCCTTCAGGGCCAGCGAGTGCAGCTCCCCCGTGGCCACGGCGGCGACGTCATTCAGCCCCCAGACCCAGGCGGGCCTCGACGCCGAGCGTGTGGTGCCGTTGCCCAACTGCCCATGTGTATTGCTGCCCCAGGCCCACACCGTGCCGTCGGAGCGCAGCGCGAGCGTGTGCAGTCGCCCGGCGGCCACCGTCCCTTGACCCAACGTCCCCTCCGCGGAGTGGACGACCCCGGGACGCTCGTCCCACTCGGGTCCCTCTTCGGTGGGGCCCGCCGAGCACCCCGTGCCCCACGCGAACCACGCACACACCGCGAGCCACCCGAGCCGGCCGGCGCTTGTCGAACTGCTCTTCATGCATGTCCCTCTGAAGGGGCGCCCTCCATCGGAAGGCGCCTCCGTTCCTGACGACGAGATGGCCGAGGGCGGGCGGGAGACCCGGGCAACGACAGACGCCAGGTCGAGGAGGAACGAGTCACGTCACGCGCGCGGCGATGCGCAGCCTATGCGCCATGACAGACGTTGTAGAGGCAGGGTCATTTCCACCCTGTACGTCGTCATCCATGCATGCCGCGGAGGGATGGAGCAGGGCGAACGGTCCGGAACATCCGGATGCCGTAGTGGAGCAGCACGGAGGCGATGATGAGGACCATGCAGAACCGGACCGTCCGGTTGCTGACCTCCGTGCGGAAGACCGGGCCATCCAGGACGGTCCATGCCATCACCGCGCACGTGAGCAAACTCAGTCCCGTCTCAAGGCGCCGCATGCCCGTGGACCACCGCCCGCTCACGATGACGGCGAGCCACATGGGAACATTGAGCAGGAGGAGCACGAGCAACCAGGGCGCCTGGCGCTGACGGAAACCTTCGGCGTAGGTGAGCGCCTCGTACGCCGCGGGAGCTGCCCGGCCCCCGAAGCAGACGTCCAGCACCCAGGTCGGCTCGAGGAGCACGAACACTCCACTCAGGACGCCGACGATGCCCAGGACCATGGCCGCGCGGCCTCCCTGGATTCGATCCTCCGCACGCGGCTTCCACTTCGACGTGTCAGGCCACCGGCGGCGGACCCAGGCAGCGCCGCCGTAGCCCACGACCAGCAATCCAGGCCACCACAAGGACCCCACCACCGTGTGCACCCACCACTGACCGAGCGCCTGGGGCACGTCCCTTCCAGTCTGGAGGGGTTGCCACAGGTGCGTCAGCAGGCCGGCGCACCAGATGAGGGCCAGTCCGATGACGGTCGCCCGCAGGAAGCCGCGCGCATCCGCTGGGTCGATGATGGTCAGCGGGGGGCGGTAGCGCGCCGCCACGACCTCCGGATGGCCGAAGGAATGCAGCAGCTCCGTGGCCATGGCCGCATCGGCGTCGCGTCCATCCGCCAGGGCCCGGGCCTGAAGCTCCTCGGTGAGCAATGCACGCAGTTCGAACGCCACATCGTCGCGTTGCTTGCGTGGCAATCGCACGGCGACATCGGTGATGTAGGACTCAAGCACGTCATTCGCGTTCATTGCCCCTCCTCCAGGAGTTTCTCCATGGCGTCATTCATGCCCTGCCAGGCGTCGGTGAGCTTCTTGAGCAGCTTCCGGCCGTCCGCGTTCAGCGCGTAGTAGCGCCGCGGTGGCCCGTCTTCGATCCTCCACTCGCTCTGCAGGACACCCTGCGTCTCCAGACGCCGCAGCAAGGGGTACAGCGTGCCCTCTTCAATCGGCATTCCCTTGTCCGCCAATGCCTGTCGCAGCTCGTACCCGTAGCGAGGTGCTCTCAGCTGCGACAGGGTGGCCAACACCACCACTCCACGGCGCAGCTCGAGTTCCAGCTTGCTGAACGACTCCGCCTGACCCATGTGGAACACAGTACTGTGCGGCGCACAGTACCGCAAGGGCACCAGTCCCCGTGGGAGCTGGCGACCTCGTGAGGAAGGGTGCCGAGGGCACGTACCTCCCGGCCAGGTGAATGAAGTTCCCGGGCCTCCGTCAGGAAGGACACAGGGCGAGCGGGCGGCGAGAGCGGCCCCTCCGCTGGAGACCTCAAAAACAAGGAGAAGTCCCATGTTGGCGGTTCGGAGTGGCTCCGAGGGTGTTCGTGCGAGTGAAAACCGGTCGTCCGCGAAGGGGAGGGGATGGGCGGCGCTCGCGTTGCTGCTCCTGCCTCTGACGGCGGCGGCGGGGCCTGGGCCGGACTACCGCAGGGACGAGTCGCGCAACCACCCCGGGCCCAACCGCTGCCACGATGCCTCCCAGTGCGATGGCGCACGCACGTGCAGTCCCGCGGGCTGGTGCCAGGGCGAGGCGCGCCCCGCGCCGCCCCCGCCGCCGCCCGGGCGTTCGGTCCGAGACCACGACGGACAGGACTGGGACCATGGCCGGGGAGAGGGGCGTCCCCAGCGCAGCACCTTCATCCGCAGCAAGCTCGCGGGGCTCGTCATCGACATCGCGGGCAACAACCGCTCGCCCGGCGCGGGGCTCATCGCCCACCGGGCCAAGTCCAACCGTGAGGGCAATGACAACCAGAAGTGGGAGCTGGTGCCCACGCGCGGCGGCTACCTCATCCGCAGCCGGCTCAACGGACTCGTGCTCGACGTGGAGGGCGCCAACAAGGCCTCGGGAACACGCGTGGTCACCTGGGAGGCCCACGGACAGCCCCATCAGGTGTGGCAGCTGGTGCCCGGTCGTGTCCGCGGCACCTACTACATCCAGAGTCAGCTCAACGGCCACGTGCTCGACATCGAGGGTGGCAGGGCGGATGGCTCGGGGCGGCTCATCACCTACCCCATGAAGCGCGACAGGGCGGCGGACAACCAGCTCTGGTACCTGGACATCTGACCCGGCTCAGCCCCGGGTGCTTCGTCGAGTCACCTGGGGCGCCCCGACACATCGTGCCTGTCGTCTGGATCAAACGAATCTGTAACTGACCGCGACCATCAGCGCGCCCGCGCCGATTTTGAGCACGCCGTCGATCGCCCAGGACACGCGGAGGTCGACGGTGGTCGCGCGAAGCCCGATCCAGGCGTTCGTCATGCAGAGGACCGCGAGCAAGGCGCAGATGGGACCGTGGCTGGGTCCGAGGATGAGGAAGTGGGCGCCGACGACGAAGAGCAGCCACATCCAGAAGGGACGTGACTCGGTGTCGGGGAACTTCTGTGCGACGACGCTGACGAGGTAGACCTCGACGAGCATGGCGATGCCGAGCACTCCCCACTGCCAGATGGGCGTGCGCACACCCTCGTCGAAGATGAGCCGGGTGGCACCACCGACGGCCATGATCAGGATGCCAATGGCCGCGCCCGCGAGGAGCCCGCCGAAAGGCCATCTGCCGCGACCGAAGGACCCGACGAGGATGCCGAGCCCGATGGCGACAAGGAATGCGCCGCCGCCGCGCATGAGCGGGAACAACTCAGGCATGTTCGTGAAGAGGTCCACGAGGTCGAGCCTGACAGCCTTGCGTTGGCATGGGAAGGCCCGTCATTGACAGGCATTCGCCCGCACCGAGGTCCCGACTCAGCCGAAGAGTTTCGACCAGAAGGATTTCTTCGCCTGGGGTTGCGGCTTTCCGCTCATGGGCCTGCTCGCATCATCGAAGTCGATCCTTGCCACCTGGAGGAGCCCGACCATCCCCATGCCGCCATCCTCATGTGTCAGCTTGAAGTCTCGCTGGCCGAACGCAACGGCATACCCGTGGGGGTCGTGATGCCACGCGGTCATTTCCCCCAGGCGGATGGGAGCGTGGTCATGCAGGCCTGACCCGGGGTACAGCGAAGGCACGCGGGTTTCGACCTCGCGGCCGTCGAGAGTCTGGAACTGGGCCGGCAGCCAGACGACATCCATTGAGCTTTGCGGCTTTTCGAATTGGATGGAGCGAAGCTCGCTGAAGGGCACGTCCAGCACGGTGCCACCCTGGAAGCAGGGGAGGTGTGGCCCCGTCAGCTCATCCGAGTCGGTCAAATCGGAGAAGCGCACCCGGGCACCATTGGTCCGCGTTAGCATTCCGGATGTCTTGGGGGCCGAGCGCGCGCCCTCTTCCAGGGCACGAGCCGCGTCGGAAAACTCGCCCTTCGCATGGCTCACCGCCGCCTGGAGGTAGGCACGTGAGAAGGGCTGGGGTGCCTGCAGCGCCCCACGCTCCTTGGCCCGCTCGGCGTCCTTCCTTCGCAGGGAGTGCAGGCGTTCGAGCTCGGCACAGTGGTGCAGGAAGGTCACTGCTTCGGAGACTTCAGGCTCCAGCTTCTCCAAGTCCTCAAGCGCGCGCAGGGCCCCGTCATAGTCCTCCAGGCGCACCCTTACGTTGAATGCCATCAGCAGCCGCTCGCCCGACGGGGCCTTGGCCACCTCCGCTTCAATCAACTGGAGTGCTTCCTGGAAGGAACCTTCCGCGAGGTGTTGCTCAATCTGCTTCATGGCACATGCCCCCAAGTGCCGCGCGGCGACCCTCGCGCGTCCTCGTGACTCTAAATCGGTTCGGATGGGTTGGGGTCGGCACTTCCACTTGGAGGAAGTCGAGCGCTGTCGAGGGCCGCGAGGCCTCGTGGCTGCTCGCATGGCGGCCCCGAGCCGTCATGGCTGGCAGCTTGGAGGCTGCCCGGCCCCCTGGCCGGGTGTGCCTCCGCGAATTCGCCGGGGCGCTCGTGTGTCGGAAGCGGACGTGAAGACGCACCGGGCCCGAGTCGCCCAGGAAGAACGCATGAAGATGCTGTGGAGTGGAGCGGCACTTGCCGCCTGTGCGCTGGGGCTCGCCGCGGGGACGTCCCAGGCGGCGGAGGGCTGGAGCACGCTGGCGGAGAAGCCATACGTGGTGAAGGTCCGGGCCCGGCCGGGGACGCAGGCCAAGGACGTCTGGGCGGAGGGCGAGCTGGCGGCGAGCGCCGTGGACGTGCAGGCCGTGCTGCGGGATGTGGACGCCTACCGGCACTGGATGCCGTACGTGAAGGAGTCCCGCCTCTTGAAGGAGCTGCCGGACGAGGGGCAGCTCACCTACACGAGACTGGACCTGCCGGTGGTTTCCGCGCGGGACTACATCAGCAACGTGGTGCTGGAGTCCAAGCTGGTGGAGGACGGCTCGGGCGTGTTCGCGCAGAGGTGGCAGGCGGAGCCGGACGCCATTCCCCAGCGGCGTGGCACGGTGCGCATCCGGCTCAATGAAGGAAGCTGGCGCGTGGAGCCTCGTGGCGAGGACAAGTCCCATGCCGTGTATCGCTTCACCGTGGACCCGGCCGGCTCCATCCCTGGCTTCCTGGCGCGCATGGGACAGAAGGACGCGGTGGAGGACACGTTCCGCGCGGTGGAGAAGCGGGCGCGGCAGCACGCCGAGTCGCGCCAGCAGTGATGAGGGTGCGAGGGCACCAGGACCTGCCCGAGGGCGTGCGCGAAGCGCTGAGGGGCAGTCCCCAGGTGTGCCGTGCGGCGTCTTCACCACCGCTATCCCTTCCGGAGCCCCACCACCTCGCCGTAGCCACCGGGGATGAAGAACTCGTTCGGCTCCATGCCCATGATGCGCAGCGCGGTGGTGACGACGTCCGCGGACCGGGGGACGCGCTTCTGCGTCTGCCCCGTCTCCTCGATGATGTCCACCGGGACGCCGAGCCCGCGCGTCGTGTACGTGCCCACCTGCCGGTTCGCGGCCACGTTTCCCCCCGCGAAGAAGACCGAGGTGTAGGGGTGGTGGTCATCCGGCAGGTTGTAGCTGCCGTCATTCGCGCGGGAGGCCCAACTCCGGCCGAACTCGCTCATCACCAGCACCAGGGTGTCATCGAGCAGCGTCTTGCCCGGCTTGCCCGGAGCGGGCGTGGCCTTCATCTCGCCCAGGAAGCGCGCGACACAATCCATCAGCCCGCGACCATGCGCGCAACTGAAGGCATGGCCCGCGCCGCTGTGCGTGTCGAAGTCCATGCGCAGCGAGACATGCACTGACGTGCACAGGTCCGACTTGAGCAACCGCAGCGCCATGTCCATGCGCGGGTCCAACCCGGTGAGGTGGAAGTTCGCGTTGCCGAACGTGTAGGTGAAAGTCTCGTTCAGGTAGCTCGACAGGTACGCGGGCCGGTTCGTCTTCAGCGTGTCGATGCCCTTGGTGCCCTCCAGCAGGGACACCACGTCCGTCGCCAGCACGCGGGAGACGGACGACAGCGAGCCATGCAGGCCCTCCAGGTAGTTGTCCACCTTCGCCGTCGAGCGGCCCAGGAGCGGCTGCGCACGCGCCAGGGAGTAGCGCTCCACCGTCGTCGTCTTCAGTTGGGCCCCGGTGGGCGTGCCCCGTGCATCCAGCTCCGCGCCCTCGGTGCGCGCCTCCAGCCCCGACCACCAGGCGTTGTCCGCGGCCTTTCCGGAGAGCATCGGCTTGAGCGCATCGATGGAGGGCACACCGACCGGCGAGGCGTGAGAGGGCAACCCCATGCCAGAGGGAACGCCCCGGTCCCCAGCGACCACCACGAACGGCAGCGGACGGGTCTCCCGGTGCCGCGCATACAGGTGGTTCGCGATGACCGAGTGCATCGCCGGCGCCCGATAGTCCGCGCCCGCGACGCCGCACATCGCGGAGATGAAGGCGCTCGCGTGGTCATTGGTCCCCTGGTCGATGCCATGCAGCACGCTCAACTGCTCATGCAGCGCGAAGTGCTGGTAGCCGTACATGAGCGGGCTGAAGGTACCGCGCGCCGCCGGGTCCTGCGGATTCCAGGACTGCCACGTCCGCAGCGGCTTGTACGCGCCGTTGGCGGGCGCCAGGTTCACCACCTTGCTCGCGTCGTAGAAGACCGGCTCGCTGCTGAAGTTGGAGGACCCCGGGACGCAGAGCGGAATCTCCGAGTCCTCCATCGGCGTGAAGCAATACGCCGGTCGGAAGCCGCCCGGGACGTAGAGCACCACCAGTCGTGAAGGGACGTCGGCGTCCGCGGCGTGCGCGAGGCCAGAGCCGAGGAGCCCCGCGCGGTCGAGGAGGGCGAACTGACCGGCTCCGAGGGCCCACTTGAGCAACGTGCGTCGAGAAGTGTTCGGCATGGCGTCCTCGGCTCAGTAGGTGATCCACAGCGGGTGACGGATGAGCGCCGCGCACGTGCCAACCCAGGCCAGGCGCGCGCTCTGCGCTTCGAGCGGGAGGTAGACCTGCTCGTACAGCGCCTTCAGCTCCGCGTCGTCGGGCGGCTGGCCCAGCATGCGCAGATAGAGGTTGCGCAGGTTCTTCTGCACCGCGTCCGGGTTCTTCGTGGACGTGTCCGCGAGCGTCACGAAGCGCAGCACCGCCTTGTTGTTGGGCTTGTCCACCGCGCGCCCACACCAGGCCTGGGACACCTGGACCAGGGCCTGTCCGGCGGAGGGGCCGAAGGTCGTGTCCTTCTTGCGGTACGCCAGGGAGTTGCCGCCTCCGAGCGCCTCGAACCGCTCGACGGTGCGCAGGTCGGAGACGTACTCGCCCGAGATGCCGGGAGACCAGTCACCAGGCCAGATGAAGAACTTGCCCCAGTTCACGACGTACGCCCGGTTGCGCCAGTCGGGGTTGCTCGTGCTGACGAAGTCCTCGAGCGTGAGCCCGAGCTGGTCCATCAGGCTCACCACCATCTCCTCGGCGGACAGCCGGCGGACGCGGAACTCCTCGGGTGACGGCGTCTCCAACTGCGCGGGGGGCGCCTTCAGGTCGCGAATCCACGCCTCCACCTGGGAGATGGTCATCGTGACGCGGCCGTTGGCGACGAGCTGCTCGTAGGGCTGGCCCGGAGGCATCTGGGCGTAGCTGCCAGGGGCGGTGCCCTTGAGCATCTGGACCAGGACGCTGCCCTCCGGGTCTCCGCGCTTCACGAACCGCTCGTTGTAGACGAGCCCGCTCTCGAACGCGGCGAGCGAGGCGAAGAAGGGCTTGTTGCCGTTGACGTGGCAGCCCTCACACGCGGGAGCGAGCGCGAGGCGGACCGCGTCGTTGTCGCTCGACGCCGCGCAGGTGTCGCCCCCGTCCGGCGTCCCATCGCCCCCCTGCGGGTGCGAGACATCCCCGAAACAAGCCCCCAGGCCGAACGCGAGCGCGACGGCCCCCAGCAACGAACGCAGTGTGCGCATCACAGGCCCCTCCGCAGCTCGGACTGTTCGAAGAGATGGCGGATGAAGGGCCGCAGCTTGCGCTCCCCCGCGACGAACTCCCGCGCGAGCTTGTCGATGAAGCCCTTCTCCGTGGCCGGATTCAGCTCCCGGCCGATGAACATCGCGTAGAGCTTGCGCGCGGCGCAGCGGTCGAACTCACCGGAGCGGACCAGCAGCTTGCCGAAGCCCAGCGGGCCCATGGTGCCATCGCCATGTTCGCCCAGCAGCGTGTACGACTCCGGCATCGTGTCGAGCAGCACCGCTTCCGGATTCGCCGTGAGCTCCTCCGGAGTGACGGGGGTCAACACCGTGTTGGGCGCGAAGGCGTTCTTCCAGCGCAGGCCCGGCGCATTGCCGATGTGCGGATACTTCCCGGACAGCCACTCCGCGGTGATGCGCTGATTGCCGATGCCCCCGATGAAGGGCCACGGAACGTAGTAGCTCGGGAACGGCGTGAAGTCCCAGCGCTTGAAGGCGATGGCCGCGGGGTCCAGCGTCTTGTGGCAGTGCAGGCACGTTCCGCCCGTCGCCGGGTCTATCTCCAGCGGCGGGAAGTGCACGTCCGCGGGAGGCGGCGAGAAGTTCTGGCAGGCGAAGATCTCCAGGAAACGCGCGGCCCGGACGCGCTCACGCGGAAACGACGACATGGCCCCCATCATGGTGAGCACCCCGGCGGCGGGCAGGCCCAGGGGCGCGTCCTTCGTCTTGCGCGGGTCGAAGCGGTAGGTGCGGTCCATGCTGCCGGAGCGGGTTTTGTCGGGGGTGAGCGAGAGATGGTAGGGCTCCAGCTCCTCCACCACGAACTCCCGCCACGCCTGCGGATCATCCGGCGTCGGGTGCATCGGGTCGCGCGGGGCATTGCCCACGTCCGGCCGCCACCACGTGCTGTTCTGGTCCACCACGTCGCTGCCCATCTGCCGGCCGAAGCGGATGTACAGCGCGCGCAGCCAGTTGGTTCCGACCGAGTAGTTGCCGACGACCAGGTCCGAGAGCGGCCGGTCATGCCACGCCAGGTGCGCGAACAGGCGCGCGGGCTCCTCGTAGGGGTGGCGGCGCTGCCCATTGAGGGTGGAGGTGCTCGCGGAGCCCAGGCCGGCGAGCGGCGAGCACCACATCAGATTCGGTCCGCATCCACAGCCCCGAGGCAGCCCGGGGTCGTAGTAGCCGCCGCTCGCGATGCCACAGTCCCAGGTCTTCCCGGTGGTGGTGTCGACGACCTGCTTGATGTCGGAGCCCGCCTTGCCCAGCACCTGGACCGTGGTGCCTGGCGCCCACCAGGGCTCGACGGTGCGCGCTTCCGGCACGGCGGGGTTCCCGCCACCGTCCTTGTCGGAGCACTGCTGCCCCGGGTCCCCCGAGGCGAATTCGTTCACCGCGTAGAGCGCGCCCGGGTGCAGGGTGTTGTCGGCGCACCGGTGCAGGTGTCCGGACATGTCGCCCTGGTACGCGTCGCCCGTGGCGCCCGTGGTGTAGGCGCCCACGGCGATCCACTCGTGTCCGAAGCGCAGCATCCGCTCATAGAACTTCGGAGAGGCGAGCACCTCGTCGAGCGTCGAGCGGAGCAGTGAGGCCCGCGCCTCGGGCGAGGCCGCGGCCGCCATGGCCTCGTACTGCTCCAGGGTCGGAGTCGTCCCCGTGAGTCCGAGCACGATGCGCCGCAGCAGGCGCGTGTCGCTCATCTGGTCCTCGGGTGGATCGACCGGCGAGGTCGGCCCGGGTCCACATTGCTGCGCGTGCGCGTCGGGCACGACGAGCCCGGACATCGCGAACAGCACGACCGCGAGGGCCGCGCTCTTCAAGTGCAGGTGCCAGTGCATACATGCGACAGTAGCATCAGGCGACGTGACAAGGCACGAGAGGAAATGTCTGTCATTTCGCGAGAATGAGGGGTGGACTCCCCTCCACACCTGACTGTCTTTTGTTCAGACGGCGGCCGTGACTCGAGGCCACGGTGGGGTGGACTCCCCTCTACACCGCCTCGGTGACGGATTCTCCCGGGCGTCCGAGGGCGCCTTCAGGAGCGCCCCATGCCGCGCCGCTCCATCCCTGGCGCCGCCCCCGTGGACGCTCGGCGCTAGCCAACGATTCGGATGAGGGAAATGGCCACGAGCGGGGCGTGGGTGGGCGTGGGTTTGCCCGCCACGTGGTCCCTGACGTGCTGAATCATGGCTTGAATGGCTTGCTTCAATGGATTCGCGCGGGTCTCCACCGTCTTGTTGTAGAGGCTGTTGAGCCGATACCTCACCACCACATCCGTGAAGCGGTTGTAGAGCTCGACGAAGTTGTCGTGGGCTTCTTCCATGAAGTCTTTCACGAAGGTGGAGATGTGCGCCTTCCCGAGCGTGTGGTCCACCCGCTCGACGAAGAAGGAATGCATCTTCAGCCAATGGGCCATGGGGTCGCTGTGCGCCTTCTTCGTGTCCGCGTCCTTGATGCAAAGCGCATAGAACGCCGGGATGTCCACTCGGAGCAGCTTGCTTCCCTGCGTGACGAGCTTGAGGGCCGTGGCGAGGTCCGTGGAGGCGAGCAGTTCCTTGAAGAGGGGGGTGAGCGACTCCGTCACCTTCTGGAGGCAGGCCAGCAGGAGCGGCTCCTCGCTTGCGTCCTCGATGCCCCGGGCGAACTGCTCCTGGTAGTTCTCCACCTCCTCCTTGAGGAAGCCATGCCGCATCACGGCCTCTTGGGTCTTGAAGGCCTTGGCGCGGTGGTGGACCTCCTTCCATGCCGCCTCGTAGTCCTCGATGAGCGTGTTCAACTCGCCGTGCAGCGCCACCCGCATGGCGCTCTGGTCCGCCTTCTCCTCGGTTCCCACGGTCCAGCGGTCCTTGCAGTAGTGCGCGACGATCTGGCGGTAGTCCTGCGTCTGTCCTTCGAGCGTCGTGGACAGGCTCGCCGGAAGCCGAGGCGCCAGGCTGTGGGTGGCGCCGATGTTCGCGCTCCCTCCCGAGGCTTGCGTCGTGGCTTGCAGGGTCACCGCGGCGCGCACGCGCTCGAACTCCTGGATGCTCCAGGTGACGATGGCATCCAGGGAGAGCGCCGTGTACTCAGCCCAGGGCTGGATGCTCGCGACGAGCCTGCCGAAGGCCAGCACGGCCTCCTTGCTGGCCTTGTTGCTCCCGGCGGCCGTCGCGGCCTGCGCGAGCACGTTGGCGAGCGGGTCTGAGCGAGGAACCAGGGTGTCCTTCTGCTTGTCGCACAGGGCTCCGAACTGGACGAACTGCTGGAGTGCCGGCAGGTCGCCGAGGATGGGTATCAGGAGCAGGTGCAGGCTCAGGAGGTGCCGGGCGCGCGCCTCGACGAGCGCCGGCCGATTCAATCCCAGGACCTCGATGGTCTTGGCCGTGCGACCGTAGGCGAGCGCCTTGTCGCCCTGGAGCAGATTGATGATCGGGCTGGGCATGGCCTGCCCGTTGCGAACATCGAAGCGGATGAGGGCGCGCGGTTCGTCGACTCCAGGGTCGATGAGGATGGCCTGCTCGAGGAGGTTGGGATTCGCGGGGCTCTGTCGCTTCTCCGCGACGGTGGGAACCTTCAGGGGGCCCACGCCCAGGTACTGTTGCTCGGCGGCGGTGGCGGTGAGGCTGGGCAAGAGGCCGAAATAGTTCTTCTTGTACTGCTCGTTGCAGACGCCACAGGAGAGGAAGAGGTTGTTCCAATCGAAGGCGCGCCAGAAATACGCGTCGGCGATGGTCGCCATCTTGCCTGTCTTGTCGAAGAAGGTGACGCCCTTCTTGGGACGGAAGTGCTCCACGTCGCCGTAGTGGCTGTGGATGATGCGCGTCTCGCAATACGCGCACTTCCCGTAGTGACAGGCGACGAGCTGGGCCTTGACCTCATTGGGCGCATAGCTCTTCGAGCTGATCTCCAGTTTCGCGAGGTACTCCTCCTGGTTCTTCGAGATCTGGCTCGCGGAGAGTCCGGTGCTCGCGAACTGATTGTATTCGAGCAGCCACGCGGCGGCCTGCTTCGCGGTCTCCACCAGCTTCGCGGGTGGGGGGCCCTTCTGGGCCGCTGAGATTTGAATCATGGAGAGGGTCTCGGTGGGGGCTCAGCGCCCGTGGCGCGCGAGGAGTGTCTCGCGGGTGCGTGCGTCCAGCTCACCCGTGGTGGGAAGTCCCTGCTGCTCCTGGAAGCGGCGCAGCGCTCCCTCCAACACGTCCGCGGGAGGGTTGTCGATGGGGCCGTCATGAAGGCCCAGGTTGCGCAGGCGGGTGAGCGTCCCATGGGGAGTCTCCACGGGCGCGAGCATCCTCAGGTCCAGCTCATAGGTGAGCAGGAAGGGCTCCTCGCCCAGGTATACCGTGGCGCGGGGCGCATCAGGGCGGATGAAACACTCCACGAGCCCCCGGTCCGTGGTCTTTCCCTGGAGCTCCTTTCCCTCCACCACGACGGTGAAGGGCGTGCGAGGCATCGGTTGGCCAAAGACGAGGGGAAGAAATCGCAGCACCGAGGGCACGCCCCGGCGGGTGAACTTGTGCACGGCCCCGGTCCTGACGGTGACCTTCTTCTCGCGGAACGGAGGGATGTAGAGCACGTCTCCCGCCGCGAGCGCGTTGGGGTCACGCCCCTCCTTCCGGAGGGGCTCATTCTCGGCGTGATTCCAGAGCGTCCTGCCCACGTGCCCGGATTCGTAGGCAATGCTTTCGACGCTCTCCCCCTCGCGCACGGTGTGGTGCGTGCCCGGATTCAATCGGTTCACCATGAATCATCCAGACTGCACGTGACGTGCCTTGCTCGGGCATGTCCCCGGTGGTCTCGCGGCGAGGAGGCACGGCCTCCCGGAGGAGGCCCGGTGTGCGTGCGTGGGAGACGCGCATGCGTTTCGAGAGGACGCGCTCCGTCCAGGAGGGCTGGAACCGTCCACGCGGCTTCGGCGTCAAACACCGCCCCACGTCTCCTGCCCCCGCCATGCGCCCAATCCTGCTCCTGTTGCTGATGCTCTCCGCTTGCGCGACCTCGCCATCGACCTTGGCCGGGAAGAAGGCTGCCGCGGCTGTCGCGGAGCCTCCCTCGCCCGCTCCGAGCGGACCGTTTGGAACGGCGCATCGCTTCGGGAGGTGGCTGATGGGATGTCAGGCCCGCGAGGACACGAATGGAGACGGGGCAATCGTGGCGCTCGACAAGAAGGGCCGGGTCCTGCAACGGAGCGCACCATGTGGCCTCAGGTCCTGCTGGTACTGCTGAGCACGTCGCCATCCGAGGGGCTCGATATCGGAGAGGTCTCCTCCTTCTCCGACGTCACCGAGGGGTGGCAGGTGGACCCCGCCCTCGACCTGTCCGAGGCGATTCTCAGGGGACCCCAGGCGCCCGTCTTCAGCACCGCGGATGGCGGCGCCTGCGTGGACATCGGGAGATGGTCGGGCACCCACGGGAACCAGAACTGGGTCTGGGTCCATTGTCCCGCGCCCCCCGATGCGGGAGGGGCCTCCCGTCCCTGCCAGAAGCTCATCTCCAGCGTGACGGACCTGTCTGTGCTCGGTGAGTTTTGCCCGAAGGCCGCCGTCGCCTTCGCGGAGCTGGAGCTGGCGAGCTGTGGCCTGGGGGACTTCGAGCGCCTCCTGCGTCGGTCCTCGTCGATGAAGGTCCGCGTGCCGAAGACGAAGGACAAAGCCATCCAGGCGCTTCGGCGAATGGCCAGGTACGACCGAGGGGTGTTCCAGTCGGAGACCCTCGGGTGCGCGGAGACAGTCACCTCGCCTGACGGGCGCCTGCGGTCCTGGACCCTGCGGCGCGCCGCGCGAGGCCTGAAGGACGAACTGGAGAGAGGCCGCGCGTACCTCCAATGGCTCACACCCGAGGGGACATTCGGGTTCGCTCTCGACAGGTCGCTGGAGGAACTCCAGCTCGACGCCATCCTGGACGGACTCACCCCGATTCCTGGCAACCTCCAGGAGTATCTGCTGACGGGTTACAGCCTCCTGGGTTTCGACTATCTGCGCTTCGCGGAGGTCATCACGCTGGCGGAGGGGCGCCCGAGGCTGGCGAAGGGCCGGTTCCTCGTGGAGGGACAGAAGGAGGACGTGCTCATCGTCACCGGAGGTGTTCCTGAGACGGGCAAGCCTCGGCACAGCCCGGTCTACAACCACTTCCTCCGGTTGAAGGGCGCGCAACTGTGGGCAGAGCCCATCCCGGGGAGTTCATGTTGCAGCCGCGTGCGGAAGCCCTTCGTGCTGGGGGAATGGACGGGCGAGGCCTTCACCATGAAAGAGGGCGGCTGGGCCCGGCTGCTTCGGCTCCGGGGGACTCGGGTGCTTCACCCAGGACGTTGAGACCCGGCCCGCTCGCGCGAGGGGCCCCGGGCCGCGCGGCGGAGCCCCCTCCGAGGCGGCCGCGCGGCCAGAGACGTCGTCCTCGACTCAGAGGAAGTCGCTGCCACCCTGGTTCAGGCCATTCAGGGCCTTCTGGTGCTCCTCGCGGAGCTTGATTGCGGCGGTGCGGGGGTTCGGAGCTGGGAGGGGCAGGGCGTTCCCGGATTGTACGAGGCATCGCGACAGGTGGACAATCCAGGGGCCGCAGCTGTGCTGCCCCCCAAAGCCACCACCGTGGTTGTCATTCTGATAGGGGATGTCACACCGCTCGACTTCCAGGTCTGGGAACGCGCGTCGCAGGGGGCCGAGGTTCGGCACGCTGCTCGGGTTGAGCGGGTCGATGTAGAGCACGCGGGCCTGAGGCCTGCCTCCGAACGGTGACGGCGCCGCCTTGATGTAGATCAACCCCCAGTGGTTGCCGTTGACGTTGTAGGGCTGGACGATGATGCGGGGCTCGCGATCTTCGGCCATGCCCTGGAGGGCATCGTCAAACGCGTCGGGCCCCAGGCGACGGAGCTGGTAGGCGCCGAGTCCGGGGCGCACGACCACATTGGGCATGCGCCCGATGAAGTGCTCCATGAGCCGGAGGATCTGGCGATCCGTGTAGTAGTGCTCGTCCTCGATTTTGTCGCCGTTCGAATGGACGTCCGGGTCCTTCTTCTTCTGGGCCTTCGGCGAGGAGGGCTCCGAACTCGACGGCACCGACTCCTTGGCGAGCTGCCGCTCCACCACTCCCACCTTCGCGGCCTCGTCGTCCTGCTGGAGGAGGGAGTCGAGGTTCTCGGTCTGGGACACCTTCACCCGTTTGACCTTGCCCCGGTTGTCGTTGCTCAAGAGCGGCGGAAAGATGCCCAGGCCACTCCCTCCGCTGAAGCCGCTCAAGCCTGTTTTGCCGAAGAGCGGTGTCGACATCAGGCCCGCAAGGAGCAAGGGATTGCCTCCTCTTCCACCGAGCAGCGACGAATAGAGGCCGAGTCGGGGCCCCAGCAACGAGGGCAGCTTGGGCTTGGGCTTCTCAGGACGCGTCTTGCAACCCCCTTCGCACAGGGGATTGACACAGTGCAGTCCCGAGTAGTCCCACAGGGGCTCCCAATACGACTCGAGCATGTCCTTCACGGCGGACGCGCCCTCCACCAGGTAGTTGAACTCGGAGAGGAAGCCTGGATAGAGATTGTCGGACCCGACGACATACGACTCGTCGTCGACAATCATGATTTTCGCGTGATTGCCCGGCGCGGACGGAACCTTGGGATAGAAGGCGCCGCTGGCCTTCTTGACCGACTCCTGTGCGCTCCCGATGACGCCCTTGACCGGTGGCACCGTGGCGAGCGAGGGTTGTTTCAGGGTCGCCGTCTTTCCCTCCTCCGTGAGCTTGGGCCAGAAATAGGTCTCACCTTCGGTGGTGCTCCCCTCGGGGACCTTGTCCGTGAAATAGAGCGGCGCGATGTGCAGTCGCTCCAACGCACGCTCCCGCACGTCCGCATCTGGCAGCCGGGTGTCGGTGTCCACGGCATGCGTCGCGTAGTACTGGAACAGCTCGAACGTGCGACACGCGCCCGAGCCGAACGAATATTGGTCGCCCTCCGCGCCCGCGCCGGCGTCCAGGGGGGAAACCACGACCTGGACGACCAGCTTCTCGTTCTTGAGCAGCGCGTCCATGATCCAGTGGCAGACGACGTGGGAGGACCACTTCTTCTTCCACGCGCTCACCAGGTCCATCTGGGACAACCGCAGGATGCTCTTCGCGCCCTGGATCAACTCCTGCTTCATCAGCTCGGACGCCTTCTCGTAGTCCTCCTCCAGGTTCGAGCCCTTCCAGTACTTGCCGAGCGACAAGACGCGGGTCGCCTTCTTGTACTCACCGAGGCTGGCGTAGGAGCTGTACTTCTTCTCCTTGAACACCGGCAGCTCCAGGTCGGCGAGGGTCTGGAGGTCATCCCTCCGGATGTCGTCCTCGATGAGGTCCTCGTCCAGGTCTTCGTCCGACTCCGACAGGAGCTTCTTGCTGGAGTGGCTGGGAGAGGACTTGAAGTCCTCCACGCTCCCACCATGCAGCTGCGCGAGCGCCTCGAAACGCTCGGTCCGGTAATCAATGGCATCCTGCTCGTTCAGCGGGTCCTTGAGCTCCCAAGGCTTGCCGACGTGGTCATCGCCGTTCTTCCAGACGCCGGCATCGACATCCAGATACTCCTTCGTGAACACATCCGTTTTGCACGCCCACATCTGGTTCAAGTACAGCTGCGACCCCAGGGCCGCCTCACCATGCATGACGACCGACACGTCATGCACCGGCGGATAGCTGGTGAACAGGTCCATGTTGAGGTTGTGTCCCCCCACCAGGGATTCAATGCCATCCACGGCGATGATCTTCGAGTGATTCCACGTCATCTTCGTGAAGTCGTCATCACCCTCCGACACCATCCAGCTCGGCAGCGACTCCGCGAGGCGCGCGAGGAGCCCTGACTGGAGTCCTTCCCGGAGCCGGTAGAACTGGCCCATCCAGATCTCCGGCTTCATCTTCCAGTGGCGCGTCCGCGCCCTCACCAGTCGAATCAGCGCGCCCTGGAAGTCGATGAGCGGGGGCGCCGTGCCGTTCATGAGGAGCATGGGCGTCTGCCCGAACAGGAACCGGAACTGGGTCCGCTTCGTCCTGCCCATGTCCTCGCTCAGCGCGGCATCCATGGCCCCCAGAATCACCTTGGCCCATTCGGGGTCCGGGCTGTTGAGCGAGGCCACGTCACAGCGGAACTTCGACTTCTGGATGACCTCGACGAGCGCTCGTTCGAACTCCTTCGTGCGCTTCCGGGCCTGGTCCATGATGCCGGGACCAAAGTCCAGTCCCCAGATGCGAGGCGTGTCCATGATTCGCACATAGCTCGCACCGCTCAGGTGATTGAAATAGCGGGGTTCGACCTTGCTTCGCACCGCGTTGATCTGACTCATCTGCTCCGCACTCCTCGCCTGAGCTGTCCCTGCCCCTCGGAAGCCACGACCTGATTCACAGGAACGTCCAGTCCACCCAGCCACCACCGGTCTGCTCGATGGTGCAGGGATAGGCGAGCCTGTAGGGAGGCGTGCCCACCACGTCCTCGAAGTAGTATTTGTTCCAGCCCAGGACGCCGTGGATGGAGGACACCCGCCGGACGGACTGCCGCGACACATAACGAGACGTCCGGGTCTGCCCGCCCGCCATGGCGTCGAAATGAGAATGCGCTGTATGGATTCTCTTTCGCAGTTGCCTGACGGTATCGCGGACCTGGCTTTTCGTGTGGAAGGTCGTTCCCCATCGGGTCAGGTAGCCCCGCGCCATCTTGTAGATGAGCCGGGGAACCGCCGCGACGTCGTCGCTGAACTTCTTCGGGTCATACAGGCCATCGGTGGTGCCGATTCCCGCGACGGTGCTGTGGCGCCCTCGGGTCGCGTAGAGCCGATACCCTTCGGGCTTGGGGAGGTCGGAGGCGAGGAGGGGGTCCGCCAACTGGCGGTTGTTGGCGAGCGTCTGCCACGTGCTCCCCAGGCCCCGGCCCTCGATGGCCTCGTGTTCGCGTTGCTGGGTCATCCTCGCATTGGGCCGGGGAATCACCGCGCTGAAGCCCACGTCCAGATGGTCCCAGGCGTAGACGCCGACGTAGTTGACGACATTGGGAGGCAGCTGGGTCTGGATGCCGTACCACTCGCCGGTGCCCGGAACGGGGTCGATGGCGAAGATGTTGATGGGGATGTTCCGACAGGCCTCGCCCCCATAGGCATACAGGAACCAGGCGGCCATGATGGATTCGACCGCGCCGCGGCTGTGCCCGACGAAGTTGTACTGTTCCGCCCCGCTGGCGGCGGCACGGCTCGCGGCATGCAGTGCGAGCGCCGCATCCGCCCAGCCCGCTATCTGGCCCCCCATGGTCCGCTGGTTGCCTTCCGAGTAGGCCCGCGCGTACTTGCGCAGCTCTTCCGGCGCGCCGGGCAGGGTGGCGTCCAGCGGGTCACACGTGTCCATCTGGTCGTACCAGTCGTTCTCGCCGACACCTCGCACGGTGACGCTCTTCTTCGTGTCCTGGAGGTGGGTGGAGATCTCCGTGTGGAGCCGTACCGGGATGTATCCGGTCCCCTTGTCGAAGATGTCTTTGTGGCTGATGAGGCGCTGGTCGTTCTTGGCGAAGAGGCCGAGAAGCTTGTAGTCCCAATATCGCGTGACTTCGCCCTCGTCTCGCGCGCAGGCGGTTCCACAGAAACACACGGTGTAGACACTCGGCATGCCGGCTTCATCCCAGTTGAATAGGTTCCTTGAGGAGACGCGTGAGCCCAGCCCATCGCGAACGGGCCATCCGGCGGACGTCACACGTGCCACCCGCCCGTAATCCACATTTCGTGCCGTGGACGCGGCGAGGACTGATTCGCCCCACTCCATGGGCCCAGGAGGAGGCCCGCCTCGGGCGGTGGACGGACGCGCGCCTCTGGCCGGGGGCCGTGACGGATGCCGGGGCTCGGACCGCGCGCCGACGTGTCCCTTCCGACCCTGGGTGGAGCGGTGGGATCGCAACCCGCGCTCAGGCGCGATGTCGGCACTGCGTTTCATGGGGACGCAGCCGCGTTCCTCCAGGCCGCGCGCGACGCTCGCCTCCCTGGTGTCTCTCCACAGATGGGCACCCGACGGTCAGCGGTGGCGCGTCGTACTGATAGTGGAAGCGCGGGTGCTCACGCACTGCCCGGGTCGTCCCGCCCTCACCGACTCCGTGGGTGGAGGACAGACCCGAGTGGCAGGCTTGGGACTCCAGCGCGAGGAGTGTGTCGTGAAGAGCTTCGAGCCGCGGCGTGACGTGCCCATGGTCGAGCAGGTCACCTCTCGGGACGAGCGGATGGAGGGAGTGGCTCATCCCCGGGTGGCTGCCCTGCAAGCGCTCGGGGAGCGGCTCAATCAGGGCCCCCGCGTGGTGGCGCAGGCGAAGCTGGCGGCGAGCCTGGGAGGCCGCTCGCCAAATGCCCCCATCCAGCGCGTGGGCGGCGCGAAGTTCGGGCTCCGTGTGGCGGATGCGGCCCGCGAATCCGCGGGGCACCAGCGGCTCCGCGAAATCCATGCGGCGTACAAAGAGGAGGTCAAGGCTGGCAAGGCCGCCGCCGTCGCCGACTTCGACGGACACGAGGATGAGATTGAAGCCCAGACAGCCTACTCCCATGCGCTGGAGAACGCCGAGCTCACCCCCCAGGGACTGGTGACGCGTCTGGGGGGCGATGAGGACTTCAGCGTGGCGGGAGATGTCATCTCCTACCAGGGCGCCCCATTGGCAAACATCCTCAGGGGGAACGCGGCGTATCTGCTCGCGACTCCGGCCGCGCATGGCGTCGCCAACATCTACAAGAAACACACCCTGGAGGGGCCCAGCGACAGGGACTACGTGCGGGTCCGAGGGCGGATGCTTCGGCGCCAGGCCTGGCGCGGCATCACCCCTCCCGAGCGCAAGGCCCTCAGGGAAGGCCGGGCGCTCACGCCCATGAATCGGGGTCACCTCACGGAAGGGCGACTCGGTTACAACTTCGATGCGAGCACGGGAGCGCCGACGCCGCGGGTCCGGAACGTGGGAGAGGGCAAGGTGAGCGACCTGGAGTGGCTCAACACTCACGCGAACACGCAGCTGGACGAAATCCCCAACGAGCCCCGGTTGCTGTCCTTCCTCCAGACTCGCAAGGGCGTTGGAAAGCTGCTGTCGGCCCGGTCCACGCCTGGAGACATCACCTCCAATCATGGCGTGGGCTTCAGCGGCTATGGCGAGGTGGAAATCGATCTGGCCAGGGTTCCCGTGGCGAACTTCGTCCACCACTACAAGGACGAACCCTTCGATGCGGGTGAGCTGGCCGAACAGGTGGGGAGGAACCACCCATCCGGGCCCCTCAGGTGGGAGACGGACCGCGCCAACGAAACGGTCCTGCGCAACCGGGAGATTGTCCTGAGCGAGATTCCCCGCGCCGCGGTGACGAACCTCACGGATACGCCCGCCCGGCAGGCCTATGAGGCGGAGTTCGCCCTCACCTATACCCGGTACTTCCAGGAGAAGTATCGGGAGGTGGTGTTCGAGGAGACAGAGCTGGATGAGCCCGCTCCCGTTCCGGCGCCCGACGCCATTCCCTATATCGAGGACCACTACACGCAGCTGCAGGCGCGGACGGATGGTGCCCACCTCATCAGAGAGGCATCAACTCGCGGGAGCGCGGACGCCGCCGAGCGTGTCGCCTATATCAATGCCTGGCGGAAGTCCTACGTCATCGCCTGGAAGCGGGCCTACGAGGAGGCTGCCTGGGAATCCGCCGTGTATGACGACGAGGGGAACACCGCCGAAATCGTGGTCCCCGAGCCCCGGTTGCCGGACCATGTGGGCGATGGGCTCGGCGAGGCCGCGGGGCTGTCCGCTGGCGGCGCGGATGGAATTCTCGACGGAGCCGCCGCGACTCGGAGCGGTCCGGCCTCCTCCAGCTCCAGCGAGCAGAAGCAACAGTCGCGCGGGGGCCAGGGGGAAGACGACAGCGATACCGACGAGCCCAAGGTGGTCGACAAGCGGTCCACGCGAAAATCGAAGGGTGGCAAGCGCGAAAAGAAGAAGTCAGTGCGCAAGACGTGAGGGGCCCTGAACCGGGGCGCCTGGCTCAGCTCCAGGTGCGCTGCTGGTTTCGCGCGTTCTTCTCTCGGAAGGCCTGCTCCAGGTCCACACCGACGCGGTTGGCGATGGCCAGCAGGTAGTTGAACACGTCCACCAGCTCCTCGCCGACATGGGCACGGGCCTGTTCGGTGGGCGTGCCGCGTCCCTCGTCATAGAGCTTCTCGTGGCGGCGCACCGCCTTGAACACCTCGCCCACCTCCTCTCC
This sequence comes from Myxococcus sp. CA051A, assembly GCF_013336705.1. Classification (NCBI taxonomy): domain Bacteria; kingdom Pseudomonadati; phylum Myxococcota; class Myxococcia; order Myxococcales; family Myxococcaceae; genus Myxococcus; species Myxococcus sp. CA051A. Next base: position 90,030 of record NZ_JABUMS010000016.1, on the reverse strand, counting down.
CATGAGGAAGCAGTTGTGGACCAGGTCCAGCTTCAACCAGCCATGCAGGGCCTCCAGCTCGTGGATGTAGTGCTGGTAGTCCTTCATGGAGGCACCCGGGGGCAGTTCAATCATCCCCCCGTCCTCGACCATGACGGGGTGGACGTCAACCGCCGCCACGCGCTCGCGGGCCATGACGGCGTCACGAGCCTTGTCCCCTCGATGGAGGTGTGGCCCCAGGGCCGCACGGACCTGTGCACGTGGCTTGCAATCGGGCTTCCCCAGGAGGCATCGATACGTGATTCAGCGACCTTGGACCTGCATCTGGGCGTCTGTGCTGTCAGTGGCCGTGGGGTGCGCGGAGGCGCCACTGCGCGGCGAGGAGACGCCGTCACGCGTGGAGATCGCGCTCGCGGATGAGGGCTGTGACACGGAGACGAGCACCCGGTGCTTGTGCGTGGGCACGGTCGGCGACGCGGCGCCTCGACTGGAGGAAGTGGGCGTGGACCTGGACGTCCTGCGAAAGGACGGATGGCCGTGCGTGCGGGGTGACTTCGACCAGGACGGAGCGCCGGACTACGCCTTCCCGGGCGAAGGCTACTCGTGCAACGAGTCCGTCCCCGTGCGGGTGCTCTTCACGCGCGGCGGGCACGTGCGGGAGGTCCTGGCGCTGCCGCGCGAGGTGAGCTGCCTTCAGCGCTACGTCCCCCAGGGCGCGCCCATGGGTTCGAGTCAGGGGCTGGTCGACCGGGGCGAGGGCAACGCCACCTGGTTCTACCAGTTCGACGGCAAGGGCTGGCTCGTGACGTCCCAGCGCTCCGAAGAGAACTGATTCGATACACGGGGGCCACACCGCATGAAGCCGCGAACCTCCAGCCCGGACGTGAGTCGCGGACTGGAGGCTCGGGCGGTGAGGGCGGAGCCCTCGAGGAGCACCCCCCACGGCGTCAGGATTGAATCCGTGGGGAGCGCGCCAGGACTAGTACAGGGTGGTCAGCGCGGTGCGGTCGGAGGCGGTGAAGTTGCCCGTCTCCGTCGAACGGAAGCAGGAGTTCATGAGCGAGCCACCCGTCGTCGCCGTGGTCGGCGTGCCGGCGATGTGGATGGCGCCGACGCCCGCGGCGCCCTCGTTGCCACCCGAGCCGCAGCTGATGGCGCGGTTGTAGTAGTCAGAGTGACGGAAGCCGACCGTGTGGCCCAGCTCGTGGGTGATGACGTGCTCGTTCACGCCCACGCTGTAGGTGTTGAGGCCGGTGCCGATGTTGATGGTGCCGTAGGGACGGCCGCCGGAGGGGAAGCCCGCGGAGCCGCCCGTGCCGGTCGTGGTCCGCGCGGAGATGGTCGCGCTGCACGTGCCCGTGCTGCCACGCGCCATGGTGAAGCTCAGGCCCAGCGCGTTGTAGTTCGCGATGGCCAGATCCAGGCCCTGGCTCAGCCGCGCGTAGCCGTTGAACGCGGCCGTCGGAACGATGCAGATGCGCGTGATGCTGGAGGCGACCAGGTTGGTCGTGCGGTACTGCTCCGGGCCGGCCTCGACGGGCTGCAGCATCTCGCGGGACGCCTCGAGCGTCACATGGGCGTCGCGGCCCACGTACACGTCGCCATCCGCCACCATGATGTCGTTCGCCGGGAAGCCGGCCTCGACCAGGTTGGCGATGATTTCCTGCTCGTGCTGTGCGTCATCGACCTGCGTGTCGGTGCCGCAGCCAGTCAGCAGCGCGCTACCGGTCATCGCGAGGACAGCAGCTCCCTTGAACATCTTCTGGAACACGGGCATCGGAGATTCCTCGTCCATTCAGACTACGGGGGGACGCGTCATCCGCCTGGTGTCCACCAGCTGCGGCCTGACGCGCTCCGGGCCTTGAGCAATCGATGGGCCAAGCAGTCTCGCAGGGTGAGAAACCCGCAAATGGCGTATAACATGGACTACGGGTGCTCCAGGTGTTCCGCTCCAGTGCGTAAAGGGTGTTGACGGCGCTTCGCACAGCTCCGCGTAATTGCTGCGGATTGTGGGGAAATTACGAAGTGTTTCGGAAACACACAGTGATGTCTGTTTATCGGTCATCTGCCCCCTGGGGCAAAGACACCCCAGGCACGGGGACTGGGGGCCGGAGCACCGATCGCCTTGCTACAAGTAGTTGAAGGGCATGGAGACGGAGAGCGCGTGAATGAGTTGATCCGTCTCGGAGGAGGGCCGGCGGATGAAGGCGTTGAGGTAGCCCACCTCCACGGAAGAGTGGTCTGCGTACTTCCAGCCCACGCCGAGGAACGCGCGGTTCGTGTCGAAGCCCGCGCTGGGACCGCCCTCCACCGAGTTGAGATGGTAGAAGACCTCGTCCCAGAGAATCAGTGACAGGCGCCCCTCCGCGGCCACGGGCTGGGCACCGCGGAGCATGACGCGCGCGCGGAGGGAGACCTCCGTCGTCCCGGAGAGGAAGCGCTGCTCGAAGCGCGCCCGGAGCGTCCCTCGCACGGACCCCAGCTTCGGCGTGTAGAGGTACTGCTGATAGAGGCGGCTCTCACCCCGCTGTAGCGCAGGGTCTCCATCCCAGACCCAGAGCGGAATCCAGCCCTGGCCCAGCCACAGGGACATGTCCTGGAACAGCCGCACGCCTCCCGCCGAGCGGAGGATGGCGCGGCCGTCGTCCTTGCTGAAGCGCGGCTGCGCCTCCAGGTAGTAGAGGAAGTGCTCTCCGATGTGGCCCTGTGCCGACACGGTGTACCAGAGCTGGGCTTCCGCCTGGACGGGCCGGGCCTCCACGGTGCGGAAGGGAATGACAAGCATCAGTCCGAGGAGGGACCGCAACATCTGCGAGCGCATGGTGCGGATGCCTAGACCACGACTCGGACACGGGCTCAATCCGGTGGGAGACGCGACTGCGGCTTGTGTGACGAAGCCGCAGCGGTCCTGGCGCGGCGTGGGCCTTGTCTCCCGGAGGCGCCACGTTCCGGCAGCGGGTTGGCTGATGAACAACTCCCGCCCCACGCGGCCCTACTGGATGTTGAGCGCGTAGTTGCCGCAGTGGACGCTGTATCCCTCGACCTTGACGGTGATTTTCTGTCCCGCGACGAGTGAGAGTGTCAGCGAGGACTGGGACGTCGAACTGTTCGCCTCATCGTTGCAGCCGAGCGACTGGCTCGTGGTGCTGTCGACAATCTCGAGGACGGTGTCGAAGTCGGAGCCGGCGGTGGTGAAGGTGAAGAGGCCGGTGGAGGGCGCCGTCCAGGCATAGGTGGCGTCCGGGGACACGCTGTAGGCGCAGCTCGGGGTGAAGGTGTCGGCCGCGCCGCACGTGTAGCCCTGCGCGACCCTGCCCATGGGGGCGGAGGAGAGGGTGTACAGCTCGGAGGTCCGCCCTCCATTCGTGACGAGCATGTTTCCATCGACGAGCGTGATGGCGCTGTGCCAGGAGCGGCCGGTCGCCATGGGGGCCGTGAGGGACCAGGTGTTGGTCGCGGGGTCGTACAGCTCCGCGGACTGCCGTGTGTTCCGGTTGTTGCTGGTGTGGCCGCCGGTGACCAGGACCTTGCCATCCACCAGCGCGGCGGTGTGGAACGCACGGGGCGTGCTCATCGTTCCGGCGGGGGACCAGGTGTTGGTCGTGGAGTCGTACAGCTCCGCGGCCGCCACATCTTCCCAACCGCCCACGACCAACACCTTTCCGTTGGGCAGGCGCGTCGCCGTGTGGTCCCAACGCGCCGTGGCCATGGACGCGGTCGCGGACCAGGAGTTCGTGGCGGGGTCATACAGGCGCGCCGTGGCGTGGGTCGCTCCATCCCATCCCCCGACGTGCAGCACCTTCCCGTTGGGCAACAAGGTCGACGTCGAGCCCAACCGGGTCGGGCTCTGGGCTCCCGCGAGAGACCAGGTGTTGGTCGCCGGGTCATACACTTCAGGGGTGGAGACGTAGCCGCCAGTCACCACCACCTTGCCGTTGGTGAGCAGCGTCGCGGTGCAGTCCTCCTGGGCCGTGCGCATCGCGCCGGCGGCGGACCAGGAGTTGGTCGCCGGGTCATAGACTTCCGCGGTCGCCGTCCTGCCCGTGCTGGTGTAGCCGCCCACGACGAACACCTTTCCGTTCGCGAGCAAGGTGGCCACGGGCCCGTCGCGATTGACGGCCATGGACGCGGCCATGGACCAGGTCCGGGTGGCCGGGTCATAGAGCTCCGCGCTGGCCAGGTAGTTGTTGGAGCTGCTGTTGTACGAGTACCCACCCGCCACCAGCACCTTGCCCGAGTTCAGTCGCACGCTGGCGGCCCTGTGTCGGTCGATGCTCAGGGAGCCGGTGGCCTCCCAACGGGGCGCAAGCGAGGCCAGCGAGGCCTCCGAGGCCATGGGAGAAACAACGGCCGTCAGGTCCGTGGAGGCCTCGGGTGAGCCCACTTCGTGTGAGAGGCGGGTCTGCTCCCCATCACAAGCCAGGCCCCCCACGAGCCCGACGAATGCGGCGAGAAGCGTGGGGGCGACACCTCTGGGGAACAAGCACCGGCCTTGAAAGAATGCATTCATGATGACTCCCTGACTCGATTTGGAGGGGCTGGCTTCATGGCTACGGGACGTACAGGACGGAGACTGGGGAGTAGCTGGAGTAGCTGCCATTGGGCTTGAGCCGGCCCTTCGACCTGAACTCGTAGACGCCCGCCGAGGCCACGGTCACCTCGAACGCGAGGTAGTCGCCGCGAGTGATGGTGGACCACGGGGTGGTGCCGGTGCGGCGGTACTCGAAGACGTGCTCGGGAGTGGGCCCCAAGGCCGGTTTGTGACACTCGGAACACGAGGTCACGGATGGAATGGCCACGAACTTGTGGGCCCCTGCGTTGCTGGCACTGGAGACGATGAAGGGATAGACCGCGTACGTCTTGGGAGTGAGCGAGTCGGTCTGCGGCGGGGAGCGAATCGTCGGCAGCTCGGGGCAATGGGTGGCGAGCTGGTAGGCGGCCGAGAAGGTGGCATGCCGGCAGTACTCGGACTCGACCAGGGTGTAGCTGATGGAGATCCGATAGCGTGTTATCGGCACGCCCCAGGGATTCACGAAGGTGTCGAGCTTGACGAGATGCAACGGCGCGCGCTGCGCGAGCTTGTCGTCCAGCCCGAACTTCCCGAAGCTGTTTGCCTGGAACAGGTCGAGGGTGATGCCCGCTGGGACTTCGTGAAGGAAGTTCACGAAGACGGTGGACGTCTCGCCACTGCATGCCTTGCGCTCGGTGGTGATTCCTTCGTAGAGCACCGGCGTGTTGTGGTCGGAATAGTCCTGCTCGCAGCCAGGGTAGTCGAGCGTCGTGAAGGCGGCGTCCTCGACACTCGCGGATGCGCGCGTGGTGGCAGGTCCTTCGAGGAGGGCCTCCTCGGAAGCACCACAACCCGCGGCGAGGGCCGTGCAAGTCCCCGCGAGCAACAGCCCGAGATGGTTTTTCATGGGATTGGCTCCAGGCAAGGGGCCCCTCCACCCGGAGCCACGGAGTGGAAGGGCCGCATGTTGCCTTGGTGGGGGCTACTGGAGCTGTATCTCGACGTTGTCCAGACCCCAGGCCTCTTCATTGATTCCGGAGAGGTCCGCCGCGGCAAAGGACAGCGTCAGGTTCGTGGCCGAGTGGTTGAACGTGTACTTGAGCCGGTACACCGAGTCCCCCATGGGATACAGGAGGGTGTTTCGCTCGAAAGCGCCTGCTCCGGCCGCGTTCACCGCGGGGTAGTTCCCTGGATACGACTGGCTGCTCCGCGTGTTGGAGAAGGTGGTGTCGAGCAGGAGGGGAAGTCCCGATGCCGTCAGCCGGAATCGGCTGGGGCCGAAGGCGCCGTTGCCATCCCAGCCATTGATGACATACAGGTCGAAGCTGACGGTGGCCGTGGTGTGCGGGGGCAGGGACGGGAGCGTGAGACTGACGGTCTCGTTGCTGAACTCGCCGAGGAAGGTGCGGCCTCCCGCGGGCACCGTGCTCCTGAGCTGTGAGCTCCACTCACCGGCGCCAGCGCCCGCTTCGAAGTTGACCAGGTAGACGGACTGGGGGGCGGGCTGGGGAGGAGGCGGAGTGCCCTGGGTCTGGGCACTGGTCTGGACGGCCGCGGCGCCGCTGGCGAACGAGGTGTCATTGGTGACGAACACGTCCGTGATGCAGGCCCACAACGTGGCGATCTGGGTGACCCCCGCGTTCTGGCAGACCTGCTGGGCCTGCTGCCGCTGGGCGGGGGTGGGTGACGGCGGTGCGACAGGGAAGTTGAGGTTGGTGAACGTGGCGGTGGACTCGCCCGCGGCATAGTCGAACAGTGACTCCGCCTGGGAGATTCGCCAGCTGTTCACGTAGGCCTGTGGGCCGACATACATCTGCGCGAACGAAGGAGGCGCGGCGAGTGGCGTGTTGTCGCGCAGGACGAAATCGTCGGCGCGGTTGCCATTGAAGTTGCCCAGGGGCCCCCGGACGTTGCCTCGGCGCGCCGGGGACAGCAGCACGTCGACATTCATGTAGGAGCCGACGGGAGTGATGACCAGGTGGTCTCCGGTTGGCCACTCAACGACGTATCCGCTCCCCCGAGGGATGATGCGCCCTCCGTCGCGCAGCGGGGTCTCCTTGGTGATGGGAACCGCGAGGCCGTTGATCTTGAAGGGAGGCGAAGCCCCCAGGTAGTAGGCCACGCGCTCGGTGCCAAGCCTGGCGGCGACGGCCTTGAAGACGCTGACATGGGAAGAGCCGTTCCAGGGGAGCTGGCGGGCCTGGATGTGAAGGTCGCCGACGGTCGACTCGGCGAGGATGAACTCTCCGTGCCCTTGGAAGTCATAGGCATAGCCGTCGAAGGTCACGTAGTGCGGGTCTCCCCAGCCATAGCTGAGGTGGCACTGGCCTGGCGTCGTGATGGTGCAGCCTTCCAGGTACCTGAACACGAGCAGGTCGGTGCTGCCTTGAGACGTGGCGCGGAGGGTGGGGAAGGCCGCGTCGGTGTGGCCCACGATGTACACCCCGGCCCCCGTGTCGACGGCGATGCCCGCGCCGATGTCGAACTCGGCGTTGGGAAGGGTCGGGTGGGTCGAGCCGATCTGCCGGCTCTTCAACGGGGCTCCGGTCGCGCTGAAGCTCCTCATGAAGACATCGGTTTCCGCCAGGTCGCCGCTGTCGAGCGGGGCGCCGGTCTTGATGTCGTGGTTGCTGATGCCCGTCACGTACACCGTACCGCCGCCGTCGGAGGTGACTCCGTACAGCATGTCCCGCCCGGCGGTTCCGAACTGCTGCTGCCATTGGACCGTGCCGTCCGGCCGGAACTTCAGGAGCAGGGCATCGTACTCGGCGCTGGGATTGGTTCCCGCGTAGCTCCCGATGGTGTAGCCGACCAGATAGATATCAATCTCGCCGGTGAGTCGTCGCGAGGTGGCCAGGTCCTCCATCACATCCTGGGTGGTGGTTCCAAACTGCTTCGCCCATATCTGGGTGCCCGTGGGGCCCAGCTTGACCATGAAGACGTCGCTGGTCAGGCTGCTGCTGTCCGTATTGTTTCCCCCGAGATTGCCGTGGGTGTGGCCGCCCACGTAGATGTCGCCATTGGCGTCCGTGGCGACGCCCCGGGCCTGGTCGTTCTTGTTGTTGCTGCTGACGAGTGGCTTCGACCATTGCAGGGTCCCCGCCGCATCGTATTTCACGACGAAGGCATCGGTCCCCGAAGAGGCCGTGGCTGAATACCCGACGATGTAGATGTTGCCGCTCTTGTCGGTGGCGACCGAGGTCGCGCGGTCCGCGGTCGGGGTGCCGAACAGCCGGGTCCAGATGCGGGTCCCCTTCTTGTCATACTTCGTCAGGAAGGCATCGGAGCTGCCCGAGTTCGTGTTCCCGTCGAGGTTGCCCGAGGTGTAGCCGGCGACATAGATGACGGGGTCGTTGCAGCGACCGCCGACGTCGAAGGTGGCGATGGACTCGGCGAAGTCCGCGGGGTTGGGGTTGGCGGAGGTGGCGGGCGCGCCATGCTGGCGGGCCCATTGAAACGCGCCCGCCAGATTGTACTTGGCCAGGAACCAGTCACTCCCGACGGCGGTGGTGCTCCCGTCGAAGCTGCCCGTGGTGTAGCCCACCGCATAGACGCCTTCGCAGGACGCCGCGACATCTGTTCCCTGGTCCAGGCCGCTGGTGCCGCGCATCTGGAGCCAGTTGGGCGCGTCTTCCGGAAGCATCGTGCGAGCGGGCCCGGCGGCTTCAGTCTTTGTCGCGGAGGGCGGCGCCGAGACGCGTGGAGAGACGGGGAGCAGGGAGAACGGGCTGTCTGGCGATTCGAGTTGTGGCGCCGCGGTGTCTCCAGGTGTGACGGACTTTGCTGGCAGGCTGGTGAGCAGGCATAGCGACAGCAGACTCATGCTTTGAAGCATGTCGTGTCTCCCTTGTGGTTTGCCCCCGTGCCCCTGGAGATGGACAGTCGCTGTATGGACGGAGTTCTTCGTCGCGGATGAGCGTGACGGGTGGAGCGAACTTCGGGCTGCGTGTGGACGGCTGGTTTTGGGTGGAGGGCTTCGTGGCCGTGGAGGCCGCTGTGAGACTTCGTTGGGTTTAGCACTCTTCCGCCTCGGCCCGCACCCCCTGGACTGTCACTTCATCGAAGTGGAGTTGTCACAGTCCTGCGGGTTTCCCTTAGTCGTGTGATGTCTTTTGGGACTGGATGGCCCCGTCTTCGTGGACCTGTCTCTCGGGCGACTTCGCGCTTCCCCGACAGTGAAGGAGGCGTGTAAAGGAAGCGTCGTGAGACGATTCGCCATGCCTTTCCTGTTGCTCGCCGCGCTGTCGGCCTGCGCTACACCTCCGCCACGCGCGCGGCCTTCCGGTGCCCCCTCGGTCCAGGGCGAGGCCTGCCCGACACACAAGCTCAGGTTCAGCCGAGAGACAGGGTGCATGAATGATGGCTCGGTGGAGTTCTGCCTGCCGACGGGGGACGAAGCCCTGCTCGCCCGCGTGAAAGCGCTTGCCCCCGCCATCGAGGCAAACCCCTCCCGAGGACGCGCCGGCTGCGACCTTCCGAAGGAGACGCTCTACTTCATCCCCACCGGCGAAACCGAATGCGAGGCACGCCACGGGGCGCTCACGCCCGCCGCGTGGACCATGGTTTGTGACGTCGCCGCGCTTCCGGAGGTCCGGAAGCTCGTGCCGACCTGGTACGAATGACCCGGCACCTCTCGCCCCGGTTGATGACAGGCGCTGCCCGCGAGGTGCCCACCGAATCCTCGCGGTGTTGCCTTCACGAGTCGCTGGCTTCCGCCGGGTGCGTCCAATCGCTCTCCCGTGGCGCGGCGCTCACGCCTTCCGGCGAGGCTTCTTCGCGGGCGGGCCCTCATCCTGATGACGCTGGATGCGTCGGCCGATTCCTTCCAGCATGAAGTCGAGGCTGTTCTGGAACTCCGCGTCGACATCCAGCGCTCGCATGCGTGCCAGGGTGTGCTTCACACCGGGGTAGTCCTTGGAAGGAAGGGCGAGGGCGGCGGCGTGGAAGCGTTGGAGGGGAGCAGGCGCGTCTTCGGCCCTGCTGGCCCACTGCTCCTGGCGGCGAATGGTGCCCGCGAGCCAGGAGAAGAACGTGTTGTGCAGGTCCCCGGCCTCGCTCCAGGGCACGCCCACCTCGTGGAGCTTGCTGACGGTGCGCTCCAATACGAGGAGCGCGCCGCGGACGGCCGGGCCCTCCTCTAGAAGAAAGTCCATCACTCCCCGGTGTGCCAGGCCGAGCACGCGGACGCGCAGCGCCACCTCCCGCAGCCAGTCCAGGGGCGCGAGCGAGTCATCCGGCAGCGAGAGCTGCTCGAAGACGTGCTCCACGACCCGCGATACGAGCTCCTCGCGGTCTCCGACGTGCTTGTAGACGGCCATGGGCGTTGCGCCGATTCGCTCCGCCAGCACGCGCATCGAGAGGTTCTTCAGCCCACTCTCCCGCACGAGCTTCGCGGCGGCCTCGATGACGAGAGGGAGGGACAGCCGAGGGGGGCGTCCCAATGTCTTCCGCGCCTTCTTTCCCGCAGCCCCTTCGCGACCGGCCATCCCGCTCCTCGCATCGCCGCGCGAGTCCCTCCGCGGCGGCGTCCAACCTAGTGGGCTCCGCGAGGCGCGCAAACGGGTACTTCACGCCATGTCGTCAGCGCGTCCCTGAAGTGGCGCTTGCACGCCCGTTCCCAGGTCCCAGTGCTCCTCCAGCTTCGCGTGGTCGGCGAGGAGCGCGGACAACCCTCCGACGCGCTCCAGCACCGCATCGCGCGCTCGCAGGACCTTCTGGCGGACGGCGGCCACGTCCGTCCCGATGAGGCGCCCCTGGTGCTTCACGAGCTCGCCGCGAACCATCACCGACTCGACGTTCCCCGCGTGGGCCTGCAGCACCACCGCATCGCGCGGATGGCCCAGCGGAGTCATGTTCAGGGCGTCGGCGGCGAGGACAATCAGGTCCGCCTGTTTCCCGGGACGCAGGGAGCCCGTGACGGCCCCGAGCCCGATGGCATCGGCCGCGTCCTGCGTCACCATGCGGAGCATCTGGCCCGCCCTGAGGTCGAGCCTCCTGGGCAGGCCCGCCAGTGCATTCGCGCGGCCCCGCTCGGACTGGAGCGCGAGCCGCATGGCGGTGAACAGCTCGCCTCCGTTGCTCGCCACGACATCACAGCCGAGCGTCGTCCGAACCCCCGCGCGCAGGGCGCGCCCGATGACAGGGAACCCCATGCCCATCTGAAGCTCCGACTCCGGGGTGGCGCAGATGGAGCCGCCACTGCCAGCGATTCGTGCCAGGTCGTCGTCACCGCTGAACGTGCAGTGCACGAAGAGGAGGTCCGGGCCGAGCAGACCCTCACGCTCCAGTTGCTCGACCTCGCTCGGCCCCGTCACGGGCCACGCCGAGCAATGCAGGGTGATGGGCACGCCGAGCTCACGCGCCGAGCGGACCTCCGCTCGACTCTGCTCCCACGGAATCTGCATCTCCGTGAGCGCGATGCCCAGGCGCACCCGTCCGCTGTCGGAGGAGAGCGGGCCTTCGCGGAGCCGTCGTGCATCCGCGAAGCGGTGCTCAGGGGTGGGCAAGGAGGGACTCGGCTCGGAGCCGGCAGCGTAGCCATAGGCGAAGAGTGCCTGGATGCCCGACTCCTGGAGCCCCTGGAGGGCCGCGTCCGCATGTGCCGGTGACGCGATGCAGTGGGCGTGGTCGACGAGCGTCGTGATGCCCGCGTCGAGCGCCTCGAGCGCACCCGCGAGCGTGCCCGCATGGACATCCTCCGGGCGGAAGGCGGGGGAGAGCTTCACCCGGACGGCCGCGAGGTAGTCGAGCACCGTCCAGTCACCCCCCAACCCACGCAACGGCGTCTGCCACGTGTGCCGATGGGTATCGATGAGCCCCGGCATCACGAGCTTCCCCGCGAGAGGGAGCACGCGGCAGCCCTCCACGCGCAGCTCCCGGCCCATCGCGGTGATGCGCCCGTCCTCGATGAGGATATCGCCGCACGGAAGGTCTTCGTGCTCCCGGTCTCCTGTCACCACGGTGGCGCCCTGGAGAAGCCAACGCTCCGCCATCTGTCGCTCCTTTTGTCCGGACGTGCAGTGCTCACGCTCCGCCGGAATCAAGGCCTGCCTGATTAGTGTACGGTGTATATTAAGTCAAACCAGCCGCCTCGCGCGGTGCGTCCAATCCGTGTCAGGGCGCGCGTGCCGGGGATGCGAGGTGCGTAGCCTTCGTGACAGTGATGTCGCGGTGTGCAGCGCGCTACACCCCCAGTCGTGGTGGTAACCACTGGAAACACCTGGAGTCCCGGTTGGCCCATGCATTGCTCAAGAGGGGGCACGCACTCACACCCTTTCCAAGGAGCAGCTCATGAGAAACGCCAGGTCCTGGCTTGCCGGCGTCGCGGTGTTCGCCCTGGTCGCCACCGGATGCGACAGCGAGAACCCGCCCGATGCGCAGAAGGTCGCGGATGTCACCGCCAGCCGTTCGGCGGAGATGGTGCGCGGTGTCAGCGCGAGCGTGCGGACGATGAACGGCCTGCCCGCGGTCGACAGCCTGGAGGAGGCCCTCTCCGTCTTCAGCGCGGGCTTTGACGGCGTCCCCCTGCCGGCGCTCCCGAGTCAGGAGGATGAGGAGGGCGGCTCGGCGCTTCCCGACTTCTCCGACGAGGCCAAGACGAATGCCCAGTCCGCGCGGCTGGAGAAGTACCTGCGCGAGCGCGTCTTCATCGCGGAGCACGTGGAGTCGACGGAGGGTGACTCCACCATCTTCCTGCTCAAGGGCGAGAAGGTCTGCACCGATGGCAGCGTGCTGCCGGACGCCGACTGCGTGAAGTTCGTGAACCAGTCCGAGCTGCGCGTGCGCGCGACGACCCTGGATGATGACGGGCTGGAGCTGACGTTCCTCATCGGGTCCAAGCGTGCCCAGCCCGTGTCGTTGCGCTTCCTGCCGAAGGCCACCTCCCTGGTGGTGGACCTGGGGGGCGTGAAGAGCGCGGTGCAGCAGCTCGACGCGGAGGCGGCAGCGGCGCTGCCCACGGTGATGGTGGGGCAGGTGGAGCTGAAGGTGACGAAGGCGGGGGAACAGCACTGGATTGTCAGCGGCTCCATCCTCCAGGCGCTGCGTCTGGAGCTGACGGGCGAGGATGGCACCATCGCCATCTCTTCGGAGCGCGCTGCTCCGCTGGTGGAGCTGGAGGCGGATGGCGCGGCGAAGCGCGCGCGCTTCCTGCTGGACCTGAACACCACCGAGGTGCGCCTGCCGTACGCGGGCCTGGCGCCGGCGCTGCGCGGCAAGGACTGGACGGTGTCCCTGGCGGGCCTGTCGTTCACCCTGGAGGCGACGGAGAACCAGAAGGACTTCACCGTGGGCCACGTGGGGCTCGGCGACGCGCAGAGCTTCTTGAGCCTGGGTGCCGACAAGCTCTTCACCCTGGACCTGAACAGCCAGTCCGGCCGCCACTTCGACCTGACGCTGTCGCGCGGGGATGACGGGCTGCCGCTGGTGCGCGTGCAGCCGGAGGTGGACCTGGTGGCGCGCTTCTTCCTGGCTCCGCTCAAGGCGGACGCCGAGATGGAAGTCCCGTCGGCGTACGAAGAGGCGACGTATCGCGTGCGCCTCACGGGTGGAACGGGCGGCCCGAGCCTGCGTCCGGTGCGGGCCAACGCCGCTACCGGCTTCAAGGGCGGCGTGCAGGTGGTGACGGGCGAGCTGTCGCTCACCGTGGGTGACTCGAGCGTGACCGTCGGCGCGGGCCAGTGCCTGGTGAGTCGTGAGAACTCGAGCGGCGGTGGTTCGCTGGTCGACTACCTGCAGGCGGGTGGCTGCCAGTAGCCCGCTGTCAGTGTTGATGTCCGAGAGCCGCGCCCCACTCCAAGGGTGGGCGCGGCTCTTTTTCGTGGCGCCAGGACGGTCCGCCGCGACGCGGCTGGCTCCGGCGACGACGCGGGGCCGCTGGGAAACGGGGGGGCGTTGACTCGGCGGCACAATGGGACCTGGGTCTCTTGCGCGTGCCTCCACGGGCCTCTCAGTCTGCGCTCCGCGGGTGCGTCGAAACCGTTTCGACGTGAGGCTTCCGGGGGGAGTCATGGCGCACGACGATGGGCAGGGTTCAGCACCGACGGCGGCGACGGGAATGGCACGCAGGACGCTGCTGCGGGGCCTGGGCGCGGCGGGAGTCGGGGCGGCCATCACCGGGACGGGTTCGACGGCGGCCGCGCCAGCACCGGGCCCCAGGGCCGTGGCCTCCGCGACGTCCACGGCCTCCGGGCAGATCACCGCCGAAGGCGTGACGCGAGCCCTGGCGGTGCTCGACGACATCGTCAAGAAGGACAAGGCGGCCACCTCCGTGCCCGGCATCGCGGTCGCCGTGGTGTACGAGGGCCAGGTCCGGTACCTCAAGGGCCTGGGCGAACGCCAGGCGGGCGTGGTGGGGGACGTCGATGTGGACACGGTGTTTCAGCTCGCCTCGGTCTCCAAGCCGCTGAGCTCCACGGTGATTGCCGCCGCGCTGACGCGGCGGTTGGCCAAGGTGGACTGGAACGACACGCTCCAGACCTTCCGTCCGGGCTTCACGCTCGCCGATGCGTGGGTGGGGCAGCACGTCACGGTCGCCGACATGTTCTCGCATCGCAGTGGCTTGCCCGACCATGCGGGAGACCTGCTCGAGGACCTCGGCTACACCGGTGAGCAGATCATCTCGAAGCTGGCGCTGTATCCCCTGGCGCGGTTTCGCGACAACTATGCCTATACCAACTATGGCCTGACGGCCGGAGCGCAGGCATTCGCCACGGCGACGGGACGCTCTTGGCAGGACCTGGCGCGGGAGATGATTTTCGCGCCGCTCGGCATGAGCAGCACCTCCTATTCCTTCGCGGACCTTCAGGCGAGCAAGAACCGGGCGGCGCTGCACACGCTGGTGAATGGCCAATGGAAGCCGGACCTCGGCGCCAACAATGACGGTCAGGCGCCCGCCGGTGGCGCGAACTCGTCGGTGCGCGACCTGGCCAGATGGCTGACGATGTTGATTTCGGGGGGCGGCTTCCCGGGGCTTCAGACCCCCGTGGTCGACGTGCCCGGGCTGCAGACCATCTGGCGGCCCAACAATGTCACCCATGGTCCGGAGGAGCTGGGGGGGAGGGCGAGCTTCTACGGGCTGGGCTGGAACGTCGACTACGAGGACACCGGGGAGCTGCGGCTGGGCCACTCGGGAGGCTTCGGGCGCGGAGCGTCCACGGTCATCACCGTCTATCCGTCCAAGAAGCTGGCCATCGCCGTGCTGACGAACTCGGACCCTCGGGGTGTTCCGGAGGCCATCGCCGCCGAGTTCGTGGACATCGTCCGCTACAATGCGTCGACGCGCGACTGGCTGGCCTTCCTCGCGCCCATCGTCGCCGAGCCCATCACCCCGGACCAGACGAAGTACTCCAAGCCCGCGGTGAACCCGGCCCCCGCGCGGAACCTTGGCGCCTACGTTGGAACCTATCCGAATCGCGTCTACGGTGACCTCACCGTGTCGCTTCGAGACGGTGCGCTGTCCTTCACCGTCGGCCCCGCCGGCAAGCGATTCCCGCTCACTCACTACAGCGGTGACGAGTTCTACTTCCAGACCACGGGTGAGAACGCGAGCGGGTTCTCGGGGGCGCTCTTCGCGGCTCCACGAACGAAGGTCCTTTCGCTGACCATCAATGCGTGGAACCGCGACAAGCTGGGCGTGTTCACCCGTCGTTAGTCGCTCGGAGCAGAGCGTCTTTGTCCTCTCTTCTCATCCATCCTTTCGGATGCACCCCGATTTGTCGGTGAGTGCCGTCGGGCATTTGACCCGACGGAAGGTCATCTCGGGGCTGTCCGCGTTGAGAAACCAATCGAATCGCCAGTTGCAGCCCGGCTGCAATTGCGCCGGCAATTGAGCGCATTGGGCTTTACTGGTGACACCGCCGTATTGTGCCCCCCAACCAGAGCTTGGAGCGCCCCACTGCGGCGAACAGCCGTTGAAAAGTCCCACCCCGCCGCCAGGAATCAGCAGTTCGAAAAAGTTCGAGTTGGTGGTGGACCCCTGGCCGACCACCTGGACCACGTGCGTCTTGCCCTTCACGGCCGTGTTGGTGAATTTCAACGCGTAACAGGCGCAACTCGTGTCGCTCTCCAGTTTGCCAAGCAGGCCCGCCGTGGCAAATCCATACGAAAAGGTCGAGTTCACGGCCCAGGGCTGGTTGTTATTGCAGGCGTAGCTGGCGCCACCATTGCAGCCGCTTTGCGCATTCACATCGCTCACTGTTACGCCACCCTTGTCGCAAGACCTGACCGGAGAGTTGACCGCGGCTTTCCCAGGCCAAGAACCGCTTGCCTTGCAGCAATCCCAGAAACGGACCGTTTTGCCCGGTGCTGCTGCGGACAAATAAGTCAAAACTGGCTGCGCCGAAGCATCAGCTGCGGGAATGAGCAATAGGACGAGTGCGGTCATCGCAATCGTCACTCGCCGAAGAGCAACTCCGTCATGAATGATTGGCATGTTTACAACGAGAACATGACGGCGGGTGTGCGTCAAGGCGCGGCCCACCTCATTGCACCGGGGCGGGCCACGCCCGCGCCCGTGGCCCGCCCCGGTGCGGGCGGCTCAGGGCACCGTGACTGTCGCGGCGTTGCTGCGCCGGCCGTTGCCAGCCCGGTCATAGGCGATGGCGACAATCACATGCGTGCCCGACTTGCCCGTCGTATCCCACGCCCGCGTGAACGGCGCGGTGGTTGAATAGGGCGTCTGCAGGACACCGTCGATTTCAAAGACAACATAGAGCAAGGCCTGGCTGTCGGAGGCATTGGCGGACAGCGTGACGACGCCACTGACCACCGAGCCGTTGGCCGGCGCGGAGAGGAACGACGAGGGCGGGGCGTTGTCGACGATGAGGGTCCGGGTGTTCGTCTGGACGTTGCCCGCGTGGTCTGTCGCACGCAGGGTCAGGCTGTAGGAGGTGTTGCCCAGCACCCGCGTATCCCACGTGAAGTTGTAGGTGACGCCCGAGTAGCCGGGCTGTGAGGCCACGAAGTTTCCGTTCAGGAGGAACTCCACCAGGGAGACGCCCGAGAGGTTCTGGTCCGTCACCGCCCAGCTCAGATTGACGATGCCTCGCACGTAGTTCAGGGACTGGGGCGTGTACGGGGGCGAGCTGGTCAGGATGATGGGAACGAAGTTGTCCACCAGGACGCTCACCGGACTGGAGGTACCCGACTCGTCATTCGCGTCGAAGGCCTGGGCCGTCAGCGTGCGTGGACCCGAGGCCGTCGTCGTATTCCAGCTCACACTGAAGGGGGCCTGGGTGGCGGAGCCGATGAGCGTGGCCCCATCGAAGAAGTCCACGCGCGTGACGCCCACGTCATCCGAGGCGTCCGCCGTGAGCGTGACAGTGCCACGCAGGAAGCTGCCTGGAGCCGGAGCGGTGAGCTCCACGGTGGGGGCCGTGAGGCTGGCGCACGTGTTGGAGGAGGCGCAGTCCAGGGGCGCGCGCTCCTGCTGGACCTGTGCCTGGGTATTCTCCGGCAGGTCCTGACCCTCACCACAATTGATGGAAGCCATTGCGCCCACCCCGACCAGTGCGGCGACCAGGCCCCGGCCACTTCTCGAAACGATGCCCATGTGGATTCCCCCTTCGGGGTGTGGCGCTCGCATGGATTGGGAGCAACCACGGCATCGACATATCAAACAGCCCGCCTCGAAGGGGGCCTTGACAAGGAAGGACGGGTGCTGGGGGCTCAAAGCATGCCCCCAGTCCCGGGCTCCCTCACAGCGCGGGGGCAGCCGCTTCGTTCACCAGGACATCATGGAAGTATGCATTCACATACCCCAGCGGACTGGGACTGCCGCTCGCGCAGGTGGGCAGGGCATGGGTCACCACCAACTCCTTGTTCGAGACTCCGGGAGCCTGGGTGTCCGCGACGGTGTACGCGCCATGCACCTCCGGCTGGGTGTCCCGCTGGAACACGAAGCGGTCATTTACCGCGTCCCATTGGACCCGCAGCCTCGCCTGTTCGCCCTGGTGAATCAGCCCCAGGTCCGCGGTGAAGAGCGAGTTGCGCTCCGTGCAGGACGCGTCCCTGCACCGCTCGATGGCCGCCTCCACCCGCAGCTCCTGCGAGCCCACGGGGTCTGTCGACCGGGAGACGATGCGGATGGCGGCTGTGATGTCATCGCGCGCACTGCCCCTGCCCGGAGTGGAGGCATTGAAGAAGTGACCGGACAGCTCCGCCGTGCCGTGGGCGACTCCGAATCTGGAGACCGAGCAACCCGTGCTTCTGGCGTTGTTCACGCGAACCTTCGCCTCGATGGCCGTCACCGTCGACGGCTGGGTGAAGCGCAGTCCGTACCGTCCGGTGCCCGTGTTGGCGCGGCTCATCAGCCGCAGGCGGGTGAAGGCCAGCTCACGAAGGGCCTGCTGCCGGCTTCCGCTCTCCTGGCTGACCCACCGGGCCGGGTCGATGCCGCGCACCTTCGTCGCGCGAGGCGGGTTGGACTCCGTTGGGTTGAAGTTGTCGTAGGGCACCATCGGCTCGACGGCGTGGGCGGTCGCAGTGCCCCCGAGGAGCAGCGCGAGCACCGCGGACTTCAGATTCATTGCGCTCATGGGGACTCGAGCTCCTTCAGTTGGATGTAGTGGCGGACCCGGGCGTTATCGCCCGTGTCCATGTCCTTGCCTTCGGTCTCCAGGGTCATTCCGTTCTCATAGCCATTGAGGAAGCTCCCCATCAGCTCGAGCCCCATGAACCAATCATTGGGATTCGTCTCACCCTTCACCCGGCGGACCATTCCCGACCCCGCGAAGAAGCTGAAGTGGCCGTCCCGCTCGTCCACCGCCGTCCCGGCGGCCCCCTCGGGGATGGAGTCGTAGTGGTCATTGGGGCCGACATCCTCCTCCCAGATGGCGGACGTCATGTTCACCACCCCCGTGAAGTTCGCCGGCAGGTCAGGGAACTGCGTGGGATTGTCCGGGCCGGTGTGCACCAGCCAGTTCGGGTAGATGGTCTGGTCCTCGACGACGTTCAGGAAGGCGTTCTCCCGGAAGAAGCCATTCGCCGTCATGTGTACGCGGGGCGTGAACCAGTCCGCGCAGCAGCCGCTCTCCGTCTCCAAATCCGTGACCTGCTTCACCGCGTACTCCATCCGGTGCGGCTTGGCGGGGTTGTACTTCACGACATCCTTCACCCGCGTCAACGCCACGCTCACGTCCACCATCGCGTGGTCCGACAGGCATTGCTGGAAGAACTGCTGAGGGCTCTCCAGGAGGAAGCCGGAGTCGGGGTCGAAGTGCGGCTTGACGTCCGCCGTGGGCTCCTTGAGCAGGGCATAGGCGGGAAACTCCAGCGTGTCCTCGGCGGGGAACACCAGCACGTAGTCGAGGCGGTCCTTGGAGCCCAGCTCGTCCGTCACCAGGTCCGTGCATTGGCTGCTCAGCCACGTCCCCGTCGCCATCGGGTCCGGGCCGGACGAGGTGCGGGCCAGGTCCCGGGCTTCGGAGAACAGGGTGTTTGCCTTCTCGAACTCGGTGCGCTGGTTGATGGCCAGGAAGCTGGGGCCCACCATGTCTTGATAGGCCGGGAAGTTGGAGTCGGCCTGGGTGGCCTTGGGCCCCAGGGTGTTCATGTCCCCGAGCAGGAAGGCGGGGCGGTCCAGGCCGCTCGGCCAGGTGCCCTGGGGGAAGATGTCGTCGTCGCCGAGCAGATACGGGAAGGTGTTGGCGTGCAGGGGCCCGCCCTTCCGCACCTGCTGAACGTAGGCCTTGATGTCGAAGAGCTGGTCCTCGCGGGCATCGGTGTCGGGGCCGGGGACGTTCTCTCCCGCGTTGACGTGGGTGCAGAACACGTCGACGAACTCGCCGTAGTCCGTCGCGGTGGAGACCCTGGATGCGCCGGTCTCTTCCATGACGATGACCGGCTCGGTCGCGGCGGGGGTGGCGATGCGCGCCCAGATGACGCCCTTGTCCTGGAGGCAGTCATTGCCGGTGCACATGTGCGAGGGGAAGTGGTGCACGCCTCCCTCGAGAATCTGCCGCGAGGACAACAGCACCAGGCCCGTGCTCTCCGTGGCCAGCTTGAGGACGTCGTCGTTCAGCTCCGTGACGGCCTGCATGGGTGGCAGCGACTCGATGGCGCGCAGCGTGTTGACCTTCTCGATGAGCTCGCCGCGCTCATGGGACATCCAGATTTCGGAGATGCAGGCGACCTCCTTCCTGAAAATCTTCGCGGCGACGGTGTCGATTTCTCCCGAGCCCCCGTCGCTGACCCAGAAGGTCGCATCGGGCATCTGCCCCACGTTCCACATCGTGAAGCTCAGGGGGATGGAGACGGGCTCCTTGAGCTCGAGCGTCTCCCAGGTGGAGGGCATGAAGTTGACGGGCGGCTGGTTCTTCACATTGGGGAAGGTGCCGCCTCCCACCTTCTGCGTGGCGCCGGCCACCGAGAAGACGGTGCTCTGGAGGCCGAGGCCCAGCTTGCGGACCAGCGCCGACAGCGGCTCGCTGCCGACGATGGGTGGCACGCTCGAGCGCAGCTTCACCGCGAACTCGATGTGTACGCGGGACGGCTGCGCGCCCGGGGTCGCCACCGTGACGCTGGTGGCCCAGGCCTGGTTGGGGGCCGTCAGCGCCATCCAGCCATTCGCGTTGTTGCCCATCCGCTGCGAGAGCGTGGTGTTTCCGTTCGGGCCGGTGGAGTAGCGAAGCTGGAGGTGACGGTCCTCGGAGCGGGGCATGTTCGCCCCGGCGACCTGGTTGATGGTGGCGTCGCGCTGGGCGTCGAGCCAGACGTCGATGATGCCGGAGGCGTCCAGGAAGTTCCCGTTGGCGTCCTTGGGCCGGGGCAGGCGCATGCCGATGAACAGCGTCTGCGAGTGGCAGGGGTTGGTCTGGACCGAGGGAATTCCCCCGGCATTGGGGACTCCGAAGTTGCACTCGTCCGAGGTGTATTCGGCGTTGTCGCTGACGAACAGGTAGAGCTCGCCGTTGGGGCCACCGTTCACGTAGTCCTGCAACGGGAACTTCTTGCCGTCGGCGTACTCCATCGGCGGAACCCAGCCGTCCACCGTGGGCTGGGTACACGTCGCGCCGGGAGCGCAGTGGACCGCGGCGTTCTGGGGAGGAAGCCTCGTGACGTGGGGCGCCGCCAGGGCCCATGTGGGGATGAGACTGGCGAGAGCCAACAGGAATGCACCGCGTTGCATGAAACCTCCGGGTTGTGCCCCAGAGGAACGAAGGCGTTCGCGGATCTTCCCGCCTTCGATTCACGGCCCCGTTATTTGCGGCGCGATGGCGGTCGGCTCGCGGCCTCGGCGGCGGCCTCTCGCAGCTTGTCCTTCTTGCTCTTGCGCTTTCCCTTCACGCCGCCATTCACGTCCAGGGGCGGGGTGGGGACGTCGACGGGTTCGAACCCGGGGAGCTGCTCGCGCGCGAGGCGCAGTTGGTGGCGCCGCTCGATGAGCCGGAAGTGAGCCTGCGTGTCCGCGCTGATGAAGCTGATGGCCATGCCCGGCTCGCCGGCGCGGCCCGTGCGGCCAATCCGGTGCACGTAGTCCACGGGCGAGCGCGGCAGGTCGTAGTTCACGACCGCGGGGAGCTGCACGATGTCGATGCCGCGCGCGGCGACATCCGTGGCGACGAGGACCTGCACGCGCTTCGCCTTGAAGTCCGCGAGCGCGCGCGTGCGTGCTCCCTGGCTGAGCTCCCCGTGAAGCGGCGCCGCGGTGATGCCGGCGCGGTTGAGCTTCATCGCCACGTGCTCCGACCCATAGCGGCTGGCCACGAAGGTCAGGACGTGGGACCAGGCGTGCGTTTCCAGCAGGTGACGCAGCAGCATCGTCCGCCGGCCCGCGTCGACCTCGATGGCGCGCTGGACGACGAGGTCCGCGCCGGGCAGGGCTTCTGGCTGGATGTCGATGCGGGTGGGCTCGTGCAGCAGCTGCTCGGCGAGCTTCCCCACCGCGGGCGGAAAGGTGGCGGAGAACAGTAGATTCTGGCGGCGCTTGGGGAGCAGGGCGAGCAGGCGCGTGAGCTCGTCGGCGAAGCCCAACGAGAGGAGCTGGTCGGCCTCGTCGAGGACCAGGGTCTCCACGGTGGAGAGCCGGAGCGCGTTCTGGTCCACCAGGTCCAGCGCGCGGCCCGGCGTGGCCACGATGAGGTCCGCGCCTCCGCGCAGCGCCAGCATCTGGGGGTTGATGGAGACGCCGCCGACCGCGAGGCACGTCTTCAGGCGCCGGGGCAGATGGCGACCGAGTTGCTCGACGGCATCGGCGATTTGCGCGGCGAGCTCGCGGGTGGGAACGACGATGAGGGCGCGGGTCCGCCGGGGATTGCCGCCAGGGCTCTGGGCCAGGGCCTCCAGGAGCGGCAGTACGAAGGCGGCGGTCTTCCCCGAGCCCGTCGGTGCCGACGCCCACACGTCACCGCCGCGCAGCACCGCCGGGATGGCCGCGCGTTGCACAGGGGTCGGGTCGAGGCAGTCGAGGTCGCTCATCGCGCGGACGAGCGCGTCCGAGAGACCGAGGGTGGAGAAGGTCATGGCGGCGCACCCTATCCCACCGTGGGGAACGCACCCGTCCGAAAGGGCGTCAAAGGAGGCGAGGTGGCACAGCGGCAGCCGCCCTGGCTGGCGGTGCCGGCGTGCCTGGCCCGAGCGGAAAAGAGAGGGGCCGGTGTGAGATTCCGCCTCCTGGCGCGAACCATGGGGTGAAGGCGATGGACGCGTCACTCGCGCCCTCGCAACCTCTGGACCCTCGATGGCCGAACCTGACCGACATTCCCGCTTCCTCGCCCTCCTGGAGGCGCACCGGCGGATCCTCTACAAGGTCGCCCGCGTCTACGGCGGCCCCGGGGTGGAGCCAGACGACCTGGTCCAGGAGACCATCGCCCAGCTCTGGCAGTCGTTTCCCCGCTACGACGACCGGCTCCGGTTCTCGACCTGGATGTACCGGGTGGCGCTCAATGTGGCCATCTCCTTCCAGCGGAGGGAGGGCACCCGGAAGCGGCATCTCGCGCCCGAGAGCCAGGAGATGCTGGAGGTGGCTCGGGACGTGGAGGGGCCTCCGTCGGAGGACCTCGCGCTCCTGTACCAGTGCATCTCCCAGCTGGATGACCTGAGCAAGGCCCTGGCGATGCTGTACCTGGATGGCCACGGCCACGCGGACATCGCCGAGGTGCTCGGCATCAGCACCACCAATGTCTCGACTCGCATCGGCCGCCTGAAGGACCGGCTGCGCGCGGACATGCGCAGCCTCTCAACCGACACGACGAAGGAGACCTGACGATGGAACTCGATGACTTCCAGAAGTGCTGGCAGGCGGATGACGCGCGGTTGGACGAGGTGATTCGCCTCAACCGACGGCTGCTGCGCGCGACGGAGCTGGAGGGGACGCGGACCATGATGGGGCGGCTGCGATGGTCGCTGGGATTCGAGCTGGTGATGGGGCTGGTCAGCCTGGTCGCGCTGGGGGCCTTCATCGCGGCGAACGTGCGCGAGCCCCGGTTCGTCGTCCCCGCGCTCCTGCTTGATGGCGTGGCGCTCGTCCTCACGGCCGTCGCGGCCCGCCAGTGGCTGCGCGTGGGCGCGCTCGACTACGCCGCGCCCATCACCCAGCTCCAGGCCGGCGTGGAGTCGCTGAGGGCGTCCACGGTCCGCACGACACAGTGGGTGCTGTGGCTGTCGCCGCTCCTGTGGACGCCGCTGCTCATCGTTGGGCTGCGAGGGCTTGCCGGGGTGGACGCCTATCGGGTGCTGGGGACAGGCTACCTGGCGGCGAACGTGCTCTTCGGGCTCGTGTTCCTGGCCATCATGGTGGTGGGCAGTCGATGGCTCACGAAGCGGCACACGGGGGCCGCGTGGCTCCAGCGACTGGCCCATGCCGTCGCGGGGACGAACCTGAACGTGGCGCGCGAGCAGCTCGCCCGCATCGCGGCCTTCGAGGCGTCGCCGCGAAGCATCGAGAAGTAGCCGGGTCTCCTGTGCGCGCTGCCCACAGGGGCGCCAGGTCGCATGGGGAGCGCTCCTCCTTTTCCACAGGCGCCCGGGGAGTGGATTATCGTCCCGCGCGCACGGGTCGTCGGTCGACCCGGAATGGGGGTCCTCGTGGTGCGCAAGGTGCAGATCATCGCCGTGGTGGTCGTGGTCGTCGGGTTCGTCGGCGCGGGCCTCGCGTCCGTGCTCAACCAGGCGCTCGGCGTCGGCAGGCTGCACGTCTTGACGGTGGCAGACAGCGCCGTGGAGCTCGCCGTGGAAGGGAAGCCGATGCCGGAGCTGAGCAAGGACAACGACCACCTCGTCTTCGAGGTCAGTCGCGGCCCTCACAAGGTGAAGCTGACGGACCCCACGTCCGGCACTGTCATCTACTACTCCGTCGACGTCCCCTACGGCTTCGACGAACTCCTCCTGCCGACACGCGAGGACCAGTGCTTCCTCCGCTTCGACATGACCGAGGCCGCCTACGGCCGGAGGAGCGCTGATTCCGAGCGAGTGTTGCCGCGGGTGACGGAGCGGTATCAGAACACCAACGAACCCATCCGCATCCCCAGCCACACGTACTACACCCACGGCGAGCTGCCCGAAACGGTCAGGTCCTCCGAGAAGGCCTTCCTGCTGCGCGACCTGCCCTGTGACTTCGCGGGTGAGGGCGCCAACGAGGGATTGCAGCGCCTGGCGCTGTCTGAACGGGCGGATGAGTTGTTCACGGACCCTGACGCGCTGCTCGCCAACGACGCCGAGGAATAGCGGTACGGGCTGGAAGGTCTTCGAGTGGCGCTGGAGGTGCGCCGCGCGGGAGGGACGACCAGAAAACCGGGAGCCCTTCGTATGACAGGTACACCATGCGTACCTTCCCATCTCCTGCTGTGAGCGGAGTGCTGCCTCCGTTGTCCCGTGAAGCGGTTCCCGGCCCACGCCAGTCTCCCGGGGCCGAGGGCATCCTCCGGCGGTATCTCCCTCTCCTCCTGAGCGGCTTCGCGCTCCTCCTGGGACTGGTCCCCGCCGAGGCGTGGGCCACGTGTTATCCGTCTGGAGCGACCCAGGAGTGCAGCAAGGGGACCTGCCAGGGCACCCGTACCTGTGACGACTACTGGGGGCCGTGCGAATACGACGGTTCGTCCACCACCGCCTGCTCCGTGTGTGGACGCTCGGGCACTCGTTTCTGCTCCGAAACCGGCAATGTCATCGGGACCTCCTGCACGGCCTATCGGGCCCAGGACGACATCTGCAACGGGTGTGACGACGACGGCGACGGACAGATTGACGAGGACTATGTCCCCACCATCCTCTGTGACGCCCAGCAGAACGGGTGCTTCGGCAAGCTCCACTGCGTGAGCGGACAGCTCGTCTGCAAGGTCCAGGTGGGGACCCAGTATCTCTCCTGCGCGGATGACTGCAGCGGCTACTCGGCGAAGCGGTGGTGCCGGGAGAATGGCACCGTGGGGCCCTGTACTCGTGACACGCCCACCGCGGAGCTCTGCAACGGATGTGACGATGACCAGGACGGCGTCGTCAACAATGCCCCCGGCCAGGGTACGAACACCCTCACGCGTGAATGTGTGGGCCCCGGAGGCGCGTGCCCTGGTTCCACGGAGGCCTGTGCGACGGGCTCCTGGTCCGGCGTCTGCAATGCCCCTCCCGAGGCGTGCAACGGCCTGGACGATGACTGTGATGGGACCATCGACGAGAGCAACATCTGCCGCAGTGACCTGGGCTCCTGCTCCTGCACGCCGACGAGCTGCGCGGCCCAGGGCAGGAACTGCGGCTCCATCCCGGATGGCTGCGGCGGGACGCTGAGCTGCGGTGCCTGCGGCGCCGGGCAGATCTGCAACAACAACGTGTGCGTGGGGGCGTGCGCGCCCAGGACGTGTGCTCAGCAGGCCGTGGACTGCGGCGTCATCACGGACACTTGCGGTGGGACGCTGGATTGCGGCCCCTGCGGGATGAGCCAGGGCGGGTAGCGGAACCCGCGTCGGAAGACGCGCGGATTCAGGCTGCCTTCAACGTGTTCCAGACCATTCAGGCCGTAGGTCCAATCCGGGTCCGAAGGACTCGCAAGGAAGTGGCAATGAAGCGCTTCACGTCGATGCTTGTGTTGAGCGTCTCCCTGCTCCACGGCGCGGGAGGTTGTGGGTCATCCCAGCAGAGCCCTGCCCCAGAATCCGAGCTGGGACAGTCGCGAGAGCGGGTGCTCAATGATGACCCGCTCGTCATTCCTCCCTTCTCCATGATGCACACGGAGACGAAGTCCACCGGCACCACGCCAGGGCAGGTGGACGCGAACTTCAACGTCACCTCGGACGGCGCGGCGTCCTATGGCTTCCCGCTCTGGGTGCCTCAGGGCCGCGCGGGCCTGGAGCCGAAGCTGTCGCTCGGCTACCACAGCCGCGCGGGCAATGGGCTGGTGGGCGTGGGCTGGGCGGTCAATGGCTTCTCGCAGGTCATGCGCTGCCGGAAGACCTTTGCCCAGGACGGGCTGACGGCCCCGGTGCGCTTCCTCCCGGAGGACGCCTTCTGTCTGGATGGCAAGCGACTGGTGGTTGTCGCCAGCAGCGGCTCGCTCATCGAGTACCGGACGGAGGTGGAGTCGTTCTCCAAGGTGCTCGCCCACATCGATGGCACGGGGGCTCCCGACTACTTCGAGGTGTACTCGAAGGATGGTCGCATCCTGTCCTACGGGAAGCACGCCACCACCTTCTCCCGTCTGGAGGGGCAGCGGCTGAGCTTCACGACGGACCCGGCGACCGGGGTGGTGTCTCAGGGCCCCGACACCACCGTCCGGTTGAGCTGGGCGTTGTCCGAGGTCCGTGACCGCGCCGGCAATGACCTGCGCATCCGCTACGTGCTGGATGGCAACGCGAGCAGTGGCTACGAGCATGTGCCCGACCGCATCGACTACACGGGCCACACGAGCGACACCACGGACAACCTCCGCCGTCGCAGTGTGCGCTTCGTCTATCCGGTGGCGGCCCGTCCGGACTCGGAGGTGCGCTTCGTGTCGGGCTTGAAGCTGCGCGCGTCGAAGCGGCTGTCGCGCATCGAGATGTATGGGCCTGGCCTGGCCTCGACGCCCACGACGCGCAATGACGTGCTGCTTCGCGCCTACGAGCTGAGCTACCGCGTCGCCCGCGTCACCCGCAGGAGCTTGCTTGATCGCGTGTTCGAATGTGACGGCCAGGGCATCTGCCGGGACCCGGTGGAGCTCAGCTACACGGAGGGCGTGGACTGCAGCGCCAGCCCGGACAACGACTGTGATGACCCCGTCGTCCAGCTGCGTGACTTCCAGGCCGTGACGGCCACGGAGCTCGTGGGTGGCAACTACGTCCCCATCCGCGACGTCAAGACGCTGGGGGCTCCGGACGCCACCCTGGGTGGGCAGATCATTCCGGGCGTCCAGGACTTCTGGACGCTCCACACGCTGGACATCAACGGCGACGGACGGGATGACCTGCTCTACCGCCGCAACGACCAGGCCCGCATCATCTCGGACCCCGTCTATGGCAACACGGTCAGCCTGGGTGACTCTGTCTGGTACTACCGTCTGGCCGCCAGCGCGGGCGTCTTCGGCCCCCCCATCAACGCCCAGCTCCCCCTGTCCAAGTCGGGCAATGGCGACGACGACCTGCGCATCGTCGACATGAACGGCGACGGCGTGTCGGAGGTCGTCGCGCTCCAGCGCGCGGACGCCAGCGGACAGAACGGCTACTACCAGTTGTATCGCTTCAACGGCTCGGCGTTCGAGCCGGCCAACATCCAGGCGGCGGAGACGTTCCAGTTCTGGTGGGAGGCCGCGACGTCCACGACCCCCGTCCGCGTCCCGGTGATGCAGGTCGCGGACATGAACGGTGACGGCCTGCCGGAGCTGTTCCGCTCCACCAAGTCCCCGCAGCCCTATGACTGGGGCTACCGGATGAACCAGGGCGGGTTCGTGCTGTCGGCGTACACGCAGGTGCCGCTGCGCTCGGGCGTGGACCACGCGGGCTACACCGTCGACGTGGACGGCGATGGCAGCACCGAGGTGCTGGTGCGCACCGCCGACACCCGCACGGACGACGACTTCTCCGCGCAGTACCTCGCGGTGGGCGTGGGGGCAGCGGCTGCATACCGGTACGCCGACGCCGGGCTGTCCGCGGTGCCGGTGGCGTCCTCGCCTTCGCTCAACTGGCGCTGGCACTACAACAGGACCTGGTTCGTGGACATCAACGGCGACGGTCTCGCGGATGCGGTGAGCAGCCGGAGGGACCGCGACACCGACTCGCACGGGACGCTCTACGGCGACCTGCTCATCTCCATCAACACGGGCAACGGCTTCATGCCGCCCGTGGCGCAGAACCTGGACGCGAGGCACGAGCTGAGCCCCTCGTGGATTCGCCCCAATCCTCGCGGCCTGGACCCCGGCGTGCGGGTGATGGACTTCGACCGCGATGGTCGGCAGGACCTGCTGGTGACGGACGCGGGGGACTACAGCGGCCGAACGGAGACCCGCGCGAAGGTGTGGGTGCTGCTGGGCCGGGATGACCACTTCGAGCCGCGGGAGCTGGACATCCCCGTGGGCCACTCGACGGGAGGCACCTCCGTCGCGAAGCCCTTCGGCTACGGGCAGCGCTTCTCCCAGGTCTTCGACGCGAACGGAGACGGCCTCGCCGACATCATCCAGGTGGAGGACGACCTCTCGGTCCCCGTGGCGCAGCAGAAGGCCTACGGCGTGCTCCGCGTGTACCTGCGCCAGGGCGAGCTGCCGGACGCGCTGACGGCCGTCCGGGTGGGCAAGCATGGCAAGGCCGTGACGGCGCGCTACCAGCACTTCCTGCAGCAGCCGGCCGCGTCGGGACAGCCGCGCATCCACACCCCCGGCACCTGCGTCTACCCGCAGCAGTGTCCGCGCAACATGTGGGTCGTCGTCGAATCGGGCGTCGACGACGGGACGCGCACCAGCAACTTCAACAAGTTCTTCTACGCCTATGAGGCCGCTCGCACGGACGTCCAGGGCCATGGCTGGCAGGGCTTCGGCAAGCGCACGCTCATCAACCGGCAGACGAACGCCACGACGGTGACCACCTATGACAACCAGTCGCGGACCAGCGGCCTGTACCTGCGCTCGTTCATTCCCGCGACGGAGGCGACGGCGCTGACGCTCGCCACGGGCGTCCGGCACGAGCACCAGCGCGGCCACCTCTACACGGTGGCGACCAGCGCGGGAGGCCGGCCCTTCCTCTACGCGAACCAGGTGACGGACGAGTATCGGGAAGGCACGGGGACGACGCTGCCCCTGACGCGACGCAGCCGGCAGCTGCAAGCGCAGGACGCGCACGGCAACGCCACCACGACCGACCAGTTCGATGACGAGGTGCTGGCGGGGGCGCTCACCGGGCGCTCCTGGCACACCAAGACGGAGGTGCCCATCATCGACAACCTCGTGGCGAACTGGCTCATGGGCCTGCCTCGCCGGGTGGTGGTGACGAGCACCACCGCCGACCTGCGCACCCAGACGCGGGTGCTGACACACGAGTACGACAGCCGGGGCCTGCTGCAGCAGACCGTGATGGAACCGACGGGCGGCGCGGACGTGACGTTGACCACCCTGTACGGACGGGATGCCTTCGGACTGGTGGAGCAGGTGTCGCGCACCGGTTCGGGCACGACGCGTGTGGAGCGCACGCATTACGACGCGGTGGAGCACCTGCTTCCGGCCACCACCTTCAACGCCCAGGGGCACCGCAATCGCATGGCCTATCACCCCGGGCTTGGGATTCCGCTGGTCATCGAGGACTCCAACGGGTTGCTCACCCATCACCGCTACGACGGCTTCGGACGGCTTCGCAGCACCGTCGCGCCGTCGGGTGAGACGGAGCTCGTCAACTACGGCGCGGACTCCCTGGGCTGGCTGAAGGTCACCACGCAGGTGGTGGGCGGTCAGCAGACGGCCGTCACCGCCGACAACCTCGGCCGCGAGATTCGCCGTGACACGCGGGGCTTCGACAACCGCATCGTCACCGTGCTGAGCAGCTACGACGCGCTGGGCCGCAAGGTGAACGTGTCGAGGCCGTACTCCGGGGTGGCCCCGGTGCGCTACTCGGTGGCCACGTATGACCTGATGGACCGTCCGCTGAGCCTCACCGCGCCGGAAGGGGGCGCCGTCACCTATACGTACGACGGCCGCAAGACGACGCGCCTGGACGAGCGAAACAACAAGACGACCACGGAGTCCAACGCCATCGGTCAGCTCGTGGCCAGCAGTGCCTATGAGGCCACCGGACGGGAGCTGCGGACGACGTATGCCTTCGGCCCCTTCGGCGTGCTTCGCCAGGTGACCGACTCCGCGGGCAACTCGGTCGTGCTCGAGCACGACGTGCTTGGCCGCAGGACGCAGGTGACGGACCCCGACTCGGGCGTGAGCACCACCCTCTACAACGCCTTCGGCGACCCTCGTCTGGAGACGGATGGGAAGGGCGGACAGACGGTCTATGACGAGTACGACGCGCTGGGCCGCCAGAAGCGGGTGACGACGCCGGATGGCCAGTACGCCCTGGAGTGGGACACCTCGCTCAAGGGGGCGATTACCAGCTCCACCAGCCCGGACGGTGTCACCGTCGCGCACCTCTACAACATCAAGGGCCAACTGGAGCAGAGCACCTGGAACATCGAGGGCTCCGCCTACGCCGTCAACCGCACCTATGACGCGAACGGGCGGCTGGCCACGGTGCAGTACCCGCAGGCGGGCGCCCGGCGCCTCTCCGTGGTCCATTCCTATTCGGACTACGGCTTCCTGAAGGAGGTCCGTTCCCCCACCGAGCCCAAGGCGTACTGGACGGCGCAGGGGTACGACGACCTGGGGCAGCTCACGCAGGAGCAGTTGGGCAACGACGTGGTGACGCACCTCCGTCACGACCCCAGGGGCCGGCTGCGCTTCATCGACTCGAAGCGTGGCGCCACCGCGCTCCAGGGCCTGGCCTACGAGTGGGACCTGGAGGGCAACCTCCTCAACCGCAACGACGTGCTCTCCCGGACGACGGAGGACTTCGAGTACGACACCCTGGACCGGCTCAAGAAGTGGACCGTGTTCCAGAACTGCCGCCGGTCCGCCCTGGAGTACCACTACGACGACCTGGGCAACCTGCTGGAGCGCCGCGTGCTGGAAGGCACCGGGACGGCGACCACCAGCACGTATACCGGCCCGGGAGCGGGGCCCCACGCGGTGAAGCAGACGCAGGCGGGAGCCTACGGCTACGACGCGAACGGCAACCAGGTGAGCGCGCCGAGCCGGGCGGTGACCTACACCGCGTTCGACCTGCCCCGGCGCATCACTGGCACGGGCCGCGAGGTGAGCTTCAAGTACGACGGTGGCCAGGGGCGCGTGCTCAAGCGCAGCAGCCTGGGCGGTGTCACGACGTACGTGGGGGGCCTCTACGAGAAGCGTCAGCAGGGCGGCCAGACGCAGCACGTCTTCCATGTGTCGGGCGGCCCGCGCACCGTCGCGCAGGTCGTCTGGACGGACGGCGGCGCGGACCAGACGCTGTACCTGCTGGGCGACCACCTGGGCTCCACCGAGCGCGTGGTGGATGCCCTGGGCAACGTGCTCGACGGGGAGCGGATGAAGTTCGAGCCCTTTGGCGCCGGACGGATGCCGCACGCGCTGCCCGTGGCGGCGTCGGTGGGAACCAGCTCGGTGAAGAAGGGCTTCACGGGACACGAGGCCGATGACGAGTTCGGCCTGGTGAACATGGGCGGGCGTATCTACGACCCGGAGACGGCGCGCTTCCTCACGCCGGACCCCTTCGTCCAGTTCCCGCATGACGGTCAGTCCTACAACCGCTACGCCTACACGTTGAACAACCCGCTCCGGTGGACGGACCCGACGGGCTTCCAGGCGCAGGGGGATGACCTGCCGGATGGAGGCGAGACGATTGTCCGGGCGCCGCGATACCAGCCGCCGAACCTGGAGGCGGGCGCGGGCGCGGCGGAGTGGGGGGGGCCTCCGGCGGAGCTGTCTCGCTCCGCGGACCAGAACGGCACCAGCAGCCTGGAGGCACAGCACAAGGCCCTGGTCCGGCAGCAGCCCGGCAACCTGCCGCGCTACATGGCCCAGCACGGTCTGTCCCAGCCCACGCTGGGGACGTACTACGGCACCGAGCACGAATGGCAGATGGCGCGGTTCGAGCACTACCGGCGCATGACAGGCGAGGTGGTGAAGGTCGGCCTGGAGTTCGTGGCCGTGGACCTGCTGACGCGCGGCGTGGGTCGGGTGGCGAAGTTCGCCTTCCGGGCCGCCATCGTCGACGGAGCCATGGCGCTGCGGATGGCTGGCTCCAGCACGACCTCCTATGCCCGGGCCATCATGTTGGGCGGAGGCTGCTTCGTCGCGGGCACACCGGTGCTCGCGCTCGCGGGGCCGGTGCCCATCGAGGAGGTCCGAGAGGGAGACTGGGTCTGGGCATGGGACGAGGAGACGCAGGAGCCCGGCTGGCACCAGGTGTCACGCACCTTCGTCAAGCCGGACCGGGCCGTGCTGCTGCTGGAGCTCATCTCCGAGGACGCCGGGTCGCTGGAGGCGCTGGGCGTCACCGCCGAGCACCCCTTCTGGGTCCAGGGCCGGGGCTGGACCCAGGCGCAGATGCTGGCGCCGGGGGACGCGCTGCAGACGGTGGCGGGCAATCCCATCCGGGTCCACTCGCTCCAGTCGCTGCCGGGGCCGGAGACCGTCTACAACTTCGAGGTCGAGCACGCGCACACCTACTTCGTGGGCGAGCTGTCCACCTGGGTCCACAACATCTCGTCGATTGCCGCCAGCCGGGTGGCCCTCAACGAGCTGCCCGAGAGCGTCCTGTACCGCATCTCCAAGGGCGGTTTCGGCAGTCCCAGGAATCCGCGCCCGCCCACGCTCGCGGAGTTCAATCCCCGAATCTACGAGCTGTCCGCCGGGGAGCTGTCGGGGCGCATCGCCACGCGACTGCACCCGACGAATGACATCCAGCGCGGGGGCATCCTGAAGATGAGCAACGACGACCTGATCATGTTCCGGCTCGACGACCCCATCAGCGCCAGCGGGGCGAAGGGGGGATTGAGCCTGTCGGGTGGCCACCACCGGACGGAGGAAATCATCCGGCGCGTGCAGAGTGGTGAAATGGACCCTGGAACCATGGTCAAAGTCCTGCTTCATGACTGACCTCGCCTCACTGAAGAACGGCGCGGAGGCCGAGCTGCTGGGGGCCCGTGATTCGGGCCACCTGGACGACCTCCGCGCGCGGATCGCTGATTGGCCGCCCGCGCTCAGGGCGGCCTATGGCCCGGTTCTGGTCGCACTGGGAAGCCCGCCCCTGTCCGAGGAAGGTGGGGTGCGGGGCCTTCCCGGGGCGTCGGAGCGCCAGGGCGCTTGCAGGTTGGCGTTGCTGGCGATGTACGTGGACACGGGCACTCCGCGCTGGTCCAGCGGGATGCTCGACAAGGTCCTCGACGCGGTGCTCGCCGTTCCCGGGGGCACCTGCGATGACTTCCTGCTGGCGCTGTGGCGGATGTGTGACGTGCCCTCGTTTCCGCTCACCGTGGTGGGCGTCCGGTTCATCCGTGATGTCGTCCGCGCCCTGCTGACCCGACAGCGCCGAGGGATGCCCGTCGACCTGCGGTGGCTGACGCCGCTCGGGACGGGGCTGACGCCGGCGCGGGCGTGCTTCAGCTACCTGGTGCTCGCCCTGAAGCCGGAGTGGTTCACGGATGCGCTGGAGCAGTCCTTCCGGGGCGCGCTGAAGGACCCAGAGGTCCTGGAGGAAGTCTTCCCTCCGGGGCCCTGAGGCCCTCGCGGCAGGGGCTCTTCCACGAAGGTGCGGGACCGTACGGCCGTGCACCCTCTCCGCGCTCTGTCCGAGGGGGCCGCCAGCGGCCCTCCCTGCCTCCCCGCGCCCGCTCGCCTGCCCGCAACGGGTGCTCGACTTCGCCCAGGCTCCCCGAGATGATGGCCGCTCGCCCTCATCGAGCACCATGGAATCCCCCAGAGCTGAAAGGCCTCGTCGGCGGTGGGCTCGAATCGTCGCGGGCGCGCTCCTGCTGCTCATCGTGCTCCCCGCGCTCGCGCTGCTCACGGCGTGGGTGGTGCTGCACAACCTCGACCGCCCCTGGGTGAAGCAGCGCCTCCTCCCCAGGGTGGAAGCGGCCACGGGGTTGCAACTGGACTACCAGACGGCCCATGTCGCCATCCTGTCGGGGCTGCGACTCGAAGGGTTGGTGGTGCGGACGCCGGCGCCGTTTCAAGGCCTGGCGCCCGAGCTGCTGCGCGTCGGCACGCTGGAGGCGCGGTGGTCGCCGGGCTCGCTCCTCGGTGGGAAGACCCTGGTGGAGCGGGTGGCCCTGCGGGACGTGGCCGTCGTCCTGGTGGCTGACGACGCGGGACCCACGTCCCTCACGCTCCTGACGCAGCCCGAGGCAACCCCGGAGCCACTGCCCGCTGAAGCGCCCCTCGGAACCTCCCAACAGCTCGCTTCCTTCCTGGCTTCGGCGCCGCCCGTCGGGAAGGTCGAGGTATCGGGCGTGTCGGTGACCTATGTCCGCGTCAGGAGCGGCGAGGTCGTGGACCGCTGGTCCTTGCGCGGGCTCGCGGCCGTGCTCGACCTGAAGGAGCAGGACGGCAGATGGAAGGTCTTCGCGAAGCTGGGCGAGGCCGGTGCTCCGCTGCCCCTGGAGGTGAGCCGTGAAGGCCCCGCCGCTCCCACGGGGGTGGCCGCGCTGGAGCTGGCCCTGTCGGTGGAGGCAGGGGCCGAGGCCGCTCGCGCCCAGGTGGACCTGGATGTCACGCGGCAGACCTTCGATTCACGGTTCACCGTTCGCACCCTGCTGCATGGCGCGGTGTCGGCGCGGTTCGATGCCGAGAAGCGGCACAGCATCATCGAGCTGGAG
This sequence comes from Myxococcus sp. CA051A, assembly GCF_013336705.1. Lineage (NCBI taxonomy): Bacteria > Pseudomonadati > Myxococcota > Myxococcia > Myxococcales > Myxococcaceae > Myxococcus > Myxococcus sp. CA051A. Next base: position 55,742 of record NZ_JABUMS010000016.1, on the reverse strand, counting down.
CGCACCCGACTGACCGACAGCGCGCAGGTGGAAGTCCTGGCGGTGCTGCCGGATGCGGCGGACGTGCCCGTGGTCGTGACGCGGGCCCTGGCGGATGTGGACCTCGGACGGTTGTCGCAGGCGGTTCCCGCCGAGTGGCGACCCGCCACCCTCGAACGAGGCAAGGCGCACCTGGATGCGCGGGACGTCACGCTGGGCGCGATGCCGACCCTGGGCACCCAGGGCAAGCTCGGGCTCGATGTCGACGTCACCTCGCTCCGGATGGCCCAGGACGCGCTTCACGTGGCGCTCGGAGATGGACGCGTCTCCCTGGTCGCGACGCCCGATTCGAAGCAGGGGCTGTCCGCTCAACTCACCTTCGCGCTGCGGGGGCTGGCGGTCGACGGGCCCACCACGTTGCGAGTCCCGAAGGCCCACGGCGAGCTGAAGGGACACCAACTGCGGCCGGAGCCCTCGTCTCCGCTCATGGTCGCGGGGGACGCGACGCTGTCCGCCACGGTGGATGCGCTGGACGTCCGTGCCTCCGGTGTCCACGCGAAGGCCGAACGGATGGGCTTCCAGCTCCGAGCCCCGTTGGCCAAAGAGCCGCCCTTCGCGTTGAGCGCGGACCTGCCCGTGGGCGCGCTCCAGGTCGTCATGGCGGATGGCCGCGAGGTGCTGAACGGCCCCGTGCACCTGAAGCTGGACGCGTCGGAGGTGTTCCCGATGCCCGACGAGCCGGGGCGCAGCCGGGCCCGTGCCCGCGTGACGCTCGATGTCGGCGCGGTGCATGCGTCCCTGGATGCCACCAAGGGAACGGACGACGTGGCGTACACCCTGGCCCTCAAGACGCCGGACCTCGTCATCGCGCGGCCCTTCATCCCCAACGACATCGCCGCGCGTCTGGGCTGGAAGGACCTGGGCGTGGACCTGACGTCCAAGGGCACGGTGACGGCGCTCTTTTCTCCCTCGCCTCGCCTGGACCACCGGACGGAGCTGCGCGTGCAGCGGCCGGTCTGGGACGACGTGACGGCCAGCAACATCGCCCTCGTGCTCAACTCACGGGGAGATGCGTGGCGACACAAGGGCGAACTGGACGCGCGGGTCGAAGGGCTGCGCGCCGGTGAGCTCGAGGTGGGGACCCAGCACCAGTTCATGACCCTGGACCTGGACCGCCGGAAGCCGGCGCTCCGGTTGGTCGTCACCAGCAAGGAAGGGCTCAAGGGCGGGGCGGATGTCGCGCTGTCCTTCGACCGGAAGGCCCGTGCGCTTCGCGGCGATGTGACGGCGGACCTTCCGCCCCTGGGTCCCCTGTCAAAGCTCCTGGCCCGGTTCCATGTGCCCGCGGCGGTGGATGCCTCGAAGTTCGCGCTGAAGCTCGACGTGCACGGCACCCTGTTCGGCGTCTTCAAGGACATCACCTCCGAGGGAGAGGTGCGGCTGATGCCTCCTCCGCTGCGGGGCGTGGGCTTCGAGGGGAAGGCCGTGGTGGACGCGCTCGGCATCCGCTGGCGAGAGGATGCCCTCTCCATCAACCTTCCCGCGGCGCGCTGGGTCGTCGAGTCGCGCATCGATGGACCTCGCCGGAGCGTCCACGGCGACCTGACCGCGGAGAAGCTCACGGTCGGCCTGCGGGACCGTCGGTTCACCTTCGCGGACCTGTCCCACGACGCCACCTTCACCTTCTCCGACCAGTGGGAGGCGGACGAAATCGAGGTGAAGCAGAACCTGAAGGCGCGCACGCTCGAGCAGAAGCCGGCGCTGCCCTATCCGGTGCAGGACCTGACGTTGTCGTTCACCGCGCGCCGCAAGGCCTCGGGCGTCATCCATGTCCCCGACCTGTTCCTGTCCAATGGTGGGACGAGCACCGAGCTCAAGGTGAGAGGCAGGCTGGACCTCAGCGAGGAGCGCCGACGCCTGGCGCTGCGGGGACAACTGTCGCAGGACCTGTCCAAGCTCGCTCAGCCCGGTCGCCTGGAGAGCAGCGGCAAGGTCGCGGTCGAGTTCCGGGTGGCGTCTCCCGACCTCGTGGCCTTCCGGACCTTCTCCAGCCTGCTGTTCCAGAACGTGAATGTCCGATTGCCCGAGCAGGGAATCGCCGTCGAGGCGCTCGATGGCAACGTCCCGCTCACGGAGAACTTCCAGTTCACCGAGGGCCAGGTGCGGCTCCTGGACGACATCGACGTGAACCCGTACCCGATGCTGCGGTTCGCCGACCAGCACCCCTTGCTGTCGCGCAGCGGGTTCGTGTCGGTGGCCCGCATCACCACGCCGCAGGTCTCCATCTCACCGCTGGCGGGCAACCTGGCCATCAACCAGCACGTGGTCTCCATGACCCAATTGGAGATGGGCGTGCGCGGCGGGCGCATCACCGGACAGTGGCTCCTGGACTGGCAGGGAAAGCAGTCGACGCTGGAGGCGCGCGTGCGGGCCACCGGCGTGAAGTCCTCGCACGGCGAGCCCTTCGACGGAAATGCCGCCATGGTCATCTCCGCCAAGGACCGCAGCATCAACGGCCGCGCGGAAATCCTGCGCATCGGCAACCGGCACCTGCTCGACCTGCTCGACCTGGAGGACCCTCGCCACGTGGACCCCGCCACCAACCGGGTCCGCTATGCCTTGAGCCTGGGCTATCCGGAGCACGTGCGCGTGAGCTTCAACCACGGCTTTGGCAGCCTGAGCATCACCATGGGCGGTCTGGCCAAGCTGCTCAGCATCAACGACATCCGGGGCATTCCCATGGGGCCCATCGTCGATCAGCTCATCAAATCCGTTCCCTCCCTGGAGGCCACGCCATGAAACACCGCGGGTTGCTGCTGGTGGCCGCGCTGGCCGCTCCCGGGTGCATCAGCGCCCCGGAAATCGTCATGGTGGACCGCGCGACGGCGCTCGAGGAGCAGGCCTCGGGCTCGTTCAAGGACGTGGAGCAGCGGCTCGCGCGCGCGGGCATGAGTCCGACGCCGGTGCCGCTCACGCCCAACCAACTGGAGGAGCTGGGCATCCAGCCCACGCCCCTGGTGGAGAACCTGGGCAGGACGCAGGCGGACCGCGTGGACGAGCTGCTGCGGCGCCACTGCGTGGGCGAGGGGAAGGACGGGCTCCTCGTCGACACCCGTCGTCGCTGTCAGGCGGGGCGTCTGACGTCCGACGACGTCGCGCTGATGGAGCGGGTGAACCGGTCCCGGCTCCAGCTCTGGAAGTGGATGCGGACCGTGCGCCCGGCGGTGACAGAAGAGGCGCTGCGCCAGAGCTGGCATCAGATGCACGCGGAGGGCGTGGTCTGTGGTGGCTGGGTGGAGGCCGCTGACGGTACCTGGGGAGAGAAGAAGTGCTGACGCCCCAGGGGCGGTGCTTGCTGGTGCTGGCCCTGCTCGTCGCGAGCGGCGCGAGCGCGCAGGATGACGAGAACGACGGCGGTGTGCGCATGCCGACACGGCTCACCGTGGGCGTGGGTGACCAGTTCCTCGGGCAGTTGGGGCCCGATGAGAACACGTTGATCTTCGCGTCCAACCGCAACATCGCGACCGAGCTCTACACGCAAGACCTGGAGAAGGGCCGCGAGCGCCGCCTCTTCGACGAAGGCGCCGAGGTGACGTGGCCGCGCGTCAGCCCCGACGGGAAACAGCTGCTCTACATCTCGTTCCGGAATCAGGCCGGAGGCCAGTTGTGTGTGAGGGATTTGCCCGGCACGGAGGAGCGCCGCTGTCTCGACGAGGAGGCCAACGCGCTGCAGGCGGAGTGGATTGATTCGTCACACATCGCGCTGGTGAGCCGCGCCACCATCCAGGGAGACCTGCGGTTGTCGCGGGTGGAGCTGGGGCGCGAGTGGAGCGTGAAGACGCTGCTCGAGCGCAACCTGACCAGCCCCACGCTCACGCCCGATGGGCGCTGGTTGGTGTACGTCCCCGTCGAGCGCTCCGTGACGCAGGTGGGCCCTGGCTTCGCCGCGCGCGCCGCCACCCACCTGGAGGCGCTGCGGTTGGACGTCCCAGGCGCGACTCCCATCGCGATGGACCTGGACCTGCCGGGACAGACCGGGCAGCCGGTGTTCTCGCGCGATGGGCGCTTCCTGTACGTGGTGCAGTTCTTCACCGACTCCACCGGGGACGGGATGATTGATGCCAGCGACACCGGGGTGCTGTTCCGGGTGCCGTTCGAGGTGGAGCGCGACGACGCGCCCGCGCTGGCCGCCGCCGCCAGTCCGACCCAGCTCACCAGCGCGTCCTGGAACTGCCAGTACCCCGCGCCCGCGTCCGCGTCCCTTATCGCGACCTGTTCACGCGCGCAGTCGCTGGATGTGTATCAACTGCCACTGGATGGGCAGGTCCCCAGCACGTGGGAGGTGCCGCAGCTCAACGAGGAGCTGAAGATGGTTGGCAGGCGCGCCGACCAGCTCCTGCTCTACCGCCACCGCCTGTTGCTCGAGGCCCGGCCCAAGGTGCGCCGTTTGTTGATGATGCGCTTGAGCCGGCTCCATCTGGACTCCGAGGACTTTGGCGCGGCGGAGTTCTACGCCGACCAGATGCGGCGGGTGAGTGACCCCGCTACCACGGGCCTGGAGGAGCCGCTGCGAATCCTCATCGACCACCGGCGCGCGCTGAAGGAGCGCGAGCGCGGTCGCATGGTGGAGGAGCTGAGCGACGCGGAACGCAAACGCATGGCCGCGCTGGCGCCCGCCGTCGCGCCCAGTCCGCCCACCGAGGTCCTCCAGCACGTCGTGCGCAGTGAGCTGGCGGAGTCCGCGGGGGACTTCTCGCTGGCCCGTCAGGAGCTGGAGTCGGCCCAGGCGCGGATTGTCGACACCACGCCCCGCGGGGTGCTGGAGGCCTGGTACGCCCAGGCGGACGCGCTGTACCGCAAGCTCGATGACCGGGAGGCCCTGGTCGAAGCGGGACGCCGGCTCTCCATGCACAAGGTCTTCCCGGCGGATGACCAGCTGGACTTCGCGCGCGCCGCCGTCAGCGCCCTGTACCGGGGGCGCCCCTATGCGGAGGCGGATGCCGCCATGGCCCAGGCCCTGGCCTCCGCCCCGGCTGGCTCCGCCTACGCGTTCGCCCTGGAGCTGGGGCGACACGTCAACGCGGTGCACGACGAGCGGCCTCCTCGCCCCGTGAGGGATGCGTTGATGGCGTTCTACCGTCAGCAGCAGGACCCCTTGCGCCGACGCGCGGTGGTGCAGGACGCGGTCGAGCGTGCGTCGGGGCTCGGCGCGGACGGCGTGCTGGAGGCCCTCGCGACGGTGTACGTCGACGACGCCCCGCCCGGCACCGAGGAGCGTCGCCGGGCCGAGCGGTTGTTCCGCCGCGCGCTGATGGGCCGCGCCTATCGCCGGTTGGCGAGGCAGCGAAAGGACGAGGCCCGCGCCGACTTCGACCTCGTGACGAAGCGGACGGGCTTTCTGGAGAGCGCAGTCGAATCGGTGAGCTTGCGCCTGCGCGCCGACGTCAGCCCCGAGGTCGTGGAGAAGGAGGTCACCACCACGTCCCCAAGCATGGCCAGGCCGCTCACGCACTTCGTGAAGGCCTACGTCATGGCGCGCCAGCTCCCCAAGCTGGATGACAAGGCCCATTCCCTGGCGGTGAAGGCGGCCGTGCAGGAGCTGCGCCTGGCGTGGCCGGAGCTCAAGAACCAGCGCGCGGTGCAGGCCCTCCTGGGCGCCATTCACCACGAGGACTTCCTGCGCAGCCGCGCCCCCGCCGCCGCCGAGCGAGCCAACCGGCACTACATGGTCGCCCTGGACCTGATGCGCAACAACGTCCGCTACAAGGCGATGATTCTCGGGGCGTTGGGGATGCTGCACACCCAGGTGGGCAACTACCACATCGCCCTGGGCTACCTCGACCAGCGGGACAAGCTGCCCTACGTGGACAACTGGGCGGGGCTGGCCGTCTCCCTGGCGCGGGCGCGAGTGCTCCTGCATGTCGGGCGTGACGAGGAGGCCGCGAAGGCGGCGGACCAGGCCCTGGCCATGGTGGATGCCACCCCGAGGCTTGCCCGGTTCACCCCGCTCGCGGTGGACCGCGCGGCGCTCTACAACCTCGCTGCTGGCAAGTTCGAGCGTGCGTTGGCGCTCTATGACCGAGAGCTGCCCATCGTTGAAGCGAGCGCTCGTGACGAGGAAGGGCTGCGCAACCGGCTGGTGGTGAGGCTGGCCCGCTGCGCCTCGTCGCTGGGGATGGGCCAGCCCGAGCGGACGTTGGCGGACCTGGACCAGGTGGAGCGCGACCTGTCAGCTCCGGAGGTGAGGGCCTCGCTGAAGTGGGCACGCTCCACGCCGGAGCACGTGCTGCGCACCTATCGCATCATCGTCGCGGGCCTGCGTGCGAACGCGGAGACGCGGCTCGGGCGACTGGATGCCGCCGCCCGTTCGCTCGAACAGCGGCGAGAGCTGTTCCTGGAGCAGTTCGACCAGTTGGATCGGGATGAGGACGTCCGCGCGGTGACGCTGGCGGAGATGCGGCTGGCCGAGAATGCCGTGGACCGACAGGACCCGGCGCTGGCGGCCCGGTGGCTGGGCAAGGCGCTGGAGCACGCGGATGCGCTGGTGGCGCGCACCCATGCACCCGTCGATGCGGGTCAACTGGACGTGCTCTGGTTCGCGGCGCAGTTGCAGGCGAATGGGAGCACACGGATGCCCTTCGATGTGCCCGAGCGCCTGGGCAAGGCGCGGCGCTCCCTCATCGACCAGCGCGACCCGTCCTGGCGCGCGTATCTGGCGTGGTTCGAAATCTACATGGCGCTCAACGCCCACCCGCCCACGGAGGTCCGCGACGCACAGGTGGTGCCCGCCCAGCCGTAATCGGCGCCCCCATGCGAGACTGAAGGCATGACTCGTCATGGCACCTCTCCGGCACCGCCATCCGACAGTGAATGGAGCGAGCTCGAGCAGTCACTCGTGACGTCCTGGCGCCTGGAGACCCTGGCCGTCCATGCCGACCTCCTCCAGCAACGGGGAGACCCCCGTGGCGAGCTGATGGCCCTGGACCTGAACCCCACGCCCGAGGACCGGGGCTGGCGGCACCGACGACAGGCGCTGCTCGCGGAATGGCTGGGCGAGCCGCTCGCGGCCCGCGCGGGACACCTCGTCCAGCATGGCTTCATCCACGCGCTTCGCGATGACCGCTTCCATCCTCCGGGCCTGCTCGACAGTCCGCTGGGGGCGTTCGTGCGGCGCTACACGGTGCGCGGTGATGAACAGGCGCTGGCGCGACTGGCGAGCCGTCCACGGCCCTGGCTGGTTCAGCTCACCTTCATCCCCAGCGGCCCCGGTGTGCAGGTCAGCGACACGGTGCGGGACGCACTCATCGCCGCGACGCCCCATCTCCAGGAGCTTCACCTGCTGGGGGCACGTCCTGTGTTCGACGCCTTTCCCCATCCCTCCGTGCGCCGCGTGTCCGTGGGACAGGAGAACCTCCCCGCCCGACGAAACACCCTCGCCGTTCCGGAAGGGGTCGAAGTGCGTGGCTGTCCTCACGCGGAAGGTCGTCGCGGCCCCTGGGTGGAGGACGCGGAGGTGGAGCTCGCACTCGACGCGGTCCACGAGCAACCTGACTGCGGCCGGCTCCAGGAGTCCTATGACGGGCTCTTCACCGAGGTCGAGTCTGTGTCCGCGCTGCTTGCGCGCCTGCGCTCCGCTGGACTCGTCACGATGGACGGCCCTCTTGTCCGGCTGACGACGGCGGGGCGTGTCCAGCGCAACCTGGAGCCCCTCCGTTCTCCTCGGCTCCCCGCCGCGCAGCTCGACTTCGGCCGTTGGTTTCTCTGGGCCGAGGCGCGTCGGCGGACAGGGGAACATGACCAGGTGCTTATCGGCAGCCTGCGCAGCCATATCCCCTGGCTCGAACAGTGTCTCTCGCGCGTCCCTCTCGACAAGCGCGTCCAGGACACGCTGGTGAGCTATCGCCGCTTCCTCAGCGACACGCTGGTTCCAGCCGATGAGCACGAGGTCCGCGCGTTCGACTCACCTGATGCTCTCGCCGAGGCCGTGGAGACGCTGTTGGAGCTGGAGGACCTGGACCTGGGGTTCATCCACCAGGAGGACCCCTTCGCCGAGGAGGCGCTCCTTCCACTGGAAGCCGCGCTCGACTCCACGCGGGCTCCTCGCCAGGCTCTCTTCCACCTCGTGTGGGGCTCTTGAGGCGGACGTGACGGCGGGTTGGAGGAGCGCCTGGCGCTTTCATTGCTCAAGGCACGGAGTAGAGCCCGACGATGTTCGGGTCCAGCGTGGCGCTGGAGAGCCGCAGGCCCGTGGCGGCGCTGACGCTCGTGACGTCACTCACGCCCAGGTCCGCCAGGGAGAATGACACCGCTCCCAGCTTGGACTGCACCGTGCCGGGCGGGGTGCCGGTGATGCTGCCCACGCCGCTCGTGTACGAGACAGTCGCCAGGGCGGTGGACGTGGTGCCCGCGGCGGAGGGCGTGAAGTCGCTCGCGAGCAGCGCCAGTGAGTAGCTGCCCACGGGTTGATTGGATGCGTTGACCAGCGTGACGGTGACGCTGTCGCCCAGGGTGGTGGAAGTCGTCGTGCTGTCGACGATGAAGAAGCGCGTCTTCGCGGTGAACGCGGTGCCGAACTGGAAGTGGCCCGTGCCGACGTTGTTCGCGCCGTCGTGGATGCCCAGGCCGGAGGCGGCCACGTTGGCGTTGGCGGGCGCGGTGCCCACGGCGCTCGGCGTGTTGCCGCCGGTGATTCCCTGGGCCGTCGCACCCACGAGCTGGGTGAAGGTTCCCTCCGCCGTGGTGAGCGACGCCAACTGGGCCACGCCGGTGAGGACGGCCGGAGTGCCCGCCGTCACCGCGCCCGTGAAGGTGGCGCGGGTAGCGGGAAGGCGCGTGGGGCCTCCTCCGACGGGAGGCTCGGCCTGGGTCGTGATTTCATGGGCGATGCGGTGGAGGTTGCCCGCGTCGGTGGCGCTGATGCCCAGCTCGGCCGCCGCGCTGCCCGCGCCCGTGGCGAGACTTCGGGGGTCGTCCTGCGTCACCCTGGCGAACAGCACCGCCGCGGACAGGTAGCTGCCGTACTTGCTCGAGTGACGGCTGTCCTGCGCGCTCCACAGATTGAACATGCCCGGGGAGATGCCATCCGCGGGGTTCGGGTCGGCCAGCCCCTGGTCCACCGCGCGCAGGAAGCCTTCCCCCACGCGGGCGACCCCCGTGAAGCCCAGGTCCCGGGAGGCCTTGAAGTAGGAATCACGCAGGTCCGTCTGCATCGCCTGCAGCCCCGAGGTGCCGCTCGGGTAGCCCTGCGTGCCCACGCCCGTGGGCGAGGCCCAGGTCTCATACAGGAACAGGTTCGCGGCCGGGTTCTTGGAGAGCACCAGTGAGAGCAGGGTGCGCGCGGCGTCCGTGAAGGCCGTGGGGGCGCCGCCTCGCGCCGTGGGCAGCGGCGTCGTGCTCTGCTCCTGCAAAACGACGGCGGTCCAGATCGGCTGGCCGATGATGGCGGCCCTGTTGGAGGCATGCCAGCCGAGCGTCTGGCCACTGGCCGTTTCAAGGCTGACATTGAACGAGAGGCCCGCCTGCACGGTCAGCTTCTTGAAGATGCCAGGGATTCCTCCCACGCCGGAGCCGTTCGTGTCGGTGACCGCGGCCTTGTTGTACGAATAGGCCGGCTCCTCGTGCCCGTGGGTGAAGCTGTTGCCCACGAAGAGGATGGTGTCGCCCGCGATGGCGGCGCTGGAGTCGTCCAGGGCGCCGTCCTCCTCGGTGGCCGCGAGGGCGGAGCATCCCACGCCGATGGAGAGCAGGCTCCAGGTCATCAGTCCCAGCAAAGTCACCTCGATTGGAGAACGGCGCACGACGCCTCCCTCACGACTTCGACGAGCCCGATGCCCCTGTGAATACCTGGGCCTTACTCCGGGCCCTGCAACTTATGCTCCGATGGGTACCCGCGCATCAGGTGCCGCGACGGTGTGTGCCAGCACCGGCGCCAACGCGGCGAAGACGCCCAGGATGATGGGAATTCACGAGGCGCGGCCATGAGGGCAGTGCAGGGAACAGCGGTCCTCCTGTCAAGTCGCCGGGACCCGGTGCTCGGGGCGGCGACTCAGGGGATGCGTGCGTCGAGCCACGTCAGGTGCGCGTCGATGGTCTCCGATACGACTTGTGCTTGCTCGGATGCACCAGGCTCGGTGTATGGGTTGCCAATCTCCTTGTGCTTCCACTTCACCCAGGTCTGCTTGTACCAACCCCAATCGAGGTTCGTTCCCGTTGACGGCGGCGTGGCGCCGGCGTACCCGGAGAAGGCTCGGATGCCCGTGGCGGGGGCGACCTCCTGGCCTCCCACCACATGGAAGATGTGGAGCCGGTCGCGACGGGGGAACTGGGCGGTCAGGTTCGTGGCCCACGCTCCATAGAAGGTGCCCCAGGGCCGCACGGGGTTGTTGATCTTGCTGTCGAAGGTCCCCAGTTCGTCCTGGCTGTTGCGACACACTCCGTCGAACGACGACACATAGATGTTGATGCCGTCGAGCGTCGTGTTCGCTCGAAGCGCCTGGGCCAGGCGCATCACCAGACATCCGCCCCGCGAGCTGCCCGCGAGATAGATGGAGCGCGTCTCCGGACGGACCTGGGCCAGCAGCCAGCCCACGAACCCGTTGACGATGCGCTGCTTCGTGTCGCTGTCGTCCAGGTGGTTGAAGTTGCTGTCATTGACCAGGGCCAGCCAGGTCTTCCCTCGAGGAAACCATCCCAGGGTGTCCAGCTTCATCGCCAGTGAGCGGCCGTCCAGACTCACGTTGGGGCAGGAGACGCTGTCGCAGGACGCGTCCCAGTTCGACGACTGCCCCGTGACGCCACTGGAGTGGCCGCTGCTCGAAATCTTCTGGCCCGCCGACATGACGACGAGCGCTTCTCGCACGCCAGGTGCATCCGCCTCCGCGATGCGGATGTCGTGGAGCGTGCTGTCGGAGGCGCCCGCCGCTCGGAAGTGCTCGAAGCCGGCCGCCGCCTGATAGGCGCCCGAGGCGTTCTTGTAGACGACGCGCCGCGATACCACCGTCCTGCCGGCGCCGCTGGGATAGGCCAGTGCCTGGGCCTGGGCCTCCAATGCGCCATCGGATTCCAGAGGGCCGCCACAGCCCGTGAGGATGCCTCCGAGCAGCAGGACCCGATTCATCCATGAGAAGACACGACGAGAAATCCCTGGGGTGAGAACCATGTGTTGCACCGCCTCCTGGAAGGGTATGAAGTGAGTCTTTCATATCTTTCCAGGTGGACAGAGAATGCTTCGAAGTCCTTCGAGAGAACGACGTGGGGCAGGCCGCCCGGGTGCTCGTGCAGCACGCTGCGTCGCCGTGTCGTTGGGCCTGTTGCTCGCCTTCGCGTCCACGGGGGCGCGCGCGGATGGGTTGTCCGTCATCCCCTACGGCGACAACTGCTGGGGCACGGGGACGGACTCGGACCGGGATGGCCTGAATGACGACTGTGAGCAGCAGGTCGCGCGCTGGTTCATGCCGCTGTTCTGGTTCGACACGGGAGAGAGTGGCTACGAGCGCCATCCCTACTTCGCGGTGAAGAGCGAGGGCTTCGCGACGCGGACGCTGCGCATCTTCTATCTGGACACCTTCTTCGAGGACACGGGTGTCACCACCGGCCACGACGGCGACCCCGAGTTCCAGATCTTCGAGGTCCATTACTCCGGGGGCCGCTGGTATCTCGACTGGGTCTATCTGTCGGCGCACCGCAAGAGCGTGTGTGAGTCGTCCGCCTGGTATTCGTACGAGCAGCTCGAATACGACACGCGCGACGCGCGCAATGCCTACCGTGGCTGGCCCGTGCTGTACGTCGCCGAGGACAAACACGCGACGTACAACAACCTCGCCACCTGTGACAGTGGGTGCTTCGCCCAGGATTACTGCAGTCGCCATGTGGCCCAGTACCTGGACACGGCGTCCGCGCCACTGGTGTCCCGCAACGTGGGGTCGACAGGGGTTCCTCTCATCAACTCCGTGGTGTTGAACGGAAAGACGGAGCGGTTGCTCGACGACGTCGACTTCAAGGGCTGGGATGACCAGTGGTACCGGCCGAACTCGAAGGGGTACTTCCGGCACCTCAACGACTTCGGTTTCTAGCGCCACCCGGAAGCCGACGTATGTCGCTCGAACCTCTTCGAGTCCGCTCTCGGACGCGCGTGGCCGTCGTCACGGGCGTCGCCGTGCTGCTGCTGGCCCTGGCGGTGGTGCTCCCCGCGCGTGACGGTGGGGTGGGGGAAGTCCGGCGCCCGGAGACGGCGGTGCCGGAGGTTCCGAGCGCGCCGGTGGTGGCACCTCGGTCTCCCGAGGTCCGTGAAGCGCGTGCGGCTTCGGCGCCCATTCCCGCCAATGTCTCCGGACAGGCCCTGTCGGCGGCGCTGAACGAGGAGCGGGTGGTGCTCGCCTCCAGCACCTTCATCGAGCACCTGGAGATGGACCGGCCCTGGGCTTGTGCGGGTGGGCAGGTCTCCCTTGCGGGCAGGGTGGGGGGAGCGCCGGAGTCAGGTGCCCTCTACCGCTGGGTGTGGCCGGGAAGGGATGCGGCGGCGGAGCTGCATCCAGGGGCTCGACTCCAGTGGCGCGCGCCCGCCGAGCCGGGCACCTATTTCGTACGCTTCCAGGTGTGCAAGGACCTGGGCGGACGGCGTGTGGGCGTCCTGGCCGAGGAGCTGCTCCGAATCGAGGTCCGTGACTGTGACGACGACGGCGCCGCGCGAGAGGAGGGCCAGCTGCGGGTCGACGTCATCCAGCGCGCCAATGGGGCCTTCCTCTTTCGTGCCGTCTCGGCGGAGTCCGAGTCGCTGTCAGGTCATGCCTGGGACTTCGGTGACGGCAGCACCGCGTTCACGTCGGGGCCCGAAGTCACGCATGCCTATGACACCCGTGCGCAGGACGTCCGGACCTTCACGGTGAGGCTCCTGGCCGGGCGGGGCGAAGGGGCCGCGCTGAGCGCCACCGCCTTCGTGAGTGTGCGCGGGCAGCCGCCTTCCGATGAGCCGCTGCCGGCGACGCTCGCGTTGTCACGCGCTCGTGCGGACGCGGAGGAGTGGCGGAGCGAGGTGTCCGTCGAAGTCCCGGAGCCAGGCGTCGTCACCTGGGAGCGTGTGGAGCGCTCGATGATTCACTGGAACGACCAGGTGGATGCCTACACGCTCCCGTGGCGAGAGGTCATCACGGTGGAGGCGGAGACGGGCCGTGGCGGCCTCCGGGGCTTCGTCATGGTGCGCCCATCCGAGCTGGCGGTGACCGTGAAACGGGTCGTCGATGTCCTTCACGGACGCGACGAAGGTGGCAGGGCGGTCTCCTTGTCGTGGGCCTCCTTCAAACGAGAGGCCGCGCCCGTGACGTCCCCCGTCGAGGCCCAACTCCCCCTCAAGTAGCGGACAGCATACGCGTTGTCCCGTAGGCGTGTTTGTCGATGCGGGCCAATGCATGGCATTCGCTTGCCCGCAGAGTGCGGGTGGTGGGCTTGTCTGGGGATGATGTCGCATTCGACCTGAGTCCAATTGGCTTGAGATGCACCTCCTGGACATGTTGCCAATGACAGGGTGTGAACACGAAAGGCTGGACTCGATGGCGAATCTACTCGACCTCATTGGGGAATCCGCGCCGTATGTCCATGTCTACGACCTGGTCGTGGACAATGGCGTGCTGCACAGTCGCTTCAAGCCGGAGCAGCAGCGATACGGCGAAACGACGTTGATGAGCTGTTCGGAGGCGCTTCGCACTCTGGCGGTCCACGGGGTGCTGACCTGTGCCGCGGCGAATCCCAGTCAGGGCAGGCACTACTATCTCGCCGCCAGGGCGGACCTCCAGGTGCTCCCCATCCAGGCGACCACGTCGGGCTCCTTTCACTGTGTGGGGCGCGTGGAGCGGATTGAACAGCGCAAGCAGTTTCCCTACTTCAAGGCGACCACGACGTGTTTCACGGAGGATGGCGAGCGCTACGCGGTCATGGATGGGGAGTGCATTGCCCTCCCCGAGGCGGCGTTCGTGGCCATCAAGGGGGCTGATGCCTCACCAGTGGGCGTGCGGGCTCCTGGCCAGCCCAGCCCCTACAGGGACCCCGTGAGACCGATGAAGCTGGAATGGACGAAGCCCGGTGAGGTGCTGCGGGCCGAACTGGAGGGGTTTCCCCGCGAGGACTTCGTTGGCCACTTCGATGTGCGGGCGCTGTGTCCCTTGTCCCTCCTGGCGGGGAATGCGTTCTCACTGCTGCGTCATTTCCCTGGCTTCGATGCCTATCGAATCAGCAAGTGTCTGGCCACCTGCAAGGACGTGCCGCTCCCGGGGGAGCCCATGCTGTTCAACTGCATCGCCGAAGCGGCCGGCCAATTCAAACTCATCGCGGAGAATGGCCAGGGCAAGCACCTGGCTGCATTTCATCTCGAGGCGCGACCCGACTCGCATGGATGAGGCGCCGCTGAATCAGCCCGCATGGCCGTTCAACCTTCCCCGCAGGAGATGAACCGATGCTCAAGGATGGACTTGTCGGCACCTGGCAGCTCGTATCCCTGGCGAGCCTCCTCCCCGATGGCAGCAGGGCCCATCCTTTCGGGCATCAGCTCTTGGGGATGTTGATGTATGACAAACATGGAAGCATGTCGGTGCAGTTGATGCGGGGCGCCCGCGCCCGCTTCCAGTCCGCGGACCTGCTGGGGAGCCAGGAGAAGGAAGCGAAGGCCGCGCTGGACGGAGCCGCCGTGTACTTCGGGACCTACGAGGTCGACGAGGAGACGGACACGGTCTCTCACCACATCCAGGGCAGCCTCTTTCCGAACTGGATGGGGACTGTGCAGCGACGCAAGGCCGTCCTGGATGGCCATCGGCTCTTCCTGCGCACCGAGCCTCTCGCGTTTGGGGGCAGCCAGGCCGTGGTCGTCCTGGAATGGCGCAGGTTGACGCCCTCGTCCACCTGAGCCCCGTGGCGGCGGAGCCCCAGGGGTTCCTGCCCTGGCGGCTTTGTCGTCGAGTGAGCCTGGATATGTTTCACGCGGGGAGAACAAGACTGGCTCGAAATCCAGTTGCTCCTGTGATAGATGCGTTCGGCGATACCTTCACTGGATGGGAGCCGAAAAATGTTCAAGCAGCCCGCGAAGTTGGCTTGTGTCGTCGCGCTGGTCCTGAGTGGTTGTGGTGGTGCACCCGAGGAGTTGTCCGTGGACGGGTCGGAGGTCATCGAGTCGACCGAGCAGGCCCTCATCTGGGCGTGTGACGGGACGCGCGCCTTCAACCGCTACTGGTACGTGAACAACATCGAGGTCGGCCGCGAGTACTGCGACTGCCCCGATATCCTCAACAAGTTCGGCGAGCAGCGGGGCCGTTACACCCAGGAGCGCATCGCCTACTGCGCTCCTTGAGCCGGCGCGCCGCGCTCCTTCCGCTGTGCCTGCTCCTGCTCGCGTGTCACGCCGAGCAGGAGCCCGTCACGCCGCCCCTCGTGGGAGACTCCTGCTACGAGCACGTCCGGCGTCTCGCCGCGCATGACCCGTGCTCTCCAGCCGGGTACGCTTGCGGGATGACTCGCGCCTGGGTCACCGAGGTGTTTGAGGGCCTCGAACGACAGTCTTCCGGATACAAGTTCGACGACGGTATCGACGGCTCCAGGGCCGGCTACCGGGTCGTCCATGGCGACGAACTCCAAGGGGTCTTCCAGCACCACGCGGGACGCGACGAGACGGTCATCTACCGCGTGCGTCACACGGGCACGGAGGACCATGTCGTCACCATCGAGCAGCTTCCGCGCGGGCAGGGCTATCGCATCTACCCCTGGACCCGCCACCCCTGAAGTGCGTGGGTGTAACCGCTTTCATGCTCGCGCCGTAGGAGAGGTCTCTCCGTCCCTGAGGAGCACCTCCATGTCCGGTA
This sequence comes from Myxococcus sp. CA051A, assembly GCF_013336705.1. NCBI lineage: Bacteria > Pseudomonadati > Myxococcota > Myxococcia > Myxococcales > Myxococcaceae > Myxococcus > Myxococcus sp. CA051A. The sequence continues at coordinate 39,924 of NZ_JABUMS010000016.1, read as the reverse complement.
CCAAGGTCGCCGCGAAGGTCCTCGCCAAGCCGTTCTTGTCCTCGCCGAAGGCCGAGTTGGCGAAGCCGAAGCCGGTCCTCCCTCAGGCCGCGAAGCCGGCGAGTTCCTTCGCGCGAGACTCCTTTGATGCGGCGCAGCGGAGGCCTGGCCCGGACCTGACGGGCGCGCCTCGCGCGAAATCGAGCGCGACCCCGCCGACCGTCAGCGAGGACAGGTCCGGACGGACGGTGGTGAACCTTGGCGCGGGGGACGACACGGCGACCGTCTCCCAGGGCCCCAAGGGCGGGCTGACCATCACCAGCGGGAGCTCGACCATCCAGCTCACGGCGGAGCAGGCCGAGAATGTGGTCATCAAGGGCGGCGACGGAAACGACAAGATTACCGTGGACGTCAACGTGACGACGGGCGTGGCCATCCATGGCGGAAAGGGAGATGACTATCTCCAGGGTGGCTCGGGTGATGACTCCATCCGGGGCGGAGATGGCCGGGACGTGGTGTATGGCCTGGGCGGCAATGATGCCGTGAGCGGCGGGGCGGGGCGGGACTACCTGGATGGCGGCCGTGGCGATGACAGCCTCAAGGGCGACTCTGGCAAGGACCAGGTGATTGGCGGGCGGGGCAATGACACGCTGGCCGGCGGTTCGGGGAGCGATGTGCTCGCGGGAGGGGCCGGCAAGGATGCCATTGACGGCGGCTCCGGGCGCGATGAGGTCTATTCGCAGAAGAACGACACCGTGGCGCGCTCGCGCCAGGACACCGTCACCACGGTGGACCTGAGCGAGGACGTGGGCACGTCGGTGACGGTGAAGGGGGATGCGAACTTCCAGGCGCGTGTGCAGTCGGACCTGGAGGCGTTGGAATCCCTCCCGGTGGGACGGGAGCTGCTCTCGGGGCTGGATGCCAGTGGCAGGTCGACCACCATCCGGGAGACCTCGGGTGGAGACTCGGCCTCTCCGACCAACGACGACGACTCGTGGTTGAGGCCCGATGGGACGCCGGGGCCGGGCTCGGACGCGACCATCAAATACAATCCCACCGACACGGAGTACTACGAGGGGGACGAGTCCTGGCAGGTGAAGCCCCCCGTCACCACGCTCTTCCACGAGCTGGTGCATGGCTACAACTACGCCACGGGGACGCGCGCACCGGGAGAGACGGACGGCGTGAACAACCGCGAGCTGGCCGCGGTGGGGCTGCCCTATGACCACGACGGCGACGCCAGCACGCCCGACATCCGGCCCTCGCACCCCACCGAGAACAAGCTCAGGGAGCAGCTCGGGCTGACGCCCCGCCCGGAGTACTGACGGGGGAGGCGTCACGCGGAGGAGGCCGTGGCTCAGGGCACGAGGCTGACCTCGTAGCCCACGTCCACGTTGAAGATCTCCGGTTGGCACGAGAAGTTCGGACTGCGAACCGTCGCCTTCCAGCAGAGCTGAGCTCCTCTGGAGGGTGAGAGGTCCACCACCGCCTCGCTCTGCCCGACCGCGAATGGCACGCCCAGCCAGGTGGGCGCGGGATTCGATTGGCAGCCCCCTTCACCGCACAGCCTGCGGTCCGAGGCGACGGAGTAGGAGATCTCCGCTCCCGATGGAGAGGACTGGCGCTCCGTGGGGAAGCGGTCGTCCTTGCGAACGCGCACGCGTGAAATGGCGCAGTGGGGCGCCGCGGTCTCGCTGATGACCGTCGAGCGTGGCGGGGAGCACGGGGCCGGGCTCGGGGACCGGCCCGGAGCAACTCATCAGCAACACCAGACACAACAGCCCATTTCAAGGACGCAACGCACCTGGCTGCCACGCATCATGGACTCCCCCTGTGGGGCGCACGGGCGACCCGGGCCGCAACGAATCATCATTGGGCCATCCCTGACAACTGGCCCCAGGGGCCTGTCCGTTCAACCGCCTCCTTATCCCCGCGCCGGGCCCCCAAAGGCATCCTCGGATTCGAACCGTTGGAGCAGGTCGGCGCTCTCTTCAATGAGCGCGTCGGCGATGCTCGCGCGCTGTTCCTCGGGCCCCCGCGCGTAGCGCGTCAGCTTCTCTCCGATGTCGACCAGTCCCGCCATGCGGGAGGCGGGCGGCGGGCTCCAGGTCCGTCCGGTCAAGCTCCCCACCCCGCGGCAGAAAGCGCCGAGGTGGTAGCTGGTTCCGTCCAGATAGACATGGGCCTTGGGCGGGAAGCGCGTCCTGAGGAGCGCGGCGTTCCAGAGTCGCTTCAGGGCCTCGAGCAGTGGAGGCTCGATGGGAGCGCTGACCACCTCGACCGAAGGCAAGGCCCGCGTTCCTCCCGTGTCTCGCGAAGCGTCTCTCACGATGGGCCAGAGCATCGACTCCATCCGGGTCGCGATGACGCGAGGACCGGGCCACTTCTCGTGGATGTAGACCGCCTCCTCGGGAGTAAACGAAGGCATCCTCACCAGGAGCAGCGTCCAGGAGGTGTTCGGAATCAGGAGGCGCGCGAGCTCCGATTCATAGGACGATGATGAAATCTGGGAGAAGGACCCGGGTTCAGGTCGCAGATGGTCGGTCATGGCGTGGCTCCTTGGGTGTCGGTGGGGAATGCGCCCGTCCGGACGCATCCCTGGACGTACCCATGACATCAGCGCGGTGAGCGCTGGCGCGCGAGGACCTGGGCCTTGCCTCGTGCCGTGGAGCCCGTGGAGCGCACCAGCTCGCGCAGCGCCGAGGGAGGAATGTCGTTGTACTTGCGAAACGTCCGCGAGAAGTGCGCCTGGTCGGAGAAGCCCGTACAGAACGCGACGTCCGTGAGCGTCAGCCCCGAATCTCCCAGCAGCGCATGCGCGGCGTCGACCCGGGAGCGTTGCAGCATCTCCGAGAACGTCGTGCCTTCCTGCCGCAAGGCGCGTTGAAGCGTGCGACGGGACAGGGTGAGGCGCCGCGCGCTCTCCTCGAGTGTCCAGGGATGCAGCAGGTCTTCGCCCATGAGCTTCTGGAGCCGGCCGCGAACCTCCTGTGGCTCCGCCGTCCCCGGCGCCTCGCTGGCGGGTGGGGGGGCCTGTCGGGTGGGCTTCCACGAGAAGGTCGCCAGGTCCGTCACCTCCGGCAGCGTCCTGGGGCCGGCGCGTGAGGCCCCGCCGTGGATGACGACGGACTCGAGGGACACGGTCAGCCCCGTGAAGCCCGCGGTCTCCAGGATGGCGACGAGGACGCCCCAGATGAACAGGTCGTTGACGACGCGAATCTTCCCGCCGTCGATGGCCACGTGTCGCAGCGTCATTCGCGCACGGGCCTGGTCATGCTCGACGAGCCGCGTACGGTGCCGGGAGTGCATGAAGCGCTCGAGCGTGCTCCATCGTTCCACGGTGTGTCGGGGCGTCTGCCCCGCGCCCAGGGCTCGCAAGACGGGGTGCGATGAGAGCGTCCGAAGCTCGCGGCCCAGCTCCAACACCGGGCGCCACCCATGGGCATCCATGACGGCCTGGAGGATGTCGACCTTGTCCCGCCCCTGCGTGGCGATCTCCGGGTAGTCACGAGCGACGGCCGCCTTCAGCACGGCGCTCAGGGCCGGGCTCGTCATGACGCCTTGGTCCTCCATCGTCAGCCGCCCCAAGTCATGGAGAAGTGTCCGGAGCCGCGCTCGACGCCAGCTCGCACCGCCCCGCGTTGCGCCAGTCACTGAGCGCGGCGAGGAAGAGCGTGTTGAAGTCCGCGCCGGAGAAGGGGTTCTGGCTGGTCACCAGGTTGCAATCGCGCACGGCGCGCGAGCGGCCCGGGAACGCCGTCTCATGGTGATAGCCGGCGTCGTCGAGTTGCTCTCCGATGCCTCGGACCTGTGCGCGTGCGCCCATGACGAAGGTCTCGATGTACCACTCTTCGAAGCCGGACACGGAGGTGACGCGCCGCCCCGCGAAGGGGCTCTGCCCGGCCGGCAGGCGCGAGAGGAGCGCGGGCGCATGGCAGACGAGCCCCACGGGACGGGCGGTGGCCCCGAAGTCGACGAGCAGTCCGTGCAGGTCCGTGTCGTGGAGCAGGTCCACCATGACGCCCTGTCCTCCCGGGACGAGGATGGCCTGAAACGCCTCCGCGCGCGTGCGGACCTCGGACAGCGGGAGCGGTGCGACCAGTTCGGGGAGCTTCGCCACCAGGGCCTGCGCTTCGGCGAGCGCCTCGGGTCGTTCCTTCCAGTACGACGGCTTCTGTCCCTCCGGGTCGAACGCGGGCGTCCGTCCCCCCGGCGTCGCGAGCACCACCGTGTAGCCCGCGTCGACGAGCGCCCGATAGGGTTCGTAGAACTCGTTCAAGAACACCCCTGTCTGACGCCTGGAGCCGTCCGCGAGCTGCTGCTCGGACGCGGCGGAGAGGACCATCAGCACCGTCCCAGGTGCGCGGACCTCTGCTTGAGAGAGTGGGGTGGAGGGAAAGACGAGGTGGCGGGTGGGCGTCGTCGCGCAGCCACACGCACCGCCGACGACCGCGAGCGAGAGGATTGCGAGCCACCACGTCGAGGTCCTTCCAACGCGGAAGGCGGGAGTCTGGATTGGGCCGGGCGCTGCCATGCGGGTCCTCCTGGTGACAACTTCATCGCCAGGGTAGGAGCGCGAGCGCGAGCGGGCTTGAACGAATGCGCCAATCCGCGGCCTGCCTCAGCCGTGGAAGGACTTGAAGTAGTTCGCCATGATGGCCGGGTGGTCTGAATAGAACTTCCCATCCAGCGTTCGGGACAGCGACACCGTGTCTTCGCCTCTCAGGTTCATGGCTTCGGTTTCAACCTGGTCGGTGTTGGCGATCAACCCACCCATGTAGTTGTTCTGTGAATTGGTATTGGAATGCGACAGGGTGTAGGTGGGCTTGACGGTGTTGTCCGCGAGCGTCGTGAAGTTGAACTGATTCGGGAAGAACCCTCCGTTCAGCTCGAATGAGTCCATGTTCAGGTCACCCAGCAGCGCGTCGATATCGTTCTGGCGCGCGAACTCGCCTACCGCCGCAAGGGCCTGCTGCTTCTTGGTGTCGGACGTGAAGCCCGTGTATCCGGCATCCAGGTGGACGCCCGCGATATCGATATGGACCTGGAACTCGGGACTGATCTTCTGGACGCAGAGCCACTTCTCCTTGTGTTTGACGCCTTGTCGGAAGAGGACCTTCGCGTCGTACAGGACATGTGACATGAACTTCTCGTCCACCAGGGCGTAGGCGGCAATCTCGTTCTTCGCGTCGACGCCGGCGTCGGGACCGAGGATGTCCTTGATGCTGCCGATCTTCCGGTACCTGAGCTCCGGGCAGGGCTGAAGGACCTTGGGGAATGGGGCGTCCTTGAGCTCCTCCGAGAGGAAGATGACCTCGGGACAGAGCCTGCTCAACTGGACATGCAGGTCGATGGGACTGGCGGCATGGACCCGCTTCCATTCCGACGAGTTCGTGCAGGCCATGATGTGCTTGAGGACGATGTTGTCGTAGCTGCCCTCGATCTGCGTGGGCGTCATGGGAGTCGACCTGGCCTCGAACACCTGCTGACCGGGATAGACACTGGTGTTGAGGGAGGAGAGGGCCCTGGAGGTCGTCGGAGCCGACGTCGATGCGAAGTGGTTGTCTCGCTGGGGGATGAAGTCCGCCTGGAAGGTCCCTTTCTTCGCATTGGTTTTGTAGAAGTTGTTCCCCGCGTCGAAGGGGATGAAGAGCGTCATGCATTGCAGTCGCATGACGCTGGGCGGGATATACGGCGCCGTGTCGTCGACGGTGGTGGGCTCCTCAATCATCCCCTGCCCGGAGCCCGACCCCGAGACCTCTGACAACGTCATGGCGGACTGGGTGCGCCGGAGCGTGTGCCGGGTCTTCGAGATGCCGCTGACCCGCATGTCGACCTTCTGGACCCGTTGCTTGTGGTGATCGAGCTTGTTGTCCCCGTATTTGAACTTGCCCTTCGTGGGTTGGCCCCGGGCGACGAGGCGGATGCATCTCCTGCACATCTTCTTGCTCTCGAACTCGAAGACGAAGGTGTTCTCATGACACCTTTTGCACTTGATGATCATGCGGGCTCACAATCGTCGAGCGTGGGGGAGCCCCGTGCCCGGGTGGGTGCGTCACGGAAGCTTCGATTGCAGCCACCGTGCCGGGAGTCCGCCAGGGCCACGCTCCGCGCGGTGTCGCTCGTGGGGTGTCGGCAAGACCCCCGTGTCCCGGCAGGCCGCGTTCAACTTGGACGCGGACGCGTCCTGGAGGTACGCGAGTCAGGACGTGGAGGGGCGCGGCCGTTCTCCTCGGGGGGAAGTGCCCCATTTCGGGCGCCTTCCCCCGAAGGAGCTCCGACCATGCCGCCGCTCTCGTTCCGGCGTCTCGTGTTGTCCTGTCTGACGCTGCTGGCCACCTCGGGCTGTATGACGGGCCCTCACAATGGAACCACCACCGGGGACTCGGTGATTGGAGAGACGTTCCTGTTCGAGGGCTACTACCCCGAGCCGAGCACGCCCATCTCGCTCCAGGTCTTGAGGGCCCCGGACCTGGACCCGGCGGTGGAGTCCCACTGGCAGCAGTTCGCCACGGCCATCACCACCACCACGCCCACCCACGTCAACCGGCCCGAGCCCCTCTTCCACTGGAGTGTCACGGCCGCGCCCCCCGTCCATGGTGGGCCTTGCCTGCTATGTGAAGAACTACGGGGTGCTCAATGGCCAGCCGGTCTTCGGCGGCAGCTCCGCGTCCGCCCTTCAGGACGCCGTGGCCCGGACGAACTCGTTCGCCACCGTGGCCATGACCTTCACGCCTCCGGCTGGCTCCCCCAACAGCGTGAAGTTCATGGTCTACGACGCCGCGGGCTTCCTGACGCCCGCGGCGCAGCTCGACAACACCGGGTTCAACACCTTCGTGCCCGGCAACTGTTTGTCCTGCCATGGCATCAAGGCGAACTACAACGCGGCCACCAACTCCGTGGTGGGACAGGCGCAGTTCCTCCCGTTCGATGTCTTCAGCTTCCGCTACTCCACGGCCGCGGGTTTCACCCACGCGGCCCAGGCGGATGCCCTGCGGCGCCTCAACCATCTGGTGACCCTGACGGGGCCCACCGACGGCATCCGCGAGTTCATCGAGGGCACCTACGCGCCCAAGCCCGTCTGGGATGTGACGGCCGTGGCCAATGACACCTACGTGCCTCCGAACTGGAAGAACAGCAAGCAGAAGGGGCTGGGGCTCTATCGGGGCGTCGTGAAGCCCTACTGCCGCACCTGCCACATGTCCTCCACGGACCCCAACCTGGACTTCCTGGACCAGGCTGACTTCACTTCCAACTCAGGGGCCATCAAGGTGGATGTGTGTGGAGTGGGCCACTCCATGCCCAACGCGGAGCACGTCATGAAGAAGTTCTGGAACAGCGGTGCCCGCGCCTATCTGGACATGGGATTGGACATGCAATCTCCCTGCGGTCCCTGAGGGGTGGGGCGCTGGAGCGGCTACCTCCTCGCCACGAACCTCAACGACTCCATCGAGCGGTACAACCCCGCCACCAACACCTGGACGAACCTCGGCCAGCCCTGAGCGGCCGTGAGCAGTCGAGGGGCTGGGGACCTGAGTCCTCAGCCCCTCAACTGCTCACAAAAGCAAGACGTCGCGCCTCCTGCTATTTGATGCAGAGGGTGGTGTCGGTCAGTATGTCCGTCCGCTGGACCCAGCGGACCGTCTCGCAGGACTCGCCGGACCCGCAGGCGTCATCGTCCTGGCAGCGGCGGTGACACTTGCGGTCGCCCGTCTCCTGCTGGCGCAGCGACTCCCCGTTCGAGGCGGGCGGGCCACAGACCTGGCTGACGTAGCAAACCTCCTCGGCGCTCGTGCACTTGTCGGTGAACGAGCAGGCCGCGAGCGAGGACTTCGGGACGTCGGACCCGCAGCCAGGGGTGAACATGAGGCAGAGCAAGCTCAGAACAGTCAGTCGCATGGGGGATTCGGAGAAGAAGGGGGCCACGAGAATACGAGAGGCGAAGGTGAAACGGGCACCTTCTCCTCCCGTTTCGCGTGCTACTGCAAGTCTTCCAGCAACGCTGTCTGAAGCGCCTTCCTGTTCTCCGGGAAGCCCTGGTTGGGGTAGGGCCGGGCCCCGCTGAGGAGCGGCTCGAACTTCTGATACATGGGGTCGGAGCGCGCGGGCTCCTGCTGGTAGAAGGCGCGGTTGGCCTGGAGCAGGTAGCGCGGCGAGGTGCCCGCGGGAGCGTCCTCGCTGAAGGCAATCAGCCGGCGAACCTCGGGGTCGCTCATGAACTCGGTGAAGGCGTGGGCATCCTGTGCGCAAGTCCCGGTGCAGTTCGCGTTGAGCACCAGCGCGTCCACGAAGACCGCCGGAGCCGAGCCGGTGCCGAGCGGCACGGAGATGACCTGCGGGAGCGGCTGGGAGGGCCGGGCCTGGCGAATGAAGAACAGCCGCTCGGTGTAGCCCATGAAGCCATTGGCCTGCTCCGTCGCGAAGGCCTCTTCCGCCACGGTGTTCGAGTCGTAGGTGCCATCCAGACACGGATTGACACCCTGCTCGAGCGCGCAGCTGTCGACGACTGTCTTGAAGGACGCCACGGAGGGCGAGTCCAGCGGCAGGGTGATGGCGCTCGCGAGCGCTGAGCCAGGATGCGTGTCCGCCCAGGCGTCCAGGTACGAGGAGGGCAGCGTCCAGCTCCCGTCGAAGTTCACGGCGAGCGGGCGCTTGCCGGGGGACACCTCGCCCAGAATCTGGACGAGCGACGCTCCATCCGTGGCCGTCTGGAGTTGGGGGCTGCGCGAATAGACGACGTAGGTGCACAGATAGGTGGGGACGCCATAGTCCTCACCGGAGATGCGCACGGCCTCCTCGGCGGCGGGATGTGAGACGCCCGGCTGCACGGGGACTGGCTGAATCCAGCCCTTCGACGCGAGCGAGCCGAGAATCAACGTGTCCACCTCCACCACCTGGGCGGCGCCCGTGCCCTGACCGAGGAGCTGGTTCAGCGCGCCGCCTTCATCCAGGTCATAGAGGTCCAGTTGTGAGTCGAACACGATGTCCAGGTCGATGTCCGAGTTCGCCCGCTCGAAGTCGGCTTCGAGCCGCTGCTTGAGGCTCGCGAAGCCATCTCCAGCGGCGTCTGGGATGTAGGGGAAGAGGACAGCCTTCAGCGGACGAGGCGGGGTGGGCGTGGGGTCGGGTGATTCCGAGCACGCACCGAGGACGAGGACGACAGGGCAGAGCAGGGCTCTCCAATGCATGGCGTGGCTTCCTTTGGGCGCTGTGAGGGAGAGATCAGAGCGCGACTTCCACACCGAGGCCAGGGGCTATCGACCAGAGCGTCTTCCGGTTGGTGGACCCCGGGTACCACTCACCGACGAGCTGGACGCGGAACCGCTCCAGGAAGGCCATACCCGCCAGGGCCTGGACGACGGGGCGCGAGCAGGCCGTCACCCGGCTGGCACCGCGGTCCTCGCAGTCGGTGGTCCCATAGTTGTCATTGGCGCTGAACATCCACCCGCCACGCAGTCCGAAGCGGCTCTGCGCGAGGAAGGACTGGTCCGTGCGGGGCCGGTACTCGAGTCCTCCCACGAGGGCCACCGAGAAGGACTCGCCTCCTCCCGACGAGAAGACGTCCTCGAGGCCCCGGAAGCCGACGGCGCTCGCGAACCGGAGACCCGTGGGGAGCCTCGACGCGAAGGCCCCCAGGCTCAGGCCGACCTCGCTCTGCGTGGGGCCCATGGTGAAATGCATCACGGTGTCCGGCGGAGCGAAGGCCACGCTGTCCGCGGCGAGCTTGCCCGCGAAGCCGACCACCTGCTTGTCGGCGCCGGGCTGCGCGGACGTGAGCCGGTGGAGGGCCCGCCCGATGGACTCCCGGATGCGCACGATGGCGAGGTCTCCACGCCCCGGCTCCACGCCGAGGTCGCGAAACTGGAACCCATAGGCACCCAGCAGCCGCATCGAGTAGTCCAGCTCCGGCTCCGTGGCGCCCTTCTTCCAGTCCGGCCAGCGGCTCGGCGCGATGCCGGGGACGTGGGGCGGAGGCTGTCCCGCCATGGCGCGGTCGCAGTGCGGGTTGCGCCAGGGGGTACCCTCGGCTTGCTTCCGGGCGGTGCTACACGCGAAGTAGAGCTGGTCCAGGGACACCTGCAAAAGCGCGCGGAAGTCCGCCATGGCGTCACCCTGGCAGGCCCGCGTGGCGTCCGAGGCTCCGTCATAGACGGCGCGCATGCAGGTGAACGGCGCCCACCCGCCGGGCTCCTCCGTCGGTTCGCCAAGAGGGTCCGCGAAGCGCGCCGTGCCGGCGCTCACGTCCTCCAGCATCCTGCGGGCGTCGTACATGCCCAGGTAGAAGTCGAACGTGCGGAACTCGGTCTCGAAGAAGCCGAGGAAGGCGAAGAGGGGCGCGCTCGCGGCGGGGAAGTGCCGACGTGGCACGACGAGGTGCCTGGCGATTTCGGGCTCCTCTTCGAGCAGCATGGAGAGTTCTTTCGAGCGCGCCGTGTCCACGAGGGCGGCGACGAGCCCGGCCACCTCGGCCGGCAGGGACTCCGCCTCGGCCTGGGACTCGGCGGGAAGCTGGACGGGGTACTCGGTGGCATCGGGGTCGACGAACGCGAAGGCGATGCCCTTCGGGGTGTCGCGCACCCCCGGCGTGGGGACATCGCGCCACTTCAGCTTGCCGTCGACAGGCCGCAGCCCGTCGCGCGCGAGCCCCACGGCCAGCCGCAGCGGCGCATTGTCGAAGATGCCTCCGTCGATGAACCGGGCGGTCTTCGCCTCCGACAGCGGGCAGACCGCGGGCGTGGTGGTGGACGAGCTCGACTCGCAGGTGGGCAGTGAGTGCGGAGGGAAGGCCACCGGGAACGACATGGAGGCGAGGATGAGGTTTCGCAGGTGCTCGAAGGGGATTTCGCCCTGGGCATCGGTGACGAGCAGCGGCTCCAGGCGACGACTGCCGGGCGTCGTGTAGTTGGTGGCGCGGGGGGCCTTTCCGGGGCCTCGGCCCTGGATGCGGATGGCGAACTTTTCCTCGATGCGTGGCAGCGACAGGCGCCCATTCGCGGCCCAGAGGACCCGAGGCTCCGCGCGCGTGGTGGACACGCCGAGCACCACGTCGCACGAGGGACTCACTCCCTGGTTCCAGGCCACTTCGATGCCGGCTGCTCCGCGCTCCAGCCACTCCCGCGAGAACATCCCGAGCGGCGTCGTCGAGGACGGGAGGAAGAGGCGGTCGAACCCGATGGGAATCCAGGTGCGCCAGAACAGCGACTTCTCGGGGGAGGGCGCCTCGACGCCACAGGCGGCCAGCACCGCCAGCAGCGAGTTCAGGCTGCCAGCGGACGCGCCCGTGAGCAGCCGGAGGTCCACGCGCTGACTGCCCCGGGACGAGGCGAGCGCGTAGTACAGGAAGCCCGCTTCATACACACCCAGGGACACGCCTCCGCTCACGGTGAGGGAGACGGCCGAAGGGGGCGCGGCCTCCGGGTCCATCGGCTGTGACTTCGCCGGCGCGGTGGCGAGGAACAGCGCGCACGCGAGGGCGAGCGGAGACAAAGAGAGCGGGAAGCGCATGGAAGGGCGGATGGGCGGGGAGGGCCTGGCGACGGCTGGTGCGGCGCGTGCCTCGCTGGCTGCGACGGAACCCATGGCCCGGCAACGTAGACCCGCCCTGTCCCGGGCGCATCTGGCTTCCTGACGGGGTGCCACATCGTCGACTCCACTGGCGCGAAGGGATGTTGCGCCAGCGGAGGTCGTTCCATCAGCGGCGGCTCATGACCGCTCACGTGTTCGACGGGACACCGGCCTGCCGGAGCTCAAACCCGGACGGGTTCGCGCTCCAGCAGGAGTCCTCCGGTCGGAGGATTAGTAGCGGTAGGTGTCCTGCTTGTACGGACCGCTCTTCTCCACGCCGATGTACGAGGCCTGCTCCGGGGTCAGCTCGGTGAGCTGCGCGTTGAGCTTCCGGAGCTGCAGCCGGGCGACCTTCTCATCCAGGTGCTTGGGCAGCACGTACACCTTGCCCACCTGGTACTTGTCGCTGTGCGAGTACAGCTCGATCTGCGCGATGGTCTGGTTCGCGAACGAGCTGGACATCACGTAGCTGGGGTGACCGGTGCCGCAGCCCAGGTTCACCAACCGGCCCTTGGCGAGCAGGATGATGCGCTTGTTGTTCGGGAAGATGACGTGGTCGACCTGCGGCTTGATCTCCTCCCACTGGTACTTCTCCAGGGAGGCGACCTCGATTTCATTGTCGAAGTGGCCGATGTTGCAGACGATGGCCTGGTCCTTCATCTTGGCCATGTGGTCGTGGGTGATGACGCTCTTGTTGCCCGTCGCGGTGACGAAGATGTCCGCCTTGTCCGCGGCGTAGTCCATGGTGACGACGCGGTAGCCTTCCATGGCGGCCTGGAGCGCGCAGATGGGGTCGATTTCGGTGACCCACACCTGGGCGGACAGCGCGCGCAGCGCCTGCGCGGAGCCCTTGCCCACGTCTCCGTAGCCGGCGACGACGGCGATCTTCCCGGCGACCATCACGTCCGTGGCGCGCTTGATGCCGTCCACCAGCGACTCGCGGCAGCCGTACAGGTTGTCGAACTTGCTCTTCGTCACGCTGTCGTTGACGTTGATGGCGCGGAACAGGAGGGTGCCCTTCACGGACATCTCCTGGAGGCGGTGCACGCCCGTCGTCGTCTCCTCGGTCACGCCGAGGATCTTCGCCGCCTTGCGCGAGTACCAGGTCGAGTCCTGGGCCAGCTTCGCCTTGATGGAGGCGTACAGCTCGCGCTCCTCCTCGCTCTGGGGCGAGGCGAGGACGCTCGCGTCCTTCTCCGCGCGCTTGCCCAGGTGCATCAGCAGCGTCGCGTCACCACCGTCGTCCAGAATCATGTTCGGACCCTCGTGGTCGCTGCCCGCGGGGCCGAACTCGAAGATGCGGTGGGTGAAGTCCCAGTACTCCTTCAGCGTCTCGCCCTTGTGGGCGAACACGGGCGTGCCCGCGGCGACGAGCGCGGCGGCGGCGTGGTCCTGCGTGGAGAAGATGTTGCACGACGCCCAGCGCACCTCGGCGCCCAGCGCCTGCAGCGTCTCCACCAGCACCGCCGTCTGGATGGTCATGTGCAACGAGCCAGTGACGCGAGCGCCCTTGAGCGGCTGCTGCCTGGCGTACTCCTCGCGGATGGCCATGAGGGCGGGCATCTCGCTCTCGGCGATCCGGATTTCCTTGCGGCCCCACGCGGCGAGCGACAGGTCGGCGACGGCGTGGTCCTGCTTCTGGGTCTGGGGAATGGCGGTCATGAGAATGGCTCCTGCTGATGGTTGCGAATCGTGCTGGCGAGGACCTGCCGAGCCGCTGAAAGCGGACCCACCCTCGCAAGCAACGCGTCCAGGTGAGTGCCGTTGGGTATTCCGCTTCGAGCCTGGGGCCAGAGGCCTCGCAACACTCCTCGAAGTCGCGGGGAAACTACGAGAAGCCGCCGCGAATTTCAAAGGGAGATTGCCGCCCCGGTGGGCAGGCCGGCGACCTCCTCGCGGCCGCCTTCACTGGAGGGCTCCAGGGGGCTTGAAGGGGCGGGCCCCGCTTCCATGTGGGTGCGTGGACCTCCTGGAATCGTGAGATTCTGGACAGGGCCGCCAGCAGGGAGGCACCATCGCCGCCTCCCAACAACCCCGAGGGGCCGCAATGCCGTCGAAAAGCGCTGGAGCATCTCTGAAGGCCATCAACGAGAACATCCGGGCCGCCTATGCCCGACGCGACCGCTGGGCGGCCCTCGCTCCCGAGGTCTTCGAGGCCCTGAAGGGGCAGATCCAGAAGGCGAACCAGGACGCCGGCCCCAAGTCCGAGGGCACCCTGACGCTCGTCATCGAGCAGGTCCCCCACTGGGATGACTCGCGGGCGTACGAGGTCCGGTTCCTGGGGCACGACATCGGCCTCGTCAAGGGCAACGGCGTTCCCGCCGGGCCGGTGCATGCCCACGGCGCGTCGCTGAAGATCGCCCCGCTGGTGAGCGGCCTGATTGGCGCGAGCTACACCCCGAGCTTCCTCACCGTGGGCGAGGAGCACTACGGCGACGCCAAGCCGGAGCTGGCGCTGCTGGGTGTCTTCGAGCCGGACGAAATCGCGCGCCCCAAGCTGCTCGAGGAGCTGCTCGACAAGACCGCCGCGCGCGCCGCCGTGGACCACTGGGCGAGCGGTGGCACGGTGCGGGCGACGGGGGACTGACCCTCGTCAGCCGTCCTCACGGGCTCCAGGACCGACACGAGGTCCTGGGCGCCCGCGGGGCTTCAGGGCGAGACGACGGGGTAGTGCTTCACCAGGTCCTTCCAGGCGGGCTCGGAGAGCCCCCAGGGACCGCAGATCAGCTGCGTCAGGTGCGGGAAATGGACCCGGTTGCGCGTGAGCGCTTCGGCGCCCCCGTCGGTCAGGATGGCTCCCGTCAGGTCGAGCACCTCGAGCGACTGGACGTGCTTCATGCGGACCAGCTCGCGGCACAACACATCGCCGAAGTGGCAGTTGTGCAGCTCGAGCCGACGGAGGGCGGCAAGTCCCTTCGCCTCGAAGAGGGGCGCCAGGTCCTCGGGGGTCCACGCGATGTACCACTCGTACTGGAAATCGATGTGCAGTCGCTCGAGCTTCGGGAGTCGTGCCTCCCGCAGGAACTGGAGCCCGGTGCCCTTGGGAACGGGCGCGTGCTTCCACTGCGACAGGTCCGAGGGGCCACAGGGTGTGTGCCCCAGCCAGTGAAGTGAGAGCTCACGCAGCTCGGGATGCTCGACGTGCTCGGCGTGAAGCTCCGTCATGGGCAGCACGAGGGTCTGGAGCCTCGGGTACAGGGCCAGCAGGCGCGCGAGCGAGTGCAGCTGGACCCAGCGAATGCGCTCCTTCCCGTTGGGACTGGAGAACTCCAGGGACCACTCACGCAGCGACGGTCGAGGGCCCGCGCGCTCCAAGGCATCGAGGAGCTCTTCCAGCGGATTCGCCCCGAGGCCCGTGAGCTTGATGCCGAGTGACTCGAGCGACGCTGTGTCAGGGGAGGTGAGGGCGATGCTCAGCAGCGCGAGCCCCGCGTCGGGGCGGGTGAAGTCGTGGAGGTCCAACGAGAGCCCGAGCGTCCGCGTGTCCTGGCGTCGACGCTCGAGCGCATCGTCATGGATGTCCTCCCAGGAGTTCTTCCGGTCGATGGTGAGCTGCTCCAGCGACGGAGGGAGGCCGGCTCGACGGATTTCCTCGAGGACGAGGGAGAGTTCTGCTTCAGAGCCTCCAAGGTCCACGCGCAGACTCAAGGCTCGAACGGGCTCCATCCGGATGAGCCGTGCGTAGACGCCACGGGCGCGGCTTGCGTCCACGGTGACGCGGTCCACGAACCCGCGCACGAACACGGCGTCCCCCGGCAGGAGTCCGAGCTCCGCGAGCCACGTCGCCTCATGTGCCGCGAGCAACGAGGCCTCGCGCTCCCGAAGCGTCGGCGCGGCGGCCTTCGTCCCGGCCTTGGCGAGCGCGCACTGCACCTGGATGAACTCGCCCCGTGGGTCGCCCTGGTGTCGTAGCGCCTCGGCGAGTCGCAGGCGAAAGGTGTCCGTCGCATCGGCTGCGAGCGCCGCCAGGTCGTTCGGTGAATGCGTCACGCGCCGGACTGTACGGTGCGGCGAGGTTCTCGCCCACTGTCCGGCCTGGCGCCGCTGCCCCCTCGGCGCGCTTCCTCGCGGTGCGTGATTGGCTTCTGGAGGGGCAGGGGACGGCAAGCCAGGGGCCTGCTGTCCCCAGACCGAGGTCCGGCTCAGGTGCTCATCGGTGAACTACCCGCAGGCGTCACTGCACTGGGTGAGCTGACAGCCATAGCTCGCCGCCTTCGCATCGGCGTCCTGTCGCGCGAACCGACACGCCTTCTTGCAACCGCCGAGGAAGGTGGTGGAGCCAAAGCCAACGACACCACAGGTGCCTCCGCTGGCGGTGATGCCCGAGCAGGTCGTCTTGCAGTTGCGCGCGAACTGCTCGACGTTGTTCTCCTCGGACGAGGTCTCCTCCCCAGGCAGTTGCTCGGTCGTCTCCTCCGAGGGGGATTCCTGCTGCTCCTCCCCAGGCCCGCAGCCCGCGCCACCGAAACCCAGGATGCCGAGGACGGCCAGCAACATCACATGTCTCTTCATGACAACTCCTTCGCGCCTGTCTGGTGAAAGTGAAGTCCCAGGAGGCGGTGAGTTGTCTAGGTTTTCGTGGATATCCTGTCAATTTGGTGGATTTGGATGTGTTTGTTGTTGATGCGCGTTTGTGAGAGGGCGAGAGGAAGGGTGCTCAGCCGAGGCGCTGTTCGGGGTGCAGGCACGCCGCCAGTCGGCCCCGTTGCAGTTTGCCATTCGACGTCCGGGGGAGCTCTTCCACCCGGTAGAACTCGGTGGGGACCTTGTGCGGGGACAGGCGCTCACGCAGGGCCTGCCGCAGCTCGCGCTTGAGAGGGTTGGGCGCGCCGGGTTCGAATTGCAGGAAGGCCGTCAGTGTCATTCCATACAAGGCATCGTCGCGGCCCGACACGGCGGCGTCCGTCACTCCTGGCAGGGCACGCAGGGCCGCCTCGATTTCGAGCGGGCTCAGTCGTTCCCCGCCGACCTTGAGCAGGTCATCGTTGCGCCCCAGGAGCGTCACCAGCCCCTCGGGACTCCGTTCCGCCACGTCGCCGGTGTGCAGCCAGCCCTCCTCGCGGACCTTCTCGCGGGTGGCCTCGGGTGCTCCCAGATACCCCAACATCACCTGTTCGCCGCGCACGCACAGCTCGCCCTCCGGGGTGAGCTTCACGGTGAGCGAGCCGACCGGGAAGCCGGTGGCGGTGGAGAGAAACGCGGGGTGGTCGCTGCGCAGGCAGAGCACCCGGGGCGCCAGCTCCGTCTGGCCGTAGCAGGTGTAGACGCGGCTGGAGGGAAAGGCCCGCATCAGGCGTTGGCGCAGCTCCAGGTTCAGCGCCGCGCCAGCGGAGACGACGTGGGTGACGTCTTTCGTGAGCGCGGGTGCGTCGCCGAGCAGTCGCAGCAAGGTCTCGTGATGGGAGGGGACTCCGCTGATCATCCCATGTAGTCGCCCTTCGTCGAGCAGCCGCTTGAGTTCGACCAGGTTGCCGAGCAGGGACGTGGGGACACCCGCCGCCAGCGCGGGGAGCAGTTGTCCGAGCAGTCCGAAGGAGTAGGAGAGCGGAAGGAACAGCGTCTGCTGGGACACCGACGCGAAGTCGAGGGACGCGAGGACCGCGGCCACGTTCGCCTCGATGTTCCTCCGGGAGAGCTGCACCGCCCGAGGCGCCCCCGTGCTTCCGGAGGTGAACAGGACGACGGCTGTCTCCGGGTGGTGGGGCGGCTCGCTTCGGCCGCTTCGCCAGGAGACGGACAGGGACTCGTCCAGCTCGAAGCAGTCCCCCAGGCCGCTTCTCCGCGCCTTGACTTCCGAGTCCGTCCACTCCGGCGCGAACACGGCCAGCGGAACACCCGCCTCGTAGAAGGCCAGGAAGCGGGTGATGAACCCGAGGCTCCGATGGGCCCGCAGGATGGCGAGACCGCGCGGCCTGTCGACGAGGCCCGCCTTGAGGGTCTCGACCTCTCGGCGGAGTGCGGCGAAGGAGCAGGTCTCCTCTCCGAGGATGAGGGCAGGGGTGTCATCCGCGCGGAAGAAGGCGTGTGCGGTGCTCATGAGGCGTCCGCTCCGTGGCTAGAGGCGCTTGAGCAGCGCGCAGGCGGACGCGCCTCCCGCACCCGCGGAGATGAGCAGGACGCTCTGCCCCGCGCGCAGTGGGAGCTTCTCCTGGAGGTGCGCGAGCGCGATGCCCACGCTGGCTCCCGACGTGTTGCCTGTGAACTGGACCGTCTCCACCACCTTCGCGGGGTCCGCCCCCAGCTTGTCGGTGATGGCCCGGATGAGGTGCAGGTTGGCCTGATGGGGGACGAACCAGTCCACGTCGGCCACGCTCATGCCCAGCCGCCGCAGCAGCGACGCCGCGCCCGCCGACATGTTGTCCACACCCTTCATGAACAGCGTGGCCCCGTGCTCCATCTTCAGGAAGACCTTGGTCGGGTCATCGTTCAGGTGGTGGGGCAGGCGGGAGCCTCCGGCACGGATGGCGATGATGTCCGCCATGGAGGCGTCCGCACCCAGCTCGCTCGCCACGAGCTGATAGTCGGCCTGCTCGGGGCGCGGAGTTACCAGACAACTGGCGGCCCCGTCACCGAACAGGGCCGTGGTCGCCAGGTCCTCGCGGTTGAGGAACTTGGAGCGGATATCCGCGGCGATGACCAGATGGTCGCTCCCCGTGGCCAGCGCGAGTCCTGCTCCCACATGGACGGCGCTGGTGAAGCCCGCGCAGGCGGCCACCAGGTCCAGCACGCCAATGCCATCCAGTCCCAGCTTGGGGAGGACCAGTGGCGAGGTCGGCGGGGTGGGGAAGTCACCCGACACGGTGGCCAGCAAGAGCTGGGAGATTCGCCGGCGGTCGATGGCGCAGTCCTCCAGCAGCCGCAGGGCCGCCGCCGCCGCGATGTCGCTGCACGCCTGCTCCGGCTCCACCCAGTGCCGCTTCTCGACGCCGGTCCTGTGGGTAATCCAACTGGGGCGCGCCCGAGTCCCCATCCAGTCGAGCACGTCCTGATTGGTCATCACCTTCGCGGGCAGCCACGAGCGGGGCCCGAGCAGGTACACCGGTGCGGTGGGCTTCAAGAAGCTCATGGCTTCAACACTCCTTCCAATCGGAACATGGGGAGGCCCCCGGTGACGTCCAACACCGCGCCGTTGATGTACTGGTGCGCGGACAACAGGGAGTCGAGCGCTTCGCCGAAGTGCTCGGGCTCACCCAGCCCCCCCTGCGGGATGACGCCGCCCATCCGCTCCACGTAGAGGGGCCTGGACCAGTACTTCTTCGTCCGCGTCGTCTTGAAGAGCCCCAGCCGCACGGTGTTGCTCAGGACGTTGAACGCGCCGTAGTCCACCGCGAGGTTGCGCATCAGTCCTTCCAGCGCGGACTTGCACAGGATGTATGCGCCATAGCGCCCCGTGCCGCTGACGGTGGAGATGCTGGAGATGAAGACGATGCGGCCCCAGCGGGCTTCGACCATGGACGGCAGCAGGCGGCGCAGCAGCCAGACGTTGCCCATCAGGTTCGCGGTGACATCCTCTTCGAGCGCCGCCTGGGGAAGTTCATGGAAGCGGTGCAGGGGAGGGCGCCGCGTCCAGGCATTCAGCACCAGTCCCTGGAGGCCTTGGGCGAGCAGTCCCTCCAGGGCCGCGTCGCTGCGTCCGGGCGCCGCGAGGTCCAGCACCAGCCCCTGGGCCTTCAGTCCGTCGTCTCGATACCGCGCCCGCAGCTTCTCCAGCGAGGCTTCCGAGGACGCCGTCACGAACACCTCGTCACCCAGGGCGAGCCGTCGGCGAGCAATGGAGCGTCCGATGTCGGAGCCGCCTCCCGTGATGAGGACCCTCATGTGGCGCCCAGCTTTCGCAGCCACGCGGTCAGGGAGTCGAGGCTGTGGAACGCCTGCTCGGAGAAGTCCCGCCCGGAGATGCGCAGCGACAGTTCCTTCTCCAGCGCCGCGACGCCGAGCACCATCAGCAAGCTGTCCATTCCGTACGCGGCCAGGGGCTCGGAGGTGTCCGAGGGAAGCTCCTCCATGCCGGCGATGCGCAGGGCCTTCTTGATGCGTTCGAGCAGGTCCATGTCTGGGCTCCCCCGGTTCACTGCTTCACCCAGTGCTGCATGGCGAAGGACAGTCCTCCGCCCACGCTCATCAGCAGCACCGAGTCCCCCGGCGCGAACAGTCCCTGCTCCAGCGCCTCCGACAGCGAGAAGAGGACGGAGGCGCCGCCGATGTTGCCGACGCGGTCCGCGCTCCAGACGAGGCGGGCCTCAAGTCCTCCCT
Organism: Myxococcus sp. CA051A; assembly: GCF_013336705.1. NCBI lineage: Bacteria > Pseudomonadati > Myxococcota > Myxococcia > Myxococcales > Myxococcaceae > Myxococcus > Myxococcus sp. CA051A. The sequence goes on along the minus strand of NZ_JABUMS010000016.1, from coordinate 20,127 downwards.
CCGCGCAGACCTGCTCGATGAGCTTGCGGTTGATTTGGTGGGCCACCACCCAGCGGACTCGCGCCAGGCCCTGGCCGCCAGGGAACATCGCGCGGAGCATCTCCAGGTAGCGTCGCAGCGCCTCCTCGCGAAGCCGGGTGCCATCTCCCGCCATCGCATAGCCTCCCTGCTCCAGGACGTTCCTGTCGGGAGGCAGTCTCCCCGGCGTCGTGTACAGGTCCACCAGCGTTCCGTCGGTGGCGTAGAGGCACTGGCGAACCTCGAAGTCGGGCGAGGTCGGCTCACGGCGAAGCCACAGGGCCGCGCCCCCATCCGCGAGGATGAACCAGGTCTCCTTGAGGGCCGGGTTCATCACCTTGGAGAGCGTCTCCGCGCAGCTCACCATCACGTTGTCGTAGCCGCTGCCCAGCAAGGACATCGCGAGGTGCAGGCTGGCCAGGGACGTGGAGCACCCCGCCTTGAGCTCATAGGCCGCGGCGTGACTGTCGAGCCGTCCCAGGATGGCCGCGGCCTGCGAGCCCGTGTAGCGGCTCGTCGTGGTGGTGCCATGAATCAGCGCTTCGATGTCGGCGCCGCCGTGGCCACCCAGTGCGCGCCGGGTCGCCGTCAGCGCGAGGGACTCGCTGGTCTCCTCGTCTCCTGGGGCGAGGGGCGGTTCTCCCGGGAGCGCTCCGGGCAGTCTCGCGAGGTAGCGCTGGCCGAAGCCCAGTCGCGCTCGCAGCTTCCGGCCGAGCGCCTCCAGCGTCTGGGCGGAGCGGCCGTGTTGCTCGGTGTCCCGGGCGAGCAGCTCCGCGTTGGACACGGTCCGCGTTCCAGGCCACGAACGGCCATGGCCCAGTACCTGGATGCCCAGGCGTGGCTCCAGCACCTTCATGGCGCGCTCGCTTCGACGGGAGCCTGGGGAGCCGGCGTCACCTGCGCACGGGCCGGGTTGAAGTGCTCCCACTCGAAGTTCTCGAGACGAGAGTCCTCCGGCAGCGTGTCCTTCAAGAGCTTGTTGTTGATGCCAATCCAGCTCCTCGCGCCGATGGTCGTCCGGGGCCCCACCATGGCGCCGGCTCCGAGGAACACGTTGTCGCCGATGTTCACCTCGCCCAACTGCACCTTGTCGCCGAGGAACACGTGGCCGAGGACGAAGACATTCGCGCCCATCGTGCAGCCCTTGCCGATGGTGAGCAGCGGGTAGTCCGCGAGGATGGCGAAGAGGGACGAGTTCACCCCGTACGCGATGCGGGCCCCCATGGCCCGCCAGTACAGATACTTGGTGACGTAGAACGTGAAGAAGAACGGCTGGAGTCCGCAGATGCGCACCGCGTGACCCAGACAAAGGACCGAGTACCAGGCGAGGTAGTCCCGGGACAGCTCCATCGCGTAGGTGCCCGGCCGCATGCGAGGGATGCACAGGCGCATGAGCCAGCACGTCGCCAGGAAGACTCCCGCGAGGACTCCGGGCGCCAGCAGCGCCCACGCGGCGAACCCGGGCCTGTCCCAGCGCCAGCGCAGGAAGAGCAGACATGACCACCACGCCACGAGGCCCGGCGGCAGGGCGAACGCCATCGTGACGAGGTCCACGAGGAGCACTCGCGTGAGGCCGAAGGCACGGGACTGGTGCTTGAACCGCTGCCTCGCGGTGGCGAGCGCGTCCGTCGCGTCCTGGGTCACGCGGCCTCCTGGTGGACGGGGCTCGGCGCTTCGGGGTTGACCTGGAAGAGGGGGAAGTAGGAAGCGACGCGGGCCTCCTCGACGTCACGCGCGAGCTGGGGAATCTCCTCCCAGGTGTAGACGCGCTCGCCGTCCACGGGGGGCAGCCAGCCCATCTCCTCCGCGAAGCCCACCGCCGCCACGGCCTCCGAGTAGCGCGCGTAGTGGGTGTGGATGTGCTGGTGCCTCTTGGTGCACTCGGTGGAGCGCGAGAGGTCGATGAGCTCCGCGCCGAGCTTCCAGCCCGCGGTGGCAATCACGCCCTGGCGGCCGAGCGCCTTCAGCGTGGCCTGGAAGAGGGGCGCGCCGATGTGGTCGAGGAAGATGGAGACATCCTGGCCACGTCCTGCCTCCTTCACCTTCGCGAGGAAGCGCTTCTCCGACTGGGTGTAGCGCTGGCGGTAGCCGGAGTCCGAAGCGAAGAGGGCCGGGTCCAGCATCAGGTCGGGGAACTCGCGCCGGTCGATGGGGATGATGTCCACGGAGGCGAGGTGTCGCAGGCGCTCGTCCTGGGAGGCGACCATGGCCACCCGGCACCCGGCGTACCGGGCCAGTCGGAGCTGCGCATAGGAGACGCCGCCGCCCCAGCCGACGACGAAGGGCGCGGGGCAGTCCGACTCGCTGACCTGCAGGCGCCAGCAGCCATAGGCGAGTCGCCAGTTGGACCAGGCGGTGATGTAGCGCAGGGAGAACGCGGCCCACTGCTTCAGCGAGTGACGGGTGTCGCGAGGAATGGGGACGAGCACGCGCTCGGGGAGCCGCGTCTTCCGGGCCAGCAGGCCCATGGTGTGGCTGGCGTCGTAGGCGAGCACCTTGACCGGGTAGCCGTGCTCGTCCTGCTCCGCGTTGCAGAACACGAGGCAGAGGTCTCCCGGGCGGACTCGCGTGACGGCGCTGCCCGTCTCGAGGACGCGCACGACGCCCGCGTTGCCGATGACGACCTTGTCTTCCCGACGCAGCCGACAGATGTCCACGGGCACGCGCTGGAGGGCGTGCCCCATGTTTCCCTCCCAGCAGCCATAGAGGGGCTCGGCGAGCACGTGCTCGGGACCGAGGTCCGGGATGATGAAGGACTCCTGGACCAGCTCACCCGGGACGCTCTTGCCGTCCCGCTGCTTCTCTCCGCGATGAAGGACCCAGGCCTGCGCCTCTTGCATGACCGCTCCAGTGATGCGCCGGGGGAGAGTCGCCGAGCGCGTCGAAGTGGAGGGATGATGTTGAATCCTGATTCATGTCTCAAGAATGCCCGGGGTGCGCCTCCTCCTGCCGCGAGTCCCCGTTGTCGTGGGGAATGTCGCCGCGGGGCGAAAACGCAGGTGGGGCGTCGGATGCCACCCCGATGACGTGCTCACGGAGCGACGGGAGGCCGGGGATCCGACGGGTCGTGACGCCGGCCTGCTCAGCGGGTTGTGCGCGGTGCTCATCGACCGCGAAGGAGCTGGGGGCGAGCGTGGCCTGCACCAGGCGCTTGGGACCGTTGCCAGTGACAGTCGCCGCTGACTGTCACCGGCGACAGGTCATCGCCAGCGTCACGCCTGGAATGCTTGCGTGAGTCTGGCGATCGCCGCGGGGAGGCCGCGCACGCGGAGCTTCCGGCCGTGCTCGTCGTACTCCTCGTTGAGCACCGTGGTGTGCTCGTACACCTCGCCGATGCGTCCCTGACTGGCGTATGGAATCACCAGGTGGGCTTCCACCATCGACGCCTCGAAGAACTGGATGATGACCTGGCGGAGCTTCGCCACGTCGTCCGGCCGATGGGCCGAGAGCAGCACGGCCTCCGGATGCTCCGCGCGCAGTGCATCCTGCGCCGCCTGGTCCAGCCGGTCGGTCTTGTTCAGCAGGAGCTTGCTCGGCACGGTGTGCGCGCCAATCTCTCGCAGCACGGACCGGGTGACTTCCAACTGCAACTTCCAGGTCGGGTCCGACGCATCCACCACGTAGAGCAGCAGCGACGCTTCCAGCGCCTCATCCAGCGTGGAGCGGAAGGACGCCACGAGGTCGTGCGGCAGCTTCTGGATGAAGCCCACCGTGTCGGAGACGAGCACGCGAGGACGGGTCTCTGGATGCAGCGCGCGCACCGTGGTGTCCAGCGTGGCGAAGAGCTGGTCGGCGACCAGGACCTCGCTCCCGGTGAGGGCGCGCATCAGGGAGGACTTGCCCGCGTTGGTGTAGCCGACGAGCGCCACCCGGAGCTGCTCCCTGCGGGCATACCTGCGATGGTCCTGCTCCTTCTGGATGACGGCGAGCCCCGCGCGCAGCTCCGCGAGGCGGTCCCGGATCTTCCGCCGGTCGAGCTCCACGGCGGAGTCTCCCGCGCCACGCCCCTGCTGCCGCTCCCGGCCTCCAGAGGACTCCCGCAACCGGGGCGCGAGGTAGGTGAGCCGGGCAATCTCGACCTGCATGCGCGCCTCGTGGCTGCGCGCGTGCCGGTGGAAGATGTCGACAATCACGCCCGTGCGGTCCATCACCTGGGCGCCGGTGGCCTTCTCCAGATTGCGCAACTGGCTCGGCGACAGCTCGTGGTCGACGACCACCACCGTGGGACGTGGCCCACTGACGTCTTCCTCGGGCTCGGAGGCGTCGTCATCCTCGTCGACGTCCTCGGCCTCGGAGTCGTCCGTCTCGGAGTCCTCCGACTCGGTGCCCTCAGTCTCAGTGTCCTCCGACTCGGAGTCGGTCGCCTCGGTGCCTTCCTCGGAGGTCTCCTCGGCCTCGGAGTCCTCCTCGGCGGCCTCCCACTGCGCTCGGGCCTTGGAGGTCCGGTCCCGGGCGCCCGAGGTGATGACTCCCGGCCCTCCGGTGAGCGCGGCCAGGTCCTTGAGCTTTCCCTTGCCGAGCACCGTTCCCGTGGCCAGCGCTCCTCGGCGCTGGGACACCGTCGCCACGGCGTCGTAGCCCAGGGTGTGCACCAGCCTCTTGAGCTCCGCGAGGTCCGCGGCGTGCTCCGTGTCCGTCACGCTGGGAAACTGGACGCCCACGAGGACGGCACGGGGGCGAACAACTGGCGGGGTCTTCGACATGGGCATGCTCGTAACACGGTGAGGCCCCAGGTGGGGTAAAGCTGGCCTGCCTCCCCGGTTCCAGGCGACTGTCGCCTGGGGGAGCAGGCGACTGGCGACCTCCGTCCGACAAATGCCATGAGAGACCTCATCCAGACGGTTGGCGACCTGCTGAGCCGTGCGCCCGCGAGCGATGACGAGTCGCCTGCCTTTCGCCCAGCCTCCGCGTGGCTCCTCGTCTGCCTCATGCGCCAGCTCGTCCGTCAGCGCTGGCTCGTCCGTATCATCGACGAGCGACTCACCCCGAAGTGGGACGAAGGCGAAGAGGACGGGGATGTCCCGGGTCTCGAGGGCTGGACGTACGACTTCCATGGACGCGGCTGTTGCCTCTCCAGCGCCGGCGAAATCCTGGACGTCGATTTCCACGGAGACGAGGGGACCACCATCGACCCCTACTTCTTCGCGACCCGCCTCCACTCCCTCTCCGCGCCAGGGGTTCCCGAGGTCCGTCTCATGGCCCTGCTTCCGGGCCGAGACCTGGTGGTGAGCGCCATCCGGGAGCTCCAGAACCAGGGGCTCCTGCGGCACCCGACCAGTGAGCATGTCTTCCGGCTCCCGCCGGAGCTGGAGGCCCTGGCCGAGGCAGCCGAAACCCTGGACCTCGGCTCGCGGCAGGCACGCGAGCAGAGCTTCGTCCTGCTCGGAGACTTCGAGGCGCTGGACGACAGCACGTTCGCGGCGAGGGCGCGGGAAGCACGGGAGGCACGCAAGCAGTGGCTCCTGGCGCGGACGACCGCCCCCACCTCGGCGGGTGATGCCCTGGCCGCGCTTCAGGAACTCTTGCCTCCCGACGCGTTCGTCCAGGCTTGCGCGCGAGTCCTCTCCGGCCCCATCTCCTCGGCCATGGGAGATGCGATTGAGCGGTTGGACACGCTGCCGGGCGTCGCGGGAGGCCCCGCGGTGTTCGCGCTGCTCCAGCGCTTGTCTCCGGAAGAGCATCACCCCTATTCACTCCATGCCGCCGCCAGCTACCTGCTTCGCCGTCAGTTCGAGCGGGAGAGAGTGCTCGCGGCGGTGCTCGCCTTCGCTCGGGTGGACAAGGTGAAGGGCTACGGAGGCAATCCCTTCGACGGAGACTTCGCGCTCCTGGCCCTGGAGCATGCGCCTGAAAACGCCCTGGAGCTGGTGCGGCGCGCGCTGCGCTCCTCCGTGCCCTATTGCCGGATGCGAATCGCCACCGTCCTCTGTGTCCTGGACACACCGTGGAGTCAGCGGGAGTTGAGCGCGGCCCTCCAGGAGCGAGCCGCGTCGGACGCGGGAGATTCCAAGTACCTCCAGCTCGCGCTCGCACGGAGCCAGTCCCCATGGGCCCGAGCCATCGCCGCGAGGTGGGGACGCCAGCAGCCGCCTCCCGCCACCGCGGAGATCGGCTTCACCCATGAAGAGGTGATGGCGGCCAACGCGGACAGCTGGTTCGACGCCGAACTCGAGAAGGCCCGCGCCTGGGTCCAGCGGACGCGGATTCAAACACCGCACGAGCCAGGGTGAGACGCCCCCGGGCTCCAGGGGCGTCCCGTCCCGAGCGACACTGCTGGAGGACGGCTCAATCGCAGCGCTGGACGTCCTCGGTGATGAAGCCGTTGCGGCTGGAGATGCTCCGGTCGTAGCAGTCGCCGGGGAAGCCGCTCACCCGGTAGCGATGCGTGGAGGTCCCCACCGCGTTGCGCTGCGCCCGGGGGACGCCCAGCGTGTACGCGGCCTCTCCGGTGAAGACGTCACTGCTCTCGCGGTGCGCCAGCGTCTGGAGACCTCGGAGGTCGAACGCGTCCTCCGCGTCGTTCATGGTGATGGTCGTGGTGAGCCGGTTCTCGGGCGTCACGCTGATGAGCCCGTCGAGCACGAAGCGCTTGTCGGAGCGGCTCACCGTCGGAAAGAGGTCGCGACCCACGACGGTGACGGTGTTGGTGTCATTCCACGTGGCGGTGAGCTCGTCCGGGTTCTCCATGTCACCCAGCCAGCGGTGCATGCTCGCGTTGGACACCTTCTGCTCGACCGTCGTCAGCTCCCAGCCGCGCGAGGTCTTCACGTAACCAGACACGCGCAGGTGCTGGCCGCCTTGCGTGTCCACCTGGTGCCAGCCGTCCACCAGCGCGTACGTCGAGTCATTCGTCAGCGCCCCCAGCGAGTGCTGGAGCAGTCCGCCCGTGACGCGCGCGGCGTGCGAATCCCGCCAGACGAGGACGTTGGTGGGCAAGTCCCACCCGGGGCGTCCCTCGGGGACCCCCAGCACGCTCACCCGGAGTTGGTGCGGCTGGCCGTCCGTCAGCAGGCCCACGAAGGGGGTGAGGTCATACGCGATGGGGCGGATGTTGAAGGCGCGCGGCGCCGGCAGCACGTACCAGAGGAACGGGTTGGACCAGCCGCCCGTGTACACATGCGGGAAGGGCATGGCGATGCCCGCCACCTTTCCATCCACTTGAATCTGCACCTCGCGGTACGGGCCTGCGTCGGCGGGGCACGAGTACGGCACGACGGTGGGCGCGGTGATGTACCAGAACTCCTCGCAGCCACCGCCCGAGCCCGTCGCGTAGACCTCCGCGATGAGCCGCGCGGTGTTCTGGGGCACCGTCACCTCGCCCACCAGCGCGCTTCCCTCTCGGCGCGGGTTGACGAGCGGAAGCACGTCGCTGGCGGTGCTGGCCGGGGGCAACCGCCGTCCCTGCGCCGGGTAGAACGTCAGGTACACCTGCACGTCCAGCACGCCCGTGTACGTGTCGTTGACCACGTTGCCAATCAGCATCCACACGGGCTGGGACTGGCGCAGCAGCGGCGCGTAGGCGGTGACATCCTTCTCCACCGACCACGCGATTCCCTCGCGAGACGGCTCGGGCGTGGATGTCTTGAAGAGGGTGACGCCGCCCACCTCCAGGTGGCCCAGGCGGTCGTACTGGACGCCCTGGACCTTGCCTTCCATGCGCAGCACCACCTTGTGCCACGGCCCCGGGCAATCCGCGGGCGGCGTGAAGGTGCCGGTGAAGGGCGTGAAGTCGTCGAACTTCTCGTCGACGATTCGGACGGTGCACGACGCCGTCGCCGGCCGCTCCACCGTGGGGACGGCCGTGCGAGGGTCATCCCAATCCGTACCGAACTCAGGGGGCGGCTCGACGGCCAGCGCGGGCAGCGCCGCGCCGAGGGCGAGGACTGCCGCGGCGAATGCTCCGGGGAAAGGTCGCACGGCTTTTCCTTGGTAGGCGGTTAGTCCGTGGAGACTAGGCCTCGCCGGTGCCGTGGGCAATCGAGCCGTGACTGAAACCCCAGGCCCGGTGAGGTGGGCCTGGGGGGACTTCAGGGGTGAATCACTCCACCCAGTGCTGGACGGTCAGGATGCGGAAGCCCGTGGCGACGTTGACGAAGAAGTGGACCTGGATGCCGGCCCAGGGGCCGTCGTCGTAGCCGAGGTGGCAGCCCTTGAAGGTGCCGCCCGCGATGCGGGAGTCGAGGTCCGACAGGCCGTTGGTGACGATGCTGGCCGGAATCTGCCCCTGGTACTGGGCGGTGCTGGCGGCGCTCGCGACGTAGCTGTGGACCTCGGCGGCGTTGGCCAGGTTCGGGCGGTTGGTGAAGCGCGAGTTCGGGAAGGTGGCGGGGTCGATGCCGAAGCACGTGGCGTAGTCCAGCCGGTCATTTCCGTGCGCGCCCGCCATCACGTCCTCGATGTCGAACGAGAGGTCCATCTTCACCGTCCAGTTGCTCTCCGGCACGGCGTTCACCGTGGAGACGAGGACCTCCAGGTCGTAGCCCTGGGTGGCGGCGTTGCGCAGGGTGCGCAGGCTCGCCGCGCCGATGCCGGACGCGTTGGAGATGGCCTGCACCGAGGTGAACGGGCGCAGGGCGAGCAGGGTCGTGGCGCCATTCCACGCGTAGGGGAGGATGGCGTACAGCGTGCCGGCGTTCACGGTGTTGACCAGGGAGACCACCGCCGCGGCGTCATCGGTGGAGAGCGCGAGCTCGTCCAGGATGCCCACGCAGCTGCTGGTGATGTAGCCCAGCGAGCGCGCGCCGCTTTCGATTTGCGTCAGGCGGACCGGGCCGACCAGGTGGACGCCGGAGACCTCTGCCAGCGTCACGAAGGGCGCCGTCGAGCGGCGGCTGACGAGGTTGAGGACGACGTCGCTGGGCAGATACGCGTCCAGCGTCGCGGGCGCGGCGGTGTTCACGAAGGTGAGCAGGCCCTGGCACTCGGGCGCGAGGTCCACATTCGTCGTCGTGAGGGGGGCGACCTGGTCCTTCGGCGCCTCCGTCGACGACGGTTCGGAAGAAGGCTCGGGGGACGTGGTGGGACCGCAGCCGACCAGCAGGCTGGCGGAAAGCAAGGCTGAACCGAGACGACGCATGGATGACTCCTCAGGGGTGTGGTGTGACGCGTCCCCCATACACCAGTCGCATGGGTCACTGACAATCCAAGCTTTTGTGACATGTCGGAGTGAGGGGTTGCTTTCTGGACCTCGTCTCTGGACTCGGGCATGCAGGAGGGCCGTCCACTTACGGGCTCCATGTAGGGGCCTCTCCCGGTGAAGGAAGTGCATGCGAGCCTGTCCGTGCTGCATGGAGACGCTGACGGCCGGGTTGCTGGGCTTCGGCAGCCGGCGCCTGGCGGGACGCTGTGAGTCATGTGGCGACGCTGTGTGTGAGACCTGTCTCAGCACGCAAGTCCTTGACGCGACGGACTTCCGGGCACGCGCGGGCACTTCGGCTCAGGCGGGTGTGCAGGTGAAGGGGCGGGTGTGTCGTTCCTGCCTGTGGGATGTGTTGATGGACCGGGGTGAGACACCGCCCTTTCCCGCGCCGCGCGGACAGCGTGAGCGCGCGAGACGAACCGCACGGGAAAGTTGCACCCACGGTGACGTGAAGCCATGCATGGCGTTCTGTCCGACGTGTGGCGACGAGGTCTCCTGGAAGAGTGAGCACGGCAACCCCTCTTGCGAGGCCTGTGGCGCGCCCTCCCACCGGGACTTCAACTGTTGCTGGGCGTGTGGCGAGTCGTTCGAGGAAGAGAACGCGCCGAGGCCCGTTGCCCGTGGGTATCGGCTCGACTTCGACTGTGATGCTCCGGAGTGCACGGGCAAGCTGGCGTGGCTGATGCCCTTCTGTCCCTGGTGCGGTGAGGAGAAGCACTGGGAGCATGAGGGGAGCCTGGAGTGCGACGAGTGTGAGGTGCGGCTCGACCAGGGCTGGGCGTTCTGCGTGCGCTGCGGAGAAGAGGCCCCGCTCCCCGACGACTGTCCCAGGTGCGGAGTCGGGCTGGAGGAGGCCGCGTCGGCCGCGCGCTGTGAGCGGTGTCACCACGTGGTGTGCGGCGACTGCTGTGACGTCCGCGTCGTCACCCAGGACGGTGGTGAGGCTCAGGAGCGGTTGTTGTGCGCGGGTTGCGCCGAGGGCTTCGACCCGGTGGGTGAGGCGGAGGCGCCTCGACCTCAAGACGAGGCGCGCGAGGGTCCTCCCGAGGAGCCCGCCGAGCCACCCGCCGAGACACCTCCCACCGCGTGGGAAGTGCTCGGGGTCTCACCCGGCGCTCCGCTGCCCGACGTGAAGCGGGCGTACCTCGCGCTGGTGGCGCAATACCATCCGGACAAGGTCGCCCAGTTGGGGCCGAAGCTTCAGGCCCTGGCCCAGGAAGAAACGCGCCGCATCATCGAGGCCTGGGAGCAGGTGCGGAAGCAGTCGCGCCCCTGAAGCCGCGCCGTGGCATGTCTGACATTGGAGTTCGTTCGGCTCGACCTCCAGGGTGATTGATTTGCGCCTGAATCCATCCGGGTGTCACAGTCTTTGGCATGGCACGCCAGTCAAAGAGGACCTGGGAGGGTTCGACGGCTTCTTCGTCGAAAGTGTCCGGGGGCACTTCCTGGGCGAGCGTGGTGCCACCCGCGCCACGCACGGAGCTGGAGCCGGTGAGTGGCACGCCCTCCGGACTGGGACACGACTTTGGCAAGCTGAGCCTCCTTCCTCCCGTCGGTGGGAGCGGCTGTGAGGCGAGGGCGCCCACGGGGCTGGAGAGCGCGCTCCGGGGGCATCAGGGACAGCCGCTGCCTCCGGCCCTGCGGGCTGATGCGGAGCGGCGCTTCGGTGGCTCGCTGGCTTCGGTGAAGCTGCACGACGGCCCGGAAGCGCACCGCCTCGCACGGGCCGCGGGCGCGCGCGCGTTCACCTCTGGCAGGGACGTCGTCTTCCGTGCGGGGCAGTACGCGCCCCAGACTCCCGCGGGGAGGGAGCTGCTGTGGCATGAGCTGGCCCACGCAGCGGGGGCTCCTCGGAGCCCGGCCGTGGTGCTTCGCGCGCCCCTCTTTGATTTGACGGAGTACACCTCCAGTCCGCTTCCTCCGGGGCACACCGTCGCCAGCACCCGGGCACTGCTCGACGCGCGCATCAAGAAGGGAGACATCCTCAGTGCCACCGTGTCGGGTGCTGGCACGAGCGTCGATGCGCTCATCTTCCTTCAGTACTTCTTGTGGCAGATGAGCCGCAGGGACCGCTGGGACACGGTGCTGACCCAGTCCGTCCCGCTGGGGTGGCCACCGCCGCCGGGCAGCACGACTCCTTCACCCAGGGGACTGGTGCGCGTCGCCATCGACGCCACGGGCAATGCCCGGATCGAACTGCTCTCCAGGGCCGCTGTCCCACCGTCCCCACAGCTCGCCGACCCCGTGGTGAATGCGCACCTCACCACGACCTTTGGCCTCAAGGTCGTCAATGGTGACAGCACCTGGACCGCCGCCCATCTGAGCGATGTGGCCGCGGCCCTCGCCCTGTTGCCCGCGACGGATGTCGCGGCCTTGAAGGACGTCGACCTGGTGCGCATGCAGGCGCTCCCCAACGGACGCGCGGGCGAGTTCTCCAGGGGAGGCGCGGTGCCGCAGGGCTCCACGGCACCACCGAGCCGGGCCACGCTCAAGCTGGCGGATGGTGCGTTCGCCGCGAACACCCGCTTCCTGGGAGAGGCCGCGACCCCCCGGCCCGCCAGCTATGGAACCATCCTTCACGAGGTCGGTCACGCCGTGGAGGTCCAGGTCGCGCGTCCGCTGCATGCGCGGCACGCGGAGGCCGTCGTGGACCAGAACAAAGCCGTCGCGGCGCTGAATCCAACCGTGGAGCGCTACGAGCGTGCACGGGTCGCGGGTCGCCAGTCGGAGACGCAGTCGCTCCGGCCGACGGTGGTTGCGCAGCGGGCGACCTATGACCGGGCCCTCCGGACCGTCCGCACACGCCAGACCGCGCTGGATGCCGTCCAGGTCCCAGCCGCGACCATCGCCTTGCTCAAGACCGCGTTGAGCACGCAGCGCACGCAGGCCCAGGCCGAGCTCACCACCGCGACGACCGCCGCGGCGGCCTTCGCCCCCGCGGACCAGACGGAGAGTGCCGCGTTCCGCTCCGCCATCACCGCCACCGTCGCCGCCCTGGATGCCTACGTGGCGCAGGCCCCGGCGAGCAGCGACCTGGATGCGCTGGACAAGACCCTGCTCGCCGCGTTCTCCGCGCGGACCGCCGCACGTGACGCGCTGCGGACCGCGAACGCGGCGAACCCCGCGCTCGTGACCTACGCGTCGGTGCTCACCTCGCAGGATGCCTGGAGGGAAGCGGCCCGAGAGCTCGCCCATACCCGAGGGCGCTCGTTGAGACTGCAGCGCTTCGTGGACGTGGTGAAGGCGCACAACATCGTTCCCTTCACGAAGTACGCCCGCGACAACTGGCCCCACAGTCCGGAGGAGTTCTACGCGGAGGCCTACTCGCTGTGGCTCACGAATCCGGCCTTCCTCCAGACGAACTACCTGCCCATCCACGACTTCTTCCAGAACGGCGACTACACGAAGTGAGTCGCGCGCTCTTGCTGGCCCTGATGGGTGTCGTGTTCTGCCCGGTCGTGGCGTGCCAGGGGCACCGAGCCACTTGGACGAAGGAGGAAGACATGGGGCCGCCCCTGCTGGAAGAGCGCCTGGGTTATCCCACCGGCACGGATGCGGATGCCTCCGAGCGCGCGGCGCGCCAGGAGGCCTCCGAGCGAGTCTACGAGCAGGCCGTCGCCGCATACGAGTCGGGCGACTACGCCAGCGCGGCCCGGGACTTCCTGCGCGCCTCGGAGCCGCTGCTCCAGGAAGAGGGCGCGCCCGCCTGGGACGTCATGGCCTACAACCGGCGTGTCTGTTACGCGAATGCCTGGAGTGCCTGGCGCCTGGCCGGAGACGAGGAGCAGGGCCGCGCGGCGCTCGAGGCCGCGCGGGGCAGGGACCCCGTCAATGCCTCACGCATCCAGGAGCTGCTCGGCGCGCCCGCTGAGTGAGGGTGGTCTTGGAAAGGAGTGAGGGATTGCATGAAGCCGCCCTAGGATGCCAGTTCATGCCCTTCTCCCTTTCCTCTCGCTGGTTGCCGCGCTCGCTGCGGGCCCTCCTGACGTCGCTCATACTTGGCGGGGCCGCAGGGGTGGCTGCCGCACCGCCGGAGCGTGGTACCGGTTCTCCAACTTCAACCCAGACCTCGGATGAACTCGCGACCGCACTGATGAAGAAAGTGGTGTCGCCGACCGACAACGAAGATGCGGCGCTCGGGCTCATCGCCCTCTTTCCCAAGCTTTCATCCGAGCGTCAGGCGGAAATCGCGTCCCTGGGCACGTCGACCCAGGCAGCCCTGCAGGTTGCGCATATGGGGGTTGCGAATAGCTGGCTGACGGGGGTGGTGTGCCGGGGACAACCCATCAACGCACTCCGCCGAAGGCGCTTAATCAAAGAGGACCTCCGTATCTACGACCTGGAGTGTCCGCCGGGAAAGCCACATCAGGTTCGCTTCCGCTTCACGGAGGCGAAGCCGGAGGCGCCTTCGACCGTGCCGTTGACGACGTCCGCCGTGGAGATGGTGCTTCCTCGACTCCAGCGCAAGTTTGGCATCGAGACCCTGGAGGAGCTGCGTACGGCTGTCGAAGAGCCAATGGCTCCAAATCTTTCGAGCGGGTGGCTGCTGGGCCACTTGATGGACGGGCCGGCGGGGGTTCGTGTCTACGAGGCGATACTGAAGCACGACCCGGACAACCTCGACGCGATTGTAGGCCTCGTGACCATCCAGCTCGGGTTCGGGGACGCACAGGGGGCGCTGAAAACGCTCGACGCGGCCTCGCTCGCGACGGTGACGCTTACGGACGTCCGGGGTGACGTCACGAACAAGAGCGCGCTGCTGACGAATCGCTGCGCCGCACTGCACATGCTGGGGAAGCAGGAGGATGCGCTCGCGGCTTGCAAGCAGTCCGTGGCGATGGGGTCGAGGAAGGCCGGTCCCTATTACCTCGCCATGCTGCTCTACCTCCAAGGTGACGATGTCCAGGCCCTGGCGCACGTTCGCACGAGCATCGCCAACGACTCGCGGATCCCGCAAGGTCACTTCCTCGAAGGACTCATCCTTCAGTCCCTGGGGCGGCCCGGGGAGGCGATACAGTCCTGGGGGCGGGTCCCGCAATTCGGACCGGTGGCGACGTCATCGCTCGAGCAAGCCCGTTCCCGGGCGGCGTGGATCAAGCTCATGAAGGACTTCGAGCGAGAGCAGGGTGCAGCGAGCCTCGCGCTCTGCGGGCACTATTTCCTGGACTTGAAAATGCCGGAGCGCGCGGAGTCATGCTTCTCGCGGTCCCGTGCGGTGAACCCCATCCATGCCACGGTGGAAAGGCTGGACCACGAGGTCGAGTCCGCTCCGGCGCGTGCTTTCGAAAAGCTCCAGACCGAGCTGCGAAAGCAACGACACCCGGGCCTCCTTCGAGTCATGGCGGCCTACCATGCGCGGGCCGGACGGAGTCAGGAGGCGCTTCGTTGGCTCGACGAGTCCCTTCGAGCGAATCCGAGCCAGGAACGAGGGCTGACCCTGCTCAGTCAGATTTGCGCGAGCCTCGAGGATAAGGACTGCCTCAAGCACTATCGCGAGGGACAGGCGCCGCGCTAGGGACCTCGCGAGAGCGATAGGGCGCCCCCTCCCGCCTGTGCCGAGGGGGGGCGGACTCAGGCGCTCCGTGGCCCACTTTCTCCACGGAGCGCCCGGGACAGCACTACTCGACCAGCACCTGGATGACCCGCTCCGCCGTGTTGCCCGCGGCGTCGGTGGCTCTAATCAGGACCAGATGCGAGCCGGGGCCGGAGAACGTCACCGGGATGGTCGCGAGGTTCGTCCCCGCGCCCACCGTGGTGGAGTTGACCCAGTTGGCCGTCACCTGGACCGACGTGAGGTCCGTCACCTCGGTGATGACGTTCACCGTCCGCGGCTGCGCCTCCCCGGGATTCGGCGCGACGACGCGAAGCAGGGGCGCGGTGCGGTCCACCGTCACCTGCCGGCTCGCGATGGCGATGCGTCCATCGGTGGCGATGACCGTGAGCGTGAGCGTGTGGTGTCCTTCCGCCAGGCTCAACCACTGGACGACGTGTCCGCCTCCGGCGTCAGGCGTGAGGCGCACCGGCGCGCCCCCGTCGATGGAGAGCAGCACCACGCTGATGGGGGCACCACCAGGGCTGGCGGTGGCCCAGCCGCACGCCTTCACCTGCGCGGCGGACGTGTAGCGCGGCACATCGCACATGATGAGGCTGGGCGGCGTGCCCGCGGAGTCGACCACGTGGATGGCCGTGGTGCAGGACGCGCTGTTGCCCGCGGCGTCGGTGGCCGTGTACGTCACCGCCGTCGTTCCAAGCGGATAGGTGCCGGCGGCCGGACCGCTGGCCTGCGCACCGCAGGCGTCGGAAACGGTGGCAGCCCCGGGCGTGACGAAGGCTCCGCCAGGCCCGGTGGCCTCGACGATTCGCTCGGGCGGACAGGCGATGACCGGCGGGGTGACGTCGACCACGGTGACGGTGCCCGTACACGTGTCGGTGTCCTGCCCGTCGGAGACCGTCAACGTCACGGAGTGTGTTCCAAGGCCGAAGGGGCCCGCTGGCGACTGCGACACGGAGAAGGGCCCGGGGTGCTGGTTCGGGTCATAGCTTCCGTTGTCCACATTCGCCGGTGCGGAGCAGGTGGTGGCGCTCGCGTTGACGGATACGTGGCGGCAGATGGCCACGGGCGGAATGATGGCGATGCAGGTGAGGTTGACGGGCGCGCTGCCCGCGTTGTTGGTCTCGATGCACTCCGTCTCACGGCCCGTGCCGGTGCCGTCATCGTCCGCCCGGGCGAAGACCACCGTGTTTCCTCCAGGGGCCGAGGCGAGCGTCGCGCTCACCATCGCGCTGTTACCAGCGGAGAGCACGGTGGGAAGGATGCCCACGCCCAGCAGCGTGCCGCCGGAGGTGGGGTCACCCTGGTAGAAGGCCACGCGCAGGCCCGCGGAGGTCGCAGCGTCACCCTGGTTGGTGACGCGGGCATGCAGGGTCAGCGCCCCGTTGGTCGTGTCACACGACGAGGTGATTTCCGTCACCGTCACGTCGGCCGCGGCGTAGGGGCTGGTGGTGCCCGTGCCCTGGCTGTTGGCGCGGAACGTGTTGAGCCCCGGCGTGCGCCAGTTGGCGATGGGGTGCGCGGGGATGGTGCCGTTGTCGTTCACGTTCGTGACCGAGTACGCGTGCTGGTTCCAGATGCGACGCGTGTTCACCCAGCCGTCCTTGCGGTCTCTGAACACGCGGATGCCGGCGGGCCCCGGGAAGCCGTAGTTGTTCGACGCGACGACGATTTCCGCGTTGTCGTCCGCGTCCACGTCGACGATGAGGGGGTTCTCGTATGTCGTCCCGGAGGCGTGCGCGACCTCGAAGCGCACCGTGCCCGTGGCGCCGTCGTAGATGCGCAGGCGGACCTCGTCGGCGTAGACGACCTCGGCGCGGCCGTCGCCCTCGAAGTCGAAGGTGGACGAGCCCGTCACGTTCGAGCTGTTGTCCTGGGTGGGGCTGGCCCACTTGACGGTGCCGTCGGACTCGAAGACGGCATAGCGGCTGGCGCCCGCCACGCCGATTTCCGGCAGCCCGTCCGCGTCGAAGTCCGCGATGTTGGGCGCGCCACCGCTGCCGCCCCCGGGAATCGTCTGACTCCAGAGCAGGGTGCAGTCGTCATCCATCAGATGGACGCTGCCGCCGCTGACCACGACGATTTCCCCGTTCGAGTCCGCGTCGAAGTTGCCCACCCCCGAAAGCCCGTTGCCGATGGTGGTGTTCCGGCACTTGAGGACGCCGGTGTGGCGATAGATGGACCGACCGTTGACCACCTCCTGCAGTCCGTCACCGTCGATGTCCGCCGCGAACGAGATGGGACCCTGGGGGCCGTTGTTGGTGTCCGTGCCCGCCCACCTCAGCGCCCCGGTGTTGCGGAAGACGTGGTGGCCGTTGAGGATCTCCACCGTGCCGTCGCCGTCCAGGTCCGCGAACGAGGGACCGCCCCAGCTATTCTGGGAAGCCGTCGTCCGGAACTTGTAGGCACCCGTGTTCTCGAAGCAGAGCAACCCCGCGCCGCTCTCCGGGATGGCACACAGCTCCACCAGTCCGTCCCCGTCGATGTCCGCGCCCGCCACGCTCGCGGCACCGCGCACGCGCAGGGCCGGGTCCGTCACCGTCCACAGCTCGCTGCCATCCGCGCCGCTCAGCGCTCGCAGCACGCCATTGGTGGTGTAGTTGCTGCCCTCGAAGGAGCTGAAGACGACGTCCGGGACACCGTCCCCGTTCACCTCCACGACGATGGGCGTCATCATCACCTGGACGTGGGTCGGCATGACGGTGCTCGAACTCCAGGCCCACTCGAGCTCCGGCTCGAAGTTCGGGTCGAAGGGCGGCTGGACCTCGCACTGGCCGTTCGCCGCCGGGGCGACCTCGCCTGGCGAATCGGCTTCCGGGGAGACGGGGAGCGAGGCCTCACCCCTGGCGGCCAACGCCAGAAGTCCTGTGACCGACAGCCGAGCGCACTGTCTCGCGTGCCACATCCACTTCCCTTGGGGCGTGCTTGTCATAGATATGTTCCGTCCTTGGTTTGTTTTTCCAGTGAGTCCGTTCTATAGGGGACTGTAAGAAATCACCGCAAGTGAGTCAGAACTGAACTCGGAGTAGGTGTTTCAGGGGGACGCCTGCCATTGGGCTGGGTGTCGGTGGCGCCCTCATTGGCAAAGTGCCAATAATGCGGCCCCATGGGTCTTCCGGTGCGTGCGGCGCTGGTTCAAGCGGTGGGTGGGCCGTTCATTCTCGACGAGGTCGAACTGGACAGGCCTGGCGCGGGTGAGCTGCGGGTTCGAGTGACAGCCAGTGGCATCTGTCACACGGACCTCACCTACCGGGCGGGAGCGGGGAGGTTCCCCTTTCCGGCGGTGCTCGGTCACGAGGGCGCGGGGGTGGTGGAGGCGGTGGGGGAGGGCGTCACGGACTTCGAGCCCGGGGACGCGGTGGTGCTCAGCTACTACTCCTGCCGGGCGTGTGGCACGTGCGAGCGCGGGCATCCCGCCTACTGCGAGCGCGGGTACGCGGGGAACTTCTCCGGCGCGCGGCCGGATGGCTCGTTTCCCATGCGGTGGCGCGGGGCGCCCATCCGCTCCGGCTTCTTCCACCAGTCGTCGTTCGCCACGCAGGTGCTGGCACACCGGCACAACGCGGTGAAGGTGGACCGGGCGGCGCCGCTCGAACTGCTCGCGCCGCTGGGGTGTGGGTTCCAGACGGGGGCGGGGGCGGTGCTGGAGGCGTTCCGGCTCCAGTCCGGACAGACGCTCGCCGTCTTCGGCGTGGGCGCGGTGGGGCTCGCGGCGGTCATGGCGGCGCGTGTCGCCGGCGCGGCGAGCATCCTCGCGGTGGACCTGGACGCGGGCCGACTGGAGCTGGCGCGCGAGCTGGGCGCCACCGACACGTTCCTGGCGACGGAGCCCGAGCTGACGAAGACGATGCTCAAGCGCACCCGGGGCGGGGTGGACTTCGCGCTGGAGTGCGTGGGCCTGCCCCAGGTGTTGCGCCAGGCCTTCGACGTGACACGGCCGTTGGGTACGTGCGGGCTGCTGGGGCTTCCCAGCCCCGAAGCGTCGGAGGTGACGCTGTCGATGACCCGCCTCCTCTACGGCAAGCGGCTGGTGGGCATCATCGAAGGAGACGCGGACCCGAAGACCTTCATCCCCCGGATGGTCGCGCTGCACGCGGAGGGGCGTTTCCCGCTGGAGAAGCTGAGCCGCCCCTACGACTTCGAGGCCATCAACGACGCGGTACACGACATGGAAGCGCGCACGGCCATCAAGCCCGTGCTGCGCATGCACGGAGGAAACACGCGATGACCTTCGACGAAGCGGTGAAGGCGGGGCGGCTGGACGCGCAAGAGGCGCTCGCGTTGTTCGACAGCCTGCCCACGGTGGAACTCGGCTTCATGCGAGGCACCTGGAAGGGCAGTGAGCTCCATACGGGGCACCCGATGGATGGGATGCTCGGTGCGACGGGCTGGTACGGCAAGCGGTTCGTCGACGAGGAGAGCGTGCACCCGCTGCTGTTCTACACGGAGGACCGCGCGTCGGTGTTCCCGGTCGACCCGAGGAAGTGGCCGTCGCCGACGATTCGCGGCCTCGTGGGTCCGCACCGGGCGGCGGTGGAGACAGAGAAGTTCAAGGCGCGCCTGCGCCTGACGGTGTACCGGGGCAAGGTCAGCGCGACGATGATCTACGACGACTGGCCCACGAATGACGTGTTCCGACAGGTCGATGCGAACACGCTGCTGGGGGTGATGGACGCCCGGGGAATGGCGGCGCCGTACTTCTTCGTGCTGCGCCGGGATGGCGCGTAGGGCGCCCTGGATTGTTTCCCGCGTGGAAACAGTCCTCTGCCCGGTGCCCCATTTTTCGCGGACGCCCAGGTCTCTACTGTTCCTCTTGTCAGCAACGCACACCGCGGCAGACGCGGTGAACCCAAGAGGGAGTACGCCATGAGCGCCACCGTCCAGAAGACCCAGACCCAGCCCGACACCATCGTCCTCGTCCACGGCATGTGGATGACGCCCCGTAGCTGGCAGGGCTGGATTGACCGCTTCACGAAGGCCGGCTACCGCGTCATCGCCCCGTCGTGGCCCGGCCTGGAGGTCGGCGTGGAGGCGCTCCAGAAGGACCCGACGCCGCTGGAGAATCTGCGCGTGAAGCAGATTGTCGACCACTACGAGCGCATCATCCGCGCGCTGCCCACCCCGCCCATCCTCATGGGCCACTCGTACGGCGGCGCCTTCGTGCAGATGCTGTTGGACAGGGGCGTGGGCGCGGCGGGCGTCGCCATCCACTCCGCGCCGGTGAAGGGCGTCTACACGCTGCCGTTCACCACCATCAAGTCGACCGCGTCCACGCTGCTCAACCCCGCCAATGTGAACCGCCCCGCGCCGATGACGCCCGAGCAGTTCCACTACGCCTTCACCAACACGCTGACGCAGGAGGAGTCGGACGAGGTGTACCGCACGCAGTACGTGCCGGGCTCGGGCCGCGCGCTGTTCC
>NZ_JABUMS010000015.1:0-237989 GCF_013336705.1 Myxococcus sp. CA051A | reverse complement strand
GCCACACTCGAGCCTCGGCTACCTCACGCCTCTGGAATTTCGACGGCAGTGCGAAGCAGTGGTACCCAACCCATCCCGGCCGGCACCTCTCTCGTAATCAGTGGTCCGAAGGATCCAGGCAGGTCAAAGCCATCGAACCCGACTTCGAGTTCGGGGAACGACTCTCGGCGGAATATCCGCTCACGCTCGCCCGGTCCGCCGCGCGAGCCGAAGCCATCGAACCTGACTTCGAGTTCGAGGCGCGGCTGTCGCCGGAATACCCACTCACGCTCGCCCGGTCCGCCGCGCGCCCGGCGGCCATGCTTCCCGAGCTGCTCCGAGATGAACCCGTTCCACTCACGGACATGAAGTACCCCAATGCGGGAGGAGGTCAGCGGGGAGGCATGCCACCTGCTGTCTCTCTATTCTCGGACTCCCGATGACGAAGTTGCCGCCGAATCGGACTTGCCTCGTTGCGCCTGGAAGTGGCGTCTGTCCACTGCCTCGGCGACCAAAGCCATCCCAAAACATCTGACTTCTCGTGAACGCGAGCCCACGAAAAAGCCCCGGGCCCCATGCCGTGAGCATGGAACACCGGGGCGGTGACACGGGAGCCTCAAAGGCTCCCTGCGAGGACTACTGACCGCCGCGCAGCAGCTGCGACTGCGCGAAGGCGGCGAGCTGCTGGGCGTTGAACTTGCCCTGCGCGATGTCGCCCACGGCGGTGGCGGCATTGCGGACCGTCTCCACGGTGTCCGCCAGCTTGCCCACGTTCTGCGCCTGGCCGAGCATGCTGCTCACGCCCGCCAGCGGGCCACCGGCCACCATGGACAGCCCGTTGTCGATGAACTTGTCGGCGAACGGCTTCGCCAGCTGGCCAATGCCGAACGGCAGGGAGTCCAGCGCCTTGCCGACGATGTCCTTGAGAGGACCGGTGATGGCGCTGAGGCCCTTCTCGAGCAGGCCGGAAATCTTCCCGAGCGCCTCGGAGACCTTGCCGACAGCGTCGCTGAGCCCCTTGGCCAACCCGCCCAGGCTACTGGCCAGTCCGCCCAGGCCCCCCAATGCCTTGCCGAGCCCACCCAGTGCGTTGCTGATGCTGTTCGCGGCCTTGCTCGCCGCGTCGGCGGCCTTGCTCGCCGCGTTGCTCGCGGAGTTGCTCGCGCTGTTCGCACCGCTGCTACCACCCGCGCCACTGGAGCCGCCGACGGACATGGGATTTCCTCGTGAAATGTAGGTTTGCCTGATTATCGGGGACTACCCGGCGGAGTTGCGTCCGGCCCCTCAAAGGCGATCAGGCCCCCGGGGCAGGTTCTTGAGGAGGGCCTGGCTGGTGGCCTCGTCGACCTCGACCCGCGTCTGGTTCTCGTCGCCCCGCAGGGAGGGCTTGTTCTGGGAGGCGGCCTGGGTCGCCTCGAAGCCCGTGGAGTAGGAGGCCGGTGGGCCCAGGCCCAGCTCCCCTCGGGCGGCGCTCTTGAAGAACTCCCCCACCTCCTGGATGGAGGGTGGATCATACCCGGCGGCCCGCAGCGCCTCGTCCGGGACGACCTGCAGCACCGGCTCCTTCTCCGGGTGCTGGGCATAGTCGAGCACCAGCTCCACGTAGGCGGCCAGCTCCATGCCCACCGATTTGGCGATGCGCTGGGTGTCTGGGTCCGCGAGCAGCTCGGCGCGGACATTCTCCACGGGACGCGTGAGGCGGGGCTTCTGCTCGGACATGTCGGACCGGCTCCCTGAGCGGTGAAGTGCGGCCCTGGAGGTTAACCGGACCTGGAAGCAGGCTCCAATCTCTCGACAATTCCAGGGCTTACGCACCCTGGCCCCGGCCCCCGGCGCAATGCGTCTCATGAAAAGAAGCCCCGGCGTCTGCCCTGTCTCCAAGACGACAAAGAATGGCGTCTGCCATCCGCCGCCGTGCCAGGAGTGTCCGCAGGCCAACACTCCTCACACCCTCCGGGGCACACCCTCAGTGAAGTGTAAAATATAAGGAACTCGGGGATTTCTGGCGCCCTCCCGGGCCTCCGTCATCCCCCGTTCCAGACAGTCATTCACTGCCGAGGGAGCCATTCCATGCACCATGTCTTGAAGTCCGCTGTCTGCCTTACCGCCCTGCTGGCGGCGCCCGCATGGGCGTTCAAGCCAGAAGCGCCTTCCGCGCCGGGTTCGCTGGCGAGCCAGGCCTTCTTCAAGCCCGAGCTCACCATCCCCAGCGGACAGGTGCCGCTCGAGGAGGCGCTGCCGAAGCTGAGCCGCTCGGGCGCCAGCGCGTGGGATGACTTCTTCGCGCGCAACGGCCGCGGCTTCCAGGTCTACGTCGATGCCCAGACGGGCACGGCCGCGAACCTCATGGGCTCGGTCCCCCTCATCCCCGGCACCGGTGCGGGCAACAAGCTCACGCTGGACTCCGTCCGCAACCAACTGGGTCGAGCCGTCGCGCGGGTCGACGCGGCCGTCGTCGGGGACCTGGTCCTCCAGTTCATCGAGGCCAACCAGGCCGCGATTGGCGTGGACGTGCTCCAGTTGGGAGAGCCCCGCGTCGAGCAGGTCGCCGAGCACCTGTGGCAGGTCTCCATCCCCCAGCAGCTCAAGGGCATCCCGGTCCGCTACGGACGCATGGCGGCCACCATCAGCCACGGCAACCTGGTGCTGCTGGGCACCGAGTCCTGGGCCAACGTGGACATCTCTCCCCTGCCCCTGCTGGCCGCGGACCAGGCCATGGTCGCGGGCTACGAGCGCTTCGGCCTCTACGAGAGCCCCTCCACGCTCTGGAAGGCCCCCACGCTGGAAATCGTCCCCGTGGCCCGCCAGGGCGCGGGCTTCGGCGCGGCCTACGGACACCAGCTGGTGTGGAGCTACGGCTTCCAGCAGCCCGGTGAGCACGAGCGCTGGAAGGTCACGGTGGATGCCACCCGCGGCGAGGTGCTGTCGCTCGAGGACGACAACCACTACTTCGACCAGACCATCAAGGGCGGCGCCTATCTGTTGACCAACACGGACACCTGCACCGCGACGGCGACGTGCGGGGTGAGCTTCGCCAACACGCCCATGCCGTGGGCCGACACCGGCTTCCCGGGGCCGGACGACTACACGGACAGCGCGGGCGTCTTCAACTACACGACGGGCACCACCACCACCACCCTCAACGGCAAGTACATCCGCATCCAGGACAACTGCGGCCCCGTCACCGCCTCCGCCCCGGGCACCATCGACCTGGGCGGCGTCACCGGGCAGCACGACTGCACCACGCCGGGCTTCTCCGCTGGCAACACCTCCGCGTCGCGCAGCTCCTTCTACGAGCTGAACCGGATTGCCCAGATTGCCCGAGGCTGGCTGCCCACCAACGTGTGGCTCAACGGCCAGCTCACCTCCAACATGAACATCGTCAGCACCTGCAACGCGTTCTGGACGGGGTCCACGGTCAACTTCTTCCGCAGCGGCGGCGGGTGCCGGAACACGGGCGAAATCGCCGCCGTGTTCGACCACGAGTGGGGCCATGGCATGGACGACAACGACGTCGCCGGCACGCTGAGCAACTCCAGCGAGGCCTACGCGGACATCGCGGCCATCTACCGCCTGCCGACCTCGTGCGTGGGCCACGGCTTCTTCCAGACCGTCGACCAGGGCTGTGGCATGACGCCGGACGGCACGGGCTACAACGTGAACGAGGCGCAGACAGGAGCGCCCTGGTGCGCCAGCCGCTGCTCGGGCGTGCGTGACGCGGACTGGGCGGCCCAGGTGCCCAACACGCCCGCCACGCCGCAGAACTTCGTCTGTGGTCGGTGCGGCGGCGGTGGTGGACCCTGCGGCAGGCAGGTCCACTGCGCGGCCTCTCCCGTCCGTCAGGCGGCGTGGGACCTCGTCGCCCGCGACTTGCGCGCGGCCCCCTTCAGCTACGACGCGAACACGGCCAACACGATGGGCAACAAGCTGTTCTACCAGGGCAGCGGCAACATCGGCATCTGGCACGCCTGTGACTGTACGCTCGGCACGTCGAGCGGCTGTGGCGCCACCAACGGCTACATGCAGTGGCTGGCGGCGGACGACGACAACGGCAGCCTCATCGACGGCACTCCGCACATGACGGCCATCTACGCCGCCTTCGCTCGCCACAACATCGCCTGCTCCGCGCCGGCCCGCATCAACGCGGGTTGCGTGGGCGGCCCCACGGCGGCGCCCGCGCTCACCGTGACGCCGGGCGTTGGCCAGGCGAACCTGTCCTGGAGCGCGGTGGCCGGAGCCACCGAGTACTGGGTGATGAAGTCGGACGGCTTCGCCGCGTGCAACTACGGCAAGGCGAAGGTCGCCACCGTCACTGGCACCACGTACACGGACACGGAGGTGATGGCGGGACGCTCGCACTGCTACTCCATCGTCCCGGCCAGCAGCAACGCCTGCTACGCGCCCGCGAGCACCTGCACCTGTACGACGCCGACCTGATTCAATCGGTGAGTCCCGGCGCGGCCCACTCGGGGCCGCGCCGGGGTTTCAGGCCCGGCCTACGGGTTGTAGACGAACGTCACCGTGGAGTTGCACGGCTGGGTGTTGTTCACGATGTCCGTCAGGGTGATGTCGCCGAAGGGGGTGACGGTCGACTTGGGGAAGCCCGTGCCGCCCCAGGGCGCGCCCGAGTTGAACTGGGTGAAGCCGCCCGTCGGCGTGTAGATGGGATAGGTGGACGGGTCCGTCGGGTTGGGGTTGGAGAAGATGGTCATGTTGGCGGCGCAGTCCGCGGGCGCACCGAGCGGGAACTCGACGCCGACTTCCTGGTCCACGTTCGGACGGTTGTTGTAGAGGACGACGAACGGGATGGCCGGCGTCACCGTGTCCGTGAAGGGGACGAAGGTGTTGCCCGCGTTCTGCATCGCGAGGTTGAGCTTGATGTCGTAGCAGTACGCGGGGAAGCCCACGAACTCGACGATGGTGCAGGCGGGGTTGGTGAACTCCAGGTCGATGTTCCAGGTGCCGAGGCCGCCGTTGGAGGGGACGACCGAGCTGGGCGTGGACGCCGGCCCGCCGATGAGCGTGAAGGTGCTGCCAGCGCTGTTCGGGCGGAAGTTGGCGCGCTGCTCCACCCAGCGGTTGATGGTCGCGTCGAAGCGCCACCCAGCCGCGCGGCAGGTGCCGTTGAGCACACAGGGAGGCATGCGGCCTCCGGCGGCCTGCGGAACGCGGAGGGTGACCTCGGCGGTCCGGTCCTTGCCGAGGTTCACCGGCTGGCCGTCGAGCGTCGTCGCGCCGATGAAGAAGGCGCCCACGGACTCGAGCGCGACCTGCCTGCCGCCCTGGTTCACCGCCGTGAAGTCACCTGGCATGCCGCGCGGGTTGTAGGTGGCGGCGGAGACGAGCACCGTGCCCGTCACCGGCTGGCCCGCGGCGTTGAACAGGGAGCCCGCGGGGATGACCACGGACAGGTCACCGGCCTCGATGGTGATGGCCTGCGTCGCACTGAACTGCCGGATGGGCGCGCGCGGCAGGACGTGGGTGTTGTTGAGCAGGCCCGCGCTCAAGTAGTCGGTCATCGGCGCGAAGCCCGACTTGCTCACGCTGATGATGTAGCCCGTCGTGCTGTTCACGGACACGAAGTACTTGCCGGCCGTGTCGGTGGTCCGGTTGATGCCATTGATGACCACCGTGGCGCCGGCAATCGGCTGACCGCTGGGGTCGAGCACGGTGCCGGTGAAGGTCGCCAGGCCCTGCGACACCGTCCCCTCGAGGACCTCCTCGGGAGCCGTCTCCGTGGGACCTACCGCGGGACCGTCGAGGCACCCGAACGAAAGCACCGCGGGAGCCAGGACTGAGAGACACCACTTCTTCATCGTCGTCATGACAGGTTCTCCTCGGCTGCGTTTGCTGCGGCCAGAGCCAGGACTGGCGCCGACCGGCACGGCGAGGACACGGTAGTGAAACCGTGAAGAACCACACACTGCGGGTATGCCCAAAAGGACAAGCAAGTGTCGGGCGGCTGACAATTCATCGTGGATTGCCCGTACAACCGAGACTTGATGGCGCAGGGCGGCAATGCGGAAGAGCAGGTCATCGCCCCATGCGAACCGTCATCCGCGACCTCGCGTGACGCCACCCAAAAACGGAGAGCGGGCACCTTCGCCGGGCGCACCATCGTTTTCGAGGGCGCCGTCGGCATCCGCGTACCCGGCGATGACTACGGGTAAATCATCGATTCGTCGCGCGGCCTGCTCATCCTGAACGAGCTCTAGCCAGACATCCGGGGAGGCGCGGCCAGGAATGGACCTGTGCAGGCGGAGAGCGAAGGCGGGCAGCAAGCCGCCCCTCGCTCACGGCTCATCCTCGACAGGGCGCTCGGGGGTCAGCTTCCACAGCTGCCCCGAGTCATTGCAGCTTGTCTTGGCGAGGATGGGGATGTTGTTGGCCCTGCTGTCATTGACGATGTCGAGCGACAGCGCGTCGCCCTGCGCCTGGGTCGTCAGCCTGTAGATGCCGTTGGGCTCCGGAGTCAGCTTCCATCGCTGCTCCGGAACAGCCGCCGATTTGACGAGGAGGGGGCGATTGCCGGCGGTGTTGGCCAGGGACAGGCTGGTCCCACGCCACTGGGTCGTCAGTCGGTAGAAGCCGTTGGCCTCCGGAGTCAGTTTCCACAGCTGCCCCGTGTATCTGGCCGTCGTGGCGAGGATGGGGGTGTTGTTGGCCTTGCCGTCCCCGATGATGTCCAGCGACATGCCATCGCCCTGCCACAGGGTCGTCAACCGGTAGTAGCAGCGGGCATCGACGGGGGCGGACACCGGCGGAGGAGTGGAGGTCGTGGGCGGGGTGGGTGCCGTGGTCGTGGGCAGTTGCCACACCTGCTGGAGCAGCGCGAGCATGCCCGGGTCGTGCCTGGCCAAGTCTTCCCGTGTGAAGGGATAGAAGTCGTTGCGTCCGAAGAGCGCCTCCGAGGTCTCCGCGAAGTACTCCCAATCGTCGTTCATGGCATAGGCACGCTCGAACGTGATGGGTACCTCGGGCCCACGCCAGCGCTCCACGCAGTCGTAGCTCTTGTTTTCCCTCGCGCGCGCAAAGGCCGCCTCGATGCCGGCGTGCTCGCCGAGCACATGGTCGTGATAGGCATGGCTGAGCTCGTGGAGCACGAATATGGGCATCCGCCGGGTTTCCTTCTCGAAGATGAGGACGTTCGTGAACTCGATGCTCTTCAGCATCGTCAGGCTGCGACCACTCCGGCGCAGCAAGACATCGCCCGCATGGTACCGAGCCGCCTCCGGCTCGTTGGGATAGGGCGGCGACAGCCACAGCGTCACCTTGCGGAGCTGAGCCACGGGGCCCGCGGGGACAATCCGGATGACCTCCTTGAGCTGCGCCGCCAGGAGCACCAGCGCCTTTTCCGTCAGGGGCTTGTTCGCCCCTGCCATCAGGCGGTCATCGATGCGAACCGTCCAGCCCTCGACGGTCTGGGTTTGATAGGTGGGGAAGGGGCTGGCCGCGGAGGCGACGCAAGCGAATGCCAGGGCTGCCGGGAGGAGCCATTTTGGAGAGGGCATGCCTCATCCTACTCTCCGTGTGGCTGGCGGCGCCTACCCTCCACGCTGGCGACTCCAGGAGCGGCTGCTCGACGAACGAAGAGACTCCGTCGCACCGAGGACGGAGTCAGGGGCGTGGAGCGCTCGGGCGGCACAGGACCAGCCCCACGTCATCCGGGAGCGCGCCGCTCGCGAGTCGAGGCAGCGCGGCCAGCGCGAGCACCGCGGCGTTCGCGTCGGAGAGGCTCACCTGCGCCTGGATGCGCCGGAGGTCGGCGTACTTGAACAAGCCGTCCGACGCGCCGAGGAGGACGCCACCTCGCCACGCGAGTTCGAAGGTGACGGGCCGCGCCTGCCCGCTGCCGAGCAGGGGCTTGCGGTGTTGATGCTCCGTCAGCGCGGTCGATTCGCCGCCCTGGAACAGCCACAGCTCCGAGTCCCCCACGCTGGCCCCCACCACGCGCCGTGGGGTGACACAGGCGACCACGGCGGTGGTTTCCCCTCCCTGTCCCGAGGCCATCCGCTCCGCGTCGCACCGCCCCAGCACCTCGCGCCAGGTCTCCGCGCGCTTCACGTCGGCCCCGGCCTCCACGGCGTCCTGGACGCCACGCAGCACGGCCTCCGCGGCCTCGGCGCCACGTCGTGAGTTCCCCGCCCCATCCGCCACCACGAGCACCGTCGCGTCCCCTCGTGTCAGGACACTCACACGGTCCGCACCCGTCTTGCCCGCCGGTTCCACATGCCACGCCGTTTCGAAATCGCTCATGTGTCGCGTTCCTGGACGAGCTTCTCATGCCATCAACCGCGCAGTGGCGGGTACTTCGCGACACGTTTGCCTTCCAGAATCCACGTCGGGTGGTCAACTCAGCCGGGTCAACCGAGCCGGCACCTTCCCTGACGCAGGGGCGGTAGTCGAGGTGCACGCGTGTTCGAGGGTACGCTCGCGCGAATGAATGCACCCGGTTCCGAACAGGAAATCATACAGCTCTTGAAGAGCTCCGAGCCGGCGCAGGTACGGCAGGCGCTCGGCCTGCTTCCCGAGTTCCCCGTGCTGTCGCCGCTGCTTGAGCTGTTCGACTCCATCTGGCGGATGACCTACGCCAATGCCGAAGAGCCGGAGGTGACGAGGGTTGCGCGGAGTGGCTTGGAGTACCGAATCGCGCTGATGAATGAGCAGGAGGACCTGGTGCCCTCGCCCCTGGCGGCGATTGAGGCCGTGGAGCAGCTCGACCTGGGTGGATTCCCGAAGGCCTCTCTTTCTCCAGAACTGGCGCGCTACACCCATCTTCGGAGGCTCGACCTCTGGGAGAACGGCCTGGAGGAGTTGCCTGACGAGGTCTTTTCGCTGCGGAGCCTGGAAGTGCTTTATGTCTCGGACCCACTCCGCAGACTCTCACCGAAAATCGGCAACCTCACGAACCTCCGACAGTTGAGACTGGCTGGCAACGCCCTGGAAGCCTTGCCCGAAACCCTCACCCAGTTGAAACGACTGGAGTTGCTCGAACTGGACAGCAACTGCCTGGGACGGTCGCCCGATTTTCTGCTGGAGTTGCCATCCCTGCGGGAGGTGCGCCTGAGCTGGGACGAATCGGAACCGTTCAACGAACAGATTCTGAAGGAGTGGGACAAACGAGGCGTGCGCTACCTGTTCTGAGTCAGCGAGGAGGCACGCCCTGTTGTCAGCCCACATGGGCAGGTTTCGAGCTTCCATGAATTGACGCGGAGTCCCCAGGGCATGGTGGAATGAGCTCATGCCCTCCGTCAAACACACCCGCTCCCGCAGTGCATCCCGATGCGAGGCGGCGAGGTGGCTCTTCGCCGTGGGGCTGCTGGTCGTCCTCGCTGCCTGTAGTGACTCCGGCCCGCCGGTGTCTCCGCCGTCCGAGGAGAAGGAGATCCCCCTCCCTCCGCCCCCCTCGGTGGATCCCGTCCCGGAGGCCGTCGCCTATCCGGAGTCCCTGCTCTGCCCGGAGCCCCCTGGCACCGATGCCCGGTGCGGCACGCCCTACGTCCCAGCGAACGCGCTCACCGAGGAGGAGCTGGCGGCGCGCTATTCGGCGGGGCTCAACGCCTGGCGCTACGAGGGCACGCGAGGCGCGTGTGCTGGCTGCCACAGCCCGGACGCCATCGAGCTGGCGCGCGTGGGCTACACGGACGCGGACCTCCGCCGCCGAGCGGTGACACACGTCGACGAGGCCCGGGCCAGCGCCATCATCGAGCTGGTCCGGGTGGTGCGGCAGCGACACGGGATGACGCGCCTGCTCCATCCGGCGCGCTTCCGGCCGCTCCAGCCCGCCTATGAGCCCTTCGCCGCCCGGACGCCGGGCCTCCCCGTTCACGACTCGGCCGCGCAGAGCGAGCGCGACGAGGCCTTCATGGACCACCTCGTGGGTGACCGGCAGCTGCTGTGGGCTACCGGGCGCATCGACTCGCTGGCCAAGGCACGGCAGGCCTATGACGAGCTGCACGCCATCGACCTGCGCCACCTGCGGCTGGGGCTGCCCTTCGACCATCTCGCCGAGGATGGCTTCCATGGAAACGAGCACCGCTCCGTCTTCGAGTGGTTCCCCGACCTCGCCTCGAGCCCTCGCGCCGCCGTGCGTGAGGAGTGGTATCAGCGGGTGGACGCCTACCTGAGCCAGCCCACGGACCAGAACCTCTGGGGCTACTACGACGCCGCGAAGGACCTGACGGAGTGCAATCCGGACCTCGGCGGCGCGCGGCTGGAGGACTACCCACGCGCCTGCGAGTGGATGCGGCTGAAGTACCGCTCCCTCCAGGTGTTCCAGCACATGCTGCGGCACGGCACCCACCGCCACCCGGACTTCCTGGTGGATGTGGACTCGAGCGGCGGGACGCCCCGAATCCCCGACCACCTGGAGAAGGTCATCGCCCGCAATCCCATCTGGGAGACCGGAGACCACCTGCGCATCCAGCCGCTGGCCCGCCCCGCGCAGACGGCCTGCAACGCCACCAACCATCCCTGCACGTTGCTGCCGCCCATCATCGACCAGACCATCCACGACACGCCGTCCTACACCGAGGCTCGAATCAAGCAGAGCCAGGTCTTCCAGCAGACGTGGTTCGTGATGTCCTTCCTCAGGGACCCCGCGCTGCTCTACGAGGGAGACAGCTTCGCCACCTTCATCGGTGACTACCTGGAGTCGGTGCTGCTGCCCTTCTATGACGTCCACCACGCCTTCGTCTTCGCGAAGATGGCCGTGGAGAAGTCGTCCGCCCAGGGGTGGATGGAGGCGGAGGGCTTCCGGGCCGGGACGGGGAAGCTGGCCAGCGTGCGCACCTTCAGCTTCAAGCAATTGCGCGACAACTTCAGCCCGCCGCCCTCGGGCAATCGCAGACGTCCGGTCCATGACCGGATGTTCGCCAACTTCGCCCGGATGTTCATCTATCTCGTGGAGGAGGACCTGACGCGGACGGGTGAGGTTTTCGACCGCACCGAGGTGCTCTACGCCGTCCGCTTCATGCGGACCTGGATTCTCAGGCTGGAGGGCGCGGAGGACGCGGACATCAACGCGCGGGTGAGGTCCATCGAGGCGCTGGCCGCGGCGGCCCGGGAGCTGCGCACCGAGGCCAATCGCCGGGAGAATCCCGGCACGGGCCTGCAACCCAACAACCGCTGGGGTGAGTTCACCGCGCCCTATGGCGGGTGAGGCCACGCCTTCACGTGAAACGGCGCGCGTCTGAATTCAGGATGGGACGCGCGGGGTGTCGAGGTTGCAAGCGATGGCGGGTGGTATCTCTGGCTCCATCCGCGATTGCTTCAATAGCCTGATAGAGTAGGCACTTCATCTGAAGCACATTCACTCACTCCCCGACATCCATCCCATGCCATCCTCGAAGAACCGAACCTCCGCCAACCCGTTCCTCCTCCTCCTCGCCATCTCCGTCTCAACTGCCATTGGCTGTGGCAGTCCCGACCTGGGTCACGAGGAGTTAGCCGACGCACCGCTCGGCTCGGCTGAGAGTGCGCTCACCATCAATCAGTGCGGAGTGGGCTGCCCGGATGGGTACTATCCGTCGGCCGCATATACCAACGTCGCGGCCTGTGGCGCTGCATTCAACTACACCCGGACGACGTGCAAAACCGTCTCAGGCTCATCGTTCAACTCATGCGGAACGAGCTGTCCGTCTGGATACTACCCATCCGAATCCTACACCACGGGGGCCATCTGCGGGACACCGTATGACACCACACTGACGACGTGCAAAACCGTCTCTGGCTCATCGTTCAACTCATGCGGTGTTGGCTGTCCGGCTGGGTACTATCCCAAGGCCGCCTATTCCACTGCTGGAGTCTGTTCGACCTCCTTCGACTATACGCTCACGAGCTGCAACATCGTTTCCGGCTCAACGGTTCAGTCATGCGGAACCGACTGCCCTCCCGGATATCGCCCGACTGCCTCGTACACCAACGCAGGAGTCTGCGGAACGCCCTACAACTACGCTCTCACGACCTGCAAGCTGTAGAGCGTCTGGCCCCAAGGCCCAGCCAGCCTGGGACACCGTGTCGTCGGCACGGTTCACCGTGGACATGATGGCTTCGTGGAGGAGGCCACCCTCAACGCGCGGGGGCCGCAGCCTCCAAGGCGGGCGAGGGAATGAGCCGGTAGGACTCCTGGGTCTTCAGCTTCCGGCGCCTCGCCAGGTGGACGAGCGCCGCGCCTTCGACGAAGACAAAGGCAGACGTCTTGTGGAAGTACGGGTCGAAGAGACCGGAGCGCTGTTGCCGCTCCAGCCATGCCGCCTGCTCGGAAATCATCCCCTGCAGGCCCTTCTCGAATGCCTCATCGTCTCCGGCGGCCAGCGCCGTCATGGCATCGAAGCGGTACGACGCCCCACCCTTCAGACAACGCTCGAAAGCCTCCAACTGCACATCCACATCGGTGCGCTGGAGGAGCAGGGCAATGAGCACACCGAAGTAGTGGAAGTCTTCTTCAGCCTCCATCCGTGGCATCCAGACCGGAATCATTGCCGCGGCGATCTCCCGGGTCAGCTCCCAGGCCCCTGTGGCGAGTGCGTCGAAGAGCGGCGCGCCCTTGCTGCGCGCGAGGTAATACTGGTCGAACTCCGAGCATGCGCTCCGGCGAGGCAGCAGGTTCCGGTAGAGGGCCGCCGCCTGCTCGAGCCCCTCACGGTAGCCGTCCTCATCCAGTTGTGACAGCAGCAGCCCACAGCCGTACTGCCGCCAGAGGGCCGCGGTCTCCAGCGTCAGCTTCGCATCCGGCTTCGTCGAGGACTGGAGCCTGGGCATCCGCTGGCCCAGCAAGAAGAGAACGTTGTCGAGGACCGAGTCCATGGAGCAGGTGCCTCAGCCCGGAATTGTCGTGCCTGCGGGGTGGATCGCGAGTCCGGAGAGCCCCGCCTGCTGGAAGGCCTCGAGCAGGTCGGAGCGTAGCACCATGAGCCTCGGGAGCTCGCCCAGCCGGAAGAGCTGGGCATCTTCAGGGATGGCATCTTCTCGCACGTGCAGCAGCTTGACCTCGGCCAGCTCGTTCGGGTCGCTGGCGGTACGCCGGTACTTCGAGCGCTCGAAGTCCAGACACGACACCCGCACCAATGGGTTCACAATGGCATAAGACTCACGGACGCGACGGCCGCGCTTGTCCAGCAGGACGAAAGGCAGCAACTCGACAGCCGCGCCCACCAGTCCCCGGCTCTTCAGCACGTCCTGTACGCGCTGGGACACGTAGAGCATGCGGTCCGGGTTGTCGATGAAGTCCGTGAGCATGTCGCCCGCCCCCTCGTAGAAGCCAAGCTCTGTCGTTGGCGGCAAGTAGGAGGCACAGGGAATGCCATCGCTCAGGTAGAAGTAGTCCTCGACCCTGTCGGGCAGGTCGACGACCTGCACGGCGCGCGGGTCCAGGGAGGGCCCCAAGGAGTAATAGGAGAAGGTCATGGTTCGTGGCTCAGACGCTGGCGGCGGTGAGCTGCACCCCAGCGCTCATGCTCTTGACCTGCTCGAGCAGGTCCTCCGACAGGCTGTTCAGGTCCGCGAGGATGTCGGCCTTGAGGTCCTTGGGATGCTTCTCCTGCCGGATGGCACGGTCGATCTTCTGCCGCAAATCGCGCAGCCGGCTCTGCAAGGATGACTGATAGACACCGTGGGCAGGAACGCCCCACGGGCAGTGGGCAGGCAGCCCCACGATGAGCGCCTCGAACTCCTGCTGGGGCAGCAGGACCATGTTCTTCTCGTTGTGAATGTTCCACCGCGAGATGAGGATGAGTTTCACGATGAGGTCGGAACGCGACGAACTGCCCGATGCCCCCTTGCCGATGACCCATTCCTCAACGGCACCCACGGGGATGAGGTGGTGGTAGTTGTGTTCGTATGGATAGAATGCGCCATATCCGCCCTGCACTGTATTCTGACGAGGCTGGAAGCTGGGCCGGCCGCCCTTCTTCAATGGCTGGTTGGGCACAGGGACCAGGTGCTTCACCCCGATGTGCCAGCCTTCGGGTCCGCGGCGCAGCCAATAGAGGGACTGGCGTGCCTGGTCAAAGAAGTCCGACAGGGTGAGTTTTCGCGTCGAATTCGCGCTCACGGGGAAACGCTTCCAGATGCGCTTCTTGGCCTTGCTGCTCAACCCGAAGTCCTCATCGACGAGCTTCATCCGCCGGGCGATTTTTTGATGGTCTTTGTTGTAGAGAGAACCGCGCGCGCTCAGGGACACCTTGTAACAGTTGGACATGTGGTTGCAGGGATGGGAACTCCACCCTGCGTTGTCCGTGAGGGTGTGCCGCCAGAGACAGCCATACCCCGAAGGCCGGTCCGTGTGGTTGAGTGTCTTCGAGTCCCAGCCCAGATGCGAATCACCGGATGCCATATGTGTGCTCACTTCCCTGGGTGGATGAGAAGACCCGAAGCCACTGCACCTGAATCAGACCTGGACCAGACGAGAATCTCGTCTCCTCGCGCGTACTTCCTGACAAAGGAGCGCGTAGCCGCAGCCACGGAGATACCACCGCTGGCCGCACCGGTGTCACCCAGGGACACCGCTGGCCAGTGGGTCCGGGCGTCCTCCAGCACCGGCCTCGCACGCAGCCGAACCAGCGCGTTGCCCCACTCCATGGCACGCGCTTCCTCGCCGTTGAGATCGCCGTACACATCCCCGACTTGCGTGACTCCGGCCAGGGTGCCCTCCAGGACTCCTGCGAGACGAAGCATGGGAGGAGCCTCCTCCCAGTCCCGCTCCCTCCCGGGTGTGCCGCTCACGCGAACCGACTCGACACGCGCCTCGATTCTGGCCCCCCGCTTGCGAGCCACGGCTGCGTCCTCGAGCAACAGGGCCGACGCCGCCTCACCTGGCATGAGGCCCACCGGGTGCTCAGGGGTCTTCAGCCGCCTGCGCATGGCCAACGCCTCAAGCACACCCAGGTCACTCGTGAGACTGTCCACGCCGACGATGAGCGCCCGCTGGAATCGGCTCGCCGCGAAGCCCTCTGAGGCCTCTGCCATGGCCGCGAGGACGGACACGTGCCCGTAGGGCAGCACTCTTTGGGCGCTCGGATGGATGGCCAGCCGGGTACGCCGGACCACCAGCGGCGCGAGTTCCTCGAGCAGCAGGGCCGCGTCCTTCTCTTGCTCCGGCGTTCGAGCAGCGGAGATGCAGAGAAACAAGGCCGTTTCGCCCCAGAAGCACTCGTCCTCCGGGGCCAACCCTGAATAGGCCAAGACGTCCCGAATGGCGCCCTGTGCAAGCAGCGCATACAGCCCGAGACCCACGAAGCCATCACTGAAGTCCCGAAGGGGATGCCCCGTGACAGGCTCCACGCCAGGAATGTCGCCTGACGAGACGACCTGAAGCCCAAGCGGGCTGGGGCGGGCCATTCCGCACCGGAGCGCCGCGCAGCCAGAGACCACCTCACGGCCCAACGTACACACCAGGCCCAGCCCGGTGACAGCCATGGACATGGAGGCGACGCTATCACCACTCCCTTGGGCGGAGTTCCTCCGGGCGGGAGGCGAGCAGCGGCGTCACCTCCAATGCCTTCACGGCAACAGTGCGGGCCACTACAGCACGAACCCCCAAAACGAAAACGGGCTGGAGAACCGTGAAGATTTCCAGCCCGTCAATAGTGGTTGGGGAAACAGGATTTGAACCCGTGGGAAACGGGGTGCCCCAAACCCGCGACGGCACACGCCTTTAGCTGAGTCGTGAGTCAATCCGGGCACTTCGAGTCCACGGGGCAGTCCTCGACAGTCCCACCTGTCGCCCGGAGTCCCCTTCAGTCTTGGAGAAATTTTGGAGACGGTGCGGGGACCGCACTGCCACTTGGCGGGACCCGGTCGCGCCGCGATGAAGCCCTCTCGATAGACATCCCAGAGAGCCGTAAGCGGCCGACAGCCGACGTCCTGAACTGGGGTGGACCTGCCGGTTCACTCCGGCATGCGACGACCCAGTCCGGATGAGTGGAAGCAGTTGGTAGAAGAGTTCGAGGCGAGCGGGCTGACGCAGAAGCAGTTCGCGGACAGGCACGAGGTCTCGCTCAGCGCCTTCCAGTACAAGCTGAACAAGAAGCCGAGGTCCGCACTGGGGCGGAGGCCCGAATCGACAGAGGGGCCACGGGGGAGGTTCCTTCCCGTGGAGGTGGTCGCGTCCCCCGCGCCGCGGACGCGAGAAGGACTGATGCTCGAGGTGGCGCTGCCGCGAGGAGTGCTCATGCGTTTCCCGGAGGGCACGCAGGCGGAGTACCTCGCGCATCTCGTGGTGGTGCCCGGCTAATGCTGCTGTTGCCCCGGGCGGTGCGAAGGCAGCCCTGGGCCGGAAGAATTTCCTCTTCGTCAGGCATGCGGCCAACGGCGCCACAACCCCCAAGGCGTACCTGGCCGACGTCCTGCTCCGCGTCCAGACGCATCCCAACTCGCGCATCGCGGGGCTGCTGCCTCACGAGTGGAAGCACCGGCAGACCACGGGCCCACCCGAGTCACACCTCGATCCTCATCTTTGAATGACCCTCTGGTCGCGGCGCTCGCCGAGCATGGTGGCCGTCCGTCTTCAACCTCTCTCACCACCTCACTGACCGGACAGTTACAGTTCTCCAGCGTGCATCGCCGCGCAACATCGTTCAACGTGGACATGGACTGCTTGTCACGGGAACTGGGCTTGAACCACCTCGGTGGCATCTTCACCACATCTCGGACGCCCGAGGATGCGGGTGACGCTCACTCGGCGGTGCTCGGATGAAACCTGGCATGCGGAGACTGCCACGGGCGGCACCCGCTGGGGACGGGACCGCCCCAGGCGGAACGTGAGCATGCGTCCCGTGGCGGGGCAATCCACCACGGGACGCAGTTGGCGCGAGGTGGCCCAGGTTCTACATGTGCCCAGGCTGACACCTGGGCACTGAGTTGGAAGGACTCCGCAACGCAGAGTCCGACCTTCTCCTATCGAGCAAACTCCTCTGGAAGCTCCCAAACAAGAACAACAACACACCCAGCTTCGCGACCCACCACCACGCGATACCCGCCTTCAGGAAACTCCGCGACATCCCCAGCGGCGAGCTGAGCGACCTGCGTGCCGAATTCAATCTGGCAGTGCCCAGCCAACACGTAGCACGTACCGGCCCGCATTGCGCCACCGAAATTTGCCCCCGGCGAATACCGATCAACGCTCACCCGATACTTCCTCGCGGGCAAGTGCAGAGCACGCACACTCTCTTCCGAGAGTGGTTTGCTGGAGAGTTCGGACCAGCGTCGCACCGTGGCCTGTTTGGGTTCCATCATGCACCTCATTACGGTTGCGGGAAGGTGATGCCAAGCTTGGCGAACGCAGCCCAAGCATACGCC
Organism: Myxococcus sp. CA051A; assembly: GCF_013336705.1. Classification (NCBI taxonomy): domain Bacteria; kingdom Pseudomonadati; phylum Myxococcota; class Myxococcia; order Myxococcales; family Myxococcaceae; genus Myxococcus; species Myxococcus sp. CA051A. The sequence goes on along the minus strand of NZ_JABUMS010000015.1, from coordinate 220,712 downwards.
ACGCTCTCCGCAGTCGGCATGAAATGGCCGCGTTGGTTGTTGATATTGACGCCAGAGTACGTGCGGCCGGCACGGGCAATTTGAGCCTCGCCCGCGGCAAGAACCGCGCGCCCACCGGATAGCACTGCGTGCTTGATTTCCACTCGCAGGCAAGTGTGAGGGGCGACGATGAGCTGACCAGACCCCGTCACTACGAACTTTATCTGCTCACCCCTGTCGACAAGCGCTCGGAAACCACGAGCGCCCGCCTCCATGATGGGGGCATTCACACTCGCCGCGTCTGCCAGCTCCCCCGCGAGTCTTTCGGGCATCGTATTTGGGAACAGTCGTCTCGCAATCGACGAGATGTTGTGAACCCACGGCTCCGACCGCGCCCATCATCCAGTCGGTCTGATTGCGAGGAGGTCTCCCTCAATCCGCCTGCTCCGCAACCGTCGAGTCAGAGGACCACAATCTTGTCGTACATCTCCGTGGCGGTGGAGTTGCTGCCCATGCTCAAGCGACGGCCCTCCCTGTCGCAAGTCTCTACCAACTCCGTGCCGAGGGTCAGGTTGTTCAAATCCCCGCCCACCGTCACATAGCCGCTGCGTTTCAGCTCCCCGGCGAGCGCGTCCTCCTTGCCGTTGAGGAGGTGCGTCATGGCGTGCAACTCATCGTTGGGCCCGTATTTCAACGTGAGCAGATTCTGTCGGGTGCCATCCGCGAGGGTCAGCAACGAGGCTTCGATTTCAATGCCGGGGGATGGGTTGCTGGTGTTCAGAAACAGGTACCCCGTCAAGGCGTGGACGCCCATGCCGGCGACAAGCTTCCCGCCCTTGTACTCGGACTTGCTGGCGTTCTCGAATCTCAAGTCGAAGTCCGGGGCCTGGGTCTTCGCGCCATACACGTTCACCGAGTCCGCGGAGACACTGTGGATGTCATTGAGGTCCAGGTCGTTCTGGACACGATACAGGATGCTCTCGAGGATGCCCTTGTGGATGGCGAGCGAGCACTCTCCTACGACGACCAGGACATTGGCCTGCTCGTTCCGGGCGATGCCGAGCAGGAAATCGAGTTCCTGATGGAGGCTGTCAAGGAAGGCCTCACGATGGTCATGCACGGCGAGCTTGGAGGACTTCTCGGGGTCGAACTTCCCCGAGCCCTGCTTGAAGAAATTGAGGCTCGACTGGGAGCCATAGTTCCACGCGGTCCGGGTGTTGGTGTGCTGATGCCCGTGCTCCAACGAGTGGTAATAGATGAAGAGGGGCGGGGCCCCCTGGCATGAGAATTTGGAGACGAAGCCCGCATGGTCGCTGAAGACGCTGGTGTCGAACTTCGGCGGGACCTGGTACTTCATTTCGATGGTGGTGCCCTGAGCAGTCTTCGCCCAGGTCATGCGCTCATCGGAGTTGTTTTTCTGGGTCGAAACCGCCAGCAGATGGGCGAAGGTGTTCTGCTTGTTCCTGTAGACATTCGACCCTTTCAGCAAAGGGAGGAGGGTCTGTCGGGGCGTGAGCGTAGAGAAATACTCGGAGACCTCGTCGTCCTCGATGGTGTGGCTGTACGCGACGTCGTAGCGGTCGAACAGCACGTTCATCAGTTGGAGCTTGGTCTCGGGGTCGGTGTTCATGCCGAAGATGGCCGCCGCCGCGTTCCGGATGGCCTCGGAGCTCTCCCTGCGGAGAAAGCCGAAGCACCGTTCGATTTCATCCAGGGCATCCTGGAACCGCCGCGCGGTGACACGGCTCTTCTCAAGCACGCCCTCGAGTTCCGGGCCGAACGGCTCGTCCTCGTCCCGCTCGACGGAGAGCGCGGCCTCGACCAACGCCCACATCTGCTGGCTGTAGGACTCGGTCAGGTCCGCCATCTTCACGCCAATGGCCCTCGGGAGCTTCGCGCGGTCCAGCAGCAAGCCCAGCTTGGGGATTCCGTTCTGGATGGGCTCCTCGAGGGAGAGCCGCTCCTGCTTTTCGAGCCGCTCCCGGAGGATTTTGTAGGACCGATCGGTGAGGGGCTGGGTCGTGTTTGCTCGCCCCGAGATGCCCTTCAGGTGGGGGGCGGTCGCCCCTTTGGGGTCCGTCAGCGGGGAGGCATCCGTCATCTTGGCGACAGGCATTGGCGTGGCCCTCGAACGCCTTGAGAGTACCACCCGAGCGGGGGCAGGGACCCTCGCCCCCCCCTCTGAGGGAGGGCCCGTCACCTGGCCCAAGGGTCAACGGACCCGGCAGATGAACATGACCGCCTGAAACGGAAACGGGCTGGAGATCCGTGAAGATCTCCAGCCCGTCAAAAAATGGTCGGGGAGACAGGATTTGAACCTGCGACCCCTTGGTCCCGAACCAAGTGCTCTACCAGGCTGAGCCACTCCCCGATACGTCCGTCCGCCGGTGGTCTTCCTCGGGACCGGCGAAAAGTGCGGGCGGTAATACCCGTGCCCCTTGGCTGAGTCAACGTCCTCGGATCACCTTTTCGTTCCCCGCCCCCTCGCCTGCCCCCTCCACGAGTCCCTGAAGACCCTCACTCGCCCCTTCTCCCACCCTCCCCCCTTTTAAACTCCCCGACATTCCGGTACTTCCGGATATATTCACGGATTCTCCGGGCCGAAAAAGGCAGTGGGCCGTGCAGCTCGAAACGAAAATGCCCCCCGTCGTCCTCATCTCCGATGATGAACCGCTCATCGTGTCGGCCCTCGCCCGGGAGGCGAAGCGGTCCGGCTTGACGTGCATCTCGGACACGACGTCCGAGCGCGTCCTGGAGCTGGCCCGCCTCCACCGCCCCGCCGTCATCATCCTGGACATCAACCAGCACCAGGACGGCCGCGACCTGCTCGCCCAGCTCAAGCAGGACCCGTCCACCCGCGACTGCAAGGTCATCATCCTCAGCGGCGTCGAGGACCAGTTCACCCGCCACGTCTGCTTCGAACTCGGCGCGGACGACTACGAGGTGAAGCCCTTCGACCCCACCTTCATGACCCGCGTCGCCCGGCTCGCCAGCACCGTCGCTCGCACCCGCGCCTGAAGCCCGCCTACGAGCGCAGTGAACGGATGGCCGCCGCCCGGTCCTTCGCCCCGAAGACGTAGCTGCCCGCCACCAGCACCGTCGCCCCCGCCGCCACGACGCGCTTCGCCGTGTCGGCGTTGATGCCCCCGTCCACCTCGATGTCCGTGTCCAGGCCGCGCGCGTCGAACATCGCTCGCAGCCGGCGCACCTTGTCCACGGTCGCCTCGATGAAGCCCTGCCCGCCAAAGCCCGGGTTCACGCTCATCAGCAACACCATGTCCACGTCCCCCAGCACCTCTTCAATCGCCGACAGCGGCGTGCTCGGGTTCAACACCACCGACGCCTTCGCCCCCGCCTGACGAATCTGTTGCAGGGTGCGGTGCAGATGAGGGCTCGCCTCCACGTGCACCGTCAGCACGTCCGCCCCCGCCTTCACGAAGGCCTCCACGTACTTCTCCGGCTCCACAATCATCAAATGTACGTCCAACGGCTTCGTGGCCGCTCGCTTGATGGCCTCCACCACCACCGGCCCAATCGTGATGTTCGGCACGAACCGGCCATCCATCACATCGACGTGAATCAGGTCCGCTCCCGCGGCTTCGATGTCGCGGACCTCCTCGGCCAGGCGACCAAAGTCAGAGGACAGGAGCGAGGGGGCAATGCGCACAGGGCGACGGCTCATGGGGGCGCTACATACCCGCTTCCCACTCCCTCCGGCACGGGCTGAATTCCAGGACGTCCACTCGAAAGCAGGAAACCGAGCAGGTCGGGCCTGAAGGCAGTCACCTGGCTGGACATGTTACAACCTCGACGTCCTGCACGGCCGCAGGCCACGTCGCCCGGAGCCGCTCGGTGCTCTCACGCTCTCCCGCCGTTCCGCAGCCACTCCCCGACCTCAATCGACGACTGGCGAAGCTCACGTCCATCCTGGACGTCGCCAAGGCGATGAGCGCCGAGAGGGATTTGGACCTGCTGCTCCCGCTCATCCTCTTCGAGGCCACCAAGGTGGTGGAGGCGGACCGCTGCTCGCTCTTCATCCTGGACCGCGAGCGCAATGAGCTGTGGAGCAAGGTGGCCCAGGGCTCGAAGAGCGAAATCCGGCTCCCCGTGGGCAGCGGCATCGCCGGACAGGTGGCCCACACCGGCGCCATCATCAACATCCCAGACGCCTACGCCGACACCCGCTTCAACCGCTCGTTCGACGTCTCCAGCGGCTACCAGACGAAGACCATCCTCTGCGTCCCCATGCGCGACGCCAACGGCGAAGTCACCGGCGTCATCCAGGCCCTCAACAGGCTCGATGGCCAGGGCTTCAACTCCGAGGACGAGGAGCTGCTGCTCGCCCTGGGCGCCCAGGCCGCCGGCGCGATTGAGAACGCCCTGCTCCACGAGGAGATCAACCGCCTCTTCGAGGGCTTCGTCTCCGCCTCCGTCGTCGCCATCGAAGCGCGGGACCCCACGACGGCCGGTCATTCGGGCCGCGTCGCCGACCTCACCGTGACCCTGGCCCAGGCCCTGGAGCACCTGTCCACCGGCCCCTATGCCCGGACGCACTTCTCCTCCACGGAGATTCAGGAGATTCGCTACGCCTCGCTGCTCCACGACTTCGGCAAGGTGGGCGTGCGGGAGAACGTTCTCGTCAAGGCGGAGAAGCTCTACCCGCATGAGCTTGAGGGACTTCGCGCCCGCTTCCAGCTCGCGCGCAAGGACCTCCAGCTCCAGAGCTACCGCCGCCGCTTCGAGGCCGTGAAGCACCGCGGCGACAAGCACCTGGCGGAAATCGAGGCCGAGGAGACCGAGCGACTCGGCACCGAGCTGAAGCACCTGCACGAGGTGTTCGACTTCGTCCTCACCTGCAACCGTCCCACGGTGCTCGCCCAGGGCGGGTTCGAGCGCCTGAACGAGCTGGGACACCTCCAGTTCGAGGACGCCGACGGCAAGACCCAGCCGCTGCTGCTGCCTCGCGAAATCCAGTCGCTCTCCATCACCCGGGGCACCCTCTCCTCCGAGGAGCGCCGCGAAATCGAGAGCCACGTCGAGCACACCTACCGCTTCCTCACCCAGATTCCGTGGACGCGCGCCCTGCGCCGCGTGCCCGAAATCGCCTACGCGCACCACGAGAAGCTCGACGGCACCGGCTACCCGCGCGCCATCCCCGAGCGCACCATCCCCGTCCAGTCGCGGATGATGTCCATCTCCGACATCTACGACGCGCTCACCGCCAGCGACCGGCCCTACAAGAAGGCCGTGCCCCATACCCTCGCGCTCGACATCCTCAAGCGCGAGGCCGACAACGGGCAGTTGGACAAGGAGCTGTTCCACATCTTCGTGGACGCGGAGATTCCCCGCCGCGCGCTGCCCAACGCGCCGAAGTAGCGGCCCAATGATGCACGAAGGGGAAGCCCCGACCACGGGCCTCCCCTCACGGTGCTTCGATGAGACTCAGGCCCAAGCCTTCGATTCGACGTCGACTCAGCCTTCGATGGTGTGCAGCCGCAGGCTGTTGATCTTCCCGGGCTGTCCCACCGGCGCGCCGTACACGATGACGATGCGGTCGCCCTTGCGACCCAGGCCCCGCGCCACCAGCTCCTCACCCACGCGGCGCACCATCGCCTCGGTGTCCTGGATGGGCTCCAGCACTCGCGGCACCACGCCCCACAGGAGCGCCAGCCGACGACGGACTTCCTGGTTCGGACTGAAGGCCACAATCGGCACCGACGGCCGGTAGTGCGACAACAACCGCGCCGTCACGCCAGACAGCGTGAACGCGGCAATCAGCGACGCGCCACTCGCCTTCGCCGCCTCGCACGCCACGCGCGCAATCACATCCGGGAAGTGCGTGGGCAATCCCAGCGGCGCGTCGATGTTGCGCAACACCGGCTGCACCCGCTGCGACGACTCCGCCGCCAGGATGATGCGCTCCATCATCTGCACGGACTCGATGGGGAACTTGCCGCTCGCCGTCTCGCCCGAGAGCATCACCGCGTCCGCGCCATCGAACACGGCGTTGGCCACGTCGCTCGCCTCGGCGCGCGTGGGCCGCGGGTTGTCAATCATCGAGTTCAACATCTGCGTCGCCACGATGACCGGCAGGCCGCGCAGGTTCGAACGCCGGATGATGTCCTTCTGGACGGCCGGGACTTCCTCGGGCGGAATCTCCACGCCCAAATCGCCTCGCGCCACCATCACCCCGTCCGTCTTGTCCAGGATGGCGTCCAGCCGGGCAATCGCCTCCGGCTTCTCCAGCTTCGCGATGATGGGCACCGTCCGGCCCACCTCCGCCATCGCCTGCCGAGCCGCGTCCAGGTCCGACGGCTGCCGCACGAAGGACAGCGCGATGAAGTCCACGCCCGCCTTGATGCCGAAGACCAGGTCCTCGCGGTCCTTCGGCGTCAGCGCATCCGCGCGCACCGCCACACCGGGCAGGTTGATGCCCTTGTTGTTCTTCAGCGCGCCGCCGTGGATGACTTCCGTCTTGATGAGCTTCTGCTTGTCCGTGTGCAGGACCTTCAGCTCCAGCAAGCCGTCGTCCAACAGGATGCGGTCGCCCGGATTCACGTCCGCCGCCAGGAACGGGTACGTGGTGGACACGATTTCGTCCGTGCCCGGCACCGTCTCGTCCGTGGTGATGTGGAAGATGCCGCCTTCCTTCAGGTCCGTGCTGCCCTTGGTGAAGCGGCCCGTGCGAATCTTCGGGCCCTGCAAGTCACCGAGGATTCCCACCGCCTTGCGCACCTTCAGCGAGGCCGCGCGCAGCTTGGCGATGTTCTCCGCGTGCTGCTCATGGCTGCCGTGCGAGAAGTTCAATCTCGCGACGTCCATGCCGTTCTCCAGCAGCGCCTCCAACATCTCCTGGCTCTGACTCGCGGGCCCGAGGGTGCAGACAATCTTCGCTCGTCGCATATGGCTCGGGAGGATGGGTGTCCCTCACGAACGCGTCAAGCACGCACCACGCGTCGCTTCGCTCGGTAAAACGGTAAATGAGCCAGCGAGCAACGGAGCCATCAACCGCGCAACAACACGCCCAGATTCTCCCGCTCCCAGCGCAGCGCCGCCGCGTAGTGAGGGTACGTGCGCTCGCGCTCCCGGAAGGCGCGCGGGTGGTGGACCCGACGCCCGCCTCGCCCCGTGCTCGGGAAGAGCTGATGCAGCATCTCGTGGTAGACGATGAACTCCACGAAGAAGGCCGGCACCTCGGGCCTGTCCAGCGCGGGATGGATGCGAATCTCCCGCGTCTGATGGTCGTACACGCCCAGGCGGATGGACTTGCGCCGACGCCTCGGAGGCATCCGTCCCCAGCCGATGCGCGCCTGGATGACGTTCTCGAAAAAAGTGGCGTTGACGTTGTTGTAAAGCGCCGTCAGGTCGAAACAGCGCCCCAACGGGTTGAGGTCCGCGTCGGATTCACGACGCACCTGGCGGATTCGCGGCTGCTGTCCCCGGATGTACTCGTCCAGCAGCACGCCCGCCGTCCGGTGTCCCCGGCCCGCGTAGTCCGCCACCGCGCGGACGATGGACTCCGGCGCGTCCAGGAACATGTGGTGCAGCCGCAGCTGGAGCGCGTTGCCCCCTCGACGGAAGGACACCATGGTGGAGCGGTTGTCCGTCACCGCCAGCTTCACCGGCATCCCCAGCTCCGCGCTCAGCCTCCAGGCCAGGGACTCCGCGCGGGTCCACATCTCCTCACGAGGAGAGGGAACCGTGAGCATGCGCGGTGCTTCTTCCGGTGCCCGATGCCGGGGCGGAGGCGGCCGGAGCTGCGGAACGGGCTCGAGCCGCGGAACAACCTCCGCGACCTCCTTTTCCAGGGCACGAGGCTCCGCGACCGCCGCCGTGGCCCGACTGGCCGCGGAGAGGCCGCGTGGAAACAGGGACATCTGACGGAAAAACTCGGAGGTCACTCGGCGCGCATCGTACCCGGCAACCTCCCGGACTCAAGGCCGCCGGCCTTTGCCCGCCTGCTCTCCGTCAGCCCGTCAACCGCGCCCCACCCCTCCGCGCTGAGGTTCACACTCCGGGGGGAAGTTTCGTCACGGAGCGGGCAACTCGGTGTGACGGGACTTGAGCAGTCGCTCCAGCCGCTCCGCCTCCATGCGCACCACGAAGGTCTTCTCGCGCGTGTACGTCACCTGCCCCGGCGCCCCGCCCTTCACCTTCCGCACGAACTTCGCCTGCACGTAGCTCACCTCGCCCCGCGGCTCGCCCTTCGCCCCCGAGTGGTGCAGCGCCAGGTGCGCCGCGTCCAGGAGCACCTCCTGCGTGGGCTCCTGCCCCTTCTCCAGGGGAAGCACCACGTGACTGCCCGGCACACCGCGCGCGTGGAACCACAGGTACCAGGGCCGGGCCACCTTGAAGGTGAGCGTGTCGTTGTCCTCAGAACCCCGCCCCACCCAGATGCGCGAGCCCGCGTGGCCCACGTACTCCTTGAAGGGCTTGCCCTCCGGCGTGGCCTCCCCGCCCACGGGCACGTGCAGCACCTGCGCCTGCGCGAGCAACATCGCCTCGTCCATCCGCTCCACCTGCTCCAGCGACAACTGGGCGTGAGCCACCTCCCGCGCCAGCTCCGCCTCGCGGTGGCGCGCCTGCTCCACGCCTCGCAGCAGCCGGCGATACTGGTGGAAGTTCCAGTCCGCCTCCTCCTTGGGCGTGCGCTTCGGGTCCAGCTTCACCTGGACCTCCTCCGCGCCGGCCTCGGTGTACTCGGTGAGCGTAACCTCGGTGGCGCCCCGCTTGAGGCGGAAGAGGTTCTGCGCGAGCAGCTCCCCCATCCGACGGTGCTTCTCCGCGTCCGGCCCGCGCCCCGCCTCCGCCCTCACCTTCTCCAGGGTGCGCGAGGAGCGCTTGAGGCGAGCGCGGTACGGCTGCGCCAGTCGGCGGCGGATGGACTCCGCGCGGCTCGCCTGGTCCTTGGCCCCGAGCAGCAGCTCCGCCGCGTGGGAGTAGGGAAGCGTGTCCCCCTCGGCGGGCACCAGCCGAGAGGGCGCGAGGCGCGCCTTGGCCAGCGCGTCCGGAGGCAGCGACTCCGGAGGTGTCCACGCCGCGCCCGCGTAGAGATTGCGCCGGGGACCGAAGCCCTCGCCGGACAACATCAGCACCCGCCCCTGCTCACTCAAGAGGAGCAGTCCGCCCGGAGAGCCCAGCTCCATCACCAGACGACGGCGCACCTCCTCGCGCTCGAAGTCCAGCTCCACCACCCGCTCCGCGTCGCGAAAGCGCGCCGCCAGGAGCTTCGCGCCAGTCAGCTCGTGCCGCAGCCACCGCTGGAAGGGCGCGGGCTCTCCCGGTGTGGGGAAGCGCGTCTCGGCGACGGCCACCCGGGACAGCTCTCCCTCGGCGCACAGACATAAAAGGATGGAGCGCCCGGGGACTCGCAGCTCCAGGTAGGCCAGCCTCGGCAGCGGGCACCAGGCCTTCTGGGCCACCGCTCCCGTCAGCTTCGCCCCCACCTCCGCCACCACCTGCTCCAGCTCCGAGGGACGCAGTGACATGGGCAACCTCCTGTCCGGACAAAAGAAAAACGGCCCGGCGGATTTCGCCGAGCCGTTCACCGGACGTCAAACACCGTCCGCGAATGACGCTTTACTGCTCAGGACTCCGGGGTCGCCGGGGCCGCCGCCGTCTTGGCCTTGCTCGCGCGCTTGCGGGCAGGGGCCTTCTTGGTGGCCTTACGAGCAGTCGTCTTCTTCGCCGCCGCCTTCTTCGCGGTCTTGCCAGCCGTCTTGCGGGTGGTCGTCTTCTTCGCGGCGGTCTTCTTCTTCGCGGCGGTCTTCTTCTTAGCGGCCATCAGAACCCTCCATGTAATTGGCCCCAGTGAACCGAGGGCCTGCACTCTTCTTTTGATGGAGTGAGTGCTTGAAGTGAATGGTACGGGCGACACACCAGTGTGTCAACGCATGGTGATGTATTGCATCGCGCGGCGAGGCCGATTTTTCGGCATCGGGCGGTGCCGGAGGTCGCGAAAGGCGCTTCGAGGACACTTCCGAAGCGACGCGCGAAAACGCGCGCGAGGCCGAATTCTAGGCTCCGGACGCGACGGAGCCGTTCGCGGCGCGCGCCTCGCGAGCGCACTGTCGGCTGCCGCGCACTGGCCTTCGAGGCACTCCGAACTTTTCGCGATGGAGGGTCGCGTCTACGGTGCGCGGCCACGATGAGGACCTCCGAGATGACCTTCCCCGCGGACTTCACCTTCGGCGTCGCGACCTCCGCGTACCAGGTGGAGGGCGGCATCGAGAACGACTGGGCCGAGTGGGAGCGCGCGGGAAAGTTGAAGGAGCCCCACGCCCGTTGCGGGCGAGCGGTGGACCACTGGCGCCGCTACGAGGAGGACTACGCGCTGGCCCGCGCCGTGGGCGCCACCGCCTTCCGAATCTCCCTCGAGTGGGCGCGAATCGAGCCGGAGCGCGGGAGGTTCGACGAGGCCGCGCTGGAGGCATACCGGGAGCGGCTCCTGAAGATGAAGGCCCAGGGCCTGCGGCCGGTGGTGACGCTCCACCACTTCACCCATCCGACATGGTTCCACCGGGAGACGCCGTGGCACTCGCCCGAGAGCGTGGAGGTCTTCCGCCGCTATTCCCGCCGGTGCGCCGCGTTGCTGGAGGGCCTGGACGCGCTCGTCATCTCCTTCAACGAGCCGATGGTGCTGCTCCTGGGCGGCTACCTGCAGGGCGCCATCCCCCCGGGCATCGCCGACGGGGCGCTCACCATGAGGGCGCTGGAGAACATGGTCCGCTCCCACGCGGCGGCGAGGCAGGAGCTGCTGGAGCGCCTGGGCCGGGTGGAGCTGGGCATCTCCCAGAACATGCTCGCCTTCGCGCCGGACCGCTGGTGGAACCCGCTGGACCGCGCCCTCGTGCGGCTGGCCTCGCCCGCCTACAACCACGCCTTCCACGAGGCGCTCTCCACGGGGAAGCTCCGGGTGAACATGCCCGGGGTGGCCACCACCCGCGCCGACATCCCCGAGGCCCGGGACTCGGTGGAGTTCATCGGGGTGAACTACTACAGCCGCGCGCACCTGCGCTTCGTGCCGCGCCCGCCCTTCATCGAGTTCAAGTACCGCGACACCCGGGGCCGGGGCCTCACCGACATCGGCTGGGAGGACTGGCCCGAGGGCTTCCTCCAGACGCTGCGCGACGTGAAGCGCTACGGCAAGCCGGTGTGGATTACGGAGAACGGCATCGATGACCGCGCGGGGGCCCGCCGCCCCCACTACCTGCACTCCCACCTCTCCCAGGTGCTGGCCGCCCGGGCCCAGGGCGTGGACGTGCGCGGCTACCTCTATTGGAGCCTGCTCGACAACTTCGAGTGGCTGGAGGGCTGGGGGCCGCGCTTCGGCCTCTACCACGTCGACTTCGACACGCTGGAGCGGCGCCCCACCCCCGCCTGCGACTACTTCCGCGCGGTCGCCACCGGCCGCGTGCTCGTGCCGCCCGGTGCGGCCCTGTAGGAACTTCCGCGCCCCTCGGGTGAGAACCCGTGGGGCCCGAAGTCGTCAACCGAGCGCCGCGCGGTAGTCGACGTCCTGCTCCTCGGATGAGTCCCCGGAGCGGTCCGAGTCGGCGGCGGAGAAGAAGGCGCGCACCGCGTCCGCCACCGCCTCCGGTGCATCCAGGGTGTTGGCGCGCGCACGGAAGGCGGCGGCGCCCGCGAGGCCATGGGCGTACCAGCCCAGGTGTCGGCGGAAGGAGCGCACGGCGCCGAGCGGGTCCCCCACGAAGGCCAGGTGCGCGTGGAAGTGCTCCAGCACCAGGGCGCACCGCTCCTCGGGCGAAGGTGCGTCCCCACCCGCGAGCTCGCGAAATATCCACGGGTTGCCCAGGGCCGCGCGGCCAATCATCACGTAGTCGCAGCCGGTCGTCTCCAGCATGCGCCGCGCGTCCTCGGGCGTGCGCACATCCCCGTTGCCGAACAGGGGCAGCTCCGGGAAGTGGCGCTTCAAGTCGGTGATGACGCTCCAGTCCGCCTGCCCCGAGTAGCCCTGCTCCCGGGTGCGAGGGTGGATGGCCAGCCCCGCGCAGCCGGCCTCCTGGAGCGCGGCGGCCATCTGGAGGTAGTTGCGCGTCTTGGCGTCCCAGCCCGAGCGAATCTTGCAGGTGACGGGCAGGCCCGAGGCCTCGCGCATCGCCCGGACGATGGCGGCGGCGCGCTCCGGGTCGCTCAAGAGCGCGCTGCCCGCCCCGTTCTTCGTCACCTTCTTCACCGGGCAGCCCATGTTGATGTCCAGCATCTGGGCGCCATGGGACTTGCCGACCGCGGCCGCGAGGCCCATGGCCTCCGGGTCGCCTCCATAGAGTTGGAGCGAGTAGGGCTTCTCCACCTCCGCGTCGAAGCGCAGGTACATGAGGGTGCGCTGGTTGGCCCGCATCAACCCCTGGGAGCTGACGAGCTCGGTGGGGCACAGGGCGGCGCCCATGCGGAAGGCGAGCACCCGGAAGGGCATCTCGGACACCCCGGCCATGGGGGCGAGGACAAAAGGATTCGGAAGGGAATAAGGGCCGAGTCGCAGCATGGGGCTTCTGGGAACCTACCGAAATGAAGAGGAAGCGGTTGCGGGATGTGCGCTACGGACTGCGCATCCGCGCCTCAACGGTTAAGGTCCGTGCCCATGTTCCGCTTTCGCCTCGGGAGCATTCCCGTCGACGTCCACCCCAGCCACCTGCTGGTCTCCGCCGTGCTCGCCTACAGCTCGGTCCGCGCCTCGCAGGATGGCTGGCCCTTCCGCCAGGTGTCCGAGGCGCCCGCCCTGGGCCAGGCCAGTGCCATGGTGGTGTTCGTCCTGTCGTGGATGCTCATTGTCTTCGTGTCCGTGCTGGTCCACGAGCTGGGCCACGCCCTGGCCAGCCGCCTCTTCGGCTACCACCCGAGCATCGCGCTCGTCTGGCTGGGCGGGCACACCCTGCCCACCGACATGCCCGGCCCGCTTCCATGGAAGAGGGATTTGGTCATCACCGTGGCGGGGCCCCTCTTCGGGCTGCTGCTCGGCGTGGTGAGCCTGGTGGGCTACCTGGTCTTCAACGGGCACTCCCCCGCGCTGGACTTCTTCCTGCGCACCTTCGCCGGCGCCAACTTCATCTGGGCCATCTTCAACCTGCTGCCCGTGCTGCCGCTGGACGGTGGGCGGCTGGTCTCCACGCTGGCCACCCGGGTGCTCGGCCCCCGGCGGGGGCTGCTCGCGTCCCAGGGACTGGCGCTGCTGGTGTGCGTGGCCGTGGTCGTCTACAGCCTGAACATCGGGTGGCTCTTCCCCGCCATCTTCTTCGCCATGTACGGCGTCCAGGCGTTCCGCACCGTGGCGGAGGCCCTGAGCTCCGGCGGCAACGCCCCGCGCGTCGGTGGCACAGGCTCGCTGGACAGCCCCGTGGCGGGGAAGCTTCGCGAGGCGAAAATCGCGCTGGATGCGGGCCGGCTGGATGACGCACGCCGGCTGGGCGCCGCGGTGCTGGAGGGCGGCGACGGCCTCACCCCCGAGCTGGCCAGCCACGCCCACCACCTGCTCGGCTGGGTGGCGCTGAAGGAAGGCCAGGGCCGACAGGCGCTGGACCACTTCTCCCAGGTGCAGGGGCTCCAGGTGGAGCCGCATGCGGTGGCCGCGTCCTTCTCCCTTGTCGGTGACGACGCGCGCGCGCTGGATTGGTGGAAGCAGGCCTGGCAGACGTCCTCGGACCGCACGGTGATGCACGAGTACGCCGGGACGTTGATCCGCCTGGGCCGGACGCCGGAGGCCCTGAAGCTGCCCGGCGTGGAAGCCGCCGCGGCGTTCAGCTGCGCGGAGCGGGTGCTCTTCATCCGAGGCGTCTATTCGGAGGCCGCCGCGATGGGCGAGGCCGCGCTGGAGCACGCCCCGAGCGCCAGCATCGCCTACGACGCCGCGTGCGCTTATGCCAAGGCGCGCAACGTGCCCGACGCGGTGCGCCTGCTGCGCCGGGCCAGCGAGCTGGGATTCAAGGACGGGGCCTATGCCGCCTCGGACGCGGACCTGGCGCCCCTGCACGGCCACCCCGCTTTCGAGGAGTGGTTGACGGAGCTGCGGCAATCCGCCGCCTCCTGACAGAGCGATGACAGGAGGGGGTGTTGATGCGGGACGAGGCTGCGCACCTTCGGGCGCGCTCCTGCTCCAGCTCAAGAGGCTCCCTTGCAGACTTCCTCTCCTGCTCCCGCCCTGCCCTCGGACAACGAGCGCCTGAACTGGCTGTCGTCCATCCCCTTCTTCGCCGTCCACATCATGTGCCTCTTCGCCTTCTCTGTCGGGGCGAAGCCAGTGGACGTCGCAGTCTGTGTGGGGCTGTACATCCTGCGCATGTGGGGAATCACGGTGGGCTTCCACCGCTACTTCTCCCACCGGGCCTTCAAGACGGGCCGCGTCTTCCAGTTCATCCTCGCGCTGGTGGGCACCCTGTCGACGCAGAAGGGCGTGCTGTGGTGGGCGGCCAACCATCGCCACCACCACCGGACGTCGGACCAGGCGGACGACATCCACTCGCCGGTGCAGAAGGGCTTCTGGTTCAGCCACGTGGGCTGGATTCTGTGTGACAAGTACGGGCCCACGCGCATGGAGGGCATCAAGGACTTCGCGCGCTTCCCGGAGCTGGTGTGGCTCAACCGCTTCCACCTGGTGCCGCCCGTCCTGCTGGCGGTGGCGCTCTACTTCATCGGCGGCTTCTCCATGCTGGTGTGGGGCTTCTTCGTCAGCACCACCCTCTTGTGGCACGGGACGTTCACCATCAACTCCCTGAGCCACATCTTCGGCAAGCGCCGCTACAAGACGACGGACACCAGCCGCAACAACTGGCTGCTGGCGCTCATCACCCTCGGCGAGGGCTGGCACAACAACCACCACTACCACCAGAACACCGCCAACCAGGGCTGGTTCTGGTGGGAGGTGGACCTGAGCTTCTACTCGTTGAAGGTCCTCTCCTGGTTCAATGTCGTGGAGGGCCTGCGGCTGCCCTCCGACTCGGTCAGGTACGCGTACCGGAAGTACTCGGCGGAGGACCGCGCGGCGCTGGCCACGCCCACCCGCTTCTTCGGCGCGGGAGGCGCGCGCGCGCAATTGGTCGCCGCCAGGACGGCCGCCGAGGGCAAGGTTCGCGAGGCGCTGGCCGCCGCCGCGGATCACCTTCCCTCCTCCGCACCCACACCGCAGCCCATGCTCAAGCAGTGATGGCAGCGGGGCCGAGGCACACCCACCCTGGGTCTCATGCAACCGGCTAGAGTGCCGCGCGCGTGTCACCGCCTTCATCGATGAAACCAGCCTCCGCGCCCGTGCGTACCGGAGACGACTCGGTGCGCACGTGCGTCGCACCCGAGTCCGACGAGGTGCTGATGGCGCGGTTTTGTGAAGGGCAGGCTCCGGCGTTCGACGCGCTCTTCCAGCGTCACTCCCGACAGGTGCGCGGATACCTCACCCGCCTGACGGGCAGCGCGTCCACCGCCGAGGACCTGGTGCAGCTCACCTTCATGTCCCTGGTCCGCTCGCGAGGGCGCTTCCAGGCGGGCTCCCGCTTCAAGCCGTGGCTGTATGCCATCGCCACCAATGCCGCGCGAGACTCCCAGCGCCGGGGCCGCCGCACCGAGGAGCTGACGGCCGAGGGGGAGCTGCCCACGGGCATCGCCGACGAGAGCCCCGCGCCCCGAGACGTGGGACTGGAGCGCGCGGTGCGACAGGCGCTCGACATGCTCCCCGAGGGCCAGCGCATCCCCATCCTCCTGCACCGCTTCGAGGGCATGGGCTTCGCCGAAATCGCCGACACCCTGGGCCTCACCGAGAGCGCGGTGAAGGTCCGGGCCCATCGAGGCTATGAGCGACTGCGCGAGCTGCTCGCCACCCTGCGCACGGAGACCTTGGAATGACCCCGGAGTGTTCACGGGTGATGGACTGTCTGGGCGAGCCCCTGCCCCCGGAGCTGACGAAGCACGTGGCGTCCTGTGAGGACTGCCAGGTGGTGACGGGCGGCTTCGACCTCCTCGGCGGTCCGAGTCACGCCGCGGCGTCGACGCTCCCCACGGCCTTCGCGTCCTCCGAGGATGACGAGCAGACGCTGCCCGGCCACGACACCGCGCGACGCTTCGCCCTGGAGACCCTGGCGAAGCAGCCCATGGCGCGTCCCTGGTGGCACGGGCTGGCGCTGCTGGTGGGCGTCCACGCGGCGATGGTGGGCGTGGGGCTGACCCTGCTGAGCCGCCGAGGCGGATGGGTGGGCAACGCGTCACCGCCAGGGCTCGTGGTGGGCGTGGGAGTCTTCATCCTCGCGCTGCTTGGCGCGGGCGCCTTTGTCGCGCTGTCGCCCCGCCGCGGGGTGGTGCCCTGGACGAAAGTCCTCGCCTTCGCGGGAGCCCTGGGCGTCACCGTGGTGCTCACCGGGTCCGGACAGCAGGGCCGGGCCTTGCTGGCCGGCGTCCTCGGCTGCGCGGGCACGGAGCTGGCGGTGACGGTGGTGCCGCTGGCCGTCACGCTGGTGCTGCTGAGCCGCTCCGCCTACCACCCCGCGCGAGCGCTGGCCGCCGGGCTGTCCGCCGGCTCGGTCAGCCTGCTCGTCCTCCACGTGCATTGCCCCGACGGGACGGCGGCCCACCTGCTCTGGGGCCATGTGGTGCCCTGGCTGGGGCTCGCGGGAGTCGCCGTGCTGCTGCGCTCGCTGCTGCCCACGCGCAGCTACGCCCCCTGAAGACAGGCCACCCGCCGCCCTCCCGCTCGCCCCCTCGCGCCGTGTGGCCGCGAGGAGTGCCACCGGCCCGACAGGCCGCTCTCGAACGTTGAAGCTTCCCCGTTCGGGATGGGTTAGTGGGAGGACCAATGAATGTCGATGAACCTCCCCCTGGGGTGATGCCCCAGCGCGCGGTGTGGGTCCGCGCTCGGGAGCACATGAGCCGATTCACGCACGCGGCGCTCCAAGCCTCCAACCGTCTGCGACTGCCCGGTCCGTCGGTGCTGCCCGTGGCGGGCGCGGTGGTGGGGCTCTACAGCGGCCTGGCCGCGGGCATCTTCTCCAACCTGATTGGCTTGGTGAGCGGGCTGACGTTCGGCGCGGCGGAGCTGGCGCACACGCTGCGCCGCAGCCAGTTGCTGACGTTGATGGACGCGTTCGGCTCGGCGCGGTGGCATCTGGAGTACGCCATCGTCGGAGCGCCGCTGGCGCTCGGCGCGCTGCTGCTGGCTCGGGTCATCGAGCCCGGAGGCCCTCGGGACGAGGTGAAGCGACGGCTGCGCCTGCTGGCGCTGCTGACGCTGGGCGCGCTGTCGCTCTACTACCCACTGGTGGCGCTGGCCGCGCTCAACAGCGTCTTCGGCCACCCCCACGCCCTGGCGGAGGCGATTCCCCACCTGCCCTGGTGGCTGATGCTGCTGGCCCCCACCCTGGGCGGCGTGGCGGTGGGACGGCTGCTCCGGGACAGGCCGGAGACGCATGGCCACGGCGTCCCCGAGGTCGTCCGGGCGGTGAAGAGCGGCGCCAACGTGGTGCCCGCGGACCGGGGCCTGTTGAAGCTGGTGGCGTCCGCCATCACCATCGGCAGCGGCGGTTCGGCGGGCCGCGAGGGCCCCATCGTCTATGGCGGCGCGGCGTTCGCCTCCAGCGTGGGCCGGGTGCTGGGCTTCAGCCGCAGGGAGCTGTCCATCCTCCTGGCGTGCGGCGCGGGCGCGGGCATCTCCGCGTCCTTCAACGCCCCCATCGCCGGCGCGGTGTTCGCGATGGAAATCATCCTCCGCGAGTTCGAGCTGCGCGTCTTCTCGCCCATCATCCTGGCCAGCGTGGCGGGCACGCTGGTGAGCCAGGGTGTGCTGGGCGAGGCGCCCATGCTGCGCAGCGTGCCGTACGAGCTGGTGAGCGGCTCGGAAGTCCTGGCGTACGCGGTGCTGGGCATCGGCTGTGGCCTGCTGGCCTTCACCTTCGTGAAGCTGCTGCACGGGGTGGAGCACTTCTTCCAGGGGCACATGGGCGGGACGCTGTCGCCGTGGCTGGGCCGCAAGTCGCTACCCTTTCGCGCGGGCCTGGGCGGACTGTGCGCGGGGTTGATGGCCTTCGTCAGCCCCACGGTGTGGGGCAGCGGGCACGACTTCATCAACCTGGCGGCGGTGGGAAAGCTGCCCTTCTTCTTCCTCGTCACTGCCTGCGTGTTGAAGCTGGTGGCGACGGCCATCACCATCGGCTCGGGGGGCTCGGGCGGGACGTTCTTCCCCGCGGCCGTCATCGGCGCCATGGCGGGTGGAGCGTTCGGCACGCTGGTGCACTACTTCTTCCCGGCCAGCACCGGCCCCAGCGGGGCGTATGCGCTGGTGGGCATGGGCGGCGCGGTGGCGGCGCTCAACCGGGGTCCGCTCACCGGGATGATGATGATGTACGAGCTGAGCGGGAACCACGACATCATCCTCCCGCTGATGGTGACGTGCACCATCGCCTCCGCGCTGTGCCACTACCTCATCGAGCGCAACGCGCCCAAGGCCCCCAGCGACACGGACCTGCTGGAGAGCACGCCCGTGCAAGCGCTGATGGAGCACGTGGCGCCCGTGCCCGCGGGCCTGCCGATGCGGCCCCTGGCGGACCTGCTGCTCACCTCCGAGACGGGCGCGCTGCCGGTGCTGGACACCCACGGCGAGGTCTACGGCATCGTCCAGGTGGAGCAGCTGCGCGAGGTGTGGCGCGACGAGGCCATGTACCCGCTGCTGGTGGCCAGCGACCTGGCGCGCAAGCTGCCGCTCCTGGCGCCCAATGCCGACCTGGCCCAGGCGCTGCGCATCATGGACCAGGAGGACGTGGACTCCCTGCCCGTCGCCGCTCCCGGGGGCATCGCCACCCGGGGCCTGCTGACGCGCGCCGCGGTGAGGCGCTTCCTCTTCGCCCAGCACGCCAAGGCCCATGCGCGCGGCGACAGCCCCGTCAGCGCCACCGAGGTGACGCACTGACGTGCGGGGCCTGGGGTCCGGGATACCCCCCTTTTTACGAGGGAGGCTCGTCCTGTTCGCGGCGCATGGGATGGGACATGCTGGGCGCCCGGAGGCGTCCGTGGAGCTACTCCGTGCGAGTCCAGCCGAGCACCCGCTGCTGCGAAACCTGTACCCGCTCTACCTGCACGACTTGAGCGAGTTCGGGGTGGAGTACCGCCTGGACCCACAAGGGCAGTGGGTGCCCAACTTCCTGCCCACGTGGCTCGCGGCCTCGGACGAGGTCCATCCGCTGCTGCTGCGCTGGGAGGGCCGCACGGTGGGCTTCGCCTTCGTGGCGCAGGCCCCCTTCCCGTACATGACTCCCGGGCGCGACTTCCGGATGAGTGAGTTCTTCATCCTGCGCGGCGAGCGGGGCTACGGCCTGGGACGGCGCGCGGCCATGGCCGTGTTCGACCGCTTCCGGGGCCTGTGGGAGGTGTCCCAATTGCCCGCCAACCACGCGGCCACCTCGTTCTGGAGGAAGGTCATCCGCGAGTACACCGGCGGCCAGTTCGAGGACAGCTACGTGGAGGACTCCCCGGCCCAGCTCTTCGACAACCGGGGACTGCCACCCCTTCGCCTTGGACCGCCCACGACGCGATAGCCGGGTGCGCGCTACGGCTTCGCCTCGGGAGCCGGCGACGGCTCCTTCGTGGCGGGCGGCGTCGCGGGCTTGCCCTGCGAGCACGAGGTGATGGCGCCCGCCGGGTCGATGGCGTCACCGCCGGAGTCCACCTTGAGGACCTTGCGCCCCTCGCCGACGACGAAGGTGTAGCGCTTGGACACCGTCACCAGCGGCATCTTCACGTCGTAGGACTCGACGACCTTGCCGTCCGGGTCCGGGATGAAGGGGAACGGCGCCTTCAGCTCCGCCTTGAAGCGCTTGAGCGTCTCCGCGTCATCCGTGCTGAAGGCCAGCACGCGCCCCTGCAGCTTCTCGATGTCCGCGTGCCGGGCTGTGTACGCCTTGAGTTCCTTCGTGCACCCTCCCGTGAAGGCCTTGGGGAAGAAGGCGACGATGACGGGCCCCTGCTTCACCAGCTCCGACAGGATGTAGACCTTGCCGTCCGTGTCCTTCACGGTGAAGTCCGGGGCGGTGTCGCCCACGTTGGGGATGGCGGCGACCAGAAGCCCTGCGAGCAGTACGGGAGCGAGCATGCCGGGGATTTGAGCGGACCCGCCCCTCCCAGGCAAGCGACGCCCTCGCTACTTCGACTCGGCCATGCGCGCCCACACGGCCGACGCGGCCTCGCGCGCCTGCTCGGCCACCACGGAGGGGTTCACGGACAACGGGCGGCGCGCCCACATGCGCCACACCCCATCCACCATCACCGCCTCCACGTGCCGGCTGCCCAGGCCGAACACCACGTGCCACGCCAGGTTCTCCGCCGTCAGCGGCGTGGCCGGCAGGTAGTCGAGCACCAACAAGTCCGCCAGCGCTCCTTCGCGCATCGGCCCCAGCGGCACCCCGAAGTGCTGCGACACCAACCGATGCCCGTTCGCCAGGTAGCGCAGCACGTCGATGGGCTGCCCCGCCTCACGCGAGCGCAGATACGCCGCCTGCGCCTCCGCGAACAGGTCCGCCGACACGCCGTCCGCGCCCAGCGTCGCGCGCGCGCCGAACTTCAGCGCCGGCGCATACCCCACCTCCAACCCCTGATTGGCGCGCGGCGTGTGGACAATCCACGCCCCCGTCGCAATCACCTGCGCCAGGTCCGCCCACGCCAGGTGCCCCACGTGCGCCAGCTGACTCCGAGGCGACAGCAGCCCCGCGTCCAGGAGCCGTGGCACCGGCGAGGCCCCATGCCGCTCGTTCGACAGCCGCTCGTCCAGCGGGTCCTCCGCGAGCGGCAGGTGCAGGCCGGTGTTCGCCGCCTTCAGCGCCTCGGCGAGCCCCTGGAGCGCGTCCTGCCCCAGCGTGAAGCAAGGCCCCGCGCCCACCTGGCCCCGGAATCTCCCCTTCGCCTTCTGCGCGAAGCCCACCGTCTCTTCCAGCCCCTCCTCGCGCCCCACCGCCCCGCTGCGGTCCGACACCGCGTAGGCGAGCACGCCGCGCACCCCCACCTCGTGGAGACCTCGCGCCAGCCGCACCAGCGAGCCCGACACCGCCTTGGGCGAGGAGTGCAGGGTGCACACCGTCGTCGTGCCGCACTGGAGCGCCTCCAGGCCGCCCGCGCACCCCGCCACCTGGACGGCGTCCAAGTCCAGCGCGTCCTCGTAGGGCCAGAGCACCTTCTCCAGGATGTCCTGGTAGGTCTCCATCGCCGTGTTCGGCATGCCTCGACCCAGGACGGCGTGCAGCCGGTGGTGCGCGCTGACCAGCCCCGGGAAGACGAGCTTGCCGGAGAGGGCCACCACCTCGTCGTCGGCCTCGGGCGTCAGGTCCGGCCCGCGCGCCACGATGCGCTCTCCTTCGACGCGCAAGTCCACGCGTTCCACCACCGCGGGCTCCAGCTCGACGACGTAACCACCCTTGAGGACGGTGCCCAACATCCCTCCGAGGAACGAAGAACGAAGAACGAAGCGCGTGGCGGGTCAGCGCGGCGCGAGGTTAGCACTCCACCCGACCCATCGCGCGAGCCTGCAGATGGCGCGCCCACACCCCGCGTAAGGCCCACCGCACCCCGCGCGACGTGTCGGTGCGCAGCGGGGCCCCGGAGCGTCACGGGGTCGAACCCACCCCGGAGCACCTCACCGCCACCACCACATCAGGGCCCCTCCACGCCTTCCATGCGGGCACCCCCACGCCACCACCGTGGGCCTCCTCGATGACGCGGGTGATGCGGCGGCCGTGGTGGAAACCCACACCTGGCCCGGGCCCGCGAGCCACGGTGGCGCATGCGCCGGGCGGCCGAGTTCGGGACGGAGACGGGCAGGCTTCCCCCCTCGAACTTCTGAGGGGGGACGCGGGGCGGCTCTGCACATAGACTGGCGCCATCTTGGAGTCGGGTCCGAACACCTATTGGGTCGGTCGCTATCGGCTGTCCGCGCGTATCGCGACGGGCGGCATGGCCGAGGTGTACCTGGGGCGCCGCTTCGAGGATGACGGCGCGCGCGGGCCCGCGGTGGCGGTGAAGCGGCTGATGCCGCACCTGGCCTCGGACCGGCGCGTGGTGCAGATGTTCCTCAACGAGGCGCGCATCACCGCGCAGGTGCGCCACCCCAACGTCGTCTCCATCCTCGAGCTGGGCATGGAGGGCACCGAGCCCTTCATCGCGATGGAATTGCTGGAGGGCCGCTCCTTCGCGGAGCTGCGCCAGGAGGCCGCGGAGCGGGGCCAGCGCGTGCCGCTGGGCATCACCCTGCGCGTGCTGGTGGAGGCCTGCCGGGGCCTGGACGCGGCCCACCGCGCCGTGGACGAAGCGGGGCGGCCGCTGCGCATCGTCCACCGCGACTTCACCCCGGACAACATCCATGTGGGTGTGAATGGCGCGGTGAAGGTCATCGACTTCGGCATCGCCAAGGCGGACGCGCTCGGTGCGGGCACGGAGCCCGGCGTCCTCAAGGGCAAGTTCTTCTACATGTCGCCGGAGATGATCGCCGGCAAGCCGGTGGACCACCGCGCGGACCTCTTCGCCGCGGGCGTCATGTTGTACGAGCAACTCTGTGGCCGCAGGCCCTTCACCGGCATGACGGCCGAGGAGGTGCTGGGCCGCATCGCGGAGGGGCGCGCCCGGCCTCCCACCGCGTTCGACCCGTCCGTGCCCGCCGCGCTGGAATTGGTGT
This sequence comes from Myxococcus sp. CA051A, assembly GCF_013336705.1. NCBI lineage: Bacteria > Pseudomonadati > Myxococcota > Myxococcia > Myxococcales > Myxococcaceae > Myxococcus > Myxococcus sp. CA051A. The sequence continues at coordinate 198,091 of NZ_JABUMS010000015.1, read as the reverse complement.
GCCTCACCGCGCTCCAGAGAGACCCGGCCGCGCGCTTCGACAGCCTCGAGTCCTTCATCGACGCCATCGAGGCCATTGGAGGCCAGGCCGAGGTCGCCACCGGAGAGCAGGTGGCCGCGTACGTGGACACCCTCTTCCCGCCGGACCGGGACCCGAAGCGACAGGCCCTGCGCCGCGCGCGGATGGCCGACCCGTCCCATGGCGGCACGCCGCCGATTCCTCGCGCCTTCGACCCCAACGCCGCGCCCCACAACGCCATGACGGTGCCGGCCGCGTGGCCCAAGGTCTTCCTGCCCGACGTGGGCGCCACCCTCCACGGCGGCGAGCCCCCGGACTCCGTGCGCCCGCCCACGCCCACGTCCCCGGGCTCCACCGAGGCCGCCACCGTCACCGGCTTCCGCGCCAGCTCTCCGGGCGTGGTGCCGCCGTCTCGACCTGCCTCCCCGACGGACTCGACGCCTCCCGCGCGCAACCCGACGGACTCGACGCCGCCCACTCGCAACGACTCCGGCATCACCCAGGGCGGCCCTCGACGCCGCTCGCGGTGGGGTCTCGTCCTGGGCGGAGTGCTCGGACTCGCGGCGCTCGGCGCCGGAGGCACGTGGTACCTGACGCGCACGGAGTCGTCTCCGACGGAGCGGCTGGCGAAGGCACAGGCCGCCGACGCGCCCACCGCGAAGGTTTCACTGCTCTCCGGCCTGGGCGAGGACACTCGCGCCACCGCCGAGGAGCTGGCCCAGGCGGGGACGGTGCTGCTGACCGCGGGCGCACACTTCAAGGCGCTGGAGCTGGCGGAGGCCTACGTCGCGCGCTTTCCGAAGGACGTGGAGGCGCACCTGCTCGCGGCCCGGGCGGCGACGGAGCTGAACCGGGGCAAGCGGGCCGAGCGGGCATTGGACGAGGCCCTCACGCTGGCGCCCAAGGACCTGCGCCCCTCGCTGATGCTGGCGGACCTGCGCGAGCGCCAGGGCGACCTGCCCGGCGCGGTGGCGGCGCTGGCGAAGGCGTACGCCCAGAAGCCAGGCGTGGCGCGGGTGGCGCCTCGCTACGGGCGGATGCTGTCGCAGAATGGCCGGCTGGACGAGGCCGCCTCGGTGCTGTCCGCCTGGACGCGGGAGCATGACGACGCGGCCAGCCTGGCGGAGCTCGGCTTCGTGCGCTTCCGGCAGGAGCGCGTGGACGAGGCCGCCGCGCTGCTCAAGCGCGCGCTGCGCAAGGACGGCAAGCTGGCCGTGGCCCACTACTACCTGGGGGCCGTCCTCTTCCGTCAGGGCGACAGCACGGGCGCCGAGCGCGCCTATCGGGAGGCGGACAGGCTGGCCCCGGAGGACCCTCGGGCCCTGGCGGCGCGATGCCAGCTCCATGCCCATGGTGGCAATGAGACGGCCGTCGCCGAGGTGAAGCGTACGCTGGAGGAACGATTCCCCGAACGGGCGAACGTCCTCGCGGCAGAGTGCAAGGCGGGGAATTAGCTTCCCGCCCATGCGCCTCGTGCTCGTCGCCCTCATCCTGGGGGCGCTCGGCTGTTCATCCTCCCTTGCCTCGCGCCCGGAAGACCCGGGCGACACCGGCCCGGAGCCCTCCAACGAGGAGCCCTCCGTCCCGGAGCGCGCGTCCTGCACCGGACTCTCAGAAGGGCCCGGCACCCACGAATGGACAGTGAGCCACGCCGGACGGGCGCGGACCTACCGCGTCCACGTGCCCCCCGGCTACGACGCCACGCGGCCCACGCCCACCGTGGTGGCCTTCCATGGCTTTGGCTCGAACCCCGAGCAGTTGGAGGTCCAGACGGGCCTGTCGACGCTCGCGGACACGGAGGGCTTCCTCGTCGTGTACCCGCGCGGGCTGAGCGCCCAGGAGATTTCCGGCGGCACCGCCCCCCCGCGAGACAACACCCGGGGCTGGAACGCGGGGGCGTGCTGCGGGACGGCCCAGCTGTCCAACATCGACGACGTGGGCTTCGTGGACGCGCTCCTGGCGGACCTGGACACCCGCGTGTGCGTGGACCCGCGCCGCACCTTCGCCACGGGCTTCTCCAACGGCGGCTTCTTCTCCTACCGGCTGGCCTGTGAGCGCGCGGGGCGCTTCGCCGCCGTGGCGCCCGTCTCCGGAATGTCGCCCCTGAATGGGTGCCGCCCCTCCCGCCCGGTGCCCGTGCTGCATATCCATGGCACGGCGGACACCGTCATCCTCTACGAGGGTGGCAACAACATCCCCTTCGGCCGCGCCTACCCCTCGGCCGAGGACTCCGTCCGGAGCCAGGCGGAGCGCAATGGCTGCGGCGGCGCGGTGGTGGAGACGTACCGCCAGGGAGACAGCACTTGTAGCGCCTTCACCGGATGTTCTCCGGAGAACGCCACCGCGTCGCTCTGCACCGTGCGGGGCGGCGGACACACCTGGCCTGGCAGTCCGGTCAGCGCGGGCAACCCCACGCAGGACCTGAACGCCACGCTCGAGGCCTGGCGCTTCTTCCAAACCCGGCCTCGGCCCTGAAGCGCAGGAGAGTTCTTCGTGAGCACACGCGCCCTCATCATCAACGCCGACGACCTGGGGTATGACCCCGCCGTCACCCGAGGCATCCTCCAGGCCATGCGCGACGGCATCGTCTCGTCGGCCTCCCTCCTGGTGAACACCCCGTTCTCCGAGGCCTCCGCCCACGAAGCCGAGGGCCTGTCGCTGGGACTGCACCTGAACCTGGCCCGGGGCACTCCGGTGTGGAGCGACTTCCCGCGCGAGCTGCTCGGCGCCAATGGGAACTTCGTGGAGTCGCGCGCCGCCAGCATGCCCGCCGAAGTCGTGGAGGCGGAGACCCGCGCGCAGCTCGAGCGCTTCACGGCGCTGACGGGGCGTCCCGCGACACATGTGGACGTGCACATGCACCTGCACCTGCAGCCCACCGTGCTGGAGGGACTGTCCCGCGTCGCGCGGGAGATGAAGCTGCCGGTGCGCTCCATCGACTCCATCATGCGCCACGCGCTCAAGGCGCAGGGCATCCCCACCAACACCCACTTCCTGGGCGACACGGGCTCGGATGCGTACTGGACGCTGGAGCGCCTGGAGGCGGAGCTGGTGTCGCTGCCCTCCGAGGGCATCATCGAGTTGATGTGCCACCCGGGCTACCGGCCGGAGACGGTGAAGAGCGGCTACGGCGCGCAGCGCGAGGTGGAGCTGGCCACCTTCCAGAACCCTCGTGCCCGGGAGACCCTGTCGCGCCTGGGAATCACCCCCGTGGACTACCGGGTCCTCACGCCCGCGAGCTGACGGCCTCTTCGCCGCGCGCGCCTAGATTCGGGGGCCGAAGCCCACGTGCGGCGGCGAATCGCCCACGGCGGGCGTCCCCCCGGAGGGCCTGCGCCGCTCCTGCGTGAGCACGTTGCGCACGCGCGCCACCAGCTCATCGGCGACGTACGGCCGCGTGCACAGGGACGTCTCCTCCTGCGCCCACCACGGCCGCGCATCGCCAGCCAGGAGGATGGGCACCGGCCGCGCGCGCGGCAGCGTGGCGAAGGTCTCCAGGAACAGCCCCGCCTTCCCATGCGTGACGGAGGTGGACAGCACGATGAGGTCCACCGGCAGGTGCGTGGCCCGCCGCAGCGCCTCCGCGCCGTCCCGCGTCGTGAGCACCTCGAACCCCTCCGCGCACAACACGCGCTCGGCCAGGGCCTCCTGCGCGGAGTCCTCGTCGAGCAGCAACACCCGCCGGGGCAGCCGCTTCACCTCGTGCGACGGCATGCGCGGCAGGCTCATCGTGAAGGTGCTGCCATGGCCCTCCGCGCTCGCCAGCGACAGCGAGCCCCCGTGCAGCCGCGCGATGGAGTGGCTGATGAACAACCCCAGCCCCAGGCCTCCGAAGTTGCGGTGCGACACGTTGCGCGCCCGGTAGAAGCGCTGGAACACCTGGGACTGGTCCGCGCCGGGGATTCCGATGCCATGGTCCCTCACGTGGATGCGCGCCTCCCCCGCGAGCCGCTCCACGCACACGGTGATGGGCTCGCCCGGCGGGCTGTACTTGTGCGCGTTCTCCAGCAGGTTCACCAGCACCTGCTCCAGCCTGTCGCGGTCCCCTCGCACCCAGACGCGCTCTCGGGGGACCTCCACCGCGAAGGGCCTGTCGAAAGCCGCGCGGAAGTGGTCCACCACCTCCGCCACCAGCTGCCCCACCTCCAGCGGCGCCAGGTCCAACGCCAGCTTCCCGACGTCCAGCCGCGAGGCGTCCAGCAGGTCATCCACCAGCCCCGCCAGCCGGTCCACCTGCCGCTTGGACTTCAGCACCGTGGACAGCTCCAGCGGCTGCCCCGCGGTGAGCCGCTTCTCCATGGTGTACAGGCCCAGCTTCAGCGGGGTGAGCGGCGTCTTCAGCTCGTGGCTCGCGATGGACATGAACTCCTCGCGCACCTGGAGCGCCGCCTTCGCTTCGCGCAGGAGGCGCGCGTTCTCCACCGCCACCGCGAGCTGGTTGGCCGCCGCCGTCCACAGCTCCAGCTCCCGGGCGGAGAAGGACGTGCCCTGCTCCTTGTAGAGCAGCAACAGCCCCACCGTCCGGCGCGGCGCGCACAGCGGCACCGCCGCGAAGATGGAGCCCAGCGAATCCCCATACCCCCGCTGGATGCCCAGCTGCGCCTGACGCAAGGCCATGGCCTGTCGGAACGGGTCGTCCTCGGGGTCGAACGTGTCCTCGGGAGACTCCGTCCCCGCCAGGTCCGACACCGCCGAGCGCCGCAGCTCCGAGCCGTCCTCCTCGCACAGATAGACCTCCGCGCGCCGCACCTGGGCGCAGCGCACCAGCGCCACGACGGCCGCCGCGCAGACGGTGTCCACCTCCAGCGTCTCACCCACGGCCCGGGCAATCTCGCGCACCGCCAGCGAGAAGGCGCCCTCGTCATCCACCCCGGAGGGCTCCACCACCAGCCAGGCGCCAGGGGACTCCGCCTCCCTGCCCGGCTTCACCTGCACTCGCACCTGGTGCAGCGCGCGGGTGATGACATGGCCCGTGTGCGGGCGACCCTCGCGGATGGCGAGCTCCACGGCATCCAGGCTCCTCCCCCGCTCGAGCGCGTCCAGGAGGCTGGTGCCTGGGCGCAGGGTCATTCCCGTCTTGCGGGCGAAGCCGTCCTCACACCACTGGACGCATAAATCGGGTCCAACGCGCACCAGGGCTTGAGGGAGACACGAGAAGGCTTCTTCGGCGTCGAGGGGAAGCGTCATGTGCTCGGGAGGTGGCGGGGGGCCTGCTCGGGATTATGAACCCCGCTCCGAGCGCGCAACCGGCCCGCCCCCCGCATTCCCCGCTGGTGGACGACCGCCGCGTTGAGGGGCCGACAGAACCCTCCGGAGGCAGCCTGGAGGGCTGGGTGCCACGTCGTGGATGACACGTAGCGATGGTGTGGTAGACGACACCGCCATGCCTTCGCAGCCGACCAAGGAACTCCAGACCTTCCCCAACCCGGCGCCCGAGCGCGATTACGAAATCGCGTTCGACTGCCCGGAGTTCACGTGTCTGTGCCCGCTCACCGGGCAGCCGGACTTCGCCCGGTTCAAGATTACGTACGTCCCCGACCAGCTCTGCATCGAGCTGAAGAGCCTGAAGCTCTACATGTGGGCGTACCGGAACGAGGGGGCCTTCCACGAGAAGGTCACCAACACCATCGCCGACGACATCATCAAGGCCATCCAGCCGCGCAAGCTGACGCTGGTAGGTGACTGGTTCGTGCGCGGCGGCATCGGCACCATCGTCACCGTCACGCACGAGAAGAAGTAGCCGGATGGAGGAGGGAGCGCCGCTCGCACGGCGCTCTCGCGACTCACTCCACCTTGTCGAAGATGGCGTCGGCGTTCTTGTTCAGGTCCGTCTCGATGCGGTCGGCGGCCTTGTGCACGTTCTCCAGCTTGCGCGCGGCGGCCGCTTCAGGGTCCGTGCGCGCCGGGCGGTTGAGGACGTACCAGGCCGCCGCGGCGAGAACGCCAATACCCAGCACGAAAGTCACGATGCGTCCCATGGACTGCCTCCTCCCGCCTCAGCGGGTGAGTTGCTGAACGAGCGGCGCCCACTGCGCCTGGGTGAAGTAGAGGCCGGTCCCCGCCGCCGAGGCGAGGATGAGCGCGACGAGCGCCCACTTGAAGGCGCCGCCGGAGCGCGAGCGCGAGGTGTCGAAGACCTCCACCGCCGCGTCCAGCTCCTGGGGCCGCAACAACTGCTGCGCCTCGGTCTCCGTCAGCTTCTGGCGGTGGCGCAGGAAGGCGACCAAGAGCCCCGCATGCGACACCTGGACTTCCTGGGCGAGGAAGACGTCCAGCTCGCGGCGCATGGCGGCGGCGTCCGGGAAGCGGTCCTCCGGCTTCACCTCCATGGCGCGCTGGATGATGCGCACCAGGGGCATGGGCACGTTGGGCGCCACCTTGTTGAGCGGCGTGTACTTGCCGTCGCGAATCTTCGCGAAGACCTCGCCCGCCGTCTTGCCGTGGAAGGGCCGGGCGCCGGAGAGGGCCTCATAGAGCAGCACGCCGAGCGAGAAGATGTCGGTGCGGCCATCCAGCGGCGCGCCCGTCACCTGCTCCGGGGACATGTACGAGGGCGTGCCCACCGCCATGCCCGCCTGGGTGAGCGCCTCCAGCCCCACGTCCTTGGCGATGCCGAAGTCCATCAGCTTCACGTCACCGGACTTGGTGAGCATGACGTTGGCGGGCTTCAAGTCGCGGTGGATGATGTGGCGGAAGTGCGCGTGGTCCAGCGCGCTGGCGATGCGCGCGGCGATGACGCCCGTGACGTCCGGCGGCAGCGGCCCTTCCTTGATGAGCGTGTGGAGGGTGGGCCCGTCCACCAGCTCCATCACCATGAACATGCTGTCGTTCTTCTCCACCAAATCGTAGAGGGTGACGATGTTCTGGTGACGGAAGGCGGCGAGCGCGAGCGACTCCCGGCGGAACCGAGACAAGGTTTCCCTGTCTCGCTTGCCCTCCGGCAGCAGTTCCTTGATGGCGACCTCGCGCTGAATCATCTCGTGGAGGCCGCGATACACGACGGCCATCCCACCTCGGCCCAGCTCTCCGAGCACTCGATACGCGCCAATCTTGCGATGACGGACGGCTTTCTCTGCGGCAGGCACGGGCGAAGGGTACAGAACTGGACGCGGACCGTCGATGTCTCACGTGGCCACCCCCGGCGCCGGCGGGTCTGGACCATGGGCTCCCCCCCGATTCCGGCCCCCCTCCCCCATGAACCTCCGTCTCCTCGTCCCCCTCCTCGCCCTCTGGTCACTCGGAGGATGCATCGTCCACCGAGACATCCACGGGCACGACTCGCATCCGCCCAAGTCGAAGAAGTCCAAGCGCAACAGCAAGGACTGTCACCCGAGCCAGTACTGGGATGGCGACGAGTGCCGCCACAAGGGCAAGGGCAAGGGCGCTCGCAAGCACGACGGGTGAAGTCCCGGCGCGTGGGGCAGGCCCGCCGTCACTGGGGGCGTGTCCCGTGCCGCCCGGGAGAGTTGTAGGGTGGGTGTGCTCATGCGCACCGAAGCCTCCGTCGTCCCGCAGCCCGTGCCTCCGCTGGCCCCGTCGTTCTCCCGGGAGCATGCGAGCGAGCACTGCACGCTGCTGGATGGGGGCGCGGAGGCGTTTCCCCGGATGCTGGAGGCCATCTCCTTCGCCCGGCACCGCATCCACCTGGAGGTCTACACCTTCGAGCGCGAGGGCGTGGGCGCGCTCTTCCTGGACGCGCTGGTGGCCGCGGCGAAGCGGGGCGTGTCGGTGAAGGTGGTGGTGGACGGCTGGGGCAGCATCGGCGCCAGCAAGTACCTCACGCAGACGCTGCTGGCCGCGGGCGCGAAGGTGCGGGTCTACAACCCGCTCACCTCGCTGTGCCTGGGCCGCTCCTGGCGCAACCACCGCAAAATCCTCCTCGTCGACGACACGGTGGCGTTCCTGGGCGGCATCAACATCGGTGATGCCTACGCGGCGCACGGCGACGTGCCCGGCTGGGCGGACCTGGCGGTGGAGCTGCGGGGGGACATCTGCCGGCAGTTGGGCGCGAAGCTGACCGCGGGCACGGCGGCGCTGACGTCCGGCGCGGTGAGCCTGTACCTGTCCGGCATCGGCGGCGGGCACCGGCTGCGCAAGCGCTACCTGTCCGCCATCGACGGGGCGAAACACGAGGTCATCCTCGCGCACGCGTACTTCCTCCCGGACACGGGCTTCGTGCGAGCGCTGACGCGGGCGGCGCGGCGGGGCGTGAAGGTGTCGCTGCTGCTCGCCGGAAGAAGCGACGTCATCTTCGCCCGCGCGGCGACGATGCGGCTGTACGGCACCTTCCTGCGCGCGGGGGTGAACATCCACGAATGGACCGCCTCCACGCTGCACGCCAAGGCGGCGGTGGTGGATGGGAAGACGCTGCTGGTGGGCAGCTTCAACCTGGACCCGCTGTCGCTCGTGAATCTGGAGACGCTGGTGGAGGCCCAGGAGCCCGGCGTGGCGGCGCAGGCGGCCCTGTGGCTGGACAAGCACGTGGCCCTGTCGCGACACGTGCAACTGGAGCAGTGCGGCCGCTCCAGCCTCCAGCGGTGGCTGCTGGACGTCGTGGGGCTGGCGGTGGCGCGCTTCGCGGAGCGCTTCGCCAGCTTCATCGGCCGGCGGCGCAAGCGGTGAGGCCGTCACGCTGGCGTCACGCGAGCGCGTGAAGAGGCCCCCGCCCGGCCGCAGCCCCCTCATGTCGTGCTGCGCGAGCCGTCACGGCGCTCTACACTGTCCCACGTCCAACCATGCCCACTCGCCGCCCCGCCCTCCCGCCCGTCCTCGCAGCCATCGATGTGGGGACCAACGCCGTGCGACTGGAGCTCGCCCGGCCGGACGCCGACGGGGCGCTCGAGACACTCCACCAGGAGCGCGACCCCATCCGCCCCGGTGAGGGCGTCTTCGCCACCGGCACCATGCCGGAGGCCACGGCGGAGCGGCTCTTGTCCACGCTCCGGCGCTACTCCGCCCTCTGCCGTCGCCACAAGGCCCAGGTGCGCGCGGTGGCCACCAGCGCCCTGCGCGAGGCCCGCAACAGCCCGGACATCGTCCGGCGCGTGCGCGAGGAGTCCGGCCTCAACCTGGAGGTCGTCAGCGGCAAGGAGGAGGCGCGCCTCATCTGCCTGGGCGTGCTGCACCGCAAGCCCCCGGGCACGCGCTCGCTGCTCATCGACATTGGCGGAGGCAGCACCGAGGTGGCCACCGCCGTGGGCGAGAAGCCCGACAACCTGTGGAGCCTGGGGCTGGGCTCGGTGCGGCTCACCGAGGTCTTCGAGGCGTCGCGCACCGTGACGACGAAGCAACTGCGCATCATGCGAAGCTTCGTCCAGGAGGTGCTGGGCAAGACGCTGCCGGAGAAGCTGCCGCTCCTTCCCCGGGTGGCGCTCGGCTCGTCCGGCACCATCAACGCCGTGGTGTCCTTCGCCTCCAGCGAGAGCAGCGGCAACGCCACCGTGCGCCAGCTCACCCAGACGGTGGAGACGCTGGCGCAGATGCCCGCGGACCGGCGGCGCAAGCGCTTCGACCCCAAGCGCGCGGACATCATCGTCTCCGGCGCCGTCATCCTGGAGGGCGTGGCGAAGTACCTGGGCATCGAGTCCGTCAGCGTCGTCAACCGGGGCCTGCGCGACGGCATCCTCGTGGACCTGCTCTACCGACAGGACGCCCACCACCAGCCCGACGACCACAGCCTCGCGGACGCCGCCATCGCCATGGGCCAGCGCTTCTTCTTCGACGAGAAGCACGCGCGTCAGGTGTCACGGCTCGCGCTGACGCTCTTCGACGACCTGGCCGCCCTGCACCAGCTGCCGCTGTCGGTGCGCCCGTACCTGGAAGTCGCCGCGCTGCTCCACGACATCGGCCATGCGGTGAACTACGAGCGGCACCACAAGCACACGTACTACCTCATCCGCCACGCGGACCTCCCCGGCCTCGCGGACCGCGAGCGAGAGCTGGTGGCCCGCGTCGCCCGCTACCACCGGCGCAGTCCTCCGGAGCTGGCCCACTCGGGCATGGCGGGGCTGACTCCCGCCGAGGCCCGCACCGTGCGAAAGCTCGCCACCCTGCTGCGCGTGGCCAACTCGCTGGACCACAGCCACCACCAGCCCATCAAGGACTTCAAGGCCACCAACGGCCGCGACGGGGTGGCCCTGCACCTGCACGCGCGCCAGCCGGTGGACCTGGAATTGTGGAACGCGGAGCACGAGGTGGCCTCCTTCCGCCGCGTCTTCGGCAAGAAGCTCTCCTTCCACGTCCATCAGGCCGCCGCCCGCTAGTCGCCCGGCGCTCCGCCTGCTGACCGGCAGAGGAGACGTCGCGCCCTGCCCGCGTTGCTCCAGATGCCCACGCTCAAAATCGCACGGGTCCGTCGTCACCAGACGGGCCTCTTCGACTTTGGACGCAAGGGCCCCTCACGGGGGAAGGAGCGCGCGATGAAGGCCGTCGTATTCCATGGGATTGGGGACATCCGGCTCGACGACGTGGCGGAGCCGCGCATCGAGAAGCCGACGGATGCCATCGTCAAGCTGTCGGCGAGCGCCATCTGTGGCACGGACCTGCACATGATTCGCGGGACGATGCCGGGGATGAAGCCGGGCACCATTCTCGGGCACGAGGGCGTGGGCTACATCGAGGCGCTCGGCGACGACGTGCGCAACTTCAATGTGGGCGACCGCGTCGTCATCCCCTCCACCATCGCCTGCGGCAACTGTGTCTACTGCCGCGCCGGCTACCATTCGCAGTGCAACGACGCGAACCCCCACGGCGCCTCCGCGGGCACGGCGTTCTTCGGCGGGCCGGAGCAGACGGGCCCCTTCCATGGCATGCAGGCGGAGAAGGTGCGCGTTCCCTTCGCGCACGCGGGCCTGGTGAAGATTCCAGAGGGCGTGAGCGACGAGCAGGCCATCCTCGTCTCCGACATCTTCCCCACCGGCTACTTCGGGGCGGAGCTGGCGGAAATCAAGCCGGGCGACACCGTGGCGGTGTTCGGCTGCGGGCCGGTGGGGCTGTTCGCCATCGTCAGCGCGAAGCTGCTCGGCGCCGGCCGCGTCTTCGCCATCGACTGCCATGAGGACCGGCTGGAGCTGGCGCGCGGCCAGGGCGCGGAAATCATCGACTTCGACCAGGAAGACCCGGTGAAGACGCTCCTGCGCCTCACCAACGGCATCGGCGTGGACCGCGCCATCGACGCGGTGGGCGTGGACGCCGAGCACGCGCACACGGGCCCCGCCGCGAAGCAGGCCAGCGCGCAGAAGGCGGAGCTCAAGCGCGAGGCGAAGGAGGCCGCGCCGAAGACGAAGCCGGACGGCGACAACTGGGTGCCCGGCGACGCGCCCGCGCAGGTGCTGTCCTGGGCGGTGGAGGCGCTCGCCAAGGCGGGCACGCTGTCCATCATCGGCGTCTACCCGGCGCAGGTGCGCACGTTCCCCATCGGCATGGCGATGAACAAGAACCTCACGCTGAGGATGGGCAACTGCAACCACCGCAAGTACATCCCCCGGCTGCTGGAGCTGGTGCGCACCGGCGAGGTGGACCCCACCGCCATCCTCTCGCATGTGGAGCCCATGAGCGGCGCGCTGGACGCCTACCGCAACTTCGACCTGCGCAAGCCGGGCTGGGTGAAGGTGGAGCTGGAGCCCAATCAGCTCCAGTGAGCCCTCACGCGTCCAGCACCAGGCTCGAGTCCCCGAACTCGTGCCCCAGGTAGCCGCGCGCCTCCGCGTGCGCGGCCGCCTCCTTCAACAGCAGTGACGGCGCGAAGGCATGGAGCAGCGCGTGGTGGCTGCTGCCCGGCTCGTGCATGCCGGTGAGGAGCCCGTGCACCACGCGGGGCACGAAGCCCGGCCCCAACAGGAGGTCCGTCACCGCTTCGCCCGCCACCAGTCGCCCGCCGTTCATCGCCGCCCGGCCCTCCAACGCCCGCACCACCGTGGTGCCCACCGCCACCACCCGCCCTCCCGCCGCGCGGGTCGCCTCCACCTGCGCCACCGTGGCCACGGGGATGTCCGAGCGCTCGGGCCGGGGCAGCGCCGCGTCCAGCACCGCGTCCCCGGTGGACGACAACCCCGCCGCGTGCGTGAGCGACGCCAGCCGCACGCCCCGGCGACGCAGGGCCAGCAGCACGTTCCAGGTGAGGGGCAGTCCCGCCGAGGGCGCCTCCGTGGCCCAGGGCCGCGCGCCGTAGCCCGTCTGCACGTGCCACAGCGACAGCGGGGCCACGGTGTACGCGTACTGCACGGGACGGCCTCCCTGGTACAGCGCGGACCAGAGCGCGGCGCCGTCCTCGTCGAAGGCCACGCGCAGGAGGCGGGGCGAGGGCGGCAGCACCTCGACGACCTGGACCGGCAACCCGATGACGGTGAAGCGCGTGCCCACCGGCAGCACGGGCGGAGGAGGGCGGTCCTCGGTGCGCTTGCGCCAGTCTCCCGCGCCGAAGAGGACGGCCGTCCAGGTGCCGTCCTCCTCGCGCGACACCAGCCGCAGCTCGACTCGCTCTCCCGAGGCCGTGCGCCCCAGGAGCGAGGCGGGGAACGTGGCGGCGTCGTTCACCACCAGCAGGTCTCCGTCGCGCAGGAGCGACGGCAGGTCCGCCACGCGGGCGTCGGAGAAGCGGCGTCCTCGGGGCTCGATGTGCAGGAGCCGTCCTTCCTCGGGATGGTCCACGGGCCAGCGCGCGGGCTTCATGCGGCCTCCAGACTCTCCGCCACCAGGCGGGAGCCCGAGGGCAGCGACTCCGCGCGGCGCTCCACCATCGCGACGATGCGGGCCGCCACGTCCTCCGGCCGGGCCAGCGTCGAGCGGTCCGCCTCCGGCATGGCGTCCGCGTGCATGCGCGTGTCCATCTCCCCCGGGTCCACGTTGAGGAAGCGCACGCCCGTGCCCTCCAGCTCCGCGGCCCAGAGGCGGCCCAGGTGCTCCAGCGCGCCCTTGGACACGCTGTAGGAGCCCCAGCGCGGATACGCGGAGAGGGCCGCGTCCGAGCTGATGTTCAGCACCAGCCCGCCCCCTCGCACCACCATGTTGCCCACCACCGCCTTGGTGAGCCGGAAGGGGCCCACCACGTTGACCTCCAGCACGTGCTGGAAGTCCTCGCACGCGGTGTCGAGCAGCAGGGGCAGCGGCGTGGGGCCCAGGATGCTGGCGTTGTGCACCAGCACGTCCAGCGGGCCCACCAGCGACGTGGCCACGCCCACCAGCCGGTAGATGGACTCCTTGTCCCCGACGTCATAGGCCACGCCGTGCGCCTCCAGCCCCTCGGCTCTCAGGGACTCGGCGGCGGCCTCCATCTCCGGGGCGTGTCGGGCCACGCCCACCACCCGCGCGCCTCGCCTCGCGAACCCTGCCATGAGGGCTCGCCCCAGCCCCCGACTCGCTCCCGTCACCAGGACCGCTTTTCCGGTCAGCGTCATTGGAATGTCCTCCTTGCCTGGAGGGATACGTCCGTCGCGTTGATGAAATGGCGTCTCGGACAATCCTTTGGCAGATTGCCAACCCATGGCCATCGACGAAGAGGACCTGCCGAGCAGACTGGCGCGCAACATCCGGACCCTGCGGGAGACGCGGGGCGCCACGCAGGCCCAGCTCTCCAAGCTCGCGGGAGTGCCCCGGGCGACGTGGGCCAACCTCGAGTCGGGCACCGCCAACCCCACGCTGTCGGTGCTGCACCGCGTGGCGGCGGCGCTCCAGGTGTCGCTGGAGGAGCTGGTGGCGAGGCCTCGGGCCAGTGCGCGGCACTACCCGCGCGACAGCCTGACGACGCGCATGCGAGGTGCGGGGCAGTTGCGCAAGCTGCTGCCGGACCCGCTGCCCGGCATGGAGTTCGACCGCGTGGAGCTGCCCTCCGGCGTGCGCATCACCGGCGTGCCCCACACGCCCGGCACCCGCGAATACCTGGCCTGCGAGTCCGGGGAGATGGCCCTCGTCGCCAGCGGTGAGCGCTTCGTCCTCAAGCCCGGAGACGTCGTCGTCTTCCGGGGGGACCAGAAGCACTCGTATGAGAATCCAGGGACGCGCACGGCGGTCGGCTACTCCGTCGTCCTGCTCGCGCCCCCGCTGTGATGACGGCTCAGCCCGCGTCGCGGCCGTAGTACCAGGCGGTGAGGGCCAGGCGCGAGGCGTGGGCGGGCAGCACCTCGTGCTCGATGCGTTCGCTCAGGAAGACGACGAGCGTGTCGAGCATGGGGGCCACGTCCACCGGCGCCGAGCCCTCCGGATGCAGCCGCAGCACGCCTCCGTGCTCGGGCACCCAGCCCGCGTTGGCGTACCAGATGGCGGTGGCGCGGCGGTTGGACTGTCCGGGAAATGAGTCGAAGTGACGCGCGTAGCGCGCTCCGCCGCCGGGGTAGCAGGCGAGCTGGAGGTCGAAGCGTCCCAGGCCGAGATAGGCCGCCGACGAGAGCGCCTGACCGAGCCTGGCGAAGTGTTCCCACAGGACGCCGAGTCCTGTTCCTGCTTCCGGCTCCACCCAGCCGATGAGGTCTCCTCTCACGCGGGAGTCCAGGGTCCGCTCGGCGCCCCGGCGGATGCCCGCGGCATGCAGCACTCCAGATTCAGCCCTCGCCAGCGCTTCAGCCCGCGCGGCGAGGGCGGCCACATCCCCGAGGAAATCAGGGCGCGTGAAATAGCCACGCGTCCCCAGTGCCTCCACCTCTACATCGGTCAGCTCCACACGTGCTCCTTCCAGCAACGTGCCGCCCACACGCGCGCACCGTGCCCCAGACGCGTGCCGCGAGGAAGGAGATACACTGGGCCCATGGCGCACCTCTCGCGAATCCTCGCGGTCCTGCTGGGCATCGTCGCCGGAGCCCTGGGCGCGGGCTGGCTCTTGAGGCCCACCTCCCCCGCCCTGCCGGACACCGCCTCCGTGGTGCAGCAGATGCGCGAGGTGGCGCGGCTGGAGACGCTCGACGTCGCCCTCTACAAGAAGGTGACGTTCTCCCCCGAACCCAAGGCCACGGATGCGCTGTGGAAGGACGTGGTGAACTGGGCGGCGTACACCCTCCAGAACCCGCACGGCCGCGCCATCGTCTTCGCGGACGCGCACCTGGGCTTCGACTTCCAGCGCCTGGGCCCTTCGAGCCTCCACGTCGCCGGCACGAAGGTCCACGTCGTGCTGCCCCCCATCGACGTGCGCGTGGCGCTGCGGCCCGGGGAGACGGAAATCATCGACTCCAACCTGGACAGCGCGCAGACGGCGCAGTTGTTGGAGAAGGCGCGCCTGGCCTTCGAGCATGACGTGCGCGCCGACACGAGACTCCAGCAGCGCGCCCGGGACTCCGCCGAAAGGGCCCTGCGTGCGCTGCTCCTCACGCTGGGCTACCGCGAGGTGGTGTTCGTGGACCGGCTGCCCACCGGCACGGCGGGGTGAGCCGGCCCCACGGACGTTCACGGCTCTGACAGCAAGGCGCGTTCAGCGTCCTGGAGCCAGCTCTCGAACGCCTCGCGCTGGGCCTGGGCGTACTCGGGGGCCTTCACCCGGATGTCCGCGTCGAAGAGGAAATGCCAGACGATTTCCTCCACGTCGAAGCTCGCGCGGACGGTGCGAAGTCGCAGGCACAGCGCGATGGACGCGTCCACCCACTCCTTGAGGCTCTTCTTGTCCGTGGGGTCATGGTCAAAAAGCCTCCTCATCTCCTTTAGCGCAGCGGACCACTCGGCTGATGACACGGGTATGCCTCCTACGTTTCCCACCGTTGGAGCCTTCACTCCGGTGGCGCACCATGATGGATCAGGATGACCGGGTCGCCATCGTGTGAAATCACGAGCGCGGACCGGGATGACGCCACGGCGCTCGCGAGCCCCGCGACAGGCCCGCCAAACAGGTTCGGATGTTCCGGGTCCGTGAGGGCCCCGATGGCGACCCTGTCGTAGGCGGGGAAATGCTCCGGGACCGCGAGCTCGTCATCCAGGAGCAAGACCGAGAGCGCGTCTCGCCTCATCGCCTGGACCACGTCGCCTCGCCCGGAATCCCCTCCCAGGGGAACAGCCACCCTCATCGACACGACGAAATCACCGCGTTCAGTGGGTCTGTCGAAGATGAGCACCCCCGAAGCAGTCCTCCTGAAGGCCTCACTCGACATGAACTTCTCGACCGCATCCCATCCAGGATGCGTGGCGCGGGGTCCGAGCGCCCATTCCTCGTATGACAGGACTGTTGCCCTGGTCATTGCCACCTCCAGAGCGACCTGTATCAGTCCCCAGCAGCCTGGTCCCGGGTGAGCCCCTCGTCCGACAGAAAGAACAAGCCGGCGATTCCCTCCGGAGTCGGCTCCAGGTCCGCCAGCACTTCCCAGGCCGAGGGGTCGGAGACTCGGGCCACGAGCGCCATCTCACGCCGCACCAGGGAGCCATAGAGGGGCTCGTCTCCCGCCTGCTCCGCCAGCAAGCGCCGCTGGGACGCGGTGAGCAACCGCGCACCGTCGAGCCCGTCTCCCGCGGCCACCGCCCACAGCCCCGAGAAGCTCTCCGCGAGACGGACCTCGCCCCGGTCGATGACGACGGGCCGCACGGGCGCCGGATGCGCCTCCAGGTTCCGCCACGCCGCCGTGTCCACCGCCTCCCGCGTCAACCCAGCCGACCCCAGGGCGGACTCGGGCAGGTAGCGCACGAAGTCCGCGTCCTCCAGCACATAGAAGACCTCCAGCCTCGCCGGCCCCTGGCGGTGCAGCGCGCCCACCGCCTTCGCCTCGAAGTCCGCCGGACGCAGCACCGGACGAAGCCGAGCCTCCAGCGACGCCCCCTCCGCGCCCAGCCCCGAGTCCAACCCGCCCAATCGCGCGGCCAGGGCCTCCACGTAGGGGCCCAACCCCGCTGAGCCGGGGGCCTCGCGATACGCCGCGTACAGCGAGCCCACGTCGACGCGCCCCACTCCGCCCGTGGCCAGCTTCACCAGCAGGTCCTTTCCCTGCCGCCGGAAGACCACCCGCGCCCGTCCCAGCGCGCCCGCCAGCGCGGCGGTGAACTCCGGCCGGAGCACCTGCTCCTCGGGCACGGCCGGGGGCGGGAGCTCCGCCGCCTCCAGCTCCGCCTTCAACAACCGCGTCTCCGCGTCGAACGGGTCTCTGGCCAGCGCATCCGTGACGTACGCCTGCGCCTTCTCCACCTCGCCCCTGCGCAGCGCCAGCACCGCGAGCACCTTGAGGACCTCCGGGTCCCCGGGCTCCTGCGCGCGCGCCTGCCGCAGCAGCGCCTCCGCGTCCCCATTTCGCTCCAGCCCGAGCAGCGCCCGAGCCAGCCCCAACATCACCGGCACGTCCCGAGGGAAGTCGCGCCGCAGCGCCTCCAGCAGCGGCAGCGCCTCCCGGTCCGCGCCCGCGTTGATGAGGGCGTGCGCCAGCGCCAGCCTCGGCGTCGGCCCCTCACTGCCCTGTGCCTGCGCGCGGAGCGCTTCCAGCTCCGCGTCACTCAGGACCTCACCCGCCTCCACCTTGCGGCGGATGCGCTCCACTTCCAGCAAGACGCTCACCCACACGACTCTAGACGCCCGGCCGTGATTCACGAACCCACCCCGCACCGGACTCCGAGTTCCATTGGCAGACAAGCATTCCAACCCACCCAGACACGATGGGCTTTCGACATACACAGACATCGCCCCAGTCGACACCCACATGCCCTGGGGTTGGATGGTTTGAGCAAAACCCGTCAGGCAGGATGCGCCTGCTTCGCAGCCGGATACCGCACCCCGAGCCATCCCGAGTTCAGCTTCGTGGACGTGGCGAAGTCCCTCGGCGTTCCGCATGACCAGGTGATTCACCACCGGGACGAAATGAAGACCGCGCCGAAAGTCGCGGTGGAGCACGTTCTGACCCGACATGAGCCGTAGGTGCGCACGGCTCAGGTGACGCCGCGACCGTCCGCGAGGGCGGCCGGCGAGGGTCTCCAGGCGACGGCGGCCCCCGTTGCCCCTCCTTCCTTGGACCTCGGGGTGGTCCACCCGCGGGGCCTCAGTGCCGTGGCGGAGTATCCGGACTGTCGCCGGCGTCGGGAGACGACTCTCCGGCGGCCTGCGCGGCCTCACCGCCCGAGCCGCCCTCCGTCTGCGCGAGGAAGTCATCCAGCGCGCCCACGTCGATGGGCTTGCGGAACACTGCGTCCACCAGCGCGAGGCTGGCGCGGTTCTGCCCGCGTACGTCCATTCCGGTGACGATGGCGAGCAGCACGTGGGGCGTCTTCTCGCGAAGCGCGCGCGCCAGCTCCCAGCCGCTCATCTCCGGCATCACCGCGTCCAACAGGGCCGCGTCGAAGCGGCGCCGGTCCCACATCTCCAGCGCCACATGGGGGTCATGGGCCACCTGCACCTCGTAGCCCTCCTCCCCCAGGACTTCGGCCATCATCCGCGCGTTGTCCAGGTCGTCGTCCACCACCAGCACGCGGCGCGTCTGCTGGAAGCGCCGGGGCGCCGCCGGAGCCACGGCCTTCGTGCCGCTCGGCGGGGTGCGCGTGGGCTCGTACGTGGACGACTGCTCGTGGACGCGCGGCAGCCGCACCACGAAGGCCGCGCCCTTTCCCGTCGTCGCGTTCTCCGCCGTCAGCTCGCCGCCCCAGCGTTGCACCTGCGCGCGCGCCACCGCCAGGTACAAGGAGAGCTGCGGCGCTCCCGGGTCCCTGCGCAGCGGGTCGAACAGGTGCGAGAGTTCCTCCGCCGCGTACGTCGGGCCCTCGTCCTGGATGCGCAGGATGAGCCACTCCCTGCCTTCCGCGCGCGTCGTCAGCTTCAGGTGGCCGCCCTCCTCCATGCGGTCCCTGGCCGCCAGCAGCAGGTTCACCACCAGCTCGCGGAAGAAGGCCGCGTCCGCGCGCACCGCGCCCGGGTCATGCAGGTCCAGCTCCACGTAGACCGGGTGCTCGCGCTGCTCCAGCTCGCCGCGCGCCAGCTCCAGCGACTCGCGCACCGTCTGGTCCACCTTCACGTCGACGGGCCGCTCCTCGGTGCGCTGGACGTTGAATTCTTGAAGCCGCGCCACCAACTCGCCAATCTGCTGCACCGTCTTGTCCAGCGCCTCCAGGTGCTCGGGCTTGTATTCACGCTGGAGCAAGGTGATTCGCAGGCGCAGCACGTTGAGGAAGTTGTTGAGTGCATGCGCCGCGCCCCCCGCCAGCTGTCCCAGCGCCTGCTGCCGGGTGCGCTGGAGCAGCCGCCCCTGGAGCCTGCGCAGCTCTCCGTAGGCGCTCTCCAGCGCCTTGGTCTTGTTCGCGGACTCGGTGCGGTCGGTGAAGGTCTGGATGGCGCCGGCCAGTTCGCCTTCTTCCTCCCAGACGGGCGTGGCGCTCATCTCCAGCGTCACCTCGCCGCCGCCGGGACGCTCCACCACCATCATCACCCCGCGCACCGGGCCCTGCTCCTTCAGCGCGCGCACGAAGGGCATGTCCGCGACCTTGAAGGGCTCGCCCGTCAGGTGCCGGGCGTTCACCTGCGTGAGCACCGGGGACACGGTGTTCACCGCGCGCCCGCCCACCACCGCGCGCATGGGCACGCCCATCAGCCGGCTCACCGGCGGCGTGGCGAAGGACACGGTGCCGTCCACTTCGGCCAGGAGGATGCCCACGTCGACGTGGTTGAGCACCGACTCCATCACCGCCGCCTCGCGGAAGCGCACCTCCTCCGTCTTCAGGATGCGCGCATAGGACGCCTGCGCCGCCGCGTCCCCTTCCCACACCAGCTCCGCGATGAGGCCGGCGACCTCCGGCTCTATCAGCCCGCCGTGGTGGCGCGCGTAGACGTGCAGCAGCACCGACTCCAGGGACTTGAACTCGCGCGTCAGGTCCTCGGGCTCGAAGTTCTGCGTGTACCGGTCCGCGCCGTGGGAACGGGCGACCTCCGGCCACAGGCGCACCGCGTCCTCGCCCCGGTCCTTGAGCAGGCGCGCCATCTCCCCCACCAGTCGCCGCAGTGGGGCACGCAAGTCCCTGCCCGGAATCTCCACCTCGTAGACTTCCGCGCGCAGGCGTTTGGCCCACAGGCGCGCCACGCGCTCCTGCTCCCCCTGGAGCAGCTCCGACAGGGCTTCGATGGGATTGAGCCGGGCCACGTTCAAGTCGCCAAGGTGGGCATGCCCGCCCGCCATGGCCACCCGTGCCCCCGCCTGTCCGCCCGCTCCAAGGGACCGATGCCGCCGGTGTCCCAGGCCGCCTGCTCGCCCACCGGGAGGCAGGGCGTGCGCGCGGGCGCGCTCACATGGGGGCGATCATCCGGACGAGCCGTTGCATCGACCCGCGCCCCGTCCCACCTTCCGGGAACGGATGCCCCTCAACGAGCCCATCAAGAACGACCTCTTGGAGTCGCCCTGGCTGTCGCAGCAGGCCATGGCGCAGCTCTTCCGGGGCGAGCTGAGCCGCTCCGACACCTGGCGCACGCGCCTGGACACGACGACGAACTGGGCGCTGACGACGACGGCGGCCGTCATCTCCTTCGGCTTCGCGACGCCGCAGAGTTCCCACGTCACCTTCCTCGTCGGCATCTGGATGGTGGTGTCCTTCCTGCTCGTCGAGGCGCGGCGCTACCGCTACTACGACTTGTGGAACCGCCGCGTGCGCCTGCTGGAGGACGGCTGGTGGGCCCCCATGCTGCGCCGCGAGCCGGTGGACCCGGACGCCCTGCGAGAGCTGGCGGTGGAGATGTCCCGCCCTCAAATCCAGCTCTCGTTGCTCTCCGCCATCTCCACGCGGCTCAACCGCACCTACGGGCCCATCCTGATGGTCCTGTTGGTGACGTGGTTCTTCAAGGTCTACAGCCACCCGAAGCCGCCGGTGGACTTCCTGGAGTTCGTCACCCGGGCCCACGTGGCCTGGATTCCGGGCCCCATCGTGATGTTGATCCTGGTGTTCATCACCATCACCGCGACCTACCTGTTCATCTCCTCGTTCTTCATCCGGGCGCCCCTGGGCGAGTTGCGCACACGCCCCCGGGGGCGACGCGCCGCGCTGTGGGAGTCGTTCTACCGGCCCTACGCCATCCGCCGGCGCCACCGGCCCACCCGCCGGCCCGCCCGCCGGCCAGACTCCGCGTCCGAGCACTGAGGGGCCCTTTCCTCCCTGGGCGGTCTCCGGGTGGCCTAGGGCCAGGGCCTGGCTCATGGACCCCATGCCTGGCCCTGTACGCCGGAAGTTTTCGTCCTTTCGGGTCCAGGGGTTTTGTGCTGTGAATCCGCACCCATGGCGAACACCCGCACTGTCACGGTCATCAATGGAGACGGCATCGGCCCCGAGGTGATGGCGGCCACCATCCGCGTCCTCGAGGCGCTCAAGGTACCGCTCGAGTTCGAGCACAAGGACGCGGGCGCGGAAGTGGTGGCCAAGTACGGCACCAACCTGCCCCACGAGACGGTGGAAGCGGTGCTGCGCAGCGGCGTCGCGCTGAAGGGCCCCACGGGCACGGTGGTGGGCGGCGGTCTGCCCTCCGCGAACGTGGGCCTGCGCAAGCGGCTGGATTTGTACTCGTCGCTGCGGCCCGTGAAGAGCGTGCAGAACGTGAAGACGCGCTACGAGAACGTGGACCTCGTCGTGGTGCGCGAGAACACGGAGAGCCTCTACGCCGGCCTGGAGCACATCATCGTCCCGGGCGTGGTGGAGTCGCTGAAGATCATCACCGAGAAGGCGTCCACGCGGATTGCCCGCTTCGGCTTCGAGTACGCCCGGAAGCACGGTCGCAAGAAGGTGACCGGCGTCCACAAGGCGAACATCATGAAGCTGTCGGACGGCCTGTTCCTGGACTGTTGCCGCAAGGTGGGCCGTGAGTATCCGGAGATCCACTACGAGGAAGTCATCGTCGACAACCTCTGCATGCAGCTGGTGAAGGACCCGACGCGCTTCGATGTGATGGTGCTGGAGAACCTCTACGGCGACATCGTGAGTGACTTGTGCGCCGGTCTGGTGGGCGGCCTGGGCATGGTGCCGGGCGCGAACATCGGCGAGCGCACGGCGGTCTTCGAGGCGGTCCACGGCACGGCGCCGGACATCGCGGGCAAGGGCATCGCGAACCCCACCGCGCTGATGATGTCGGCGGTGATGATGCTGGACTACCTGGACATGCGCGAAGAGGCCCGGCGCATGGAGGGTGCCCTCCACAAGGTTTACGGTGAGGGGAAGATCCGCACCGGCGACCTGGGTGGCAGCGCGACGACGCGCGAGTTCACGGACGCCCTCATCGCCGCGCTGTAGCAGTCACGACGGCCCACGCCGTCACACGAGCCCGGGTCGCCTTCAAGGCGCCCGGGCTTTTTCGTGTCCGCGCCTCAGCCCACCGTCACCTTGCGCACGCCGCGCGCCTCCAGCAGCGCGGGCAGTCGCTCGCGCTGGTCTCCCTGGAGCACGAGCGTGTCGTCCTCCACCACGCCTCCGCAGCCCAGCGAGTTCTTCAGCGCCTTGAGCCACACCTCGCGCTGGGGCACGGGCAATTCCAGGTGCTCCACCACGGTGACTTCCTTGCCACCCCGCCCCTTGCGCTCCATCCGCACCACCGCGCGCGCGGGGCCCTTCGGCTCGGGCTTGCGCGCGGGTGCCGCGACGGGCGCCGCGGGGCCCACCGGCAACGCCTCCCGCTTCGCCGCCAGCGCGGCGAAGGGATTGTGGAACGGCCCCACCGGTGCCGCTGGCTCGTCCTTCTTGTCACGCTTGCCCATGACGAGACCGCCCGCCGTTGCTCAGTGGTTGTGGCCCGCGTGGTCGTCCTGCGGCATCGCGCGCGGCGGAGGCAGCACGTCGAACGCGGGCGCGCTCGGATTCCCATCCGCCATCACCAGCGCGTACAGGAACGGCGCGGACGGCATCGCCTGCCGCCCGTTCACCACCACCAACGGCGTGCCGGTGAACTGGTAGCGAAGCGCATACGACGTGTCCTCTTGAATCTTCGCCGCCGTGGCCGCGCTGGAGATGCACGCATCCAACTGCATCCGCGACATCGAGCCGGACGAAGCAATCTCCATCACCCGCTCCGTATCCAGCACCGCCTGCGCCGCGAAGAGCTTCTCCCGCAGCTCCCAGAAGTCCGGCGCGCCCTCCAGGCAGATTTGCGCCTTCGCCGCCACGCACCGCACGCTGGGCGCGTCCGGCCCGCGCTTGGGCATCGCCGGATTGCAGGAGCCATCCAACGGGAACTGCCGGGCCTCCAGCGACAGCTTGCCTTCCGGCACGCGCTTCTTCAGCACCGCCAGCTCCTCCACCAACGCCTTGCAGTGGGGGCACTTGCTGTCGGTCCACTCGACAATCTTCACCGGCGCGTCCACCGGCCCATAGCGGTGACGCGCGGGCGCGGCGGCGGCCTTCGGCACGTCCCGCCGGTACAACGCCAGCGCGTTGGAGATGAACTGCTGCTGCTCCATCGGCAGCCCGCGCAGGTACGCCTCCAGCGACGCGGGCGTGGCCGCCTGCGTCGTCGTCGACGACGAAGCCACGGGCAACAGCGACCCCGCCTTGGGCTGCGGCGAGGACAGCGAGCGGCCCGGCAGCAAGACGGCGATGAACACCGCGACGGTGACGCCCACCGTCCACTGCAGCGCGGGGACCCACTGGCCCGCACCGGCGGCCGGCAGCCCCTTCCACGCGACAGCCGCGATGGCCGCGACCAGCGCATACGTCCCCAGGCAGGTGGGGCACACCACGCCCGTCTGGAAGCTCGCGAACGCGAAGACGAGCACCGACGCGATACCCGCGCCGGCCGTCAGCTTCAGCCCCTGCGCCGCCGGAGCCACGGGCTTGCCCGAACGAGCGCGCGCCAGGTACAGCGCCGACAGCGCCACCACCGTCAGGCCCCACACCAGCCCCAGGCCGGCCACGGGGATGCCAAACAGCTCATGCAAGCGGGTGGCGAACGGCGAGTTCCACACCGTCTCGCAGTTCACCGTGTCGGACACGCCGCACACGGTGGAACCACCGGCGCGCAGCGTGAGCAACTGGCTCCACTGGAAGACGGACAGGACGCTCGCGGCCACGCCCAGCACCAGCAACACCACCCCGACACGGAAGGGAACGGGGGTGGCGGCTTTCTGGGGAGAGGACTTCGGACTCATGCGTGCTCCGGGGGCGGGGTCATCAGGACGAGCAAACGGGCGGAGGCGGGGCCATCATTGGCGACACCGTGCTCGGCACCCGCGGGGGCGAAGACAGCCGCGCCCACACCATGGACCTCCTCCTCGGCACCGACGCGGAAGCGGCAGCGACCGTCCAGGACGACGTAGACCTTGTCGGAGGTGGCGTGGTGATGCGGCTTCTGCGCCTGCCCGGGCGCCAGGCAGTAGACGTCGAGGAAGAAGCGCTCGGACTGGAAGACGTTGAGCTTCCGGAGCTTCTCCGGGGAGAAGTCCTGGAAGGACGACAGCTGCTTCACATCCATCGTGGCATTCGCTCCTTCGCCTCTATATAGCGACGGACATGGAACCGCTGTCTCTGCATTTTCTTCACGAAGAAGCGGGGGCCCGCTTCATCGATGTGCGCGGCCGGGAAGTCGTGGCCGGATATGGCAACGGCGAGGACGGCTACCGCGCCGCCCGGGAGGCCGTGGCGCTCCACGACGCCTCCTACCGCGAAATCCTCCGGATAACGGGGGAGGACAGGGCCTCCTTCCTACATGGAATGGTGACCCAGGAGGTGAACAACCTCCCCGTCGGAGCCGCCACCTATGCCGCCCTGGTGAATGTGAAAGGGGCCATGGTGGCGGATGCCCGCATCCTCAAGCGGGAGGCAGACCTCCTGATGGATGTGGAGCCGGGCCATGGCGCCAAGGTCCGGGAGTTCCTGGAGAAATACCTCATCTCCGAGGACGCGGAGCTGCACGAGGCGACGGGCGAGTACGCCATCCTCCGGCTGCTCGGTCCCCGGACGGCGAGCGTGCTGGGCGAGGGCTTCTCCCCCCTGGCGCACCACGCCACCCGGACCCTGACGCTCGCCGGCCAGGACGTCATCCTGGTGGGCAACACCTCGGTGGAGCCCCACGGTGTCGATGTGTGGGTGCCACGCGCGGGCGTCGAGGCCGTGTGGCGCGCATTGAGCCAGGCGGGCGCGGAGCCAGGCCTGAAGCCGCTGGGCTTCGAGGCGCTGGAGCTCCTGCGGGTGGAGGCCGGAGTCCCCCGGTACGGGCAGGACATGGTGGACACCACCATCCCCATGGAGGCCAACCTCACCGGGGCCATCTCCTACAACAAGGGCTGCTACATCGGGCAGGAGGTCATCGCCCGGGCGACCTTCCGCGGGCACATGAACCGCAAGCTGACGGGCCTGCTCCTGGGCGAGGCCGACGCCGCGCCCGGCACGGAGCTGCGCCGGGGCGAGAAGAAGGTGGGCTGGCTCACCAGCGTGGTGCGCTCCCCGTCCCAGGGACAGCGCGTGGCCCTGGGCTACGTGCACCGCGACTCGCTGGAGCCCGGCACCGAGCTGACGCTGGCCGGTGGGCCCGACACCGTGAAGGTCGCACCACTGCCCTTCAAGGGCTGAGCGCGACACGGCTGTCAGTGAAGCCGTGAGCCACTGACGACTTTGTCACCCGAGCCCCGGGGACTTCCCCCTGGGGCCGCGGAGTTACGGGCTGTTGAGTATGGAACGGGCCTTGCTCATCCGGCCCCCGCTCATGAAGCCCTCTTCACTGACGTGGTTGTCCTTCCTCTCCGGCGCCACGGTGATGGCGTCGGAGATGGCCGCCTCGCGACTGGTGGCCCCCTACTTCGGGAGCAGCACGCCCGTGTGGGCGGCGCTCATCTCCCTGGTGCTGGGAGGGCTGGCGCTGGGGGCGCACCTGGGCGGGCGCTGGGCGGACCGCGCGGAGCGACTGGAGCCGCTGCGCATGGCGCTGTGTGTCGCGGCGCTGCTGCTGGCCGCCCTGCCCTTCCTCGCGCGGGCGCTGCTGTCAGGGGCCACGGCGGCGGTGATGACGGGGCGTCCGCTGGAGGCCATGGGGCGCGTGGGGCTGGTGGTGCTGGTGGCGGTGCCTCCGCTGCTGGCGCTGGGGGCGGTGGGGCCGTTCCTGGTGAGGGTGGGGTTGGGAGGCGTGGCGTCGGCGGGGGCGCATGCGGGGCGGCTGTCGTCAGCGTCCACGCTGGGCAGCATCGCCGGGACGCTCCTGGCGGCCTTCGTCGTCCTGCCGTGGCTGGGCACCGCGCGCGCCATGGCCTGCTTCGCGGGGGTGCTCGGGCTGACGGCGGCGCATGGGCTCGGCTGGCGGTGGCGGGTGGTGGCCGTGGGCGTGCCGGTGGTGGCGCTGGCGCTGGGAGTCCACGCGCTGCCGCGACATCCGCGAGCGCGGGACGTGGCCGAGTCGCCCCATGCCTTCGTACAGGTGCTGGAGTCACCCGAGGGGACGCGGAGCCTGGTGTTCAACGAGGGCTACGCGGTGCAGAGCACGTGGCTTCCCGGGCAGCCGGTGCGGGAGGAGGTCTTCGGGCACTACCTGCTGACGCCGGCGATGGCGCGCGCGGAGCCTCGGGCGCCCAGGGTGTTGCTGCTGGGCCTGGGCGCGGGCACCAGCGCGCGCGGGCTGCGGGAGACGTATCTCGGGGCGCGGGTGGTGGGCGTGGAGCTGGACGCGGAGGTGGTGCGGCTGGCGCGGACACACTTCGGGCTGGGGGCCGAGGTGGAGGTACACGTTGGCGATGCGCGCGCGTTCCTGGAGGCGGACTCGCGGCGCTACGACGTCATCATCGTCGACGCGTTCCGCTTTCCCTATGTGCCCTTCCACCTGACGACGCGTGAGTTCGCGCGGAGCGTGGCGGACCACCTGGTTCCCGGAGGCGTGGCGTGCTTCAACGTGGGCCGCTTCCGCGAGGAGCGCGGTGTGGTGGACGCGGTGGGCGGCACGCTGGCGTCCGTGTTTCCTCACGTGCTCGCGGCGGATGCGCGCAACCCCAGCAACACGCTCTTCTTCGCGGGCGAGGAGGGCATGGCGGAGCGACTGGCCGCGAGGACGGAGCGGCTCCCACTCTCGCTGCGCCCGCTGGCGACGCGCGTCGTCGGAGAGCTGCGCGCGGTGGCCTCCGCGGAGCCCCTCACGGATGACCGGGCCCCGGTGGAGCTGCTCACGGATGTCATCCTCCTGCGGGCCCTGGTGCGCACGGAGGGGCTGAAGTGAAGCCCCTGCCTCGCATGCCGGAGTTCCTCGCGCCGCTGCCCCTGGCGGCCGTGGCGCTGATGGCGGTGAATGACCGCTGGCTCAAGCCCACCTTCCACAACACGCTCACCGGCAAGCTGTCGGACGTGGCCATCTGCTTCTTCCTGCCGCTCTACGTGTCCGCGCTGCTGGCCCTGGTGACGCGCTGGCCTCGGAGCCTCCGGCTGGGCGCGGGAGCGGCGCTGACCGCCGTGCTGTTCACCGCGCTCAAGGTGTCACAGCCCCTCGCGGACCTCTTCTGTCAGTGGCTGCGTCCCATGGGCGCGCCGCTCGGCCTCGACAGCTTCCGAGCGGTGGCCGACCCCACCGACCTGCTGACCCTGCCCTTCATCGCGGTGGCGGTGCTGTACGGCCGCGCCACGGTGCTCTCCCGGACGCCAGCCGCGTCCCTCACACCCCCCGGAGCCTTGTCATGAAGCCCCTGCTGAGAAACCTCGCGTCCGTCGCGGTGCTGGCCACCACCGGGCTCCTGCTCCTCGCCGACTCGTCGCGCAAATGCGAGCACGGCACCAGAGACGTCACCTTCGACGTCACCGGCAACACCTGCGGCTCCAACGGCACCTTCCGCGTCCTGTCGGGTGAGGACGCGTGCGAAATCACCACGCAGGGGGCCTCCGCGCTGGGGTTCCCCGAGTTCGGCGATTCGACCCGAGACAGCGTGGACATTCCGAAGGGCGAATGGTCGCTGCATGACCCCAGCCTCACCGTGCACCTGGGCGCGGATGGGGGCGTCGTGCGGCCGGACGCGGGCTCCTCGACGAGCGTCCAGGCCAACCGCCACTGTGAGAACGAGCTGGATGGGAACACGCTGGTGCTGACGTGCATCGACCGGCGCGACGACCTGTCCGGCGTCGAAGTGGCCCGCTGCGGGGCGAAGCTCACCCCGCGCTGAGACTCTTCACCAGCCACCCCACCGCGCCTCCGCCCAGCACCAGCCAGGCGGAGTTGACGCGCCAGCGGATGAGCAGCACGGCGGACGCGAGCGCGAGCCCCACCGTCCAAGCGTCCACCAGCGCCGCCCGGCCAAGCTGCCACGTCACCACGGCCATCAGCGCCAGCGACGCCACGTTGACGCCATCCAGGAACGCCCCCGCCCTCCACGAGCGACGCAGGCGCGGCACCAGCGGCCCGCTGAGCGCGACGAAGAAGAACGCGGGCAGGAAGATGCCCACCGTGGCGACCACCGCCCCCGTCATCCCCCCGAGCACGTAGCCGATGAACGTGGCCGTGGTGAACACGGGACCGGGCGTCACCTGCCCCACCGCCACCGCGTCCAGCAACTGCGCCTGGGTGAGCCATCCCCACCGCTCCACCAGCTCGGAGCGGAGGAACGCCAGCAGCACGTACCCGCTGCCGTACAGCACCGAGCCCACCTTCAGGAAGAAGAGGAACAGGCCCTGCTGCGTGAAGGGCACGGCCGTGGTGGCGGCGCCCAGGGGAAGCGCCAGCGCCCACGGCGACACGGGCAACGAAGCGGAGCGTCCCGAGGGCCCATGCTCCCGGCGGTGCTCGATTGCGCGCCACGCGAGGACGCCGAGCCCCGACAGCAACAGGAGCCACAGCTCGTTGACGCCGAGGAAGGCCGCCGCCGCGGACCCCACGGCCACGACAGCGGCGAGCCGCGTCTTCACCACGGTGCGCGACAGCCCCCACAGGGCCTGCAACACCACGGCGATGATGACGGCCTTCACGCCGTACAAGAGCGCGCCCACGTCCGGCAGGTCTCCGAAACGCGCGTAGGCCCAGGCGAAGCCGGTGACGATGAGGAACGCCGGAAGGATGAAGCAGACGCCGGAGACCAGCAGCCCCGGCCACCCGCCGCGCCGGTGGCCAATGTGGATGGCCAGCTCCGTGGAGTTGGGGCCGGGGATGAGGTTGGCCGCGCCGAGCAGGTCCACGAACTCCTCGCGCGTGAGCCAGCGTCGACGGCGCACCACCTCGTCCTCCATGAGCGCGATGTGCGCGGCCGGGCCGCCGAAAGCGGTGGTGCCCAACCGGAGGAACAGGAGCGCCAGCTCCCGGAGCACGGGTGCGCTGTCTCTCGGCGCGGAAGGCGCGGGGCTCGCGGGCTCCTGGGGAGGCATCTTCACGAAAGCTACCCCAGGAAGAGGGATGCGCTTTCGAAACAACCTGGCGACTTCCCACCCGAGCACGGGCCTTGTCACCCGGGCCCCGTCCTGGATTCATGCCCGTCATGACCACCCATGACACCACGCTGCTCGCGGCGGCCGTCGTCGAGAGCCAGGCTGGCTACACGCAGTCGATTCGCACCGGCAAGCACCACTTCCAGGCGGACGAGCCCGCGGCGCTGGGAGGCGCGGACCAGGGCCCCGCGCCCTATCAACTGCTGATGGGCTCGCTGGGTGCGTGCACCGCCATCACCTTGAAGATGTACGCGGCCCGCAAGGGCTGGGACCTGGGCCCGCTCACCGTGAAGCTCAAGCTCTTCCGCGAGAACGACACCGAGCGCGTGGAGCGCGTGCTCTCCTGCGGCCCCGCCGTGAGCGAGGAGCAGCGCGCGCGCCTGCTCGAAATCTCCGCGAAGACGCCGGTGACGCTCACCCTCTCGCGGGCCCTGCGCATCGAGACGACCTTCGCCCCGGCGACGCCCACGCCCTGACAGCTCCGCGAGAGGGCCGCCCCCGCTCTCACTCGAGCGGGGACGACCTTCACGCGCCTCGGGCCTCAGCCCGGCGTCGCGTCGGGCTGCCGGTCCGGGTGGGACGCCTGGAAGGCGGGGTGCTCCGCGCACGCCGCTTCAATCCGCAGCAGCGTGGGGTACGGCGACAGGTCCAGCGCGAAGCGACGCGCGCCGTACAGCTGCGGCACCAGACAGACATCCGCCAGCGTCACCGAGTCACCCACGCAGAAGCGACCCACCGTGGGCTGCACCATCTTCTCCAGCGCCTCCAGGCCCCGGGTGTTCCAGTAGGCCCCCCACGCCTTGTCGTCGCCGTTCAGCTCGGCCTTGATGCGCTGCAGGACGGACAGATTCTGCATGGGCTGCATGCCGGAGTTCACATACTCCGCCAGCATCCTCGCGCGGGCGCGCAGGTACGCATCCTCGGGGAACAGCGACGGCGACGGGACGTGGTCCTGGAGGAACTCCAGGATGGCGAGCGACTGGGACAGCCGGCGCACGGTGCCGTCCGCCTCCGTCCACTCCAGCGTGGGCACCGTCCGCATGGGATTCACGGCGCGGTATGCGTCGGAGTTCTGCTGACCGCCGTCCTTCAAGAGATGCACCGCGACGTACTCGAAGGGCAGGCCCTTGAGGTTCAGCCCCAGTCGCACCCGCCACGAAGCGGACGAGCGCCAGTAGTTGTGCAGGCGCAGGTCCTTCATGACGGCTTCACCACCTTCTGGGAGATGCGACCGAAGACGCTCTGCCCGTCCTCGCCCATCATCTCGATGTCGATGGTGTCGCCGGGCTTCATGAAGGGCGTCTTCGGCTTGCCCTCCTCAATCGTCTCAATCATGCGCTGCTCGGCGAGGCAGGAGATGCCCCGGGCGCGGTCCACG
Source organism: Myxococcus sp. CA051A (assembly GCF_013336705.1). Taxonomy (NCBI): domain Bacteria; kingdom Pseudomonadati; phylum Myxococcota; class Myxococcia; order Myxococcales; family Myxococcaceae; genus Myxococcus; species Myxococcus sp. CA051A. The sequence continues at coordinate 167,478 of NZ_JABUMS010000015.1, read as the reverse complement.
TTGGACACCGTGCCGCTGCCCAGGATGGTGCCCGCGGTGTAGCCGCGCGTCTTGCACAGGTGCTGGATGAGCTCGAAGAAGGAGAAGTGCATCTCCGGGCCCGCGTCGGTGTCACCCACCTGGACGCCGTTGAGCACCGAGCGCAGGCGCAGGTGGATGCGGCCCTCGCGCCAGGCCGGGCCCACCTCGTCCGGCGTCACCGCGAACGGGCTGAAGGCCGTGGCGGGCTTGCTCTGGAAGAAGCCGAAGCCCTTGGCCAGCTCGTCCGGGATGAGGTTGCGCAGCGACACGTCGTTGGCCAGCATCAGCAGCTTGACGTGCTTGCCGGCGTCGGCGGCCTTCGTGCCCTGCGGCGTGTCGCCGAGGATGACGCAGACCTCGCTCTCGAAATCCAGGCCCCACGCCTCGTCCGCCAGCGGGATGTCCGCGGTGGGCGCCAGGAAGTCCCCGGAGCCGCCCTGGTACACCAACGGGTCCGTCTTCAGCGTGGCCGGCGGCTCCGCGTTGCGCGCCTTGCGCACCAGCATGACGTGGTTGATGTAGGCGCTGCCGTCAATCCACTCGTAGGCGCGCGGCAGCGGCGCATGCAGGGCCGTCTGGTCCAGCGGGCGGCTCTGCACCGCGCCGGCCTCCAGCTGCGCGGCGAGCGCGCGCAACAGCGGCTCCTTCGTGTCCCAGTCGTCCAGCGCCGCCTGCAGCGTCAGGGCGACGTTGGTGGCCAGCGCATAGGCCGAGTTGTCCCGCTTGACGACGATGAGCCGCCCATCACGGGTTCCATCCTTGAGCGTCGCGAGCTTCAATCCCGGGCTCCCCGCGGCCCGGTGGAAACAGCGGGGGCCGCCTCATGTGCTCGGCTTTTCCGCCGGGGCCCCCAGGGTGTCAAGCGCGGGGCGCAGATGCGCCGCGACAATCGTCACGGCGTGGAGAATGTCGAACCGCTCGCGGCGGAAATCTACCAGCAGCTCGACCGTGCCGGCAGTTGCGCGAAGTAGTTGTTGCCCAGGTTGCTGTCCCACTGGCCATGGGACGTCGCCGCCAGGGAGATGTCCCACGCGTTCTGATTCCCATTGGAGTTGAAGGCGTAGAAGAAGAGGTCGTTCTCCACCGCCGTGGGCTGCTGGCACACCCAGACGCCATCCTGGCCACCGTTGGCGAAGTGCTCGGTGCACTGGGGCAGGTTCTGGTACTGCATGCACTTGATGCAGGCGCGCGGCCCCGCGTTCAGGAAGACATAGGCATCGTTGTTGGTGCCCGCGCTGGCGCTCAGCGTCTGCTGGCGGCCGTTGAGCTGGATGTAGATGGAGATTTGATTGTCCGGGTACAGGCCCCGCAGGTAGCCCCGGTAGCTGACGGTGAGCGTCGCCAGGCGGCCGGGGAGCCGGCGCGTGTGGCGGATGACCTCGAAGGGCCCCGTCGTCGCGGAGTCGTACACGCTGCAGATGGGGTAGTCCGGCGGATAGTCGGAGGCGCGCGCCGAGGAGACAGGGAGCAGCAGGGACAGCGCGAGCGCGGCCAGGAACGTCTGCGACAGCTTCATGAGTGTGTCCTCGAGCAGGAGCGAGTTCACGCACCGGCGTAGCATGTGTCACCCACATGCCGGAAGACCGGGCGCCCGCCTCGTCGGCCGCCGGACGGACAAGGCCGCCCGCACGGCCTTGCCTCCTCGACAGTCCGTGGCGTTGGGCGCTCGCTCCCCTGGTTCGCGAGCGGGCACACAGCATGCTCGTGGGGCAGGAGGGAAGCGGAGCGCGCGCGGCTGTTGAAGGCTGAGTCGGCACACGGGGGACGTGCGTCGGCCTCTCCCCTTGGCAGCGCCCCGTCCGACACCCAACGTTGCCGGAAGGACGGAACGCGAGGCCAACCTCATCGCCGGAGCGATGCGGGGGTGGAGCGCGAGGACACTGAATGGCTGAAGGCTTCCAAGACGCCGGCGCCGTTCCAGGAGAGCCGCAGTCCGGCCGCCGACTGGGCAACCGGTTCGAGCTTGCCCACCGCATCAAGGCCGGCCACGGCATCTCCACCTGGGACGGCGTGGACCTGCGCACCGGAGAGCGCGTCGCCATCAAGGTGACGTCCACCACGGCGCTCGTCCCGGCCGCGCGGCACCGGCTGGAGCACGAGGCCACCGTCCTCTCCCACCTCGACAGTCCCTTCATCGTGCCGGTGCGTCACCTGGGCACCTCGGGCGACTGGCTGTTCCTGGTGGCGCCCTGGCTCCAGGGCGAGTCGCTGGATGCGCGCCTGTCACGCGGCGCGCTGAGCGTTCCGGAGGCCCTGTCCCTGGGCCGAGACTTGCTGTCCGCGCTGGCCGAGGCCCACCGTCACGGCGTCCTGCACCGGGACGTGAAGCCCACCAACATCATCGTCTCCGGACAGCCGCTCTCCCGCGCCACGTTGATTGACTTCGGCCTCGCGCGCAGCGAGCGACTGGACCCGTCGCTCAGGGACCTCCCGGTGGGCACCGCGCGCTACCTGTCGCCGGAGCAGGCGGGCCTGCTCCACCGTCCGGTCGAGGCCACCTCGGACCTGTACTCCGCGGGCGTCGTCCTCTTCGAGTCCCTCTCCGGAGAGCCCGCCTTCGACGGTGACTCCGTGGGCGAGGTGCTGCGTCAGCACCTGGCGGCGAGGCCCCGGCTGCGCGCCGTGGGCGTGGAGGCGCCGCGCGCGCTGGAGGAGGTCATCTCCCGGCTGCTGCAGACGGACCCGTCGGACCGCTACCAGACCGCGAGCTCCGCGCTGGCGGACCTGACGGAGCTGGAGGAAGCACTCTCGCGGGGACAGTCGGAGCCGGCGCTCATCACCGGCGCGAAGGATGCGCGACGCAGCCTCGCCGAGCCGTCCTTCGTGGGCCGTCACGAGGAGGTGGCCACGCTGGAGCGGGAGCTGGACCTCACGCGGACGGACCCCGGACGGCTCGTGCTGGTGGAGGCCGAGTCGGGCGGAGGCAAGAGCCGGCTCCTCGAGGAGCTCCGCGCGCGAGCGGCGCGGCATCACGCGTGGGTGTTGCAAGGCCAGGCGCAGGACCAGGCCGCGCGGCGCCCGTTCCAGCTCTTCGCCGGCGTGGCCTCGGACCTCACCCAGGCGCTCCAGGCGAAGCCCGCGCTCGCGGAGCTCCTGCGCGACAGGCTGGCGGGGCAGGAGGCCGGCCTGTGCACGGTGCTGCCGCAGTTGGAGCCCGTGCTGTGCGCCCAGGCCCGCGCGCCCGCGAGAGGCCTCGGGCCCGAGTCACTCGGAGAGAGCCGGGGCATCTGGGCCCTCACCGCGCTGCTGAACGCGCTAGGCACCCGGGACGAGCCCGCCGTGGTGGTGCTGGATGATTGTCAGTGGGCGGATGAGCTGACGCTGCGGGCGCTGGAGGGCTGGTCCCTGGCGAGGAAGCAGGGGCGGGGGCGGGTGCTCGTCGTCGTCGCGTTTCGTGGCGAGGACATCGGCCCCACGCACGTGCTGCGCAGACTGGCCCCCACCGCGCATCTGAAGCTGGCCGCCTTCGGCGCCCTGGAAGTCACGCGACTGGCGGAGTCCATGGCCGGCGCGCTGCCCCCCGAAGCCACCGAGCTGGTGGCGCGGCTGTCCGAGGGCAACCCCTTCATGGCCAACGCGGTGCTGCACGGGCTGGTGGAGGACGGCGTGCTCGTGCCCGGCCCCTCCGGGTGGCAGGTGCAACCGGAGGCGATGGCGCACGCGCGCTCGTCGCGGCAGGCGGCCACCTTCCTCGTGCGGCGCCTGCGGCTGTTGCCCCTGGCCGCGCGGCGCCTGCTGTCCGTGGGCGCGGTGCTGGGCAAGTCCTTCGAGCTGGCGCGGGTGGCGACGCTGTCGGGTGTCTCCGCCGAGGAGCTGGGCGCCGCGCTGGAGGCGCCGCGCCGCAGGCACATGCTGTGGGAGGAAGGCACGCGCTACACCTTCGTGCACGACAAGTTGCGCGAGGTGTTGCTGGACATGCTGACGCCGCAGAAGCGGCGGGAGCTGCACCGGCTGGCGGCGCGCTCGGCGGCGAACCAGCTGCCCCAGGACCCGTTCGAGCTGGCCTATCACTTCGACGCGGCGGGCGAGTACGCGCAGGCACTGCCCCACGCGCTCGTGGCCGCGGAGCTGGCGCGGCGGCGCTTCGCGCTGGAGACTGCGGAGCTGAACTATCGCATCGCCGAACGCGGCGCCTCGGGCGCGGATGCGGGCACCCGCTTTCGCGTCGCGGCGGGGCTGGGCAATGTCCTCATGCTGCGCGGTCGCTACGAGGAGTCCCGCCAGCAGTTCGAGCGCGCCCAGGCGTTGGCGAGAGACCGACAGGAGCAGGCGCGCATCCTCGGCCAGGTGGGGGAGCTGGCCTTCAAGCGGGGCGACTTCGGCGAGGCCACGCTCGCGCTGGAGCAGGGCCTGAAGCTGATGGGGCGCTGGGTGCCTCCGGGAGGACTGCTCACCGGCGCCAGCGCCGTCTGGGAAATCCTGGCGCAGGCCGCGCACACGGTGGCGCCGCGCAGGTTCCTCTCGCGCAGGCCGCTGGCGGGTGGGGAGAGCGACCTCCAGGCGGTGCGCCTCTACAGCCGGCTCGCCTATGGCTACTGGTACCGGCGCGGACGCATGGCGGTGCTGTGGGCGCACCTGCGGGACTTGAACCTCGCGGAGCGCTACCCGCCCACGCCGGAGCTGGCGCAGGCGTATTCGGAGCACTCGCCCGCGCTCACCACCCTGCCCTGGTTCCAGCGCGCCTTCGCGTACGCGGAGAAGTCCCTGACCCTGCGCCAGGAGCAGCGCGACGTCTGGGGCCAGGGACAGACGCTGCACTTCTACGGCCTGGCCTGCTACGCGGCGTCCCGCTTCAACGACTGCATCGAGAAGTGCACCGAGGCCATCCGGCTGCTGGAGCGCACGGGGGACCCCTGGGAGGTGAACAACGCGACGTTCCAGGTGGCCATGGCGCTCTATCGGCTGGGCCGGCTGCGCGAGTCGCTGGAGACGAGTCAGCGGCTGCACGCGGCGGCTCTGGCGCTGGGAGACCGCTACTCGGCGCGCCTGGGGCTGGAGGCCTGGGCCAAGGCGTCGGGAGGGCGGCTTCCGGGCACGCTCCTGGAGGGCGAGCTGGGCAACCCCGACCAGCCGGACCCGCAGAGCTACGCGGGCGTCCTCCAGGCGGAGGCCCTGCGCCGGATGCACAAGGGTGACGCGGCGGGCGCCGTGGAGGTGCTGGAGCGCGCCGCGCGGCTGGTGGACGAGGCGAACCTGCGCCAGGAGTACGTGGCCCCCATCGCGCCCCTCCTGGCCACGGCGCTGCGTCAGCTCGCGGAAGTCACCTCGCCCCTGGCCGCCGCGCGCCGCGAGGCCCTGCTCAAACGCGCCGAGGGCGTGGCACGGCGCGCCCATGCGCTGGCGCGCACCTACCGCAACAACCTCCCTCATGCGCTGCGCGAGCGGGGCCTGATTGCCGCGTTGAGAGGCCAGCCCCGACAAGCGCGACGCTGGCTGGAGCAGTCGCTGCAAGTGGCCGAGGCCCAGCAGATGCGGCACGAGCATGCCCAGAGCCTGAAGGCCCGCGGAGCGCTGGGACACGCGCTGGGCTGGCCCGACGCGGAGGTGGACCTGGCCACGGCCACCCGGGCGCTGGAGGAGATGGAAGAAGGCCTCTCGCCGGAGGTCGCCGCGCGAGGCGGCACGCGCACCCTCTCGCTGGTGGACCGCTTCCCTCGCGTGCTGGAGGCGGGCCGCAGGCTGGCCTCCGCCCTGTCGCGCGAGGCGGTGTTCGAGGCCGCGCGCCAGTCGATGCTGGAGCTCCTGCGCGCCGAGCACTGCGCGGTGGTGGACCCTCGGGATTTGCCCACGGACGAGGACTCGGATGCGGTGGGCATCAGCCGCACCGCCATGGCCCGCGCGCTGGAGACCGGCCGCATCACCGTGCTGGGCCAGGGCCTGCCCGGGCGCCCGAGCGAGAGCATGGAGCTGCTCGGCGTGCGCTCGCTGCTGTGCGCGCCCATCCAGGTGCGCGGCAAGACGGTGGCGTGCGTGGTCGCCACGCATCGCCAGGTGGGCGCGCTGTTCGGCGAGCTGGAGGAGCACCTGGCGGAGTTCGTCACCGTGCTGGCCGGAGCGGCGCTGGAGAACGCGGAGAACTTCGCGCGCATCGCCGCGCTCTCCGAGGAGCAGGGCCGCCTCTACCGCGCCGAGCAGGAGGCGGTGCGCCGCCGCGATGACTTCCTCTCCATCGCCGCCCACGAGCTGAAGACGCCGCTCACCTCGCTCCAGCTCCACATCCAGGGCCTCCAGGCCCAGGCCCGCGCCACCACCCACCTGCCTCCGGAGAAGCTCACCGCCAAGCTGGAGTCCGCCTCCGCGCAGACCCAGCGCCTGGGGCGGCTGGTGAGCGACTTGCTGGACATCTCCCGGCTCGCCCAGGGCCAGCTCCACATCAAGCTCTCCGAGGTGGACCTGGTGGCGCTGGTGCGAGGCCAGCTCGAGCGCAGCCGCGAGGCGCTCGCCCGCGCCGAGTGCCCGGTGCGGCTGCACGCACCCAGGCACCGCCTCGCGGGCTACTGGGACGCCATGCGACTGGAGCAGGTGGTGGGCAACCTGTTGTCCAACGCGATGAAGTATGGCGCCGGCCAGCCGATTGAAATCACCCTGGAGGAGCGGGGCGGCCTCGCGCGGCTGCGCGTGCGGGACTCCGGCATCGGCATCGCCACCGAGGACCTCTCGCGCATCTTCGGACGCTTCGAGCGCGCGGTGTCCGTGCGCCACTATGGCGGCTTCGGCCTGGGCCTTTGGATTGTCCGCGAAATCGTCCAGGCCCTGGGCGGCACCATCGACGTGGAGAGCACCCCGGGCACGGGCTCCACGTTCACCGTCACCCTGCCCTGCTCCGGGCCCCCGTCACACCTCGAGCCTCCCGGCCCGCCCGTGCACTGAAGCGCGCTCCAGGCGCCAAGGTCAGCGGCGGGTGAGCTCCAGGTAGATGACATTGTCCTGGCTGTCCCGGAACAGCCGCACGGAGTCGAGCTGCTCCAGCGGCACTTCACCCAGCAGGGCGCGCATCTCGTCCTCCTCACGGTAGGTGAGCCACCAGTCCATGAAGGCCTCCATGTAGCCCGTCTCCGGCGGAAAGCGCGCGAAGTTGGCCACCAGCAGACGGCCTCCCGAGCGCAGCATGCCGAAGAGCAGCCCGGTGAGCCGCGTGGCGACGGAGGCGGAGAGGTAATCGTAGAGGCCCGCGGAGTAGACGAAGTCCAGGTCCGCGAAGGTCGCCTTGCCGGCGAGCAGCGCGCGCACCGAGCCGCAGTGGGGGCGCACCACGTCGAGCGGCTGGTGGTGCGAGATTTCCGCGAGGCTCAGCGGGTCCTGGTCGAACGCGATGAGTTCTTGGACGCGGCGCTCCCGCACCGCCGCGGAGGACTCGGCCTCACGCAGGTGGCCACACGCGACGGAGAGGATGCGCGCGTTCTGGGGGACACGCTCGGCCGTCGCGTCGAGGGCGCGCGCTAGCAGCTCGCGGCGCTCCCGCACGCTGACCGCGCTGGGTTGCTGGTGCATGTACCGGTAGACCTCGCGGCCCGCGTGAAGCTCGTCCGCGGCCCGGTCCATGTACAGGTAGTCGATGAGGGCCGCGTCCCCCGCGTAGCCCCGAGGGCGCTCGAAGGCCCGCCGGGTGAAGGGACACTGGTGGACGAATGAGCGGAGCGGGTGCTTGCGCGCGGTGTCCGTGCAGAAGGACTTCCAATCCTCCTCGCTCCAGCGGCGCCGCAAGGTGAGCAGGCCCAGGTGGAGCGAGTGCATGTCCTGGTGCAGCACCTCATCCTCGGCGGCCATCATCCGCTCGTGGATGCCATCGAGCCACCCTCGAGCTTCCGCGAGCGCCTCGTGGGCTGGACGCTCCGGGACGGGAAGGACCAGTTGGTTGCGCTGGACGGAGGGGACAGGCGTTGGCCTCGGCGGGCGGGGCATCGTCTGGGGGTCGTGCATCGTCCAACACAACCCCGGGGGGGTATGTATGCACTTCCCACGAGAAGCGCTCTCGCCCGCCCGGTCCTGGAGGCGGGCATCCGAGCGCGCCCCCGGAGCCTTCCTTCCAGAGGTGCTCTTCAAAACGCAGCGAGTATTCGTATCCCGGCCCCGCTCACGCCACAGTCCCGCGCGCCTTCGGTCCTGCGTCTCCTGGAGCTGCCCATGACCTCGTGGTCCACCCTCTCGCGAGCACTCGTCACCCTCGCGGTCCTCCCCGCCCTGGCCCTGGCCCTCCCGCGCCCCAAGGCCCCAGCGAAGCGCTACACCGTCGAGCAGTTCATGCGGACAACGACGGTGTCCGGCGCGTCCTTCTCCTCGGACGAGCAGCGGGTGCTCTACTCGTCGGACGAGACGGGCGTCTTCAACGTCTTCTCCGTGCCGGTGAAGGGCGGCAAGCCCACCCAGCTCACCCGCGCGAAGGACGCCTCCCTCGCCGTCGGCTACTTCCCCACCGATGACCGCATCCTCTTCACCCGGGACACGAGTGGCCAGGAGCGCCCCCACCTCTACGTGCGCGCGCTGGACGGCCAGGAGCAGGACCTCACGCCGGGCGACAAGCACCGCGCGTCCTTCTTTGGCTGGAGCCACGACGACACCGCCTTCTACGTGCTCACCAACGAGCGCGACGAGCGCTTCCTGGACCTCTACCGCTACGACGCGAAGACCTACGCGCGCACCGTTCTCTACGCGGGAGACGGCGAGCACGTGCCGGTCGCCCTCTCCCCGGACGAGCGGTGGCTGGCGCTGGAGAAGTCGCGGACGCTGTCCGACAGCGACGTCTACCTCTTCAACGTCACCACGAAGGAGCGCCAGCACCTCACCGCGCACCAGGGCCCGGCCACCTGGAAGGCGGCGACCTTCGACCCGACGTCATCCGCGCTGTACCTGCTCACCAATGAGGTCTCGGAGTTCACCCGCGTGGAGCGCCACGAACTCGCCACCGGGAAGCGCGAGTCAGTGGAGGCGCCCGCCTGGGACGCGCTGTCCACGACGTTCTCCAAGCGCGGCGCCTTTCGCGTCACCCGCGTCAACGAGGACGGCCGCACCGCGCTGCGCGTCCACGACGTGAAGGCCGGCAAGCCCCTGGCGCTCCCAGGGCTCCCCGAAGGCGCCATCTCCGACGTGGCGCTGTCGCGCGGCGAGAAGCGGATGGCCTTCCTGGTCGATGGAGACCGCGCGCCGGCCAACCTGTACGTGTTCGACTTCGCCACGAAGAAAGTCACGCGCCTGACGGACACGCTGAGCCGGGCGCTGGATGCCAGGGATTTGGTGGAGTCGGAGCGGGTGCGCTTCAAGTCCTTCGACGGGCTGGAGATTCCGGCGCTGCTCTACAAGCCCCACCCGGCCACCGCGAAAGCTCGCGCCCCCGCCATCGTCTTCGTCCACGGGGGACCGGGAGGCCAGTCCTCCAAGGGCTACAGCAGCTTCTTCCAGTTCCTGGTCCACCACGGCTACGTGGTGCTGGCCGTCAACAACCGGGGCAGCGAGGGCTACGGCAAGGCGTTCTTCGCGGCGGACGACCAGCAGCACGGCAAGGCGCCGCTCCAGGACTGCGTCGAGGCGAAGAAGTACCTGGCCGGCCTGCCCTACGTGGACAGCGAGCGCGTGGGCATCCTCGGCCCCAGTTATGGCGGCTACATGGTGCTCGCGGCACTGGCCTTCCACCCGGACGTCTTCGCCGTGGGCGTGGACGCGTTCGGCATCACCGACTGGCTGAGCGCCCTGCGCGAGCTGCCACCCCACAAGACTGCGCTCCGCGAGGCGCTCTACCAGGAGCTGGGCAACCCCGAGACGCAGGAGGCGATGCTGCGCGACATCTCCCCGCTGTTCCACGCGGAGAAGATTCGCAAGCCGCTGCTCATCATCCAGGGCGCCCATGACCCGCGCGTGCCCAAGGCGCGCACGGACACGTTCGTCGAGTCCCTCCGGAAGAACACCACCCCCCTCGACTACCTCGTCCTCCCCGAGGATGGCCACGGGTTCAGCGGTAAGAAGAGTGAAGCGGAGACCTCCCTGCGAATCCTCTCCTTCCTGGAGCAACACCTGCGGGGAAAGCCCTGAGACCGCTCACGGCGGCGCCCACGCAATGGCGCCTCCCGCCGTTCGTGTAGAAAGGCACGGGGACGATGCGCCAGCGCCGCCTCGCGCGTGTCCCCCTCTGCGCACCCCACTTCCCCCGGAGCCGTCATGCCGACCTGGTCTTCCCTGTCACGAGCGCTCACCGCCGTGGCCCTCGTCCCCACCCTCGCGCTGGCCGCGCCCAAGCCGGAGCCGACCGCGACGGAGAAGAAGCCGGGTGCGGTGCGTGAGACGGCGCGCCCGTCGAAGCACTACGCCATCGAGCAGTTCATGAAGACGACGCTGATTCGGGGCGCGTCCTTCTCCCCGGACGAGCAGCGGGTGCTCTACTCGTCCAACCAGACGGGCATCTACAACGTCTTCTCCGTGCCGGTGAAGGGCGGCAAGCCCACCCAGCTCACCCGCTCCACCACGGACAGCACCTTCGCCGTGGGCTACTTCCCCCAGGACGAGCGCATCCTCTTCACCAAGGACCAGGGCGGCAACGAGCAGCACCACCTCTACGTGCGCACGCCGGACGGCAAGGAGAAGGACCTCACGCCGGGCGACAAGCACCGCGCGTCCTTCTTCGGCTGGAGCCGCGACGAGTCCGCCTTCTACGTCCTCACCAATGAGCGCGACGAGCGCTTCATGGACCTGTACCGCTACGACGCGAAGACGTTCGAGCGCACCCTGCTCTACCAGAACGAGGGCGGCCTCGACGTGGGCGACGTGTCCCCGGACGAGAAGTGGCTCTCCCTGGGCAAGACCAACACCACGTCCGACAGCGACGTCTACCTCTTCAACGTCGCCACGAAGGAGAGCAAGCACCTCTCCCCCCACAAGGGCATCGCGACCTGGGAGTCGGCGACGTTCGACCCGACGTCCTCCTCGCTGTACCTCATCACCGACGAGGGCACCGAGTTCACCCGCGCGGTGCGCTACGTGCTCGCCACCGGGAAGATGGAGGACGTGGAGAAGACGGACTGGGACGTGATGTACACGTACTTCTCCAAGAATGGCGCGCTGCGCGTCACCGGCATCAACGCGGACGGCCGCACCGCCATCCGGCTGCACGACGTGAAGGCCGGCAAGCAGCTCGATTTGCCCAAGCTCCCCGAAGGCGACATCACCGGCGTGTCCATTGGCCGCAGTGAGAAGCGCATGGCCTTCCACCACAACGGGGACCGCTCCCCCAGCAACCTGTACGTCTTCGACTTCGCCACGAAGAAGGTCACCCGCCTGACGGACACCCTCAACCCGGAGATCGACGCCAAGGACCTGGTGGACGCGGAGGTGGTGCGCTTCAAGTCCTTCGACGGGATGGAGATTCCGAACATCCTCTTCAAGCCGCATCAGGCCACCGCGAAGCAGCAGGCGCCCGCGCTCGTGTGGGTCCACGGCGGCCCCGGCGGCCAGTCCCGCAAGGGCTACAACCCGATGATTCAGTACCTGGTCAACCACGGCTACGTGGTGCTGGCCATCAACAACCGGGGCAGCTCCGGCTACGGCAAGACGTTCTACACCGCGGATGACCAGAAGCACGGCAAGGAGCCGCTCCAGGACTGCGTCGAGGCGAAGAAGTACCTGGCCACCCTCCCGTACGTGGACGGCTCACGCGTGGGCATCATCGGCGGCAGCTACGGCGGCTACATGACGCTGGCCGCCCTGGCCTTCCAGCCCGATGTCTTCAACGTGGGCGTGGACATCTTCGGCGTGTCCAACTGGCTGCGCACGCTCAAGAGCATGCCGGCCCACTGGGAGTCGCGGCGTCAGGCGCTCTACCAGGAGGTCGGCAACCCGGAGACGCAGGAGGCGATGCTGCGCGAAGTCTCCCCCCTGTTCCACGCGGAGAAGATTCGCAAGCCGCTGCTCGTCATCCAGGGCGCCAATGACCCGCGCGTGCTGAAGGCGGAGTCGGACGAAATCGTCCAGGCCGTGCAGAAGAGCAAGGTCCCCGTCGAGTACGTCCTCTTCCCCGACGAGGGCCACGGCTTCACCAAGAAGAAGAACGAAGCGGAGGCCTACTCCCGCACCCGCGCGTTCCTGGACCAGTACTTGAAGAAGCCCGCCAACGCCCCGACGAACTGAGCCGTCCGGGTCCGGTGCGCGCGCGGCATGGCGCGCACCGGCTCCGCCGCTTCATCCTCCTCCACGCCAACGTCCCGCAGCGCCTCCAGCACCGCGTCCATGGAGGCGAAGCGCTGCTCGGGCCGCTTCTCCAGACAGCGGCGCACCACGGCCTCCACTGAGGCGGGGATGGCCAGGTCCGGACGCAGCTCGCCAAAGCCCGGCACCGGCTCCTTGTGGTGCGCGAAGACCAGCTCCAGCGCATCCTCCGACTCGAAGGGCACGCGTCCCATCAGCATCTGGAACAGCACGACGCCCAGCGAATAGATGTCCCCGCGCGCGTCGGCGACTCCGCGCGCCCGCTCCGGCGCCATGTACGCGTGCGCGCCGTGGAACGAGCCGCTGCCCGTCAGGTCTGGCACGGAGAGCCGCTCGGACTCCGCGACGACGGGCCGCAGCCGTCCAAACCCCCGCACCTTCACGTGCGAGCACTCCCGCCCCGCCGCGTCCGTCACCAGCATGACGTAGGCCGGCGTCATGTCCCCGTGCACCACGCCCCGCCGGTGTGCCTGGCGCAGCGAGCGCCCCAGCCCCCGGGCCAGCTCCACCGCGCGCGCCCACGGCAGCGCCCCCGAGGTGAGTACGTGGGCCAGCGTGCGCCCCTCCAGCCACTCCTGGGTGACGTAGAGCGTGCCGTCGTCCGTCCTGCCCGCGTCCAGCACGGTGACGGTGTTGGGGTGGGCCAGCCTCGCGGCGACGCGGGCCTCCTGGAAGAAGCGCTGCCGCGCCTCCTGGTCCGTGAGTGGAGCACTCAACACCCGCAGCGCGACTTCCCGCTCCAACGGTAGGTGGAGGGCCCGGTACAGCCGCGCGGGGCCGCTGGGGCCCACGGCCTCCAACACCTGGAAGCGGCCGTGCAGCACCTGGCCGACGAGCGTGTCCACCCCCCACGAGGGTGGAGCCAGCGGGGTGGAATGGAGCTCGGTCTGCATGGTGGAATCTCCTCGGCACACTCCCAAGCGCTCGTCACGGCGGCGTCGAGCGCCCGTGACGGCCCCGACAACACGGCGCGACACCTGGACCCGGGGCCACGCCCTTCGACGCGGCCAGTACCGGTTCGGCGGCAGGGACGTCACTAGCCGGGGGGTCTGACATTCCTGGCGCTTCCGGACAGGCCGGGCGGACCTACCTCCCCCAAGGACATTGGAAGCGTCGGGTATCGGAGTGTCACCGGCTGGGGTTAGGATGCTGCGCCTTCGGAGCCGTCACCACCCATGCCATTCCAGATCAACGTTCACGCGCAGGACCGTATCCTCGAGGTCGTCTATCCCCCCCAGGTCACCTCGGCCGACCTGTCCGAGTATCTGACGGAGGTGAAGAAGGCGATTGTCGGGTTCGCGGGGGAGTGGTCCGCGCTGGTGGACCAGTCCCAGTTGAGGGTGATGCCCACGGACGTCGTGGCCTCCATGGCGGCGCTCAACGCGTACGCGCAGTTGCATGGGATGCAGCGCTCGGCGCGGGTCGTCACGGACGCCCCCTCCGGCCTCCAGGCGTGGCGCATGACGAAGCGGGCCATGCTGACCATCCCCACGCGAACGTTCGAGACGCGGCAGGAAGCCCTGGAGTGGCTGCGCAATCCGGACGCGGACTGAGCATTGCCTCGGGGGGCCCTCTGCCCTCCACTGGCGGCTCCCTTATAGTGGCGACCCGCTCGTCCCCCGGGCGGGCATCGATCCATCATCAGGAGTCGTCTCCATATGCACAACACCCGGAATGGCGCCGCCAGGAAGCTTCTTGGCGCGCTGCTGTGTACCCTTGCCTTCACCGCCTGTCAGCCGGCCCCCGAGGCCGAGCCCGGCGAGGAGGCTCCAGCGACGGGGGCGGGCGAGCAGCCCGTGGTCTACGGCAACGACGACCGCAAGGACGTGTTCGAGCACACGAACGCCACGCTGAAGGCGCGGGCGGAGCAGGCCACCGTGGCGCTGATGTCCCCGTCGGACTTCAACGCCAGCAACCCCAACAACGTCACCTTCAATGGCCCGAACCTGGGCTCGTCCGAGAACCTCTGCACCAGCCAGCGCTTCCGGAGTGATCCAACGGCGGCCTGGTGCTCCGGCACGCTCATCGACGACGACCTGGTGCTGACGGCGGGCCACTGCGTCGAGAGCGCGGCCGAGTGCGGCGACACGCGCATCGTCTTCAACTACTACCGGACCGCCGCCAACACGCTGAAGACGGTGACGACAGCGGACATCTTCTCCTGCCAGTCCATCGTCGTGCGCAAGAAATCGACGACGGGTGGGCGCGACCTGGATTTCGCCATCCTCAAGCTGGACCGCGCCGCGACGCCGCGCTTCACGCCCGCCCCTGTCCGGGCCGGCAACACCGCGCTGGCGACGGGCGCCAACGTGGCCGTCATCGGCTCCGGCAGCGGCATCCCCTTCAAGATTGACTCCGGCGGCTCGGTGCGCACGCCCCGCGCCAGCACGTTGGACTACTTCGTCGCCACCACGGACACCTTCGCCGGCAACTCCGGCTCGGGCGTGTACGAGACGGCGGAGCACACGCTGGCGGGCATCCTCGTGCGCGGTGACGAGGACTACATCGGCAGCGGAAGCTGCAACGTCGTCAACACCTGCACGGAGACGGGCTGCAACGGCGAGGAAATCACCTACGTGAGCAACGCCATCACCGCGCTCTGCCAGGCGACCACCAACGCCCGGCTGTGCGGCTCCGGTCCTCCGCCCACGGGCGGCAGCAACTTCACCTTCTCCGCGAGCGCCACCGCCAGCGCCACCACCAACACCACCAACAAGACGGTGGCCCTGACGGCCGGTCAGAAAATCACCCTGGGCACCTGCGGCGTCACCGGCGCCGCCGTGACGGGTGACTCCTACCTGCGCCTGTTCGGCCCCAGCGGCACCGAGGTCGCAAGCAACGACGATGGCTGCGGCGGCCGGGGCTCCAACCTGAGCTTCACCGCGACGCAGGCGGGCAACTACGAGGTCCGCGCCGGCTGCTACTCCTCTGGCGCCTGCTCCGGCACCGTGGCGTGGACGCTGGAGGGCGGCGGCACCGGCCCCGCGCCGTCGAGCGGCTCCTTCGCGTACACCGCCAGCGCCACCAACAGCGCGCAGACGGGCACCACGAACCAGGGCATCACCGTGGCCGCCGGCCAGAGCATCTCCTTCGGCACCTGCACCGTGACGGGCGCCGCTGGCACCGGCGACACCTTCCTGCGCCTGTACAACAGCGCGGGCCAGCAGGTGACGAGCAACGACGACTCCTGCGGCTCGCTGTCCTACGCCAACTACACCGTGCCCGCGGGCGCGGGCGGCACCTACCAGGTTCGCGCGGGCTGCTTCGGCAACTCCTCCTGCGGCGGCACCGTGGCGTGGACCGTCCAGTAACGCATCCATCCTGATTCACGGCCTCTCGCGGGCGGTCCGGGAAGCCGGGCCGCCCGTTTTCGTCTTCCGGACACCCCCACCCCCCAGGTCACGGACGGCGGGCCGCCCTCCTTCCCGGCTCCCGACACCGGGCCCTCCAGCCCCCTCACCCCGCGCTTGACAGCCTTGGGGCCGGGGTCTAACGCACGGCGACATGAGCACTGCCCGGTTCCCGCCGTCCCCGACGCGCCCGATTCTCAACGAGGGTCCGTTCCGCGCCCTGCTGCTGGAGAACATCCACCCGTCCGCCGAGGCGCTGCTGGCCGCCGAGGGCTTCCAGGTGGAGCGCACGTCCTCGGCGCTCAAGCCGGCGGAGCTGGCCGAGCGCCTCAAGGGCGTGCACCTGCTGGGCATCCGCAGCAAGACGACGGTGCCCGCGGAGTCGCTGGTGCACGCGGACGAGCTGCTCGCGATTGGAGCCTTCTGCATCGGCACCAACCAGGTGGACCTGACGTCCGCCAACACGCACGGCATCCCCGTCTTCAACGCGCCCTTCAGCAACACGCGCAGCGTGGCGGAGATGGTCATCGCCGAAATCATCGCCCTGACGCGGCAACTGTTCGACCGCAGCCGCGAGGTGCACACCGGCCAGTGGCGCAAGGTCGCCACCGGCAGCCACGAGGTGCGCGGCAAGACGCTGGGCATCATCGGCTATGGCCACATCGGCTCGCAGCTCGGCGTGCTGGCGGAGTCCCTGGGCCTGCGGGTGCTCTACTTCGACGTCATGACGAAGCTGCCTTTGGGCAACTCGCGCGCGGTGGGCTCGCTGGACGAGCTCTTGGCCGAGTCGGACTTCGTCACGCTCCACGTCCCGGCGCTGACGTCCACGCACATGATGATGGGCTCCGAGCAGTTGGCGAAGATGAAGAAGGGCGCCTGCCTCATCAACGCCAGCCGGGGCACCGTGGTGGATATCGGCGCGCTGGCGGCGGCCCTGCGCTCCAAGCACCTGGGCGGCGCCGCGGTGGACGTCTACCCGGAGGAGCCCGAGGGCAACTCGGATGGCTTCGTCACCGAGTTACAGAACCTGCCCAACGTCATCCTCACGCCGCACATCGGCGGTTCCACGGAGGAGGCGCAGGCGTCCATCGGCAGGGAGGTGGCCGTCAGCCTCTCCAAGTTCTTCCGGACGGGCGCGACGACGGGCTCGGTGAACTTCCCCATGGTGGAGGCGCCGCTCATCCCCGGCACCCACCGCATCCTCAACGTGCACCGCAACATCCCCGGCGTGCTGCGCGACATCAACCGCATCGTCTCCGACTTGAACGCCAACATCCACGCGCAGGTCCTCAGCACGGACGCGAACATCGGCTACCTGGTCATGGACCTGGACCAGGACGTGTCGCGCCCCGTCTGTGACGCCATCGCCGGCCTGACGACGGACATCAAGACGCGCATCGTCTCCTGACGTCAGCGCGCGCCCATTGCGCGCTCAGGCGTCCAGAATCTTCCCGGGGTTGAGCACGCCCCGGGGGTCCAGGGTCCGCTTGAGCGCGCGCAAGAGGGCCAGCTCCTCCTCGGAGCGCGAGTAGCCCAGGTAGTCCTTCTTCAACAGGCCGATGCCGTGCTCCGCGGAGATGCTGCCCGCGTGCTTGCGCACCAGCTCGAACATGGTGGGGTCCGCCTGCTTCGTGTGGGCCAGGAACTCCGCCTTGTCCAGCGCGTCCGGCTTCATCACGTTGACGTGCAGGTTGCCGTCGCCAATGTGGCCGAAGAGGCAGATTTCCCACCCCGGGTAGCGCGACTGGAAGACGGCCTCCAGCTCCGCGCAGAACGCCTCCAGGCCCGCGACGGGCAGGGAGATGTCGTTCTTGTGGGGCAGGCCCGTGGCGGACAGGCTCTCGCTGATGCCCTCGCGCAGCGCCCACAGCTCCGCCGCCTGCGCCGCGCCCTGCGCCTGCGTGCCGTCCGTCACCAGCCCCCGCTCGAAGAGCGAGCCCAGCCACGCCTCCACCGCCGCCGCGTCGCGTGACTCCGCCTCCAGCAGCACGTAGCAGCCACTGGTCGCTTCAAAGGGGGAGCGCAGCTTGCGGTGGCGCTGCACGCGCGAAAGGCAGCGGTCCGTGAAGAACTCGTAGGCGGAGATGAGGAAGGCCGTCTGCTGGCGCGCGTCCCGGAACAGCCTCAGCACGGCGGCCACATCCGGCACGGCGAAGAGGAAGACGTCCTGCTTGCCGGGAAGCTGCGTCAGCTTGAGGGTGGCCTCGGTGATGACGCCCAGCGTGCCCTCGCTGCCGATGAAGAGCTGGCGCAAATCCAGGCCGGTGTTGTTCTTCTCCAGCGCGCCGTTGAGCTCCAGCACGCGGCCATCCGCCGTCACCACCTGGAGCCCCAGCACCCAGTTGCGGGTGAGGCCGTAGCGGATGACCTTCACTCCGCCCGCGTTGGTGGCGATGTTGCCGCCCACGGTGCTGGAGCCCTTGGAGGCGAAGTCCACCGGCCACGTCAGGCCATGCTCGGCACAGTGGCGGTGCACCGCCTCCGTCACCGCGCCCGCCTGCACGCGCACCGTGTTGCCGAGCAGGTCCACCGGGCCCAGGCGAGCCATGCGCTGCAGCGACAGCACCACCTCGCCCTTCGCCGCCACCGCGCCACCGGCCAGGCCCGTGCGGCCTCCGGAGGGCACCACCGCCACGCCGTGCTGGTGGCACAGCGCGAGCAGCCGGGACACCTCATCCGTGGTGCGGGGCAGCGCCACCGCGCTCGGGGCCGGGGCATACACGCGCGTCCAGTCGCGGCCGTACTCCTTCAATTCCTCCGGCTCCTGGGTGAGGAAATCGACGGGGAAGCCCTCGGAGAGAGCGCGGAGGAAGTCGGCGGGGAGCGCGGCGCTGGACATGCCCCAGGCGTATTGCAGGTCCCACCCGGTGACAAGGTGCGGCGAGGGCCCCGGCGCCTGGGAGGCCGCCCGGAATTCACCGGGAAACGGACAGGAAAATGGGCTCGTTGCGTATACCCAGGCGACACCCGTCGGGTTCTGTCGGGCCGTCCCTGTATCCCACCCCACCCTCCAGGATTCCGAAGATGCATCCGAGCCGAGTCCTCCGCGCCGCCGCCCTGCTGCTCGCCTCCGTGACGCTGACGCCCTCCGCGCTGGCGGCCGAGACACCCCAGCCCAACGTGCCCTACGTCTTCGTGACGGTGGACAGCTACTCCCTCGTCCAGGCGGACACCATCCAGGTCACCGGCGTCCTCCAGGGAGAGAACACGCCCCGGACCCTGGAGTTCGAGTTCCCCTACCCGTCCACCAACTACTACGGCGCCAGCCCGCATATCGCTCGCTGCGACCGGCTGGCCTTGCTGCTCATGAACAAGCCAGGGGCCTACCTCCTCGAGCTGTCGCTCCGGTACCAGGGGGCGATTGTCACCTGCAAACTGACCCGCCGGACGGCGGCGCCGGCTCCCTGACGGACGGAAGACGGGACTCCCGCTCATGGCGACGACGCGAAGCATCTGGCTGGCGCTCGCGCTGGCCCTGCTGGGGCTCCAGTCTGGCTGCGCCGATGGTGGCGATGGCCTCGGGACTGGCGGCAAGGACTCGGACGGCGACGGCGTGGCGAACGACGCGGACTGCGAGCCGTTCAACAGGGCGAACTGGCACGAGGTCTCCGCCTACGAGGACGTGGACCGTGACGGTCGGGGTGACGGGGCCTTGAAGAAGGTGTGCGCCCCCGACAACGCCCTGCCCCTGGGCTGGACCTCGGTGCCGGGAGACTGCGCCCCGAAGGACAGCTCCCGGTGGCGCACGGTCTCCGGCCTGTATCCGGACCGGGACAGCGACGGCGCCACGGGCCCGGGTCCGGTGGAGGTCTGTCTGGGGGAGACCCTCTGGGGGTATCGCGAGCAGGCGGGCCCCTCGGACTGCGATGACGAGGATGCGCGCTTCGCGGTGGCTCGCGGCGCCTGGCCGGACCTGGATGCGGACGGGTATGGCGAGGGCCCTCGCGTGGACGTCTGCGCCGGCAAGTCGCCACCGCTGGGGTTCTCCATCGTGGAAGGAGACTGCGCGCCGCTCGATGCCACTCGCGCGGTGTCTCTCGCCTATCTGTACCGGGATGTCGACGGGGATGGCCTCACCGTGGATGCGCCGGGCGCGCTCTGCCTCGCGCCCCTTCAGCAACTGCCTGCCAGCTACACCCTCCAGTCCCTCGGCGCGGATTGCGACGACTCGGACTCGACGGTGTGGCGGACGCGCGACGTCTACGTGGACGCGGATGGCGATGGCTTCGGCACGGGTGAGCCCCAGGCCCGGTGCGCGGGCGCGGTGGCGCCTCCGGGACATGCGCTCCAGGGCGATGACTGCGCCCCCGGGGACGCCACGCTCTGGCAGTGGCGGGGCTACACGTACCGCGACGCGGATGGGGATGGCGACACGGTCCCCGAAAATGGCGTGCGGTGCAGCGGCGAGTTTCTGCCCCAGGGCTATGCCCACCTTCCCCGCGGGCTCGACTGTAACGACCAGGATGCTTCCATCCGGGTGAGCTGGAGCGTCCATCCCGACGAAGACGGGGACCTGGTGGGCGCGGGCACGGCGGTGACGCTGTGCGCGGGTGGCACGGTGCCACAGGGCTACTCGACGCTCGGCTCCGACTGCGCGCCCTCGAACGCCAGCGGGTGGCAGCTCCGGGAGTACCGGCATCGCGACGCGGATGGGGATGGCTACACGGTGCCCGAAGCGGGCAACGTCTGTGGTGGCACCGCACTGCCTCCTGGCTATGCGTGGACCGAGCAACGCCGGGACTGCGACGACACGAGCCCCACGCGACACACGTCGCTCCTGTCCTGGCCGGACCTGGATGGAGATGGCGTGGGCGCGGGCACGTCGGAGACGCTGTGCACCGACGGGCAGACGCCTCCTTCCCGGTCGGCGGTGGGAACCGACTGCGCGGACGACGATGCGACGCGCTGGGTTCAGCGCAACTACACCCACGTGGACCGGGACCTGGACGGCGCCACGATGCCCGAGCAGGGCGGTGTCTGTGTGGGCAGCGCGTTGCCAGCGCCGTACTTCACGAAGGCCACGGGCAACGACTGCGACGACGCGGACCCGGAGCGCACGCGCTGGGTCGTGCTCTATCCGGACATGGATGGCGACGGCGTGGGCGCCGAGCCCCGGCAGATTCCGTGCATCGGCGCGACGATACCTCCGGGCATGTCCATCTACGGCTACGACCTGGACGACAACGACCCGGACGTGACGGAGGCCACGGAGGACGACAGCGACATGGACCTCATCCTGGAGCCGTGAGCCGCATTCCCGCCATCTGACGACAGGCGAACCCTTGCCTGGAGTCGGGGCGGGACTGCGTCACCTCGTGACTTGCATCGTCAGTGGGTTGAGGCCATCCTCATTTCCGGCGCGGGAAACCGCGCTGTCCATGACCTCTTCTCACTGACAGCTCTCGCTCCTCGAAGCGCTCCTCCTCGCCCTCGACGCCATGCGTCCGAGGTGGCGGGTGAGGCGCTCCCCGTGAGCGATTCCCACAGCACCGCATTCACGTCCCCACCGCACCCTTCCGGCGCGGAGCGCCACCCGTGCGCGGTGGGACTTCTCGAATCCGAGGTCCTCCTATGCAACCCCAGAAGCGCAAGCTCGCGTACCACGTCGCCACCACCCTCGACGGCTTCATCGCCCGCGAGGACGACTCCTTCGACTGCTTCGCGAACGAAGGCGACCACGTCACCGAGTACCTCGCCACGCTGCGCACCTATGGCGCGGTGGTGATGGGCCGCCGGACGTATGACATCGGCCTGAAGTTCAACGTCACGGACCCCTACCCGTACCTGGAGACGTACGTCGTCTCGCGCACGATGAAAGAGAGTCCGAATCCCCGCGTCCACCTCATCTCCGACGACGTCGTCGGCGCGGTGCGCGCTCTGAAGGCCCAGGAGGGCAAGGACATCTACCTGGCGGGAGGCGGAGCCCTGGCCACGCAGTTGCTCACCGCGGGCCTCGTGGACGAGGTCCTCATCAAACTGAACCCGGTGCTGCTCGGCGCGGGAATCCACCTCGTCTCGCGGCTGGGTTCACACATCCCCCTGGAGCTGCTGTCGACCAAGGTCTACCGGACCGGCGTCGTGCTGCTCCAGTACGCCATCAAGCACTGAGCCTTCGCGCTCCAGGGTGCCCGGACGTGAGTGCGCTCACGTCCGGGCGCTCTTCGCCTTTCCCGGCGTGACGGCGTCCGGCCAGGAGCGGAGAATCAACTCGGCCGAGGACTGCGCGGACCACTCCATCTGCCCCATCAGGACCTGCCTGCCGCGACTGACTCGAAACGGCTTCCACAGCGGAGCCTCCTCCCGCTTCAAGGAGTCCCAGGCCGACCAGCTCACGCCTCCAGTGGCAGTCACCAGCCGCGTCAGCCAGTCGTCGAACTCCGTGCCGGACAGCCAGCGGAGCTGCTCCAACACCCGGCCCACGTCCGCCGCGAGCGTCGACTCCCGCCCCGTCACCGTCGAGAGCACCTGACGACCGGCCCCCTCCGGAATGAAGGACACGCCGCCAGGCCGCAGCACGGCCCACCCCGAGCGGGGCGCCGCCGCCGCCTCCCGCAGCGATGCGGGAAAGACAACCACGTCCGCGAGCCGTACCCCGGAGCGCACCCGCCCCAGCAGCGGAGGCTGGCTGTGCAGCTCGAGAAGGGTCGCGAGCGCCTTGGCGTCCGCGAGATGGGCCACCTGGAGCCGGGGCTCACCCTCCACCTTCAAGTCGTGCGTGGGCCCCAGGTGGACACCTCCAGGCGCGATGGTGGCCAGGGGGACGGAGACGGTCTCTCCGAACGTCGGCATCCACAACAGCCGCCTGCTCGTCATCCAGACGCGACCCGCCCGGGCCCACGCCACGAACAGCGGGGCGACGATGAACGCCACCAGCGCCACCCCCGCCCGACTCCCGTTTCCTCGCAGCAACGCCAGGAGGAGGACATACAAGCCCCAATACAGCAGGGCCATGGAGACCAGCAGCGGAAGCGTCTGTCCCGAGGAGACCGGCGACAACCGGTCCGCCTGGAACAGCAGCACCTCACCGGGCTCGAGCGTCATCGTCGCCCGCTTGCCCACCAACCCGTCCAGCCGCGCCAGCTCCACCTTCAGCACGGGAGGACCAGACACGTGCACCAACCGCGACAGTCGCGCGCGCACCAGTGTCTTGAGCCGCTCCCGGCGCGCCTCCAGCTCGCGCAGCCCCTCCATCACCGGCAGCGTGTCGGACCAGCCCTCCACCCGCGCGCGCCGGCTCGTCCGCTCCAGGGCCTCCTCGACGGTGGCCTCCTCTGCCAGCCACTCCGAGACGAGCGTGGGATGCGCGCGCCACCGACGCTTCCATCCCCGGCCGCGCAGCACCGCCTCCAGGGTGGCCGCTCGCCGGAGCGCCGCCTCAAGCACCTCCGCGCGACCTTCCAACTGGACGCGCACGTCTTCGGCGGTGGGCCCTTCCGACGACTCCTTCGCGGCGTGGACGCGCTCGGTCATGACCCGCTGCTCAGCTTGGGCTGAACGTCCTCGCTCGAATCCTGGAGGCCCTCACTCCAGGCGTGCACCAATCGGTAGGCGAGCTCCCGCTTCGTCAGCCCCACGTTGCCGACGAGCACCTCCTCGCCCCGGGTGATGTGGACCTCCTGCTCCAGGGGAATGTCCCGAGCCACCCGCGCATCCTGAGACGACCAGGCCGCGCCCCCCGTCGCCACCGTGGCCCGCACGAGGTACGCGTCCAGCTCCGACTCGGGCTGCCAGCACAGGCCATCGAGCACGCACTCCAGCTCGACGCTCGACAGCAACCTCCGGCCAGTCGCGGCATGCAACAGCGCCGCGCCCGCGTCGGGGTCGGGGAGGAAGAAGACGCCACGACCCAGCAACACGGCCTGCCCGGAGCTCCACGTCCCCTTGCGACGCAGCAACGCCGAAAACGTCAACAACTCCACCCGCCGGTCCACCCGGGCCGCTTGCGCCCGGACGCGGGCATCGCGAAACAACTCCAGCAGGACGCGCAGCCGGTCGGCGCTCGCGCCATCGAACCGCGTCAGCCGGATGAAGTGGTCTCCGCGAAGGCTGAGCGCTCCCCCGCCGTCCTCCAGTTGGAGTCCGCCCTCCTCCAGCGAGTCCAGCCGCACGGCCACCGGGGGCTCGTCTCCCGGAGCCATCCACACCACGCGCTCCGGGGTGAGCCAGACGACGCCCGGGGCCTTCATTCGCAGCAGCGTCACCGTCCCCATCAACAACGCGACCAACGCCAGCGTGCCACCGACCAGCGCCACTCCCGTCGAACCGAGGAGCAGCAGCCAGAGAATCCCCACCCCGAGGCCCAGCGCGACCAGGACGAAGACGAAGGCCACCACGTACTGCGGCGCCCGACCCACCGAGGCGATGCGCAGCGCGAAGGGCTCCGTCGGCGTCCGCTGGAGGGAGACCTCCTGGGCGCAGACCTCCTTCAGCTCGCGCAGCTTCTCCTCCAGCGACAGGGACTCCGTCACGAGGCCCCGGGTCAGCAGCGCGTCGCGCACGCGCAGCGCCATTCGCTCGCGGACCTCGCGCACCCGACTCGCGGTCTTCGGAATGGATGAGCCTTCCGGCCAGCCCTCCTGCTCACCGCGCCGCTCGGTGCGCTCCAGCGCTTCCAGCAACGTGGGCTCCACCTCCAGGACGTCCTGAATCAGCGAGGGCTCGTCCTGCAACGTCCGCCGCCAGCCGCGCGAATCCAGGGTCCTGTCGAGCATGCGATAGCGGCGGAGGGCGGACTCAATCAGTTCCACGCGCCCTTCCAGGCGGCGGCGCAGGTCCCCCTCCGACGGTCGCGACTCGGGCACCACGGCACCGGTTCGGTTGCGTTCGGACATTGCCCTCGCAGCATATCCGGTCGGGCCCTCCCTCTGGGAGCAGTGCCCGTGAGCCCCAGGACAGTCCCGACGACGGCACGAGGGAATCCCCTTCCACCATGCCTAGGCTCGCGTTCACGCGCCGCTGGGGGCGCGCCTTGCCGGGGGGCGCGGCATGGACCGCATGCGAAGACCCTTCCTCATCGCCGCGCTGGTGCTGCTGGCGCTCTGTGTGCTCGTGGAGGTGGGCTCGCCCATCCTGCTGCCCCAGAAGTCGCCGGACTGCTCGGTGCTGAGTGGCACGAAGCCCTGCGCGCCGCTGCCTCCGGGCTTCCCCGAGGACTGCCGTCCCCTGCACGCCGCGATTTGCGAGGGCGAGGACGTGGACCCCTCCGACGTGGTGCGCACGCAGAAGGAGAACCCGCCCACGCCGGGCCTGGGCATTCCCTACCTCGCCCTGGTGGATGCGCTGCTGCTACTCACGCTCGGGTTGATGGGCGCGAGCCTCATCATCCCCGAGCGCGTCCACGGGCGAGTGCAGGGACTGGCGACGCTCATCGGCTCCATCGTCGCGCTGCTCACCGGCTTCGGCCTGCTCATGGCCGCCATCGCGCTGACGCTGACGATGATAACGCTCGTCGCGTCGGTGCCCTTCGGCACGCTGGCCTATCTGGCAGTGTGGGGCTTCTTCAACCGGGGAGGCGCGGCCGGCACGCTGGGGTTCTTGATGTTCCTCAAGCTCGCCGCGGGCGTGTGCCTGGTGCTCGCGCACCAGCGCTTCCTCCAGAACAAGGGCCTGGTGCTGCTCTACCTCACGTCGCTCCTGGCCAACGCCGTGGTGTCCCTCCTCCACGGACTGGTGCCCGGCATCCTCGTCAGCATCACCGACGCGGTGAGCGCCATCATCGTCGCCATCCTCGGCCTCATCTGGGCCGTGCTGCTGCTGGTGGGCGCGCTGGTGTCCATCCTCAAGGTGCTGCGCCTCAAGCGCGCCGCGCCGGCCTGAGGCCGCTCCTGCTCACCTCAGTCCCAGCTCGCAGATGGGACGCTGCGGAGGGGCCGACAGACACGTCACCTCCAGGTCCGCGCCCTCCTTCGCCACGTCCAGCTTCTTCGCCTCCTTCAGCGGGTCGAACTTCGCCGGCACCGACGGCTTGCCCCTCGACGCCAGCGACACCCGGACCACGGAGAGGGGGCGGGGCACCACCTCCAGCGAGCGCATCCGCGTGTCGGACGCCTTCACGTCCACCCGGCAGGAGCCCCCGCTCGGAAGGACGAGCACCCCCTCCTGGAAGGCACACGTCGCGGCCAGTTCCGAGGCATCCACCGGCTCGGGCTTGATGAACCGCTCCCGGAGTTCCTGGGCGGACTGCGTGGGACTGTCGCGACGGGAGGACTCATCCTTCGCCCCCAGGCCCACGCCCAGGACATAGAGCGCGACGATGGCGACGATGGCCAGGATGAGCACGACATGGAGGGGCTTGAGCTCGGGCATGGCGCTACCGGATGATGCCCTCTTCCCGCCGACGCATCTCCAGTTGCAGACGCTGCTGCTCCTGCATCTGCTCCATGATTTCCGACTTGCGGGGGGAGACCTGGAGCATCTCCTGGTTGAGCACCGTCGCCCGGACGTTGACGCACTGGCCATTGCTGCAGACAGTGAAGTCCGGGCACGGGCCCGGACATTGGAAGCCCAGCGGGGCGACCTGACACGTCCCCGCGCAGAAGCCGGAGAGGCAGACCTCGTTGGACCGGCAGGGCTGTCCATCCGAGAGCTGGCAGAGCTTCGTGGGGCCACACTGCGCCGGCTGGCGACAGTCCGCGTTGCTCTCGCAGCGCCCGTCGTCCCGGCTGCATTTCCCGTCGGCGCGGCAGTAGAAGCTGGAGCAGTCACTGTCGCGCTCGCAGTCCTGCAGGGACTCCAGCAGGCACAGCCGCGAGCCGGGCACCTCCGTGCACTTCAGCGGCCCCGGGCAGTCGCGCTGACTCGCGCACGTCTGCCCCAGTGCCAGCTGGCACTCGCCCCTCCTGTTGCAGAAGCCGGTGGAGCACATCGCGCCGCCGTCACACGCCTCGCCCGCGGACACCAGGCACGAGCCGCCATCCGGGTCCGTACACGTGAGCCCCTTGTCACAGTCCCCCCCCGGGCAGGGCTGGCCCAGTTCGGCGCCCCCACTCGACGAGATGATGCCAATCACCGTCCCGATGATGAGGATGACGCCCGCCGCCAGCGCGACCCACATCCAGGGGAAGGGCTTCTTGGGCGGCGGCGCGGCCACGACTTCAAAGGCCGTGGCGGGCCCTTCCGCGTAGCGCTCGTCCGGGTTCGTCACGTCCACCACGAGCAGGTGGAAGGTGAAGCGTCCCGGCGGTGTTCCCGGTGGGACGCGAAGCTGCACGCTGAGCTGCTGCGTGCCGTCCGGCGCGAAGTCCCGCTCGTCGCCTCCGGAGATGGTGGCCCACTCCGCCTTCGCGCCGGGGCCCGGGACGATGGAGGCCCGGGCTCGGACGGGGGCACGCAGCGCGTTGGACACCGTGTAGGCCACCTCCCCTTGTCCCGTCGCATTCAGACGGACGGTGTCCGTCACGGCGGTGATGTCAAAGGCGCGGGGCATCAACTGGCTCCTTGAGGCGGCTGCGCGAAACGCAGCTCATAGGTGACGTATGCGGGCTTTTCCCGCTCGATGATTCGCTCCAGCAGCAGCCGGTGGGAGGACACCGCCGAGGGCGCGAGCACCAGGACGTGAAAGGGCCGCGGCCTGCCGTCCTCGCCGGGCACCGCGTCGTCTACCTGGAAGTCGGTGCGGCCGGTGGCCGTGGTGAGGAACAACCGCAGGCCGCGCGCGGTGCCGCGCCAGCGCGATATCTCCACCGCCTGCGCCACCAGCTCTCGCAGCCGTCCCAGGCCCGTGGACACGGGCAGGTCCATGCCCACCCAACGCGCCAGGAAGGGCACGAAGCGGTCCGGCGCCCGGCGCGGGTCGAAGTGGGACTCCAGCCCGGCGAGCACGTCCTCGCTGGGCGCGTGCAGCGCGTCCATCACCGCCAGCAGCGCGGTGAGCGGAGAGCCCGGCAGCACGGTGCGCTGGAAGACGCCCGGCAACAGCCGCTGGATGTCAGGGCTCCGCATCGTCCGTCACCACTTCCAGCGTGTGCGCGCCGGAGCTGAGGAGCCACGTGGGCGGCAGCGTCACCTTCTCGGTGAACTCGCGCGTGGAGACGGGCTCATAGCGCTCGCTGCCTCGGGGGCGACGGAAGACGCCGTCCGGTCCTCCCGCGAGCACCGGGGCGCCCGTGGGCGAGGACGCCAGCGCGGACACGGGCTGGAACAAGCGCTCCGCCTCGCGCAGCGGCAGGCCACAGCCCACGTCGGGACGCCGCCAGGAGGCACCGGGGCGACTCGAGTCCACCCACAGCACGCCCACGCGGTGGCTGCCCGCGTACACGGTGGAGCCGCTGAACGCGAGCGCCAGACAACTGCCGCCATCCCAGTTCCTGTCGAACGGACGCCAGCCGTCCGGCGGGTCCGCGCTGCCCATCAACTCCCAGCACAGCGCGCCCCTGCCCGGGTCCGCGCCACTGGCCGCGGCGAGGCCCGCCCAGAGGAAGGAGCGAGGCCCGTCCTTCTGGACCTCCAGCACGCGCACGTCCTGGCCCTTGGGGCCGATGGGACGGAAGGTGCCTCCGCGTCCACCGCCGCTCGACAGGAAGACGCCCCGAGTGCCCATGGCCGCCACCGCGACATTCACCGCGCCGCGCACGTCCGTCGTCGCGGCCACCGCGTAGAAGCCCAGGTCCTGATTGGCGGGGTCCACCAGCACCTGGATGGGCGTGGCGCCCGGACGCGACACCAGCTCGAACAGGCCCACGCGCGTGGCCAGGAGCAGCACCGGCACACCGTCGCGCTCCGCCCACGTCAGGTCCTCCACCGCGTCCAGCGTGTGCGTGGTGTCGTCCCACGTCTCGCCGCAGTCGTAGGACAGGTGGATGCGGGAGCGCTTCGAGTCCGCGGCCAGCCGCGCGCACACGGCGACGAGGCCCGCGCGCTGGGGATGCGCCTCCACCGCGTCCACGTCCTCGCCGGGGAACAGGCCCGCCCGCTCCCAGCCGTCCGCGTCGTTCACCGTGCGGAACAGCGTCTCGCCGCCGCCCGCGTAGAAGGTGCCCGGCTGGAAGCTGTCGGCGGCCAGGGTGCGCACCTCGCGGGGCACCTCGTCCACCAGCAGCCGCACCTTGTCGAGGTAGCTGACGCCTGGCTCCGCCAGGAGCGCGTCGTAGACATGCGAAGCGCGCAGCGCCTGGCCGAAGCGCCACCCTTCCGGCTGGAGTCCCGAGGGCAGCGGCGTGAGCACCTGGTGGAGCCGCTCGGTGAGCCGCGCGCGCAGCGCCGCCGTGTCCTCCTCGCGGTGTGCCACCACGCGCGCCTGCACCCGCACCGTCTTGTAGCGCGCCCACTCCACATGGCAGGTGGTGCCCAGCGGACGGCGCAGGTCCAGCTCCGCGTGGATGCGCGCGCGGGCCTCCTCCGTCTCGTGCTCGCGCAGCGCCGCCTCCGTGATTCCCTCACCCGACGCGCCTCGCACCTCCGGCGGCAGGTGCGGCACCAGCAACACCTCCACCGTGCCCGCGGGGGCGTGGGACCACAACTGCGCCAGGGTGACGGCCTTGGCGCGCGCCACCGCGCCGGAGCTGCGCAGCGCCAAGAGTTCGAAGTCTCCCGCGGTGACGGCGCGCCGCAGCGAGTGCAGCTCCTGGGGCCCGCGCAGGAGCGCGTTCTCCAGCGTCTCCGCCACGCGGCCGCCCGTCGCGGGCCGGGGGTTGGTGACCTTCAAGCCTGGGATGGGCGCCTTGAGCACCTCCAGCGTGCCCGCCGCCACGTTGCCCGCGGCGCCTCCACCGCGCCGGTACCAGAGGCGAATCTCCCGCCCTACTCCCGGCACCGCCGCCAGCGTGCGCGGCTCGTCCAGCGCCCCCGTCTCGTTGGCCAGGCGCACCGAGGACGCGAAGGTGATGGTGCCCGTCATCCGGTCCGCCACGTACGCGGGCTCGTTCGAGTCCAGCGCCGCGAAGTTCTCCACCTCGCGCCAGATGCGGTAGGTGCGGCCGTCATGGCGGCGGGCCGGCGCGCGCGCATCCAATTCCCCGGGCCCCGCCTCCACTCCCACGACGAGGTCCAGCGAGTCCCCGGTGGGCGCGACGATGGGGGGACGCTTCGCCTGCACGGTGAGGCCCGGCAGGCCCGTGCCCACGCCCACCAGCTCCCCGTCCACCGGGTCGCAGTGATACGCGAGCACCTCCACCTGCGTGTCCCCTGGCGCAATCGTCACCGCGTCCGCCGTGTGGAACACGACGGGCTCCACGCCCGCGCCGGCGCGCGACAGGGTGACGGGCGTGTTGCGAGGAATCTCCGTCGGTCGCTCGGAGGCGCGGGCCAGCGAGAAGCGCAGGCGCACCGACGCGGCGGCGGGCGGCTGGAGGCGCACGCCGAGCAGCCGGAGGAACTCCACGTAGGCCTTCTCCGGCAGCCGGTTGAGCCGGTAGAGCATCGTCTCGGTGAGGTGAGAGAACACCTCCACCAGCACCATGCCCGGGTCGTGCGGCGTGAGGTCCGTCCACTCCGGACACAGGGCGAGGATGCGTGAGCGCGCCTGCTCCACGAGCTGGGAGAAGCTCCGGTCGTCGAGCCGGGGTGTCGGCAGCGACGTCATGTCGGGCCTCCCGCGAGCGAATAGGGATAGGCCAGCCGCTCCGTGCGGCCGGTGGAGCGCACGCGGTACTCGACGGACACGTCCAGTCGGAAGCCGTCCTCCGCGCTCCGGGTGGCGTCCAGGTGAAGCACCTGGATGCGCGGCTCCCAGCGGTCCAGGGCGCGGCGCACGTAGTGGATGGCGAGCCCCGCGGTGGTGTCGTCGTTGTTGGCGAAGAGCAGCTTGTGCAACTCACAGCCGTAGTCCGGGCGCATGACGCGCTCGCCGGGCACCGTGGTGAGCAGGAGCAGCACGGCCTGACGGATGGCGGCGTGCTCCTCCACCATCTCCACGCGGCCCGTGGGAGCCACGCGCAGGCCGGACTTCTCCGCCATCTCGAAGTCCGGGTGCGCGAAGCGCCAGGTGCGGAAGCGGGGCGCGCTCATCGCTCCTCCGTCACCAGCATCTGGCCGGGCGCGTTGACCTTGTACTTCACGATGCCGGGCGGCGTGCCGTCCGTCAGCCCCGTCAGCGTGTCCAGGCACACGGGCTTGCCGTCGATGGTGACCAGCGTGGAGTACCCCTGCTGCACCTTCAACGTGGTGGTGCAGGGTTTGATGGTGGGGCCGATGTTGGGACACCCGCCGATGGGACGCCCCTCCGGGTCCGCGCGCACGAGCAGCGGCCGGCGCTCCACCGTCACCCAGGGCTGCGAGTTCACGAGCCCCACGCGCCCCAGCTCATGGGCACACACCACCAGCGCGTCCACGGTCAGCAGCCGCATTCAGCCTCTCCGGAAGTCAATGGACCGTCCACGGATGACCACGTCCTGGCCCGGCGCCTCGAGCTCCATCGCCACCTTCGAGTGCAACCGCACCCCCTTCGGTGACAGCTCCAGGTAGCTGCCGGTGCCATCCTCCAGGCGCAGCGTGCGGCTCTCGTCGTCCAGCTTCAGCCGGTGCCCACCCGTGGTCAGCAGCGTGTAGCGCCGCACCGAGCCGCCCTCGACGCCCGCGTCCGGAGGCCCCCCGCCGCCATACAACCCTCCCACCACCACGCCCCGCGCAGGGTCCTCTCCGCCCAGCGCGAGCAGCACCGTGTCCCCCACGTCCGGCAACAGCATCAGCCCCTTGCCGGAGCCGCCGCCCGCCGCCAGCACCTGCATCCAGTCCGTCTCCACGCCCCCATACGAAGGCAGCGTCGCCCGCACGCGGCCCCGCCCATCCGGGTCATCCACCCGGCTCACCATGCCCAGCGTCACCGCGGACGCCCGTGCCCGGGGCCTTCGCGCGGGAGGCTCGGAGGACAACTCCGAGACGAAGCCCTGTCTGGCGTCGATGCGGTGCGTGACGCTGGTGAGCACGTAGCGCCCCGCCACCAGCGAGGCCACGCCCGCTACGTCCACGCGCGCGCCGGGCCGCAGCCTCGCGTCGCCCTCGGCAAGGCCGGTGAGCACCACCTCGCGCGCGCCCCGGTGGTCCAGCTCCGCCTGCGCCGCCGACTCGACGTGGGGGATGCCCTCCGCCGCCTCATCCACCAACGAGCGACGCGACTCGCCACCCACGCGCTCCGGCGAGACTCCCGCCTCCACGTCCCGTCCCACCCGGGGCACGTCCGCGCGACCCGCGTGGGCCTCCGCGCGCAGCACGTCCCAGCCCTCGGCGGACACCTCGCGACAGGCCGCGTCGCCATTGACCTCGATGGAGGCCTCCAGCAGCGACTCGCCCAACCGCAGCGACACGGGCGTGCCCTCACCCTCCAGCGTCACCAGTCGCAGCGTGTCGCCGTGGAGGATGGGGAACAGCCCGCAGCGGTCCGCGTACTCCACCAGCAGCTCCAAGTCGGACTGGCCATGCTGGATGAGGTAGCGCCACAGCGGCCCGGAGGACGCGGCCTTCACGGAGAGCCCCAATCCGGAGACGAGCTCTTTCGCCAGGTCCTCCAGCGTCACCTGGACGTGCGCGCGCACCGGCTGCCGTTTGCGCAGGCGGTGCAGGACGTCATAGCCGCGCACCCGCACCTCGCGCGCGCCGCCTCGCGCATGCGAGAACTCGACGGCCGTCACCTCCCCGAGAAAGAGGTCCTCCAGCGACGACGAGGCCGCGACGCGCAGCGAGGTCCCCGGAGGAAGACCGGAGGTCGCCAGGACGCCGCGCGAGTCGGTGAAGGTCAGCTCGCACTGCGTGGGCAGCGCCAGTCGCTGCGACACCTGGATGGACGCGAGCGAGCGCAAATCCCCCGTCGGCAGCGGCGCGCCGTCCACCTCGATGCGCAGCTCGGGCAACCCTCGCAGCTGGCTCACATCACCCTCCGAAGCGCTTCGGGCGTGGGCAGGCGCAGCACCTGTCCGGCGGGAATGCGCGAGGGGTCTGAGATGCCGTTGAGCGCGGCGATGAGGCGCCACATCGACGGGTCGCCGTAGCGCTGGTGCGCGATTTCATCCAGGCGCTGCCCGGAGGCCGGCATGCCGTCGTCCCCCTCTTCGGTCCCGAGCACCGTGTGGGCCTCGTAGTCCTCCGGCGTCAGGGCGGCTTCCACGGCGTCCGCGTCTGGCGGCTCGCCGCGCTCCACCGGCTCCCTGAGGCCCGTCTCGTCCTCCACTCGCACCAACCGAAGGCGCAGCCACGAGCGCCGAGGCGCCCCCGTCGCCGTGAAGTGCTCCAGTCGCTCCGCGACGGCGGCCACCACGCCCAGGAAGTTGAGCCGCTTGCCCCACACCATGCGCGCCAGCGAGGGACGCATGCCGCCGTCCTCTCGCAGGCCGTTCTCCGCCAGGCGCCACAAAGGCTCGGTGAGCTCCCGCACGTCCTCCGTCTCCAGGGTGGAGCCGGAGAGCGAGACATCGAAGAGCAGGTCCAACGTCATCTCGGTGGTGCCGCCACCAGTGAAGAGCAGCGGGTCGTCTCCGGGCCCACCCCACGGCAGCGAGCCTCCCAGCGCGCGCCTCGGGCGCAGCCCCGCCTCTCGACGCACGACGAGCGTCTCCGGGTTGAGCAGACACCCGATGCGCTCACCGCCGGGCTCGATGAGGAAGGCCACGCGCTCCATCACTCACCCCGCTGCTCGCGCTCGAGCCGACGCAGCCGCGTCCAGAGCCGAAGTTCCTGGGCGACGTCCGGAGACTCCGGGGCCAGGGCGGACGGAAGCTCCGGCCAGGAAGCCGGGTCGGCCGTGGCCGATTCCTCGGGCGCACCCGGTGGCTCCTCCCTCACGGGGGTGGCGAAGCGCGCCGTCGAAGCCTCCTCCTGCTCCCGTGCGCTCGCGCCGCGCCTCCCATCCTCCTCGGCCTCCGTCCAGGTGCGGGGAGCGAACGGGGGCGTGCGCTCCAGCAACACGTCCCGCTGCACCGCCGGGCGCGCCTCCTCCTGGAGTTCGGCCTGACGTCGACGTGGCCCCCACGGCTCGCCGGTGAACCGGGGCGTTGCGCGCCGAGGCGCCGGGGGCGCCGCCTTCACGGGGACGCCTTGCAGCCCCAGCGCCTGGGACGCGGAGATGCCTTGGGGATATCCCGAAGCGCACAGGTTCCGCTCGCGGTCCTCTTCCCGCAGGGGAGGCACGCACACCTCCGAAGGCGACGCGGGAGTGGAGGCCACCATCACCGGGTTGGCGAAGGCCGGCCCTCCATGCATCAACGACGGGGTGGGGGTGATGGCCACCTCGGCCAGGAGCCGCCCCGCGTCCATGGGAACGGGCGTCGGAGGCGATGGCGCAGCGAAGGGATTCGGCATCGACAGGGGCGACACCTTCGAGGCGTGTCGAGGCGCCTCGCGAGGAACACCCACGGGCCCTTGCCGCCCGGAAGTCTCGGAGCCCCCTTCACCGCGCGCCGACGCGGAGGGCCCCCGCTCCGAGGGCGCTTGCGTGGCAGGACGGTGCGCGACCCGCTCGGGGCCGGCTGACGGACGCGCGGCGTCGCGTCTGGGCGGAGGAGCCAATGACGGAGCACTCGCGGAGGCGGGCGCGGCGCTCGACGATGCCGAGAGCAACATCCGCGTGCGGAACGAGAGGTGGGCGTCACTCACCGGCAGCGGTGCCTCCGCTTCCGGAAGCCCCTCGACGAGATGGGGCGCGACCTTCCGCACCCGGGCCACCCAGTCCGCGGGAGGCCCCACGGTGCGCCGCGCCTGGATATCGCGGAGCCAGTGCTCTGGAGCTCCCAGCCCCACCGCGGGGGCCGTCACGGTGACGGGCGCGGCGGGGACACGGGCAACCTCGGCGCCGTCCGGGCTCGCGTCGGGACGCGGGGCGTCCAGCGACACGCGCGCCTGGGCGAGCGCCGCGGCGAAGTCGCTCTCCTCCTCGGAGAGCACGGACTCCGCCCACGCCTTCATCTTCCGAGCGACGGCGCGCAGCCACGCGCCGGGCACGGGTCTGCGCGTGGGCTCAGCCACGGGTGATGGACTCGAAGACGAGGGTGAGTGAGTCGATGGCGATCTGCTGGCCGAGCGCATCCAGCGGCGCCGCCCGCCACTTCTTCGGCCACGCCTCGTTGAGGTTCCAGCGCAGCTTCTCCGTCACCCCATCCATGTCCAGGAGCAGGACCGACACGTTCTTGCGCTGGGGCACGCCGTTCATCGACGCGAGGAACCAGTTCCACAGCTCGGGTGACACGGTGACGCCGTAGCGCAGCGTCATGTCTCCGTGCGTGACGGGCCCCGCCAGCCTGCGCGTCACCGGGCCCGCTCCGCCCTCGCGGTAGTGCAGCGCGGTGACTTCGACCTCCAGCCCGGTGCACTGGGTGAAGTGTCCTTCGTTCACGCCGTCGATGAGCAGCTTGAAGTTGTACGCACGGAACGGGTCCGCGAGCGCGCCGGGCTGGGCGCCCGCTTCCTGCTCCGGGGGGGCCGCCTCGGGAGCCTTGGCCTCAGCCATTCGACACCTCCTCCACTTCCGCCCCGCCCGCGTGCTGGCCGATGCGGAAGATGATGAACTCCGCCGGCTTCACCGGCGCCAGACCGATGACCGCGATGACCTGGCCGGCGTCGATGGTCTCCTGCGTGTTCGTCTGTTCGTCGCACTGCACGAAGAACGCCTCTTCCTTGGTGCGTCCCATCAGCGCGCCGTCGCGCCACAGGCGCAGCAGGAAGGCGCTCACGTCGCGGTGGATGGACTTCCACAGCGTGGGGTCATTCGGCTCGAACACCGTCCAGTTGGTGCCCAGCGCGATGGACTCCTCCACGAAGTTGAAGAGCCGGCGCACGTTGACGTAGCGCCACTCGCTGGCGGCGTCCGCCACCGTGCGCGCGCCCCACACGCGGATGCCGCCGCGCGGGAAGTAGCGGATGCAGTTGACGCCCACCTGATTGAGCTCGCCCTGCTCCTCGGGCGTCACGTCGCGCACCAGCCGCATGGCGCCGCGCACCACCTCATTGGCGGGGGCCTTGTGCACGCCTCGCGTGACGTCCGTGCGTGCGTAGATGCCCGCGATGTGCCCGGAGGGCGGCACGTTGACCATGGCCTTGCCGTCGCCGAGCGGGTCCGGCGTGGAGAACCACGGGTAGTAGAAGGCGCCGTAGCCCTGGTCGGAGAAGCGGCAGCGCAGGCCGGGCCCTTCCGCGCCGGTGGAGACCTTGGTGAGCCGCTCCACCTCCTCCACGTCCTCGGGCGCGTCCAGGATGGCGATGCGGTCCCGCATCTTCTCGCAGTGGGACAAGAGCGCGTCCCAGGCCGCCGCGTCCGTGAAGCCGGGCGCGGCCACCATGGCCACCTCGCTGACCTCTTCCAGCACCGCCACGCCCTGACGCCTGCGCGCGTCGCCGATGACGCTCTCGCTGTCGCCGATGTTGACGATGAAGCAGCGCCGGCCGCCGTTCTCGAAGAAGCCGTACACGGCGCGGGCCAGGGAGGTGCCCGGAGAGCCGGGGGGCGCGAACTCCTTCACGAACTGCGCCCAGCCATTGACGGGCACCGCCTCATGGAGCCGAGCATCCCTGGCGGGCGCCCGGCCAACGAAGGCCGCGGTGGTGGTGCCCACGCCCTGGATGGAGCGTGTCCCACTGGGAACCTCCTCCACATAGACGCCGGGCGTCAGGTAGTTCGGCACGTCAGTCCTCCTTCAGCGGCAAGCGAATGAGCAGCGGTTGGGGCTCGGAGGCGAGCGCCTCCGGACCCAGCGCGAGCAACTCCCCCTTCGCTCGCACCTCCAGCCGCCCCAGCGTGGCCACTGGCGGCACGCGGGGAAAACGAAAGCAGCCCTTGTCGTCCGTGCGCGTGGCCAGACTCAGCCCGGGCAATTCCACCAGCGCGCCCGGAATGGGCACGTCACCGGGACCGACGACACAGCCCAGCAGCGCCTCGGCGGGCACCGCCTGGGTGACGATGGGGAAGCGCACCCGGTGGACCACGGGTTGCGGACGCTCGCGTCGCACGGGCAGGCGCAGCCGGAAGCCGGGACGCGGGGGGATGCGCAGCCCCGCCCAGACGCTGGCGGGCACGGGGGTGAGGTCCACCTCGAACTCGGCTTCCTCCATGGCCGCGAAGACCAGCTCCCCGAGCAGCCGGTGGGCGAGTTCGGGCGACTCGGCGCCCACGGTGACGAGGTAGCAGACGGAAATCTGGAGCGGCACGCGGCGTCCGCCTCTCGCGGGAGGCGCGGGCCCCAGCTCCAAGAGGTACAGGCACACGCCGCGCTCGACGGCGTCGCGGTCCGGCACGCCCAGGTACACGGGTGCGTCGCCGGAGATGCGGCCTGCCCACGACTTCAATCGCAGATCGACTTCGTCGATCATCCGGTCCCCCCCGAAGGTCCTGGGCCGGCGCTCAGCTTCCTGCATCGCCAGTGACGTCCGGGCTCGCAAGGTCGCATCGGCTGCGGGGAACGGTAACTGGTCCGAAGGATGGAGCCGCCGTCGCGGTCCCAACACGCTCGCTCCCACGGCGCGCGCTTCGTCGGACGGAACACACAGCCAACGCGGACTCGTGAACCGAACAGGTGGGCTCCCCGCACACCTCCACCGTGAGAGGCCCCGGTGGACGCTCATGTCCGTGAAGAAATCCACGCATGCGGGGCCACCAGGAGGCGGGGCGGGAGCGTTATCTTCGCGACCCTTCGCCGAGCCTCCATGCACCGACTGTTCTGTCTTCCCCTCCTCCTCCTCGTCACCGTCGCCCAGGCCCAGCCTCGCGACTTCGCCGCTCCCACCTCCGCGGCCCCCGACGTCCTGGCCCAGGCCATGCCCGCCCTCGCGAGGCAGGTGCTGACGCAGTACCCGGAGCAGGACGCCGACACGCGCCTGGGACATGTGTTCCGACTCCAGTTCGTGGCGGGAGACTTCGCGGGTGCGCTCGAGTCCATTCGAGCCCTGCGGCCCTTGCGCGAGGTGAAGTCGCCCGTGAAGGGCATCACCTTCCTTCAATACGAGGCCCACGCGCGGGCGAAGCTCGAACAGGCGACCCACGGGACGCCGTATGCACAGGCGCTGAGCACCGCCTTCCAACAGACATTCGGCGCCTTGGATGACCGGGCGGCCTTCCAGGCCACGGGCATGTTCCGGTTCGACCTGGAGCGCGCGCGGAGAGAGCTGGAGGCCGGGGTCGAGGACGCGCGGAAGTCAGGCCGCGTCTCGCTGGCCCAGGCCCTGGACCTGGTGCGGCTGTACCAGGTGCACCAGTCCTTCCAGGAGCTGCTCCCCCAGGCCGAAACCCTGTGGGCCGAGGACGACGCGCGGCGCTACGTCATCGAGCGAGACCTCCTGGTGCGCACGCCGGATGGCGCGTCGGTGTCCGTCATCGTGGCGCGGCCCCGGAAGGCGTCAGGGCCGTTGCCCACGGCGATGTCCTTCACCATCTACGCCCAGGACGACAACGTTCGCGAGGCCGTGCGCTCGGCGGCGAATGGCTTCGCGGGCGTGACGGCGAACACGCGAGGCAAGCGAGGCAGTCCCCAGGCCCCCGTGCCCTTCGAGCACGACGGCGCCGACGCCACCGCCGTCATCGACTGGGTGAGCCGTCAGCCGTGGAGCGATGGTCAGGTCGGCATGTTCGGCGGCAGTTATGAAGGCTTCACCCAGTGGGCGGCGGCGAAGCACGGGCACCCGGCGCTGAAGACCATCATGCCGTCGGTCCCGGTCGCGCCGGGCATCGACGTGCCGATGCAGGGCAACGTCTTCCAGAGCTTCTTCTACAAGTGGCCGCGCTACGTCACGCTCGACAAAGGGCTGGCGGATGCGGACTACTTCGATGGCGCGCGGTGGGACGCGCTCGACGAGCGCTGGTTCGCGAGCGGCGAGCCCTACCGCGCGCTGGAGCGGCTGGATGGCCGCCCCAATCCCTTCTACCAGCGGTGGCTGAAGCACCCGGGCTACGACGCCTACTGGCGGAAGATGATTCCGTATCGCGAGGAGTTCGCGCGCATCCGCATCCCCGTGCTCACCACCACGGGCTACTACGACGGCTGCTCGCTGAGCGCGATGTATTACCTCACCGAGCACCTCAAGTACGCGAAGGACGCGAACCACACGTTCGTCATCGGGCCGTATGACCATGTCGGCGCGCAGCGCGTCTCCAGCGATGAGCTGATGGGCTACCGCATCGACCCCGTCGCCCGGCTCGACGTGATGGAGCTGCGCTACCAGTGGTTGAACCACGTGCTGCGCAAGGGGCCCCGGCCCGAGCTGCTCAAGGACCGCATCAACCACCAGGTGATGGGCACGAACACGTGGAAGCACGCGCCGGGGCTCCCGGCCTTGAGCAATGCCTCGCTGGAGCTGTACCTGGACCCCGCGCCCTCGGGTGACACGCACCGGCTGGCCCTGGAGCCGCCCGCGCCGGGCACGGTGCTCCGTCAGCGCGTGGACCTGAAGGACCGCTCGGAGGGAAGACACTCCGAGCCCGCGCGCATCGTCGACACCACCGTGGACGCGCGCAACGGTTTCACCTTCGTCAGCGAGCCGCTCGATGCGCCCGTGGAGGTCAGCGGCCTGTTCTCAGGGCAGCTCGACTTCATCACCAACAAGAAGGACTTCGACTTCAACGTGGTGCTCTTCGAGCGCACCAAGGGGGGTGAGTACTTCTACCTGTCGTACGTGCTGGCGCGTGCCAGCTACGTCGCGGACCGCGCCCAGCGACGACTGCTCACGCCGGGCAAGCCCCAGCGCCTGACGTTCCAGAGCGGCAGGATGACCAGTCGCAAGCTCGAAGCGGGGAGCCAGGTCGTCATCGTGCTGGCCATCAACAAGCAGGCGCAGTCACAGGTCAACTACGGCACCGGCAAGGACGTCAGCAGCGAGTCCATCGCCGACGCGAAGGTTCCGCTCGACATCACCTGGCTCGGTGGAAGCCGCATCACCCTGCCCCTGTGGCGGGAGCCGCCGGCTCCCTGACCTAAACTGCCGGATTCGGACCGTCTCACTCACGTTGGCAGAGAGGGCACGCTTCACCAGATACCTGCCCGGGGAAATGCAGCCGGCGGTAAAGTCTACAACTTCGTCAAGAAGCAGCGGGGACAAAAAAGAGAGACTGGAACGTCCCTCTGGACGCTCCAGTCCCCGCTGTATCAGGCGCATCCGCTACGAAACTGTCGAACTCGTCGCCTTCGCGCCCGACTGGTTCAGCCTACAACGACCAGACTGGAGGGTTGTTGTATTGCACGAACTCGTTGGTGGCGCTGACGTATCGATAGAGGCTCATCAAGAGCTTGCCATGGCCATCGTCTCGATACTGGACGATATCAGCATCGCCGTCGCCGTCTAAATCCCCGGCATGGAAGGCGAGGGCCGTCGTCGGAGCAGTGATGTTGTTGGTGGCGTAGGCCGAGACGAATGCGGTTCCGTTCCAGCGCCAGAGAATGACGTTGAGGCGTCCGAAGTCGCTCCAGAGTTGCATGAGGTCCGGAATGCCATCGAGGTTGGTGTCGCCCACCAGCCAGTCCACCGCGCCTGAGCCTGCAGGCATGAGGGCAGTATAAGTCGTGGTGAACTGCAGGCCTCCGACATTCTTGTGGACTCGCAGCTCAAGGGTGTCGTTGGCATTGCGGGCCTGGATCAGATCCGTGCGGCTGTCGTTGTCGATGTCAAACGCAAAGAACCTCGAATCGGCGATAGGCCCCTGGATACCCGAGGTATCGACCCATCCGTTGACATAGCAGTCGCAGACGTCATTGCCCTTGCTGATTATGAGACCGACATTGCCCCCGTTGTTCCAGATCTGGAAGATATCTGTTCGGCCATCCGCATCGACGTCGCCAGTCAACCACTCGACGGCGCCGTATCCACCTGTCATCACCGTTGTCGCGGTGGTCTGGTAGGTATTGTTCGCGGTGGCGGCATGGACCGAAATCTGAAGTTGGCCGGCGCTCGCTGCTGACAGCTCGGCAATATCCGTCCGCCCATCGCCATCCACATCGACCGGCAGGTACTTGAACGCCTGCAGGCTGCCCTGGAGTTGTTGCGACGGGACGGGCCAACTATAGCCCGGCTTCCACGGGTAGACGATGAGCTCGACGGAGCCGTTATTGTTCCAGACCCTGAAGATATCTGTCAGGTCGTCTTGGTTGGAGTCACCCGTCAGCCACGCAAGGGCGTCCACACTACTGGTCGAACCAACGACAGATGTAGGAAGGGCGGCAAAAATGTTCTCACTTGCGAAGATATAACCGTAGCCACCCGAGTTGTGGATATAGAGGGCGTCCATACGCCCGGTCCCGGCGCGGTTCATGAGGGGAAGCAGTCTGTTCTTCATGCTCTGATACCATGCAGAGGGTCCGTATACGGCCTGGGCGCCCGTGATGTCGCCCTTGCTGAGGCGTGCCGTGATATTCCCGAAGAAGTTGCAAGGATGCATGATCGAGTCACGATCATAGGCTGTCAACATCACCCCTGGCACTGGCGCCGCCGAGCCGCAGGCTGTGCCATCCGGCAGACGCTCGTAGTTGTCGTCGCGGTCCGTTTCTTTTCCGAACCCCAGGACGCGTCCAAAATAATGAACGGCGAGGTATTCAAGTCTGCCCTGCGAGGCTTGAGCCCCAATGGTGATGCCCATGCTATCGCCCTGCGTCGGATGACGCGAGGCATACCCATAGCCTACGTGGGCCCAGCCGCTGCCGGCACTGTTTGGGGAGGCGGTATCGACATCCAACCGCACCCTCACGTGGCCCGGATTACCACTGGGGAGGGTCGTAGGGCAGTCGCCGAATCCAGTGAACTGTATGTTGGCATACCGGCCCCAGGTGTTCGTGATGATGTTCTGAACAACCGTTTTCTGGGCAGCAGCGCCTGACGTGCTCCAGCATACCGGAACCACATTGCCGTTGTACGTCCACAGCCACCCCACTGCGTCTTCATGAATATAGAGGCCATCCTGCCTGGAGACGGGAGACTCCGGGGATGGTTCTTCAACGAAAGGCGACGAATCACATGCTAGAATAATGCTGCAGGCGACGAAAAGCAGCCTACTGGCAAACCGAGTCGGACGTTGCGTCATTATTTACGGCTTCCTTCTGGAGGGCCGAGTGATCCGGCCGTCACGGCTGCGGGCCATGACGCCTCTATATATCGCACCGAATTGTTAAGACACCAGTGCATTGTATCAGAGAAATTGTCGCCTTGACGTGCCGA
This sequence comes from Myxococcus sp. CA051A, assembly GCF_013336705.1. Lineage (NCBI taxonomy): Bacteria > Pseudomonadati > Myxococcota > Myxococcia > Myxococcales > Myxococcaceae > Myxococcus > Myxococcus sp. CA051A. Next base: position 125,869 of record NZ_JABUMS010000015.1, on the reverse strand, counting down.
GCAGGCTGCGGCCTGCGGCGAGAGCAAGCAGCGAGAGCGGCCTGATTCGCAGCTGTAGGAACAGCAGCGGGCCTCCGCTGGATCCCTCTCGGCTGACAGGGCCTAACGAAGTGTGCCAGCGCACCTGCACCCATCCCCAGAGCACTGGAGCCGAGATACGCGCAACTGGACGCCTGCGGACCCAGTCCGTCAAGGCGCCCTGAGCCTCACCCCAGCAGTCCAGGAGATGAAGCGCATCGACTGAATCCTCTCATGCGGTCGGGTCGCGGGCCGGCGCGGTGGTGTGCAGGCTGCGCTTGGCTGATTCCGCCGTTTCCAGCTTCGTGCCCGCGTAGCGCATGCCATAACCCCGTCTCCGGTCCCCGCCGCATCGAACCGGACAGGCGGGTTTCCCGCATCCGGCTCACCGCGAAGGCGTCATCTCACCAGGGTTATGGTTCCGCTCGGTGGGAGGCCTACTTTCAGAACGGCGTGGTACCTCACCCGGTAGTCATTCAAGAGGCCCCGGGTGCCCGTGCACGACGTCCATACTCCATCGCTTCCAACTGAAGCCCCTCGCTTCGCTCTCTTCGCCGCGAACCGCCTCACCTTGAGTTCGACGTGGCGTTTCACCCTGTCGAGCGCCTGGTACGAGTTGTCCCACCGAAAGTAGTTCACCCAGCCGCGCACGATGACATTCACCTCCGCCACGGCTGACTGCACCGCAAGAGTTCTGCTGTTCCTCAGGACATAGCGCACGCGGCACAGAACTTCGATGACCTGCTTTCGTCGAGGATTCGTATTGGGGTACCACGTCCCCGTCTTCGGGCTCCTCTTCCATCGGAAATCGAAGCCCAGGAGCGCGAAGGAGGCGCCACGGCCAATCATTGGCACCGTTCACGTCCTCATCTGTATTGAGCGACACGCCGAGTGCCTCCGTCTCTCGGCGGATGCGCTCCATCGCCCGTGCTGCCCACCTCTGCCCCTGCTCGGAGTCGGGGGCGAGCATCACCATGTCGTCCAAGTACCGCGCATAGGCGAGGAAGCCTCGCCCTCGCCCTCGCCCTCGTCCCGGTCCAGGGCATGGACGAGGCCGTTCAACGCGATGTTGGCCAGCAACGGAGACAGGGGCAACAAGCCCTGCGGGATTCCCTGTCCCCTGTGCTCTTCAGCAACTGATTCACGAGCGCCAACACCTCGCCGTCCTGGACTCTTCGGTCCACCCGCTCTAGCAGCGGCTCGTGCCGAATGCTGTCGAAGCATGCCTTCAAGTCCACGTCCACGACGTGGTGTCTGCGCCGTCGCAGCCCCTGCCGCACGCTGTCGATGGCCTCATGCGCCGAGCGCCCCGACCTCGCCCCAAAGGAACTGCCGGAGAAGTCGGCCTCGAAGATTGGCTCCAATACCAGCCGGAGGCCACCTTGGACGACGCGGTCTCGAATCGCTGGGACCGAGATGACACGCACCTTGCCGCCCTCCTGCGGAATTTCTCTTCGTCGGTACGGTCAATGTGCCGGTGCGAAGGTCCTTGGCGGCTGCGCCGAGAAACCCTGCCAGTCCCATCCTCCTGGATGTGCTCGCAGGTGATGCCGTCTTGGCCGGGAGCCCCACCGTTGTGCTTAGCTTCCAGGTAGGCGACTTCGAGAACGTCGGGTGTGAGGACGTGGACATACAGTCCCCAGAAGAGATGCTTCAGGGTGGACTTTGCCCGATGGACTATCCTCAGCGGAGTTCCTGCGGACTGATGGTGGGCTGTGTCATCCCGCTCCCGCCCCGCTCCTCTGCTTGGAGTGCCTCCGGTAGAGGCCCGTCGCTCCACGGGCATTAACTCGCTTCATCGATACTACGACCCCATCCGTCGGGCTCTCGCCTTCGCCGGGCTTCGCCTCGTCGGCTCACCGCGGCTACCTTGCTTCCGCAGGTTTTCTCTGCGGGGCGAGGAGCCCTTCCCTATTTCCACTCATGTCCTTGTGCGCGTGCCGTCCCCCTCTACCCCGCCGGGTGGTGCGGCTTCTTGGTCGCGCTGCTGCCTTCGCCTTAGTTGTGGCGACTCGGCACCGGAGGTATCAATTGACGAGGCCTCGACTGGGCATTCTCTCGTCGTTGCGGCCCGCGCACTCGCGCACCCCGCTGAACCGGGGCTTTGACAGGGGGCGTCGCCGCAGGGGGCGCCCCTGTCGGTGCCACCCCAGCGATGCGGCCTTGACCTGTTACCGCCTCGGGACTCTCCCCCGAGGGGTCCATGAGTTCCTCCAGGCATCACACCTCTACCCTGACGCTCACCGAGGACGGCGTCAGAGCGCGTGACAGACCTTGGGCTGGAGCGGCGTGGTCAGGAGCACGCCTTCCGGCAAGGCCGTCGCGGCCTTCCACGTCGTCACGTTCGCGGGCAACAGCCGCGCCTCCTTGTCGATCTGGACGATGAGGCCCCCGTCCGGCAGCGGCATCAGCGAGGCGCCGCCCGGTCCTTCGTGGATGCGCACGCGCTTGTTGTCGCGTGCGACGCGTTCCACGACGTGGCGCAGGATGCTCGTCGGCTCCGGCGTCGAGGCATCGCACCAGGACTCCACGGACGATATCCAGAGCGCGTCACCCACCGTCACGGCCTGGAGGAAGGGGTGCTTCGCCGGCACGGTGTCGTGCGGGATGCTCCGCTGCGTCGACTGCTCGACGAGTTTCCCCCCGTCCCTCATCCAGCCGTCGGGGAACCCGATGAGCACCGAGCCCTCGGAGACCAGTTCACCCTGGGCCGACACGGAACGATTGCGATGACCGCTCTCAGTGGCCACGTCACGCCACCCACTGAACTGGGGTTGTGTGGGATTGGTCTGGTCACCGTTCTGGACGCGGAAGGCCCACTTGCCTCGGACTTCGCTCCACTGGAGCGCCTGGGGGCCGCGATAGTCCGGAGTGGGGCTCCGCACGGGAGTCATCGGGCTCCCTGTGACGGCATCACGGACGCTCACCTCCAGGTCCGTGAGCATCGACGTCAGGCCCAACCCCAGTGCCCCTCGGACCAGCAGCACACTCGCGCGGTCGGTCGACAGGCGCGCGGTGATGGCGCCGGGCTCCAGCGGTCCCGCCGGCACGAAGCGGCCCTGCTTGGGCAGATAGACGCCCGCGCGGAGCAACGCGGGAGGCGGCGTCGTGAACGCTCCCGAGTCATCGCCCTCCTCGCTCCGTGGCGCCGCGGGCTTCCACCACACCACGGGAAGCCCCTGTGTCAGCGCGGTCCGCCAGGAAGCCTCGAGCCGAGGCAGCCGCGCGGCCAACGCCCGTCCCGGCTCGCTGTCACGCAGCGGCGCGAGCCCCGGGTCCGTCGCCCAGAGGGAGACAAAGCGCGGCAGGTCCGCCTGGAGCAGCGCTTCGATGTCCCGTGCCGCCGCGATGAAGTCCTTGCGTCCGACAGCCGCGCGCACGGGCTGCAGCGCCGACTCCGTGTCCTGGAGGGCCTGCGCGGGGTTCACACCGAGCAGCGCCGGGCCCGCTGGGGATGGAGAGGACGGGGCGGAGGATGAGGTCCCCACGGTTGGTGAAGGCACCGCACCCGTGGTCGCGCCGGCAAGCGACGTCCCCACCGTTCGCGGCTGAACCACTGGCGCCGACGTGGACGGCGCGGTGCCAGGCGTCGCCACCGAGGTCCGCTGCTGAAGCCCTGGCGTCGTCGAGGACGATTCCGCGGCGACCGCCTGCCGACAGGCACCGGTCAGCAGCGGCAACACCGCCACCATCCACCCCAGCGCCAGACGCAACGCCATGCCCTCCCACAGACGACCCGCCCCTCGCGAAACCACACTCACCCGACGCCCCATGGACGACCTCCCTCGACTCCAGAGCGACTCGGGATTGCGCCGGGCCGCCGGCACGGAACCACCCGCCGTGACGGCCCCCACTCGGGGCGTTGTCGTTCCTGGCTCGCGCTCATGGGAACCATCTTGTCACCGACCTCAAGGCGCGTGCAGGTGGAGCCGCATCTGCCCCAGCTCCGCCTGGAGCGTCGCGAACCCGGGCGTGACGGCCGTCAACTGCGCATCCGTGGCGGCCGTCGCCGCGAGCAGGCGCGTCAGCCATTCCCGGCTGTTGGCCGTCGCATCCACCTGGGGTCGAGTCGCACCGTCGGCGTCCTGCAACATCTCCATCTCCACCGAGCCCACGCCCTCGCGGTTGTTCAGATACGTCACCACGCGCCGCACCGTCTGGATGAACTCGTACCAGGCCGCCACCGTGGTGCCGTTACCAGGGCGGACATCCACCGCGTTCCCCGCGAGGTGCCGTCCCGCCCGAGCGCTCAGCGCATTGACCTCCACCGCCACATGGCTCAGCAGCACCGTGACGCCGTGCTGGCGGTCGTTGATCATCTCCAGGGCATCCAGCAGGCGCATCCGGAAGCGTGTCGTCTGCTGCGGCGCCGCGGCCAGCGCCGTCAAATCACAGAGCCGGTCCACGGTGACTTCGTAGAGATTGTCGTTCCACCGGACCTCCGCGTACCCCTGGGGAGGCGCCACGGAGGGGACGGGGTTCACGAAGCGCACCACGTACCCGTTCTCCACGGCGATGGTGCTCGTCACCTGTCCACGCGTCTTGTCCTGGGAGCGGAGAATCTGCTCATGCCGCGCGACGCGCTCGTTCATCCACTGCATGAACACGAGCGGGTGCAGGTGCCAGACATGCGAGTCGCCCAGGAAGGGCCCGATGACAGCCTCGGTGGCGACGCCCTGCATGTCCGTGTGGAAGCACAGAGGCCGGATGTTCGCCTCCCACTGCTCGTTGGTGAGCGCCTGCGTCAGCGCCACCTCGACGGCCGGCTGCCCCACGACGATGGTCTGCGTGAGCTGCTCACGCGTCTGCAGGCTCCACTCGCTGCGGAAGCGCACGGCCACCTGGCGCAAGTCACTCACCGCCGTGCGGACATCGACCTGGGTGATGGGCGGATAACCCCGCCCCTGGAGCCAGTCGTCCAGCGCGGGCAAGTCACAGACCAGGTCCTCCGTGGTGTCCTCCATCCGGTTGGCCGCATCCACCCACGGGCTGTCGGCGAACCGGGACACGTCCGCGGTGGTGAAGACCTCCACATGCACCGTGGGCCCATACACGGGCCCGGTGGCATCCATCCCGGTGATGTACGTGCCCGAGTGGCCCACCAGGTCACTGAGCAGCACGGTCTGGTCGGGATAGAAGATGTCGCCGTTGTCGGGCGCCTGGTCCGTCGGATGGTCGATGAAATAGTGATTGAGCCAGTCCGGATGCGCCGCGTAGTCGACCACCGCGGCCCCCGCGTCGCTGCGTGCAATCACCTCCGGTCGCAGGTGCATGTAGAGCGAATAGACGGTCTCCGTGGAGTCCGCCCCGTAGTCGATTTCCCCCTCGCGGTTCGCGTCCTCGCGCACGTGTACTTCATGACGCACGAGCACGAAGCAGCGGCTGTAGCGAGGCTCGACTCCCTGCACCAGCCCGTTGACGACCCGCGCGGCGACGATGCGGCCGTTGGCCATGGCATAGACGGGCCTCGCGTTCTCCCCCGAGGGGAGGTGGATGCCGCCGTGCCACAAGCGATTGAGGCCTACCGGGAAGTAGCCGCCGCCCGTGCCCTCGCATTCGGTGAAGTAGTCCACGCGACGGCTTGCGACGTTGTACGCCGTCATCGCGATGTAGTCGGCGGAGCGCGCCGTCTCAAGGTAGTTCAGCGCCCGCGTCGTGTCGTCCAGGTTGACGGGGTACCACCACTCGTCGCTGACGCCGCGCTTGAGCCGGTAGAAGTCCATGGACGCGCCCGGGTCCGAGCGGTCCGCCTGGATGTTGTTGTGCCCGATGATTCCCTGGAAGGAGCGCACCCGCTCCTTGTTCTGGAGCACCGCGGGTGTGTTGAGCTCGATGAGGTCCTGGACGTCAATCCAGGGTTGCTCGACGCCGGTGGCCGGATGCAGCAGGAAGGCCTTGGGAATGCGATTCATCTCGCACATGCACTTCGCCCACTTCACCAGCGTCTGGTACTGCTCCTCGGTGAAGAGCACGTCCATCGGGTACGTGGCGCGGTTGTCATTGCGCTCGTCGTCGAACGTCGCGACCTTGATGTAGTAGTAGGAGCGGCTGGCGCTGGTGCTCTGGAGCACCGTCCCGCCATTGATTTTGCCCAGCTTGTACCGGCGCGTGCCGCCCGTCTTCGAGCCCGGATGGGTGCTGTAATTACACTCGTCCGGGAAGGTCGTCACGGTCTGGAAGTCGATGCCGGGATAGCCATTGACGCTGTAGAGCGCGGGGCCTTGCTGAATCTTGCCGAAGCGCGCCAGCTCCACGCCGATGGACGTGAGGTTGACGAAGCTGTACTGCCCGGAGAAGTCGGGCGCGCCGCCCACGTGGTTGGTGCGGACAATCATCTCCTCGCACTGGAACAGCGTCCCATCCAGGTCGATGTTGAAGGTGGCGCCGTACCAGTCCGTGGCGGGCGCCTGCCAGTTCCCCGCCACCCAGCCGTGGGTGTAGTGCAGGGTGATGGTCCGCGTGACGTTCCGGTGGCGCGTCGCCGCGTTCCAGGCCGGGGTGCTGGTGGGCGGCTGCTGGTCTCCCACCGCGGTCAACACATCGGTACGTCCGTAGAGTCTCAGGACTTCCGGAACGGGCATGATGGCTCCACGCGAGCTGAGGGCAGGACAGCCGCCTCAGACAGAGAAGAAGAAGGTGTGGCGCGGGGTGATGGGCAGATAGCTGCGCTGGTAGCCGCCCTGGGCCCCATAGAGCTGCGCGCCCGGAGGACTCTGGCGCGAGAAGTCCGGCGGCGGCTCCTCGAAGAAGACCAGCTCCACGCGTCGGTTGACCTGGGAGCGAAGGTTGTCCTGGCCCTGGCCTTCGATGGGCCAGTCCTCGCCGCACCCGAGCACCGCGGGCGTGGCGAAACTCAGCGCCCCCCGCGCGGCCGTCAGGTCCACGCGGCCCGCGACATACGTCTCATAGAGTTGGAAGACGGCCTTCCAATCCTCCACGCCCGGCGCGCGCGAATCCGGCGGCTTCGAGCCGTGCGCGGCCTCCACGGCCTTGCGGAACGCCTCGAGCGCCGCCGTGGTGCGCTTTCCGTGCTGGCCATCGATGCCACCCGGGTCGCAGTTCCAGCCGTACTCGTCCGCCACCCAGGTGAGGACCGTCTGGTAGTCCTGCACCGTGTGCTCGGCGCACGAGGAGGCCCAGCCCGCCTTGTCGCCCGTCAGGAAGTCATGGACGTTCTGCGCGCGGGCCTTCGACAAGGCGCGGTTGGAGCCATCCCCTCCGACGCTGTCGGTGTGCCCTGCGACGAGCAGCGTCTGCTTCTTCTCCAGCGCATACTCGAGCGCGCGGATGACACACGTCAGTCCGCCCGTGTGGCCCTCGCGCCAGTTCTCGCGCGCGTGAGGCGCGGGCAGCAGCACGGCGCTGCCGGAGTGGAAGTTGAGGTCGTCCAGTTCCACCACGACGGCCGCACGGCGCTTGAGGACCAGGGTGTGGGCTTCGCCCGTGGGCAATCCGAGGCCCGATGTGAGCTTCCGCGCGGTGACCTTGCTGTGAGACATCCTCGCCCCCCGGACCGCTGTTGTTGGAAGTTGAACTCTAATCGTTCCTTCACCGCGCGTGCGAGTCCCTCCAGCAAGAAGTCGACGCGCGTGGGTGGCTCGCGCCTGCCTGCCCCGCATGACGCGGCAGCGCTCCGCTCGACCGAGAATCCTCGCGCCAGGAACCCAGGGCTTTCCGCGCCTCGGCCGTGAGGGCTCATCATTTTCATCCCCGCGACTTCCGTTTCCGCGCCCGCCGCCGAATGATGCTCGCCGGGCCGGACATCCTTCGTGGAACAGCACATGACGATGGCAACACCTTCGACGAGACGACGTGCGGCATCCCTCCGACGACATGGCACGGCCCTGGCCTGCCTCGTGGCGGTGGCCACCGGGGCCGCCGCCCACGCGCAGGAGGAGACGGCGGGCGCGGAGCCCTACCGACTGGGACTGCTGGTGGATGCGGGCGCGCCCCACGGCATCGGCGTGTCCGCGGTCTTCAAGCCCCTGCCCTGGCTGCGGCTGCAAGCAGGTCCCACCACCAACACGCTGAGCCTGGGGTTTCGGGGCGGCCTCAGCCTCCTTCCGATGCAGACGTTCATCTCCCCCTCCATCAACGTGGAGGGCGGGCACTACTTCGGCTCCGACTACAACGACGTGGTGGACTGGCTGGGCGCCACGCCCACGTCGGCGACGTCCGCCATCCGCGACATCAGCTACGACTACGTCGCCGGCAGCGTGGGGCTCGAAATCGGCGCCGCCAACCGGTTCAACTTCTTCCTGCACCTGGGCCTGAGCTACGTGCGCATGGGCGTGGACGACGCGAGCGCGCTCATCGAAGACGCCACGGACGAGTCGGACATCACCGCGCGAAACCTCACCGTGCGCGCCACCATCCCCTCCGTGAAGGTGGGCTTCCTCCTCTATTTCTTCTGAGCCATGAGACACACCATGCGAACGAATTCCTTCCGCGCCCTGGTGCTCTCCACCTGTGCGCTCGTCGCCACCGGCTGCGACTCGCTCTTCTTCATCGAGGCGGAGGCCGAGGAGATCTGCAAGGCCGAACCCGACGTCGACTTCCCGGCGGCCTTCCCCGGCACCCTCAGCATCGAGTACTCGATGGAGTTCCCGCTGGGTGACTTCGACGAGGTGCTCCCCCAGGACACCGACGTGGAGACGGAGCTGCGGCTCAAGGGCTTCGAGGTGACGTCCAGCACGGACCTGAGTGGCATCGAGCGCGCCAGCGTCTCCGTGGTCCGCCCGGGCACCAGCGAGAGCATCCTCATTGGCGAGTACCGCCGCACCAACACGTCGCCCACGCAGTCCATCCGGCTCACCGGCAGCGGCGCGGTGAACCTGCTGGACATGGCCCGCGAGGACGCGCTCGAGCTGACCTTCGAGGCACGGGGCTCGCTGCCCACGCGCGACTGGAACGCGAGAATCGAGGCGTGCGCGGGCGTGCGTGCCAAGGCGAACTACTTCGACCTCGTCTTCTAACCCCGCGTCACGGGTGCGCGGGGGACGCGGACGTCAGGCGCTCCCCTGTGCCCATGGGCACCGGCGCCGTGGAGGCCGAGGGCTGCACGCCCAGGTACTCGCGCCGCGTGCCCAGCAGGTTGTCGAAGAACGGGTGCGTCACGCACCAGTTCGCGTTCTGGTCCGAGCCCAGGTGGTGGTCGTAGTGCCAGGGCAGGTGCTCCCGAGCCCACTGGGGGTCCAGGTGCGCGCGGCGGTGGACGCGGTAGTAGTTCACCGCGCACGCCCACACGGTGCCCACGAAGAAGGGGGCCACCGGGAACAGCGGCGCGTGCGCCAGGGCCACCGCGGCCAGCCCCAGGAGCTCCTTCGTCTGCGCGGACCAGGTCCACAGCGAGCGCAGGTACTGGTCATCCAGCATGTCGTGCTTGCGGGACGCCTGGTGGTGCTCGTGCCAGTGGAAGCCCCAGAAGCTTCCCCGGTGTCGACCCAGGCCATGCAGCACGTACTTGTGCAGCGCCCATTCGCCGAAATTGGAGTACGCCCAGCCCAGAGGGATGCCGATCATCGTCGCTCTCCAGCGGGGCGCCCGGCCGACTCCCCGCCCTCAATATCATGACTATTTGGTCACTCTTTTTCTATCACGCAATGAGTCGGAGCGCACGATGGTGAGCCGCGACGGCACGAAGGCCAGGGGCGTGGAGGCGGACAAGCGGCCGGGGCGGCCGGGTGGCCCGAGGGAGACGGCGCGGCGGGAGCGGACGAAGGAGCTGGAGGACGCGGCGTTGCGGCTCTTCGTGGAGCGGGGGCTGGACGCGGTGACCATCGACGACATCACCCAGGCGGCGGGGGTGGCCAAGGGGACGTTCTACCGGTACTTCGTCGACAAGGCGGCGCTCGTGGAGGCGCTCTTGGAGCCGGTGCGGGGCGAGCTGCTCTCGGGGTTGGAGGCGTGCGGCCAGGCGCTCGGGAAGGCGCGGGGCGTGGAGGCGATGTTCGAGGCGTACCGCGCCATGGCGGCCGTCATCGCGAGCGCGCTGTTGCAGTACCCCGGCGTGGTGCGGCTGTACCTCCAGGAGAGTCGGGGGCCGGCGGTGGGTGCGCGGCGGAAGGTGGCGCAGCTGGCGCGGGAGGTGTCGCGGCATGCGGTGGATATCACCCAGAAGGCGCACACCCATGGGCTGTTGCGGCCGATACGGCCAGCGGTGAGCGGGCTCGCGGTGGTGGGGGCGGTGGAGCGGCTGCTGCTGGCGGTGTTGAGTGAAGAGGACATCGGCAATCCGCTGGAGTTGCCGGACGCGCTCACGACGCTGGTGCTGGACGGACTGCGAGTGCCGCCTGGGACACGGGAGGGGCGCCGGAAGTTGGACGGGGGAGCCAAGCGCACTTAAGGGTGGAGTGTGGCGCGCAAGCGGGCCCTGGGTGGCTTCAGCATTCCGTGGTGGGCGTGGGTGGGGCTGGCGGCTGTCACGCCGGTGGTCCTCATCAACACGGCCATTGCGTGGCTGGGTGACACGCACGTGTCGCCGCTGTCGCTGTCCTTCCTGGAGATGAAGGTGAACGCGCTGCGCACGTATGTGGCGCACCGGCCGTCGTGCGTGCTGGATGGGCACGAGCCGCTGGAGCCGCTCATCGCGCGGGCGGAGCGGAGGCACGGGCTGCCCGCGGGATTGTTGCAGGCGCTGGTGCTGGTGGAGTCGGAGGGGCGGGTGCATCGCATCTCTCCGGCGGGCGCGATGGGGCCTGGGCAGTTGATGCCCACCACGGCGGTGATGCTGGGGGTGGAGGACCCGTTCGACCCGGCGCCCGCGTTGGATGGGAGCGCGCGATATCTGGCCGAGCAGCTCCGGCGGTTCCGGGACGTGAGGCTCGCGGTGGCCGCGTACAACGCGGGGCCTGGCGCGGTGGATGGGCGCGTGCCGAGGAATGGGGAGACGGAGTACTACGTGCCCAAGGTGCTCACGGCCTGGGTGCGGACACGGCCGCCGGAGCCGCCGCCTCGTCCAGTTCCCGTGGTGGCGGCGCGTGCTCGGCCCGTGGTGGCTGTGGTGGCGAAGCCCGTGGCGCCTGTGCGTCCCGCTGTGGCGCCGGTGAGCAAGAAGGCGGGGCCCAAGGTGGCGGCGAAGCCGGTGGCCCCCGTGCGCCCCAAGGTCGTCGCCAAGGTGTCAGCAGCGCCGGCGCGCAGCGCGGTCGTCGCCAAACCGGTGGCACCCAAGGCGAAGCCGAAGAGCGAGGCTGTTCCCGCGAAAGCGCCGACTCGCGCGACGCAGGCGAAGCCCACCGTCACCGCGAACACGCGACCGGGCTGAACAGGGACCGGCCTCGAGGGTCGCCACCCTGACGACCTGTCTTTCGAGTCCTCTTCGCCGTGACATGCCGCGTGGCCACGAAGCACTCGACAACTTTGCGCGCGGCATGTTGGGTTCGAACCCTTTCGCTGAAACGAGTCCCGGGTCGACCATGAAGCGAGCCACCCGCATCCGTCAGTCCGCAATCCGCGTCCGCAGCGGCAGCCGACTGGTCCTGTTCCTTCTGGCCCTGTGGCTGTGCGCGATGTTCTTTGGCGTGACGTGGGCCGCGAAAACCATAGGAATCCTGATCCTCTACGTCGCGGCCACGACGGCCCTTGAGGCCTGGAACGTGTGGCGCCTGAGTCGCCTTCCACCCGAGGAGTCGGACCGAAGCTGAAACCCGACGTGAGCGGGAGGCCGCATCGGTCGGATGACCGACCTCCTCCCGTTGACCGACCTCGGGCGAATGACGGACGCGCGGCGTGAAGCACTCGTGCGACGAGTAGCTCACGCATGACGACTCCCTCCACGCCCCGAGGCTCCATGAGCAAGCGCTTGAAGGTCCTCTACTCCCTGCTGTCCCTCGTGCTCGCCTTCGTGGGCGTGGTCACCCTGTTCGGCGACAACATCCGCAAGCACTTCGGGGCAACCGCCTCGTCACTCGCCGGCAACCCGGACGTGGCCTACGCGAAGAGCATGCGCACCTTCGGAGAGAACACCGCCTACGGCAACGACGGCGCGCCCTCCACTGTCGACTCCCTCCAACGCAAGCCAATGCGCCACTTCAACTCCGGCGCCTACGCCGAGGCCCCCGCCCCTAGCCAGCGCACGGAGCGCCTCGCCTCCAACGCCTATACCCGCACCGAGAACGACCCGCTCTCCACCTTCGCCGTGGACGTGGACACCGCCTCCTACGCCCTCTTCCGCCGCGCAGTGAAGGGAGACCGGCTGCCCTCCGCCGACACCGTCCGCGTGGAGGAATGGGTCAACTACTTCCGCTACCGCGTCCCCGAGCCCAAGCCCGACGAGGGCGCCTTCCACGTCGCGCTCGAAGCCGCGCCCTCCCCCTTCGCCCCCAGCCAGCACATCCTCAAGGTGAGCCTCCAGGGCCGCCACGTCGCCAAGGCCCAGCGCAAGCCCACGCACCTGGTCTTCCTCGTGGATACCAGCGGCTCCATGAACGGCGAGGACCGGCTGGAGCTCGCCAAGACGTCGATGAAGCTCGCCGTCGCCGGCCTCAACCCCGCCGACACCGTCACCATCTCCACCTACGCCGGTGACGTGCGCACCGTCCTGGACACCACGCCCGCGCGCGACCGCAAGGTCATCGAAGCCGCCATCGACGGCCTCTCCTCCGGCGGCGGCACCGCCATGGGCAGCGGCCTGGAGCTGGCCTACCAGCACGCCGTCCGCATGGCCGGAGCCAACCGCGTCTCCCGGGTCGTCGTCCTCACCGACGGCGACACCAACCTCGGCCGCAACCAGACGGCGGACGCCATGCTGGAGAGCATCAGCCGCTACGTGAAGGAAGGCGTCACCCTCTCCACCATCGGCTTCGGCATGGGCAACTACCGCGATGACCTGATGGAGCGCCTGGCCAACAAGGGCAACGGCAACTGCTACTACATCGACTCGGAGCGCGAGGCCCGCCGCGTCTTCCAGGAGCAGCTCGGCGGCACCATGGAGGTCATCGCCCAGGACGTCAAAATCCAGGTGGAGTTCGACCCGACCGCCGTGCGCGGCTACCGGCTGCTCGGCTACGAGAACCGCGCCATCGCCGACAACGACTTCCGCAAGGACGCCGTCGACGCGGGCGAAATCGGCGCGGGCCACACCGTCACCGCGCTCTACGAACTGGACCTCACCGGAGAAGGCTCCACCGTGGCCACCGTCCGCGTGCGCGCCAAGAAGCCCGGCGACTCCGAGGTCGCCGAGCAACGCTTCACCCTGCCGCGCCACCAGGTGCGCGAGTCCCTGTCGACCACCTCCTCCGACCTGCGCTTCGCCCTCGCCGTCGCCGGCACCGCGGACCTCCTGCGCGGCACCACTCCGACGGATGACCGCGGCTTCGCGCGCATCCACTCGCTCGCCGAAGATGCCGTGGATGGCCAGGAGGACCGCGAGGAGTTCCTCACCCTGCTCGGCAAGCTGCGCGAGCTGATGTCGCCGCGCCTCGTCCGCAACGCGAACCCGACGCGCTACTGAGTCCGCGCCGACAGGGCGCTCGCCGAGGCCCTGTCCAACCACACCTCCACGTCGCGGTGCAGTTGCAGGAACGACGCGGGGCAGCGCGGAGTCACGGGGCCCTCCATCATGGCCTTCACCGCCTCCGCCTTGCCCTCGCCGAACGCCAGCAGCATCGCGCGCCGCGACTGGATGAGCGCCCCCATTCCCAACGTCAGCGCCTCCAACGGCACGTGGCTCGGGTCATCACCAAAGAGCATCGCGTTGGCCTCCCGCGTCTCCCGGCTCAGGCGCGTCCGGTGACAGCGCGCCTGCAACTGCTCCGCGGGCTCGTTGAAGGCCAGATGCCCGTTGGCGCCAATGCCCAGAAGCACCAACCCCAGCCCACCCTCCGCCGCCAGCTCCGCCTCGTAGCGCGCGCACTCGACCTCCGCGTCCGGCGCCGCGCCGTCGAGGAAGTGGATGCGCTCCTCCGACAGGTTCACCTTCCGGAAGAAGTGCCGGTCCATGTACGCGCGAAAGCTACCACCGTCCTCCGCCGACACCCCGAGCAGTTCGTCCAGGTTGAACGTCCGCGCGCGAGACCAGTCCACCGCCTTGCGCTCATGCAACGCCACCAGCTCCCGGTACACGTTGAGCGGCGTGCGCCCCGTGGGCAGCCCCAGCACCAGCGACGGATGAGACGTCACCGCCTCGCGGACTCGCGCGGCGCATGCGACGGCCGCGTCCTGCTCGGACTCGAAGACTCGAAGGTGCAAGGAGGCTCTCCGCTCGCGAAAGAGGCGCACACGAGCATAGAAGCCCCACCTCCAACACGAGCCCTGAGTCAGGAACGCGTTCACCACGAGGCGCGTCTGTGACAACTGCTGCAACTGTCTCTTTCCGATACCACACAAACGCAACGCGTCATGCGTGGCGGCCCGCATGCGAAGGTGTCGACGAGGAAAGCGGTAGAGTCGACGGATGGACCCCTTCGTCAGCCTCGACGCCACCGCCCAGGCCGAGCTCGTCCGCAGCGGGGAAGTCACGCCGCTGGAGCTGGTGGACGCGGCCATCGCTCGCATCGAGCGCTGCAACCCGAAGCTCAACGCCGTCGTGCAGACGCAGTTCGACACGGCGCGCGCGCGGGCGAAGGCGCCCCTTCCCCAGGGCCCCTTCACCGGCGTGCCGTTCCTGCTCAAGGACCTGCTCGCCGCGCAGGAGGGCTACCCGCTCAGCTTCGGCTCGCGCTTCACGAAGGACTTCTCGCCGAACCACGACAGTGAGCTGGTCAAGCGCCACTTGCGCGCGGGGCTCGTCGTGCTGGGAAAAACCAATACGCCGGAGCTGGGCCTCCTGCCCACCACGGAGGGCGCGCTGCACGGCCCCTGTCGCAACCCGTGGGACGTGACGCGCTCGCCCGGAGGCTCCAGCGGCGGCGCCGCGGCGGCGGTGGCCAGCGGCATGGTGCCCTTCGCGCATGCCTCCGACGGCGGCGGCTCCATCCGCATCCCCGCGTCGAGCTGCGGCCTGTTTGGCCTCAAGCCCAGCCGGGGCCGCAACCCCACCGGACCGGAGCTGACGGACAGCGTCCACTGGCTGGTGGGCGAGCATGCCCTCACCCGCACGGTGCGAGACAGCGCCACCCTGCTGGACGCCACCGAGGGCCCCGACCTGGGTGCGCCCTACATCGCCCCGCCCAAGACGCGGCCCTACAGCATGGAGGTCGGCGCGCCACCTGGACGCCTGCGCATCGGCCTGACGCTGCGCAACGCCGTGGGCGCCCCCGTCCACCCGGAGTGCCTGGCCGCGGTCGCCGCCACCGCCCGGCTGCTGGAGGGCCTGGGCCACTCCGTCCTCGAAGGCAGCCTGCAGATACCGGGCGACGAGGAGCTGGGACAGCACTTCATGACGGCCTGGGCCGCAAGCGTGGTGAACAGCATCGAGGGCCTGGGCCGGCGCATGCGCCGCACCCCGGAGCCCGAGCACTTCGAGCCCTTCACGTGGGCGCTCTACCAGTTCGGACTGAGCCAGGGCCTGACGGCCTACCTGCACGCCCAGGCGGAAGTGCTGCGCTTCGGCCGCGCCTTCGCCCGACGCTTCGAGGACGTGGACGTGTGGCTCCTGCCCACCGTCACCGAGCCCGCGCCCACGCTGGGCACCTTCGCCTCCCCGCCCGACGAGCCGCTCGCTCCGCTGTTCCGCTCGGCGGCCTTCACGCCCTACTGCCCCATGGCGAACATGGCGGGCAACCCGGCCATGAGCGTGCCCCTCCATTGGAGCCCGGAGGGGCTGCCGGTGGGCGTCCAGTTCATCGCCCGATTCGGCGACGAGGCCACCCTCTTCCGGCTGGCCGCGCAGCTCGAGTCCGCGCACCCCTGGACGCACCGGCGCCCCTCGGTGTTCGGCTAGGGGTCGCCACGTCCTTCGGAGAGCGCTCGGGCAAACTTCGCGAGCACGCATGGCGCCGGGCGCGATACAACCTTCCCCATGAAAGTCGCCGTGCTCACCGGCGGGGGTGACTGCCCCGGCCTGAACGCCGTCATCCGCGCCATCGTCCGCCGCGCCACCGCCCACGGTTTCGAGATGATGGGCCTTCGAGACGGATGGAAGGGCCTGCTCGAGGACAACCACTTCCGCCTCACGCGGGAGACCACCTCCGGCATCCTCCACCGGGGCGGCACCATCCTCGGCACCTCGCGCGTCAACCCCTTCAAGGTCGAGAACGGGCTGGAGAAGGTCAAGCGCGCCATTGAACGCAATGGCATCCACGCCGTCATCGCCATCGGCGGCGAGGGCACGCTGTCCGCCGCCACGCGCATGTCGGAAGAGGGGCTGCGCATCGTCGGCGTGCCGAAGACCATCGACAACGACCTCAACGGCACGGAGTTCACCTTCGGCTTCGACACCGCCGTGGCCATTGCCACGGAGGCCGTGGACCGGCTGCACTCCACCGCCGAGTCCCACAAGCGCGTCATCGTCTGCGAGGTCATGGGCCGGCACGTGGGCTGGATTGCCACCTACGCGGGCATCGCCGGCGGCGCGGACGTCATCCTCGTCCCGGAGATTCCCGCCGACCTGGAGCGCGTGGCCGAGCACATCCAGCGCCGTCACGCGGGCGGGCGCACCTTCTCCATCGTCGTCGTCGCGGAAGGCACGCGCATCAAACTGGCGGCGGACCAGAACGAGCAGCTCGTCACCAGCGGCGCGCTGGACGAAGCAGGCCGGCCGCGCCTGGGCGGCGTGGGCAACATCGTCGCGCACGAAATCGAGCGCCGCACCGGCTTCGAGACGCGCGTGTCCGTGCTGGGCCACATCCAGCGCGGCGGCGCACCCACCGCGCATGACCGCGTGCTCGCCACCCGCTACGGCGTCCACGCCTGCGACATGGTGGCCCGAGGCGAGTTCGGGAAGATGGCCGCGCTCAAGGGCAACGAAATCATCAGCGTGGACCTGTCCGCCGCGACGAAGGAGCTCAAGAAGGTGCCCAAGGAGTTCTTCGAGGTCGCCCAGGTCTTCTTCGGCTGACGCAGTGCGATAACAAACGAGCCGCATGACGCGGGACGCTGGCTCGTGTGCGCATCCGGTAGCATCGGTGGCCTACCCCTCGCAGTGAAGGGACGGTGCCGATGCTTCCAGGACGCATGATGGACTTCCCGCTCACCCTGACGCATTTCCTGGAGCGCGCGCGGACGTACTTCCCGCGCTCGGAAATCGTCAGCCGCAATCCGGACAAGACGACGCACCGCTATACCTATGCGGACTTCCACCGGCGCACGTGTCAGTTGATGAACGCGCTGACGCGGCTGGGGGTGAAGGCGGGCGACCGGGTGGCGACGCTGAGCTGGAACCACTACCGGCACCTGGAGGCGTACTTCGGCATTCCGGCGATGGGCGCGGTGGTGCACACGCTGAACCTGCGCCTGCACCCGAACGACCTGGCCTACATCGCGCGGCACGCGGAGGACTCGGTGGTGCTGGTGGACCGCTCGCTGTTGCCGCTGTTCGAGAAGTTCGCGGCGCAGGTGCCCAGCATCCGCCACGTCATCGTCATCCCGGACGCGGGGCCCGCGCCGGAGGGGATGCTGGACTACGAGCAGTTGCTGGCGAAGGAGTCGGTGGACTTCGACTTCCCGACGCTGGAGGAGAACAGCGCGGCGATGCTCTGCTACACGTCGGGGACGACGGGCAACCCGAAGGGCGTGCTGTTCAGCCACCGCTCCATCGTGTTGCACACGTTGGTGTGCTGCATGAAGGATTTGACGGGCATTGGCGAGGCGGACTCGGTGCTGCCGGTGGTGCCCATGTTCCACGCGGCGGCGTGGGGACTGCCTTTCGACGCGATCATCACCGGAGCGCGCATGGTGATGCCGGGGCCGCACCTGGACCCGCCGTCGCTGTTGGAGTTGATGGCGACGGAGAAGGTGACGGTGGCGGGTGGTGTGCCCACCATCTGGCTGGGGATTCTCGCGCTGTTGGACCAGGACCCGAAGAAGTGGGACCTGAGCGCGATGCGGACCATGTTGATTGGGGGCTCGGCGGCGCCTCCGGCGATGATTGACGGCTTCCGGCAGCGGCACGGGCTGGAGGTGACTCACGCCTGGGGCATGACGGAGATGAACCCGGTGGGCACCATGGCGAAGGTGAAGCAGGAGCTTCGCCACGCGGACGCGAAGACGCAGCTGGCGGCGCAGGGCTCGCAGGGCTTCGCGCTGCCGTTCGTGGAGACGCGGGTGATGAGCGAGGAGGGCAAGCCGTTGCCGTGGGACGGCTCGACGATGGGCGAGTTGGAGGTGCGCGGACCGTGGGTTGCGGGCTCGTACTACGGCGGCGAGGGACAGGACCGCTTCACATCCGACGGCTGGTTCAAGACGGGCGACGTCGTCACGCTGGACGCGGATGGGTATGTCCGCATCTGTGACCGGAGCAAGGACGTCATCAAGTCGGGCGGCGAGTGGATTTCGTCGGTGGCGCTGGAGAACGCGCTGATGAGCCACCCGGCGGTGCTGGAGGCGGCGGTGTTCGCCGCGCGGCACACCCGCTGGGACGAGCGCCCGCTGGCGGCGGTGGTGCTCAAGCCGGGACAGTCGGCGACGAAAGAGGAGCTGGCCGAGCACCTGGCGAAGCAGTTCGCCAAATTCTGGCTGCCGGACGACTACCTCTTCATCGCCCAGATTCCCCGCACGTCCACCGGCAAGTTCCTCAAGACGAAGCTGCGCGAGGACTACGGCGACCACCTGCTCAAGAGCGCCACAGGGTGATTTGAACGGGCGGTCTCGAAGCTGAAAGCACGGTCCGCGTCAGGCGATGAGCGCGGACCGTGCAGGATGCGAGTGATGTCAGTTGGCGCCGAGGCAGACGCCGCCGCAGGTGGTCTCCACCTTGCCGTCCGGCCGCAGGAAGAGGTCCACCTGCTCGCGGCCCTTCACGTTGCGCCGCACGCCCTCATGCACCGGATTGTCCTGCGCCGGCAGGTCCGCCACCGTGCCCGGCAGCGGCGTGGGCAGCCCGAAGTCGAACTGCACCAGCGCCGCGCTGTCGATGGCACCTTCGAACACCGGCAGCTCCGGCACCCGCCACGCCGCCGGCAACTGCTGCGTCAGCCCCATCGCCCGCGCGTGCAGCTCCGTGGCCACGTTGGGCACCTGCGCATCCCCCAGCCCGTACTGCACCAACACCCGACGCGACGCCGGTCCACCGGTGTACAGCGTCGTCACCACGTGCGGCGCATAGGTAATCGGGTCGATGCGGTCGAAGCTCGTCTGCGTCAGCGCCGCGAACTTCTGCTGGTCCAACGCGTCCGGCACCGCCGCCGCAATCGCCTGGAGGAACATCGCGAACGGCTTCGCCCGGAACATCATCAGCGAGAAGTCCGCCCCACCCACGCTGAACACGGCGCGCGAGATGTGAGGCGACAGCGCCACGTACGTCCCACCCAGGATGTGCCCCTGGCTGATGCCGTAGAAGTACGTCTGGTCCGGGTCATACACGAGCACCCCGTTGTCCTTGAGCTCCGCCAGGTCCTTCAACGTGGTCCGCGCCGCGTAGGTGACGGCCATCTGGTTCACCATGCCCTGGTGCACCCGGTCCGTGAAACGCAGCGTCTGCGCGGGCTGCTGCGACATGGCGCCAATCACCCCCGGCGCGTCCGCCTGCGACATGCCCCACCAGTCCACCGTCATCACCACCATCTTCGTCGCCTGCACGAAGGGCCGGACGAACGAGCCGTCCGACTCGCCCTGGCTGCCGAAGAAGCCGTGCCCGAACTGGAGGAAGCGCACCGGCGCCACCGCCTGGCCCCAGACACTCCGCGGAATCTGGAGCGTGAAGGGCACCTCCGCCTCGCCATTGCGCTTCACCCGGCCCTGCGCGTCACGCGCCAGCAGCGCCCCCGCCTGCGCCGTCTCCGTGAAGAGCGGCACCCGCAGCGTCCCCTTGATGCGGCGGAAGATGTTCGCGTCCACCTCGTCCTTCACCTCCGTCACAGTCACGACAGGCGGCGTGGCCTCCAGCGCCTCCATCGCGAGCCGCCGCACGTCCATCATGTCCCGGGTGACGTTCTCCTCCGTCTCCGTGGTGAAGTCCCACGCGAGCTGCAACTCCGAGCGCGCCACACCCGCGGCCTCCAGCGCCGGGAAGATGTCCGCCTCGTACCGCGCGGCCAGGGGCGCCAGCAGCGGGTCTCCCGCCGTCTGCCCATCCCGGATGCGACGGAAGCCCTCCGGCACGGGCACGGCCGTCCCGTCCTTCGCCTTCAGCCCGCGCAACGCGACGATGTAGCGCGCGCCACCGCGCAGCCGCACCGCTGGCCGCACCAGCAGTGCCCGGTGCGCATCATCCGGCGCGCGCGGGTCCAGCTCCGCGAAGTGCAGCACCCCCGTGCCCGCTTCCGCATCCAGCACCACCGTGGCGCCCGTGGTCGCCGCCGTGGGCTGCGTCACCGGCGGCAGGTTCGTCGCGTCCACGCCTCCCGGGAACAGCGCGAGCATCTGCGTCCCATGCGAATAGCCATCCGCCGGATGCAGGTCCGTGAAGTCGAAGGGCGTCCCGTCCTTCATCTTCAGCTTCGCCGCCGTGGTCAACTTCACGCGGTGACCCGACGGCAGCGCCGCGTCCTCCTGCAGGAAGTAGTTCGACGGGTACGGCAACAGACAGTCGTGCTCCGACGCCAGCGGGTTGCAGCCCTCAGGCACCTCCAACGCCGGCAGCTGCGTCCCAGAGTCCCCCGCGTCGGGCGTGCCGCCACCGTCGGGCTGCTCCTGCCCGGCGTCCGGCGGCGCGTCATCCTCCGAATCCGAACACGCGGTCATCGCCAGCAACGACAACGCCAGCACCCACGCGCCGCGCTTCTTCATTCGCTCCCACATGGTCCGAGGACTCCTCGTGCGAACACAGATGTTTGTGTCACGAGGATGTAACCGGAGACGTCACCCGAGCAAAGCCTTGTCTCACGACGCACCGCACCACGCACAACCCTGGCATGCCCCGCGTGCGTGGGCCCCGCGCTCGGCTGCCCAATGTCGCACACCCACGCCTCCCTGGAACCATGTCAGGCCCCACGGAAAGTGAGAGGAATCAGGCAAGCAGCGGAACAGCGTCAGCCCGATTTACGGACTGACGCTGTCTATCCACGGATGTTTCAGATTCCGCAGATATCTTCAGCCAGCGAGATGCACGCCGCGATGAACTGCGCGGTGGTGCAGCCGCCGTTCTGGGTGCAGACGATGTCGCCGGTGCCCGGCTCGCTACACCACTGGAGCGTCACCCAGCACGCCGCCTGGGTGAGGGTGCGCTCTCCCTCGATGGACTGCGCGCTCAGGTTGTTCTCTCCCGAGGCATCCCGCACCGTCACGGGCGTGCCATCGGCGCGCGTCGCCTCATAACGTGGGCCCAGCTCTCCGGAGACGGCCTCGGGCGAAGACGTCTCGGGACCACAGCCCGTGAGCATTCCAACGGCGAGCCCCGCGACCACGATGAATGACAGCGCTTTCATATGGGTTCTCCTGGTGATGGAGCTCACCGACCTGAGCCCCACTGCCCATATGCAATGTTTGTATTTCCTCCTCTATCGTTGATTGCCGCTATCTGAAATGTTTTCAGCCCATTCCCGAGTCTGGGATTACAGCCCGCCGCAATCACTGCGCATGGATTGGGTGCGAGAACGCCCGTCGTGAAAGCTTCCGCTCATCCTGGTCGCGCGGGCTCCGGCGCCCTCGCACGGGAGCGTTGTCTGGTGGACGGGAGCCTGGAGCGCGCGGAGGGCGCGAGCGTCCAGCGCGTCCTCCAGGTTAAGTTGCGGCCACCATGCCGTCCGTGAAGCAACTTCGCCCGTTCGCCCTGGCAACCCTGGAAGCCTTCCTCGACGCTTCCGGGCCCGTGGTCCTCGTCCAACAACCACCCGAGCCTGTCTTCCAGCAGGTGGCGATGCGGCTGGGTGAGGCGCGCACCGTGGGCATGGCCCATCGCAGCCGACTGGTGGACCGCCTCTTCGTCATGCTCCGGGGCTTCGACGCGCTGGAGGTCCACTTCCTGCGTCCCGCCATGGATGGCCACGAACTCACCGTGGGGAGGATGGAGGGCTGCACGCTGCTCGTCCCGGACCCATCCGTCTCCAAGCACCACGCCACGCTGAAGTGGCACGAGTCACGGGGCGACTGCTCGGTGAAGGACGTGGGCTCGATGAACGGAACGTGGGTCAACGCCTCGTCGCTCACCGCGGAGCAGGAGGTCCTGCTCACGGATGGCGACGCGCTGGGTTTCGGCGACGCCCAGTTCCTCTACCTGCGCACGGAGACGCTGCACGCGCACCTGCGCATGGCCAGCCCCGGCACCCACCGCTGATTCGCTCCTCGCGGGAATGCCACACCCGGCCTGCGCGTAGGGAGGGCGGCCCGGCGCTCCCCTGCTCCCGGCCGAGCCCGGCTCGCACGAGGCCCCGTCCTCTCCTACATTGAGCCACTTCGTGCGGCGAGGCAGGCGGGTCGCCGCTATGACTCCCGCTCTTCAGCGCGTGGGAGTGTGTGGATGGTCAGGCCGTTGCTTCTCCTCTTGGTCTATGTGGGCGCATGGGCCGTGCTGCGCGCGCTCTGGCCCGACCTGTTGCGTGGATGGCGGCGGTGGGTGCTGCTGAGTGGCTCGGTGGGCTCCCTGGCCGTGTGGCTGTTCCCCCTGCTGGCGGGCCCCCACGTGGAGCTGCCCGCCGCGCTGCGCATCCTCGCCGTCGGGTGGTCCATCTCCGCCATCATCGTCGTGCTCGCCGGGACGCCCATCGCCCTGCTGCGCAAGTGGGTGGACAGGAAGAGCCCGGAGCTTGTGCCCTCCGCCCCGCTCGCTTCCGACGCGATTGCCCCCATCACTCCACCCCCTGCCCTGGGTGGGATGAGCCGGCGCAGCCTGCTGACGAACGCGGGGCGCGCGGTGCCGTTGCTCGCGGCGGGGACGAGTACGGTGGGCCTGGCGGGCGGCGCCACGGGCTTCACGCTGAAGTCGGTGGAGGTGCGCCTGCCCGGCCTGCCCGCCGCGCTGGACGGGTTTCGCATCGGGCAAATCACCGACGTCCACGTCGGCACTTTCATCGACACCCACTACCTGCGCGAGACGGTGGCCGCGATGAACGAGGCCAAGGTCGACCTCCAGGTGATGACGGGTGACCTCATCGACGACCTGGACCAGCTCGACGGCACCATGGCCGCGCTGGAGTCCTGCCGCGCCCGCCACGGCATGCTGGCGGTGCTCGGCAACCACGAGCACTGGCGCGGCCTGGACGAGGTCCTCGGCGCCTACGCCCAATCCCAGGAGCGCGGCGGCCCGGTGCGACTGCTGGTGGACTCCTCCCACGTCATCGAGCACGGCGGCCAACGCGTGCGCATCGTCGGCGTGGACTACCCCATGTCCGGCCGCAGCCACCGCGTGAAGGCCGAGCGCATGCGCCAGTCCGCGGAGAAGGCCTTCCAGGACACCGCCCCGGACGAAGTCGTCCTCTGCCTGTCCCACCATCCCGACTTCTTCAACCACGCCGCCGAACGCGGCGCCCGGCTCACGCTCGCCGGCCACACCCACGGCGGGCAGGTGGCGTTCTTCGGCGTGCCCGCGTTCTGGTTCGCATTCCAGTACATGCTCGGCCGCTATCGGCGCGGGGACCACCAGCTCTACGTGTCCGGAGGCACCGGCCACTGGCTGCCCTTCCGTCTGGGCGTCCCTCCCGAGGTGACGGTGCTCACGCTGCGCGCGGCGTAGGCGCGCCTTCAGCGACCTCCGGGTGGCGACTGCTGCCCGTACGTCTTGAACTTCTCCAGCACGCGCGCCATCTCCTCATCGTCGAGGAGCACCGGCTCGCCCACCTGGAGCGCCCGCCAGTACATGGCCGCGAGCGTCTCCACCTCCACCGCCAGCTTGAAGGCCTGGGCCAGGCCCGCGCCCAGCGCGAGCATGCCGTGGTTCGCCATCAGGCACGCCTTGCGTCCCTCCAGCGCCTCCAACACGCGGCGCGCCAGCTCCTCCGTGCCGAACGTCGCATAGGCCGCGCACCGCACGTCCACGCCACCCGCCGCGGACACCATGTAGTGGAAGGCGGGGATGCCCCGGCGCAGACAGGCCAGCGTGGTGCAGAACATGGAGTGCGCATGCAGCACCGCGCCCACCTCCGGGCGCGCCACCAGGATGTCCCGGTGCAGCTGCCACTCCGACGACGGAAGACGGCGCCCCTCATGGCTCCCGTCCAGGCGCATGAGGACGATGTCCTCCGGCTCCAGCACGTCGTAGTCCATGCCGGTGGGCGTCAGCAGGAAGCCCTCCGCCACGCGCAGGCTCAGGTTGCCGGACGTCCCCTGGTTGAGCCCGGCCGCGTTCATCTTCCGGCAGGTGGCAATCATCGCCTCGCGCGAGGCGCGGTCATCCCGGCTGCTCACGAAGCCCTCCCCGCCCGCTCCGGGAAGAGCGAGCGCAGGCCCTCCTCGGTGGCGGGGCACACGCCTCGCTCGGTGATGAGCGCCGTCACCAGCCGCGCCGGTGTCACGTCGAAGGCGTAGTTGGCGGAAGCACTGCCCTCCGGCGTCACCCGCACCGTGGCCACCTCACCCGAGGCCAGTCGCCCGGTGACATCGCTCAGTTCGGTGCCGTCGCGCTGCTCAATCGGAATCTCCCGCACCCCGTCTCGCAGGCTCCAGTCGATGGTGGGCGAAGGCAGCGCCACGTAGAAGGGCACGCCGTTGTCCTTCGCCGCGAGCGCCTTCAGGTAGGTGCCAATCTTGTTCGCCACGTCTCCGTGCGCCGTGGTGCGGTCCGTGCCCACCAGACACAAGTCCACCTGTCCATGCTGCATCAGGTGGCCTCCCACGTTGTCGGCGATGACGGTGTGCGGGACACCGTGCTGTCCCAGCTCCCAGGCCGTCAGCCCCGCGCCCTGGTTTCGCGGACGCGTCTCATCCACCCAGACATGCACGGGCAGGCCCGCGTCGTGCGCCAGGTAGATGGGTGACAGCGCCGTGCCCCAGTCCACCGTCGCCAGCCACCCCGCGTTGCAGTGGGTGAGCACCTCCAGCCGCCCCTGGCGTCCCTTCCGCTCCCAGGCGGCCTCCAGCAACTTCAGACCGTGCCCACCCATGGCGCGGTTGATGGCCACGTCCTCGTCGCACAACTCGGCCGCGCGCTGCTTCGCGGCGGACGGACGCTCCGAGACGGGCAGCGGCTCCAGCAACTGGCGCATCTGCTCCAGCGCCCAGTGCAGATTGACGGCGGTGGGACGCGTCGCGCCCAGGACCTCGCGGGCCCGCGCCAGCGCCGCATCCGAAGCGTCCTCGCGCAGCGCGAGCCAGACGCCATACGCGGCGGTGGCGCCGATGAGCGGAGCGCCTCGCACACGCATCGCACGGATGGCGTGCGCGGCCTCCTCCAGCGTGCCCAGCCGCGCGGTGACGAAGGCGTGGGGAAGGCGTGTCTGGTCGATGATGCCCACCGCCTGCCCGTCAGGCTCCAACCAGATGGTGCGCATGGGACTGCCCTGGACCTTCATCGGTTCAACACCCGGCCGGCCACGGCGGACAGCTTTTGCGCGAGCGCGGCATCCCGAGCCTCGGGCGCGGTGATGACCGCGTGGTCCAGGGCGCGCTGACAACCCTGGCGACAGGGCCCCTCGTGTCCACCGAGCAGCGGCGTCACCTGCTTCACCAGTCCGCGCGCCTTGCCCGCGTTGCCCAGGAGCACGGAGACCACCTGGTCCACGGTGACGGCGTCATGGTCCGGATGCCAGCAGTCGAAGTCCGTCACCATCGCGACGGTCGCGTAACAAAGCTCCGCCTCCCGGGCGAGCTTCGCCTCCGGCATGTTCGTCATGCCGATGACGTCACAGCCCCACGTCCGGTACAGGCGGCTCTCCGCGAGCGAGGAGAACTGCGGTCCCTCCATCGCCAGATAGGTGCCGCCCCGCCGCGCGGCCACGCCCAGGTTCTCGCAGGCGGCCATCACCGCGTCCCCCAGCCGCGAACACACCGGCTTCGCCATGGACACGTGCGCGACGAGCCCCGTGCCGAAGAAGCTCTTCTCCCGCGCGAAGGTCCGGTCGATGAACTGGTCCACCACCACGAAGACGCCCGGCGGCAGGTCCTCGCGAAGGCTGCCCACCGCGGACAGCGAGAGCAGGTCCGTCACCCCGCTGCGCTTGAGCGCGTCCACGTTCGCCCGGAAGTTGATGTCGCTCGGGGCGATGCGGTGGCCCCGGCCATGGCGCGGCAGGAAGACCACGCGCTGTCCCTCCAGGGTGCCGAAGCACAACTCGTCGGAGGGCTCGCCAAAGGCAGAGGACATCTTCTTCCAGGCGACGTCCTTCAAACCGTCAATCTGGTACAGGCCGCTGCCACCGATGATGCCGATGACGGGCGGGGAGGCATCGGACATGAGGTCTTCTCCCGGAAACGAAAGGCGCGGGCGAGCGTACCAGCCTCCCCGGCCCACGGCGGCACGGGCTTCGTCGGTTGACAGTCCCACGCACGGACTTATATTCAACCTCATGGTTGAACAACGTCTCGCCCAGCTCGACAACACCTTCCACGCGCTGTCGGACCCGACGCGCCGGGCGATGCTGCGCAACCTGTCCGTACATGAGCGCAGCGTCGGAGAGCTGGCGGCTCCCTTCCGGATGTCCCTGGCCGCGGCGTCCAAACACATCAAGGTGCTGGAGCGCGCGGGGCTGGTGCGCCGCGAGGTGAAGGGCCGCACGCACGTCTGCCGACTGGACGCGAAGCCGCTCTCGGAGGTGAAGGACTGGCTCCAGTACTACGAGCGTTTCTGGAGCGAGCGCCTCGACGTCCTGGAGGCCCTCCTCCGAGAGGACGCGCCCACGCCCCCTTCCTCCCCCCGCAAGAAAGGACGCTCCCGGTGAGTCCCCACGCCCCCATCCAGGTCCAGCTCGTGCGCCACTTCGACGTACCCGTCGAGCGCGTCTTCGACGCCTGGGTCGACGCGAAGCTCCTGGGCCAGTGGATGTTCGGCCCGCGCGTGCGTGACGAACAGGTCGTCCACCTCCACCTCGATGCCCGCGTGGGCGGCACGTTCTCCTTCCTCGTGCGCCGCCGGGATATGGACATCGACCACATCGGTACGTACCTGGAGGTCGACCGCCCCCACCGTCTCGTCTTCACCTGGGCCATCCGGGAGGACAACCTGGCGGAGGAGGACATCAGCCGGGTGAGCCTGGAGTTTCGTCCCCAGGGCACCGGCTGCGAGCTGACGCTGACCCACGTCATGTCGTCCAAGTGGGCTGAGTACGCCGACCGGACCCAGGCGGGCTGGGCCGCCATGCTCACCGCCCTGACGCGCGCGCTCGCCGCGCCCGATGCGCTGGAGCCCCGCCATGGCTGAGTACGGAATCGTCACGGAGCCCCAGACGGTGCGCATCGAGCGCGTGCTGCCCGG
The DNA here is from genome assembly GCF_013336705.1 of Myxococcus sp. CA051A. NCBI lineage: Bacteria > Pseudomonadati > Myxococcota > Myxococcia > Myxococcales > Myxococcaceae > Myxococcus > Myxococcus sp. CA051A. Next base: position 98,535 of record NZ_JABUMS010000015.1, on the reverse strand, counting down.
GCCCATCGAGCGCGTGTGGGCGTTCCTCACCGACTCGGAGAAGCGCGGCAAGTGGCTGGCCGCCGGAGAGCTGGAGCCGCGCGTGGGAGGCCGCGTCGAGCTGCACTTCCTCCACTCCACGCTCTCCCATGAGCCCCTGCCGAAGCGCTACGAGGTCATGCGCGACGGCCATCGGCACCTCGGCCACGTCACCCGCTACGAGCCACCCCACGCGCTGAGCTACACCTGGGCCGAGCAGACGGGCGCACCCTCCGAGGTGTCGTTCGAACTGAGCGAGCGCGGCACCGAGGTGCTGCTCGTCCTGACGCACCGACGGCTCACCACGCGCGCGGACCGGGTCAGTGTCGCCAGCGGTTGGGACACCCACCTGGGCATCCTCGACGACCAGCTCTCCGGCCGTGCGCCCCGAGGCTTCTGGTCCACGCACGCCCGCCTGGAAGCCGAATACGAGCAGCGGCTTCCGCGCGACTGAGGGCCAAGGGGTCCGGGGCCCTTCATCGGCTCGGACCCTTGCCCCACCGCTGTCCGGTCCTCGAACCGCGCCCCCGCATCCCGGGCCGACCGAACGGCGAACACCCGGGTCTCACGCTGTCGCCTTCCGGGGAGAGGCCCACCTTGAGGCGGAGAGACACTCGCCCCGGGAGGCCCCATGAACGTCGAAGAAGTCATGTCCGAGAACCCCGTCACCTGCCTGCCCGACACCGGCATCGAGCAGGCCGCGCGGTGGATGGTGGAGTGTGACTGCGGAGCCCTGCCGGTCATCGACGTGGACAACAAGCCCATCGGCGTCATCACCGACCGCGACATCACCTGTCGCATCATCGCGAAGGGGAAGGACCCCTACATGCTCAACGTGAGCGATGCGATGAGCATGCCCGCGGCGACGGTGTATCGAGACACCAGCCTGGAGGACTGCCTGGAGTTGATGGAGCAGAACCAGGTCCGCCGCATGGTGGTGCTCGACGACGACGGCACCGTCTGCGGCATGGTGGCGCAGGCGGACCTGGTGAAGCAGCTCAAGGCGGAGGAGACCGCGGAGCTGATGCGCGAAGTGTCCGTCGACACCGAGTCCCCTTCACAGGTCCACTGACGAAACACCTCGGGGCGCGGTGGACTCACGCGCCTCGGGGCGTTGCTCAGGTTCCGCCCAGGGCGAACACGGCCATGCGCCGCACGAGGTCGGGGCCTGACTTCTCCAACACGTCGTTGTGGCCCGCCCCGGGCACCGTCTCCACGGTGGCGCTGGGAAAGCGCGCGCCCAGCCTGCGCCCCATCTCCACCGGGATGAGCGTGTCCTGCTCTCCGTGGATGATGAGCACCGGCAAGGTGATGTCCGGCGCCTTCGACGTGGAGTCGAAGCGGTCCCTCACCAGCAGGGACGCGGGGAGGAAGGGAAAGAGCTGCGCCGCCATCTCCGTGAGGGACGTGTAGGGCGACACCAGCATGATGCGCGAGCCGTGTCCCCGGCGCGCCATCTCCACCGCCACGCCCGTGCCGAGGCTGCGGCCACTGAGCACGGTGTGCTCCGGCGTCACGCCCCGCGCTCGCAGCATCGCCAGCGCCGCCTCCGCCGCCGCGTAGATGCCCTGCTCCGTGGGCTGTCCGGGCGACGCGCCATATCCCGGGTACTCGACGGCCAGGAAGCCCAGCCCGTTCTGGTTCAGCACCGTGCCCAGGTCGAGCTGACCCAACAACTGCTCTCCATTGCCATGGAAGTGCACCACCGTCGGGGCGCCGGGCGGCGCGGGGAGATGGAGCACGTCCACGAACGTGTCTCCTGGCAGTGGCAGGTGCCGGAAGCCGAGCTCGGCCGGCAGCGGGATGGGGGCCTTGGGCGCCGGGTATATCAACGGGCGCTGGAGCACGAAGGCCGCCAGGCACAGGGCGAGGTAGGCGACCGCGAAGATGGAGACGAGGATGACGAGCACGCGACGAGGCCGGACCATGGGCCCCTCCAGTCTGCACGAACTCGAGCCGCGCTACGCGAAGAGTCCCAGCGGCGCGCCGGGCGTGTAGCCGGGGAACACCCGGGTCAGGTCCACGCCAGGGCGGCAGGCGCGCAGCACCTCGGCCAGCGGCGCGCGCACGTCCGTCCACGCGGGCACGTCCCGCCCGTCCTGGAGCCGGTCCGGGGTGAGCGACTCGAAGCGGCCGTGGACCTGGCCACCCTTCACGCCGCCACCGAGCACCAGCATCGCGCTGCCCACGCCGTGGTCCGTCCCCCGGCTGCCGTTCTCCCGCACCGTGCGGCCGAACTCCGTCAGCACGACTACTGTCACCCGCTCCAGCAGCGGCCCCACGTCCCGCGCGAAGGCGGACAGCGCGCCCGCCAGCTCCGCGCACCGGTTGGCGAAGGTGCCCGTGGCCGCGCCCTGCGCCGCGTGCGTGTCCCAGCCGCCCATCTCCGTCGCGGCGACCTCTAAGCCCACGTCGCCTCGGATGAGCCGCGCGATGTCCCCCAGTCGCTGGCCCAGCGGGCCGCGCGGATACTCCACGCCCGACGTCGGCGGCAGTAGCGACAGGTGCTCCGCATCCAGTTGGGAGAGCGCGTCGAAGGCGCCCTGGCCCGTGGTGCGCAACGCTTCGTCCACCGCGCCCGCGTAGAGCGCCGCGAAGCCGCGCGTCGCCTCGGCGCCTCGCTTGCCCACGCGGAGGCGGAACTCCTCCAGCCGTCCCATCGCCAGCGCGCCCGCGTCACCGAACAACGCGCGGGGCAACGTGGCTTGCAGGGCCACGGCTCGCAGCGGCGCGGCGGACTCCTCGACACCGAGGGCGCGGTTGAGCCAACCATCGGGCGTCGACTTGCGGCCCGGCGTCCCCGACTCGACGAAGTCCTGCGCGTCGAAGTGCGAGCGCACCGGCGTGGGCAGGCCCACCCCGTGCAGCACCGCCAGGTGGCCCTCGTTCCACAGGGGCAGCAAGGGCTCCAGCCGGGGATGCAATCCGAAGGGCCCCGACAGCGCCAGCGCGGCACCCTCTCCCGTCCTGCGCAGCGCCAGCGTGGGACGCGCGCGGTGATAGGCCGCGTCATCCACGGGCGGCACCAGGGAGAGTCCATCCACGCCGCCTCGCAGGAACACCGTCACCAGGGTGCGCCGCGAGGACGGGGCGGCCAGCGCGCGGCCCGACAGCGTTGGAGCGAAAGCCAGCCCCACGCCCGAGAGCCCCAGGGCGCGCAGCAGGAGGCGTCGAGACAGCAGCGGACTCATGGGCTTGCGTGGCTCCGGCGAGTGAAAGGAGGCCCTGGCCATTCCGCGGGGCCGTTCAAGGGACACAACACCGGGCCCAGGCGGAAGTTACGAGCGCCCGTGCCGAATCCCCGGCCCCGAGGTCAGGGCCCCCACTTCCCTTCCTCCAGACCCACCCTGAGGACCCAGTGCGATGGGGTCTTCAGAGAATCGCCCGGACGAAGAGCGACGCCACCCACGCGGCCCACACCAGCGAGACGGCGAGCAACACGGCGGCGACCGGGCGCACCCACGTCGGGGACTTGTCGCGCCAGGGCAGGAGCATCAAGTAGCCCCCCGCCAGCGAGGGAATGGGGAGCAGGTTGAGGGCCGCCATCCGGGCGCTCATGATGCCCCACGCGCGCACCAGTTCGCCCTCTCGCAGCAACCCGACGAAGCGCTCCACGCGGCCCGGCAGCGCGGCGACGTTGAACACGGCGGGGAAGCCCTCGGTGAACTGATGGAAGCCCTCCGCGGGGCCCAGGCACGCCATGGCGACGCCAATCTGCACGTACCAGGGGACGGCCAGGGCCAGGGCGTGCAGCGGCGGAGGCAGCTTGAGCAGCCGACTCTTGAGCGGCGGCTCGGGAGAAGCGTCGTCTTGCTCCGGCACGAACGACGCGGAGCTGCCCAGGGTGATGGGATGCAGGCTCCAGCCAATACCGGCCATGCGCCACGCCACCAACTGGGGCCCATAACCAATCCGCACCGCGAGCGGTCGAGCCCCGAAGGCACTCGCCACCACCGCCTGCGCCAGCGCCCACATCACGTTGACCGCGAGGAACAGCACCCACAGCCAGAAGAAGAGGGCGACTCTGTCCATGGCTGGAAGTCTATCCTCTTTCACGAGGAACTCGCCCCCTGGGTCGGTCCAGACGAGCGCCATCCCTCGAGGTCCCAGCCACCTCGGGTCAGGTGGCTGGGTGGGAGGCGCGCTGATTCACGCATCCATCAACGCAAGGACGAGAGAATCGGGGTGAGGTGGTGGTTGCCCTCCGTTCCGTTGCCGGCCTGTCCACCCGTGTTGTCGCCCCAGGCGAAGACAACACCATCGGCACGCATGGCCAGGGAATGGTCGAAGCCCGCCTTCACCGCCACCCCTCGCTCGAATCCGCCCACCAGCACCGGTGAGAGCCGCGTGACGACCGTGCCATCCCCCAACTGCCCCTTGTCGTTCAACCCCCAGGCCCAGACCGTGCCATCCGCCTTGAGCGCGAGCGAATGACGCGATCCCGCTGACATGGCGACGATGTCGACGAGGCCTGGAATCATGGTGGGTGTATTCCGGAGGGTCGTCGTGCCATCACCGAGTTCACCGTTGCTGTTATTCCCCCAGGCCCAGAGCGTGCCATCGGACTTGAGTGCGAGCGAGTGAGCATTCCCGGCTGAAATGGAGCTGACACCGCTCAGCCCCGGCTTCTGCACGGGGAGATTGTTCTGCGGCGTCGTGCCATCGATTCCCCAGGTCCAGACGGTGCCATCGGACCTCAAGGCCATGCTGAACCTGCTTCCCGCCGACACCGAGATGATTCCCGTGGGGGTCGTCGCCTGGACAGGGACACTGGTGGAGTCGTCCGTTCCAGTCCCAAGCTTCCCATAGTAACCCGCCCCCCAAGCCCAGATGGTTCCATCCCAGCGCAGCGCAAGGGAATGAAAGGGGCCTGCCGAAACCATTCGGACATTGGTGAGGTTCTGCACCTGCGTGGGAGTGTAGTGGGCAGAGGATTCGGTTCCGATGCCGAGCTGGCCAAAGAAGTTGTTGCCCCATCCCCAGACCGTGCCGTCGGAGCGCAGCCCCATCACGCTCAGATACGAGGACGACACCGCCTTCATGCAACTCAACACCGATACTCGCAGCGGATTCTGCGCGGAGTGGTCCGGAGGGAAGTCGTTCCCCAGGCTGCCATGTCCGCTGTAGCCCGCGCCCCAGATACTGGCGTCGTTTCGCACCGCCAGCGAAGTATCATCCCCCGCGGCCAGCAAGGACTGGGGAGAGAAGACATCTGCTTGCGTCTGGGGAAAGACGGCGCCCAGGCTTCCACAGTCGGTCATGAGCCGGAACGTGGATGAGAGTCCGGCGTATTGCTCGAAGTCGACATCACTGACCTGGAAGGTGTGTGAGACCTCGTATCGATTGACGACCAGACCCGTGAGGGTATCCGTGTAGCTGTCGAGAAAAGTGACGCTCAGCGGAGCCGTCGTGTACGCACTGTTCGTCCCGCATCCCGGGGCCTGGGTGAGCCGGGTCCGCGCATAGGAGCCACTCGCACCCGGCAGCAGCGCGATGTCGGCCGGGACAGGCTGCAACCATGATACGCGGACGCTGCGAACGCCGTTGCTCCCCGTGACGGTGTAGCCACGGTAGGACGGCCTGGAGGTATCGGCGTAGTCGAACTCACAGCCCGGGTAGTCCACCTGCGCCCTCACGGTGCGACCGGTGGGGGCATTGGCGCTCAGGTGGTGCTCGACGCCTCGTGCATCCACATAGCCACTGGCCACCGGAAGGTCTCTCGGGTGTCGCTCCAGCAGGACCTCGGTGGAGGTTGCCTCCTCGAGGCTCGCGACCTCTTCGTCGCTCCCTCCGACCTGACAACCCATCAGCCCCACCACGATGGACATCACCGCGACACGCAAGGTAGCGCGTGAATCCAGGCACCCCGCATGCGACTCGATGGATGTACTTCCGGCGCACCGTCTCGGATGAAACATCTTCACAAGGAAGCTCCTGACTCGATTTGGACCGGGCAATCCATGTGACACCCAGGCCCCTGCCGAAAATTACGGCAATACAGGCAAATCTAGCAAGTCAGTGCCAGATGCCTGACGAGCGCAACGCTATTGCCGTTGAAACTCGGGTGAGCCAAGCAGCAACCCCGCGATGAGCTGCACGTCGACGGGGCCTGGTTCTCCTTCAGCGCTGGCGGCCTCGGTGCGACGAGACAGCGCCGCGAGCACCGTGGCCCGTGTCTCCGCCGAGGGCGCTGTCCCCAACAGCGTGTGCCCCAATGTGTCCACCCAGGCCTCCGCCGTGGGTGTCGCTGGCGTGGCGAGTGACGAAAGTGTCACACGCGCTCCGGGAAGCCGCCCCGACACCAGATCCAGACTGAAGTTGAGCCGAGCCACCAGCGCGCCACTGTTCACCCACGGCGCCGCCCCTTCCGGAAAGCCCGTGGGCGCGGGCGCGCGGTAGAGCGGCTCACCCATCCTCGCCAGCGCCTGCACCAGCCGGGGACGCACCTCCACTTGCGCCCTCGTCGCACGCAGCGCGGACACCACGAACTCGAACGGCGTCTTCACCTTCGCCCCTCGTGCCTCGGGAGCCCAGAACTCCGGCGAGTCGATGAGCGCGCGATACACCGTGGGCAAGTCCCCGTCCGAGTCGAGGAACACCTTCGCCAACCGGTCCACCAACGCGGGCGGCGGCGTGTCCGAGACGAAACGCCGCGCCAGCTTCGTCGCGAGGTGCCGCGCGGTCGCCGGGTGACGCGCGAGCAGGTCCAGCACCTTCTCTCCATCCGCCTCGCCACCGCGCGCGGGGATGACCTGTCCGAGGACCTGCTTGGCCTCCGTGTCATGCGCGCGTCGTCGGAAGAAGAACTCCGGCTCTCGACGAGGACGGCGGATGCTCCAGCCCGTGAAGCTGCGCGCCACCTCCCGCACGTCCTGCTGCGAATAGCCTCCGTCCACGCCGAGCGTGTGCAGCTCCAGCAGCTCCCGCGCGTAGTTCTCATTGAGGCCCGGCCTCGGCTCAGACGCAGTGGGGTCCTCGTCGTCGCCGTCCTCCTCCATCGTCGGCGCCACGTCGCGCTTCGCCATTCGCCGTGCGGGCCTCGGCATCCCGTCGCGCGTGCTCCTCCAGTTGTCGAGATAGAAGAGCATCGCCGGGTGGCGCGCCGTCGCCCCCAGCAAGTCCCTGAAGCGCCCGAGGACATGCGGGCGAATGGCGTCACGCTCGTATGACGTCACCATCCACCGCACCGCTCCTTTGTCCGCGGACACGTTGAAGTGGTTGAACCAGAAGTCCACCAGCACCTCCTCCAGTGGATTCGGTCCCTCCACCGCGCGGAGCACTTTGGCGGCGGACAGCTCCAGGCCAATACGCGCGGGTGGCAGCAGCTCCCGGCCATCCAGCAGCGCCTGCTCCCGCTCCTTCTTGCCGGGGTAGTCACTGACGAGCTGGGTCATCGACATCGTCAGGGTGGGCAGCTCCTGGAGCTTCGCTTCCAGCACCGGTGACACCGGCGCGTCCCGCCGCGCGAGTCGCGCCTCCACCCAGCCCCGCACGCCCAGCGCGCGGACCTCGGCCAGGTCACGCTCCGACGGACCGAAGGCCCACCGCTGAAGCAGGTGCACCTCCGCGCCCGGACCGAAGTCTGGCGGCGCCTCACTTCGGACAGGGTGTGGGCTGCTCGCACATGAGAGCAGCAGGGCCACCAGGGAGCAGAGGGACACAAGGCGCATGGCGGGAACTGAACCCGCGGAGGCGCCCGAAGTTACAGCGCGTTCAGCCTCGCTCGCCTGCCCTCCCCCGGGGTCGCCTCGACGGAAGCAGACGCGATGTCAACCATCACTTGCCTCGCGAAGGCCGCCCCGGGACGCACCCGATGTTGCTTGAACCCGAGGCCAGGATGCATGTCGTATGAACGCAAACGATGGGTGGGTGCCCCCCCGGCACCGGACCGGTCATCCATCCACCCGGACCTTCATGAGCCTACCTCCCGAACAGCGCGTCACCTCCTGCGTGCCCCTGGGCGTGCTGCTCTCGCTGGTGCTGTTCAGCGGGTGCTCCGCCTTCGACTCGGGCAACGACACGAGCCAGAACTCGGACCGGCTCACCGCGCCCTTCGAGCCGAATGTGAATCTGCTCGCGGATGTGAACCGCGATGGCGTGGTGGACGCGGAGGACGAGGCGGGCGAGGACGCGTGGACCGCCGACCGGGGCGCCATCTTCCTGGCCAACATCGACGATGACCAGGAGATCTGCGCCTTCAGCATGTCCTCCTCCATCCTGAGTGATGACGCGCTGGCGGCCTGCAACGACGCGCGGGACTCGGAGGTGAATGGGGACGAGGACCTGTTGGACCTGGCGCGGCTGCGCGTCGAGCGCTGGGCGGACGCGCCGGGCTACGCGGTGGGGAGCATCTCCGTGACGGGGCCCGCGAGCGACAAGGTGCGCCTGTTCAAGCAAATCGATGGGGAGTTCGTCTCGTTCCGCATCGCCAACGTCCTGCCCCTGTCAGCGAAGAACCTGCGCGAGGGCGTGAACATCGCCATCGAGGCCAACGACATCGCGAGGGACCCGGCGGAGTGGGACGGGTACGCGGACGTGGTGCTGTCCATCTACCACGTGGACCGGCCGCAGGAGCGGTTCCAGGACACGGTGCGCCTGCGCGTCGCGCCGGTGGTGCTGTTCCATCATCTGACGCCGGTGCGGAACGTCTACGTGTCGCGGTTGGATATCGAGGACTCGTCGCGCTTCCGTGGCGATTTGGGCAGGGCCCTCGCCGAGTCCGGGGAGCCGACGGCCTTCTCCGAGTTCGCGGTGGAGGACCTGTGGGCGCAGGACTACTTCGAGCCCGCATACATGTCGATGCCCCGGCTCGAGGGTGGCGGCGCCCAGCACGTCATCCAGGTCAACTACCGTTCGGCCAACGTGAACTGGGGCGCGACCAAGGCCCCGCTCCGAGAGGCGGGCCGCATCGTCTACTGGCTCCGGGGCAGGAACCAGGCGGCGGTGCAGCAATACCAGACGGGCATGTCCTCCGAATCCCAGACGCTCAACTCCCTGGGCAACACGGAGGTCATCCCGCCCTACGAGAAGGACGGCGTGAAGTATCCCCTGGGGCGGCTCTTGCGCGGCCGGGGTCCCGACTCGGAGCCCGACTTCCAGCCGGACCCCAGCTTCACGAAGATGCTGGAGGCCCAGGCCGTGCAGCCCCCGGTGTACCTGGACACGTCCTGGCTCGCCGTGGCCCACGTGGACGAGACGCTCAGCTTCCTTCCCGCCGACACGCCTCGCGGCTGGATTGCGCTGGTGGCGGACCCGGCCCAGGCGCGGCGCATGTTGCAGAACGCCCAGGCCCAGGGACATGGCGAAGCGAAGCTCTTCACAGGCATGCGCTGGCCGTATGACCGGCCCGCGGAAGCGACGGTGTCGGAGCTGTTGAACCATGCCGGGGTGATGGACGCCAACGCGCGGGCGGCGCTCGAAATCGACGAGCAGTTGCTCATCCTGCGTGAAGCGACGGGCCTTACCGACGATGAGATTGTCCGCGTGCCCTTCCTCTTCCAGAACGCGCCGAACGGCGCGACGGCGCTGCAACCCGGGACGGTGAATCTCCTGTCGGTGTCCCGCTCGCTCGTCATCGCGCCGGACCCGCACGGGCTCGTCATCGACGGGAAGGACATCTTCAAGGTGCAGCTCGAAGAGGCGCTGGCTCCTCACGGCATCCGGGTGCACTGGACGGACACCTGGGACCTCTACCACCTGGGAGGTGGCGAGGTTCATTGCGCGACGAACAGCGCGCGAGAAGTGCCTTCAACGAAGTGGTGGGAGAGCGGCCGATGAGTCACGCACTGTCCGCCGGCCTGGGCGCCGCGCTGTTGATGCTGTTGTTCACCTCGCCCGCCACCGCCCAGACGGCCCCTGTGGATGGACTGGGCGAGCTGCGAGAAGAAGTCGCCCGCGCGCGGCAGCAGACGCCCGAGGCCTTCGCGCGCCTGGAAGCGGTCATCCCCCAGGTGGAGGTGATGGACTCACGCAAGCGGGGCACCCTCGCCGCCGCCGCGCCGCTGTTCCGACAACTGGGTGCGCAGGCGCTGTGGCCCATGGTGGAGCGACTGGTCTTCGACGCGGGCCTGGCAACTCAACCCGCGCGCGACTCGGCGAAGCTGGCCCTCCAGGTGGGCATGGTGGAGGCCACCGGGGACCTGCGGGACGCGCGACTCCTGCCGCTGTGGAAGACCCTGCTGGAAGGCGCGGAGACGCGGAGGCCCGCGCGCCGCGCGGCGGCGGTGGCCCTGGCGAAGCTGGAGTCCCCGGAGGCCGCGGCGCTGCTCATCACGCTGTCCCCCCAGGAGGGCTTCCGCGGAGAGACGGTGCGCGAGGCCATGGGCCAGTGTCGCAGGCTGGTGGTCGCCCAGGCGCTGGCGGATGCCCTCGCGCGCACCCCGGCGCCCTCGGAGGCCCGGCGGCTCGCCGTGGCGCTGGGCGACATCGGCTCCTTCTGGGCGTGGAAGACGTCCCAGCCGAAGGCCGCTCCCGAGGAAGGTGACGTGCGCCGCGTGGCCGCCGAGGCCCTGGTCAACGCCTGGCTGAACTACACCGGAGACGTCCAGCAGGCCCTCACCCAGGCCCTCATGCGCGTGGATGCGCCGGAGACGGGAGCCCTCATCCAGTCGATGCGGGCTCGCACGCGGGAGTCCAACCACCCCGCGCTGGAAGGCCTGTCGCGGCGGATGGCGAACAACCCGCTGCGCTGAGCGTCAGGGCGCCTCGATTTCCATGCGGTAGCCCACGCCGCGCACCGTCTGGATGGCGAAGCGCGAGGCGCTGTTCCACCCCAGCTTCTTCTTCAGGCTGGAGACGAAGTTGTCCACGGTGTGCGGGTCCACGACGATGTCACGGCCCCACACCGCGTCGAGGATGTCATCGCGGCGCAGCACGCGCTCACGCTCGCGCACCAGGAAGGCCAGCAGGTCGAACTCCGTGCGCGTCAGCTCCACGTTCGCGCCCTCGGGCGTCTCCAGCTTGCGGCGGTCCAGGTCCATCCGATAGCCGCCGAAGCGCACCTGCTTCGCCGGAGCACCGCCACCCGCGCGGCGCACCAGCGCGCCCACCCGGGCCAGCAGCTCGCGCAGGCGGTAGGGCTTGCCCAGGTAGTCCTGCGCGCCCGCCTCGAAGCCGCGCACGACGTCATCCTCCAGCGTGCGAGCGGTGAGCATCAGCACCGGCGAGGTGACACCTTCCTCGCGCAGCGACCGGCACAGCGTGTAGCCGTCGCCATCCGGCAACATGACGTCCAGGAGGATGAGCTGGAAGGCACCGCGGGCCAGGTGCTCGCGGGCCTCGCGCACGGAGGCCGCCTCTTCCACGGCGTAGCCTCCCTGATGCTCCAGGCTGTCGCGCAGCGCGAGCCGCAGGTTCGGGTCATCCTCCACGAGCAGGATGGTGGGCTGGGTGGGGTTCATAGCGTCGCGTTGGGGGGAAAGGAGAGTTCGAAGGTGGTGCCCTCGGAACTGGAGGCCACCACGCGAAGGGTACCGGAGTGCAAGCGCATGATGCGGCGACACAGCGCGAGCCCCAGGCCACTGCCGGGGACTTCGCGCCCCTGCCCGGGCAGGCGGACGAACTCGCCGAAGACGCGCTCCCAGTCTCCCGGAGCAATGCCCACGCCGTTGTCGGAGAAGCGCACGCGTCCACCCGGCAGCGCCTCCACGCGCAGGCGCACGGGGACGCGGGTGTTGTAGGCGCAGGCGTTGCGCGCGAGGTTGGAGAGCAACAGGCGCAGGAGCTGGGCGTCGGCGCGCAGCTCCAACTCGCCCACCTCCGCCTCCAGCTCCACGGGGATTTTCGACCAGGCTTCCAGGTCCCTGCGCAGCAGCGACACCAGCTCGTCCAGGCGCACCGGCTCCAGCCTCGGCACCCAGCGGCCCTTGTCGATGCGGTTGAAGGACAGGAGGTTCTCCACCAGGAAGCCCAGCCCATCCGCCTCGCGAACGATGCGCGCCGGATAGTCCCGGGCGTCCGTGCCTTCGGCGAGCCGCCACTCGAGGGTCTCCGCGAGCAGGCGGATGGAGGCCAGCGGCGTGCGCAGCTCGTGCGACACCGTGGCCACGAAGTCGCTCTTCAGCTCCAGGAAGCGGTACTTGCGGTGCTGCGCGAGGAAGGCCAGCGCGGCGATGCCCAAGGCCAGCCCCGCGCACAGCACCACCATGCCCGTCTTCAAGCGGTAGCGGCTCTCCAGCGCGGCCTGGGCCCGGGCCCACTCGGGCGTGGCCACCGACAACGGCAGCGCGTCCAGCGACAGCACCGCCGCGTCCCCGAGCAGCCGCACCTTGCCCTCGGTGTCCAGCAACCCGCGCTCGCGCATCTCGCGCGTGAGCGACTCCAGCAGCTCCGACGCATCCACCGCCACGCCTCGCACCTGGTTGCCACCGCGCGGCTCCAGGTACCAGCCGGCGCGCACCAGGGCCGGGCCCGGGAGGGACGCCGGCAGGGGCAGCGGACGGGCCGTCAGCTCGCGAGCGCGTGACTCGAAGTCGTCCACCGGCGCGCCCACCTTCGTGGAGAGCGCGGCCACCCGCTCGAGCAGGAACTGGAAGTCCACCGGAGTGAAGCGCGAGCGGCGGGACAACAGCAGCCGCTGGAGGCCATCCAGCCGGCCACCCTTGCCGTCCGCCAGTCCATCCCGCACCAGCGCCTGCATGAGCTGCGGCACCGGGTCGCCGCGCTCCGCCAGCGACTCCAGCACCACCAGCAGGCCCGGCACGTCTCGCGTGGAGGCGAGCACGTATTGAGAGCGATGCTGCAAGAGCGCCATCAACGCCACCGTGGAGGCGCGACGGTCTCCCCTCGCGAGCGCCAGCTCCACCGCCCGCGTCCTCACGAGCCGCTCCGCCCACGGGTCTTCCGGGTCCTCCGACACCTCCGTGCCGGCGCGCAGCCGCGCATACCGCTCGCGGGCCGGCGAGACGTCACCGGTGTCGTGGAGCGCGAGGCGGGGCAGCACCTGCGTGCCGCGCTCTCGCAGGTAGAGGCCGGTGTCGGGAGCCAGCGGATCCGCCACCGCGGCCTCAAGGGCGGGCTTCGCGGCCTCCAGCTTGTCGTGCAGGGACTGCGTCAGCGACGCGCGCGCGTACTGCTCCAGCGCCTCGCGCCGCGAGTCGAGCGAGAGCCGGGCGTCTTCCCGCTCGTTGGCGAAGATGCGATGGAGGTAGCCCAGTCCCCAGCCGAGCCCGACGAGGCCCAGCAGCAGCGCGACGAGCATGGGCAGCAGCCTGCGGAGCATGCTCGCGGCTACCTTCCGGGGCCCGGGCCCGTGTCGGGGTCCATGGTGGACAGGGAGCCTGGGGGGCCGAAGCGGTCCTTGCGTTGGTCCAGCGCGCCCGCCTTCTTGATGAACGCGCCCAACTCCACCACATCCGGACGGCTCACCAGCGGCTCCCCGATGTCCTGCCAGAGCGCGTGCAGCCGCGGCCAGTCGAGCGTGCGCGTCCAGTAGGAGCCGCGCAGCTTCTCCGCGAAGGCGGCGGCCACGTACACAAGCCGCGTGGAGGCGGCGACGCGCGCGGAGGACGAGCGCAGGACGCTGGAGGGCAGCAGCTTCTGCACGCGGCGCCACATGGTGTTCTCGCCCTCTTCATAGAGGACGCGCAGGGTGCCGAAGGCGATGGCGGGCCCTATCAGCTTCACCTCGTAGATGGCGGTGACGGACGCGCCCGCCGCCAGCGGCACGGGCTCTGGCTCCGCGTCATCGTCGAACGGCTCCGGCGTGGCGGACTGGTTCTCGTACCCCACCAGGCGGTAGCGGGCCACGGCCTTCCGGTCGAACTCCAGTTGCACGCCCACGTCGGTGAAGGACTCGCGTGCGCGCACGCTCACTCGCACCACGTGGTAGCCCTTGCGACTGGGTGACGGGAAGCCCTCCACGTGGATGACGAACGGGCCCACCACGTCGCCGTCCTCGCCCACTTCGAAGCTGTTGACGAAGTCCTCCACCCGCACGGCCTCCTCCGCCGGCAGGGAGTCGCGCTCCAGATAGCCTCGTGTCAGCGCGTACGAAGCCGTGCTCACCTGGAACGTATACGTGGAGATGCGCTCCTCCTCCGTGTCGATGGTCGGATTGACGCCGTGGCCCCGCGTGTCCGAGTCGCGCAGCGGCTTGCTGCCGGGAGCGAAGAGGCTCTGGTTCGTACCGTCGGGCCCGAGCACCGAGAGCTGGGGCAGCGCCCACGGTGGAGCCCGGTCACGAATGTCCCCGGCCCGGGGGACGACCATCCACGCGACACCATCTGACTCCAGGCGCAGCGGGGGAGCGAACGGAGCCAGCGGAGCGAAAGCGTGGGACGCCGTGCCATTCGTCGCGGCGGAGGGCGGGGACGACGTCACGGGCGCAAGCTCCACCTGCACGGTGAGCGTCTGGCCCGACTCCACCTTCACGTCCGCGCGCGTGACGGTCTGGAAGGACTCCTTCTCGAAGCGCAGCGCGTAGAGACCCGCCGGGAGCTGGGCGAGCTGGTAGTGGCCCTTCGCGTCCGTCAGCACGGTGCGCGGCGCCGGGAGCATGGGGGACGTCGCTGAGACCTTCACCCCCACGAGGGGCTGCTGGCTCCGCGCCTGGAGGACCGAGCCCGCCACCGTGCCCACCTGTGCCCACGCCGACGTGGCGAGACACAGGAGGACACCGCACAGGGAGCGCAAGAGAGCGGTCTTCATCGTGGGACCAACGCGGACACCGGGCGGAGCCTTCCCTTCGGATTCAGCCCAGCGTGCCGCAGTTGGAGCCCGGCTGCATCACGGTTCCATCATGGAGCCGGGGCCTTGGACTCTCGCGCTACTTCACCGGAGCGAAGGGCACGTCCAGCACCGGCCGGGACTTCGCGTCCGGCAGGTCATAGTGCCACCACTCCATGCGGTTGGGCGAGAAGCCCGCGCCTTCCATCGCCTCTCGCAACACCTCGCGGTGTTTGCGCGACGCCTCGCTGCCACCGGCATAGCCGTGGTGCGCCTCTGGCGTGAAGGTGTCGAAGGCGGTGGGCATCTCCACCTCCTTGCCCTCCAGCGTCACCATCGTCAGGTCCACCGCCCCACCCCGGTTGTGGTTGGAGCCCTTGCGAGGGTCCGCCACGTAGCCGGGCACGGGCATGATCTTCCACATCTCCCACTGCACGGCCCGGGGCCGGTAGCAGTCGTAGACCTTGAGCCGGTAGCCCTTGGGCCGCAGCACGTCCGCCGCCGCCTTCAGCTTGCGCGCGGACTCCGGCAGCAGCAGGCAGCGCGCCGTGTCCGGATACACCTGCTTCTTCAGGAAGTTGTCCGCCGTCGCGTAGCGGAGGTCCAGCGCCAGGTCCTCCACCACCGTCGTCGCATCCACGAGCGGCGCGATGTCACCCGCCTTCGCGCCCTTGGCCTTCGTGGGCTTCGCCGCGCCACTGTCCTGGGCCAGCGCCGTGCCGCTCACACACAGCCCCAGCACCACCACCCACCCCAGCCGCGTCGTCATGCTCATGCCCCCACCGTGTAGCGCGTCGGGTCCGGGACTCCCGCTTCCTCGAAGCCCTTCTTGCGCAACAGACAGCTGTCACAGCGTCCACAGGCGAGCCCCTGTGCATCGGGGTCGTAGCAGGAGTGCGTCATCCCGTAGTCCACGCCCAGCCGCGTGCCTTCGCGGATGATGTCCGCCTTCGTGAGTCCGGACAGCGGCGCGTGGACCGTGAAGCTCGCGCCCTCGACGCCCGCCTTCGTCGCCAGGTTCGCCATCGCCTCGAACGAGCGGATGAACTCCGGGCGGCAGTCCGGATAGCCGCTGTAGTCCACCGCGTTGACGCCGATGTAGATGTCCGTGGAGCCCACCACCTCCGCGAGCCCCAGCGCCAACGAGAGGAACAGCGCGTTGCGCGCGGGCACGTACGTCACGGGGATGCCGTGGCTCATCTCATCGGCCGGCCGGTCCTTCGGCACGTCGATGTCCGCGGTGAGCGCCGAGCCGCCAATCTGCCGCAGGTCGATGCTCACCACCCGGAAGTCCTTCACGCCCATGGCGCTCGCGACGTCCCGCGCCCGCTCCAGCTCCACCACGTGTCGCTGTCCGTACGCCACGGCGAGACACACCGGCTCGAAGCCCTTCGCCTTCGCCATGGCCACGCACGTCGTGGAATCCAGGCCACCCGAAATCAACACCACCGCTCGCTTCGCCATCAGTCCCTCCGCACT
Organism: Myxococcus sp. CA051A; assembly: GCF_013336705.1. Taxonomy (NCBI): domain Bacteria; kingdom Pseudomonadati; phylum Myxococcota; class Myxococcia; order Myxococcales; family Myxococcaceae; genus Myxococcus; species Myxococcus sp. CA051A. Next base: position 82,374 of record NZ_JABUMS010000015.1, on the reverse strand, counting down.
CCCTGCACCTTGTACGCCGTCTTGCACGTCGCGGGAGTACACGTACAGGAGCCCGGCAGGAAGACATCTGTCAGCGAACCACACGCCAGGGACACGTCGTAGCCGTTCTCCGTGGGAGCAGGCGGGCTGCCGTCGGGGACGCCTCCGTCGAACGCGTTGCAGTCCCGGTTGAGCACGCGCGCCTGGCTGTCACTGAAGATGGTCACCTTCAGCGACTCCTCGATTTGCGAGTCCTTGCAGCCGGTGCCGCACGAGGCGCGCGGCGCCGTGGCACGGAGCGCGGAGTCGACAAGCTGCCCCTCGTACTTCGCTTCGCGGTCGAAGCCCTGCACGGTGAACCAGCCGGTGCCACCGTCGTCGTTCTTGGAGAACGTGCCCTCGAAGCGGAACACGCCGCCGTCGTCGAGCTGCGCGAACTCCGGCATCGCCGCGTCGCAGGTGGTGTTCGCCGGGTCCAGCCGTGCCTCGAACTGGAAGGTGCCCAGGAGCTGATTGCCCGGGTACACGGGGTCCGAATAACAGGCCATGGCCGTCACGACGGCGGCGGCGGGGAGGACGGAGAGGGCAATGTGCTTCAGGCGCATACGGCGCGGAGGCTACACGGCTACCCGACGTCGAGCACGCAAAGGGCCACGGCACGGAAGGCGCCTCCACGTCCGAGCACCGCGCCCACATCCACCCGCGCTGGGTCACTCCCGCGCACCTCCGCATCCAGCCGCGCCAGGACGCGCCCCGCGGCGAGCGAGGCGGGCACCGCTCGGAAGGCCGCCACCGCGGCGGCCTCGAAGCCGGGCACCTCTCCAGGACGAGACAGCTTCACGCCGTCCTCGCCCAGCACGAGGGCCAGCGCGGACAGGTAGCCCAGCTCCACCGAGCCGAAGCACGACAGCGCGCCCGCGCCCAGCACCAGCGCCTCCGAGCTGACCAGGTACCCCTCCACGCCACCCGAGGGGTCCACGTACACCCGCAGGCCGCTGGCTCCCAGCGACGACAGCAGGGGACGCAGCGCGGCGAAGAGTCGGGGGAAGCGCTCGGCCGTCACCTGCAGCGAGTCCGCGGGCAGCGCATGCTCGAAGCCCGTGGGCACCGGCAGCGCGGACACGGATGCCGCGGGCACCGTCGCCGTGCTGGAGGACAATGCCGCGCCGACACCGTCCGCGCGCTCGGCGGCGTCCTGACGCTCCAGGAGCCGCAGGGCCTCCGCGAAGAGCGTCCAACCATCCACGTCCAGCGGCGCCGCGCGCAGCAGCTCCGGCCAGACGCGCACGGCGAACGGCGCGCCTTCAATCACCGGAGAGAGCCGCTCACATGCGAGGCGGAGGACCTCTGGAGACAGGACCCCCGCGTCGAAGAGGCGCTCGGCGAGCCGGGCCGCGGGAGACACGAGCTGCGCGTCCAGATAGCCGCGGAGGATGGACTCCAGCACCCCAGGCTCGTCGGTGAGCCGCTCGCGCAGCCCCAGGGCCTCGCCCGTGAGGCCGCGCTGCTCCGCCAGCCTCGCGCGGCGAGCGAGCCGCTCCTCCGTCTCCGGCAGCGCCTCCAACTGCGCGACGGCGTCCGCCACCTGGCCCAGGACCTCGTAGGCATCCGCCAGTCGCTCGCGATGGGGCGTGGCCGCGTCGGGCCCCTCCTCCACCGTCAGCCGCTCCGCGAGCGACACGAAGACAGCGGGCTCCTTCGACTCGTCCACCAGCGCCAGCAGGTTGCGCAGCGCGGGCAGGCTGGTGCCATCGGTGTCCAGCGCGCGCTCGAAGGCCGCGCGAGCCGCGTCGGGCTGGTCCAGCGGGCTCAGCAACAGCTCGCCGTGCTCCAGGTGCAGCGCGGCCAGGACGCGGGCGTCCTCCTCCACCTCGATGAGCCGCGCCAGCGAGCGCGCGGCGGCGTCGAAGCGGCCCAGCCCGAACTCCAGCGTGTGACGCTCGCGCAGCAGCGGCTGGCGGCGCGACGTCCATCCCTCCGCCGCCATGGCCAGCGCTTCCACGCGCGCGGCATCAGACAGGGCGCGCACACGGCCGAGCACCGCTTCCGAGAGCGCCTCCGGGTGCTTCTCCAGCCCCGGCAACAACAGGGTGAGCCGGGTGCCGAAGTTCGCATCGGACGACAGCTCGTCCAGGGCCCGCAGGCGCTGGAGCGCCGGGGCATCCGCCGCGCGAAGCACTTCGTCACGCAGGGCGACGGCGAAGGGCTCGTCACGCGTGACGGAGAGGGCCGCCAGCTCCAGCAGTCCTTCCGCGTCGCGCTCGGCGCGCAGGCCGTCCGCGAGGGCGGAGGCATGGGCCGCATCCGCGTCCGGCTGAGCCACCAGGGCCCACAGCGCCTCGCGCGTGCGCGCCGTGTCGCCGGCCTGCGCGGCCATGGCCAGCGCATCCGTCAGCTCTCCGGCGGCCATGGCGGGCGCGAAGCCCACCTGGAGCGCGCGAGTGAAGGCACCCAGCCGGCCGAAGCGCTCCGCCAGCTCCGCGGGCGCGAGGATGTCCGGTGCTTCGGTGGCGATGCGCTCGATGACCTCCAGCGCTTCACCGTGCTCGCCCGCCTTCTCCCAGAGGTCCGCGGCCTCCAGCAGCAGCGGCGGACGCTCCTCCGGCGAGGCGAGCCGCGCCGCCTGGAGCAGCGCCTTGGCGGCCCGGGGCGCCTCACCCAGGGCGCGATGCAGGTGGGCGACGCGCATCGCCGCGTCCACGTCCGGCTCGGTCGCCACGGCGGCCTTCGCCGCCTTCAGCGCGTCCCGCAGGCGCCCCGCGCTCTCGAAGGCCCGAGCGGAGGACAAGAGGAGCACCAGCCGCTCGCGACCGGAGACCAGCTCCGCGCGAGCCACCTGCACCTCGGCCCGGCGCGCGGGCTCATCACGCAGCAGCTTCTCCAACTCCTCCAGCGCGACGGCATAGCCCGCGCCCGAGGCGCCACGCTCGACGACGGCTTCGAGCGACTCGCGGGCCCGCGACACCTGGTCCGAGTCGCGGAGCAGCGTGGCCAGCTCCAGCCGCAGGACGGACGCCTCGTCGGCATCCTCCAGGTGAGGCACCAGTCGCTCCAGCGCCTCCAGCAGCCGCGTCGTCTCCCCCCGCTCGCGCAGCCCCGTCACGAGGGCGCGCAGCGCGGTGACATCCTCGGGGGCGGCCTCGGCCGCGCGCTGGGTGAGTTCCCAGGCCGCGTCCACGTCCGCGAGCGACTCGGCGGCCACGGTGGCGGCGGCCAGCAACAACTCGGCGGCGCGCACGCCACCAGCGGCCTCGGCGCCGGACTCGTACACCGCCAGCAGGTCGCCGTGGCGCCCCAGCGCGCGCAGGCCCGCCACCGCGCGGTCGATGACGGAGGCATCCGCCGGACGCAGTCGCGCCAGCGGCAGCAGCGCGTCGATGGCGTCCTTCGGGTCGTCGAAGAGGTCCGCCGCGCGGCGGTACAACACCTCCGCCGTCGCCGTGTCTTCCGCCCGCCGGGCCAGTTGCAACGAGGCCCGGTACAGACCCGGTGCGTTGCCCGTGCGCGAGTGGACTTCCGCCAGCAGCGACAGCGCCTCGCGGCCGCGCTCGCCTTCCGGCTCCAGCGACACCACCGACTCGAAGGCATCCGCCGCGTCGTGGTACGCGTTCGCGCCCAGCGAGGCATGGCCCAGCCGCAGCCACGTCCGCGCGCGCACCGTCACGGGCAGCGTCTCGCCACCGGCCGACAGCAGGCGTCGGTCATACGGTCGCGCGGCGGCGGGGCCTCCACTCTGGGCCGCGAGCTCGGCGCGCGCGGACAGCGCCTCCACGTCGTCACCCGAGGAGCCCAGGTACACGTCGAACGCCTCGGCGGCCAGCAGCGCCTCGCCCGCGTCCAGCAAGCGGGTGGCGCGCTCGCGCAAGAGCGGCAGCGCTTCCTCGGGAGGCAGGGCCGCGGCGCGCACGGCCAGCAACTCCGACAGCCGGCGCACGTCTCCGGCCGCGCGCTCGCGCACGCGCTCGAAGGCCTCCGCGCTCGCGGGGCTCAACTCGAAGGCCCGGTCCTCGCACAGCAGCGCGCGCTCGCGGGCACCCGCCGCGCGGAAGGCCCGGGCGGCGGCGAGGTAGCTGTCCGCGGCGTCAGCATCCGACTGGCGCTGGGCCCGGCGCAGCATCAACTCCGCGAGCGACTGCGGGTCCTCGTTCTCCTCCAGGAAGGCGCGGTGCCGCGAGAAGACAGGCTCGCGGAAGGGGTCGGCCTCCAGCAGCACGGCGTCGAACTCGGCCGCGTCCGCGTGACGCTTTACCTCGTGCAGCAGCTCCGCCGCCTGCGCGGTGAGGTCCAGGTCATCCGGGCGAGCGGACCGTGCGGCGATGAAGGCCGCCGCCGCCGCGTCCGGGCGCCCCGCCCTGTCGCGGTACAGCACGGCCGCGCGCTGGAGCAGTGCCGCGCGGCGCTCCGTGTCCGGCTCACCCTCGGCGCACTCCTCGTACCAGGCCGCCAGCTCCGCCAGCCGCCCGTCCCGCTCCAGGAGGCGGGCCAGCAGCGTCTCGGCTTCATCCAGCGAACGGTCCTGCCGCAGCGCTCCGCGCAGGAAGCGCTCCGCCTCTTCCGTATCCGCGAGCACGCCCAGGTGCAACTTCGCCAGCCGCAGTCGCAGCGCCGCCGCTTCCTTCGCGTCGTCCAGCAGGGGCAGCGCGCGCTCCAGCCAGAGGGCCTCCGCGTCGGCATCGTCCCGGCGCTCCGCCAGCGCCGCGCCCAGCCGCGCCGTGCCCAGGTCCTCCGCCAGCGAGAAGGCGCGGTCCAGCGCGCTCTCCGCCGCGGCCAGGTCCAGCTTCACATCGCGCAGCAATTCCGCGCGCCGACGCTCGCACGCGGCGGCCTCGGGGGCGCGCCCGCGCGACTCCAGCAAATCTCGCGCGTCCGCCAGTGCCCGGAGCGCGTCGTCCGCGCGGCCCGTGGCCTCCGCGAGACTCGCCTCTTCTTCATGGGCCGCGAGCGTCGCGGCCACGTCGCCCACCTGGAGGCTGAGCGCGGCCACATGGCGCAGCTCCGCGAGCAGCTCCAGCGAGCGACCCGTCTCGCGGTAGAGCGAGGCGAGCTGGAGGCGCAGCGGCAACGGCATCGTCGCCATCTCCGCCGCGCGCGACAGCAGCGACGCCGCCACACCCGCGTCGGCGAGCGCGGCACGCGCCTTCTCCGCGAGCACCACGAGCCGCCGCACCGTGTCCTCGGAAGGCGCCAGGGCGCGCGCGTGGGTGACGAGCACCTCGAACGCGCCGCGCGGGTCGTCCTTCTCCAGCAGCGCGGAGAGCCGCTGCACCGCGGGCTCGCACAGCGGCCGCTCGACGAGCAGCTTCCGGTACGCCCCCACCGCGCGCTTCGTCTCGCCCGCGCTCTCCGCCAGCTCCGCCAGCCGCAGCCAGGTGGCCTCGGCCGCGTCGGCGCTCGCGGTGAAGTCCGCCGTCGAGGCCAGCGTCTCTTGGAGCGGCAGGGCCTCCAGCACCGCGCCGCGCAGGTAGAGCAGCTCCGCCAGCGACGCCAGCTCCGCGCCTCGCGCCGGCACCAGGGAGTGCGCCTTGCGTGCCAGCTTCAGCGCGCGGTCCAGGTCCTGGGCATCCCGCGCGTACGCGGCGCCCTCGCGCAGGAGCGTGGCCGCCTCGGACGTCGTGGCGCTCTCGGCGGCGGTCTCCAGCAGGGCCGCGGCCTCGCGCAGCTCTCCGCGCCCGGCCACCAGCGACACCAACCGGCGTCGCACGTCCGAGTCGCCGGGAGCGAACCGCAGCGACTGTCGCAGCGCCGCCTCCGCGGGGGCCGGCTGCTCCAGGCGCTCCAGGTAGAGCGACGCCAGCTCCGCGTACATCGCCGCGGACTCGGACGGCGGAGCATGAGGCGCCTCGGCCGCGAGCAGCTCCGCCAGCGCCGCCCAGTCCTCCAGGGCCCGCAGCGCGCGCTGCAAGGAGACGGTGGCCCGCGCGTGACGCGGGGCCAGCGCCAGCGCGGCCTGAAGGCTCCCGCGTGCCTCCGCCAGCTCTCCTCGCGTCTCCAGCAGCGTGGCGCGAGCGAGCAGGGCCTCGACGCGGCGGGGCGTGGGGCCCTGGCGAGCGGCCTCGGCGAGCGCGGCGGCTTCCTCGTCCGGGCGCTCGTCGCGGTGGGCCAGGTCGGCCAGGGTGAAGAAGGCGTCACAGCGCTCGGCGTCCGACGGGGACAGCGCCACCGCGGAGACCAGCGCCTCGCGCGCGAGCCCCCGCTCATCCTTCTCCGCCAACACGGTGGCCAGGGCGAGCAGCCGCTCCCGAGCGCGCGTGCCCAACTGGGCATCGGCGACCACGGCGCGACGCCACACTTCCAGCTCCCCGGCCTCGTCTCCGGACTCACGCGCCAACTCCGCCAGCGCGAGCAGCAGGGCCGCGGGACGGCGGGCCAGCGTCGCGGCCTCGGAGAAGTCCTCGCGCGCGGCGGAAATCCGGCCCGTGGCGCGATGGAGCACGGCGCGACGCGCGAGCAGCTCCGAGCGGTCCTCGCCCGTCGCGGACGCCACCAGCGCGCCCAGCAACTCCAGGCGCTCGGCTTCCTCGTCCGAGGAGCCCGTGCCCGGAGGCGGCAGCAAGTCCAGCAGCGCCTGCGCCGCCCAGGTGTCCTGCGGCTCCTCCAGTCGCAGGCTGCGCAGCGAGTCCACCGCCGCGCCGGCACGACCGAGCACGAGGGACAGCTCCGCCAGCTCGCGACGGGCCGCGCGCCGGGGCTCGCCGGACAGGCGCGGCCACAGCTCCACCAGCAGGTCCGCCAGCGCCTCGCGAGCGCCGGCCTTGCGGTGCAGGTTGACCAGCTCCACGCGGGCGTCGAGGTCCTCGGGAGCCCGGATGCAGTACTCGGACAGCAGGCGACGCGCGGAGTCCGTCCGGCCCGCGCGCACGGCGGCGCTGGCGGCCTTGCGCGTGAGCGCCACCCGCTCCGCTTCCCGGGGCGCGTCCGCGTCCACCGGAGGCAGCGCCAGCACCGCCTCGAAGTCCTCCAGCGCGGAGCGCGCGTCGGTGGGCAGCTTCAGCTCACCGCGTCGCTGGCGCGCGGGCGCGAAGGACGCGTCGCGCTCCAGGGCCTCGGCGAGGAACGCCTCTTCGCGACTGGTGCCCGCCGCCAGCAGCGAGGCGCGGTAGAGCAGCTTCGCGCCGGAGCGGTCCTCCGGCACCAGCGCGGCGCGGCGCGCGTACAGCCGGGCCGCTTCCAGCTTCTCGCCCCGCTCCAGCTCCAGCTCGGCCAGCGACTCCAGCACCTCGGCCGCCAGCGGCCCCTGGGGACTGGCCTCCAGCGCGGCCGTCAACCGCAGCAGCGCGGCGGCCTTCTCGCCCCGCTCCAGCAGGGCACGGGCGCTCTGGAGAAACAGCGGCGCGGCTTCCTCGGCGCGGTCGGCGCCCATCAGCGCCTGGGCACGGCCCGCCCACAGCTCGGCCAGCGCCTGCGTCTCGCCCGCCTCCGTGTAGAGCGACTCCAGCCGAGCGGCCAGCGTGTCATCCAGCCGGCGCAGCGGAAGCGCCTGCGCGTACGCGGCGATGGCGCCTTCGCGGTCGCCCAGCATCTCGCACGCGCGCCCCAGCCGGGCGCGCACGTCCGCCAGCTTCTCCGGCGCCGCGGTGCGCGGCAGCGTGGACAAGAGCGACTCCAGCGCGCGTCGGGCGTGCTCGGGGCGCTCGCAGCGCAGCGACAGGTCCGCCAGGTCCAGCAGCACGGCGGAGTCCGGGGCCAGCCGCGCCGCCTTCTCCAGCGCCACCAGCGCGTCACCCACCCGACCCAGGCGGGCCTCCAGCACACCCGCCAGCTCTCGCAGCGCCGCGGCGGCGAGCCGCTTGTCGCCCTGCGCCTCCGCCACCCGCGCGCGCTCCTCCAACGCCACGGCCAGCCCGGCCATGTCCGCGCGCTTGCGCTGCAGGGCGCACAACTCGCCCAGCGCGGGCAGGTCATCCGGCTCCGCGCGCAGCACCTCCTGGAGGGAATGCACCGCCAGGTCCAGGTCGAAGGCCAGGTCGCGCGCCGCCACCGCGAGGCGGCGGTACTTCTGCGCGCGCTCCTTCACGTCCGGCGCCAGTCGCGCCAGCGCGGACAGGCACCGAGTCAGAAGCGGTCCGTCACGCCGCGCCTCGGCCAGCGCCAGCAGCGACTCCAGCGCGGGACGGTGGTCGGCGTCCGCCTCCAGCGCGAGCAGCAGCAGCTTCTCCGCCTTCTCCGGCTGCTGGAGTCGGCCGCGATACAGCTCACCCGCCTCCGCCCAGGACGCGGCGCGCTTCGCCGGCTCGTCCTGGAGCGCGGCGGACTTCTCCAGCGCGTCGGCCAGCTCCAGCGACTTCCCGGTGATGCGGAAGTACGGAATCAGCTCCTCGAGCGCCACCGCGTCGCGCGGGTCCAGCGACAGCGCGGACTCCAGGTGCTCGCGCGCACGCGCCGGGTCTCCCAGGCGGGAGCGGTACAGCCGCGCCAGCGCATGGTGGCTGGCGTGCGCGGCATGGCGGACACCTTCCGAGCGCGGCGCCGGCCCCGCGAGCTCCAGCGCCTGCTGGTAGCCCGCGAGCGCCTCCTGCAACCGGCCCAGTCCTTCCGCCACGCGCGCGGCGGCGAACAGCGGCTCCGCCTCGCCGGGCAGCAGCGACACCGCCTCGCGGTAGCGCAGGAGCGCGTTCTCCGGCTGCTTCAGGCCCTCTTCCCACACGCGGCCGGCCATCAGGTCCGCGTGGCCCACGCGGTCCAGCTCGTGCCGGGCCATGGACACTTCACGCAGCCGGTCCAACGCCTTCAGCGCGCGCAGGTGCTCGCCGCCCCGGTGACACAGCTCGCCCAGCAGCAGCAGCGCATCCGACTGGTCCGGCGACAGTCGCAGCGCCGCCTCGCAATGCAGGCGCGCCCCCGCGATGTCGTCCTCCGTCTGCGCGCACAGTCGAGCGAGATGCACGTGCGCGTCCGCGGCCTCATGCGGGTCGCGAGCGAGCGCCGCCAGCCGACGGTACGCCCGCACCGCGCCCGCCTTGTCCCGGGCCTGGTCCGACGCGCGCGCCAGCGCCTTGAGCGAAGGCAGGTGGTCCGGCTTCAGGCCCAGCAGTTCGTGCAGCGCCTTCACCGCCACCTGGGGCGCGGTGTCTCGCGAGCAGCGCGCCGCCGCCTCGGCGGAGAAGAAGGCCGCGGCCTCCTCCGAGGTGCGACGGGCCAGCGCGCACAGCGCCAGGTAGCGCTCGGCGGCGCGGGCACCCTCGCCCCGACGCTCGCGCACCACGGCCTCGCCCCACAGCGCGGCGGGACTGCGGTCTCGACGACGCTGCAGCGTGGCGGCCACGTCCAGCGCCAGCTCATGCGCCTGCGGGTCCGCCACCAGCAGCGAAAGCAGGCGCTCGGCCGCGAAGGGGTGCGCGTCCTGCGCGTCCCCGGCCTGGAGGTACTGCTGTCGCGCCTCGGCCAGCCGGCCCTGGGCAACGAGTCCCTCCGCGTCCGCGAAGGCCCGCGCGCCCTCCAGCGTGAGGAGCAGCTCCTCGTCGGGCGCGGACGGCGGAGGCAGGCCACCGGCCGCGAAGCGCAGGCGCAGCCCCGTGCTGGACACCTCCGCGGCGGACAGGCGCGCGGTGTCCAGCGACGGCATCTTGTACCCACGGCTCACCGCCGCGAGCTGACACAGCGCGGGCAGCACGCGGGTGGAGAAGCCTGAGGCACCGCGCACCTCCACGTCCGGCACCAGCGCCAGCGCGCCCACGGCCGCGGACAGGAGCCCGGGCACCTGCACCGACGGCGTGGAAGAGAACCCGTAGAGGCGGACGTCGTAGAGATAGACGGCGAGCTTCTCCCCGTCCGCGTCGAAGGCCACCTTGAACGTGAAGGGCGTGCGCTCCGGCGCGGGCAGTCGGCCCTGTCCTTCCAGGTACCCGGGACGGAAGTGCAGCCGCACCTCCTCCAGGCCCGCGAGCCGCCCCGCCAGCTCCGCCACCCGCCGCGTCACCAGGTCCGCGTCGACGGACAGCTCCAGGAAGCCGAAGTGCAACTTCTTGCGCTGATAACGCGTGGCACCGGCGCTGACGTTGAACGGGAAGCTGACGTCCGGAATCTGGAGCGCGAAGTCGGAGATGCGCAGGCCCGGCACGACTTCCAAGGCCGGGAAGCCCACGAACGCCCTGCGGTCCAGCAGGCGCAGCTCGGGTGCGGCGGCGCGCGCATCGGGCGCCGCGGTGGGCTTGGGGGAGTCGCTCTCGTTGGCCATCGCGGGAGCCTGGAAACTACCACGGGGTCCAAGCGCCCGAAATTTATGACAATCCCCCGCCCGGGGGGCAACCAACGGGGCTGGGGGACCCCAGGGCCGCATGTGTTGTTCGTCATGCGCGCCGGACTGAAGTCGGACAATATGCGCCCGGCGTGCTGGCTCCCGACTCCCTCGTCCTCGACGGTCGCTTCCGAGTACTCCGTCCCTTGGGTTCGGGCGGAATGGGCGAAGTGTACCTGGGTGAACAGGTCTCCCTGGGCCGCAAGGTGGCCATCAAGGTCCTTCACCACGACCTCAACGCCCAGCCCGGCATGGCCGAGCGCTTCAAGCGCGAGGCCCGCCTCCTCTCCGCCGTCGAGCACCCCGCCGTGGTGCACATCGTCGACTTCGGTGAGTCCGGCGACCACGCGTGCCTGGTGATGGAGTTCGTGGAAGGCGAGAGCCTCTACGATGTGCTCACCCGGGGCGCCATGCCGCCGGGGCGCGCGCTGCCGCTGCTCCACCAGCTCGCGGAGGGCCTGTCCGCCATCCACGAGAAGGGCATCATCCACCGGGACCTGAAGCCGGAGAACGTCTTCATCTCCCCCGGCGTGCGCGGCGAGCAGGCCCGGCTCCTGGACTTCGGCATCGCTCGACTGGTGGAGCCGGACGCGCAGAGCAACGTCAGTCAGGTCGGCGTGGTGCTCGGCACCCCGGAGTACCTGTCGCCGGAGCAGGCAGTGGGCGCGAAGGTGGACACGCGCAGCGACCTGTACACCTTTGGCGTGCTGACCTACCGCGTGTTGTCCGGACGGCTTCCCTTCGATGGGCCGCAGGCGCGCCACTTCCTCGCCCAGCACGCCTCCCACGCCCCGCTCCCGTTGGACAGGGCAGCGCCTTCCCTGTCGCGTTACATCGGCCTGCTGTCGCTGGTGATGCGCCTCCTGGAGAAGAACCCCGCCAGGCGGCCCCAGAGCGCGCACGAGCTGGCGGATGCGCTGGCCGCCGCGCACTCGTCGCTGTCCGCCTTCACACCCGGCCTGGGCACGCCCGCCTACGTCAGCGCTCCCACCACCAGCACCACGCCCTCCGGCACGTCCGTCTTCGGCGCGGGAGAAGCCACGAGCACGGGCCCCAGCGGGACGTCCGTCTTCGGCGCGGAAGAAGCATCAGCTCCGCTTCCGAGCCGCTCGAGTCGAGGCACCGCCGCGTTCGGCCTGGAGTCCTCGACGGGCCCCGACAGCGCGGCGTCCGCGCCGATGGCGATGCGCACGGGCACGGCGTCCTTCGGCACGCGGCCCTCGCTGTCTGGCAGCACGTCGACGGTGAAGCCTCAGAACCTGACGGTGATGCTCACCGACATCCAGGGCTTCACCGAGCGCACCAGCCGGCAGACGCACGAAGAGAACGCGCGGATGCTGGAGACGCATGACCGGCTGCTGATGCCCCTGGTGCGAGAGCACGAGGGACGCCTCGTGCAGAAGCGCGGCGATGCCCTGCTGGTGGTGTTCCGCTCGCCCACCGCCGGCGTGTTGTGCGGCATGGCCATGCAGGACCGGCTGTGGCGCCACAACCAGTCGCTGCCCAATGAGGAGCGGCTGCACGTGCGCGTGTGTCTGCATGCCGGCGAGGTGCTGCTGACCGCCGACACCGTGCTGGGCGAGCCCATGGAGGTGGTGGAGACGGTGGAGCACGTCGCCGCCGCGGGACAGGTGACCTTCACGGAGGCGGTGAACCTGGCGCGCAATCGCGCAGGAGCGGACGTCGAGCCGTGCGGCTCCATCACCCTCCCCGGCCGCGAGGAACAGCTCCAGCTCTACCGCTGCCAGCAGGCGGCCGAGGGGCCTCCCTTCGGCGGACGTTTCGAGAAGCAGAACGCCCTCATGGTGCGACTGGCCCCCGCGGTCCAACGGACGCGCGCGGCGCTGGCCCCCATCTCCCAGCGGGTGCGCTCTCTCGGAAGCTCCCTGCGCACGGCGACAAGCACGCTGGGCGCGGGCCTGTCCCGACTCGGCGCGGCCCTGAAAATCCCCCCGAAGCTGAAGGAGGGACTCGGCAGGACGGTGGTGCTCGCGCGCGCGAAGCCGCGTCAGGCGGCGGCGGTGCTCGGAGCGGTGGTGCTCCTGGGCGGCGGCGTGGCCCTGGTGGTGCATCTGAACAGCCCCGCCGTGCGCGCCATGTCGCTGCTGAAGGCTGGAAAGAGCAACGAAGCGCTGGCGCTGCTGAACGCGACGTCGAACGAGGAGCAGAAACAGCCCTCGGTGCGGCGCGCGCTCGCGGCGACCCACCACGCGCTGCGCAACCACGACAAGGAGCGGGTGCTGCTCGCCACGCTGGACGTGGACGGGCGCGCGGAGGTGGAGGACTCCGTGCTGGATGGGCTCGCGGAGGACTTCGGCCGCGGCGACATCGACGAACCCGTGCGCAAACTGCTGGCCACCCTCCCGAAGGAACGGGTGCGCCCTCACTTCGAGTCCCTCGTCGAGGACGAATACTCGCTGAAGCAGTGGGGGGCGCTTCGCTACCTGGACTCCTCGGAGCTCGCTGCCGAGGTAGACCTGGTGGTGGCCTACTCCAAGGCCCTGGAGGCGAAGGAGTGCGGCGTGCGCAGGGCCGCCGCGAAGCGGCTGGGCGTGCTGGGCAACACGGACGCTGTCCCCGCCCTCATCCGACTCGCCGAGCTGGGCAGCACCAAGGGCGGCGACTGCGGCCAGGACGAGGCGAACCGGGCCATCCAGAAGTTGAACAAGAAGGGCGGCTGAAACCCGGGAGGCGTGTCACCCCCGGCCCCACCGGTGGTGCTCAGTCGTCGCGCCGCGCGTGGCCCTTCTTCTTGCCCTTGCCATGGCCATGACGGTGGTCGTCGTCATCCCAGTCATCGTCATCGTCCCGGTCATCGCGCCGGGCCTTCACCTTCTCGTCCACCCTGAGCAGGTTGCGGGAGAAGGCGTCGTACTCCAGATGCAGGTGGCCTCGCGCACCGGGAGCGGCGGCGAAGAACTTCACCTTCCAGATGTCGTTGCCCGTCCGGTGCGCCTCCTTGAGGCGGCAGTCATAGCGGCGCGAGCGACACTCACCGAAGCCCCGGTCCACCGCCTCATTGTAGGACATGGAGGACGGCCGCGAGGGCGGAGGAGGCCGCGGGAGCGAGGGGCGGTTCGGCGGGCGCGCATGGAGGTGACAGCCCGAGGCGAGCAGCAACCCACCGATAAGCAGCACGATTCTCATGCCGTCATGACGCATCAACCGCACGGAGCTTCAAAGCCACGCGGGGTGTGAGTTGACGACTGGAAAACTACAGTCCATCGGGAGACGCGAAGGCCACGAAGAGTTCGCCGGTGAGGTACGCGCGCGCACCCTTCGTCGCGGGCCGGAGGAAGTCATTCACCACGGGGCCACCCTGCGCGAGCTGATGCTTCTCCGGGTGCGACAGGTTCATCCGACTGCGGGCCACACCCTTGCTGCCTCGGTGGATGAAGGTGACGGTGCCATCTTCTGCCACACCCTCCACCACGCCGACATGGGTCATCCCGTCATTGCGACGGCCGTCGCGGTTGCGGTCATACGTCTCGCGGAAGAACACGAGGTCTCCGGGACGCGGCGCGCGGTGGTGCAGCCGCTTGCCGTCCGTGGCGCGACGGAAGATGGCGGACACGGCGTTCTCTCCCGCGAGGAAGCCATGCGCGACCAGGTCAATGCCGGCGGAGAGATAGGCCAGACGCACGAAGCCAGAGCAGTCGTTCGGCATGCCCCGGCTGACCTTCGCGAGGTTGCGCTCACCGACGAGCTGCATGGAGCGAGACACGATGAGCCGCGCCAGTTGCATCGGCGTGCGGTACGCATCCCAGAAGCCCTCCATGTCGGTGGCGGGGCGCACGACGAGGGCGACGGCCTCCAGCGCGGCCGCGATGACACCCGTCACCAGGGGGCGCTCCTTCTCCTCGAGGACGACAGTGGACACGACTCGCGGCGCCACCTCGGCGTGCGGCGCTCCCTCGGCGGCTTCCGGCGTCGCCGACTCACTGCTCTTCACCGTCGTGGGCGCCTGAGCGGAAGCCTCGGCCGCGGACCCACCCGGTGTCACCGCCCCCACACCCTCGGCGGCGGGTGCCGTCACGACCTGCTCGGAGGGTGCCACCGCCGCGTGTGACGGGACCTCCAGGGCGGTCCCCACTTCGCGCGACTGCACGGTGGCACAGCCGATGAGAGCGCACAGCGGAACGGTGGCGAGCAGGCGAAGACGGGACAACCGAAGGACCTTCCGAAAGTTGGCGCCGCATTCAATCCCACGTTTTTGGGGGTGCCGCCAAGAACTCGAAGTGTCAGCCCTCCCAGGTGGACAGCAGTGCGCGAACCCGTGCGTACCTCTGGAGGAGTGCGGCACGGTGGGCGCTGAGCATCACCATGGAGCCGATGACGAAGAGGCCCAGGAGGAACAGCGATGCGGCGGCCACGCGGTGGTCCCTCATGCCGAAGCGCACGAGGTTCGCCGCGATGCACGTCACCAGGAACGCGGTGCCCAGGTACACGTAGGAGCGGATGCGCAGGGCGATGCCGAAGCCCACGCCCACCACGCAGAGGAACACGCACAGGAGCATCGCGCTGCCGTCGCTGAACATCAGCGGCTTCCACGCACCCGCCACGTAGATGACGGTGACGGCCAGCGCGCGCAGTCGCGCATAGGTGTCCTCGTCGATGGCGCCTCGGAACACGCGCAGCAACGCGAGCAGCGAGAGCCCCGCGGGGATGACGTAGAACTGCGGCTCGCCCTGGCCGGTGCCCTGCCACACGAGGTAGAGCGCCACGTTGAAGGCCACCACCGACGCGAGCGAGGCGACCCCTCGACGCGTCGGATGCGACGCCAGCGCGGCGAAGTGCGCGGCGTGTCCCACGAGCAGGGCCGCCACCTGGAGCGGCTCGCCCCAGGGCGCTGACAACAACCCCGCCAGCGGGAAGAGGTACGCGCCCCACAACGCGGGCCTGCGGAAGACGGCCAGGCTAGAGCCCTCGCGCTGCACGAAGAAGTAGAGGCCCGTGAAGAGGGCGCCCCCGACGAGGGCCGCGAGGCTGTCCCCGGTGCTCGGGCTCGTCCCCATGCCCAGCAGGCGCACGGACAGGTAGCCCAGCGCGAGCACGGCCTGGGCAAGGAACGCCGCCGGCTCGTCCTTCTCCACGGCGGCGTGGCGCACGAGCGCGACGAACAGCACCGCCAGCGCGATGCAGGCCACCAGTGCTTCGCGCAAGGCATCTCCCGTCGCGCCCAGGAACGACAACCCGAGGAGGACCTCGGTGAGCGCGACGACGGTGAAGCCCAGGCCCACGCCCCGCCGGAGCTTCGCGCCCGCCAGGAACAGCGCCAACGTGGCGAGCACGGCACTGGCCGCGCCGAAGTGCGGGAGGATGAACTCCGAGCCCCGCCCGGACGAGTACACCGCGCCCAGGTGCATCAGCGCGCCGTGCGCCGCCGCGAGTGAGGCCAGCCAGCCCACCACCTCGCGCTCGCGCCGACGCCACACCACCGTCCACGCGGAGGCCAGACCGAAGAGGAAGCACAGCGGCGTCGCCAGGTGCTCCAGGTCCCTCAGCGAGGCCAGCGACAGCAGGGCCAGCACCCAGCCGCCGTGGTGCAGGGCCGCGCCCACGCGCACCCCGCGCGAGTCGAGCACCATGCCCCCCACGCACAGCACCAGGCCCGCGCCGCTGATGACGGCGGGAAGCCACAACATCGGCACCGCGGCGACCAGCGAGGCCGCGAGCAGCACGGTGGCCACATTCGCCATCCACCGCTCACGAGCGACCATCAGCACCAGGGACGTGAGGACCGCGCCCGCCGCCACGTGCGGCGCCAGCGCCCCCGGCCCCGCATCCGCCAGTCGTCCCAGGAGCAGCAGCACGAGCGCTCCGGCGCTCCCCACCCATAGCGGCTCGCTCCAGGTGCCTTCCAGACCGGGAGTCAGCTTCAACGCCACCGCGCTGAGCGCGCGTTGCACCGCTCCGGACTGGCAGAGGGCGGACAACAGGCCCGCGCCCAGCGCCACCGCGATGACGGCGAGCCCCGTCTCCGGCCTCCACTCCAGGAAGTCATACGCCTCGGTCCGTCCCGCCGTCGCCAGCGCGAGCACCCAGACGGCGGGCACCAGCAGCCACCGGCGCGACAGCAGGAACGCGGACGCCGCCACCACGGCCGCGAGCCCCGCCAGTCGCGGCGGCGACGGGTCATCCAGCACCGGCATCACCGCGATGGCCAGCGCGGTGATGACGGAAGCCCGACGCAGGTAGACATCCGGCGGGCTCCGGAAGAAGGCCCAGACAGCGGAGGGCGCATGGTGCTCGGCCAGGGCCAGTGCGAGCAGCATGCTGGTGACGACAGGCCTCGCCTCCGGAATGACGAGCAGCAGGAGCGAAGCGCCGCACACCCGCATGAACGGACGCGGCCCGGGCATCAACGCCAGCGACGCCGTGAGGAAGTACACGGGCACCGGCCCCATCCAGGGCGCCATCATCACCATCGGGGTGAGGCAGGCGAGGGCCAACTGCATCCACAGCGACAGCGCGTCGCGCTCCTTCTCGTCGTTCGAGCGGAGCAGCAGGGAACTGAACGCGGGCACATGCGCGACGGCCCGTGCCACGGCGAGCGACACCAGCGGCAGCGCATACACCCAGGTGGGCGGAGTGCCGCCCATCGCCAGGAAGCCGACGAAGGCATACGGCACCGCGAGGCTGGCGAAGACGGGCTGCCGGGTGGCGCGCGTCCACAGCAGCGGAAGCAGCATCGCGCCAGAGACCATCCACGCGGGATGCGCATCGTCCCAGCGCACCACCACGATGGCCAACACCAGGGCCGATGCCAGGGTGGCCACCCACGCGAATCGCTTTCCTCCCGCGCCGACGGCCAACACCGCCGGGATTTCCTCCGCCACGGCCAGGAGCCCCAGCACGGCGGACAACCCCAGCAACACCACGGGGCCTTCCGAGTACAGGCCCATCGTCGCATACAGCGCCGCCACCGCGACGCTGAGCCCGGCCGGCATCGCCCGCGCGGTGAGCAGGGCCACGAAGGCCGCGCCGAGCAGGAACATGCCGCCCTGTGAGCTTCTCGCTTCCACCACGGCGACCAGCGGGAAGATCCACGCCACCAGCCCGGCGACCGTGGTGCTCGCGCCGCGCCCCCATCGCGCCGCGCAGAGCGAGGCACCCAGTCCCCAGAGGAGGAACAACCCCAGGGACATCCCCGGCGTCATCATTCCATTCCAGGGCGCATAGAAGTTCGAGATGTCGGGCAGCAGCGCGAAGGCGGCGATGAACACCGCCAGCGGCCGGCTGAGGGGGAACGTGCGCGACACCACGGCGATGGCCGCCGCGGCCAGGAGCACCACCAGCCCCAGTCCACTCACCTGGCCGACGGCACCCGCCACGAAACCGAACAGCGCGTAGAAGACGGCGACGCCACCCAGCAGACGCAGCAGCCGTCCTCGCTCGGCCAGCACCGCCAGGGCGAGCGCGACGAAAACCAGCGAGAACGCCATCGCGGTGGACGAGACCTGGATGGCGAACTTCGGCACGAGGGCCGCCGCCAGGAGGGCGGCATAGGCCATGGCGTACTCACTCCGGAGCGCCCACGCGACGACGAGCGTGCTCACCGCGCACAGCACCGCGCCCGTCATGGCCACGAAGCCGAAGTTGCTCACGAGGCCCATGCAGAAGCCCGCGGTGGCGATGAGCCCCGCGATGGGCGCCAGCAACGAGCGCGTCCGCGCGGTGCACACCGTGCAGACCCCCGCGAGCGCGAGCGACAGCAGACCGGACACGACGGCAGCGGCCGGAACCGAGAGCACGTCGGCGGCCAGCACCGGCACCAGCAGCGACAGCAGCGCGCCCACGACGGTCAGGTAGAAGCGCTCCACCAGCAGACCCGTGACCAGGCACAGGAGGGACAGCCCGAGCACGCTCCAGAAGCCCGGGCGCGTGTCGGGCCCCGCCAGGCCGTAGACGGTGAAGACGACGCTGGCCACGGCGGTGGAGCGGAAGAGCACCTCCGCGAAGGCGAGGTCCCGCGCATTGCCCGTGCGCTCACCGCGCCACAGGCGCGACACCGCGAGCACGACGCCGGCGAGGATGAACGGCATCGCCGTCAGGGCGCCGTACTGCAAGGGCAGCTTGCCCGCGTCGGGGTAGCCGAGCGCGGCCTTGAGCGCGGCGATCAGGCGCTTCACGGGGCCAGGGATGAGCTGCCCGCTGGTGGCATAGGCGAAGTAGGACGCCGCATAGGCGGGGTACACCCACGGCAGGCGACCGATGGCGCCGCGAGCCAGGGACACCAGGGTCCACGTGGTGACGGCGGCGGTGACGAACAAGGTCGGCGGCGGCGCGCCGATGGCGGCCACCAGACACATCACCTGGAGCGAGGCCACACCCAGGGCGAGCGGATCCGCCGCGCGCTCGGCGGGCAGCGAGCGGAAGCGCTGCATGGCGGCGAGGAGGAACGCGAGGAAGGGCGCATAGACGCGCACGTCCGGCGGCGTTCCGGCATCGACGAGCGCCACATGGAGGCGGACGGCGTAGACGAGGAGCAGGTAGAGGGGCGCGCCCAGGGCGAAGGTGAGCTCGGCGCCTTCGCGCGGCCTGGCCACGGGTCGCGCGGACAGGAGGAAGAAGAGGACGCACGGGAGGATGTTCAGCCACAGCGCGGTGCCGCCGAGCTTCGCGGCCAGCGGCGCCAGTCCCATCATCAGCGTGCTCGCGACGAGGGCCACCTGGACGAAGGGACGCGAAGGCGCATCGAACGCATCCGCCGGTTTGCGCACGAGGAAGGCCGCGCCCACGGCCCAGCCGAGGAGCAGCGGGATGAGCATCACCGTGTTGACGCCCCCGAGCAGCAGCGCGTCTCCGAACTCCATGGGCCCCAGCGCGATGCCGGCGATCGGCGCGGACGCGGAGCCGATGATTCCGAGGATGCGCCCCGGGTTGCGCAGCGCCTCGCGACGGGCGAGGTACGCGCCCCAGACGGAGAAGCCAGCGGAGTAGCCCACGGTCATGCCGAAGACGGTGAGCGAGCGGGTGACGGAAGACATTCCGGCCCAGCTCTCGAAGACGAAGTAGAGGGTGCCCGAGAGGATGAGGAAGGCACCGACGAACCACATGATGCTCTCGTAGAGGAACGGCCTCCACACGCGATTCCACGTGGAGGTTTCCTCGACGAGTCGCGCCGTCGCACTCCGGGGCGGAGGCGCCTCGAACGAGGGCTGCGAGGGGTTCTCGGGCAGAGGAAGCTCTTCCGCCCCAGGCTCTCGCTGAGTCGGAGGCTTCACCCGATTCGGAGCACCGGGACGGGCCTGCTGCGCGGCCGAAGCCTGGTTGCGAGGCGCCGACGTCGCATCACGTCGCGAGGCACGAGCCGCCTCCACGGAAGCAGCCAGCAACCGCGCCGCTTCCTCACCCGAAACCACCGAGGCTCCCGAGGCCGCACGCGCGGCACTCGCGGCGGCTGCGGCCTCTCGCGCCGCGGCGTCCCTCGAAACCACCGAAGGAAGTCGAGCCGCGTCCCGCGGAGAGGCGACAGAGGACTCCACGGCATCCGAAGTCGCGCGGGGCGTCGCATCCGCACGCGCCAGTTCCTCATCCGAGAGCGCCGAGGCTGCGAGGTGCAACCCATCCGCCCGAGCCACGTCCTCGCCCGAAGCCGACTGGCGCGTCGCATTCGCCTGCGCCACATCCGAAGCCGTGAGCCCTGTCACACCTAGCTGCACCACATCCGCATCCGAGTGGCGCACCACGCCCGGCCGTGCCGCATCGTCACCCGAAGCAGCGAAGCCTGTCGCACCCGCCTGCACCACATCCGCATCCGTGTGGAGCATCACGCCCGGCAGTGCCGCGTCGTCACCCGATGCAGCGAGGCCCGTCGCACCTGAGGGCAGCGCGTCCGCATCCGTGTGGCGCACCACGCCCGCCCGCACCGCGTCCTCGCCCGAAGCCGCGAAGCTCGTCACATCCGCCTGCGGAACATCCGTGTGGCGCATCACGCCTGCGTGCACCGCGTCGTCACCCGAAGCCGCAAGGCCCTTCACACCTGCATGCGCCACGCCCCCGTCCGTGTGGAGCACCACGCCCGCCCGCACCGCGTCCTCGCCCGAAGTCGCGAAGCCCTTCACACCCGCATGCACCACATCCGCATCCGCATGGCGCATCACCCCTGCGTGCGCCGCGTCATCACCCGAAGCCGCCGAGCCCGTCACGCCCGCCCGCACCGCGTCCTTGCCCGAAGCCGCGTGGCGCATCGCGCTTGCCCGCGCAGCCGCCTCGCCCGTGCCCGCCATCACGACCGCCCGCGCCTCGCCAGCGTCCGCGACGCCCTCCACCCGAGCGGCACGCGCCGCGGTCCCCGCGACAGGCGCGGGCGACTCAGCGAGCACGGATAGGAGGATTCGAGACTGCCGCTCGTAGCGTTCGGAGAGGAAGCGCCGGACGTTGGAGGGAACCTCGGAGGAATCCCAGCGAGTCAGCTCGGACAGGAGGAAGTGGACGTGAGCAAGCTCCGCTTCCAGCTCGGAACGGGGGCGCGAGGTCATCGCCGTACCGCACAAGGCGCACTGGCTGAATTGACCCAGGCGCTCCTGTCGGCAGTCAGGGCAGTACATGAGGTTCCCCCTCTACAACGGACATGCCACCCAGAATGCCTGGGTTCTCCCAGGGGAGGAAACCGGGGCCCCACTTCAGGGTGCGCCGGCTGTGTGCCACCTGTGCAGCCGGGTGCACAACAGGTGCGTGCACCCCGACGCACCCGTCAGCCCCCTGGGTCTCTCTGGCCCTTGGTCCGCATCCATGAAACCGTGTGCCCCGCATGAGCACTGACGAACTGCGCCTGCGCCCCATTCAGCCCCAGGACGACAAGCACATCGCCTCCATCATCCGCGCGGTGATGCCGGAGTTCGGCGCGGATGGCCCCGGCTTCGCGCTGCATGACGCGGAGGTCGACACCATGTCCGCCGCCTACGCGCACCCCCGCCACGCCTACTTCGTGGTGGAGCGAGCGGGCCGCATCCTGGGAGGAGGTGGCATCGCGCCACTGGAAGGCGGCGACCCCAGCGTGTGCGAGCTGCGCAAGATGTACTTCCTGCCCGAGGCCCGAGGCTTGGGAGTGGGCGAGCGCATGGTGCGCCGCTGCCTCGACTTCGCGCGCGAGGCGTTCTTCCACCGCTGCTACCTGGAGACCCTCGCCTCGATGACCCAGGCCCAGAAGCTCTACCGGCGCCTGGGCTTCACTCCGCTGTGCGCGCCCCTGGGAAGAACCGGGCACTTCGGCTGCGACCACTGGTACGCGCTGGACCTGACGAAGCCGCCCGGCTGACGCGCTCCCCTGCCCTGCCACCGGGCAGGAGGCACCCGCGGACCCGCTCCCGTGAAGGTCCTCATCTTCCCTCGAAACCCAGGGAGGAGAGGGATGGCGACGACACCCCGGAATCGCCGCGCGACAAGCCGTCAGGCCCCGTCCCAGACCAGCACGCGAACCGTGCGAGCACGTCCGGACAACACAGGCGTGGTCACCGAACCCGAGCCGCGCGCCGACAAAGTTCCCTTCGACATCGACGACGTGCTGGCGCGAGTGCGCGAAGCGGTGCGCGGCTTCGCGGACGCGGCGATGTTCGCGCTCGCGGCACGCGGCCACGACAGCCTCTTCGAGCAGCTCGTCGCCTGCATCCTCTCCATCCGCACCCTCGATGAAGTGAGCCTGCCCGCCGCGCTCGCGTTGCTCCAGCGCGCCTCCACCCCCGAAGCGCTCGCGAGCATGCGCCCCGACGACCTCGACGCCCTCATCCGCCCCGTCACCTTCCACGAGGCCAAGGCACACCAACTCCACGCCATCGCCGTGCGCACCCGGGACGAGCTCGGCGGAAAGCTGCCCTGTGACGCCCAGGTGCTCCAGTCCTTCAAGGGCGTGGGCCCCAAGTGCGCGCACCTGGCGCTCGGCATCGCCTGCGGCCACGAGGCCATCAGCGTGGACATCCACGTGCACCGCGTGACGAACCGCTGGGGCTACGTGAAGGCCGGCTCACCCGAGGCGACGATGGCGGCCCTGGAGACGCAGCTCCCGCGCAGGTACTGGGTGGAGCTCAATCGCCTGCTGGTGCCCTTCGGCAAACACGTATGCACCGGCTCACGGCCCCGGTGCTCCACCTGTCCGGTGCTCGCGTCCTGTCGTCAGGTCGGCGTGACGAACCCGCGCTGACCGTCAGCGGTCATGGCCCACGAGCTGCGTGGCCCTGCGAGCCAACCGTCGCCACGGGTTGGTGCGGCCCCCGTTCTCCAGCGAGATTTCCTTGGAGACACGCAGGTCCTTCGCCCAGCAGCGCTCCATCTTGCGCACGAACTCCGCGTCGTTGATGACGAGCGAGCCCTCACCCAATTTGTTGAGCGACAGCGAGTCCATGTTGGTGGAGCCCACCACGGCGAGCCAGTCATCCACGAGCATCGTCTTCGCGTGCATCATCGACGGTTGGTACTCGTAGATGCGCGCGCCCGCGTCCAGCAGTCGCTCGTACGTGGAGCGCTGCGAGGCACGGATGACCTTCACGTCATGGATGGGTCCGGGACCCAGGATGCGAAGCTCCACGCCCTGTCGGCACTTCTCCTCCAACTGCTCCAGAATCTCGTTGGGTGGAGAGAAGTACGCGTTGGCGATCCACAGGCGCTCACGCGCGGCGGCGATGACCATGCGCACCATGCGCTCCGCATCCGTGATGCCCAGCTTGCCCGAGCTCTCCACGAAGCACGCCTCGGAGTCACCCACCAGCGCGGGCTCCGGGAAGTTGCTCGGAGGCAGCAGTCCGCCGCCCGACTCCTGCCAGTAACGCGAGAAGGAGAGCTGCATCTCGCGCGCGGCGGGGCCCTCGACACGGACGCTCGTGTCGCGCCACTCCTCGGGCGACTGACCGTTGCCCTCCCAGACCTTCCAGAAGCCGAAGCCGCCCGTGTACGCGATGCGTCCGTCGATGATGACCAGCTTCTGGTGCGTGCGCCCCAACAGGCGCCCCATCACCTTGCCCGCGAGCAGCCGGTAGTAGTGAACCTCCACCCCGGCCTCGCAGAGCACCTTCTCCACCTTCTGGTCGAAGTCCTTGTCGCCGCTGAGTTCCTCGCTGCCCACCGGGTCCACCACCACGCGGCACGCGACACCCGCGCGGGAGCGCTCCACCAGCGCCTCGATGATGCGGTCCGACACGTCACACGGCCGCCAGATGTAGACGAGGATGTGGACACTCTCCCGCGCCGCGTGGATGTCCTCCAGCATCCGGTCGAACACCGCGCCGTTGTCGAGCAGCTCCAGCCGGTGCCCCGGCATCAACGCGGCGCCGGTGGACTGATACAGGGAGAACGAGAAGCCCTGGGGCCCGGGGGGCAGCACGAAGGGGCCATGCATCTCGTGCCTGCCGCGCTCCCTGGCGCCGTCAAAGCCGTGGGCGCCCGGCTGGGGCAGAATCTCCGTCTCCGTGAGGTCCTGGGGCTCGTCCATGACGTGGCAAGCTAGGGACACTCTCCGGCCCCGGCATGCAGGGCCCGCCCGCCTGCCCGACAGCCGAGTGCTCTCTCCCATTGCCGCCCGGCGCCATGCTGTCCACACTGCGCCCGTTCCCTCGCCTGCTGGAGTGTCGACTTATGGTGGAAGAGATTCGTCCAACCGCGAAGGAGCTGCTGTCGCTGCCGCGCCTCGCGCCGCTGGTGCCCATGCTGTACGTGGCCTGGACGGACGGAGAGCTGACACCCGCGGAGATACGGATGCTCGGCAACGCGGCCCGCGCCCAGCCCTGGCTGGACCTGCGCTCCACCTCCGTGCTCGCGCGCTGGTTGGACCCGCTGCTGCCGCCCACCTCCAACGAGCTGGCGCTGGTGCGCGAGCACATCCGCGCCGCCGCCACGCGACTGGCCCTCAGTCCCCAGGACAGCCTCGCGGAGCTGGGCGCGAAGCTGGCCGAGCTGGTCTCCGGCACGAAGGAGCTGCCCCCGTCCGTCCCCGAACTGGTGCGCGCGCTGGCCTCCGTGGAGGCGGTGCTGGGTGTCTCCAGCCGGGACGCCGTGCGCGCCCTCGTCCCCTCCGCCGCGCACGAGCCACGCCGCATCGGCCCCACGGAGCCCACGTCCTTCGCCCCGGAGGCACTGCGCGCGGTGCTGGACCGCAAGTACCCAGAGGTCCGCTCGAAGGTGCGCACGTGGCTGGAGGACCCGGCCTTCCGCCAGCAGCCCACGCAGGACACGGCGAAGCAGCGCGAGCAGGTCTTCGACTGGCTCAAGCAACTGGCGGACGAGGGACTGGGCCGCATCGCCTTCCCGGAAGGTGACGAGGCGGGCGCGGACCTGGGCGCCTTCATCGCCGCGTTCGAGACGCTGGCGTTCTTCGACATGAGCCTCGTGGTGAAGGCGGGTGTCCACTTCGGCCTGTTCGGCGCGAGCATCCTCTTCCTCGGCACGGAGCGGCACCACCGCGAGTACCTGCCAAAGGTCGCCACGCTGGAATTGCCCGGCTGTTTCGCCATGAGCGAGCTGGGCCACGGCTCCAACGTGCGCGACGTGGAGACGGTGGCGCGCTACGACGCGGAGGCCGGGAACTTCCTCGTCCACACGCCGTCGGACTCCGCGCGCAAGGAGTGGATTGGCAACGCCGCGGTCCACGGCCGCATCGCCACGGTGTTCGCGCAGCTGGAGGTGGGCGGCAAGGGCCTGGGCGTGCACGCCCTCCTGGTGCCCCTGCGCGATGAGCGCGGCAGGCTGCTGCCCGGAGTGCGCATCGAGGACTGCGGCCGGAAGATGGGGCTCAACGGCGTGGACAACGGCCGCATCTGGTTCGACCACGTGCGGGTGCCTCGGGAGAACCTGCTGGACCGCTTCGGCCAGGTGAGCGCCGACGGCGAGTACACCAGCTCCATCTCCAGCGACGGGCGTCGCTTCTTCACCATGCTGGGCACGCTCGTCGCGGGGCGGGTGAGCGTGGCGTGCGCGTCGCTGAGCGGGGCCAAGAGCGGGCTGACCATCGCCGTGCGCTACGCGGACTTGCGCCGGCAGTTCGGTCCTCCGGGCGCAACGGAAGTCCGGCTGTTGGACCACCAGACGCACCAGTTGCGCCTGCTGAGGCCGCTGGCGAAGACGTACGCGCTCGACTTCGCGCTGGAGTACCTGGTGGAGCGCTACGTGAAGCGCACCGAGGAGGACTCCATGGAGGTGGAGGCCCTGGCGGCGGGTCTCAAGGCGTATGCCTCGTGGAACGTGACGGCGGTGCTCCAGGAGGCGCGCGAGGCGTGCGGAGGCCAGGGTTATCTGGAAGCCAACCGGCTGCCAGGATTGAAGGCGGACACGGACATCTTCACGACGTTCGAGGGCGACAACACGGTGCTGATGCAACTGGTCGCCAAGAGCCTGCTGACGGACTACCGGCAGCGCTTCGAGGATGACCGCGTCTTCGCGGTGCTCAAGCTCATCGCCGACAGGGCGACGTCGGTGGCGGACCGAAACCCCATCGCGACGCGGCGCACCGGCAGCGAGCACCTGCGCGACGGCGACTTCCAGCTCCGGCTCCTGCGCTACCGCGAGGAGGACCTGCTGGCCTCGGTGGCGAAGCGGCTGCGCAAGCGGATGTCCGCGGGCGTGGAGGCGTTCAGCGCCTTCAACCAGGTCCAGGCACACCTGGTCGCGCTGGCGCACGCGCACATCGAGCGGGTGGTGCTAGAGCAGTTCCTCCACGGCGTGGCGGCGGTGAAGGACGAGGGGCTCAAGGTCGTCCTGGGACGGCTGTGCGACCTCTATGGCCTGTCGTGCCTGGAGTCGTCGAGCGGCTGGTTCCAGGAGAACGGGCTCATGGAGGGCAACAAGGCCCTGGCCATCCGCAAGGAGGTCGTGAAGCTCTGCACGGAGTTGCGTCCGGACGCGGTGGCGCTGGTGGATGCCTTCGGCATTCCGGACAGCTGCCTCGCCTCGCCTATCGGCCTGGGGCACCTGTCGCCCTGATGTGCGGTGAACACTCGGGGACCTCGGGGGGCTGACGGCCTGGGCGGCGCTGCGCAGCTTCCCAGGCCATGAAAAGCCCCACGACGACGATGTGGCTCTGCGTGCTCGGAATGCTGTCCGCGTGTGCGTCCGTGTCTCCGGTGGAGCGCGCCGCCGCGCTGGAGGAGCAGAACCGCCAGCAGGCGCGACTGCTCACCGAGGAGCTCTACAACCTGCGCAAGCTGGACCGCGTCGCGGAGCTGTTCTCCGAGGACTACGTGGACCACTCCACGGGAGCGCCCACGGACGTGGTGGGCCCGGCCGCCGTGCGCCAGCAGGCCGAGGCAACGTTCCAGGCCTTCCCGGACCTGCGCTTCGACGTCCTCCACGTGGTGGCGGACGGAGACATGGTGCTGGTGCACTGGAAGGCCGAGGGCACGGACGTGAAGCACCCGGACGACACGGGCAAGCCCCGTCCCCTCGCGCTGAACGGCCACTCGCTCTACCGGATGCGCGACGGCAAGGTGGTGGAGTCCTGGGACATCTCCGACCGCCTCGCCCCGCTCCTGCAACGCGGCTACAGAATCGTTCCGCCCCAGCAGTGACGTGGCGTCACTGCAGGACGGCGGGCGCCTGGAAGACCTCGCCGTCGCGGCCCTCCACGCGCAGGCTGGCGCCGTCGGCGGGGCTCACCTTCAGCTCCACGCGAGGCTGACCCCGGCGGTCCACCAGCATCAGCCCCGGCGAGCCGTGCTCATCCGCGCCCAGAATCGCGCGAGGCCGCCCGTCCGCGTCCGCCAGCTCCAGCCGCGAGGAGCCGTCCACCTGGAGCCCCACCGCGAACAGGTCCACGCCACCGGGCTTGGACAGCGTCAGGCGCGGCGCTTCATCCGAGTACACGGTGAGTTCGGCCAGGGACTCGCCCCCGGCCGTGGAGAAGCGCAGCCGGGGCGAGCCATCCACCGCCACGCCCAGCAAGGCGCGCGGACGTCCCGCGCCGTCATGGAGCACCAGCCCCGCGGCGCCCGAGTCATCCAGCCCCAGCGAGGCCCGGCGCTGGCCCTGGGCATCGTTGAGCACCAGGCGCGAGGCCACCAGCTCTCCCCCCAGCGTCGGCGCGGGCTTCAACGCCGCGGTGCCCAGCCCCACTCCCGCCAGCGCGAGCGCCGAGAAGGTGAGTCCCTGCAACCGCCGACAGCGGCGCTCCAGTCGCTCCAGCCGCGCATCCACCGAGTCCATCTCGAGCCTCTTTCTGACCGGACCCTGCACGCCCGGAGCCGGGCAGGTTAGCGGAAGAAGGACGGGCGCGCGCCCCACACCCAGAGACAAGGACCATCATCCACCCACCGAGCCCAGGACAGCCGTTGCCCGGGCCCGAAGGGAAGCCACGTCAGATGTCGACGTCGCTCGAGTCGGCGGTGTTGTAGTCCCGCACGTCGCGCCGGATGGAACGACCGCGGCCGAAGAGGAAGCCCAGCTTGAACTGGACGAAGCCTCCCTCGAAGCCCGCGCCCAGCTCCGAGCTGGAATCCGTGGTGTTGAACTCACCGACGATGGGGACGGAGATGCCCACCTCGGGCATCAGCCGGAAACCCTCGGTGACGCGCAGCGCGTAGCCCACCGAGGCGCCCACGCTCAGGAGATTTACCGCCGCGTTTTCGGTGGAGCTGCCCGCGGCGATTCGCGTCGCGGACACGCGAGGCCCCAGCACCAGCTCCGAGCCACCCGCCGTCTTGAAGCCCACCAGCAGGGGCACCGCCACGTTGACGTAGCTGCCAATGGCGTCGTCGACGTTCCCCAGGAAGACGCCCATCACCGAGGGCGCCAGGGAGATGGCCAGGTTCGGGTCATCGGGGGTGGTGAGCAGGAACTTCGACTGGAGTTCGGCCAACGACGAGCCGAAGCGCACGCCCAGGTCCACGCGCTCCGTCACGCCGAAGCGCGCCGCGAGGTCGATGTGTGGATAGTAGATGCCAGCCGCCCCGCTCTCACCAATGACGGCGGCGCCCCCGACGCCCGGCTCGATGGCGAACTGGAACTTGCCCGCGCCCAGCGTGTCGGCTGTCTGGACATGACTCACCGAAACACAGCCGGTCCCCCCCAAGCCCCCGCACAGCGCGGCGACGACCACGGCACGACGCATCATCTGGATCCGCCCCACGTCCAAACGCCCCCTCATTGGAACGTTGCGAGGGCTCCCGACGTTGAGGGGTTCTGAACATTCACCGGGAATATCCAGACACCTTTTTGCCAGAACCTGTCGCCCCCGGGGCTGACAGCGGGGTGTCGGCAACGCGAGAATGAGGCGATGAGACAGCTCGACCAGGAGCGGTTGCTGGGAGCCTACCGGGCGACGCGGTATGTCATTCGCCCCCATGGTTCCACGGAAGGCGTGGAGCAGGTGCTGCGAGTTGGAAGGCTGCACCCCGCCCTCGACGCCGCCCTGGCGGCACGGGGGCATCGGGAGTGGGCCTTCCTGACAGCCTGGAATCCGGGTTCGCGCCCTCGGGGCAAGGACGAGAACCAGCGCGCGCAGGAGCGGCTGACCTCCCAGCTCATCGCGGGCGGCTGGGTGGTGGCGCCCGCCATCGGTGAGGCGGAGGACGGGAGCTGGTCCGAGCAGAGCCTCTTCGTGCCGGGCCTGCCCCGCGCGGAGGCGGAGCGCTTCGGCCGCGCCCACGGACAGGTCGCCGTCCTCGTGGGCCGCACCGGGGGGCCCGCGGAGTTGCTGCTGTGCGGCGGCGAGGCGCCGCCACCCGCTCCTTGAAGCAGGGCGATGAGTCGCAACCCCGTGTCGAGACGAAGTCGAGGCGCGAGCTTCACCGTGCCGCCATGAAGGGCGCGCCATCCTCCACGAACCTGAGTAGGCTCCCCCTCCCCGTTCGTTGGAGTTCCGTCGATGCCTCAAGCCACACCGCGCTCGTCACTTCCGGGAGCGCGCCCCAGCGTCTTCCTGCTCGCCGGAGCGTTTGTCACCGGCATGTTCCTCTTCGCCCATGGCGGCTGCGGAGGTGACGAGTGCCAGGACGCCGCCGACTGCCGTGAAGACAACGGCACACCGGCCGAGGGAAAGGAGTGGGTCTGCGACGACAAGCGCTGCGAGCAGCACCCCGTCCTGCAGCCGCCTCCGGACGCGGGGACACCCGACGCGGGGACACCCGACTCGGGGACACCCGACGCGGGGGCGCCCGACGCGGGGAGACCCGACGCGGGGACTCCCGACTCGGGTCCCACCACGGTGAGCGTGCAGGTGCTCGCGTTCAATGACTTCCACGGGCAGCTCGAGGAGCCCGCGAGCCAGATTCTGGCGGGCGTGGCCCCCGACGGTGGGCCGGTGCGAGTGAACGCGGGCGGCGTGACGTACTTCGCCCGGCACATCGCGGCCCTGCGGGCCACCAATCCGAACACGGTGGTGGTGGCGGCGGGAGACCTCATCGGCGCCTCGCCGCTGGTGTCGGCGCTCTTCCACGACGAGCCCACCATCGAGGCGATGAACCTGATTGGCCTGGACCTGGTCGCGGTGGGCAACCACGAGTTCGACGAGGGCAGCACGGAGCTGTTGCGCATGCAGTCGGGCGGCTGCCACCCGGTGGATGGCTGCCTGGACGGGGATGGCTTCCCGGGCGCGAAGTTCAAGTTCCTGGCGGCCAACGTGGCCACGGGCGTGGACCGCACGCTGTTCCCCCGCTACGACGTGCGCGAGTTCGAGGGCGTGAAGGTGGCCTTCATCGGCATGACGTTGGAGAACACGCCGGAAGCCGTCATCCCCACGGGCGTGGCGGGGCTCACCTTCAAGGACGAAGTGCAGACGGTGAACGCGCTGGTGCCGGAGCTGCGGCAGCAGGGCATCGAAGCCATCATCGTGGTGGTGCACCAGGGCGGCAATCCGGCCCCGGGCTCGCTGGTGAACGAATGCAAGGGCGCGGGTGCGGACGGCCTCATCTCAGGTGCCATCGTGGGCATCGCCAAGGGCCTCAACGACGCGGTGGATGTCATCGTCAGCGGCCACACGCATCAGGCCTACAACTGCGTCATCGATGGCAAGGTCGTCACGAGCGCCTCGTCGATGGGGCGGCTCGTCACGGACATCGACCTGACGTTGAGCAAGGCGACGGGCGACGTCGTGGGGGCGCGAGCGAACAACGTCATCGTCACTCGCGACGTGCAGGAGGTCGGCGCGGTGAAGGAGCTGGTGACGAAGTACCAGGGGCTCGTCGAGCAGCGGGCCAACCGGGTCATCGGCTGGGTGGCGCAGACGCTCAGGTCACAGACGGACTCCGCGGGCCAGTCCACCCTGGGCTTCGTCGTCGCGGACTCTCAGTTGGAGGCGACGAAGCCCGCGAACCTGGGTGGGGCGCAGGTGGCCTTCATGAACTCGGGCGGCCTGCGCGCGGACATCGGCCAGGGAGAGGTCACCTACGGCGAGGCCTTCACCACGCAGCCGTTCGGCAACAGCCTGGTCACCCTGACGCTGACGGGCGCGCAAATCGAGCAACTGCTGGAGGGGCAGTGGCAGCCGTCGGGAGCCACCATCATGCTGCTTCCGTCGGCGGGCTTCACCTATGCGTTCAGCGCGTCGGCGCCCATCGGAAACCGCGTCGACCCGGCGTCCATCCGGATCAACGGCGTGCCAGTGAGCCTGACGGCGGAGTACCGCGTCACCGCGAACAACTACCTCGCGAGTGGGGGTGATGGCGTCGAGGTGCTCCCCGAGGGGACGAACCGGCTGGGTGGCGCCGTGGACAGCGACGCGATGGAGGCCTACCTGAAGGCGCACAGCAGCGCGGCGAGCCCCTTGCCCGCCCCGGCGTTGAATCGCATCACCGCGCTGCCGTAGCGGCCGGCTCCGGCCGCGTCAGGGGACGGGTCCTCGCCCCTGACCGCCGGAGGGCACGTCCTCTCCCCGTCCGGGGACGTTGTCGGGGGTGGTGGTGGAACCCGGGAGGATTTCAATCTCCTGGGCGCGCGTCACCCGGCGGGCAATCTCGTCGAACTCCAGCTCCACGCCCCGGCCGGGCTTGTCCTTCAAGCCGAAGCGGATGCGCCAGAGGTTGGGGCGGATCTCCACGGCCTCGCCGGCCTGGGCCAGGACGAAGCTGTTGTTGCGGGCGTATTCCTCACCGGCCTGGATGACGTCGCGCTCGCCCAGCTCCGCCTGCACGGAGGCCGAGGAGGGGGGAACGGGCGGGCGACCGGTGGGCCCCACGCAGCCCACTCCAAGCAGGATGGCGGCGGGCAGCAGGAGTCGACGGAGGGTGCGCGAGCGGGGCCAGGACATGTGTCCAAGTTTGGGCATCGGCCAGGACACTCGCAGCCAAGGGAGCGGGCACGGCGGCGTGCGGGTTTCGCGCCTGCTCGGTGCACCAGCGGAGGACCTGCGCGCGGCGGGGGGCGGAATCAACGGGCGGGCTCGAAGCACCCACCCGGCCCCCGCTCCGCCACGAGAGCGGGGGCGGTGCGACGACGCGCCGTTACTTCGCGGACGGGGACGGAGAGATGATGCGCTGCTTCTCCACGACTTCGTCGATGAGGCCGTACTGGCGGGCATCCTCGGCGCTCATGAAGTAGTCGCGCTCGGTGTCCTTCTCGATGCGCTCGACGGTGTGGCCCGTGTGCTTGACGATGAGGCCGTTGATGTAGCTGCGCAGGCGGAGGATTTCCTTGGCCTGGATGTCGATGTCCGTGGCCTGGCCCTGAGCGCCGCCGAGCGGCTGGTGAATCATGATGCGGCTGTTGGGCAGGGCGTAGCGCTTGCCCTTGGCACCGGCCAGCAGCAGGAGGGCGCCCATGGAGGCGGCCTGTCCCACGCAGATGGTGGACACCGGACACTTCACGTACTGCATGGTGTCATAGATGGCGAGGCCGGCCGTGACGGAGCCACCGGGCGAGTTGATGTAGAGGTTGATGCCCTTGTCGGGGTCCTCGGACTCGAGGAAGAGCAGCTGGGCGACGATGATGTTGGCCACGTCGTCGTTGACGGGCGTGCCCAGCATGATGATGCGGTCCTTGAGGAGCCGGCTGTACAGGTCATACGCCCGCTCGCCGCGGTGCGTGGTCTCAATGACGAAAGGGACGTTCATGGCTTTCCTACCCTAATCGTCCTGTCGCCCTCGCGCCCGCTCGTTCTTCCCGCAGCGTGAGCTGGCCCACGGTTGGGACGGGGATGGCCCCCCGGATGCCCCTCGGTGGGGCGTCCAGGCGAGGTGTAGGACACGGGCGGCCTACAGGCCGGTCATCTTCTCCGGGCGGACCCATTGGTCGAACTGCTCGGAGGTGAGCAGGCCCAGCGCCACGGCGACCTCCTTGAGCGTCTTGCCTTCCTTGTGGGCCTGCTTGGCGATTTTCGCGGCGTTGTCGTAGCCGATGTGCGGGTTGAGGGCGGTGACGAGCATGAGGCTGCGCTCCAGGTTCTCCTGGATGCGGGCGCGGTTGGGTTCGATGCCGACGGCGCAGTTGAGCCGGAAGCTGCGCATGCCGTCCGCGAGCAGCCGGCAGCTCTGCAGGACGTTGTGGATGATGAGGGGCTTGAAGACGTTGAGCTCGAAGTTGCCGGAGGCGCCGCCGATGGAGACGGCGACGTCGTTGCCCATGACCTGGGCGCAGAGCATGGTGAGGGCTTCGCTCTGGGTGGGGTTCACCTTGCCCGGCATGATGGAGCTGCCCGGCTCGTTCTCCGGGATGGTGATTTCGCCCAGGCCGGAGCGGGGGCCGGAGGACAGCCAGCGGATGTCGTTGGCGACCTTGAAGAGGACGGCGGCCAGGCCCTTGAGGGCGCCGTGGGCCTGGACGAGCGCGTCGTTGGCGGCCAGCGCCTCGAACTTGTTGGGGGCGGTGACGAAGCCGAGGCCGGTGAGGCGGGCAATCTCCTTCGCGACGCGCTCGGCATAACCCTTGGGAGCGTTGAGGCCCGTGCCGACGGCGGTGCCACCCAGCGCGAGCTCATGCAGGTGCGGCAGCGTCCGCTCCAGGTGCGAGCGCGCGAGGTCCAGCTGGGCGACGTAGCCGCTCAGCTCCTGGCCCAGGGTGAGGGGCGTGGCGTCCTGGAGGTGGGTGCGGCCAATCTTCACGACGTCCATGAAGGCGCGGGACTTGTCGGCGAGGACATCGCGCAGGGCCTTCAGTTCGGGGAGGACGTACTCGACGATGGAGGTGGCGGCGGCCACGCTCATGGCGGTGGGGAAGACGTCGTTGGAGCTCTGGCCCTTGTTGACGTCGTCGTTGGCGTGGACCTTGCGGCCCTCGCCGCGCTCTCCGCCGAGCAGCTCCGAGGCGCGGTTGGCGAGCACCTCGTTGGTGTTCATGTTCGTCTGGGTGCCGCTGCCGGTCTGCCAGACGGACAAGGGGAACTCGGCGTCGTGTTTGCCGTCGAGGACTTCATCGGCGGCGCGGACGATGGCATCGCCCTTCTCGCGAGCCAGGCCGCCGTTCTCCACGTTGACGAGGGCCGCGGCCTTCTTGACGAGGACGAGCGCGCGGATGAGGCCGGGGGGCATGCGCTCGGTGGAGATGGCGAAGTTCTGGAGGCTGCGCTGGGTCTGCGCGCCCCAGAGGCGGTCGGCGGGGACTTCGATGGGGCCGAAGGTGTCCTTCTCGATGCGAACGTTCTGGGTGCTCACGCGCGGGGCTCCTGGCGAAAAGTGTCCGTGAGCCCACGAATAACAGGCTGGAGCCGTTGGCACCCGGAAGGTGTGTGGACCGTCGCTCCGTGAGCAATCCGGGTGTCAGCCGTGAGCCCGTCGGCTGTCGTCGGGGGCCTGCTCGCGCTCGTGGGGTCCGTAGTCGCGAAGGACCGTGGCGACGCGCAGGCGGTAGTCGGCGAAGACGGACTCCCGGCCCCGGGCCTGGGCGGCGCGGTGGGCCTCGAGCTGTCGCCATTGCTGGACGGCGGCCTCGTCCCGCCAGAACGAGAGGGAGAGCAGCCGGTCTGGCGAGGACAGACTCTGGAAGCGCTCGATGGAGATGAAGCCGTCGATGCGAGCCAAGAGCGGCCGGAGCTGGTCGGCCAGGTCCAGGTACTCACGCTGTCCATCGGCGCTGAGCCGGGCCTCGAAGATGACGGCAATCATGGTTGAGCCTCCGGGAGGACAGCAGCGGCGAACACGGGGATGCGAGAGTTGAGCGAGGGCATCCACGCAGCCCCGAGGACGGCCGCCCGAAGCGCGCGAAGGTCCGAAGAGAGCAGCGTCAGGAGGGCGCCATGAGCCATGGACTTCGCGAGCCCATCACCAGGGCAGGCATGAGCGCCCGCGCCGAAAGCAAGCGCCCGGGGATGTGTCCGGTGGAGGTCGAACCGCTGCGGTTCCGGATGAAGGGCGGGGTCACGGTTGGCGGCGGCGAGGACGACGAGCACGGCATCCCCGGAGGCCATGGCCTGTCCGGCGACAACGGCGTCATCGGCCAGGAACCGTCGAGTGTTCTGGACGGGGGATTCGAACCGGAGCACCTCGTCGAGAAACGAAGGAAGCAGCGACACGTCGTCCCGCACCTCCATGAGCAGCGAGGAGTCCGTGAACAGGGCGCGAAGGGCCTGCCCCAGCAACCCCGCCGTGGCGTCATGCGTCTGCAAGAGCAGACCGATGGCATTGGCGACCACCACCTCCGAGGAGTCCTGGGGCCCCAGCGAGGCCGTCTCATGGGCCAGCACAGCCAGGGGGCCACCGGACGAGCCCGGTGCGAGCTGGGCCTCCAGCGCGGAGCGAAACACCGAGAGCAGAGACCGCGCGGCCAAGGTCGCGGGCCCCAGGGTGTCCGGGTGGGCGCCGGGAACGATGCAGCGCACGAAATCCCGCGTCCAGGAGGCGACCTGGGGGAGCGACTCGGAGGAAAGCCCCAGCAGCTCACCGAGCACGTACACCGGGAGCAGAAAGGTCAGCGTGTGACTCGGAGCCGAAAGCGAAAGCTGTCGGGTCCAGCGCCCGGAGACCTCGATGACCTGAGGCGGCTCCCACGTGCGCAGCAGCGCGACGAGGGCGCGCCGTGCGAAGGCGTGAGAGGAGCCATCGTTCATGCGAGCAAGGCGTCGGAACACCTCGCCGGGAGCCGACCCGAGCAGGGCGCGAGGAACCGGTTCGGAGACAGGACGGACGCGACAGGAGGGGTGGGTGAGCACCGCCTGAACGGCCTCCGAGCTGGAGGCGACCCACAGGCGAAGGGAGTCATCCCAGTACAGGGGTCGTCGGGAGACGAGGTCCGCGTAGAAGGGGTACGGGTCCGGGTGGGTCGCGGCGGCGATGGGGTCCAGAGGGGGTGACATCCGGAGTCCTCGAACCGCCGTGCAGTCCGGGATGGAGTGCGAAGCGGTGAGGAGCTTCTACGGGTCCCCGAGGACGAACGTTTCGGTGCGGACCGAAATGAGCCGAAGGGTGTGTACGAGAGCCGTGTGCCGCAAGGGAGCGGGACGGCCGGCGTGGGGGGCCCCGTCCGCCGACGGGGGGGACCCGCGCCGAGCCGAGGGGCCCGCGAGCCGTGTCTACCGTGGCCGCGGACCCGTGAATCCGCGCCCTCAAACCCGGCGCTCGACCCGAGAAGCTTCCGACTGCCCGAGTCCCGACAGCCACTCCATCGTGCGCTGCAGCGGGGCCTGCCCCACCGGAGACGAAGGAGTGAAGCCCCAGAGGAGCAGATAGACGAGGGGCAGCGTGCCGCCGGAGAACAGGGT
Organism: Myxococcus sp. CA051A; assembly: GCF_013336705.1. Classification (NCBI taxonomy): domain Bacteria; kingdom Pseudomonadati; phylum Myxococcota; class Myxococcia; order Myxococcales; family Myxococcaceae; genus Myxococcus; species Myxococcus sp. CA051A. Next base: position 46,615 of record NZ_JABUMS010000015.1, on the reverse strand, counting down.
GGCGATGACGAGCGCCACGCGGACCAGCGCCACGTCGATGCCCAGCTCGCGAGCCAGCATCGCGCACACGCCCGTCAGCGCCCGTCCTTCCACACCCCGGTGAAGCCGCTCCCCTCGCGTCCCGCAGCGAGGGCACTTCGCCGCTTCCGCCCTCATCTCCTCCGCGCATCCCGAGCACCGCTTCATCGCGTCCATGACCTGTCTCCCCAGAGGGGCAACCCCCTTGGCGTCAAGCACCCTCATCCCTACCTACGCACCCTGGCGTCGCTGATTGCATCCCTTCCGCCCGCCGCCCCCTCCCCGCCAAACCCGCGCCAAGTCTGTTGATTTACAGATTTAATCCGGCGGGTGTTGACAGCATTACAGCCAAGCAGGCACAAATTGACCGACACTTCCTTTCCTCCCTCGGAAGATCCATTTTCCGACCCGTCGAAGCTGATTTACAACGCAGCAAGCCAAGGAGTCGAGATGACCGCGGATGCCCCCTCCTCGAAGACCCCGGCCTTCAGCGCTGGCGTGGCCGTCAAGGGGCCGTGGCACCCCGATTACGCCGAGGTCCTCACCCCGGCCGCCCTCGATTTCGTCGCCCGCCTCGCCCGCGCCTTCGGCGAACGCCGTGAAGCCCTCCTGGAGCGCCGCAAGACGGTCCAGGCGTCCTGGCGCAAGGGAGAGCGTCCCCACTTCCTGCCGGAAACGAAGGCCATCCGGGACGGCCACTGGACGGTGGCTCCCCTGCCTCCGGACCTCCAGGACCGCCGCGTCGAAATCACCGGCCCCGTGGACCGGAAGATGATCATCAACGCGCTCAACTCCGGCGCGAACGTCTTCATGGCGGACTTCGAGGACGCCAACAGCCCCACCTGGGACAACGTCGTCCGCGGCCAGCTCAACCTCCGCGACGCCGTCCGCCGCCGCATCTCCTTCACCGCCGACGGCGGCAAGCACTACGCCCTCAACGAGAAGCCCGCCGTCCTCTTCGTGCGTCCTCGCGGCTGGCACCTGCCCGAGCGCCACGTCGAAATCGACGGCAAGCCCATCTCCGGCTCCCTCTTCGACTTCGGCCTCTTCTTCTTCCACAACGTCCGCGAGCAGCTCGCGCGGAACACCGGCCCCTACTTCTACCTGCCGAAGATGCAGAGCCACCTGGAGGCCCGCCTCTGGAACGACGTGTTCCTGCTCGCCCAGGACACCCTCGGAATCCCCCGCGGCACCATCAAGGCCACCGTCCTCATCGAAACGCTCCCCGCCGCCTTCGAGATGGACGAAATCCTCCACGAGCTGCGCGAGCACTCCGCCGGCCTCAACTGCGGCCGCTGGGACTACATCTTCAGCTTCATCAAGACGCTCCAGTCCGACACCAGCGTCGTCCTCCCGGACCGCGGCCAGGTCACCATGGACAAGGCGTTCCTCAACGCCTACTCCCAACTGCTCATCCAGACGTGCCACCGCCGCAACGTCCACGCCATGGGCGGCATGGCCGCGTTCATCCCCATCAAGGGTGACGCCGCCGCCAACGAGGCCGTCCTCGAGAAGGTCCGCGCCGACAAGCTGCGCGAGGTGAAGAACGGCCACGACGGGACGTGGGTCGCCCACCCCGGCCTCGTCGCCCTCGCTCGCGACATCTTCGACGCGAACATGAAGGGCGAAAACCAGCTCTCCAACAAGCGCGAGGACGTCCGCATCACCGAGGCCGACCTGCTCAAGGTCCCCTCCGGCACGCGCACCGAAGAGGGCCTGCGCCACAACCTCCGCGTCGGCATCCAATACACCGCCGCCTGGCTGGGCGGCCTGGGCTGCGTGCCCCTCTACAACCTGATGGAGGACGCGGCCACCGCCGAAATCTCCCGCGCCCAGGTCTGGCAGTGGATTCACCACGGCGCCCCGCTCGACGACGGCCGCAAGGTGACCACCGCGCTGTTCCAGGCGCTGCTCGCCGAGGAGATGGCCGAGCTGGAGCGCGAAGGCGTCCAGCAGCGCTACGGCGCCGACCACGTGACGCGCGCCCGCGAACTCTTCGAGCGCCTGTCCACCGCCTCCACCTTCGAGGACTTCCTCACCCTGCCCGCCTACGCGGCGCTGGATGCCACCCGCTGAAACCTTTCGTTCTTCTTCAACCCTTCACCGCCGCACCGAGGAGCCTGCGATGTACGACGCCACCACGACGACCCCGGATGCCACTCCCCACGCCAAGCTCCACGCTCGACGCTTCGAGGGCATCACCCGCAACTACACCGACAAGGACGTGCTGAAGCTGCGTGGCACCCTGCCCATCAGCTACACGCTGGCGGAAGTCGGCGCGAAGCGGCTGTGGGAGCTGCTCCACACCGAGGACTACATCAACGCGCTCGGCTCGCTCACCGGCAACCAGGCCGTGCAGATGGTCCGCGCGGGCCTGAAGGCCATCTACCTCTCCGGCTGGCAGGTCGCCGCCGACGCGAACTCCGCCGGGCAGATGTACCCGGACCAGAGCCTCTACCCGGTGGACAGCGTCCCCACCGTGGTGAAGAAGATCAACAACGCCCTGCGCCGCGCGGACCAGATCGACCACGCCGAGGGCAAGAGCGACCGCTACTGGTTCGCCCCTATCATCGCCGACGCCGAGGCCGGCTTCGGCGGCCCGCTCAACGCCTTCGAGCTGATGAAGAGCATGATTGAAGCCGGCGCCGCGGGCGTCCACTTCGAGGACCAGCTCGCCAGCGAGAAGAAGTGCGGCCACATGGGCGGCAAGGTCCTGGTGCCCACCAACCACTTCATCCGCACCCTCACCGCCGCGCGCCTCGCCGCCGACGTCATGGGCGTGCCCACCCTGCTCGTCGCCCGCACGGACGCCGACAGCGCCAAGCTGCTGATGAGCGACTCGGACGAGTACGACCACGCCTTCATCGACCGCAAGAACGGCCGCACCTCCGAGGGCTTCTACCGCCTCAACGGCGGCCTCGACTGCGCCATCGCCCGCGGCCTCGCCTACGCGCCCTTCGCGGACCTGGTGTGGTGCGAGACCAGCACCCCGGACCTCGCCCAGGCCAAGAAGTTCGCCGAGTCCATCCGCGCGAAGTTCCCCAACAAGATGCTGGCCTACAACTGCTCGCCTTCCTTCAACTGGAAGAAGAACCTGGACGACGCCACCATCGCCAAGTTCCAGCGTGAGCTGGGCGCCATGGGCTACAAGTTCCAGTTCGTCACCCTGGCCGGCTTCCACGCGCTGAACCACTCGATGTACGAGCTGGCCCGCAAGTACAAGGACCGCGGCATGGCGGCCTACAGCGAGTTCCAGCAGGGCGAGTTCGGCTCGGAGAAGGACGGCTACACCGCCACGCGTCACCAGCGCGAGGTCGGCACCGGCTACTTCGACCAGGTCGCCGAGGTCATCTCCGGCGGCTCCGCCAGCACCCTGGCCCTGCACGAGTCCACCGAGGCCCACCAGTTCTAATCGGGCGCCTTTTCCGCTGATCCATCCGAAGGCCGTGGACCTGGGCACCCTGCCCGTAAGCCCGCGGCCTTCGGTCGTTTTTCTGGCCAGCGGGCAGGCTCCGCGCGCCCGGACGCAACTTCCCGGGGCTTCGGGCGATAATGTGTGCAGACCTCCGAGAATCGCGCTTCGTGCGCCCTCGGTTTGCCAAGGAGCCCACCATGAGCCGCATCAACAACCTCACCGGTCCTCGGGTCCAGGTCCCCACGCCGCAGGCCAACGCCGCGGCCTCGCGCGCGGGCTTCGGCGCGGTGATGCAGCAGCACAACAACAACATGATGTCGGCGGCGAACCGCCCGGGTGATCCGCTGATGTCCACGGGCGGTCTCGTGGTGCAGTCGGCGCTCAACTCCGTGGGCGGCTCCTCGCACGGCGGGCTGCTGAACTCCTACCTGTCGGCCGTGGGCCGTCCCCCCGTCGCCAAGGACGCCAGCTCCGCGGACGGCGCGCAGGCCGCGTCCACGCCGGCGGCGGGCTCCAAGGAGGCGGAGGAGCAGAAGGTGATGATGGAGTTGGCGGAGCTGTCCGCCGCGACGCTGAGCAACTCCATCTTCCACATGGGCAACCGCACGAAGGTGTCGCTGGATTAGTCGCTAGCGCTTCTTCGTCGTCTTGCGCTCGGCGCGCTTGAGGTACTCGGCGCGCTGGCCCTGCTGGAGGTCCCCGGCGCCATCATACGGATGGCCCACCTCCGTGCGCTGACCGCCGTCCTGCCCCGTGATGTCGTTGAGGAACTCGGCGCGCCCCTCGGCGGGCACCCGGTCTCCATCCGCCTCCGGGTCCTTCTGCTTCTCGGGGTCCAGGGGGATTCCGAGCGGCGTCTGGAGATACTCCTTCGGGTCCATGGGGTCGCTCCTTCGAGGGTGCACTCAGCCCGTGACTCGAAGGTGGGGACGACGGGACGCTTCGCGCAGCCAGAGAGCCGGCGAGCAGCCCCCCGTCACCTTAGTTGAGGTACTTCGGGCGAGGAGGCGTCGCGGGCTGCTGACGCATCATCTCCAGGCCCTGGCGCGTGAGGATGAAGCGCACCACGCCGGAGCCGCGCTCCGTCTCGATGTCCGCCTCGAAGGCAGGACCGGCGATGCCGCCGAGCGCCACGTCCTTGCGCAGGTTGCGCACCTTGCCGCTCAGCATGTCCCCGGCGACGTCCTTCGCGCCCTCGCCTCGCTCGTGCAGCTCGTACGCCGTCTGGTGCAGCGTCATGGCGAGCGAGGGCGTCAGCGGCTGGGAGCTGAAGAGGACGGAGATGAGCAACCAGTAGGGAGGGGTCTCGTCGGAGGACATCGCGCACCCATCCTAAGCGCCTGAGCGCTCGCGGGCCCGAGGAAGTGACGCGGGCAAGGGACGCTAGCCCGCCCGGGGCCTTCGTCGCGAGGCGATGCCCTCCGCCAGCGCCACCTGCTGCTTCCAGTGGCCATACAGCCGGCCCTGGGAGGCGAGCGTGTCCAGCTTGCGCTGCGTCTCCTCATCCACCCGCCCTGGCGCGGCGTCGCGATAGGGCGTGCCGGGCAGCGGCATGAAGGTGTGTCCGTGGACGCGCGCGCCCAGCTTCCCCAGCTTTTCCATCAGGGAGACCGTGGCCTCCACGTCCTCGGGCGTCTCGCCGGGGAGGCCGAGGATGAAGTCCACGTTGGGGACGAAACCGCCCTCCACCGCGAGCCGCGTGGCGCGCACCACCGTCTCCACGTCATGGCCGCGGCGCGTGGCCTGGAGGATGCGCTCGGAGCCGGACTGCCCTCCAATGATGAGGTTGTCGTTGTGGACGTAGCGCTTGAGGACCGCGAGCGCCTCCGGTGTGACGTGCTCGGGACGGACCTCCGAGGGGAAGGTGCCGTAGTACACGCGCCCATCGGGAGCCATGGCCTCGCGCACGGCGGCGAGCAGCTCCTCCACGGCGGCCAGGTTCATCGTCTCGTCGGCGGTGCCGTAGGACATGGACGTGGGCGTGATGAAGCGGATGTCCCGCCGCCCCGAGCGCCGCAGCTCTCGGGCCCAGTGCGCGATGTTGGCCACGGAGCGATGGCGGAAGCGCGCCTTGCTCATGAAGGGCGTCTGGCAGAAGCGGCACGCGTAGATGCAGCCGCGCGTAATCTCGATGGCGCCGAACATGGCGTGACGGGCCGCGAAGGGAGGGAAGTCGTCGAGCTTCACGCCCTCGCCCCGGCCGTGCTGCACCAGCTTGCCGTCCTTCAGGTGGGCCACGCCGTGCGTGTCACGCGGGTCTTCTCCGCGCTGCACGCGCCCGAGCAGTTCGCGCAGCGAGTACTCGCCTTCCCCAATCGCGATGAGGTCGAAGCCGGCCTGGAGCGTCTGGACGGGCTCGGCCGTCGCGTGGACTCCACCCGCGATGCAGAGGACGGAGCGGCCCTCCAGTCGCTCGCGCACCCACGCGAGTTCCTCCGCGGAGACGGCGAAGCTGGCGGAGTAGAAGGACCACGCGGCCACCACGGTGTCGCCCGCGTCGGCGCGCTCCTTCACGGTGGAGAGCAGGGTCTCCCTGTCGCGAGGGAAGAACAGCTTCACGTCCGCGAGCGCGGGGTCGGATTCGACGGCGCCCGCCAGCACGGTGAAGGCGTACTTGCCCGGGTACTGATAGCTGAGGACGAGCGAGATGGGACGGTGCGGCACCATGAGCGTCCACCATGATGCCACATGGCCCCAGCCGCGAGGACTCCGAGAGAGCAGGCGACTCAGCGCGCGGAGGGCGCGGGCCGGACGAGGTCGAGCACCTTGCCGGTGAACTCGGAGAACTCCAGGGCCTCGTCGGGAACGCGCTCATCGGAGTCCGACATGCGCACGGCCACGAGGTCGTACTTCGGCAGCACGAGGACACGCTGTCCGCCCTGGCCAATCGCCGCGAAGCCGCTGGGCGGGCCCTCCACGTTCTGTTTGAAGTTGTAGGGAGCGGACTTCTCCATGAAGTCAGTGAGCAGGGAGGCGTCTCCCAGCTTCTCCACGAACGTGGCCAGGAACACGCCCTGCGGAACGGGGCGGTCCGCGAGGTCCCGCAGCCGGGCCAGCGGCGCCTCGGGGAAGCCGTTGCGCCGAGCCTGCTCCAGCATGTCCGTACCGAGCGTGACGGACATGCCCTGCTCGTAGAGGAGCCACCAGAGCAGTCCCGCAGTGGGCGTGTGCGGCTGAGAGGGAGCACCGCCCAACGCCTGGATGTACGACGCGCTCAGGACACGCTGGCCCTTCCACGTGCCGCCCTGGAGCAGCATCTGCCCCACCTTGGCGAAGTCCACGGGATGGAGCTGCAGGCCCGCCATGCCCACGGGGTTGCCCGACGGGTCCTTGTCCCAGCGGAAGTCGCGGATGCCGAGCGGAGTGAAGAGCTTCCGCGCGAGATACACATCCATCTTCTCGCCCGACGCGCGCTCCACGATGCCCGCGACGAGATTGGTGGCCTTGTTGTTGTACGCGTGCTTGCTGCCGGGCTCGTCCACCACCTCGGAGTCCAGCGCGTAGCGCACGAAGTCCTTGGACTCGTAGATGTCGAAGGCGGTGCGATTCGAGGCCAGTCCCGACGTGTGATTGAGCAGGTGCTTCAGCGTCACCTTGCCCTTGAGGCCGTCCTTCCACTCGGGGAAGAAGGTGGAGACCGGGGTGTCCACGGACGGAATCTTCCCCTCGTCTATGAGCAGGCCGATGGCCAGCGCCACCATGCCCTTGGTGGCGGACATGGCCTCGATGCGATGCGTCTCGCCGCCGAAGTACCACTCCCCCACCAGCTTGCCGTGACGCAGCAGCACGAGTCCTGCGGAGCCCGACTTCTCGGCGGCCTTCAGCAGCTCCGCCAACGCGGGTTCGGACAGTCCCGCTTCGCGCGGAGAGCTTCGCTCCAGTCCAGCGCCCACGCCCCAGGCGTGCCGAGCCTCCAGCGCGTTCTTCCGGGCGCGCTCCACCAACGCGTCGTAACCCGGCAGTGTGCGCAGCGAGGCCAGCGCCTTGGCGTGAAGCAGGCCCGCCGGGTCGGCCAGTCCCTTGTCGAGCGCCCGCTCCAACCAGGTCATGGCCATGGCCGTATCGCCCGAAGCAGCGGCCATGCCCGCGGCGGCGCGAGCCACCTCCTCGAACTGGTGTCCCGCGTCCCAAACCTGTCGCAGCTCGGCGTGCCCCTTCGCCGCGTCCCCCTCGTGCTGGGCCATCCAGGCCCGCGTCATCGCGGCGCTGGCCTCTGGAGAAGACACCGTCGAGGCGGCAACGGTCGACGGAGGAGAGGCCGGCTGGGAGTGGGCGCAAGCCAGCAGCGCGCAGAGCGGCAGGAACAGGGCACGTCGTGACACGAAGGACTCCAGGAGAGCGACGGGGGTGTGGGGTACCGCGACAACCAGGTGCCTGGCTGGCGAGAGAACGCTTCGCCTTCCGTCGCATTTCATTACGCCGTGTAAAGGGACACACGGACGTGTCCCCTGGCGCGCGCCCCCTCGGCCGTGTTCCTGGAGGACGTCAGCCGACGGAGGACGCGAGAAGTTCCCACGCGGCGCGTACGTGTCGCTCCTGCGTCATCGAAGCCCCGATGGCCATCCGCAGCACATAGCGAGCAGGCGCCCCCTCCACCGCATGCAGCACGGTGTGTGAGAGGAACATCTTGCCCGAGGCATTCACCCGCTCCAGCAGCTCCCGGTTGCGTGCGTCCGTGGCCTGAGGAGGCTCGCCAGGCAGCGGCTTCAAGCGGAAGCACACCAGTGACAGGGAGCGGGGCACGGCCACCTCGAAGCGCTCGTCCTCGGACACCCACGACTCGAAGCGCTCCCCCAGCCGCACGTGCTCACGGATGTGGGCCCGCAGGCCCTTCGCGCCATAGTGACGCAGCACGAACCACAGCTTCAGCGCACGGAAGCGGCGCCCCAGCGGCACCTGCCAGTCGCGGTAGTCGATGACGGCGCCGCTCGCGCTCGCGGCGTTGCGCAGGTACTCGGGCGTCACGCTGAGCGCATCGAGCAGCGCCTTCCTGTCGCGCGTGTAGAAGGCGTTGCAGTCGAAGTTGGTGAGCAGCCACTTGTGCGGATTGAACGCGAGCGAGTCCACCCCGGACATGCCATCGAGCAGGTCCCGGTGCTCGGGGCACACCAGCGCCGCGCCCGCCCAGGCCGCGTCGACATGCAGCCAACCGCCCGACGCACGCATGGGCGTGCGGGCCATCACCTCGCCCACCGCGCGAACCGGGTCCGCGGCGCCCGACGACGTGCTCCCCACGGTGGCGCACACGAAGAAGGGCACGCGCCCCGCATCGAGGTCCTCGCGGATGGCGCGCTCCAGCAGTTCCGGCCGCATCCCGTAGCGGGCACTCGTCTCGATGAGCCGCACATGCGTCGTGTCCTCGGCGCCATGGGCCACTCCGCACAACATGGCCGCCTTGAGCACGGAGGAGTGCGCCTGCGTGGACGCATAGGCCACCCACTCGGAATCAGCGGGAGCACCGTGACGACGGGCGCGCTCGCGAGCGGCCACCATGGCGACGAGCGTGGCCTCGCTCGCGGTGCCCTGGATGACGCTGCCCCCGGTGGCGGAGGTGGAACGGAAGTCCTCGAGCAGGCCCGTCAGCTCCGCGAGCCAGTCGAGCACGCGCGTCTCCAGCTCCGTCGCGGCGGGACTGGTGGACCAGAGCATTCCCTGCACACCCAGGCCCGCGGACAGCAGCTCTCCGAGTACGGCGGGCCCGGAGGCATTCGCCGGGAAGTACGCGAAGAAGGACGGTGACTGCCAATGCGTGAGCCCCGGCAGGATGATGTCCTCCAGGTCCTTGAAGATGCCTTCCCAGCCGGCCTCACCCGCGAGCCCCTCCTCGGGAGGATGCTCGGGCAGCTTCGATGCGACGCCACCAGGCGCCACCTGGGAGCGCACCGGGAAGGACTCCAGCCGCGCCTGATAGTCGGCAATCCAGTCCACCATCCGGTGACCGAGCTTCCGGAACTCCTCCGGGCTCAGGTGGGGCACGCCTCCATCACCGCCAGTCGAGTCATCGCGCATGCGCGGTTCCTGACACGGGCCCCGTGAAGCTTCAAGCGACGCACAGCGCCATCCTTTCAGGAAATGCACTTATTCACGTTTTCCCAACATTGATATGGGAAGAGTCATGGTTTGCTCGGGGCATGACTCCAGACACCACGAGACGTGCTCCGATGTTTCGAGGGCTCGGCCTGTACGGCGTGCTCGCGCTGACCTTCGCCGCGCTGTGCTGGCCCACACAGGCCCACGCGCAGGCGTGGTCCCTGACGAGCGCACAGCGGCAGGCGTTCCTCCAGTACTACGCGCCCGTCATCCTCAAGCGCGGCAACGGGAACGATGGGCGGCACGGCTATGACTGGGTGACGAACTTCGACTTCGACCGGGATGGGAACTTCTCGAACAACAAACTGAACTGGAAGCAGATCCCCCAGTACGTCGACGCGTCTCGTACAGGCCCCAGCGCCTATGACGGTTGGCGCATCCGGCCGACGCTGTACACGTCGCTCATCGAGTTCATGGACGGAGGCAAGAACCTCGTCCTCATCTACCACGTGTATCACGCGCTCGATAAGAACGCGGCCGGGGACTACCAGCTCCACGACTGGGAGCGGGTGGAGCTGCTCGTCCAGAACGTGGTGGGCAACCCGGGCAGTGGTGAGTCCGTTGCTTACGGAGTGGTGACGCAGCACAAGCGCAACGTCGTGCGCCGTGCGGGGCACGTGGACCTGAACTTCATGCAGACGGCCACGGGCAAGCACCTGCTCATCTGGCAGGCGGAGTGGTCCGACAAGCTGGCGGCGGCGCATGGGCAGGAGCTGCGCTTCTGCACGGACCCCTATTCGTTCTTCGCGGGCCGAATGGCGAGCGCGGGCAAGGCGGAGGCCGGGGTCAACAACGATGGTAGGAAGAACGTGCACTACGCCTTCGTGCCGGAGGGCTCGGCGGACGCGGTGGCGGAGTTCGGCGCGCGGGCGCTCACGTATGCGACGGCGGACGCGCTGGCGAGCCGCTACGACAACGGGAAGACCGTCACCTGGCCCAACGTGAAGCGAATCACGTATGAGCTTCAGGACCTCGCGGACATCCTGCCCACGCACTGGCAATACGGCGGCTACACGACGCACTGGAAGGACACGTCCCCCATCGACTTCTGGCTGGAGAGCGCCATCGTCAACGAGGCGGGACAGGCGGAGGTGAGCGCGGGGATGCAGCGCTTCTTCCCGCAGACGCGAGACATCGAGAACGAGGATGACCGCGAGGGCTACATCGCGAAGAAGTGGCTGCTGGGCACGTTCGAGCTGAACGACAGCGCGTCCGACTTCGGCGGGGGTGGCTCGAACGCGTTCCACGACAATGCCTATGCCAGCAGCGTGGCGGACTCTCGCGGCCAGACTCGGGCGAGCGCGAGCGGCTACGGCACGTCACCGGGTTCCTTCTGGTGGCAACACGACTACTTCGTGCACACGGGCTTCACGGACTCGACGGACGGCGTGGAGCATGGCTTCTGGCTGCCGGGCGCGTGGTACTCGCCGACGAGCGGGGGCTTCGACGGGCGCTGGGTCCAGCTTTTCGAAGACCGGCCTGGCCTCGAATCAGGGCAGCGCTGAGCCGAGCCACTTCACGCGGCCAGGACACCCCGCCGCACCAGCTCGCGGAAGAAGCGCGCGGCCGGGTCGGCGTGGGTGCGCTCGTGCCAGCACATCGAGATTCTGACGGAATGTGAGGGATGCGGCGCGTCGACTGGCTGCACCGTGAGACGCGCGCCGTGCTCGTGTACGAGCGACTCTGGCAACGTCGCGACCAGGTCGGTCGCGGCGACGACCGCCGCCGCCGCCGTGAACGTGGGCACCGTCATGACGACCTCCCGCGGGATGCCCGCCCGTGCGTAGGCGGCTCCAACGGCGTCACCGAAGCCCTTTCCCGGCACCATCTCCACGCGGACATGCCGGAGTCCCCCCAGCGCCCGTGCCGACTGGCGCTTGCCCAGCACCGGGTGCCCTCGGCGAGCCACGAGCACGGTGCGCTCCGTCAACAACGGCTCGAAGTGCAGACCCGCCCCCTGTCCCGCCACGCCCAGGTGCAAATCCACCTGTCCCGACCCCAGGTCCCCCAGCGAGATGAGGGAATCGATACCGACCACGCTCAGGCGCGCGTTCGGCAGCTCCTTGCGCATCAGCGCCGCGATTCGCGGCACCCACGTGAGCTGTCCCGCATCGGCGATGGCCAGGGTGAAGGTCTGCTTGCACCGCAGCGGCTCGAATGGGACTTCATGGAGCGCGAGCTCCATCTCTCGAAGCCCACGGCCAATGGCGGGGGCCAGCGCGAGCGCTCTCGGCGTGGGGACGATGCCACGTCCCTTCCGCGTCACGAGTGGGTCCCCGAGCAGGGCGCGGAGCCGGGCCAGACTGTTGCTGATGGCCGACGGCGTGACATGGAGCCGCTCGGACGCGCGCACCACGCTGCGCTCGGTGAGCACGGTGTGGAGGACCAGGAGGAGATTGAGGTCGATGGCCCCTATCTGAATGCTCATGGCTCGTGAGGTTACTGCTCACGAATCATCACGGCCAGGAAGGTCTCACCGGCCGCATATTGGGCGCATGCACAGACTGCTCGGCTGGCTCGTCACCGGCACGCTCATCGCGTGCCACACGTCTCCACCTGTCCTTCCCCAGCGCACGCCCATGCCCACCACCCACCAGGCCCCCGTCCTCGACTCCTTCATCTCCTACCGAGAGGAGGGCACCGGCTCGCCCATCGTGTTCCTCCACGGCAACCCCACGTCTTCGTACGTGTGGCGCAAGGTGACTCCACAGCTCGCCGACCGGGGCCGCTGCCTCGCGCCCGACCTCATCGGGATGGGGAGCTCCGGCAAACCCGACATCGCCTATCGCTTCGCGGACCACGCGCGGTACCTCGACGCCTGGTTCGACGCGCTCGACCTGCGCGACGTCGTGCTCGTCGGCTACGACTGGGGCGGAGTGCTCGCCCTGGACTGGGCCTCGCGACATCCGGACCGCGTGCGCGGCGTCGTGGTCTTCGAGACATTCTTCCGGTCGATGAACTGGAGCGACTCGACGCCACAGGGTGAGCAACTGTTCCGCGCGCTGCGTACGCCCGGCGTCGGCGAGAAGATGGTGCTGGAGCAGAACGAGTTCCTCGCACGCTCCCTCGCCAATGGCGTCAAGACGGGCCTCACCGAGAGCGCCCGCGAGGCCTACTACGCCCCCTACCCCAATGCCGCGTCACGGCGCCCCATGCTTCAGTGGCCGCGTGAGCTTCCCATCGAAGGAGAACCCGCCGATGTCATCGCCGTCATCGAGCGCTATGACGCGTGGCTTGCCCATCCCTCCGTGAAGCCCGCACTTCTCCTGACGTTCGGGGACACCGGCCTCAGCGCGCCGAAGATCATCGAGTGGGTGCGCAAGTCCCTCCCGGGCCTCGAAATCGTTCCGCTCCGCCCGGCGGGACACCACGCGCCGGAGGACGCGCCCGACGACATCGCCCGCGCGCTCCGAAGCTGGCTCGACCGTCACGGATGGTGAGCCGCCTTCGCCCTCCGCGCACGGGAAGCAGCCCGAGCGAGGCCTCGACTCACCGAGCGCCGAACAAGGCTTGTTCGACCTCCGTCACGAGCGCGTCCGTTCCCCATGGCATCGGCGCATCCCAGCTCCGTCCCGTGCGGTGCATGAGCCAGGACTCGAGATGCGCCAGGACGAGGTTGGCGGTCTCCGTCCGCGTCAGCAGGCCCGCCAACGCGCACGCCCAGCCATCCTTCTCGCCGAACAGGACACGGTCGATGACCTGGGACAGCTCATCGTCCGACACATCATCGCCCCCAGCCTGCTCCGCCATGCGTCGCGCGTAACCAACCAGCGCCACAATGTCGGGGGCGGCCGGAGTATCGCCATGCGCTCCCATGGCACCTACTATCTCCAAGCCACGCTCCCGGGTCCATCGCTCGCGTCCATGCACACGCCCCTTCAGCGCAGGTCGAGAAGCCCCGCGTCGGTGACCTTCTCGAGGCCGCTCAACCAGGCGGACTCGTCCGTGTCGTTGTCGTACACGTTGAGGACACCGCCCCTTGCGTACAGGACGAGCGTTCGCCCGTCCTCGCTGATGTCGTGCACCCCCTCCATACCTTGAGCCTTCAGCTCACGGACCTCATCCCCGTCGAGCGAGTACTCATACAGTTGGGAAACGCCGGTGGAGAAGTAGTTGCTCTCGATGAAGTACGCCGTCCTGCGCCGCACACTCGCCGCCGCGATTCCGAAGCCGCTGCAGTACGTCTCATGGGTCCGCCAGACCTTCTCCTGGCCGGTGCGCAGGTCGAGGCGACGATAGGTGGCCGAGTCCGCACCTTCGCAGTTCATACCCTCGTCCTGTGTCCCCTCGCGGTAGAAGACCATCGAGTCCCCGAGCACCACGGGTGTCAGCAGGCCCTTCCGCTTCTGTTTCATGGGGGAGCCCAGCTTCCAGGGCTTCGTGCCCGAAGGGTCCAGCGTGGCGACCCGGACTCCGCCACGCTCGTGCCGCACCACGGTGCGCGACTCCCCCAGGACCAGGTCGTTGCTCGCGGTGTCCGTCACATGCGCGGGCAACACGCGAACGCCCTCGGGCTTGGGCCCGAAGCTCCAGCTCCACCAGTCCGCGGTGGTCAAGGTCCCGTTGGCGACGAGCACACGAGAGCCGTCTGCCGTGAACAACTCGGGACGCTGCGAGTGCTGGACCTGGTTGCTGGTCCACTGCGCCGGGACTCCGGGGGTGATGGCCACGACGCCCTCGAGGTCCCCCATCACGAGCAGGTTGCCCTCCTTGGCGCGTCCCGCTTTGTCGGTGGGCACCTCGACCTTCCGACCCGACAGCGTCATGCTCACCAGTCGAGTCGTACCGATATCCCCGCTGACCGAAACACCCATCGCCCAGCGTCCCGTGGGTGGATGCACGGCGAGGTACCAGAACGAGCACGGCTCGGTCTCCCGAAACAACTTGCCCTTGTCGGGCCCGGCCAGCATCCGGTGTTCCTCGACCTGTTCGCAGTCCGCGAGGGTTCGGGAGCCCTGCGAATCGATAGAGAGGACCTTCCCAGGGACCAGGGCAATCAGTGGCACCGGGGACACGGTGGCATCGGGAGACACAGGGGTTTCGGCCCACGCCGTCGCGGACGTGGCCAGCAGTGCGGAGAGCACCGTGCTGCGCAAGATGTCGTGCATACACCTGATGACGGACTCACCTGTGCTGTATTCACCATGCGTGTGATTGTTCCACCGGAGCGGTTGAGCGCCCCGGGGTTCAGCGCACGCCGCGCGGCCCCTTCGGCGGCCGGGGTCGCCGCGCACCGTGCAGGTCCGCGAACAACCGGTCCGCGAGTTGCTTCAGGGCCCGCGGGTCATCGCCACCGAGCCGCAGCCTCAGCCGCGCGGGGTTCTCATCGAACCAGGCATGCACACTGAGCGGCCCCGCCTGCAAACAGGCCACGCGGCCCAGCAATGGCAGGACAGGCACGAACCCGGCGCGCTGCAGCAGCGCCACGGCCCGCGGCAACACCCCGCTTCCCTCGCAGCCCTGGGTCACCACTTCGTGGTGCGCACGGAGGCGCAGCTCGAAGTGGCTGAACACGCTCGTGGTGATGCGTTCGCCGAAGGTCTCGTGGGACTCGACGGGTAATTGCAAGTCGAGCGAAACACCCTGCTCCAGCACCACGAGCGGCACGTCATCATCCTCGGCGCGCCGCAGGTCGAGGTAGTGGTCATACAACGCCACCTGCGACTCGTCGGTTTCGAGGGCCACGGGGAAGAAGCGGCTGGACAGCGCGTCGTCGTCCTCGCCGAGCCGCTCTGCGATGGCGGAGAAGCGGTGGTCCTGCGTGGCGCCAAACGGACAGTAGTCGTTGCTGCTACCCCCCATCCGCCGCAGGAACTCCACATAGAACCCAGGCAGGGTGACGTCCCGTCCGGCGGTCAGGGTCGCGATGGCGGCGTCCGGCACCCCCTCCAGCCGGGACAGGAACACCGGGTCGCGCTGCCGGATGAACTCGAACACCAGGGACCAATCCATGAGAGGGTTTCTCCTGAGCAGCACGCCAACCGGACACGGAGCAACGGTTTCAGGCTTCGCTCGCCACGGCGACGTCCTGCTCCAACGCCTCCCGGACCTCCTGGAGCGCCCCCAGCGCGGTCTTCAGTGACGCCACGGACACCCGGCCTCCCACCTTGTTCGCCCAGGCCAGTTGACGCGCCTCCACCTCGCGCAGTCGCTCGCGCCCCTTCGTCGTCAGGGCGATGAGCTTGGCCCGGCGGTGGTGCGGGTTGTCCTGGTACTCGACCAGCCCGTCGGCCTCCAGCGCGTCCGCCGTCTGCTGCACGCTCTGCCGCGTCAATCCAATGGTGCGCGCCACGTTCGCCACAGGCGTCGGCTCATGGTCCACCACACCCAGCACCTGCCAACGCGCGCTCGTCAGCCCCGACGGCTCGGAGAGGCGCTCACCCGCCGCGAGCAGCAGGCCGTTGTTCCGGAAGATTTCGAGCACCAGGTCCGTGAACGTCGACCCGGCCGTCGTGTATTTCGCCATGGACAGAAGGCTGTCTTATTGACAGATGGCTGTCAATCAACCGCGTCTCCCGCGCTTCCGAAACTCCCGTGAATTTCCGGAGGCCCGTGACGTCCCAGGAGCGCACCCACGCCTCCAGGAGCCCGTGATGCTTCGCGCCCTCGCCGGACTTCTTCCCCTGTGTCTGCTCGCCACCGCCTGCGGAACCTCGGCTCGACAACAGGCGCTGCTGGAGCGCCGGGAGGCCATCCGCGCTTCCAATGACGCCTTCGCCGCGGAGGAGCTCGCCCACTACCGGGGCAAGAGCGGCTTCCAGGAGACCCGCTGGGGCATGTCCCCCGACGAGGTCCGCGCGCTCCATCCCGAGGCCCGGACGACTTCGTCCCAAGGCGACCTTCGCGTCACCACCCGCGTCACGGACCGCCTGGCGACGGTGGACTTCAAATTCACCCTGAACAAGCTCGCCACCGTGTCGCTGCGCTTCGACACCGACGCGCCCCTGCGCGAGGACTTCGGTGCGCTCTCGGAGCTGCTGAGCATGAAGTATGGCGCGCCCACCTCGCGTCGGGACACGGCCGAGGACGCGGAGGAGCGCCTGCGCATGGCGGAGTCCCTTAACCTGAGCCTGGGCGAGGGCACGAGTTTTTCCCGGACCACCGGGGACGACCACGCCTACGAGGAGCGGCGTCGCATCGAGGCGCTCGCGGCCAGGACGGACTACCAGTTGGAGAAGACGTGGAAGGACTCGGAGACGAAGCTCCAGCTCTCCGGTTGGCAGCAGCCCGACTCCAAGCGGCTCACCCTGAACTATGTGAGCCGCTACCTCGAGCCCCACCTGAGCAAGCGCTCCGAGACCCAGGACCTGGACCTGGAGCTCAAGCGCGCGCAGGCCCAGGAGCTGTGAGCGCGGACCCAGGACTCGGGAGCTTCAGCGGCGAGCCCCCGAGTCCGCGTCGATGAGCACAGCGTCCCAGCGCGAGCCTCAAGAGCGCCGGCGACGCACCCAGGCCAGGCCCATCAACCCCAGGAGCGCGAGCCCCGCGAGCGGCCCGCCAGCGCTGTTGCAGCCCGCGGCCTCCCCGTCCGTGCCATCGGGAGTCACACCCGTGGGAGGCAGCACTCCGCCGGGTCCCTCCTCCGGCAACGTGCCCGCATCGCTCCCAGGCGGAGTGCCCGCGTCCGTGGGCTCCTCCGGTTCCGGGTCGACCGGCGGACCCGCGTCCACCGTGGGCGTGCCCGCGTCCGTCGGGGGAGGAGGGCCCGCGTCCACCGTGGGCGTCCCCGCATCCGCGGGAGGAGGTGTGCCCGCATCCGGCGTGGGCGTGGGCGTCGTATCCAGCACGTCCGCCAGCGTCGTCGCCTGGATGAAACCGTCGTGGTACAGCACGCCCACCGGCTTCACCGTGTCGCTGCGATACAGGCCCAGCTTCAGATAGTTGTTCTGGCCCGCGTACATCGTCACGGCGCTCTTCTTCGCCAACACCTTCTCCTTGTTGTGCCAGAGCTCCACGAAGCCCGTGCTCGCCTTGGAGGACCACTTCACGTGCAGGATGAACTCGTGCCACACGCCGCGCTGGAGCTTGCCGCGCCATGGAATGGTGGAGTCGTAGTTGAGCGCCATGCGAATCTCCTCGCCGCGCACGTAGAACTCCAGCGGCGGTGAGCCGCAGCACCCGTCATGGTGCCACTGCGTGAAGAGCTGCCACGTGTCCACGCTGGGGAAGTCCGCCGCGAACATCACCTTCCAGCGGTAGAAATACTCGGAGCCCTCCTTCTCCTTGCCCTGGTACACCAGCTCATTGCGATTGCCGCTGGAGTTGATGGGGTCGTCGCCCTGTTTCACGGTGACCTTGAGCGCGTACTTGCCCTCCGCCACCGGGTTCGTCACCACCAACAACCGGTCCGAGCTCACCACCTGCTCGCTCGAGTATTGCGAGCGGTTGCCCGTCTCGAAGTCACCGCGCCACACGACTCCGGCGAACGCCAGACTGGGGAGCATCCACATCGCAAGCATTCCAGGAACAAAGACTCTCAATGGCACGTGTCCTTGCGAAGGTTTGAAAGCCAACGGTCGACACACGGTAGCCGAAACCATTCCACGCTTCATTCCCCCACCGTTTCTTCCCACTCGCCTGACAACAGGGCGAGCGTCCAGTCAGGGGGTTGGACGTTTGATATATGTTTCACCCCGCGCGAGCCCGTGCGTGGGCCACGCGTGCCTGCCAGGGCGGATAGTTCACCTAATGACTCAGCGCGTCACACAAGGAAACAAGCGAGCGTGAGCTGACCGCCGGCAGGTGGTGTGGTGTATGGTCCCCACCCCTTCCGGCGCCCATTCCAGGGGCGTCCCGGGTGCACCCATGCTTGTCCTGCGTGACGTCCAGAAGACCGACCTGGCCGGCCTCAAGCGGCTCGCCGCCGTGCTCAACACGGTGAACCTGCCGAACAACGAGGAGACGCTCGAGAACATCATCGACAAGTCGGTGAAGAGCTTCGCCGGGAAGGTGAAGAACCCCTTCGAGCGGGAGTACCTCTTCGTCCTCGAGGACGTGCGCAACGGGCTCATCATCGGCACGTCGATGATCATCGCCCAGCACGGCACGTACGAGGCGCCGCACATCTATTACGAGGTGAGCGAGCGGGAGCACTACTCCGCCTCCCTGGAGCGGCACCTGCGGCACAAGGTGCTGTCCATCGCCTACAACTACGAGGGGCCCACCGAAATCGGCGGCCTCGTGGTGGACCCGCCGTACCGGGCCACGCCGGACAAGCCCGGCAAGCAGCTGTCCTACGTGCGCTTCCTCTTCCTCGCCATGCACCGCCGGCTGTTCCGCCCGCGCGTGCTGGCGGAGCTGCTCCCGCCCCTGCTCCCCGACGGGCGGAGCCTCTTGTGGGAGGCGTGCGGCAAGAAGTTCACCGGCCTGACGTACCTGGAGGCGGACCGCCTCAGCCGGCAGAACAAGGAGTTCATCAAGGAGCTGTTCCCCGCGTCGGACATCTACGCGTCGCTCTTCCCGGACCGCGTGCAGAAGGTGCTGGGCGAGGTGGGGCCGCAGACGCGCGGCGTGCAGCGCATGCTGGAGCGCATCGGCTTCCGGTACGTGGAGCGCATCGACCCGTTCGACGGCGGTCCGCACTTCGAGGCCAACACCTCCGACGTGTCGCTGGTGCGCAAGTACCGCACGGTGAAGCTCGCGGACGAGGACTTCGAGATGGAGGGGGACGACATCCTCGTCGCCTACGAGCGCGAGTCCGGTCGCAACCGCTTCCGCTCGGTGCGCTGCCAGGCCCGGCTCGACAACACGGTGGCCTACCTGCCCGCCCGCGCCAAGGAAATCCTCGGCGCCGACGCGGGCGCGAAGCTGTCCATCATCCCCTTCGAATAACCCGCGCCCGGCTCACGGTCGGCGCACCACCCGGTGCGCCCCGCGCAAGAGCGCCAACCACCGCGCACCAGCCTCCAGCGCCGGGCCGCGCGCCTCCGCGAGCGCCAGCGCCAGGTGCGTGTCCGCGCGGACGTCATCCAACGACGTGGGGTCCAAATCCAGCGTACCCCCGCCCACCAGCGCCACGCGCACCCAGGCGTGCGGCCGGGCCGGCCCTCCGTCCACCACCAGCAGTCCGTGCACCAGGGCCACCTTCACACCCTTCTCCCGCGCCCACGCCGCGAAGCGAAGCGCGTGCGCCAGACACCCGCCCGCCTCCCCCGCCCCGTCCTCGCTCCAGTCCGCCGCGCCGGGCCCCTTCTCCGGAAACGCGGCGTGCACCCTCGCCGACAGGGCCCGCGCCGCCCCCACCGTCCAGGGCGTCATGCCATCCAGTGTCGAGGGGACCTCCAGCGGGGGCACCAGGGCCAGCGCCCCCGTCTCGCCTTCCACCGGCAACCCCTTCGCGAAGAAGTCCGGCGGGGCGCGCGGCCGCTCACCCGGCGCCGCCACGGTGAAGCGCGACTCGCCCACCTCCAGCACGTCCATGCGTCCGCCCGCGTCGTAGCGCGCCCGGAAGGGTGTTCCGAGCAGCGTGCCCTCCACCCACGGCGCCCTCCCCCCCGTGACGCAGTGCGGGCCCTCGCGGCCAGACAGCTCCTCGCGCCCCGTCACACAGCCCGGCGCGGGAGGCCCCCTCCACAGCCACAGCGCCTGGGGAACCACGGCCCGGCCCGGGAGCCGACCCGCGGCATCCACCTCCAGCGTCGCCTCGCGCCGACGCTCCCCGTGCTCACGTCCTCGCGTGTGCAGGTGCCGGCTCAGATACGTGAAACGTCCGGCGGCCTGCGTCAACGTCACCGTGCCCACCGGCACCCCGCGCCAGGAGAAGACGAAGCGCGCCTCCTCCCTCCGAGGCGGACCGCCGACACCCTCACTTTCAGGACTGACGGGATTCACTGGGAGAGCGAGGACAAGGAGGGCGAGCAGGACGGACACGGGGCTCCCCAGTCTGCGGCGTTTTGAGGACCGGCGCGAGAAGGCGGGGTAGCCTCGGTCGGTCCATGGGCGCCAAACGGTATCTCTTCGCGTTCGGCCTGGCGGCCGGCCTGCTGTCCGCGCTCGTGTTGGGGGGCGTCCTTCAGTTGAGCGGCCAGCAACTGGAGTCCTCCTCCTGGCTGGCGCTGCTCCTGGCCACCCCCGCGCTGTACCTGACGGGCGGGTATCTGGCGTGGTTCCGGTGGGCGGCGCTGCGGCGGCTGGCGCGCCGGCGCGTCATGGCCCGGCTGGCGGAGGGCGACCTCACCACGACGGGCGGGCACAAGTACGAGGGGCACGAGGATGTACGCCGCCTGGTGCTGTCCCTGCGCCGCGCCCTGTCGCAGGTGCAGCGGGTGACGGCGAACCTGCACCGCACCAGCACGGATGTGAGCGAGCAGGCCCGCATGCTGCTGGAGGCCGCGCGGCGGCAGGGCGGCGCGGTGGAGCGCACGCTGCACTCCGTCAGCGGCATGGGCGGCAGCCTCCAGGTGGTGGGCAAGCGGGTGCACCAGTTGGAGGTGTTCGCCGTCGACACCACGGGCGCGCTCCTGGAGATGACCGAGCGGCTGGAGCAGGTGGTGGAGTCGCTGTCGCAGGTGAACGACTTCGCCAATCACACCACCGCGCTGATGCAGGCGATGAGCGAGCGGCTGGCCAACATCGCCTCCTCGGGTGACGAGCTGGCGCGCTTCGCGAGCGAGGCGGAGGACTTCGTGGCGCTCGTCGAGGGCGGCATCGACTCCGTGCGCCGCCGCGCCAGCGAGACGAACCAGCTGGCCCTGGCGGTGACGGCGACGGCCGAGCGCGGCGAAGTGCTGGTGGCCGACAGCGTCAAGGGCATGTACCGGGTGGAGGAGACGGTCCGCAAGGCCGCGGAGCTGATGGGCACGCTGGGCTCGCGCTCCGCCGAAATCGGCCGCATCGTCGACGTCATCCAGGAAATCGCGGACCAGACGAACCTGCTCGCGCTCAACGCCGCCATCATCGCGGCGCAGGCCGGCGTGCATGGCCGCCCCTTCGGCGTGGTGGCCAACGAGATTCGCAACCTGGCCGAGCGCACCACGCGCTCCACGCGCGAAATCGCGGCCATGGTGTCCGGCGTCCGCGACGCGGTGCTGACGGCCGTGGCGCTGGTGCACGAGGGCCGCGAGCAGGCCACCGCGGGCGTGGCCCTGGGAGACCGCGCGTCCGAGGCGCTGGTGGAGATTCGCTCGATTACCCGGCGCACCTTCAGCGCCGTGGAAGCCACGGTGACGGAGACGCAGCTCTTGGAGGCCCAGGGCGCCACGGTGGTGGAGGCCAGCCGCCGCGTGGCCCGCCGCGTGGAAGACGTCACGCGCATGGCCATTGAACAGTCCGGCCACGCGCGCGAGCTGGTGCGGCAGACGCAGGAGATGGCCCGCGTGGGCCATGGCGCGTCGCAGAAGGCGGAGGACCAGGCGCGCACGGGCCGCGACTTGTCGGAGTCCGTGGTGCGCCTGAGCGCGGCGATTGAAGAGCTGCGCACCGCCAACGTGGTGCTCACCAAGGCGGACTCGTCCATCCGCGAGGAAGTGGCGCAGGTGCGCGAGGACGCGCGCCGGGTCATCCGCATTGGCGACGGGCTGACGCGCACGGTGGACCAGCTGAGCCACGAGGCGCTGGGCCTGGAGACGGAGGTCTTCCGCTTCCGGCTGCCCCAGCCGCGCACGGGCGGAATGCTGCGCGTGGTGCTGCATCAGGCGGCGTCGCTGCGCAACCGCCAGGCGGTGGACCCGCTGTTCAGCGTGGAGAACCAGCTCTCGGAGCTGACCGCGTGCGCCTTCTCCAGCCTCCTGCGCCTGGAGGACGGCGGACTGGAGCCGGACCTCGCCGAGCGTTGGGACGCGGACCCCTCCGCGCGCCGCTATCGCTTCTATCTGCGCCGGGGCGTCACCTTCCACGACGGCGCGCTCCTGACGGCCAGCGACGTGAAGCGCCACCTGGAGCGCCTGCTGGACCCGGCGGTGCGCTCACCGGACCGCAGCCTCCTGGAGGACGTGGAGGGCGCGTCCGAGTACACGTCCGGCCTCGCACGCGAGGTGTCGGGCATCGAAGCGCTCGACGACGCCACGCTGGAAATCCGCCTGCGCGAGCCCAAGGCGTTCTTCCTGCACCTGATGGCGCTGACGCCCACGGCGGTGGCGCGGGTGGACTCCAGTGGCAGGCTGGTGGGCACCGGGCCCTTCCGCGTCATGTCCCTGGAGCCGGAGCGCGTGGTGATGGAGCGCAACCCGTCCTACTGGCGCGCGGGCACGCCGCTGTTGGACCGGCTGGAGTTCCAACTGGTGAACTCGCGACAGGAGGCCGTGGCGCGGCTGCGCGAGGGCACCGCGGACCTGGTGTCCTTCCTCTCCGCCGAACACGTGGAGGTGCCGGGCCTGGAGTCCTTCCAGGTGCTCGCCAGCACCACGCCCTCCACCGCCTTCGTGGCCCTCAACCTGCGCGAGGCGCCCTACGACGACGTGCGCGTGCGACGCGCGCTGCGCGCGGGCATGGACATCGTCGGCGCGGTGGAGCAGTTCCACCCGGGCGCCCGCGTGGCGCGCACGCTCACGCCACCGGAGCTCATCGGCGGCACGGAGGTGGGGCCCCTGCCCGCGCCCGACGTAGCGCTGGCCGAGCAGCTGTTGCGCGACGCGGGCCTGCGGCGGCTGCGGCTCACCCTGCACCACCCCGCGGGCCGGGACACCTCCGCCGAGGACGCGGTGCTCTTCCGCCCCTTGTTGCAGGCGGGCCTGCTGGAGCTCAAGCACGTGGAGATGGCGCCGGAGGAGTACTCGGCGCGGCTGCGCGACGGAAAGGTGCCGGCCTTCCGCACGCTGTGGCTGGCGGATTTCCCGGACCCGGACACGTTCCTCTACTTCCTGCTGCACTCCAGCGCGCAGACGGTGTACCCGCTGGGCTATCGCAACCCGGAGCTGGACCGCATCACCGCCGAGGCCCGTGTGTCCATCGACCCGGGGCTGCGGCAGCAGCTCTACGTGCGCGCCGAGCACCTCTTCCGCGACGACTGTCCGCTCATCCCGCTGTACCACGAGCGCGTGCACGCGGCGGCCACCTCCACGGTGCAGGGCCTTCGCCTGCACCAGACACCGCCGCAGGTCCGCTACGAGGACCTCTGGGTGGACCCGAACACGACCGAGTGACTCACGGCGACTCGCGCCGCGTGGCTCCCGGCGTCCCGTGTCGCTGGGGCCAACCGCGCGGCTCCGCCTGGATGCCGGGCCCCATGCCGTAGGACTCCAGCTTCCACACGCCGTCGCGCTCCAGCACGACGAGCAGCTTGTCCTCGAAGAAGGACGCACCCGCCACCACCGTCGGGCGGCCCGGCAGCGGGCACATCATCCGCTTCTGCCCCTGCGCGAAGAGCTGGAGCCACACCTGCCGCCCATCCGGTCGCGCCGCCTCCGAGAGCACCCCCACCGCGCCGCCCTGAATCAGTGTCGCGTCGTGCAGCGAGCCGGGCAGCGCGGTGAAGGGCAGCGCGTCCACCTCCCACGCCACCTGTCCCGTGGCCGAGTCCACCGCGCGAAGCACCGTGCGCTCCTCCTCGGGCGTGCACGGCAGGCCATCCGCGCGGTCGCAGGACTGGGCGAACAGGTAGCCGGGAGACCCCTCCGCCGCGAGCAGCGCGGGCTCGGCCAGCGGCGTCAAAGTCCGCGTGCCCGCGTCCCAGTCCACCGCCACCTGTGTACCGCCGTCCGTGGACACGAAGGCCTGGGTGCCCACCAGCAGCGTCCCTCCCGCCACCGCCAGCGACGCGCGCCCGCCCGGCACACCCCCGTCGCCGAGCGCGGAGATGATGACTTCCGTGCCACCGTCCAGGTCGAAGTCCGCGCGCTCCAGTCGCCCATCCACCGTGTAGCGATAGGCCGAGCCCTCCACGTCGAGCGCGAGCCGCGCCTCACCGCGCCAGGGCTCCACGGGCCCCGCGCGCACCACTGAACCCGCATCCTCATGCCCCGCGAGCCAGACCCACCGCGCACCCTCCGGCGCCAGCGGCGGTGCCACTCCGCCATCCGCGCCCGCGTCCGGCACAGGGCCCCAGGCCACGTGAGCAACCACGTCTCCGTCTGGTGTCAGCGCGACCTGTCCCGCTTCCACGTGCCCCATCCAGGGTCCCGCATCCGAGGGCGCGCCCAGCGACGTCCAGGGAGCCTCCCACTGCCGCGCGCCCGGACCCCGAGGGGCATAGGACTCCAGTCCTTCCGAGGCGAGCACCACCACGCCCGCATCCGACGCGGCCAGCAGCGTGCGGGTGCCACCGTCGGGAAAGGGCGACTCGTAGCGCAGCAGACCGCCGTGCGTGAAGGAGACGAGCCGGCAGCCCCCGTCACCCCCGCACACCGAGGTGAACAGCGCGCCCTCCTGGACGAGCAGCGCGGGCTGGCCCATGGGTTCCCCTCCCAGGTCCTGGCTGAAGTCGACCGGGAGGTCTCCCGCGTCGGGCTTCTCACACTCGCCATCCTGGCAGGTGCCCTCACCCTGGCATGCGGTGGCGGGCGCGCAGAGCATGCCATCCGGCGTGGGCAATTCCTTGCACGAGCCCCCGAAACACAGGTTGGACTTCCTGCAGTCCACCGGCCCGCACGGGACGAAGTCCTCCGCGTCCACCTCCTCGCAGCCGTCGTCGCGGTCGCACACGCCCACCTTGCATGGGTTCTTCGGCACCGGACACGCGACGGGCGCCGTCACGCAGCCCAGGGTGGGCGAGCACGCATCCACCGTGCACGGGTTGTCGTCGTCACACGAGCGGGGGCTGCCCACGCACGCGCCCGACTCGCAGCGGCCGTTCGCCTGGCAGCGACTGGTGGGGATGCAGGTGGCGCCGTCCTCCAGGGGCCGCTCCACGCAGGCACCGGAGTCCAGGTCGAAGCGCGACTCGTGACAGGGACTGGAGGGGACGCAGTCGAGCGGCCTCACTCCCAGGCCCGTGAGTCGAACGGTCTCCGTGCGTCCCGCGCCCGTCAGTGTCAGCGTGCCCTGCGCCGCGCCATTGCCCGCGAGGAAGTCCACGTCGACGGTGGCCAGGCCACTGCCCGGCACCGTCACCTCGGCGACGTCCACGGAGAAGGGAGAACCCGAGGAGGCCATCACGGTGACGCTGGAGCGCCCGGTGGCCAGCACCGTCACCTGACGACGCGTGAGGGAGCCCTCCAGCGCCCGGCCGAAGTCGACCTGTTCCTCCTGGGGACGGAAGCCCTGGCGCGCGCCGCCCACACCCGGGTCATCTCCACAGCGGCAGCCCGCCACGGACAACACGAGCGCGACGAGCAACGAAGTCCCTGGATGGATGCGCGAGGCCATGGAGGCGACTCAAGCGCGCCGGGCCCCGACCGCGCAATGTCGGTGTGAGAGGCCGTCCGACTGAAGACTCAGGGTTCGGAGGCGGGCGCGCGTCGCCGAGCGAACATGCGCACCAGCACCGCCACCACGCCCACCACCACCAGCCCCAGCACCGCGTACTGATAGCGGCTCATCAACGCCGACAACTTCTCGAGGTTGCCGCCCACCGCGGCGCCCAGCGCGAGCACCAGCCCGGTGTGCACCATGGCGGACAGCGCGCCCAGGCCCAGCGCGTTGACGCGAGGCATGCGCGCGGCGCCCGCGGCGATGAAGATGAGGCCTCGGATGCCTGGAAGGAAGCGGTTGGCGAGCAGCAGCCACGGCCCGTTGCGCCGCATCCGGGACTGCACTTGCTCCAGGCGGGCGTGGGTGATGCCGAAGTAGCTGCGGCCCGGGTGCGCATCGAAGCGCCCCGCCAGCCAGTGGCCGACCATGTAGTTGATGGCCGCGCCCACCACGCTGCCCGCCGTCACCACGAGGAAGACGAGCACCCATGGGTGCGCGCCGCGCACCGCGTACACGCCGCCCAACAGGGTGATGGTGTCTCCGGGGAAGGGTGGGACGACGTACTCCAGCGCCGCCGCCAGCCCCAGCACCAGCAGCCCCAGGGGGCCGAGCGCTCCGATGAGCTGGTCGATGTATTCCACCATCCGCGCGAACGACCTCCTCCGGGTGCCAGACACCCGTCATAAGGCAGCACCCGTGAAGGGGAAAGCGTGGGTGGTCGATGGTGAACAGAGACAGGTGCGCGGACGCGAGGAGACGTCGGCTATGCTCCGCGCCCACCGCCATGATTCTTCCGCGCTATTGGGACAGGCTCACCGCCACCCTGCACGCCGTCGACCTCCACCGAAGCCCCGCGGAGGCGTGGCGGTTCCTCGTCTACCAGGGGTTCACGGAGGACTCGGCGGAGGGACTGCGGTTCTTCGAGGACGTCGTCCGTCAGAGCCGGGAGATGGACCACCCGACCGGTAGCAGCCCGATGGGCTTCATCGCCACGGAGCTGATGCAGGAGCGCCTCGTGGAGCCCCGCCACCCCAGGGACCCGGATGGCCGCTCCTCGAACCGCGCGTTCCGCCTGTGGAAGCGCAGGTCCCTACCCGCCTGAGTTCTCGGGCGTATCGCGCACCGCCAGGAGCGCGAGCGAGGTCCCTCCGGGGCGAAGACAGACGACGCCCACGCCCTCGGGCACGTTGAACTGGTACCACGTACAGGCGCCCCAGCGCTTCTCCAGGGCATCACCGGCCCACGAGGCCGGGAGACCACCGAGCCCCTCGAGCGTGCGCCACAAAGCCAGACGCCCATACGCCGCGCCCAGCGCGCCCCGCCATCCTCGCGCGCCCGACACCGCCAGCGCATAGAGCGCCTCCGCCACGTCGGCCAGCCGCGCCCGCTCGCACACGACGGCGGTGGCGTCCTTCAGGAGCGGCAGGTCCAGGTCGACCAGCAGAGAAGTCACGGTATCGGCGGGCGCCTTGGGCAGCGCGGGGCGCAATCGGAGCACCCGCTGGTCGACTTCAGTGGGAGGGCCCTCCTCACCACGGCCCTCGACGACGGCCGCGAACCCCGGGGGCACGGGCTCGTCGTGCGTCACCAGCCGGACGTTCGGAGTGGTGTATTCGTCGTCGTCGTCCTCGCGAGACTTCGCGGCCCTCAGCTCCGCGAGCGAGTCCGCCGCCGAGGCGACATCGTCAGCGCCCAGGAGGCGCCCCAGCGTGGACTCCCAACGATTGCGCCGCGGTGGCAGCGCCGCCAGCGGGTGTCCCCGCCGCGTCAGCTCTGCTTGGAGTTCTTGCACCCCCGGCGCCGACGACAGGTCCGCGCCACGCATGACGTACTCCTGCACGCCGCAGGCGAACAGCTCGAGGAGGTCCTCGGGCCCCTGGCGATGGGACATGAGTTCCACGAAGCTCGACGCGGAGCGATGCGTGGCCAGCAGCGCGGCGAGGTCCTGCTCGCGTCGCGCGGCGGAGTGCCGCCCCTGGAAGCGCGCGGCGCGAGGCTGCCGTGCGACCTCCAGGAGGGCCAGGGCACTGTCCACGTCCTGGCCCCTGGCCAACACCTCTTCGAGGTGGTCCGACAGCGCATGCAGCCGCCACCGCGCGTCCACGGGCGTCGAGGCCTGACGCGCCTCCAGTTCGGCCGCGAGCGCCACCAGCGTCGGGCAGGCACTCTCTTCACCCAGCCGCTCCAGGCGCAGCCGGGCCTCGTTCAAGCCCTCACGGGTGTCGATGTCGTCGAGGAACGCGCTCACCGTCGAAGTCATGGAAGGAAAGCCTACAAGGAAAAACGTGGGCGTGGACCGACAAGCGGAGTCCGGGCTGGGTTCGGCGGTGTGTGCACGCCCCGTCCCGAACACCTCAACAATCTGGGTCACAACGGAATGTCACGACCAGCTTGAACGCGTGCCTCCGTATGCGTTGCGGGGGGCACTCCTTCATCCCTGAGTCGAACCGCGCCCCCTCCGCATGGCACTCGCATGCCTGGTCGCGAGTTCATTCGTCGTCCACCACGAAAGCCCACCATGTCTCGACCTCCAGAGACCCGCGCACGCGCGTGGCGTCTCAGCCAGTCTGTATTGATATTGCTCACGGCCCTCGCCGTCGGCCCGGTCTTCGCGGCCCCGGCGAGCTCCGCCATCAGCTCCCAGCAGGAGCCGAACCTGCTGCCTCCACCTGGATGTCCCGACTGTGAGCCGGACCCTGAATGTGTCGCGGAGATCTGCGACGGGGAGGACAACGACTGCGACGGCCAGATAGACGAGGGCGTCAAGCGCAACGTCTATCGCGACGTGGATGGGGACGGCCACGGCACCGGGGCCGCGCAGCAGGGCTGTCTGGACCATGGCTGGGCCCTCAACAACAACGACTGCAATGACGCCAACGCCTCCATCTGGCAGGCCGGTCGCTACTACAGGGATGCCGACGGTGATGGCTACGGAGCACCAGGAAACTGGATCGACTCCTGTGGCCTCCCCGCGGGCTACGTCGCGGATGCCACTGACTGCAATGACGGCAATTCCACCGTCAAGCCGGGGGCCATCAAGCAATGCGGCCAGGGAGCCTGTGCCCGGAGCGTCCAGGCCTGTGTCAACGGCGTGGAGCAGGCCTGTGTCCCCTATGCCGCCTCCGCCGAGATTTGCGACCGCATCGATAACAACTGCAACGGGCAGGTGGATGACCTTCCCCCCATCTCCTGCGGCACGGGAGCCTGCCAGCGCACCGTCGCCGCCTGCGGCAACATCTGCGAGTGGGTGGTAGTCCAGGACGGCAAGCCGCCCGTCGAGTTCTGCGAGTGGGGTGACAACGCCTGCACGCCGGGCGTCGCCAAGGCAGAGACCTGCAACAACGTGGACGACAACTGCAATGGCACCATCGATGACGGGGTCCAGCTCACCTACTACAGCGACAACGACGCGGACGGCTATGGTGCCGGCGCTCCGATTGGCGCGGGCTGCAGTGTGCCGGGCGGCGCTTCCTCCAACAGCCAGGACTGCAACGACTCGAACTACGCCGTGAAGCCCGGGGCGTTGAAGCACTGCGGCCTCGGCGTCTGCGCCGCCAGCGTCCAGGCGTGCGTCAACGGCGCGGAGCAGACCTGCATCCCACGCCCATCCCAGCCGGAGATCTGCGACAAGTCAGACAACGACTGCAATGGGCAGGTGGATGACCTCCCGCCCATCAGCTGTGGCCAGGGCGCCTGCCGGCGAACCGCCCCCGCCTGTGGCGAGCTGTGCGAGTGGGTGGAGACCCATGACGGAAAGCCGCCCGTCCAGGTCTGCGAGTGGGGCGAGCACGGCACCTGCACCCCGGGCGCGCCCACGGCGGAAGTGTGTGCCAATGGCCTCGATGAGGACTGCACCGGCTTCTCCGATGACTCGAGCAACAGCGCCGCGTGGCTCACCTTCTATCCGGACCAGGACCACGACGGTTACGGCACGAGCTGGGGCGAGACCACCACGTGCCGCCAGCCCGCGGACACCTCCCGGGCACCGGGCGATTGCGACGACACGCGAGCCGACATGAAGCCGGGCGCCGCCGAGGTCTGCGACGGCATCGACAACAACTGCTCGGGCACCCTGGACGAGTCCGGGGTCTGCGACCAGTCCCTCTGTCAGTAAATCCCTTTCGACGCACCACGGTCATTCCCACATGAGACACGATTCAGAATCCCCGCGTCCGCCGGGACGCCGCAAGCGGTTCGCGGCGAACCTCACGCTGTTCTTCTATGGCGCCCAGCTGCTCACCAGCTGCGGCCCCGCGCTGACGTCCTCCTCTGGAGACGAGGATGGACAGCCACTCCCTCAGGCACGAAGCGCGCTCCTGGACGTCCCCATCGAGCTGCGCTCCGACACGATTCTCGACACGGCCTTTCCCGGCACGGAGGCACCCGGAGTCACGGCCTTCACGGCGGATGTGACACCGAGCGGCTCGGCCACCGTGTCGCTCCCGCTCTGGGTTCCTCCGGGGCGCGCGGGCCTCCAGCCGTCGCTGTCGATTGTCTATGACAGCAATGCCAGCGACGGGCTCCTCGGCCCCGGCTTCAACCTGGCGGGGTTGTCACAAATCACGCTGTGCCCCAACTCGTTCGCACGGGACAACGCGCTGCACTCCGTGGACTTCATGCCGGACGAGGGGCTGGCCGCGAAGAACCGCTACAGCAGGGCCTGGTGCCTGGACGGCGTCCGGCTCGTTCCGGCCGGCGGTTCCGACGCCCGGGCCTTCAAGACGGAGCACGACACCTACGCCTCCATCCGCATCCCGGAGGGAACCACCCTCCACGCGCCTGACACCTTCGAGGTTCGGGGGCGCGATGGGCTCATCCGGACCTACGGCAAGGGGCCGGGCTCGCGCGAGGACGCACTCGTCAAGGGCATCCATTCGCAATACGAGCAGGGGCCCAACGAGACCATCCAGACCGTGAACAACAACACGGTGCGCATCGCCTGGGCGCTCGCCTCCATCGAGGACCGCTTCGGCAACCGGATGGAGGTGTTCTACGACCAGGCGCCCCTCGGCGCTCCGTCCGGTGCATGGCACCGCCCTTCGCGCATCGTCTACACGCAGTTCCGCGACGCCTCGGGTGTCATTGAGCCGGGTCAGCGCGAAGTCACCTTCGACTATGAGGCCCGGACGGATGTCTTCACCGGCTATCTGGCGGGCGTGAAGGTCGGCCGCGACTTCCGACTCTCCCGCGTCAACATGAAGGGCCCCGGGTTCGCCCCGGGTGCGAGCACCCTGTCTCAGGTGCTGCTGCGCTCCTACAAGCTGAAGTACTACCTGGGAACCCTCAGCAAGCGCAGCCTCCTGACGGAGCTGCGGGAGTGCGACGGCAAGGACATCTGCAAGACGCCCGTGCGCTTCGAGTGGGAGCAGGGCTCGTGGGACTTCGAGTATCCGCCGGCCCAGAGCGTGAGCGACGCCGCCGCCGGCGCGGGCCTGAATGCCTTTGGCCTGGGCGCGGGACGCCAGGGCCTCGCGTACTTCGTGCGGTCCGACAAGATGGCCGAGGACGAGCTCGATTGGACTGACCCGACCTCCGGAATGAGCACCGACTTCACGGTGCAGCTCTGGAGGGACACGATGCGGCTGATGCAGTTTCCGGACGCCGCGTCCCCTTCGCTGGTGGCGTCCGACGTCACGGGCGGCTCCATCTGGTACCCCTACTTCAACATCGAGGGAACCATCTGGCTCGATGATCTCTGGGACTTCTTCTTCGGAGGCAACGACCCGGGAGACTTCTGTGGGCAGCGCCATGAGCGCAACCTGTATCCCATCGTGACGGACTGGGATGGCTTTGGCCGCTCCACCGTCACGCCGCTGTCTTGCAAGTGGGACAAGTCCAATTTCGGCCAGCACCCGGTCCCCTTCTATGGCCATGCCCGTGCCGGCGACACTGAAATGAAGGTTGTCGGCTCCGAGCCGAACTCGCAGTACTGGCTCGACGTCGACGGAGATGCCCGCAACGAGCGCGTATGGATGGGGCAGCACGAAATCGACCTGACGGCGGACTCCGACACGACAGTGACCGCCAAGCGCCGCGTCGTCGTCGACAGGACGGCGCAGAACCGCATCACCAAGATGTCTCCGGTGGGCTACTTCCAGGCCGCCCGGCTCGGCATGCGCGTGGTGGACCTGGATGGAAGCGGGAAGATGAGCATGCTGGGCGTGGGTCCCAATGGGAACGCGTTCCTGGATGCGCTCACCTACCGGGAGGTCTCGACGACCAACGTCAACGAGGCGGAGCTGAAGGTCGTCCCGACCTCCGTGCGCACGCCCTTCACGATGCCGGCCCTCTTTCCGTCGCTCTACGCCTCCACGTTCGACTTCGTCGACGTCAACGGAGACGGCCTGCGGGACGCGGTGGCGCTGGGGGTGACGAGCATCTCCGACCCGGCCATCAAGCTCCGGGTCCAGTTCAACACGGGCAAGGGTTTCACCGAGGTCCGGGAGACCGTCATGCCGAGCAACATCGCCACGATGCTGCTCGGCGCCAAGACGGAGCATGGCGACTTCGACGGCGATGGCCGGGTGGACTTCGCCATCTTCAAGAATGGCAGCCCGGTGCAGTTGCTGCTCGCCGGTCCGCAGGGCGACTTCACCACCCATGAGAACCTGTCGATTGTCCCGAGCGGCGACAACAAGGAGTGGGCCCAGGTCATCGACACCAACAACGATGGCCTGCTCGACTTCACGTTTCGCCAGGGGAACAACCTTCGTGTCGCGCGTCGCATCAAGGCGACCGACGTGCTCAAGAAGGTGCACGGGAACATCCAGATTGCCAGCTACCTGGGCTTCTCCGGCCTGAGCTACTCCTTCGAGTACGCCCCGCTCTCGCAGGGCAATCCGCACGGAGCCGTCACGCCGCCCGAGGCGTTCTACGCCAAAAGCTACGTGGAGACCGAGACGAAGCCGTGGCTGCGCCTGGCCTCCGAGTCGATGCGCGTCGTCTCACGCATGTCGCTCAACTCGAATGACGAGCAGGTGCGGAGCTGGCGCTATCTCTACCGAGATGGCCTCTCCGATACCCGGGGCCTGGGCTGGCTGGGCTTCGGTCAGCGCATCGTCGTGGACGAGGTGACGGGCGCGCGCACGACGACGACGTACAACAACCGGCACTCGGTGGACAGCACGCTGGACCGCAAGGCCTCGGCGCCCCTGGCGCACTTCCCGCAGGAGGAGACGACCGAGGTCGCCCTGGACGCGAACACGAGGCTCCAGACGAAGCGGACCTGGACCTATGCCCTGACTCCGGCGACCCATTCCACCATCTGGCAGCAGTACGCCCGTCGCGTCGTGGAGACGGTGCGCGAGTTCAAGGGTGGCGCCGAGACGGTGGTGTCGGAGAGGGAGTCGCTCACGGAGCTCGATGACAAGGGCAACCCTGTCTACAGCAC
Organism: Myxococcus sp. CA051A; assembly: GCF_013336705.1. Classification (NCBI taxonomy): domain Bacteria; kingdom Pseudomonadati; phylum Myxococcota; class Myxococcia; order Myxococcales; family Myxococcaceae; genus Myxococcus; species Myxococcus sp. CA051A. Next base: position 13,418 of record NZ_JABUMS010000015.1, on the reverse strand, counting down.
GACCCTCACGCACAGCGCGGACAAGACCGAGCAGGTGAAGGTCGTCACCACGGGGCGGGGGTTCGACTCCACGACGTGGCTGCCCACCGGAGTGTGGACTGTCTCCAGCGCGTGGCAGTCTTGCGCCAGGGCACTGGAGGTCGGCTGCACGGGCCCCGCGGACGCGGCGAACACCCGGACGCAGCAGGTCACCTACGGCACGAAGGGGCAGGTCGAAAGCACGGAACTGGAGCCCTCGCGTTTCGAGGAGGTCGTGACTCCGACGACGTCCGAGACGTACCTGAAGACACGCTTCGAGCGGAACGAGCGGGGCCTGGTCCAGCGAGTCGTCCAGCAGGGCCGTGAGACGGAGCGTGCGGAGTCGGTGACGTACGACACCGTCGACCAGACGCAGGTGGCCACGTCCACCGACGCGGGAGGGGCGACGTGGCGATACCTGTACCACCCTGGCATGGGCGTGCTCGCGCAGACGGCGGACCCGAACGGCGTGAATACGCGCTACCAGTACGACGGCTTCGGCCGCCCGCGCGTGGTGACGCCGCTGTACATGGGGCCCTCCGTGGCGCCGGCGGACCAGTCCATCGTTCGCACGTACTACGAATGGAATGGCCCGTTGCCGCAGCACCGCACCCAGGTGGCGACGGACACGGGGACGGTGGATGAAACCATCACCCGCTTCGACACGCTGGGCCGGCCCGTGGCGACCCAGGGAGCCCGCTTCGATGGACAGCCGGTGACCTCCAGCGTCACCTATGACGTCCAGGGGCGTGTGCAGAAGTCCGAGGCACCTCGCACCAGCACCGAGCAGCCGACGTGGGAGTCCTACGAGTACGACCCCCTCGGCCGCGTCACGGCGCGCCGCTTCGGGGACGGGACGACGGGGCCTTCCGGAAAGCTCCTGGAGCGCATCGCGTACACGGTGCCCGCGTCCTACTCCACCCAGACGGTGGTAACGGACGCCATCAACCAGGCGAGGAAGACGCTGCTCGACTTCCGCGGGCTGATGGTGCGGTCGACCGAGGCGGTGGGGACATCGAAGGAGGCGACCATGACGTATGGGTATGGTCCCTTCGGTCGGCTGGAGTTCACGGATGACCCGCAGGGCCATCGCAGCGCGAACTTCTATGATGGCTTCGGTCGGCTCGAGCGGACGGTGGACCCGAACGCGGGGACGCGGACCTTCCTCTACAACGCGTTCGGCGAGGTGAAGAGCGACTCGGACGGCCCCGTGGGCATGCCCGGCCTCATCACCACGTCGTACGAGCGGGACGTGCTCGGCCGGGTGCGCACGGCCACGAACGAGAAGGAGAGCCTGTCCTATCTCTATGACCAGGGCCCGGGTGCCATCCGGCGCCTGTCGCGTGCGACGCGTACGCCCACCGGCAATCCCGCGGGCATCGTCATCACGAATCATGTCTATGACGACTTCGGCCGCGAGACGAACACCTCGCAGGAAGTCGCCGGCGGCACGCAGGTGATGAGCCGGCAGTACGACGCCTACGGACGGGTGAGCCGGCTCACCTACCCCGTCATGTTCAACGGGCAGCCGGTGTCGATTGGCTACTCGTACACTTCGCGAGGCGACCTCTCGAGCATCTACCGGACGAACTCCATCACCAGCTACTGGTCGGCGCTCGCGCGAGACAGCGGGGGGCGGCTGACGCAGGCGCGCTATGGCAGTGGGGTGGTGCGTGACTTCCGCTACGACACCATGGGTCGTCTGCGGTTCCTGGACGCGAAGCGCAGTGGTACCAACGTCCAGCGACTCGCCTACGAGTACACGGACAATCACAACCTCTCCGCCCGCCACGACCTCATGGTCGGCGCGACGGAGAAGTTCACCTACGACGCGTTGGACCGGCTGGAGCGCTGGAAGGTCCAGCAGAACTGCCAGACGCTGGACGTCCAGTTCCAGTACGACGCGCTCGGCAACCTGCTCAGCCGCTCCCCTGTCACCGGCTTGGAGCCGACGTCCACGCTGAACTACACCCTGGGCGCGACGGGTGGACCGCACGCCGTCAAACGGGCGCAGTTCGGAGCGGACTCGCTCACCTACGAGTACGACCACCGGGGCAACCAGACGGCCTCGCGCGACGTTTCGAACAACGAAGTCCGGACCGTCACGTACACGCCCTTCGATTTGCCGGAGTCCATCACCCAGGGGGGCCAGACGGTCCGCTTCGACTACGACGCGTCCGGAACGCGCGTGCGCAAGCAGAAGAGCGGCGGCATGGAGGAAGTGCTCTATGTCGGCGGCCTCTACCAGCGACGCAAGCAGGGGCTGACGACGACACACGTGATCAGCATCCCCAGCCCCGAGGGCATCATCGGAGAGCTGTCGTGGGACGAGGGGTCGAGCACGGAGAGCGCCCGGTACTTCCTCAACGACAAGCAGGGCAGTCCGGACACTGTCACCAACGCCGCGGGCGCGGTGGTGGAGCGCATCAAGTTCGAGCCCTACGGCGGACGACGAGACGCGACCAACCTGTTGCAAGCGTCCAGCGCGAGCTACAGCGGCGCGAAGCGGGGCTTCACCGGGCATGAGCAGGATGAGGAGCTGGGTCTCATCAACATGCGCGGGCGCATCTACGACCCGCGGTTGATGCGATTCATCAGCGCGGACCCCGTCATCGCGGATGCGGGCTCGGTGCAGGCGTACAACGCGTACTCCTATGTGTTGAACAACCCGATTCGCTACACGGACCCCAGCGGGTACACGCCCTACGGTGGAACGCTGGTGGGTCAGTGGGGAGGCAGCTCGGGCGGTGGGTATGTGCCGGGACCGAACCTGGTGGCGGAATCACTGCTGCGGCACGAGTCCGCACCGGGGGCCACGCCGTTCCTGCCCTCGGTCGACCTCCGTGTCCCCAGCGTGGAGAGTCTGGATGACGCGAAGGCGCAGCCGGATGCCCACCACACGAATGACATCGGGCAGAGCTCTGGCGGGTCCAAGGCCAGCCTGACTTCGCTGATGACAACCGCCGCGGGGAAGATTGGGGCCGCCTACGACCAGTTCCCGTGTGGCTTGTCCCTCGGGTGCCATGTCGGCAGGTCCATTGCCAAGGGCCAGCTCGACAGCATGGTGGCGGCCGCGACGTCGTATGAGCGCTACGAGCCTGTCAGCAAGCTCGCCGCGGTCAGCTACGCCGTCAACGAGTTCATCCCGTTCGTGACGGCGGGAGAGAGCTATCTCCAAACCAAGTCAGCCTGCGGCAACGGAGAAACAGGCGGCTGCGTCGTCGGCGCGGGGAAGACGGCCTTCTACACACTCGCCTCTGGCGCCAGCATCTTTTCCATCCTCGAATCGGGCGGCGGCGTTGCATCCGTGCTCAGAGCCCCCGTCAAGAAAGTCCGTGGAGTGGTGGACGATGTTGCTCGAGCCTTCGGGACTCGAGCCCCCCCGCCCAGTGGCTCCTTCTCCATGACCAAGAACGCGGCAGGTGGAGAGGTCTGGACCTCCAATGGGGAGATCATCCAGTTCCATTTCGCCCCGCACGTGAATGACGCCCTCACCAAGGGAGATGTACACATTCTCTCGGGGGCTCACGGCTCACGCGGGGGCAGAATCACTCCGGCGCCAAATTTTCTCAGGGATGACAAAATTCGTTGGAGAAATGACCCCAACGTGAAAATCCATGACATCACCAAGATGAAGCCCGAGGAAATCATGAACATCCTCCGAGGCGAGGGAACCATCGTCGGGGGCTTCTGCTATAGTGATATCTGCCTCGCACCCTTCAAGTAGACACGACATGACCGAAAAGAACTTGAGAGAGTACCGAGCAATCATCCTGCTCGGGGGCCGCGCTCAGACTGAGCCGGGTCTGCGGGTCACCGTGATGGCAACCGACGGTGAAGAGGCCTTCATGCTTCTCGAGGAGAAGTATGGCAACGGCACCGTCTTCGACCTGCACAATGAAGAGGATGCGAGCACGATTCGATAACCATGCCGGCTGAACGAGCGGCTTGGAGTAGCTGAGGCTGGGCTCGCGATCTTCCAGGTCGCGGGCCCTCCTCCTCGGGGTAGGCACAATGGGCGTCCTCCCATGCCGTCCTCCGGTCTCCCCTCCATGGGAAGACGTGAGCACTGACACCGATTCTGGGAAGCGGCCAGCCCTGGATGAAGGCCACAAGCCCGCATCGTCCAGACAATCCGCCGATTCAGCCTGAATCCCCGCCCTACCGGACTGGCCTGCCGACGCGCATCCTCGAACAATCGCCCGTATTCAGCGGGCCCATCGAGGACACGTCATGGCCCATGAACACGCCCCTCACTCCGTCCACCACATCGTGCCGGGCTTCGGCGCCGACCGCGCCGCCCATTACGACGCCCAGGCCGCCATCAACCTCGCTGGCGCCCAGGCCATGTATGAGCTCGGTGTCAGCGCGCTGACCGCGCAGCTCGACGGGCAGGAAGCTGCCTCCCTGCTGTTCGTGGGCATGGGTACGGGCACGGAGCTGATGCCCTATCTGCGCTTCGGTGTTCCCGGCTGGCGCTTCACGGGCGTGGACCCGTCCGAGGCCATGCTCGACGTCGCCCGTAAGCGCCTGGAGGCCGAGGGCCTGCTTTCTCGGACGCACCTTCACGTGGGTGAGCTGCGAACCCTGCCTCCCGGCCCACTCTTCGACGGCGCGCAGATGATGGGGGTGCTGCACCATGTGGAGGGCGAGGAAGCCCGCCTGGAGCTGCTGCGCGAAGTGACCCGGCGACTCAAGCCCGGAGCGCCCTTCGTCGTGGGTTGCCGCGTCGGCAATGACCCCGAGCTGACGGACGTGGAGTTCCGGCGGCTCCGGGCCCATGGAATCCCCTCCGAGGCGCTGGAGCATCGGCGCAAGCGCATGACGGAGATCCGCCCCATCGAGTCCGATGAGGCCATGTTCGCGATGCTCGCACGAACCTCACTGGTGGCTCCGCGCCCCATCTTCGTCTCCTTGCAGTTCAAGGTGTTCCTCACCCGCTTCGAGCCTGGAGGAATGCGCTGAAGCTCTGTCAACGACGCTCGTGAGCGAAGTGCAGGCGCGCATCGCGGGCCGCGCCTGTCGCGCCATCGGGGTCGACCTCCACAGGGGTGGTGCCAGGTCGAAGAACAACCCTCCTCTGGATTCACGTGGGCGTATGCTGGTCGCAGGCTCAGGTCAGCCTCTGGGAGGAGTTCCTTGCATCCCACCAGCGCCATCGAAGCAGATGCCGTGAAGCAGCCCATGCTGTTCCGCTGGAGGAATCCCCTCCCCGAAGACACCATCCTCCGCTGGGCAGGGAGACACGGAAGTGTCCCCACGGACTTGCTGCGATTCTGGTCGTCGACGGGAGGAGGAGAGGCGTTTGAAACGGAGACGTTTCTTTCACCCGTTGGCGATCCTGCGACTGGCGACGACATCGACGGCGTCACTTCCAGCTATCGACAGGCCGGGCTCGCCCCCGGCTGGGTCGTCTTCCATGTCGGTCTTGGTCTCTCCGCCTTTCATCCCATCGACGCGCGCTTCGCATGGTTCGACCAGCGGACAGGTGAGCCGACTCAAGTCTTCAAATCTCTTGATGACTGGTATCGAGGCACTCTTCGCCACGAGTACGCGGTCCGCTACGCTCTCTAGAAGGTGATACTGGGAAGCACCTTCACGGCCGATGCCCGCCAAGAGAACTCCATGAGCCAAGAGACCCAGGATTCCATTCAGGGATTTGAATATGACTGGCTGGCCTGCGACCAGGACGGGTTCGTGGGCTTCTTCAGCACCGCTGGCGGCGGCTACGCGCCGGACGCGTTCCTCCAGGATGTCGACGCACACGACCACGCGATTGCCATCATCCGATCCATGGTGCCGAGCACGGCGCCGGTCCCCGAACCTGGCCAACTCTCCGAACCGGGCGACCCTTGGCAGCAGATGGCTGCGCGAGGGCTCTATGCCTTCGACTCGTCGTTCCACGGCGGCCCCTATCGGCTCACCGCCGCACCCACAGCCCCCGTGCGACTCAGCGACCTCCCCGAGGCGGCGGCACGCGTCGCGGGCAAGCTCATCTACAACGGCCTTCGCTTCTCGGAACTCAAGTCCATCAGCGAGGACCTGCTGCTATTGTGATGTCTGCCTCGCACCCTTCAAGTAGACAGGACATGACCAAAAAGAACTTGAGAGAGTACCGAGCAATCATCCAGCTCGGGGGCAGCGCTCAGACTGAGCCGGGTCTGCGGGTAACCGTGATGGCAACCGACGTTGAAGAGGCCTACATGCTTCTTGCGGAGAAGCATGGCAAGGGCACCGTCTTCGACCTGCACAATGAAGAGGATGCGAACACGATTCGATAACCATGCCGGATGAAAGATCGGCTCCGGGGTAGATGAGGATGGGCTCGCGGTCTTCCAGGTCGCGGGACCTTCTCCTTCCCGGGAAGGACACAGGCCACGGTTCCAGCTCAGGCCTGTGCCCCCAAAATCAGGAGCAGTGAGGACCCGCTACGCGCGGCCCGTACAGCGGCTGACCTGCGTGTGAGTTGGCGCCCACACCGAGCCTCCGCCCAGGGCAAGCAAGAGCTCCATCGTTTCGAGCAATTGAGCGAGCAACTTCGCCCCTCATTGTCCGTGCCCATTCCATCTCTCGAATGAGCACGTCCGAAGGCTTCGTTACCCCTTCCAGCTTCGGGAGACGCTGAGGAACTCCGAAATCCTGGAAGGTCCATCCCAGGTCATCTCGGCCCCATCGCGCGGCCGATTCAGCCATCCCACGTGGGCTGGATGCAGGTCCCGTCTCGTGGACGGACTGCTCGCCTGCGACGTGGACAGGCCCCTCCACGAGCCTTCGGCGCGTCCATTGCAGAACACGTGGACTCCGCGAACGCACCCGGCACCCGCCGAGCCACTCACCTGCAAGAGCCAGCCAGGCTCGGCCCATAGCCACGCGTCTCGCGAGACGACTTCTCGCAAGCCTCGAAAGCTCATCATGCCTCGACCCTCCTATGCCCCTACGCGGCTGTGGCGCCTCCATGCCTATCGGTTGGCACTGCTCGCCATCATCATCGCCCTTCCCACGCTCGCGGCGACACCGGCAGCCACAGCGCCCTTGCTGGATGCTGGAACAGCCGTGGCCCCCATGGCTTGTAACGGCTGCGATCCGCCTCCGGACATCTGCGAACCAGAACGATGTGACGGGTTCGACAATGACTGCGACGACCTCATCGACGAGGGAGTCCTCCTCACACTCTACCGAGATGCGGATGGGGACCGAAAAGGCGCCGGCCCTGGACGACAAGGCTGTCTTGCGCAGGGGTGGGTCACCAACAACAGTGATTGTGACGACAGCAATTCCTCCCTCTGGCAATGGGTGCGGTACTACCGCGACGCGGATGGAGACGGATTCGGGGCTCCCGGAAACTGGAAGGACGCCTGTGGGATGCCCGCTGGCTACGTCACCGATGCCACCGACTGCAACGATGGCTCGGCATCCGTCAAACCAGGTGCCTTCAAGTCCTGCGGCATTGGGGCTTGCGCCACCAGCGTCCCGGCCTGCGTCAACGGCGCCGAGACAGCTTGCATCCCCAGGCCCGCGACGCAGGAAGTGTGCGACCAGGTCGACAACAACTGCAATGGGCAAGTGGATGACCTGCCACCTGTCTCCTGTGGTGTGGGCTTCTGCCGGCGAACAGTCGCTGCCTGCGCCGACCACTGCGAACTGGAGGAGTCGCGCGACGGGAAGCCGCCCATCGAGGTCTGCACCTGGGGAGCCAACACCTGCTGGCCGGGCGCACCTCGAGCCGAAGTCTGCAACGGCACGGACGACAACTGTAACGGAACAACGGACGAAGGCGTCCTGCTGACGCTCTATCGCGATGGGGACGGAGACGGTCATGGAGCAGGAGCCCCGACTGGAGCCAGTTGCAATGTACCCGCGGGAGCCTCCTCCAGCGGCCTGGATTGCAACGATGCGAACGCGGCGGTGCACCCAGGGGCTCTGAAACACTGTGGCGTGGGCGCCTGCGCAGCCAGCGTCCAGTCCTGCGTCAACGGGACTGAGCAGACCTGCACCCCGTTCCCTCCTGAGCCGGAGTCATGCGACCAGTTCGACAACGACTGCAACGGGCAGGTGGACGACGCTCCACCCAAGACCTGTGGCGTCGGTGCGTGCATGCGCAGCGTTCCCGCATGCGCCATGGCGTGCTGGTACGAGGAAGCCAGAGACGGCAAACCGCCAAGGGAAGTGTGCGAATGGGGGGACTACGGCGTCTGCACTCCAGGTCAACCTCGTCCCGAGGTCTGCGCCAACGACATGGACGAAGATTGCAACGGCTGGCCCGACGACAACAGCAACACCTCCACATGGGTCCAGTTCTTCGCGGACCAGGACCATGATGGTCATGGGGCCAATTGGGAGCCCCAGAGCGCCTGTCGACAACCAGCGAATACATCCCGCACTCCTGGGGACTGTGACGACACCCGGGCTGACATGAAACCAGGCTCCGTTGAGGTCTGCGACGGCATCGACAACAACTGCTCGGGGACTCCGGACGAAGGCAACGTCTGTGACCAGTCCTTGTGCCAATAACCCCGCATTCTCCTTTCGACAATCTCCATCATGAGACACCACTCACAAACCTCACGTCCCCCGGGGCGCCTCAAGCGCTTCGCGGCGAACCTCATGCTGTTCTTCTACGGCACGCAGTTGCTAAGCAGTTGCGTGCCCGCGGGCTCACCTCCGGAAGGAGGCGACGCCTTGGAGGTCGCGCGCGCCCGGGCCACGCTCGACGCCATTCCCTTCGAGCTGCGCCCCGACACGATTCTCGACACCACCTCCGCCACGCCCGAAGCACCTGGCATCACCCCCTTCACCGCGAACGTGACGGCCGACGGTTCTGCCGCCGTTTCGATTCCGCTCTGGGCTCCTCCAGGACGCGCGGGCCTCCAGCCCTCGCTCTCCATCGTCCATCACAGCCAGGGCAGTGACGGACTGCTCGGCCCGGGCTTCAACCTGGCGGGCTTGTCTCAAATCACCCTCTGTCCCAACTCCTTCGCGCGCGACGGCATGCTCCAGGCCGTGGACTTCCGCCATTGGATGTTCGCGACGGGGTCCGACACTCTCGACTTCTACAAGCGAGTCTATTGTCTGGACGGCGAGCGACTGGTGCCCGCTGGCGGCACAGGTGCGTTCAAGACAGAGCAGGATGCCTACGCATCCATCCGCATCCCCGAAGGCAACAGTCCCGCCAATCCAGAGACCTTCGAGGTGCGGGGACGAGACGGACTCATCCGGACCTACGGCAAGACGACCCAGGTCAATGGGACGCAACGAGAGGACGCGCTCATTCGGGGCTTCGACTCCGGTCGCAAGCGCAACGTCGACGGCACCATCTCGATTGAAAACAACGGAATAGCGACCATCACCTGGGCGCTCGCATCCATCAGGGACCGCTTCGGCAACCAGATGGATGTGTATTATGAACAGGCGCCCGCCGTTGACGAGACGTCCGTCGCCTGGCATCGCCCGAAACGCATTGCCTATACCAGCTTCCGCCGCGAAGGCGTCAACCCGGAGACTCAGTCGCCAGAGGTCACCGTCGAGGACGGCCGACGTGAGGTCACCTTTGAATACGAGTCCCGGCCGGATACTTTCACCGGCTACCTCTCGGGAGTGAAGGTCGGACGCGACTTCAGGCTGTCACGCATCAACATGCGAGGCCCGGGCCTCGCTCCTGGTGGCAGCACGGTCACCACTGTCCTGCTGCGCTCCTATCGGATGAAGTATTACCAAGGCGCGGTCAGTCGCCGCAGCCTGTTGACCGAGCTGCGCGAATGCGATGGCCGCGACATCTGCAAGACGCCCATTCGCTTCGATTGGGAACAGGGCTCCTGGGACTTCGACTCCCTCCCCGCCGTCAACGTGAGTAACGCCAAATCTGGGGTGGGTCTCAATGCTTTCGGGCTGGGCGCTGGCCGGCAGGGCCTCGCGTACTTCACGGGCTCCGTCCTCATCGACGAGAACGATTACAGCTTCCCCACGGACAACACCGTGCAGGTCTGGGAGGACCGGATGCGGCTGCTGCAGTACCCGGACGCCTCCTCCACTGCGCTCGACCTTTCCGACATCAGCGGCCTCGTCCGCTGGGATCCCTTCTTCAATAATGATGGGAACCCCGTCGGCGGAGGGGACGCGAACCATTTCTGCGGCGACCGCGAAGACCGCAATCTGTATCCCATGGTAACGGACTGGGATGGCTTGGGCCAATCCACCGTCGTCGGCCTCTCGTGTTTGTGGGGGGTATTCCGGGGCAGCCCCTTCTTCACTCCCGTCTATGCCCATCAAGTCAATCACCTGTCCGATGAGACGCATGTAGTCGGCTCCGAGCCGAATCCGCAGTACTGGCTGGATTTGGATGGTGACCGGCGCAATGAGCGCGTGTGGGTGGGGCGACATGAGGATGATCTCAATAATCCGAACTATCCGGACCCCTCCGTCAGGCGTCGCGTCGTCATCGACAATCCCATTCCGCCCTCGACACTCAGACCGCCCATGGTGCCCAGCACCAGGGCGAGCCCCATGTCGGAGTCGCTCATCTACCAGAGTTCCCGCCTCGGCTTGCGGGTAACGGATCTGGCTGGCACCGGCAAGATGAGCCTGGTGGGCCTGGGCCCGAGCACGAGCCCGAGCATGTTCCTGGATGCGGTCAGCTTCCGGGAGGTCCCGTCAGGCTATTCGACCGCAGGTGAGCTGAAGGTCGTACCGACCACGTTGCGCAGGCCACCCAACTTTGCCCCGGTCTTTCTGAACCTGTTCGCCTTCACCTTCGACTTCATCGACGTGAACGGTGACGGCCTCCAGGACGCTGTGACGCTTGGGCAGCTCAAGGCGACCGACGTGACGCTCAAACTCCTGGTCCAGCTCAACACCGGCAGGGGCTTCACCGAGGTGCGTGAGACGGTGCTTCCCAGCAACTTCAGCACCGTGCTGCTGAACGCCAAGACGGAACACGGCGATTTCGACGGCGATGGCCGCGTGGACCTCGCCATCTTCCGCCCAGGCTCTCCAGTCCAACTGCTGCTCGCGGGTCCCCAGGGTGACTTCACCCAGCTCATGACCCTGTCGAGTGTCCCCAGCGGGGACAACAAGGAGTGGTCTCAGGTCATCGACGTCAACAACGACGGCATCCTGGATTTCACCTACCGCGTGGGCAACGAGCTGCGCATCACGCGGCGGCAGAAGCCCGTGGACGAACTCAAGCGGGTGCACGGCAACATCCAGCTCGCCACCTACCAGGGCTACTCCGGCTTGAGCTACTCGTTCGAGTACGCGTCGCTCGCCCAGAGCAACCCGCACGGCGCTGTCACACCAAGCGAGCCTTTCTACGCCAAGAGCTACACGGATACGTCGGCGAAGCCGTGGCTTCGGCTGTCGCCAGAGACGATGCGGGTCGTATCGCGCATGTCCATCAACTCCAATGAGCAGCGAGTGCAGAGCTGGCGCCACCTCTATCGAGATGGCCTCTCAGATGCACGAGGACTGGGCTGGTTGGGCTTCGGGCAGCGCATCGTCATCGACGAGGTGACGGGGACTCGCACCACCACGACCTACGACAACAGGACGACGGTCGAGGGCTCGAACCGTCTTGCGAAAGCGCCCCTGGCACACTTACCCAAAGAGGAGCTCGTCGAAGTGCCGACGGATGCGAACACGCGCATCCAGACGCAGCGGCAGTGGTTCTATATCCGCACGCCAGAGGTCCATGCCTCGACGTACCGGCAGTACGCCAGACGCATTGTCGAGACGGTTCGCGAAATCAGGAACGGCTCCGCGACGGTGGTCTCCGAGTCGGAGGCGCTCACTTCGCTGGATGACTACGGCACCCCGCTCTCGCAAACGGTGCTCATCCACGGGGCGGGCACGACCGAGCAGGTGAAGACGGTCACCGTGCCGACCTTCAACACCACCACCTGGCTTCCCCAGGGGACCTGGACCATCACCACGTCCTGGATGTCCTGCGCCAGGGCTCCCGTGGTCGGTTGTTTGGGACAGCCCGATGCCGCCAACGTTCGCACGCAGCAGGTGACCTACGACTCGCGCGGTCAGGTTGAAAGCGCCGAGCACGAGCCGTCGCTCATCGGCGAGGCCGTGACACCCTCCACCTCGGAGACGTACCTCAAGACGCTCTTCACCCGAAACACCAAGGGCCTCGTCGAACAGGTGTCACAGCAAGGCAGCGGCGTCACCCGCACCGAGTCGGTGACGTACGACAGCCTCGACCAGACGCAGCTCACGACCACCACGGACGCCGAGGGCGCCACCTGGCGCTATCTCTTCCATCCGGGCCTGGGAGTCCTCGCGCAGACGGCCGACCCCAATGATGTCCACATGCGCTTCCAGTACGACGGCTTCGGCCGCCAGCGCATCGTCACACCGATGTACCAGGGGCCCTCCGTGGCACCCGCGAACAAGTCCATCGTCGAGACGCACTACGAATGGAACGGTCCCCTGCCACAGCATCGGACCGAGGTGGCCACGAGCGCCTCCGTGAAGGATGAGACTGTTACGCGCTTCGACGCGATGGGGCGTCCGGTGACGACCCAGTCCGCGCGCTTCGACGGCAAAACGGTGACCTCCACCGTCACCTACGATGTCCTTGGGCGCGTGGTGAAGCGGGAGATGCCCCGAACGAGCAGCGAGCAAGCCACGTGGGAAGGCTACGAGTACGACGCGCTCAACCGAGTCGCTGCTCGCCGCTTCGGAGATGGCACCACGGGTCTCTCTGGCAAGCTCATCGAGAGATTCAACTACTCCGCGCCCGCGCCCTACTCCTCGCAGGCAATGTCTACAGATGCGCTCGGCCAGGTGAAGAAGACGCTCGTCGACTTCCGTGGACTGATGACCCATGCCACCGAGGCCGTGGGAACCTCCAAGGAAGCGACCATGACGTATTCCTACGGCCCCTTCGGCCGCCTGGACTTCATGGACGACCCGGCTGGCAACCGTAACGCTCTCTTCTACGACACCAAGGGTCGCCTGGAGCACACCGTCGACCCCAACTCTGGGACTCGCTTCTTTCTCTACAACGCATTCGGCGAGCTCAAGAGCCAGTCCGACGCAGCCACCGGCGCGGCCGGGCGCATCACCACCACCTACCAGCGCGACCTCCTCGGTCGCGTCCTCTCCTCCACCAACCAGAAGGAGAGCCTGGAATATGTGTACGACGACGGGCCAGGCGCCATGCGCCGCCTCACGCGTGCGACCCGTACCCCTGCTGGCAACCCCAGTGGGGTCGTCATCACCGACTACATCTTTGACGCCTTCGGTCGCGAGACGGACCTCGCGCAGCGCGGGTCGTGTCCCTATAAGTGTGTAGTCGGCGAGCAGGGATGAGCGTGAAAGAGGGAAGCTCCTCGGTGAAACCAACCGAGACGGTCTCCCCCTGGCAGGGGAGCCGAGGAGTTCCCGCCGTGGACGAT
>NZ_JABUMS010000014.1:0-274489 GCF_013336705.1 Myxococcus sp. CA051A | reverse complement strand
CGCCTCTCGCAGAATGGCGACCATCTGCTCTTCGCTGAACCGACTCTTCTTCACTGCCTGCCTCCGTGGTGTCCGGAGACGGCATCCTCTCAAGCTTCAGGTGGTCCGAAAACCGCAGGGCATGTCAGCTTCGGCTCGAGCGGCGGACCGGGCGAGCGTGAAGGGATACTCCGCCGAGAGCAGCTTCTCACGGTCAGGCTCGATGGCTTCGGCCCGAGCGGCGGACCGGTCGAGCGTGCTCGGCTATACGAGTGGGTCGCTCCGCAAGGGCGCGTCGAACGAAACCGTTGGGGCCTTGCAGGACCGGTTGCGCTCCGCGGGATTCAATCCCGGAAAGACAGACGGGAAGCTCGGCCGCGCCACGGAGAAGGCCGTTCGCGACTTCCAGCGCTCGATGGGGCTCAAGGTGGACGGTGTGGTGGGGCGGCGAACCTTCGAGGCCCTCAACGGCCTTTCAAGCTTCTCGCCGAAGACGACCCGCGCCACGACCACCCAGCCGACGACTGGACGGGCGTTCGAGGGGATGGCTCGGCTCGCGGAACGGCACGGCCTCACCGTCACCTCGACCACGGGAGGAAGGCACAACCCCGGTTCGATGCACTACCAGGGGCGGGCCATCGATGTGCGCACCCGCGGCGTCCCGGCGGCGCGCCTTGAAGCCTTCATGGCCGATGCCCGGGCGCAGGGCTACACCGTGCGCGACGAACGGACACGCCCGAGGGGACAGGCTGTCTGGGGCGGTCCCCACCTCCACATTCAGAGGTAGTTCCACTCAAGCTGCCGCGCTCAAGGATGTTGAGATGGCCCTGGATGCCAATCTCCCCGGGGCGCGGTTGTGCGGGATGACAGGTCAGTCCTTGCACTGTCATCACAGCGGGCAGCCCGAGAGCTGCCCGCCGGAATACCTTCCCGGCTCGCCGTTCAATGGCTTGCGCGAATGTATCCGCTGTCTCCAACGACAACCCCGGTAACGAAGCGGCGTTGGCGTCGGATTCAATGACTCACAGGGTGCGGGTCCGCGTCCCCACGGTGGGCTGCACCGTCTTCGAGGGGCTGTTGTCGATGTCGATGATTTCGAGGGCGGGCGTCGCGCCGCCCACCGCGCCATCCAGCCGCGGCAGCTCCGCCGATTCGAGCGTGCGCAGCGTCTCCTTCTTGAGGGTGGGCTTCTTCGAGGGTCGGGTGCTCATGGCTGGGCGCTCCTGGTCCGGATGAGTGGTCGCACACCGCACGCCCCACGGGTCGCACGGGACATCCAAGCCTAAGTCACGCAAAACAACAGCCTCAAGAAATAACTGCATCGTTGCTGTATAAGGGAATCCGAGGGTTCTTCTCCGACACGACAGCCGCCGTTCACATGCCTCCCCCATCTTCCCCCTCGCCTGACGCGCGTGAGAACCCAGCGGGGCGTACGCGCTCTGGTCGCGCGCCCCCCTTCGTCGCCGCGGACTTCTTCGTCCTGCGCACCCCGTTGCTGCCCTTTGACGCGCTCACGTCGTGGAGCGAGGGACTGGAGGGGCCGGAGGCCGCGCCAGACGCGCTCGAAGCGGCGCTCCAGCGAGACACATCGCGACTGCGCGCACGGCTGCGCCAGTGGGTGGATGACCCGCTCATCCAGGAGTCGCTCTTCATCGCCTCTCCCGCGCTGGTGGAGAGCCTGCACTACTGGCGGGAGAACGCCGACTCCGAGCAGGGCAAGAAGGTCGAGCGGACTCTCGTGCGGTACTTCGCGCGAATGGCCGGGCGCAGCACGCCCTTTGGTTTGTTCGCGGGGCTCTCCATGGGGCGGCCGGGAACAGCGACACGGCTGCGCCTCTCGCCGCGCGAGGACCTGCGTCGCCACACCCGCCTGGACATGGACTACGTCTGCGCGCTCGTGGAGAAGGTGCGGCAGGAGCCTGGAGTCCGAGACCAGCTCTCGTACGTCCCCAACTCCAGCCTGTACCTGGCCGCGGGGCGGCTGCGTTACATGGAGATGCGGCACACCGGACGCGAGCGCACCTACCATCTGGTGGCGGTGGAGCCCTCGTCGTACCTGGACTCCACGCTGGCGCGAGCCCGTGGCGGCGCGTCCCTGGAAGTGCTCGCGGAAGCGCTCACCCGGGATGACGCCGACGTCGGACTGGAAGATGCCCGCGCCTTCATCGTGGAGCTCATCGAGTCCCAGGTCCTCGTCCCCACCTGGGCTCCGCCGCTCACCGGGCCGGAGCCCATCCCCGCGCTGCTGGAGGCATCCGAGGGCTTGTCCGCGCTGACGCCCACGCGCACGAAGCTGGCCGCCGCGCACGAGGCGCTGGGTCGCATCGATGCCGCGCGTCCCGGTGTTCCCGTCGAGTCCTACCGCGACGTGGCCCGCATGCTCGAAGGACTGCCCGTGCCCGCGGAGCTGCCGCGCCTCTTCCAGGTGGACATGCTCCGTCCCGCCGAGGAGGCCACGCTGTCTCCCTGCGTGGTGGAGGCATGCCAGGGTGCCATCGAGGCGCTCCACCGCATCTCCGTGAACAGCGGCGTGGCCACGCCCCTAACGAGCTTCCTGCAACGCTTCGTGGCGCGGTACGAGACGCGCGCCGTGCCGCTGCTGGAAGCGCTCGATGAGGAGACTGGCATCGGCTTCGCGGCGGACGGTGGCACGAGCAGTGGCACCGGCCCGCTGCTCCAGGGCTTCGCCTTCCCGCTCCAGGATGGTGACGGGCGCTTTCCTGGCGGTGCGCGCTGGCGCCACCTGTTGACCCGGTTGGAGTCCTGTTGGCGTGAGCAGACCCAGGAACTGGTCCTCACGGAGGACGACCTCCGCGCCCTGGAGTCCAGGGACGTGCCGCCGCTGCCGGAGGCCTTCTCCATCGTGGCGACAGTGGTGGGCGCCAGCACCGAGCAGGTGGACAACGGGGACTACCAGCTCGTCCTGGAGAGTCTCTCCGGTCCCTCGGGCGCGGTGATGGTCGGGCGGTTCTGCCACGCGGACCCGGCGCTGGAGACGGCGACGCGTGAGTACCTGCGTGCCGAGGAGGCACTGAGGCCCGAGGCCGTCTTCGCGGAAGTGGTGCATCTGCCGCAGGGCCGCATGGGCAATGTCATCTGCCGCCCCGCGCTACGCGAGCATGACCTCGTCTTCCTGGGACAGTCCGGTGTGCCCCCGGAGCATCGGCTCGAGCTGTCGGACCTGTGGCTCTCCGTCGAGCAGGGCCGACTGGTGCTCCGCTCCCGCAAGCTGGGGCGGGAAGTCATTCCCCGGATGACCCATGCCCACAACTACTTCTCCCTGGGGCTCGGGGCGTATCGCTTCCTGGGGCAGCTCCAGCAGCAGGGCGTCCAGAGCCTCGCGTTCTCCTGGGGGCCGCTGGCGCAGGCTCCGTTCCTCCCTCGTGTCACGTATGGCCGCGTGGTGCTGGCGCTGGCGCGCTGGCGGGTGAATGCCGACGTACTCAAGGCCTGGGGCACGGCGCAGGGCACCGCGCGCTACCAGGCACTCCAGCGCTTCCGGAAGCAGGCCCGACTGCCGCGCTGGGTCTGTCTCCAGGATGGCGACAACCAGCTCCCCATCGACCTGGACAACGTTCTGAGCGTGGACACGTTCGTCCAGCTCGCGCGCAATCGTCCCTCGGGCGTGACGCTGGAGGAGTTGTTCCCCACGCCCGACGGGCTCTGTGTCACCGGACCGGACGGACGCTACATGCACGAGGTGGTGCTCCCGTTCCGTCGACGCGAGCCCCTGGCTCGAACGCCCCACGCGCCCGCTGTCGCCACCGCGTCCGTGCCACGCACCTTTCCGCCCGGCTCCGAATGGCTCTACGCGAAGCTCTACACCGGCACGGCCACCGCGGACCGGTTGCTCACGCTCACGCTCGCGCCGGTCCTCCGGAAGCTCACCGAGACGGGCGCTGTCTCCCACTGGTTCTTCCTGCGCTACGGCGACCCGGACTGGCACCTGCGCCTGCGGCTGCATGGCGCCCCGCAGCGGCTCTATGCGGAGGCGCTGCCCGTGTTGCAGTCGGCGTGTGCGAACGCGCTGGCCTCGGGCGAGGGCTGGAAGCTCCAGCTCGACACATACGAGCGCGAGGTGGAGCGCTACGGTGGCCCCACGGGAATCTCGCTGTCCGAGCAACTCTTCGCGGCGGACAGCGAGGCCGTGTTGTCCCTGCTGGAAACCCACCCTGGAGACGAGGGGGCCAATCTGCGCTGGCGACTGGCGCTGCTGGGCATGGACACGCTGCTGGAAGGGCTTGGCCTGTCGCTGGAGCAGAAGCTGGCCGTGGCGAGTCGCTGCCGCAAGGGGTTCGGCGCGGAGTTCCGCGTCAACGCGCGCTTCGAGGACCAGCTCAGCCAGCGCTTCCGACAGGAGCGTCGGGAGCTGGAGCGGATGCTCGACGCGGCTCCGGAGGACGAGGGCCCGTGGAAGGCGGGGCTCGACATCCTGGCGCGGCGCGGAGCCCTGCTGCGGCCCCTCGCGGAGCAGCTCCACGCGGCCGAGCGCGAAGGCCAGCTCACGCTTCCCGTGGCGGGACTGGCCGAGAGCTTCCTGCACATGCACGTCAACAGACTGCTGGCGAGCGACCAGCGAGCCCAGGAACTCATCCTCTACGACTTCCTGGCCCGGCTCTATCGCTCGCGGCTGGCGAGGCCGCTCAAGGGGAGCGCATGAGGCTGCTCGCGCACGGCCGGGATGGTGAGCCAACAAGCAGTCGTCCCTGTTGGTCGGCTCCGGCGCATTCGCTATCGTCCCGAGCCGTCGGCCCGAGGCTGCATCCATGAGTGAGCAACCGCATCAGTCGTCCCTCTTCCGACAGGAAGCGCTCGACCACTACGCACGCCCCGAGGTTCGGGGAACCCTGCTCCGGGTCGACCCGTTCTGGGCGCGCGTCACGTACTGGCTCATCCTGGTGCTGGCGCTCATCCTCGGCGTGGGCCTCTCCGTCGTGGAGATCAACGACTACGCGACGGGGCCCGTGCTCATCCAGGTCCGGGGCCTGGAGGATTTGACTGTCACGTCCGCGGGGCGGGTCAGCAAGGTGCTGGTGAAGCGCGGGCAGTACGTCCAGGTGGGCCAGCCGCTGGTGGAGCTGCACTCGCCCCTGGAAGAGGCCGAGCGAAGCCGCATGACGCAGGAGTTCCGCTCGCAGCTGGCCGCGGGCCTGATGAACCCGCTCGACGCCAGCTCGCGCCAGGCCCTCTCCTCACTGCGCAGCCAGGTGGACTCGAGCGAGGCGCGGCTGTCGGAGCGCGTGCTCCGGGCCTCCGTCAGCGGCCGCATCTACGATGTCCGCGTGCGGGAGAACCAGTACCTGAGCGCGGGGCAGGCGGTGGCCTCCATCCTCCAGGACGGCTCGGAGGCCTTCGCGCTCGCGCTCGTGCCGGGGCAGTACCGGCCGATGCTGGAGCCCGGTCAGCAGATTCGCATGGAGGTGTCTGGCTTTCCGTACGTGTACCAGTACTTCCAGGTGACGTCCGTCAGCGACGAGCTGGTGGGGCCCGCCGAGGTGCGGCGCTACCTGGGGCCTGGCCTGGGAGACGCGCTGTCGCTGCAAGGCCCGCATGTGGCGGTGGAGGGCCGGCTGCCGGGTGCGACGTTCGACGTCGATGGACGCAGCTACTCGTATTACACCGGCATGCCCGGCGTGGCCTGGGTGCGCGTGCGTGCGCGCAACGGCTGGCTGACGCTGCTGCCCGTGCTCGAGCTCCTCGGAAGACCGCGTGGCTGAAGAAGACGACAAGGCAGGCTCTCTCTTCGACCGCTTCCCCGCGCTGGGCCGCATTGGCGAGCACCTGCGGCGCAAGCGTGTCCCCTTCGTGGCGCAGCTGACGGCCACGGATTGCGGCGCCGCGAGTCTGGCCATGGTGCTGGGCTACTGGGGTCGACGCATCGACCTGGACGAAGTCCACACCGCCACGGGCCTGTCGCTGCGAGGCGTCAGCGCGCTGGCCCTGCTCGAAGCCGGCCAGCGCTTCGGGCTGGTGGGCCGGGCCGCGCGGGTGGACATCGACGAGCTGCATCTGCTGGAGCCCGCCACCATCCTCCACTGGGAGTTCCGCCACTTTGTCGTCTTCGAGCGGCTGACCTCCAAGGGCGTGGAGTTGGTGGACCCCGGCTTCGGCCGCCGCGTCGTTCCGATGGAGCAGTTCCGCAAGTCTTTCACGGGCATCGCGCTGCTCTTCGAGCCGTCGGAGACCTTCGAGACGGGGGGCACGGCGCCCGGCCCTCGCCGCTACCTGCGGCTGCTCACCGAGCGCGGCACCACGCTCCGGCGGGTGGTGGTGATGTCGGTGCTCTTGCAGTTGTTCGCGCTCGCGCTGCCCTCGCTCACCGGCGCGGTGGTGGACCGGGTGGTCCCCAGCGGAGACACCACGCTCCTGGCCATCCTCGCCGGGGGCATGGGGCTGCTGGTCGTCTTCCAGTTCGTCTCCTCGCTCGTGCGCGCGCACCTCTTGTTGCACCTGCGCACGTATCTGGATGCACGGATGACGGTGGGCTTCCTGGACCACCTGGTGCGGCTGCCGTTCTCCTTCCTGCAACTGCGCTCGACTGGCGACCTGATGAGCCGGCTGAACAGCAACGCCACGGTGCGTGAGCTGCTCACGTCGGGGGCGCTGTCCGCGGTGCTGGATGGCTCGCTCGTCGTCGTCTACCTGGTGCTGCTGTTCTTCGGCAGCTGGCAGCTCGCCCTGCTCGTGCTGGGACTGGCGCTGTTGCAGGTGCTCGTCTTCCTCTTCGCGCGAAAGCGCCAGCGCGAGCTGATGTCGCGCAGCCTCGAGGTGAACGCCAGCTCGCAGAACTACGAGGTGGAGCTGTTCAACGGGATGCAGACGCTCAAGGCCATGGGCCTGGAGGACCGGGCCGTGCAGCACTGGTCCAACCTCTACGTCGACGTGCTCAACGTCTCGTTGGACCGGGGGCG
The DNA here is from genome assembly GCF_013336705.1 of Myxococcus sp. CA051A. Taxonomy (NCBI): domain Bacteria; kingdom Pseudomonadati; phylum Myxococcota; class Myxococcia; order Myxococcales; family Myxococcaceae; genus Myxococcus; species Myxococcus sp. CA051A. Next base: position 267,599 of record NZ_JABUMS010000014.1, on the reverse strand, counting down.
GCTGTCCGCGCTGACCGACTCGCTCACGTCCACGCTGCGCATGGCATCACCGCTGGCGACACTGGCCGTGGGCACGTGGCTGGTGCTGGACCAGCGGCAGCTCTCGCTGGGAGAGATGCTGGCCATCAATGCCCTGGCGGGGAACTTCCTGACGCCCATCTCCAGCCTGGTGGCCACCGCGTTCCAGTTGCAGTTGGTGGGCAGCTACCTGGACCGGGTGGATGACATCCTCCAGGCCCGCCCCGAGCAGACCGACGACACGCCTCGCCGCGCGCACACGCTGCGGGGCGGCATCCAGGTGTCTCACGTGTCCTTCCAGTACGGCAGTCGCTCCACGCCGGTGCTCCAGGACGTCAGCGTGGACATCCGGCCCGGACAATTCGTGGCAATCGTGGGCCGCTCGGGCGCGGGCAAGTCCACGCTGGCCAACCTGTTGCTCGGGCTGTACCTGCCGACGCAAGGTGACATCCGTTACGACGGCATCTCCCTGCGGGAGTTGGACCTGCGGGCCGTGCGGCGGCAGATGGGCGCGGTGCTCCAGAACCCCGCGCTCTTCCAGGGAGACATCCGGAAGAACATCGCCTACTCCGACCCCACGTTGCCCCTGGAGAAGGTGCTCGAGGCGGCCCGTCGCGCGCAGATTCACGACGAGGTCATGGCCATGCCCATGAAGTACGAGACGGTCCTCAGTGACATGGGGCAATCGCTCTCCGGTGGGCAGCGACAGCGGCTCGCGCTGGCGCGTTCCCTGGTGCATGGCCCGGCCATCCTCCTCCTGGACGAGGCCACCAACGCGCTGGACACGAAGACGGAGCGGGCGGTCCAGGACGCCATCGCGGAGCTGAACTGCACGCGCGTCGTCATTGCCCACCGGCTGAGCACCATCCGGGAAGCGGACCTCATCCTCGTCATGGAGCAGGGCCGGCTGGTGGAGCAGGGGACACATGACGAGCTGATGGCCCAGCGCGGGCACTACCATGAGCTGGTCGCGCAGCAGGACCGCGCCGCGCAGCAGAAGCTCGTGGGCTGACGGACGCCCTCAGGGCGCGCGCTTGGAGACCGGTGGGGGAGCCAGCTCCACCTCGGCCAGCAGGCCCGTGGCGAGCTGCTCGCGCATCGCGCCGTCGATGAGCAGCCGGGCCTCGGCCTTCTGGTGCCGCGAGGACGGGTCCACCTCGGGCGCGAGGCTTTCTACCTGCGCTTTCAGCGTCACACCCAGGGCGGGCAGGCGCACCTGGATGAGTGTGCCCGCGCGCACCGTGGGCGCGATGTGTTCCGGGACGGCGAAGCGCAACTTCAGCTCCTCGCTGACAAGCCGGAGGATGGGCGTCGCGCGGCCCACGAGGCCCCCAGGCACTTGATACAGCTCGGTGATGCGACCCGCGAAGGGCGCGCGAATCCGGGCTGTCTCCAGATTGCGGCTCGCGGAGTCGAGCAGGGCCTTGGCTTCCGCGCCGCGCGCCTGCGCCAGCTCCACGTTCACCTTCGCCAGGGCCACTTCGGTCTCCGCGGTCTCCACGGCTTCGGCGGCGGTGAACTGGCGGATGCTCTGCTCACGCTTCAGCCGCTGCTGTGCCTGGAGCAACAGCAGCTCGGTGCGGCTCACCTCGGCCTGGGTGGCCTGGAGCTGGGCCTGCCGCGCGGCGGTCTCCAGTTGGAGGGGCTCCAGCTCCAGTTGCGCGACGACCTGCCCGGAGGTGACGCGTTCACCCAGTCGCGCCTTGAGCAACTGCAGCCGGCCCTCTTGTTGCGAGGTCAGGTCCAGCGTGTAGCTGGCCACCACCACGCCCACGAGGGAGTCCGAGGAGAACGCGGGACGCGATGCGGGGGCGCCCTCGGCGGGTGGCTCCGCATGGGCCAGCGGGCCACCGAGCAGGACGGCCCCTACCACGAGCCAGCGACTCGAACGCCGCGAGGTGCTTGCGGAAGCCTCGCGAGTCACGCGGCAGGCTCTTCGGTGAAGGTGACTCGGACGTCCATGCTGACCACGACGTTACACCGGGACCGTCTGCCTCCGAAATGGCTCCCATCCTCATCAGGGTGGCCTCGCCCCACTCAGGGTTGAAGGAACGGGGTGGCCTCTCGCCCGTGCGCAGCAGGCTGCACAGGCGCGTGCCCGCGTCTGCGCAACGGTGGCCATGCCCCCCCCGCGAGAGACGTGCGGCGCGTTCCTTGCTGATGCTCCTGCCCATGGGCAACGGCACCCATGCGTCTCCACTCATGCGCGCCTTCTACGTCGCGGGGATGACGCTCCTCATGGGGTTTTTCGGCTTCGCGATTCCATTGGCGTTCGGCATGTACCTCGACAGCCTGTCGACCGGCGACCATGGCGGGCTCAACTCCCTCTGTACCGCCCTGGGTGGCATCGCGGGCATCGGCGTGGGATTGGTGGCGATGCTGATCACCCTGGCGGTGATGTCGAGACGTCGTTGATAGGCGCATCGCACCATCGCCCGACTCGATGATGCGCGACGGTGTCGACGGTGATGTTTGTCGGAAGCGCGCCAGACACCGGACCCGCAATGAGTTGTCATGCAGGCGTGATACATGTCGGCGACACATCCCATGCCGCTGTCCCGCGCCTCGCGTTGAAATCGAGCACGGGGAGCGATGTGTCGTTGTGTGTCGTGAGCCGTACCGGGAGTATCACCCGTCGCCCCGTGAGCCAGGGCCTCTGGTAGCGTGCGCGATACATGGTTCAGACGCTCGTGACTCCTCTTCCCGAACCGGCTGAGCCGGACCTGTCCATCGCCTTCGAGCGCAACCTCGTCAACGAGCAGATTCGCGTGGCGCGGCGCCTGGGGGCGCTGCGCTTCGTCGGTGTGCTCGCCTGGCTCTGCCTGAGCGTGGGCCTTGCGTGGCCCGCGTCCCCGGTGGCGCTGGGCGGATATCTGGTGCTCGCGGGTGCGCTCTGGGCGGTGGCGGGAGGGGTCGCCCGCTGGTGCCGGTTCGCGGGCATGGCCGTGGCGCTGGTGGACGCGCCCATGGTCTTCCTCCAGCAGTACGTCACCCTCCAGGCAGGAGTGCCCGCCGACCTCGTGGGGCCCATGTCCTGCGGGGTGTACTGCGTGCTCCTCGCGCTGTCGGTGCTGTCGCTGGACGTGGGCACCGTCGCGCTCTGCGCGGTGATGAGCATGGGCTTCACGGTCACCCTGATGAAGCTGGGCGAGCCTGGCGCGTGGAACCTCGCCCCCGTGCTCGTTGTCATCCTCGGCGTCACGGCCCTGACGCTCGGCTACGCCACGCACCGCATTCAACGCCTGCTGCACGGCATCTCCCGCGAGCAGGCCCGGCTCGAGCGGCTGGGGCGCTACTTCTCCCCCGAGGTGGCTCGCCACATCGCGGAGCGGGGCACGGGACTGGCGAATGGCCAGCATCGCGAGGTGACGCTGCTGTTCTCCGACATCCGAGACTTCACCTCCATGTCCGAGCAGATGGACAGCCCCCGGGTGGTGGCGCTGCTCAACGAGTACCTGTCGCGCATGGTGGAGGTGGTGTTCCGCCATGGCGGGACGCTCGACAAGTTCATCGGCGACGGCATCCTCGCGTACTTCGGCGCGCCTCTGGACCACCCGGAGCATGCGCGCGCGGCGGTGGCGTGCGGGCTGGAGATGCTCGACGCGCTGACAGCGCTCAACGAGGAGCGCGTGGCGCGGGGCGAGGAGCCGCTGCGCATCGGCATTGGCATCCACACCGGCCGCGTCGTCGTGGGGGACGTGGGCAGCACCCAGCGGCGTGAGTACACGGTGATTGGCGACGCGGTGAACCTGGCCAGCCGCATCGAAGGACTCACCAAGCAGGTGGGAACGCCGCTGCTCGTGTCCGCGACCACGCGCGCCAACGCGGGAGAGACCTTCACCTGGTCCCCCGCGGCCCCGGTGGCGGTGAAGGGAAAGAGCGAGCCGGTGGCCACCTTCGTGCCCGGCGTGGGCATCGCGCTCCTCGCGGGGCCTGTCGGGGCACGGGTCGTCACTCCACACGGTTGAGTGAAACCTCGGCTCCGCCGTCGCCTCTTTCCACGTCGGTCCGTGGCGCACCCGGGGCTCGCGCTAGCGGGAGTCTTCCGGCGCGCCCGCGAGGGACTCGGGCGCTTCGAGCTGGACGGCGGGCCCCATCCAACCAATCGAGGAGTAGGGAAGGACTTCCTCGGGGCCCGGCCCGATGCGGCCCTGGATGCGGAGGCGGACCCCTTTCCCGGTGACCTCCAACAGGGTCGCGAGGTCCGTGACGAGGCCGTGGTAACCGAACCGCACCAACATCACCTGACCGATATAGGGGGTGAGGTTGTCGCGGCAAAGGTCGGGGCCCCGCGTGAAGACGGGCTGGGCCTGGTAGTGATTGGTGGGGAGCTCGCCGGGCGGAGGAGTCGGGTGCTTCACCGCATGTCCCCTGGCGCCGTCCTCCAGTCGCGTGTGCCGCGTCCCCAGGGCCCAGCTCCAGGGCCAGGCATATTGCCCGGCGACGGCGAACATCAGCCGGCGTTCAAGCTTCTCGAGCAGTCCAGGATGGCAGGACACGGTGCCGTCCGACCGCACGTGGGTGAAGGCCCAGCCTCGCTCCGTCGGGAGGAACTGCCCTGGCTTCTCTGGCCAGGGACACCAGGACGGGGGTGGGGGCAGACGGCCCGCTTCGAGGTCGAACGAGGCCTGCGTCCTCAGCTCTCCGTTGGATGCGCTCCAGAACGCGAGCGCGGAGGGACCGATGCCCACGAGCGTGTCGTCGCCTCCCCAGAGCAGTCCCTGGAGGCCCTTGACGGCGGTGAGCCGGCGCAGGCGGCGGGGCTTCCGCCCGATGGCCCATAGCTCGACGCCACCGTCAGTGGTCAGGCATGCGGCCACGGTGCCATCGGGGGACCAGGCCCAACGGTGGGTGTCGGTCTGGTCACTGGGGTGAGCGAGCGCGGAGAGCTTCAGCCGACACAGGAAGGCTTCGTCCTCGAAGATGCAGACGGTGGGATGCACATAGTCATCCATGAGCACCGCCAGGCGTCGTCCATCGGAGGACCAGACGACCTCGCTGATGCCGACATGAGGCGGCTTGCCGGGGATGCGTTCGACGAGCGTGGCGAGGTGCTTGCCGGTGTGCCCATCGATGAGCTCGAGCCGTTGGTCGTCATGGACCAGGCGTGCACCGTCGGGTGAGAACGCGATGGGTGGTTTCACGCCTCCGAGCTGGAACTGGCTCGTGCCGCTCGCCACGTCGGTGGACGATGCGCCGCCCGTGCCGACGTAATCGAAGGTCTCCTCGTCCCAATCACCCCCCGGCGTAAAACGGTAGCCATGAACGCGGGAGCCATCGCGGCTCCAGCGAACCCACGTGTCCGGGTTCGGGCGGTCGCGAGGCGGGACTGGCGGTGGCGGGCACCAGCGCACGTCCGCGCAGTCCTCGTTGAGCGAAGCACCTTCCCGGAATGGGACGATACAGCCGAGTCCGTTCTCCGGGCCGGGGGTGGAGATGAACAGGCGCGTCTCATCGGGCGACCAGCACCAGGCGGGAAGGTGTCCAAGGTTCTTCACGTCCTCGGGGCGCTTGACGTAGCGGGGATCCGGCGAGCCCCAGCGCCGGGTGACGTCGACCTTGAAGGACGGAGGGCCCTCGGAGAAGGGACGCAGCGCGCCGATGACGACGTCATTGAAGACGACGCCGAGCCACTGGCCCGACGGAGACCACTGGATGCAGGAGGACACCCTGCGACTCGCCACGCCCTTGTCGAAGCCGTGGCTGGCGACGACTCGGCCCGTCGCCAACTCCCAGATGCGCACGTCGCCCCCGAAGAAGCCGAACCAGGCGTCGACGCGGAGGCTGGCGACGGCCAGATGCCTTCCGGAAGGGCTCAACGCGAAGGAACTCTGGTCGCCCGAGGAGTGCGGCGTCTCCACGAGCCGCGCGCCCATATCCAGGACGCGCTCGGAGACCCATCGGTGGAGGTCCGTGACGCCCCTTCGGCGCTGGAGTCGCCGCAGCCGCGCCCGCAGGGAAGGCAGGTCCCTGTGGGCCTCGAAGTGGCTGAAGTCAGCCTGCTTCAGCAGCGACTCGAGGGCCTCGTCGGAGGAGTGGTTCAGGGCGTGGAGGTCGATGAAGGGGCCTGGCATGGAGTGGATTGCCAGGGCGCGGCGGCCGCGCCCCGGTCCTCGACAGGAAGAACGAGGCTGCTCACGCGGGGTCGCGCGACATCGCCCCAAGTCGACGAGGCGCTCACACCGCCGTCCAGCCTCCGTCCACGTCGAGCACCATGCCGGTGGCGTAGGCGCACGTCGCCAGGAACCAGGCCGCGTCGGCCATGTCCCGAGGGACACCGGGCCGCTTCATCGGGACGTTGCTCGCGAGCGTGTCCAGGAACGCGCCCACCTGCGAGGCGGGCACGCCCCAGTCGATGGCGGTGTCGCGCGTGAGGCCCGGAGACAGGACGTTTACCCGGATGCCCTTGGGCGCGAGCTCGATGGCGAGCGAGCGGCCCATGGCGTTGATGGCGCCGCACAGGCCCGCGCCGCCCGCGTAGTTGGCGAGCGCCGCGTGGCCCGCGATGCCCGAGCACAACACGATGGCGCTGCCTTCGGCCATCTTCGGGACGGCGTAGCGACATGCGGAGAGCTGGCCGAAGAAGCGGTCATTGAAGAGGGCCCGCCAGGCGCTCATCGGCACCGTCTCCACGGGACCGAACACCGCGCCGCCCGCGCACGTCACCAGCAGGTCCACGCGTGGCACGGAGTCGATGAGCCGCTGCACCTGCGCTTCGTCACCGACGTCCGTCACCACGCCCCGGGCGCCATGCCCGATTCGCGCGAGGGCTTCGTCCATGCGCCCCTTGTTCCGTCCCGCGATGACGACCTCGGCCCCTTCAATGGCATATCGCTCGGCGATGGCCAGTCCAATGCCTGTGCTGCCACCCGTGATGATTGCGAGCTTCCCATCCAATGCGCCCATGGCTGCCTCCAGTCGAAAGGGGCTCCACGTCCACTGCCGCCATTCAGAACCCCGGGTTGAAGCCTCCCTCGGGAAACGCCTGCTTCGCGAGTTCCTGCATCACAGGGAAGCCGTCCAGGAAGCCTGCCTGGGCAGCGGGGATGGGTTTGCCGCTCGCGTCATGGAAGGCGATCTCCCGACACGTGAAGCAGACCACCGCGTCCGCCCACGTCTTGCCAATCCAGAAGCGGAAGGCGATGTCCGGGTTGAACCCACACTTCCTCGGAGGATAGGACGCGGGGTCCTTGGCGGAGACCCAGAGATCCGCCAGTGCCCGGCGTTGCTTCGAACTCAGCTCGGGACCCTCCTTGGGGAGGAGGAAGAAGCCGCTGCGAGGAGTGGTGTCGTCGCGTGCGGGCCCCATGTCCCACGTCTGGTCATTGTCCGCGAGGAAGATTTGCACCCGGTCCGGGCGGCGGAAGAAGTCCTCCGGAGTGGGAGGGGTGGAGCGCCCCGCGGCGGAACACGCGGTGGCGGCCATGGAAGACAGGAGGAGGGCGAGGAGAGCGGTGCGCATTCGCCCAGCCTAACCCTGACCGTGTCAGCGTCGCACGACCTCAATGGCGATGATGTTTGTGATGTGTTGGGCCAGGGCTCCCCGCCAACTCCATTGCGGAGTCGAAGTGCCGCCGCCATCCCTTCGAAGGCTTCTTGAAACTGGGCTACTCTCGCAGGCTCCATGCGACATGGGGGTTGGCACGATGAAGCGCGCTTGGCTGCGATGGATGTCGGTGTTGAGCCTGGGAGCCCTGTTCGTCACGGGGAATGCCCTGGCGCAGGCTCCCGTCACGGTGTCGCCGGAGACGCTCCGGGCCGAACGTCGGGTGAGATTGGTGAAGCTGTGGGGCGACGTCCGGTTCCGCCACCCCAGGGCCTTCTCCATGCCCGCCGAGTGGGATGCCGCCTTCCTCTCCGCGCTGCCCAAGGTGGAGGCGGCGGGGGACTCGGCGGCCTATGCCGCCGCGGTCCAGGGCATGCTCGCGACCCTGGGAGACGGGGCCACGCGGGTGGAGTCCGAGAAGCGTCCTGACGCGGGCCAGCCCCCCACGCTTCGCGCGCTCAAGAGCTGGGAGAAGGATGTCCTCGTGCTCGACCTGCGCAACCTCCTGGGAGAGCAGGGCCCCGCGTCGTTGCAGGAGTTGAGGACGACGCTGGACGCGGACGCGGCGAAGGCTCGCGCGGTGGTGCTGGACTTGCGCATGCGCGGTCTCAAACGCTACGGCCTCGCCTGGATGGTGGCGTCGTTGTTGCCCCACCTCGTCGACGGCGAGCTGCGGGTTCCCGGTCTGCGCGACCTTCGCCACAGTGGCCTGCGGCCACAGGGTGGCATGGAGGGCTTCTACCGCAGTGAGTTCAGGGTGCCCATGGACGATGTCGTCACGGGCACTCCGGGCAAGAAGCCAGCGCTGCTCGTCTTCCTGGTCGACACGGACTCCGCCATCGACCAGCCCGTCCTGGCCCTGCGCGCTCGCGGCAAGGCGCTCCTGGTCGCCGAAGGCCCACTCGATGACGGCGCCATGAACAACCAGGACACCTTGCCGCTGGGAGAGGGCTACAACGTCCTGCTGAGCGTGGACGAGCCGGTGCTGCCCCTGGAGGCGGATGTGAGTCGCCCCGCGCGTGTTCGTCTGGAGGGCCCGGATGAAGGGATGCGCCAGGCGCTCCTGCTGGCCTCCCGCCCTCCTCCCAAGCCGAAGGCCTCGGCCGCGCTCCCTCGGCCCGCGCTCCCCTGGCGCCCGGAGCCGACCTACAAGGACGCGCTCTATCCCTCGCGTGAGATGCGGCTGCTGGCCGGGGCCAAGCTGTGGACGGTGGTGCGCTTCTTCTTCGCCTACCCGGAGCTGATGGACCGGCCCTGGGAGAGCCGCCTGCCAGGGCTGCTCGAGAAGCTGGAGGCGGCGAAGGACGCGAAGGCGTACGTGCTCGCGTTGGCCGAGGCGACCACCTGGCTCCAGGACGCCCATGCGATGGTGCGAGGCCACCCGGAGCTCCAGCGGTTCTACGGCACCATCCCGCCGGTCTGGGTGACGGACCTCGACGGCAAGGCGGTGGTGGTGGAGGTGCGCGATGCGGCCTCCGCGTCGGGGCTCGCGATAGGCGACATCATCGAGACGGTCGACGGGGAGCCCATCGACGCACGGGCACGCCGGGTCGCCCCCTACGTGGCGGCCTCCGTGGCCAGCTACCACAGGGACCTGACCCTGCTGATCGCGCTCGGGGGCGAGGCGGGCTCCACCGCCGCCCTGGGCGTGCGAGGCCCCCAGGGGCCCAAGCAGGCGAAGCTCATCCGCACGCCTCGGGCGAAGCTGCCTCCCTCGAAGGCTGAGTCCTACCGGATGCTGGAAGGAAACCTCGGCTTCGTGGACCTGGGGAAGCTGGAGGTCCAGGAGGTGCCCGCGATGTTCGAGAAGCTCAAGGACACGCGCGGCATTGTGTTCGACCTGCGTGCCTATCCCCGCGGCACGATGTGGGCGCTCGGGCCCTACTTCGACGTGAAGGGCTCACGTCCCTTCGCCTGGTACATGCGCCCCTACTCGGGAGGCCAGAACGTCGGTTGGGTGAAGTACGTCGACTGGCTGCGGGAGACGGACCTCCCCAAGTATCGGGGCCGCACGGTGACGTTGATCGACTCGCGCACCATCAGCCAGGCCGAGCACACCGGGCTGATGCTGGAGGCCGCGGCGGATACCGTCTTCGTGGGCAGCGCCACCGCGGGCACCAATGGCGACGTCACCGAGGCGATACTGCCCGGAGACATCTCCTTCTATTTCACCGGCCAGCAAGTGCTCCACGGGGACGGCCGGCAACTGCAGCGCAAGGGCCTGGAGCCCGACGTGAAGCTTCGGCCGACGGTGGCGGGACTCCAGGCGGGTCGTGACGAGCTGCTGGAGCGCGCGCTCCAGATTCTGCGCGCGGAGCCCCCCAACAAGCCCGCGTCCTCGAGTCGCTGAGCGGCGCCTCCCGTCTTCGTCGGTGCCGCCACGCATGCGCCAGGGCCGGGGCGCATGCGTGGCGTTCACGTCTTCTCTGGAATAAGAGATTTCGAGATAAACATGTCTACATCCACCAAGAAGATGGACAGCCGATCCGCCCTTCCCAGGGCGGGCGGGCGTCGTCTCCGCGAGCCCTGATACAGGCTCGGAGCACCGCTTCCGCCCGGGGAAACGGGCGCGGACGAAGAAGTCGGGATTCACCCCACGGGTGAAACACAGACCATGATTTCGCTCTGGGTGCGTGCGGCCTGGCTCCCTCCCGGGATGTGACACTGGGAGCGGATGCTCCCCGCTCCCCGGCCAGGCGCTCGCCGAGAATGACTCGGAGTGAAGCCCCTTCCCCGTGGAGGCGTGAGAGCGGGCGTCATGAGCCCTTCTTCGCCTCCCTGCACCAGCGCCCTCCCTCGACAGGCCGCCTCCCTGATCGCTCCCAGAAGGCTCCCAGGTTCGGTGGAAATCCCGTATAGGGCCTGCTCGCAACGTGCGCGGCACGCGAGCGCCCCAGAGGGGGGATATCAGCCCCGGGGACTGCTCTGGAGGATTGGATGGAGTTGTCGAGTCTCGAGTCGAATTTCTGGGCAATCGCACCGGGTGTCATCGGCGCCGTGGGGCTGCTCTTCTCTGCGTTCTTCTACTTCCGGGTCAAGGCACTCCCCGACGGCGACGCGACGATGAATCGCATCGCGGGCTACATCCGCGAAGGCGCGATGGCGTTCCTCGTCCGTGAGTACAAGGTGCTCGCGGTGTACTGCGCGGTCATCGCGGTGTTCATCGGCTGGGCCCTCGGCGGTCTCGCGAGCGTGAGCTTCGTGGTGGGCGCGTTCCTGTCGCTGCTCGCGGGCTACATCGGCATGAAGGCCGCGACGTTCGCGAACGTGCGCACCGCGCAGGCCGCTCGCACCGGCTCGAAGCCGAACGCGCTCCTGGTCGCCCTGGATGGCGGCGCGGTGATGGGGCTCGCCGTCGCCGGCCTGGGCCTGATTGGCATGGGCGGCGTCTACTACTTCTTCAGGGGCCACGCGCAGCTGTCGCCCATCCTCCACTCGTTCGCCGTGGGGGCCAGCTCCATCGCGCTCTTCGCGCGCGTGGGCGGCGGCATCTACACCAAGGCCGCGGACGTCGGCTCCGACATCGCCGGCAAGGTCATCGAGAACATCCCCGAGGACGACCCGCGCAACCCCGGCGTCATCGCCGACAACGTGGGCGACAACGTGGGCGACGTGGCCGGCATGGGCGCCGACATCTACGAGTCCATGGTGGCCGCCATCGTCGCCGCCATGGCGATTGCCCTGACGGCCAACGCCACGGAGATCTCCCGCCTCGTCGTCGACTCCTCGGCCACGGGAGGCGCGAAGGTGGCCGGCGTGGTGCTCCCGCTGGTGCTGTCCGCGGTGGGCCTCATCGTCAGCCTGCTGAGCATATTCATCGCGCGCGCCCTCAAGAAGATGAACCCCGCGCAGGTGCTGCGCAGCGCCCTCATCCTGCCCCCTGTCATCCTGGTGGGCCTGTCGTTCGTGATGATGAACGTGTTCGGACTCTCCCAGAACATCACGGTGGCCCTGGCCGCGGGCGCCTTCGGCGGCGCCATCATCGGCCTCGTCACGGACTACTACACGTCCTCCACGCCCGTGCAGCGCATCGCGGAGGCGTCCATCACCGGCGCCGGCACCAACCTCATCCGCGGCCTCGCCGTCGGCATGGAGAGCGTGGGCATCTCCATGGCCACCATCGCGCTGGTGGCCTACATCGCCGACCAGGCGCTCGGCCTGTACGGCATCGCGCTGTCCGCGGTGGGCATGCTGGGTGGCACCGCCGTCGTGATGACGGTGGACGCCTACGGCCCCATCTCCGACAACGCGGGTGGCATCTCCGAGATGTCCGGCCTGGGCCCCGAGGTCCGCGCCATCACCGACGAGCTGGACGCGGTGGGCAACACCACGGCGGCCATCGGCAAGGGCTTCGCCATCGGCTCGGCGACGCTCACCGTCATCGCGCTCTTCTCGGCGTTCAACATGGAGGTCAACCACACGCGCGTCGCGGCGGGTCTGCCGGAGATGAGCCTGTTGCTGACCAACCCGAAGGTCATCGTGGGCATGCTGCTCGGCTCCATCCTGCCGTTCATGGTGGGCGCCTCCACGATGCTCGCCGTCGGTCGCGCGGCGGGTGCCATCGTCGAGGAGATTGGCCGTCAGTTCCGCGAGATTCCGGGCCTGATGGAGCTCAAGGCGGACCCCGACCCCAAGAAGATCGTCGACATCGCGACCAAGAGCGCGCTGCGCGAGATGATCTTCCCGGGCCTCGTCGCCGTCGTCGCCCCGCCGCTGGTGGGCTACGTGCTGGGGCCCAGCGCCCTGGCGGGCCTCCTGGCCGGTGCGCTCGTCGTCGGCGCCACCATGGCCCTCTACATGGCCAACGCGGGTGGCGCGTGGGACAACGCCAAGAAGTACATCGAGAAGGGCAAGCTGCCGGGCCACGCGAAGGGCTCGCACGTCCACAAGGCCGCCGTCGTCGGCGACATGGTGGGCGACCCGTTCAAGGACACCTCGGGTCCTGGCGTTGCCATCCTCATCAAGGTCATGAGCGTCGTCTCGCTGCTCGTGGCCTCCCTCATCGCGCTCCGGTAGTCCGCGTGATGTGGCGCGGCGCCTCGGTTCCGAGGCGCCGCATGGCGGTCCGCGGCACGGACCACGCGGCCTCCTCCAGTGGCCGCGTGGGTCCTCGGAAGCTCCGACGGGAGGAAGACGCGGGCCTTTGGCCCTGCGCACCTCCTGGACGCGTGAGCCCGCAAGCGGCTCGCTCTTCCAATGTCAGACAGCGAACACCTCGCGGACTCCGCCATGCGGGGCACCGGGGTGGTGCGTGCGCGCGTGCTACCTTTCGGGGTGTTTCGCGACCGCCTGCGCACCAGGCATGGGGGGCAGCAGCAGCGACCCTCGCGAGCCTGACGCGCTCGCACCCGCTCCCTCGGGTGTGAGGGATGAGTGCCACCGCTGTTCCGCTGTCAGAGAGGTGTCCCATGGTCCTGGAGCTCTCCCAGCAGCAGATTCATCTCCTCTACGCCTGTCTGGCTGAAAGCATCGAGGACCTGCATGACGAGGTCATCCACACCGACATGCGCGAGCTGCGCGACTCGCTGAGGGACAAGCTCCATCAACTGCAGGCCATCCAGCGCCAGGTCGCGCCCCTGATGCAGCGGGAGCAAGTGGTCCGTTGACGCCGACCGCGCGCCAGGCGCGTCGGCGTCTGGGATTCGGGCGTCAGGGCTGGAGCGACACGCCCGCCTCGCCACGGCGCTTCAGCTCGCCCGCGGCCTGCGCCGCCTTGACGAGCGTGATGACGATATAGGCGCGGATGATGAGGCCGAAGACCTGGGGCTTGCCGCCCTGGTTGATGGTGTCCATCACCGTCAGGACCGTGTCGCTGAGATACAGGAGGATGGCGAGGATGGGGCCCGCGCGGGTGCCGCGATAGGTGAAGAAGCCGAACACCGCGGTCACCGCGCCGAAGAGGAGGGAGCCCACGCCCATCCCCAGGGCTGTCAGCTCCTCATTCTCCGTCACCATGGCGACCACGCCGAGCAGGGTGTTCAAGCCCGCCAGGAAGTAGAGCATGTACGCGGCGGACTTTATCCGCTGCTCGGGGTCCGTGGAGGACCCGGGCAGGGGCAGCCCGTTGCGCAGCACCGCCAGCTCCACGTTGAACACCCCGGATTGGATTTGAACGCTCAGGGTGCTTCCGTCCGGGAGCGTGAAGTTCACGCCCTTCTTGAGCGCGGACGACCCGCCGTCCGTGGTCCCCACGACCTTGCCATCGAGGATGACCGTGAACTTCTTCCAGGCCAGTCCCCACGACAGCTCCAGTCGCTGCGGCCCGCCCTCCTCCAGCGCCAGCTTCTTCGCACCCATGTGAAGCCCTCATCTCTGACCCGGACCGGGTCGAGAGGCCGACGCTAGCCGTCGGGAGAGGGGGGATGCAAAGCTCAGCTCCGCGCCATCCATCCCAGGCCGATGATGAGCAGCACCGTCAGGTGGAACCAGCCCACGTTGCGAGCGAGCAGGGCCCAGCCCTCGCCCGAGCCCGGTGAGGTGCCGCGCCGGATGGCCGCCAGCTCCTGGTAGCCCAGCACGAGCCCCACGAGTCCCGGCACGAAGCCGATGAAGCCCACGGTGGCGAAGATGAGCGCCAGCGTCGCGCGCTGAGAGGGTTTCTCCCCCAACGCCACCGTGTGACAGCGCGAGCAGAGCATCCGTCCCACCTGCCACTTGCGGCACCTTTCACACAGGAAGGTGCCACAGCGGCTGCAGGTCCCCTCCGCGGGGCGCTCGGGATGTAGGGGGCACGGAGCGTGCGTCGCATCCATGCCCCTCTGTCTACCATGCCCCCGAGGGCGCACGTCGAACGGAGCCGGCGCTACGGCTTGGAGAGGAGAAAGGACGCGAGCTTCTCGACGACCTGCTCGTCCACATGACCTGGGACCGCGTATTCGGCGGGCCCGGGTTTGCCGGTGCCTTTGATGAACAGGTGATTGTTCTCCGGAACAGTCACCACCTCGACCTGGGCAACGCTTTCGAGACCACTTCGCCAGGGCGACAGGTCCTCGTCGGTGACCTGGTAGTCCCGTGCGCCTCGCATGATGAGGATGGGGCGCTGGAGCTTCCGGGCCATGGCGACGCCGTCGCGTGACGCCCAGTCCCGCCAATACGCCGCGGGCGCTCCCATCAGTGTCCCGGTGCCGAGCTTCCCTGCCTTCAGCAGGCCCACGGTCTGCTCGAACTCGGCGAGCTTGTCGGCCGGTACTTCGAGATACCTCAGTTGTGCGAGCACCTGGTCCCAGGGCGGACGTCCAGGAGGCGCCAACAGGACCGCGCCCGCGACGGGCGCCGCGAGGACCGCGATCTCCGGAGCCAGGAGGGCGCCCAGGCTGTGCCCCACCACGAAGACCCGCTCGGGATGAATCTCTGGACGTGCCTTGAGGACGCCCACGGCCGCGACTGCATCCACGACGACCTCATCGTCGATGGAGATGTTCGTGAGCTGCGGGCCGTACTGAAAGGTTCGCTTGTCGTAGCGCAGGACGGCGATGCCGCGAGACGAAAGCCCCTCGGCGATATCCTTGAAGGGCTTGTTGGGGCCAATGCTCTCATCCCTGTCACGGGGACCGGAGCCGTGGACCAGGACGACGCCAGGGAATGGGCCGCTCCCGGTCGGCACCGTCAACGTGCCCTTCAGCAGGAACGGCGCTCGTCCCACGGAGACTTCCTCAGTCCGGAACGCGGCGCCGTTGACGGCTGGCGTGGCGGACGTGGGTTGCACCACGGCCTTCGCGGGGGCGGGCTCCGACACACGCGGCTCCGGCGAACTCGCACAGGCCGCGGCGACCAGGGTGATGACTCCAAGCATCTTCGCCCGATGAGGGGCGGCGTCTGATGGGCGACAGGCAGCGCGAAGCATGTGGCTCTCCTCGTCACACGAAACGTCGTGGGCCTTCATTGTTCGTCGACCCGCCTTTGCCCCCCTCGATGCGGCGATAGAGGACGTACGAGTAGATGACAGGGATGATGCAGGCGATGGAAACGGCCACGAGCACGGGGTTCGGCCCGGCGCCCAGCAGCCCCGAAACGAAGATGACGATGCCCGCGAGGACAAAGAGTCTTCCTCCCAGGCGGTGCGTGCGAAGCCAGACTTCGTCGCTCGCCAGCGTCCAGGGGGTTCGGATGCCAACGAAGAAGTTCTTGGTGAGCTTCCCCATGACGTTGCCCAGGAGCACGAAGAGCAGGCCCGTCGCCGCGGGAACCACTCGCTCCATGGGTACGGCGGTCCCGATGCCCGCGAGCAGGAGCAAGGCATTCATCAGGAACAGGAACGCGAGCGTCGTCGCCAGGACGAATTCGAAGACACCCTGAAACCGCTCCATGCGGTAGCCCTTGGGCGAAATCCGGGGGAGCACCACCAGCAATAGATAGATGCCGGCCATCATCAACGGCAGGACGAAGGGCCCCCACGGTTTCGGCGTGTGGCCATCCACGGCTCCCCGCGCATTCCAGTGGGTGGGTATCGCTTCCGGGAGTCGGCTGTAGAGCACGGCCGCCATCACGAACGACGCGATGACGAGTCCCAGGCTCAGCACGTTCGCGCGGCTGATTCTCATCGCTCTTCTCCATTCGGCTTGTCGACCTTGAAGAGGTCGAGAAGCAGGGCCGCTACGTCCTCGAACACAGTCGTGTTGAGGGAGTAGACGATTTGTTGTCCGCGTCGCTCGCAGCGCACCAGGTCGGCGGCCTTGAGGACGTTGAAGTGATGCGACAACGACCCCTTCGTGATGTCGAACGCCTCCGCGAGCTCCCCCGCGCTCTTCGAGCCGCCCTGCAGGAGCTTGAGCACCTTGCGCCGGGTCGGGTCCGAAATCGCCTTGAAGACTTCCTGCGTCCGCATCGCTACCTTTTTGATTGTTTGATGGGTTTCAAAATAACGACTTCGAAAATCCTGTCAAGGGGGGCCGCATGCCACCTTTGCGTGGGCATGGCCACGGGAGTGCGTGGGTAGGGGAGTCATGTCCCCGGGGTGGTTCCGCCTCTCTCCACTTTCACGTTCTTGCCGCGGCTTGGCGAATCCGGTCACGAAGCGCGTGGGGGGAAGGCTCGGGTGCTTGTGCAATGGGATGCCCGCCCCTATTGGGGGCGCACGGTGCGCAACGCAAGTTGTGCCCCGCAGCGCAAACCCCATCAGCACAAGCGGACAAGGAGAACCCATGGCTTCCCCTACGGCTGCAATGGCAGTCAGCATCATCTTGATTCATGGCGGATTCGTCGACGGCGCGGGCTGGGCGTCCGTCCACAAGCTCCTGAAGAAGGAGGGCTACAACGTCACCGTCGTGCAGAACCCCACGCTGTCCCTGGCCGACGACGTCGCGGTCACGAAGCGCGCCATCGCCGCGCAGACGGGCCCCGTGCTGCTCGTCGGGCACTCCTATGGCGGCGTCGTGGTCACCGAGGCAGGGAACGACCCGAAGGTGGTCGGGCTCGTGTACATCTCCGCGTTCGCACCTGACGCGGGCGAGTCGGTCTCGTCGCTCATCGCCAACCCCCCGCCCGACGCGCCGGTCCCGCCCATCCTGCCGCCGCAGGACGGCTTCCTCTTCCTCGACCGCTCCAAGTTCCGCGCGTCCTTCGCGGCTGACCTCGATGCGGACACGGCTGCGTTCATGGCCGATTCCCAGGTGCCCTGGGGGGTGGAGGCGCTGGGAGGGAAGATCTCGCAGCCCGCGTGGAAGACGAAGCCGAGTTGGTACCTGGTTGCGTCGGATGACCGGATGATCCCGCCGGCGGCCCAGCGCAACATGTCCAAGCGCGCCGGCGCGACGGTCAGAGAAGTCGCCGCCAGTCATGCGGTCTATGTCTCGCGACCGAAGCAGGTTGCCGCGATCATCTCCGATGCGGCCAGGTCACTCGCGGCCAAGGCCCAGTAGCCAGGTTGCCGGCAGCCACGCCGTCTACGTCTCGCAGCCGAAGTCGGTCGCGGACATGAACGCCGCGGCTGCGCGCCGCCTGAGGCCAGGGAGATGATGCCTCAGCGCAGGCGCTGGCGTCGCCAGGCGCCCGGGCTCATTCCGACCACTCGCGTGAACGTGCGCGTGAAGTGACTCTGATTGGCAAATCCACAGGCCACGGCGATTTCGCTCAGTGACTGGGTGGCAGCCTCAATCAATCGTCGAGCCTTCTCCAGTCGCCGCCCGACGAGCCAACGGTGCGGCGGCTGGCCGGTGGTCTCGCGAAAGGCGCGGGAGAAATGCCGCTCGGAAAGCCCGCACGTACGGGCGAGCTCAGCGAGTGAAACCGAACCGTCCAGGCGCGAATCAATGAGTTCTTTGACGCGTCGTGCGTGCGCCGGACTCAGGCCGCCTCGCAGGTTCGTGCGCGCTGCGTGGAATGCGCCGTAACCGCTCGCCAGATGCGTGACGAGCGCGAGCGCCACGTGGTCGGCGTAGAGCGTGCTGACCTCCTCCGGAGCAGCCAACGCAGGGCGTAGTGCGAGCAGCAGGTGTTGTACGACGGGATCCGAGAAGCCGACGCCCGGCTGGTGACGCAAATCATCGAGCGTCTGTGCACCCGCGTCCGCGGCATACGCCCCGAGTGCCTGTCGCTTCAGATAGATGCTCACGTAGTGAAACGGCCCGACATACTCCGAGGTCAGTGTCGAACGCAGGTCGACGATGCCGGCATGCCCCGCGTGGAAGTTCTGAGGCTGTATCCAGCGGTTCTCCGCGCGCATGGCGCCTCGCGGTCGTTCTCGCAGATGCAGTGTGAGCACGTATGCTTCGTCGCGCGGCACCGTGCCCGTGATGAGTTCGTTGGGGGCGTCGGACCGGAACTCGCCGGCGACCAGGTTTGAGCGCTGGAGCACGCGGGACTGGAGCTGCGCCCCAAAGGCCGCGGTGAAGGGAAGTTCAGCCCGTCGAGTCGAACGCGAATCCGTCATGCGAGTCTCCGCGAACCAAGAGCCATCGGTCATCCTATGTATGGCCGATTTCTCCGTAAACGATGATTGGCCCTCGATGCGGGAATGATGGAGTCCGGCGTCGTCCGTGCGGGAAAATTCTGTCGGTGGCAGGCCGTTGAAGTCAGATGTCGTGTCTCGATCAACGGGATACCTCCCAGGCCAAGGCCACATGTCCATCCGGCCGCCAAAGCAGTCTGTCCACGCCATGGAGGGGGCGGTGTCAGTGAGGGTGACGCCACCCTCGCGCGCGGGCGGGGCGGCCCATGCGCACATATGAACTGGTCGGTTAAAAAGTGTTGACGAAGGAGACCTCGGGCTCTAGATATTTTAAACGACCGGTACATAAGTTGAGGCCGACATGGCGGAGTTCAGTGGCAAGGCGGCATTGGTGACGGGTGGTACGCGGGGAATCGGCGCCGCCATCGTCCGGCATCTGGCGAGGGGCGGAGCGGACGTCGCCTTCACCTATGCGAGCTCCGGGGAGAAGGCGGCCGCGCTGGTGGAGGAGCTCACGGCGCAGGGCCGCCGCTGCGTGGCCATCCAGGCGGACAGTGGTGACGCCCACGCGGTCCGGCAAGCCGTGGAGCGCGCGGTGTCGGAGCTGGGGCGCCTCGACATCCTGGTCAACAACGCCGGCATCTTTCCGTCCGGACCGTTTGAAGGAGTCTCCCTCGAGGAAATCGACCGGACCCTGGCGGTCCATGTCCGAGGCGTGTTCGTCGCCGCTCAAGCCGCGCTCACCCACATGACCCACGGTGGCCGCATCATCTCCATCGGCTCGTGCTTCGCTCAGCGCGTTCCCTATGGCGGCGTCACGCTCTACGCGATGAGCAAGTCCGCGCTGGTGGGCCTCACGAAGGGCCTGGCGCGGGAAGTCGGTGAGCGAGGCATCACCGTGAACGTGGTCGACCCCGGGTCGACCGATACGGACATGAATCCGGCGGATGGCCCCCAGGTCTCGGCCGAGCTGGCGCTCATGGCGGTCAAGCACTTCGCTCGACCCGAGGACATCGCCGCCACCGTCGGACATCTGGCGGGCCCGAGCGGGCGCTTCATCACGGGGGCTTCGATCGCGGTCGATGGCGGCTTCACCGCGTGACCCGCGTCAGCAGGCGACAGATGACGACGAAGAAGGCGACGAAGCAGAAGCCCGTCTCCGTGATGGGGCGGCCCCGAGGGTTCGACCGCGACGAGGCGCTCGTCGAGGCCATGCGTGTCTTCTGGGCACGTGGCTACGAAGGCACGTCCATCCAGGACCTCGTCGAGGCGATGGGCGTCAACAAGCCCAGCCTCTATTCCATCTTCGGTTGCAAGGAGGAGCTCTTCCGCGAAGCCGTCGAACTCTATGACCGGACCGAAGGCATCCATGTCTCGCGCAGCCTGGAGGATGCGACCTCCGCGCGCGCGGCGGTGGAGGACATGCTGCGCGCCAATGCACGGGCCTATACCGCCGCCGACAAGCCACGGGGGTGCATGATTGTCCTGGCGTCGCTGTTGGGTGCGCCGGAGAACGAGGCGGTGCGGACCTTCCTCGCGGAGAACCGCCTGAGCGGTGAGCGCGCGTTGAAGCGCCGGCTCCAGCGGGGAGTCGCCAACGGAGAGCTTCCCAAGTCCACTCCCGTGGAGAAGCTCGCCGCGTTCTACACCACGGTGCTCGAGGGCCTGTCCATCCAGGCCCGCGATGGTGCTTCCGTCGAGAAGCTGACCGCCATCATTGATGCCGCGATGCTCGCGTGGCCACCTGTCGCCGGTTGAGCTGTCATCAACGAGCCAGGCCCCGCCGACTCTCGCCCCCTTGGGCAGTTCATCCGCGCGGGCTCGTGGGTGCCGAGGCGGAAGCGGGGGCCTTTAGCGGTTCTGGATGACGAGCCGCGCTTCGTCCCAGACGAGCCCATGACGCAGCAAGGTCTCCGAGAGGGGTGCTCCCGCGGTCGGAGGATGCGCCAGGGTGTCGAAGTGGAGGAGTCGGAGGGTGCGGTCGGAGGACGCCGAGGCCAGCACGGACATTCCAGGTGAGAAGGCCACTGCCGAGACAAAGCCCTGTTGGCCCCGGACGCTGCCCAGCAAGTCTCCGCTGGGAAGGCTCCAGACCTTCACCCGCATGTCCATGCCGCCGGAGGCCAGGAACCTGCCATCGGGCGACACGCTCAGCGACAGCACGCCCACGGCGCCCTCATCCATGCTCTTCAGCAGGAGGCCATCGCTGGCGTTCCAGAGCCGGATGGGCTGCTTCATCCCCGCCGTCAGCAGGTGGTTGTCGCCCGGCGTGAATGCCAGGGCGCGGACGCGGTCTCCCACGTCCCACTGTCGCAGGGGCTGGCGCCGCGCCAGGTCCCAGAGACGCACGACCTTGTCCGCGCCTCCGGAGGCAAGTCGCGTCCCCGTCGAGTCGATGGCCAGGGCCCAGAGCTTCCCCGTGTGCCCGACGAGTCGCCCGAGCAGCGCGCCGTCCGGCACCGACCACAAGGAGACGTCCCGGTCATCACCCACGGCCAGGACCTTCCCGTCCGGACTGAAGGCGAGCGCCCGCACCGAGCCTTTCACCGTGGACAGCTCACGGAGCTGCCGGCCCGTGGCTGCTTCGAGCAAGCGCACCTGTCCCGTCAGTGTGCCCGCGGCGAGAAGCCGACGGTCCGGGCTCGACGCGAACGAGACCACCGCCTCCGTGCGCTCCGCTCGTGATGCGGGGACGCTCCTGTCCGCGAGGTTCCAGCGGCGCACGCCGTCCTCCGCCCCGGTGAGGAGCTCCTGTTCCTGGGTG
Organism: Myxococcus sp. CA051A; assembly: GCF_013336705.1. Classification (NCBI taxonomy): domain Bacteria; kingdom Pseudomonadati; phylum Myxococcota; class Myxococcia; order Myxococcales; family Myxococcaceae; genus Myxococcus; species Myxococcus sp. CA051A. The sequence goes on along the minus strand of NZ_JABUMS010000014.1, from coordinate 246,386 downwards.
AAGGCCAGCGCTTCCACCCAGGCCTCGTGACCTCGAAGCAGGACCTCTGCGGGTGAGGCGGGCCGGGCCCAGACATGCAGCGCTCCATCCATTCCCCCGGACGCGAAGGTGCGTCCATCCGGCGACAAGGCGATGCACGCCACGGCGGCGCGGTGGGCATCCAGGCGCTCCAACAGTTCGCCGCTGCGAGCATCGAAGAGCTGCACGCGACCATCCCAGCCCGCCTGGACGACGAGCCGGAACAGAGGGTCGATGGCCGTCGTCGAGATGTCGGCCTGAATCCTCAACACGTCGACGAGCTGCCCGGACCGGGGATTCCAGAAGCGGATGGAATGGTCCGAGGCCGCCGACATGGCGAGGCTTCCATCGGCGGAGAAGGCGGCCGACACCACCATCTCCTCATGGCCGGTGAGGCGATGGAGCGCCTCGCGGGTCTCCAGGTTCCAGACGCGAGCGGTCTTGTCCATGCTCGTCGACAGCAGCCATCGGCCGTCCCCCGAGAAGGCCACGGCGACGGCATACGCGTCGTGCTCGAAACGCAGTTGCTCCGTGCCTGTCGCCACGTCCCAGACGCGCACGGTCTGGTCCAATCCGCATGACGCGAGCTGATTTCCGCTGGGGGCAAAGGCCAGTCCCCGCACGACATCGGTGTGTCCCTGGAAGACGGCCACCTGTTGGCCCGTGCGAACATCCCAGAGGCGAATCTCTCCCGGCCGTCCGGCGGAGGCCAGCAGGCGGCCGTCCGGAGAGAACGCGACGGCGTGCACCTCCGCCGCATGGCCCTTCAGCTCCGCCACCGGCTCACCGCTGGCCGTGTTCCAGAGACGGATGACGGCGTCGAAGCCCGCGGAGGCCAGCAGCTTCCCGTCCGGCGAGAAGGCCGCCGCGAGCACGGAGCCCTCTGTCTTCGTCGTCCAGAGCTGGCGGGAGGCCCGGTCCGTTGCCCACCCCAGGCCCCATCGCGCCTCGGCGGAGTCCTGTGTCGCCCGAGCCACGGAGAAGTAGCCCACGGCGAGCCCCCACTGCCGGGATTCGAGGGCTGCGTCCCCCTTCGCCAGATACACGCGTGCGCGGAGGTCCTGCTCGGTCGGGGAGGGTTGAAGGACCTCGGCCTGGCGGAGGGCGGGGCGAGCCGCACAGGAGGTGAGTACCCACGCCAGAATCACCAGTCGCCAGCTCGGTCCGCGCATGTCTGGGCTCCTTTGTAGCGAAGCCGGCGTGCGAAGACGATTTCAAGCGCGCGTTTCCAGAGCGACGCCACTCAGACGTCGGTGGTCTTGGGTATGGCGCTTCGTTAGCGTGCGGGCCTGATGCACACTCCGCCCATGCCGCCTCCGGACAACCGCCGCACGAAGTCCCCCCTCCTCATCGCCGCCGGAGTGGGGCTGCTCGTCGTCCTGGGCCTCGCGATGATGCTTCTCCGTGGCGGCCGGAACTTCGCGTGGACCTCGGAAGATGTCGGGGGCCTCGCGGAGCTGGCGTCCATCCAGTCACAGCTGCAGCCCTTGGACGCATGCAGGATTGAGTACGGCGCGCGTCGTGGCGGTCGCCAGGTCTTTGGCTCCTCGGATTCGGTGAAGGTCTTCTCGTGTGCCGAGTCCAGTGAGGTCGTCGGTGTCGACGTGCCCATCGAGCGGAGGACGGAGGGCGTCACCTTCGACATGGCCCGTCAGTCCAGGACGGAGCCGTGGGAGGTCCTGGTCGACAAGGACCGGGTGGCGCTCCCCGCGCTCAAGGGCGCCCTGGAGCAGCTCGCGCCCCTCATCCTCGAGCAGTACCCGCCCGTGCTTCTCCGGCAACGAGAGCAGAGAGATGCGTACGACCGCGAGCTGAAGGCGCGGAAGGACGCGCAGCAGGCGCGCGAACAGGGCGCTCGAGACTCCTATCCGCGGTGAAGTGGTCGGGAGCAGGTCCCGCACCCCTCCACCCTTGGGTATTTCATCGAGCGCGGCCTTCCACGTTCGGCTGAATCCCCTTTCGTGACACCGCCCGTGGCCGTGCCTTGCCCTGGAGGGAGAAGCGCTCGCTCAGGAGTTGGATGAAATACGTCAGCGGCGCGGAGCGCTGGCGGGAGGCTCGGGTGACGGCGCTCCAGCGGCGGCGGATTCCGCGAGGGGTGAGTCGGACCGTGTGCAGCCCGTTGCGTTGGGCCGGCAGCATCCATTCGGGCAGCGCCGTCACGCCGACGCCGCCACGCACCAGCTCAATCAGCGCCTCGGTGAGGGGCACGGGGGAGACCCGCTGCGGCTCGAGGCCCTCGGGCCAGAACACGCGCGTGAAGATGTCGAGCTGCTCCCGAGGCGCGGCATAGGTGAGCAGGTTCTCCGACACCAGTTCCCGCGCCGTGACGTGCCCTCGTCGCGCCAGCGCGTGGCCCTCGGGGACCACCAGCATGAGCTCGTCCTCGAAGAGCGCCGTCTGCGCCAGGCGGGCCTGCCGAGGGACGTCCGTCGTCAAGGCGAGGTCCAGCTCGCCATTCAGCAGCGCTCCCAGCGGCTGGCGCGTGGCCTCCAGGACGATGCGCAGCTCGACGCGCGGGTGCTCGGCCTGCCATCGCCCGAGGATGGGCGGCAGCCAGCCGTACACCGTGTAGCAACCCGTGCTGAGCCGCAGCAGGTCGTCCTGCGGGTGCGCGCGGCAGATGGCCTCGGCCTGGGCCACCTCGCTCAAGACGCGCCGCGCGGAGACGAGCAGCTTCTCGCCCGAGCCGGTCAGGAGCAGCCGTCGCTGGCGGCGCTGGAAGAGCTGCACGCCCAGGCGCTCCTCGGCATCGCGGAGCTGATGGCTCAGCGCCGAGGACGTGAGGTGGAGCTGCCGGCTCGCGGCGGCCAGACTCCCGGTGTCGGCGACCGCGGCAATCAGCTTGAAGTGACGGAGCTCGAGCATGCCGGGCAGTTTCACATGAACCCCATTCAGCATCATGGAGAAATCGTTTCGCTGCGCTCATGGCCTCGGCCTCCTTAACGTTGGCGTCCCCATGCAAGGAGGGCGGACAGATGCCCCACACCGACAGCTTCCCGAGCCCGCAGAGCCCTGTCGTATCCCCCTGGTCGTCCGTGCGAATCGACGACATCGAGCCCGTCATCGTCGGCCCTGGCTGCCTGCGCAGGGACCTGCCAAGCACACGTGACGTGAGGGTCTGGGTCGTGGACATGGCTCCCGGAGCTCAGTGGCCCTCCGTGGACGTCCACGACACCGGCGAGGAGGTCTTCGTGGTGAGCGGTGAGCTCATCGAGGGAGAGCAGCGCCTGGGCCCAGGCACCTACCTGTTCTTCCCACCCGCGAGCCATCACCAGCCGCGCACCGAGACCGGCGTGCGCCTCTTCGGCATCAATCTCGTGGCCTCCTCGGTGGCGCGATGAGCATCGACAACGGGGACCTGCTGGTTCGGCCCGCGCGGACGGGCCGCCGGGACTTCCTGCGTGCGGCGGCCGTGCTCTCCGCGGGCGCGGTCCTGTCATCCCCTGGCGTGGGACGCGCGACGAAACCTGTCGACACCGCGACGCTGCGCGCCCAGCGGCTGGCCTGGGCCGGAGTGCGATTGCGGCTCGGTCAGGACACGCTGTTCCTGGACCCATTGGTCGACTCCACCGTGTGGGGGGCCGCGCTGAAGGATCCGCTCGTCCCGATGGACGCGGGTGACGGCGGGCGCTACGTGCTGGTGACGCATCGCCATCCCGACCACTTCGACCGGATGGCCGTCCGTCAGGCGCTGGGCGACACCGGCACGCTGGTGTGCCCCCCGGACATGGCCGCGACCGCCGCCGCGTCGGGCTTCCGCGTGCGGCCCGCTCCGCTCTACGAGCCGGTCCTGCTCAATGACTTCACCGCCACCGCCGTTCCCGCCGAGGATGGTTACGGAGACACCCAGGTGTCGTGGATCGTCTCCGGTGGAGGCCGCCGCGTCATCCACTGCGGTGACACGCTGTGGCACGGGTCCTGGTGGCACATCGGACGTCAGTTCGGCCCCTTCGACGCGGCGTTCCTGCCCATCAACGGGGCGCGCTTCGGTTGGCGCAAGCCCGTCAGCGACGTGCATGGCGTCCTGACCCCGGAGCAGGCGGTCGCCGCGGCTGTCGTGCTGGGAGCAAAGCTCCTCGTGCCCATCCACTACGGCGTCACGTCCTCCGAGGACTATCAGGAGGTTCCGGGCGCGGAAGCGCTGCTCCTGGCCACGGCGCGCAAGAGGAAGGTGAACGTGGAGCTGGCGCGTCCGGGGGAGTGGCTGACCTGGCAGGCTCGGGGCTGAGTCCCCGCGCGCGGAGGCCGGGAGGGGAATGGCGGGGTGTGGCACGGAGAGTGAAGCTTCGCATACAATGTTTCACTCTCTCCGCGTCAGCGAAAGGCCCCTCGCACCATGGATTCCTCTTCCTCGCCCAAGAGCCCTCGGCGTGCCGTGGTGTGGTCGACGATGAAGTCGTACCTGAACGAGGCCGTGTCGTCGGCGCGGACGCGGCTCAACGAGCACGTTCCCCAGTTCGGGGCGCTGGAGCAGAAGTACCGGCAGCTCTGGTTCTCGCGCATCTACCAGCACAACTTCTGGCTGGATTCGGAGTCGCGCTCGGGGCCGGGCTCCACGCTGAAGGCGACGGAGTCCATCCGCCGCGAGTTGCCGGAGGTGCTCCGCAAGGCCCAGGCAAGGACGATGCTGGACGTGCCCTGCGGCGACTTCAACTGGATGCAGCACGTGGAGCTGGACCTGGAGCAGTACATCGGCGCGGACATCGTCCCGGACCTCATCGCGCTCAACCAGCAGCGACATGGAAGCGAGCGCCGCCAGTTCATCGTCCGAGACCTCATCCAGGATGACCTGCCGAAGGTGGGACTGGTCATGGTGAGGGACCTGTTCATCCACCTGTCGTATCGGAACATCTTCCGGGCGCTGGCCAACCTCCGGCGCAGCGGCACCGAGCATCTGCTCGCGACGACCCATGTGGGCTTGAGCCGCAACGAGGACATCGTCACTGGCCTGTGGCGGCCGGTGAACCTGCGGCTGGCGCCGTTCCATTTTCCGGAGCCCATCCACCTGGTGGAGGACGCTCACAAGGGCCGCCACATGGGGCTGTGGCGGTTCGCGGACCTGGACCTGAGCCAGGGCCAGAAGACCGGTACCTGACGCAGGCCGCCCGCCCGCGGCATCCCGGCCGATGACCTCCTGTCCGTGCCTCATGGTCGAACAGACCCTTGCGTGCGGACGCGGCCCGCCTGGGTGATGGGCCAGAGGCCTGTCCGTGCCTCACGGTCGAACAGGCCCTTGCGTGCGGACGCGGCCCGCCTGGGTGATGGGCCAGAGGCCTGTCCGTGCCTTACGGTCGGACAGCCCATTGCGTGGCAGCCGGTGGCCGACGCGCACGAGCGGTTCGACCGCTGGATGGGGAGTTGCTCGGCGTTACCGCGAGGATCCTTGGGCGTGGAGTTCGAGCGGGAGCGGCGCCTGAAGCTGAACCTGCTCGCCCGAGCGTGGATGCTGGAAGGTGAGCGACTCCGCGTGCAGCAGGTAGCCGCCGTCTCCGGGCAGGCCCGGGTGCTCCGCCAACGGCAGGCCCCCCACGGCGAAGAGCGGGTCCCCCACGAGCGGGTGGCCGATGAAGGCGAGGTGGATGCGGATCTGCTCGGAGCGCCCCGTGTGGATGTCCACCTCGAAGAGGGTGTGCTCGGTGCGCCGCTCCAGCACGCGGGCCGTGCTGTGCGAGGGCTTTCCCCGTGCAGTGGCTCCATGCACCTCGCCCAGCAGCGGGTGGGGCACCAGTCCGATGGGCGCGCGGATGTCGTACGTCTCCTGGGTCGCGATTCCCTGGGCGAGTGCGCGGTAGCGCTTGTGTACGCGGCCTTCGCGCCAATCGCTCGCCAGGCGCGCGGCGGCGTCGCGGGTGCGGGTGAAGAGCACGAGGCCCGACGTCGCGCGTCCCAGCCGGTGCATGGGAACCGCCTCGGGCCATCGCGCCTGGACGAAGGAGAGCAGGGTGTTCTTGAGGAAGCCTCCCGAGGGCAGGGTCGGCAGTCCGCTCGGCTTCACCACGACGACCAGCTCCGCGTCCTCGTACACGAGCTCGAAGGACCGCGGAGTGTCCGCCTCTTCCCAGGGTGGGCGGTGCCAGCAGAGTAGCTGCCCCGGCCTCAGTGACTCCGAGCCGTCGGCGATGACGTCGTCGAGTCGCACCTCGCCCCGCGCGAAGCGCGCCCGCCACTCCTCCTCCGAGGAGTGACGATACTTGTCCGTCAGGTGGGCGAGCGCGCTGCTGCCCGGTCGGCTCCCGAGCTTCTCGCGGTACACATAGCCATCGTTGAGCAGCACTCGCGCACCCTACACCGCGTGCCCTCGTGGTGGGAGACACTCCGCTTCCCGCCGCCGTACTCCGCGTCTTGCTCACCGCCCACAAGGGGGTGACACATGGCTCCCCTGGGACGTGGAGCTGGCGCTCCCTGAAGGCTGTCCTTGCGAGACTGTTGCATCCAGGGTTCAGTAGACAGCCATGGCCTTCGCCCCCTGGCTGCCCTTGGTCGTCGCCCTGCATTCCGTACCTGCCGCCCCAGCGAAACCGGCGCCTGCACCTGTCTCCTTCGCGAGCTGGTTCGACGCGCGCGTGAAGGAGGAGGTGCCGAATATCACTGAGCGGTACCAGGTGGACCTCGACGGTGATGGTCGCGAGGACGAGGTGGTCTGCTTTCCCATGGCGTCAGTCGACCGTCCGAAAACCTGGGACGGACCTCCCGTCACGCTGGTGGGACTGGCCAGTGGTGAGCGCTTCGCGATGAGCGGAGGCGCGGGAGTGGACGAGCCTCTGGGCTGTCCGTCGCCCACCTCGACCGCCTCCGGCTCGGGCTTGCCGACCCTGCTCCTGCAACGTGCCGGCGCGGGGACCTCGTCATCGGTGACGCTGCGCTTCGACCGGAAGGGCCCGATGCTCGTGGCGAGCAACGTGAATCCACGCTTCAGCTTGAGGCGCATGGATTTGCTGGCCCAGAGCGCCGCCACGTTCCACTACACACCACCGGACCCCGAGGACCCTGACTCCGAAGGGAATGAGTCCAAGTGGGAGGGTTCGGCTCGGGTGGTGTCGGACCTGGAGTCCACGGTGCTTCCTTCTCCGGGACAGGTCACCTGGGGGCAGAAGAACTGGAAGGGGCCCGAGGATGCGGACCTGACGGTGAGCCTGCGTCGCCGGGGCGACCTGATGGTGGTCAGTGTCCGGCTGAGGGATGACAAGACAGTGGTCGCCGCGGATGCGAGTCCCAAGGCCATCCTCGCCGCGGACCACCTCGAGCTGCGATGGATGGAGTGGGGCACCACCAGGTTCATGAGGGACCAGCAGGTGGAACTCGGGGTCGCGCGCAACAAACAGGGGGCGCCCGTGGCCACGTGGTTCAAGCCTCCCAAGAAGAAGGACACGCCACCGCCGACGATTCGGTGGACCGCCCCGGAGGCCGTGGAGGTGGAGGTGCCCCTGGCCTGGTTCATGCCGACGCCCGCGAAGCTCGATTATTACGACCCGACAAGGGCCACGGCCCAGTTCACGGTGTTCTTCTCCGATGGCGACGGGCGCGGACAGGAGACGCTGGTGAACGCCGACCCGGGCATGCTCTTCGTCGCCGACCCGGGACGGCCCTTTCCCTCGCTGGCGCAGGTCGTCCAGCCGTGGGTGCGGGTGGAAGACGGCGCCACGCTGCGCAGCCTCCTCTGGTAGTCGTTGGAACGGTCAGCGTGGCAGTGGCGCGAGAGCAGCCACGCTGACGGTGGAGTGCCGAGCCCCTCGGTGCAGCCAGCGGCCCCACGGCCCAGCTTTGCGCGAGGAGGATTCCATGGCCTTTTCCGCCAGACAGTCGAACGCGCCCTTGCCTCTCGGCACGCTCGCGCCGCCCATCCGTGCTCCGGTGACTCCGGACCAGAAGGTCTCGCTCGAGGAGTTCCGAGGGGCCCCGCTGGTGCTGGTGTTCTACCCAGCCGACTGGAGCCCGGTGTGCAGCGATGAGCTGGCACTCTTCAACGAGCTGATGCCCGAGTTCGAGCGCCTCGGCGCGAAGGTGGTCGCCATCTCGTGCGACGGCGTGTGGTGCCACCTGGCCTTCGCCCGCGCGCGCAACCTCCACATGGTGCTGGCCTCCGACTTCCACCCGAAGGGAGCGATTTCGCGCGCCTACCATGCCTACCGGGAAGAGGACGGTATCTCCGAACGCGCGCTCTTCGTCATCGACGCCGAGGGCAAGATTTTCTGGAGCTACGTCTCGCCCGTGGCGGTCAACCCTGGTGCCGACGGCGTGCTGGACGCACTGGAGCGCCTCGCAGGGCAGGGCGCCGCCGAAGATGAAGGAGGCCCGTCCCTGAATCAGCGCGAGGAGAAGACCGAGCAGGAGGCACGGCCATGAGCAGACTGCGCACTCCCGTGGGTTCCCATGACCACATCCTCGGACCTGTCGACGCTCCCGTCATCCTGGTGGAGTACGGCGACTTCCAGTGTCCCTTCTGCGGACAGGCCTACGAGGAAGTGAACAAGGTGCTGGCCTCGATGGGCGACCAGCTGCGCTACGTCTTCCGCCACTTCCCCCTCACCCAGGCGCACCCCTACGCGCTCCAGGCCGCCGAAGCCGCGGAGGCCGCCGATGCCCAGGGCAAATTCTGGGAGATGCACGGCATGCTCTACGAGAACCAGCAGGCGCTCGACCCCGAGTCGCTGCTGGCCTACGCCCAGAAGCTGGGATTGGACATGGAGCGCTTCACCCGCGAAGTCTCCGAGCACCGCTACCTGGAGCGCATCCGTCGCGACTTCATGGGCGGCGTGCGCAGCGGAGTCAGCGGCACCCCGGGCTTCTTCATCAACGGCGCGCGCTACCAAGGCGACTTCAGCGCCTCCTCGCTCATCACCGTCCTTCAAGGCGGAGGTATCGAGTCGCCCAGCTACTTCTGAGCCCACGCGTCGCCCATGACTGAATGATGACCGTCTGATGGAGGCGAACACACCCTCGTGGGCGAGTGGCTGCGTACCGTGGCGGTTGGGTGCTCCCACCCAGGGGCCTTCGTGGCCCCACGCGCGAGGAGGCGCGTTCCGGATCCGCCATGCAATTCACCCTCTCGGGGCTGTGGGCCCACATGGGCCTCTTCGCGCAGGGCATCGTCATCGCGATGGGCATCATGTCCGTGCTGTCATTGGTCATCCTCGCCGAGCGCTCGCTGGTTTTCCGTGCGTCCCGTCGACACTCCCGCAGGTTCGCCTCGGAGATGGCCACGTTGCTCTCTCAAGGGGACTTCGAGACCGCGTCCCACGCGAAGCTGGGCGCGGACGTGGGCTACCTCGGCCGGACCATCCGCGCGGGGCTGACGGCGTACCGCATCTCCTCCGATGACAGTCGTGACGAGGTGATGGAGTCGGTGGCGCGCAGCCTGGAGCGTCAGGCTCAGCGCGAGGTGCAGAGTCTCAAGCGCGGCCTGGGCCATCTGGCCACCGTGGCCTCCACCGCCCCCTTCGTGGGCCTGCTCGGCACCACCATGGGCATCGTCACCGCGTTCCAGCAGATGGGCGAGGCAGGGGCGGGCGGCATTGGCACCATCTCGACAGGCATCTCCGAGGCGTTGGTCACCACCGCCTTCGGGCTGCTCGTCGCCATCCCCGCGGTGATGGGCTACAACTCCTTGCAGGGCTGGGTGGATGCCCGCGCCGTGGACCTCGCCGAGGCCAGCAACGAGTTCCTCGACGCCGCGGCGCGGGCCCTCAAGCGCGCGCGCTCCGCCGTGGTGTGATTCCCTCACCTACTCGGCGATGAGCAGCACCTCGCGGCTCGTCTGGTTCGTGGAGAGCGCGTACTGGTAGTCCCGCGCTCTCACCGTGACCTTGCGCTTGTGCCGCTGGAGCATCCGCTTCAACTCCTCCACCGAGGGGACTCCATCCGAGCGATAGGACACGACGAGGATGCTGTCCCGCCACCGCTCGAACACCGCCTCGAAGGCCGACGCGATTCGCGCCGGGCTGGCCCACGGCGTCTCCACCCGCCGGTAGGGTTTGTGTTTGTAGCGGGCATCGAACCTCTCCGGCCAATTGCTGTACTCCGTCAATCCCTCCATGAAGTGATAGAAGCCCAGGTAGTCGACGCCAACACCCTTGGCCGAGATGTACGGCGGGTCGAGATACGCCAGGTCTGCTTGGGCTTCGAGCCGCACCGCGTCCCCACACGTCGCGACGTTCGCCCGGCCGTTGTCGAAGATGGCGTCACTCGCGGCGGAGGCGGCCTTGGCGATGTGGTCCGCGAAGGGCCTGTCCCACGTCGCCTTGTTCCCGAAGGAGCGCTCGACGCTCGCCTCTCGCATGTAGAGGTTGGCGCGGTGGAACAGGTTGTAGGGGCGCTTGGCGATGCAGGCCTGGAACACCGCGTGGTACGCGAGGGCTTGTTTGTAATCACCCGGCAGCTCGGCCAGGTTCTGCGCCAGGACGTCGAGGAGCTGGTTCTCGTCGTCCGGGTAGTAGATTCCACCGAAGGTCCGCGCGATGAAGTCTCCATAGGTCCGCTGCCGCCGGGCGAGCAGTGCTGACACGTCGTCGCGCTCGAAGCGCGTCGAGGGGTTCTCGATGAGCGCCTTGCCGATGAGGTGGTTGGAGCGAAGGCAGTCGTTGTAGTGGACCTGCTTGCCTTGCACCTTGAAGAGATAGGACACCGAGCCCGTGCCGCCGAAGAGGTCGACGACGGAGTCGAACTCCAGGGACTGGAGCTGCTCCCAGAGCCACCCGAGGACCTTGAGCTTGCTGCCCTGATACCGGGTCGCGGGGAAGCGCTCGATGGAGGGCGGGGGGCTCACGGGCTGCTCACGTAGACGAGGCCCTCGGCGCCGGTCAACCTCCGCGACGCCCAGGGGCCTACGGCGTCGGAGGCCGCGCGGGGGGCACGGTGTCTTGTGGAGGGGGCACGGTGTTCACGGGCGCGGAGGTCCCCGTCGGAGTCACGAGGTTCGCGGGGCCCGGGGCCTCTCCTGGCACCGAGGGCTCGGGTGGCTCGTGTCCGCGCAGGGCGATGGCGGGCAGTGAGGCGGTCAGCACACCCACGTCGAGGAAGCCGTGGAACCCCTCGTCGTCCAGCTCCGGGAGCATGCGGATTGCCGCGGGCGCCTCCGGGCGAATCGCGACCTGGGGACCCGGGGTGATGCCCATGATGTTGCAGTCCATCTCCCCGTTCAGCTCCAGGTCACATCCCCACCGTCGGCCCTGCGCGTAGCCCACCTCCAGCACCTTCAAATCCCGGGTGTTCTGAAGCAGGTGCTTCGACATGGGGACGAAGTCGTCGCTCCAGTCCGCGTCCCCCAGCCGTGTGTGGGCATTGCCCGCGAGCACCAGGAACACGTCCTGGGGGCGCGCGCTGCGCGGGTTCAGCACCTTCCGGGCCATGTAGGCGTCGCGTGCCTTCCCATGGTTCATGTCCGTGTCCATGGCCACGACGAAGACGGAGCGCCCGGCGGCACGCAGCGCCCGGACCCGGTCGATGAGGTCCATCACCGCGCGGCTTCCCCGGCCGTCCTGTTGCAGCTTGCGCCAGAAGTTCCCGCGCAGCAGCGCATCCTGGTCCGCGGGGCGTCCCGGGCTCGCCAGATAGGTATTGATGCGCTCCTGCTCCTTCTCCGGGATGGCGAGGGCCACGGTGACGCCGAGCCCCGTCTGGACGGCCTCGCACGCCAGGTCGCCCACGGTGGCGGGAATCTCGCGGGTGCCGAGCTGCTCGCCAATGAGCACCGTCAGCCCGGGCCGCAGCATCGACTGGAAGCCGGCGACTTCCCGCGCGCAGGGCTCCGGCACCTCGTCCTTCCAGCGCGTGAGATAGAAGGACGGGTCCCTGGCGAACGAGTCATCGCGTGCGAGGCGGAGCGAGCCGGTGAGCGTCTCCAGCGAGGGGCGCGACTCCAATCGCAGGGTGAGGGTCTGCTCCAGCTCCAAATCCCGGGTGCCCTGCACGGCTCCGTTCAGTTCGACCCAGGGCGCCACGTCTCGCTCCCGCTGGGCGAGCTCCACGGGTGCGCCTCTCCTCACGAAGCTCTGCTCGAACCGCTCCATCAGCATGAACCGCGAGTTCAGCTGCCCTGACGCCTCGGGCTTGATTTCAACGTCGTTGCTGAAGGCCACGCGCTTCATGCGGAAGATGCGGATGACGGACTCGCGCTCGGAGATCAGCTCGCCGGCCACCAGATAACGCGTGGAGTCACCGTCGCTCTGCCATCCCCAGGACTGCGCGCTGAGCTGCGCGGTCCGCCACTCGGTCAGCAGATATCTCGGGTCCTCGAGGGGCTTGAGGACCCAGCCCTTCTCCGTCATGAGCTTCGTGGCCTCGGCCAGGGCCTTGTCCACGGGTATCATGAAGATGTGCTCGTAGCGGGGCTGCTCGGGCTCGGGTGCGACGGGGGGCGCGGCCTCCGCCACGGCTGGCGCCTGCGTGGGACGCGCGGTCGTCGCACATCCCGCGAGGAGCAACACGAGACCGGCCAGGGCTCGACGCATCGGAGGGCTCTCTTCCTTCGAAATTCCGCAGGCGGGGCTGGAACGTCCGGCCGCCCGAAGAATATCGGAAGCGTCCACCAGGTCCTCCATGGGCCGTTCGTCACCGTCGAGGAGGGGAGGGCTCTTCCCTCGTCCAGGCTCGATGGGGACGTGCTCGCGCTCCAACGCACCTGCGGGTTGAGTGGGTCACCCCGACGATGAAGTGGTGAATGTCCGACAACACGCTCGCACCGCGGTGTCACGCGAGCGCGGCACCTCGGCATCTTCACGATGATGATTGCCCGGGGGGCCGGAATGACGACACACAGGTGGTGGATCGTCCTGCTATGGGTCACCGGCTGCGCCGGAGCACCCGAGTACAGCCGTGCCGGTGAGTTGCTCGACACAAGCGTGGATGACTCGGCGGAGGACTGCGCGCAGTCAGCCGGGGACAACGACGAAGGCTGCTACGCCCCTTCCTGTGGCGAGGAGGAGTGTGGCCTCTACCGCTGCGAGGACCTCGCCTCGCCGCCGTATGCACTGAGATTCCCACCCGCGCAGGCCGCAGGAGGCGCGACAGCGCGCATCCAGAGGTACTGGGGCGGAGCTGTTCCCCTTCCAGGGCGGCAGCCGGTGTTCATCATCCCGTGGTACCGGCGCGACAGTCTGCCGAGCGTCAAGGCGGCGCGGAAGGCCATCGCGGATTGGAGCCGTCGCGAGAAGGAGCGACACCACATCTTCCCGCGCGCCTTTGAGGCGTACTTCCGGGGCGTCGGCATCGACATCCACCAGTACACATTGCTCGTCGACGTCGCGGAACACCGGCGGGTTCATGCGGGAACAGCGGGTGCCCCGTGGAACAAAGACTGGTACGACTGGATACGCGCACACCAGCTGGACGCGACACGTGAGGACCACTTCCAGCAGGGCGGACGAATGGTCGAGCGCTATGGTCTCATCGGCGTCCCCATGACGTACTGGAAGCGACTGGCGCTGTCCGCTGCGGCGGGAGATTGAATGCGGTACTACACGCTGACACAGCGAGGCGTCGAGCCGTCGAGGTGGACCGGTGCCTACGACCTGGGACGGGAGTGGGTACTTCCCGGAGTGGAGTGCCCTACCTGCAAGACTGCTTGGGGAGGTGGAGGGTACGACTACCCGACGGTCGACCTCTCCGAACTGCCGCAGCGTCGGGACTTCGAGCAGCCGCGGTGCGTGCCCTGGGACCAATTCGTGCGCCTGCGAGAGCGCGTGTTACCGCTGGTTCCGCCGGGAGCCATCGTTAAACCAGGCACGGGGTTTGGCGCGTTGACTGGCAGGGCCCGTGGGAAATTTCCCCCCGTGGTCATCCACGTGCCGTGGATGCTCCTGATGGAGCCGGCAGTGGTGGCGCGGCTCAAGGGGCTTACGGGGTTCATCCCCGTCGCGACGCGCTTCAAGGCGCGTCCTGGGATGCGTGACCTGGTCGAGCTTGAGGTGCGGCCTAGCGGAAGCATTTCGGGAGCCGCTGCCCATGAGCCCTGCAGTACCTGCGGGCGCACGGGCTTTGTGCTGCCCCCTTTTGGCCAACTTCGCCTGAGTGAAGTGCCCACCGTCGATTTCGCGCGGAGCGGTGCGTCCGTCGTGGTGGTGAGCGAGCGTGTCGTCGAGCGTTTGGAACGCGAGCTGGAGGAGTCGGAAGTTGTCGCGGTGGACATCACCGGCGGGGCCCTGACGGCACGTGCGGTGCGGCCACCTGCCGGGGCCACCCATCACCACTAACCCTGCTGCTATCGCCACCAGGACCTGGGCGGGAGTTCGACACCGGCGCCCGTTGCGTTCCCGGAGTCCTTGGATAGCGGCGCCACCCAGGGGCCCGCGTTGACAGGGCCCTTGGGTGAATCCGAGAGTCTCCGTGCATGAAGAAGAAGCACCGCCGAATCGTGGTCGATGACGTCACCTTCGCCTGGGCGGGCGACTGGTCCCACATCGGTGGGAGGCGCGTGGTGTCGCTGCGCGCGTGGCACCAGACCGACGACGAGCGGCCGGTGGGCCCGGTGCTGTCGGTGAAGCTGGTGAACAAGCACGGCGGCATGGTCGATTGCGCGGCCGCCGTGCCTCAGGACGCTCGCGCCGCCATCCTGCTCGGCAGGGCGCTGGGATGGTCTCCGGAAGGTCGCGGTGTGTTCTGGATACTCCCCACGCATGGCCTTGTGCTCCAGGACCTCGACGTCGTCGACCCGACGATGCTGGGATGAGGTGGCTGGCGACTGGCCGCTCCCGCCTCCACGCCCGCTGACGGGCCGTGCGGACGAGCTGGTGGCTCGTCATCCAGACACCCTACTTTCAGGCCAGGAGGAAGCGTCCCATGAGCGGAGCCTCGTCACGACCCGTCGAGAAAAGCGGAACCTTCAAGTTGGGCGGAGACCTGCCCATCCACCGTCTGGGCTACGGCGCCATGCAGCTCACCGGCCCCGGCATCTGGGGACCTCCGAAAGACAGGGCGGAGGCCGTGCGCGTCCTGCGCCGCGCCGTCGAGCTGGGCGTGGACTTCATCGACACCGCCGACTCCTACGGCCCCTACGTCAGCGAGGAACTCATCGCCGAGGCCCTGCACCCCTACGCCAAGGGCGTCGTCGTGGCGACCAAGGCGGGGCTCGTGCGCACGGGCCCCCATGAGTGGCATCCCGTGGCCGCGCCGAAATACCTGCGCCAGGAACTCGAGCTGTCCTTGCGCCGGCTGAAGTTGGAGCGCATCGACCTGTACCAGCTTCACCGCATCGACCCGAAGGTCCCCGTGGAGGAGTCGCTCGGCGAGCTGAAGGACCTCCAGAAGGAAGGGAAGATTCGCCACATCGGCCTGTCGGAGGTCTCCGTGGAGGACATCCAGCGGGCGCGCAAGGTGGTGGACGTGGTGTCGGTGCAGAACCGCTACAACCTCACGGACCGCGTCCACGAAAAGGTGCTCGACTACTGCGAGCGGGAGAAGCTGGGCTTCATTCCCTGGTTCCCCCTGGCCACGGGCGGACTGGCGAAGCCCGGCGCCGCGCTCGACGCGGTGGCGCGCAAGCACCAGGCCACGCCCGCGCAGATTGCCCTCGCCTGGCTGCTGGCCCGCTCGCCGGTGATGCTGCCCATTCCGGGCACCTCGTCCGTGAAGCACCTGGAGGAGAACCTCGCGGGCGCGGAGGTGAAGCTCGGCAAGGAGGAACTGGCCGCCGTGGATGCACAGGCGTCGGGGCGCTGACGCCGCGAGGCTGAAACGACGAACCCCGGACGCCGGGCACCCGCGACAGGGGCCGGCCTCCGGGGCGCCATCAGCCTCGGCTCCTGCCTACGGCAAGGTCAGGATGCCCCACTGCAGGAAGAAGTTCTGGATGGACGAGCGCAGGCTGTTGGTCTGCGGGATGCCCTGCGACGTGCCGTAGGTCCAGACCGCGGCATGCCCATTGGGGCCGTACGGGCACCGGGCGTACCCGTGGATGGCGATGGAGTGGCCGTTGGCCACGGATGCCGACGCGAAGTAGGGGAAGGTCGCCGCCGCCTGCACGTAGCCATACGAGTCGACCCGGCCCGTGCTGCCGATGTTGGAGAAGACCGTGGCGCCGTTGATTTGATTGAACGAGCCGCCCTGGCTGGCGGACGGGGTCAGCAACGGGGTGCCATCCACGCGGTAGACGGCCTGCTCCTTCGCGGTGGCGGAGCTGCCGGGGCTCGTGTAGGTGACGAACGTGGAGCCACTGACGCGTCCCTGGTGGTCGAAGCGGGCCGTGCAACTGGAAATGCAGGGGACGAGGCGAGGGAAGGGGAAGGGAATGACAATCACCTTGCCCCAGGGCCAGTTGAGGATGATGTCCTTGTAGTAATAGAAGACCCACTTCGTGCAGTTGAGCTTGAGCCTGACCTGGCTGATGCCTGTCACGCTGGTGGCGATGCCTGACGCGTTGCCTCCAATGGCGACCAGGGAGTGCTTGGCGCCCGGCCCGTTCCAGCCCGCGAGGGTGCCCGAGGCGTTCGTGAAGTTGATGCCATAGCCCAGGAAGGCCGGGCTGTGGGTGTAGACGGCCTGCCACACGCAGGTGCAGGGGCCGCTGAGCATGTACTTCGACATCGCGTGGGTGTAGGCGAGCGCCTCGCCGAGCAGCCGGGGGTTGTTGGCCTTCACCGCCTCGATGAGGTCAATCTCCTTGTCGGGGTTGCTCTCCTCGAGCTTGGTGATGACCTCATCCAGCTCCGCGCTCAAATGCACCACGTCCGAGTTGGACGCCGCGCCGGGCGCCACCGTCAGCGTGCACTTGTCGTCCCCATCCGTGCAGTCCAGGTTGACGGTGATGGGAAGGGTGGCGAGGGGCTCGGCCTTCGGGTCCTTGGTGTCCACCAGGACCAGCCGCTGGTTCCAGCCGGTCTCCCAGGGCCGCAGGAGTGCCTTCTCCAGCTTGACCTCCGATTCCTTGCCGGGCTGCGGGCTCACCTCCACGCTGTCATTGGCGCTGTCCTTGCCGTCATAGGAGACGAGCTTCGCGCCCTCGGGAAGGGCCTGCTTGTCCGACCAGAGGATGCCCACCCGCAAGGCTCCTTCCTCCAGCTTCAGGCTGGTGATGGTCGCGACCGGGCCTTCCTCTCCTTCACCAGGTTCGGCGGCGGCTCGCGCCGACGGAGCCAGCAACAGGCCGCCGAGCGCGAGCACGGACAGCGGAAGGGAACGCAGGGGGAGCGAGACGAGGTCCAGGAGACCTCGTACGGAACGATATGACATGGGGAAACTCCTTATGGAACAGGAGACACGGTCGACAGGGGTTGTCGTCCGTGGATGTCTGTCCAAGCAGGTCCCATGCCGGTTGATGTGAAATGTCTGTTTTAGCAGGGCTGGCGTGGAGGTCTTGGGGAGGCTGTGTCTGACTTTGGACAGGGGCTCGTGGCCTTTTGCGCCACGAAACCGCCCGGGGTGTAGCGCGTGACGCTACTCGCGTGGCCCGCACCGGAGGCGCAAGACAGACGCCGTGGGCGCGTCCATGCCCACGGCGAAGCTCCCTCGGCGTCACGGCGTGCCGAAGTCCTGGGTCCAGTAGTGCCGGTAGGTGCTGCTCGGGGCATTGAAGTAGCCGATGCCAATGTGCACGAGCAGCGGGTTCATGATGTTCGTGCAGTGCCCGCTGCTGGCCATCCACCCGTTGACCACCGCCGCCGGCGTGGAATACCCGGCCGCGACATTCTCCGCGGCGCGCCGGTAGGTGTAGCCCGTCGCGGTGATGCGCTGCCACGGCGTGGAGCCATTGGAGCCGGTGTGGCTCATGAAGTTGTTGGTGCCCATGTCCTTGGAGTGCCTGCGCGCCGCACACCGCAGGCTCGCGTGGTGCGTCAGCGCGGGCGCGGGCGCTTGCGCCACCCCGCCACAGACCGCGCCCGCGGCCCGGCGCTGGTTGACGAGCGTGAGGACCTGGTCCTCGAAGCCCGCCCAGGCCGGGTCCCACGTCGCCACATC
The DNA here is from genome assembly GCF_013336705.1 of Myxococcus sp. CA051A. Classification (NCBI taxonomy): domain Bacteria; kingdom Pseudomonadati; phylum Myxococcota; class Myxococcia; order Myxococcales; family Myxococcaceae; genus Myxococcus; species Myxococcus sp. CA051A. The sequence continues at coordinate 228,479 of NZ_JABUMS010000014.1, read as the reverse complement.
GTCGCAGACCGCGCTGGCCGTGACGTCGCCGGCCGCGGTGCCGCCTGTCTCCGTGCGGACCGCTGGCACCAGGGCGCCTTCCTCCTCCGCGATGGAGGACGGTGTCTCCGGACCACCACAGCCACCGAGCAGCGCGGCACCCAGCAGGAACAAGGGAATGGAGCGGGAGGTCATGTCGAATCCTTTCTCAAGCAGATGTGTGGCCACCTCATCGGAGGCGGTCTCCTCATCCTGGCGAGGCTCGACGGGATGTCGAGAGGGAACCCGGCGCCCGCCTGCTCGCGCGGTGCGCCGTGCGCCCACTCCAATGCAAATGTTACCGGGACACAGTGTCGTCGCCGGCTCAATTCCTCACATGCCACCCGTTGTTCCCGGGACGAACGCAATGTTCCGCTGTCGCTGGTTCAGCATTCGCCCGGAATGAATCGCGGGGAGCCCCAAACCCTAGAAGACGCGAACGGGCCGGAGCCGAATCGAGGACATGCCATTGCCGAGCGCGCCCTGGGAGTTGTCTCCCCACCCCCAGACGACGCCGTCCGACTTCACGGCGAGGGAGTGCTGGGCGCCCGCGGAGATGGACACCATCCCGAAGAGCCCCTGCACCTGCACGGGTGACGTCCGCCGGCCCCCCAGGCTTCCATCGCCAAGCTGTCCCGTGTCGTTGGCGCCGAAGCTCCACACCGTGCCTCCTGTCTTCAAGGCGAGTGTGTGCCCGTCGCCACCGTCGATGGCGGTGATGCCGAAGAGGCCCGGCACCTGGGGCGGTGTCCGTGAGAAGGCCGGCGCGCTGACTCCGAGCTGCCCCTGGGTGTTGTCGCCCCAGGCCCACACCGTCCCATCCGAGCGCAGGGCCAGGGAGTGGTTGCGACCCCCGAGCACCGAGCCCTGTCGAGCGAAGCCCTCGGCTGCTCGCACGGACCCCAGCTCGAAGCGCCGGAGCTTCCTCGGATGCCACGGTTCATGATTCCCCCCATCGCGCGGGCGACAGGGGACGCAACGAATCACCCAACCGACCTCGCTGACAACAGGGACTCGGTCCCCTCGTGAGGGGGTGGTCTGGGGTACGCTGTGGGGGAATCTCTTCAGCGAAGGCACGCCACCATGACCGCGCAGCTCCGCGACACCGTCGAATACCGCAAGCACGCCTTCGAGCTCGCGGGGGTCCGTGGCTCCAGCCTGTTCGAGCCATCGACCCAGGGGCTGACTCCCGCGGCCATGTCGACGGCCTGCCAGCGAGGCTTCCTCTGTCTGTACCGCGTCGCGGAAAAGCGGCTCCAACTGGAGGAGCTGCGCATCGGCCTGTCGGCGCAGGAGGAGCAGGCCGTCCAGGAGGGCCGGGGCACGCCGCTGTTCGGCCAGCTTCCCGCCTACGTCAGCGAGACGCACGAGCGGGTCCTCTACACGCGCTTGCGCGCGCCCGTGGCCTTCACCGGGGGCCTGCTGGTGGTGGATGGCTTCACCCGAGGGGTGCCCGTCCAGGACGGACTGCACCCCGCCTGGAGTCGCAAGCGTATCCAGGAGCTGCTCTTCGAAGGCGGGCGTCTGGTGGAGGAGCGGGACTGCGGGGAGGTGATGACGCGCGTGCGCGAGCGGGTGCGCGAGAAGTCGCTTCAGCTGGACCTCGCGGCCCACCGGGCCCAGCTCGCGGAGTGGCTCACGGACGCGTTCCGTCTGGACTACGGCTCGGCGACGTGGGCCGCGCCGCGCGGAGGATGAACTGGGGGAGCAGCTCCTCGCGGAACTTCCTCCAGAGGGCCACGTGGTTGTAGTTGCCCGCGGTGAACATCACCACGAGGTCCAGCTCGGGGACGACCATCACCAGCTGTCCGCCGTTGCCGCTGGCTTCGTACTGCGAATACACCCGGTCGCCCACGCGCAGCTCGTGGCGCCACCACGCATAGCCGTACGTCCTGCCGGGCTCCATCGTCGCGTGGAGCGCCGTGGAGCGCTCCACCCAGCGCTGGCTCACGACGCGCCGTCCGTTCCACACGCCGCCCGACAGGTAGAGCTGCCCGAGCTTCAGCGCGTCGCGGGGCCGCATGAAGATGCCGCCGCCCAGGTACTGCTCCCCTGAAGGCATGAGGTCCAGGTGGTAGCCGCGCAGTTGGAGCGGCTCGGCGACGTACCGGGTGAAGAACTCCGGTATCCACGTCCGCGTGGCCTTGCGCAGCACGCCGCCCAGCAGGTTGATGTTCGCCGAGCAGTACACGCCCTTCTCGCCCGGCGCCCGCGTCATCGGCAGGTCCAGCGTGTACTTGTACCAGTCGGGCACCGTGTCATCGAGGCGCTCCTCGTTGCCCGGAGAGGCCTCGTCGTCGTCGTCACACGCGAGGCCCGTCGACATGGTCATCAAATGCTCGACGGTGAGCTTGCGCTTGCGCGCATCCAGGTGGGCGAGCTTCCCCCGGTACTCGGGAAACAGGGAGACCACCGGCGTGTCGACAGTGAAGGGCGCGCCCTGGTCCAGGGCGATGCCCATCAAGAGGGGCGCATGTGTCTTGGACGCGGAGCGCAGGTCATGGGGCCGCTCCTTGTCGAAGCCCTGGAAGTACTCCTCGAGCACCAGCTTCCCATGGCGCGCCACGAGCAGCCCCTGGATGGCGGGCGCCGCGTCGGGGCCGGGCTGCTGGTCCAGGATGCGCTGCACGAGCTCGCGCAGGGGCTGGACGTCCATGCCGACGTCGTCGAGAGAAGCCGTCGTCCAGCCATCCTCCTCCGCGATGGGTTTTTCATACACGTACGCGCCCGTCGCGGGGATGCGCGGATGGAGGCCCACGGACTGGTCCCGCTCCCGGGGCGTGAAGTCGAACGTGGCGTCCAGCGGTGGGTAGAACAGGGACAGCCGCCGGGCCTGGGCGTCGAAGCGCCCTTCGAGGCGCGTGGTGCCCCGGGTCGCGACGAGTTGGACGAGGCCGTCCTGGACGCTGACGCGAAACAGCAGCCTGTTGCCGAAGTTTCGCTCCGGATTGCGGATGAAGGCGCTCAGCGTGCCGTCGGCCTGCTTCTGGATGACCAGATACAGGGAGAAGCGGTCCTCGAGCGGTGCGACGTCGCCCCGCCAGATGTTGGCCCGGAGGGCACGCAGCTCCACCGGGGTGGCGAACTTCATGCCGCTGGTGCGCACGCGCGGCTGAATCCAGTGGCCGCTGATGCGCTGGCCGTCGTCCGAGAGCGTCCCGCGCAGCTCGCCCTGGCCGCCGGGGAGGATGAAGGAGACCGCGTTTCCCTCCAGGCGCGCGGGCACGTCGAAGCCCGCGATGAGTGCGCGCCAGGCGTGTGCATCGCGCGTCAGCGTCAGCTCGCCCCGGACCTCCGGACCCAGGACGCGCTCACTTCCCCACGTGCCCACCAGGGCCTGCGCCGGGTCGGCTGGCGCGGGCGCCGCACCCGTGAGCCATGGGAGCCAGGCGAGGAGGAGCCAGAGCGTCGATGGAGCCAGGGAGGTCGAGTCGCGATGGGAGGCCATGCCGCGACGCAAGCTACCAGAGGGCCTCCGCCGGGCCAGGCCGGTTGTCACCTGCGTGAGACACGTCACAGCCGTGTTCCGGGCGTGTCATCCCGTGAGCCGCGAGAGGACAGGAGCCCTGGAAAATGGGAGGCGCGCCCCGCCTGAAACAGCCTGCCAGGGGTATCGGGCAAGCTGGTAGCGTGCCGCGCATGGCGAGCAAGAAGAAGTCCACGTCGAGTGAGTCCCCCGTGGCGGCCTCCTGGAGCCAGGTCGGCAAGTTCCTGGGAACGCAGTGGCCGTCGTTCGTTGAAAAGCATTCGGCCGGAAAGAAGCCGTGGTCGCGAGGGGGGCCCATCAGCGACGCGTTCGCGTCCTGGGGGCAACCCCTGCCCAAGGATTTGACCCAGTTGCTGCAGCCGCTGGCGGAGTGTGAGCCCCCGCCGCTCGAGGAGCTCACGCTCGGCTCGGATGCTCCGCGGACGACGCCCGGCAACCTCATGGAGCAGCGCATCGTCGCGGCCCAGAGCTACCGGCCGCTCTGGAAGGAACTCACGGGCGGCTTCGTCGAGATTGGCGCCACGTCCTCGGGTGACCTCTGGCTGTATGCCCGTGAGCCCCAGCGTGGAAAGGCTCGCGCGCAAATCTATCTCTTCAACCATGAGACGGATGGCATCGAGGCGCCGCAGGCCGAGGACCTCGACGCCCTGGTCTTCCGCGCCGCGCTCGTGCGGGCTCATGCGCTGGGTGAGGTCGACGCGGAGACGTTCAAGCAGGCCCGTCAGAAGCTGGACACGTGTGTCGGAGAGCTGGGCTTCGAGGAGACCCTGGCGGGAGTGAAGCCCTACGTGGCCAAGGAGGAGCCGGCCTACAAAAACGACCTCAGGGCTGGCTGGCTGGTGACGTTGCTGACGGAAGTGGGCGCGTCCGACGCGGAGCTGCGCGGAGCCTTCGACGTCGAGATGAACCCGCCGCTCACCGAGGAGCGACTCGCCACGAGCGCGGAGCGGTTCAAGACGTATCCGCCCGCGGCCTTCTACTTCTGCATGGCGAGCTTCTTCGCTGGCGACGAGGCGCGGCTCACTCAGGCTCTGGAGCTGTGCCGGCTGAGCGATGCCCCCCTGGTGAAGGACCTGGTCGCGCTGATGGAGGAGCTTCGCGCGGGCCGCAAGCAACTGGGCGCCATCTCCGACGTCCAGGCCCTGCGACAGCGGGTGATGGGACTGGCGCTGTGGGACGAGGAGGGGCGTGCGCGGGCGAAGGAGAAGGAGGCCGCGGCGGCGGCGGTGAAGGTCGCGAGCGCCGCGCGAGAGGGTTCGCTCGACGCGCTCGCCTGGGAGGCCGTGAAGGACCCCGCGCTCGGCGCCGCCATCCAGGAGGCCTATGCGGCGGATCCGTCCATGCAGGCCACCGTCGCCCTGATGTCTGCGTGGAAGGACGAGGAGAACTACCGCGACGAGGGGGTCATCGCGGAGCTCATCGCGGAAGGAGACCGTCGCGCCACGCCGCTGCTCATCTCCATCGCCCGGTACGGGGAGGGTGGCGAGGACCTCATCGCGCTGGAGGTGCTCGCGGCGTGGGCCGAGCCTCGCGCCGTCGAACTCGTCCGTGACGCGGCGTTCGCCGAGGACCGCTTCCACCTCAAGCGCCACCTGTTCATCCAGCTCATCCAGGCCCTGGGAGACAAGGCGAACACGAAGCACCTGCTGGCGGTGCTGCGCATGTATCCGCTGAAGGACGGGGATTCGGAGCGCAACCGGATGCTCGGCGCGCTCGTCTTCGCGCTCGGCGAGCTGGGGGACCCGGCTGTCGGTGACACGCTCCTGCGCTATCTGGAGCGCACGGTGGACGCCGTGGGCAAGGAGGCGCCCATCTCCTTCTCGGAGGCCGTCTGTTACGCGCTGGGCGCGGTGGGGGAGACCCGGGCGCTGGCGCCCCTGCTGGCGCGCTTCGAGGAGAAGCCGTGGAAGCTCTCCAGCTCGCCCGCGACGTGCTTCGCGCTCGGTCGGCTCGCTGGAACCGCCGACCCCGCGTCGCGCGAGAAGGCCCTCGCGTTGCTCGAGAGCAACCGCTTCTCGAAGGGGTTCTTCATCGACGTGAACAAGCAGAAGCACCCGAATACCATCGCCGGGCTCTTCCGCGACGTGGGCGGCCTGACGGTGGCGGCGTCGGGTCAGTTGATGCTGGAGGTCGCGATGGCCGGGCTCACCGAAGGCGCTCGGCGCGAGGAGGCGCTGGCGAACCTGCGCGAGCTGGTGACGGGCGTGCTGACGCAGTGGGAGGCGCGCTCCTCCAAGTACTGGACGGGCTATGACGGGTACGCGCTCCTGGCCTGGGCGCTGCTGGCGCTGCGGGCACACCCGGACCTGGGCCGCGAACTCGCGCGTCCGTTCGTCACCTCCGACGTGCCGCTCGTGCGCCTGCTGGCGAAGCAGGTCGTGGGCGCATAGGCCGCACGCGCGGGGCCTGGGGCCGGGCACGGGTGTAAAGCCCGGCCCCGCGGGCTTCGCGGCGTTGCTTCCGGATGGGGGACTACTTCGGCCCTTCGCGGAAGATGGCTCCCGCGAGGGTGGCCGCCACCGTCACGCCGGCGAACGCCACGAGCGCCGCGGAGACGAGCGCGAACAACATGGGCAGCCCCGCGCCGAAGTACACGACGGCGACCCAGCCCACGCCCGCCGCGACGACCATGCGCGCGGTGCCCGCGAGCACGGGCCAGAAGACGCGCGCCACGCCCTGGGCCGCGAACCCCAGCACGAAGCCCAACCCCAGCAGGCCGTAGAACGGCGCGACGATGCGCAGGTACGTCACGCCCGGCGCCAGCACCGCCGCGTCCTTGCTGAAGAAGTGCAGCCACGCATTCGGCGCCACGGCGGCGAGCAGCCCGATGGACCCCGCCACCCCGAAGCCCAGCCACGCGCCCACCCAGGCCGTGCGCCGGGCGCGCTCCCAATTGCCCGCGCCCGCGTTGGTGCCGACCATCGTCAGCGCCGCCGTGCCCAGGCCGAAGAGCAGCGGCACGAGCAGGTAGTCGAGCCGGGCGGCGATTCCATAGCCCGCCAGCGCCTCCACGCCGAACAGCCCCACCGCGCCCGTGACGATGATGACCGTCAGGTTGGGCTGCACCGCGCTCAGCGCCGTCGGCAGGCCCACGCGCAGGATGTCTCGAATCAGCCGCGCCTCCAGTCGCACGGGCGCCAGGCGCAGCGAGGTGCGGCCCGAAGCCAGGTGCCGCAAGAGCCAGAGCGAGGCCCCCAGATAGAACAGGACCATGGCCAGCCCCGCGCCCGCGATGCCCAGCGCGGGCAGCGGCCCGGCTCCGAAGATGAGCACGGGGGAGATGACCACCAGGATGCCCGCGCCGGCCAGCGTCACCGTCGCCGGCAGCTTGACGTTGCCCGCGCCGCGCAGCGCCGCCGCGAGCAGGTTGACGACCCAGAAGGGGATGGCGCCCGCGAAGAGATAGTTCGAGTACCGGACCGCCGCCTCCAGCGCCCCCTCCGCGCCTCCCAGCGCCCGGTAGAGCGCCGGTCCGAAGAGCCACGCGAGCACGGTGGAGGCCAGCCCCAGCCCGAGCCCCATCACCACCGCGTGCCACACCAGCGCGTCCGCGTCCTCCTTGCGATTCGCCCCCGTCGCGCGGGCGACCGCGGAGGCCACTCCGCTGCCGATGCCACCGTTGGACATCATCGTCATCAACATGAAGATGGGGAACACCAGCGACACCCCGGCCAGCGCGTCGGTGCCGAGGAAGCTCACGTACCAGGTCTCCACCACCCCGACGAACGCCTGCGCCACCAGCACCACCGTGGTGGGCACCGCCAGCTTCAGCAGCGTCGGGAGGATGGGGGCGTTGAGCAGGGCCTCGCGGATGCCGCTCGCTCCCCCGGGGCTCGTCCCACGCTCGCTGCTGGCCTCGGTGCTCAAGGGGACCGCGCTCTTCAGCTGCATGGGGTAGCTCCCGGGTGACGTATGATGAGCGTAATATGGTCTTGCGGGGGCTCGCAGTGAAAAACGCGCCGGGGCTCAGGTCAGCACGAAATCCTTGTCCGGGAGCAGGGGCGGAGGGAGTGGCTCTCCCGCGAGGTCCATCACCGAGCGCTCGATGGCGCGGGTCATGGCGTCCAGCGGCAAGTCATTGGGTTCGGTGCCGAAGGGGTCTTCCAGCTCCGCCGTCACCGTGTCGAGCGCGATGAAGGTGTAGGCGACGAAGACGGAGACGAGTGGCGTGGACCAGCCCAGGCTGCCGGTCAGCGCGAAGGGCAGCAGCAGGATGTAGAGGTACACCGTGCGATGCAGCATCACGCTGTAGACATAGGGAATGGGCGTGCCGGCGATGCGCTCACATCCGCCGAGCACCTCCGAGAGCCGGTCCAGGTTGTCGTCGAACGAGGTCACGAGCACCTCGCCCAGGCGGCCCTGGTGGCGCAGGCGGGCGACCCACTCGGCCAGGCCGAGGACCACCCGCGCGGGGCGGTGCTCCGCGGCCACCACGCGCTCGCGCACGCCGGAGTCCAGGGCATCGAGTGGCACCGAGGTGCCGCGGAGTTGGTGGTTCAGCGAGACGGCCAGGGCACGGAGCAGGTCCGTCACCTCGCGACGCTCCTCCAGGGAGAGCGCGGGGGAGGGATGGGTGAGGGCCTGTCTCATGAAGGAGCGCGAGACAATCATCAGCGAGCCCCAGAGCTTGCGGGCCTCCCAGAAGCGGTCATACGCAGTGCTGTTCCGGAAGCCGAGGAAGATGGCCAGCGCGACGCCGAGCAGGCCCAGGGGGCCTTCCCGCAGGTTGAAGGGATGGGGGCCGGTGGCCACCGCCAGGCAGGCGAGCGCCAGGAAGAAGCCCAGCCGAGGCAGGATGCGGGGGACGACGGAACCGCGCCAGACGAACAGCATGCGAAGCCAGTGCATTCGCGGACGAACAATCATGCGGCCCCACTAACCATGGCCGAGGGCGCTCGTCGACCACGGAGCCAGAGGGCACGGGGTGGGGTTTCGGGCCATCTCGCTTGAAGGGGCGGGTTCGGGGATTCGCGTCGACGCCTGCTTCGCGGCGGCCGAGGTCGCGAGCCCTGGGCCGAGGGTCGGGCGTTGCCTCATTGGTGGAACGTGGACACGCATCTCCTCCAAGAGGTCACGGTCCATTTCGTGGGCGGAAGCGCTCCGAGCGACGCATGGGTCGCGCGGCCCTGGACCGACGTGGAAGCGCGACGGTTCGCCCTGGAGGTCGGCTCGTGATTCGTCTGAGCAACAGCACCCTGGTGTCCCTTCCGGCCGGCGTGGAGGGCCCCGCCTATGACCGCACCCGGGTGACGCCGGGCATCGCCCACCTGGGCGTGGGCCAGTTCCATCGCGCGCACCAGGCGCTCTACCTGGACCGCTGCCTCGCCCTCCCCGGGCAGGAGCGCTGGGGCATCGTCGGCATTGGCGTCCTGGATGGAGCCCGGGAGCGCCACAAGGCGGAAGCGCTCCACGCGCAACAGGGCCTCTACAGCCTGACGGAGTTTCCCGCGCGGGGACGTCCCACGGTGCGCGTGGTGGGCTCGCTGGTGGGCTACCTCCATGCACCCGAGGACCCCGAGCGTGTGATGGAGCTGCTGGCGGCTCCGGACCTTCGCCTCGTCACCCTCACGCTCACGGAAGGGGGCTACAACCTGGACGAGGCAGGGCACTTCCTGCTGGAGACGCCCGCCGTCGCGAGGGATTTGGACAGCCAGGTGCCGACCACCGCCTTCGGGCTCGTCACCGAGGCGCTGCGTCGACGGCGTGAGCGGGGCCTGGGGCCGTTCACCGTGCTGAGCTGCGACAACCTCCGTCAGAATGGCGAGGTGGCCCGGGACGCCTTCCTGTCATTCGCCAGGGCCCGGGTGCCGTCGCTCGCGAACTGGATGGAGGAACACGTCACGTTTCCCAGCGCCATGGTGGACCGCATCACCCCCGGCGTGACGGAGCACGAGGCGGCCCGGCTCAACGAGGCCAGCGGACTGGATGACGCGCTGCCGGTGTACTCCGAGTCATTCATCCAATGGGTCATCGAGGACAGGTTCTGCGCCGGGCGGCCGCCCCTGGAGCGGGTGGGTGTCCAGTTCACCGACGACGTCGGACCCTATGAGCAGGTCAAGCTGCGGCTGCTGAATGCCTCACACAGCCTGCTCGCCTTCCCCGGCCTCCTGATGGGCTACCGCTTCGTCGCCCAGGCCATGGAGGACCCCGCGCTGGTGTCCTTGCTGCAAGCGTTCCTACGCGAGGATGCGGAGCCGTTGCTGCATCCGCCGCGAGGGTTCTCCGTGCGGGACTACGGCGACACGGTGCTGGAGCGATTCAGCAACCCCGCCATCAACGACCAGCTCCTGCGCATCGCCAGCGACAGTGCCTCCAAGCTCCCCCTCTTCGTCCAGCCCACGGCGCGAGAGGCGTTGCGCCAGGGCCGCGACACCCGGCGCATCGCGTTCCTGCTCGCCGCGTTCTGCGAGTACCTGCGGGGAGTCGACGAGCGCGGCCATGTCTTCCTTCCCCTGGAGCCGCACCTGACGGGGGCCGAGGTGAGGCGCGCGCACGCCACGGACTTGAAGGCGCCCCTGGGCCTGGAGCTGTTCCAGGGGTGGGGTCTGGCCGAACATCCCGGGTTCGTGAAGGACTGCGTCCACTTCCGACGGGAGCTGCGCTTCAAGGGCGTCTCGGCCACCCTGGCGGAGCTGGCGCGGTCGACGGAAGCGGCCTCGGCTTGACCGCTGGCGAGGGCCGGTGTGTCAGGCCCTCGCCTGTCCCACCATGACCGACGCGCCCGTCCGCTTCCCTCGACCCCGTGTCCGTCGACCCGCCCCGGTCGAATCCAAGACCGCGAGGTCGGAGGGGAAGCAGACCCCAGGGAGGTGTCGGTGTGGCGCGCCTGCCAGTGCCCCAGTCACGGGGCGCCGGAACTCAAGGGGATTCTGGTCGACGCTGAACTCAGCAGCGTGATTGCAACGGTTGTTTGGTGGCGTGAGAAGAGGGCTTCATGATGACCGCGGGCGTTCGAGCGCGCTTTCGCGCCGCGCCTGACTGGAGTCCATCTCGATGCGAAACCTCGTCAGTGGGTGCCGCCGTTCCCTGGTGGTGGCCCTTGGGTTGTTGCTGGCCGCGTGCGGTGACGCGCCCGTCGAAAGTCCGGCCCCACCGGAGATGGCACCCCACCTCCCCAGCACCCCGGATGGACAGGTGCATGCCATGTCGTTGCAGGCCTTCATCGTCTGTGACCCGCCGAATGTCTTCACGTCGTGCGAGGGGTACGTGACAGGGGGCGTGGCGCCCTACACCTTCTATTTCGGGCGGAACATCATCGAGTACGAGACGGGGCGGCAGTACTCGGTGACGGGGCCGGGCACGGGGGGCTGGTATCCCTATGGCTGCACGCCTCCTTCCGAAGAGCAGCCCGCGACCTTCGACGAGCAGCCGACCCTCCGGGTGCGCGACGCGCTGGGCAACTACTCCCCGCTGGTGACGGACTCCTATCGCGCCTGCCACGCGCCGTAGTGGGCGCCGCCGGTGCGCGCTACTTGCTGTCGAGCGTGAAGACGCCGTCCCAGTCCTCGGGCGGCGGCGTCACGAGCAGGGTGTCGCACCGCGCGGCGAAGCGCTGGGAGGGAGGGTCCTCGGGCGAGGCGAGGAACACCGCGCGGGCCTCGGTGAAGCGCCGGGCCCGGTAGAGCGCGAGGCCCTCCGCGAAGCGGACGAGGTGAGGCGCGGGAGAGGTGCCCGCCACGCCCACGAGCTCGAACACGCGGACGGGCTGCTGCTTGCCTTTGACTCGCAACAAGTCCAGCTCGCGGGCCAGCACCACACCGCGCGCGGCGAGCAGCGTGTCCTCGGCGACGAGCGTGCGGGTGCCGTAGACCTTGGCGGCACCCTCCAGTCGCGAGGCGAGGTTCACCGTGTCGCCGATGACGGTGTAGTCCTGGGCCGCGCTGGAGCCCAGGTTGCCCGCCACGGCGTGGCCGGTGTTGATGCCGATGCGGCAGTCGAGCCGGGGCAGCCCTCGCGCCTCGAACACCGGAGACAGCCGGTCCACCACCGCGAGCAGGTCCAACGCGGTGAGGCACGCGCGCGCCGCATGGTCCTCCAGCGGGAGCGGCGCGTTCCAGAAGCACATGATGGCGTCGCCGATGAACTTGTCGAGCGTGGCCCCGTGCTGGGTCAGCACGCCCGTCGCCTGCTCGAAGTAGGTGTTGAGCAGCGCGACCAGCTCCTCCGGGCTGAGCTGCTCGCTCATCGAGGTGAAGCCCACCAGGTCGCTGAACAGCACCGTGAGCAGCTTCCGCTCGCCTCCCGGCGCGGCCTTCTCCGGATTCTTGAGCAGCTCGTCCACCACCTGCGGCGCGAGGTAGCGCTTGAAGAGGCCTTTTATCTGGTCCCGCTGTCGCAGGCCGCTGACCATCTCGTTGAACGCCTGCGCCACCCGGCCCACCTCGTCGGTGCCGCGCACGGGCACCTCGACGGTGAGGTCTCCCAGCCGCACGCGCCCCGCTGCCTCCTCCAACCGCACCAGCGGCGAGGCCAGCCCGCGCGCGAGGAAGAAGGCGGCCGCCAGCGCGAACAGCGCGATGCCCACGGCCGTGGGCACCAACCACAGTCGGAAGCGTCGGAGGATGGGCTTGATTTCAGCGTCGAAGTCCCGGAGGACGAACACCTGTCCCATCCGGGCCCCGTCCACGCCGAGGAGCGTCCCCTCGCGCACCAGGTAGTGCGTGTCGCCGAGGTACACATCACGCGCCTGCCCGGCCTCCAGCTTCGGACCGTCCAACCGCGTCTCCAGCGGGAGCTGGGACGCCGTGGCTCCGTCCTCCGCGCGGACAGCGAAGCTGGCGCGGGTGTCCGCCATCTGCGGCCCCGGTGCCCTGGGGGCCATCGGGTCCTCCAGCAGCACGTCCTTCACCCATTGGCCCGACAGCACCACCCCCACCGGTTCGCGCGAGGCCCCATAGGCGGGCTGCGCATGGACGAGCAGCAGGTCCCCCTCGCGCACCTGCTCCAAGGGGATGAACGTGAAGGGCAGGGAGCGCAGCTGCGCGGGAGACCAGAGCGCCGACGTGGGACCGCGCCTCAGCGCGGTGTCGAGCAGCGGCAGCGCCAGTGGCTGGTCCCCCAGTTGCTCCGGCTCCGCGCGAGTGTAGACGAGCCGCCCGCTGGCGTTGAAGAAGGCCCAGGGAGGCTCGCCCCCGAACGCGTCGGTGTCGGCGGAGGAGATGACCTCGCGGGCATAGCGGATGCCGTCGGTCTCCGCCGTCTCGTCTCCGAGCCCGGCCGCGGCGTCGAGGGAGTTGACCGAGAGGGACATCCCCCTGAAGGAGTGGTCCATCGTCCGCGCCTCGGCCACGTCGCGGATGCGCTCCTGACTGGCGCGGGCGAGCTGCTGGAAGGCCACCAGCGTGCGCTCCAGGTCGCTGGCGATCTTCTGCTTGGCCGCCGCCTCCACCGCGAGCGTGGTGAGCACGAGCGCCGCGACGAGCGCCGCGCCTGCGAGCGCCATGAAGGCGAGAACGAGCTTCCGGGTCAGCGTCACCGCGCGAAGGATAGCCGCGCCCGGGCGCTCCCCGCGAGTCTAGGGGCCCTTGCCGGAGTAATCGGGCCGGGGGCCGTACTTCTTGCCGTGTTTGTCCAGGTGGGTGTCGTCGGCGCGCGTCTCGGTCAGCTCGAGCGTGGCGGTGGCGGTGCCTCCCGACTCAACGACGACCTCCACGCGGGCGATGTTGCTCTTCTCGTCCCGCCGATGCACGGCGAAGAGGGGATGGCGTCCGGGAGGCACGCCTCGCAGCTCGAAGCGCCCGTCCTTGTCCGTCACCGCGAAGGCGCGGTTGGGCACCACCACCACCGTCGCCACCATCTGCTCGTGGATGTCGCAGTACACGTCGATGATGCCCGTCTTCTTGAAGGTCTCGACGTAGGCCTCGCCCGGCCGGTTCTTGCCCGCGTCGAACCTGCGCGCCACCGAGCGCGAGAAGACGTTGTGCAGCACCACGTCCCGGTTGGAGAACTCCACCTTCTGTCCCGCGACGATGGGCAGCACCGAGGGGAAGAAGGTCTTGTCCCGCTGGCTCATCTTCGCCACCTCGGCGGGGGGCTCCTCGGTGTAGCCGGTGAGGTAGACGACCACGCCGGAGCGGTCCGCCTTGGGCGTCGGTTTGCCGTCCGGACCGATGACGAGGATGCGCACCTCTCCTCGCACCGCGCCCGGCTCGGCGCTCGCGAGGGACGCGGTCAGCACGAGCGACAGGAGGAGCGACTTCACAGCGCCACCGCCCAGATGAGCCTCGGCATGAAGCGAGGGGTCTCGTCGGTGATGCCCGTCAACCCGACGAAGGTGCCGGCGGTAATCCACATGCGCCCGAACGTCCAGGCCACGCTCGGCCCGACGAAGAGGTGCGGGTCGCCTTTCACGTCCTTCAACCCGAACTCACCGAAGGACTCGAACGACAGCCGCAGTTCGTCCGGGATGACGGGATAGGAGACGCCCGCGGAGTACGTCCCGAGGATTTGGACCGGAGCGTCGCCGCCGCGCAGCCCGGGGATGCCCACCTGTGCGCCCAGGTCCAGCGCCACGCGCAGCCCGCTGTCCCACTGGTAGGAGCCGACGAGGTCGGCGTCCACGCGCGACGGGCTCGCCTCGCGGATGGACTGGTGCCAGACGGCGCGGATGAGCGGTTGGAACGCGCGGTCATCGCCTCGGGGAAAGAGGCGGTAGCGGAAGTCGGCCTCGAAGGAGTCCAGCTCCGTGATGTCCCGGTTGGCGCGCACCTGGAAGGGGATGGCGAGCTCCAGGTGCTGGCTCAAGCCGATGACGGGGCCCCACCAAATCCAATAGACGGAGGGGCGGTCCGGGAACGCGGGCGCGCGGCTGCGGGCCCACAGCCACTGCTCCAGCTCGACGTCGCCCTTGGGCACGATGTCGGTGTCGAACGTCCAGATGAAGGGGCGGCGGCCGGCCAGGGCAGGCTCGGCCCACGTCACCCCCAGGATGCATGCCACCAGCGCCAACCAGCGGACTGCTCGCATTCGCGCTCCCCACCCCGGGCGTCAGGGTGCTCGTGCTGGTGCCTAGCACACCACGCCCGGAGGTGGGACCGACAGGTGATTACAACCGGTCGCTGATTCGCTGCTGCAACAGCCAGTCGTAGAGTTCCAGGGTGGCGTAGGCGGTGTCCCACGTCGCCTCGTTGTGACCTGCGTTGGGGATGATGGTGACGCGCATCTTGCTCTCACCCGGGCCGCACTTCGTGTCGAGCCACGTCTTGACGCTCGTGGCGCGGGACGGCGTGTCCAGGGCGCCGTGGAAGGCCCAGATTGGCAACGGCTTCAGATTGCAGATGTTCGCGTTATTGGTGGGCGTGGAGGTGATGGAGATGGGGACGATGGCCGCCAGTTGGCTGGTGTGGTTCATGCCCAGCTCGATGCTGATGTTGCCGCCGCCGCTCAGGCCGGTGACGTAGACGCGGTCCGCGTCCACGCGGTAGTCCTTCTTGGCGTCCTCGATGAGCGCGAGCAGCGAGGGCGCGGCGAACCAGCCGGTGCCCGTGTTGTCGAAGGGGAGGCGCTGATTGGGCGAGATGACGATGGCCTTCATCGCGGCGCGGAAGCTGGCGGAGGAGAATTGCCGGGCCAGGCCCTCCGGATTGCTCAGCACCGCGGTGCGGTCGACGGTGAGGGTGCTGCCAGCGATGCCGTGCATCCCGATGATGAGCGGCCAGCGGGTGGTGCGGTCATTGTTGTACTGCTCGGGCAGGAAGAGGGCGTAGTCGTAGCGGACGTTGCGGACCAGCGTCTGCTGTCCGGCCGCGCACGTGGTAGGGCCGGTGGGAGTGGCGGCCGGTATGCCCATGAGCTTCAGCTCGCGCAGCCGGCAATGGGGCTTGTCCTTGCACACCACCCGGACCTGCGTGGTGATGACGGGCGTGGTGAAGGTGAGCGTCTTCTGCGTGGTGCTGAGCGGGTTGCCGTCCACCACGGTGCCGGGAATGGTCTTCCAGCAGCCGCCATTCCAGGCCTGCAACTCGAAGGCAGGCATCGCGTTGGTCGCGGTCGCCGAGGTGCCCAGGTGCAGCTCCGCGCTGCTCACCTCGTAGGCGCCCTGGAGGTCCACGTCGAGGTAGTTGTGCGTCTGGAAGTGGAAACCGGACTCCCACCGGGTGGCGAGGTCTCCATCTACCGCGTTCGCCGGCGGGAGGGATGTGTTGAAGGAGCCCGCGGTGGCGGGTTTCTTGAACGCCACGTCGGTAAGCACGGCGGGCGGCGCCGTCACCGTCACGCTCACCTCGTCGGAGGCCGTGGCTCCGTCGTCGTCCGTGGCGGTGAGCCGGAAGACGAAGACGCCGGCGGACAGGCCCGCGACGCTCAAGGAGGCGGTGGTGGTGCCGCTCAGCGTGGCCGAGGGGCCGCTCACCTGCGTCCAGGCCAGCGCCGTCACCGTGCCGTCCGCGTCGGTGGCTCCGCCGACCAGCGTCACGCTGCTGGTGGGCAGCGTCAGCGACCTGTCCGCGCCCGCGTCGGCCACGGGCGGGATGTTCACCTGCGTCGAGTGGGGCGTGCCGAAGACCCACAGCTCCTTCACCCGGCAGTTGTCCGCGAGCGGGTCCCTGCACGAGAAGCGCACCTTTTTAGCCACCACCGGCTGGGTGAAGGTGGTGGAGACCGCGATGCTCGTGTTGGCCGTCTGGCTGGCCCCGGGGATGGGCTTCCAGCCCGTCCCGTCGTCGTAGAACAGCTCGTAGCTCTGGATGACGCGGGTGTCCCGGAAGCCGGTGTAGAGCTCCATCCGGACCAGGTCGAACGTCCCCTGCAGGTCGATGTCGAGCAGGCGCGTCTGGTTGTAGATGCCAGGGCACCAGCGCGACGTATCGGTATTGATGTCCCCATCCACCGCGTACTCCGGACGGAACGGGTCCTGCGTGGAGCTGGCCGTGGCCGGCTTGTTCAAGGTGACGTTGATGAGCTCGTCGACTCTGGCGCGCTGCTGCGCGGGCTGGAGGGCGCGCTCGTCGCCCTCCGGTGCTCCGCAGCTCACGAGCGCACTCGCAGCCAACATGCTGATGAGGGATTGAAGCCGTCGCAAGGTGTCCTCCTCGGGATGGGGAAGAGGACATCTTGCATCAGTCACAGGGTTTCAAATCCGCAAAAGTTGTTATTCGTCTAATTCGCATGTAATGTCATGTCACCACTTGCCGGCGTGTGCGCCTCCGTCCACGTGGAGGACTTCGCCCGAGACATAGGTCGCGCCGTGAAGGTAGAGCACCGCGTCCACCATCTCCGCCACCGTGCCGACCCGGTGCATGGGGGACATGGTCCTGAGAAAGGGATGTTTGTCCTGGGAGTGCATGGGCGTGTCGATGGCGCCCGCGGCCACGGTGTTCACGCGGATGCCCTGGCCCGCGTATTCGATGGAGAGCGCGCGGGTGGCGGTCTCGAGTCCGCCCTTGGTCAGGATGGCGAGCGCTCCGGAGACGCCCGAGATGGGCTGCCCCACCAGGGACGTGCCGATGTTCACGATGTGCCCTGCCTTCCGGGGCACCATCCACCGGAGGGCCTGCTGGCTCATGTGGAAGAAGCCCGCGATGTTCGTCGACACCAGCTGGGCGAAATCGCTCTCGTCATAATCCGTGAAGGGTTTTGCGATGAAGAGGCCCGCGTTGTTGATGAGCAGGTCCACCTGCCCGAAGCGCGACTCCGCGACCTCGAAGACCTTCCTCGCCGTCGCCTTGTCCCCGACATCGCCGTCCACGAGCGCCAGTTGCTCCGTCGGCACGAGCGAGGGCTCGCGCGACGTCTGCCTCGCCGTCCCCACCACCGAGAACCCTCGCTCCAGCAGGGCCCGGGTGAGGCCCAGACCAATTCCACTCGACGCACCCGTGACGACCGCGACCTGTGAACCCATGGTTTCGCTCCGTGAACGGGCGAAAAGCCCGTCTCGCCGGGCCTAGGTCGTCACGCGCCGGACTGTTACAGGCCGTCGTATTCGAAGGAGCAATGGCGCAATTGCTCACGGGCGCGGTGGAGGAGGACTCGGACATAGCCGTCGGAGATGCCGAGCAGCTTTCCCACCTCGCCGCTGGGCTGTTCATCCAACAGACTGAGCATGACCACGCGACGCTGGAGCTGGGCCATGCGGGAGATGCACCCGTGCATCCAGGCCAGTTGTTCGGTGCGGGAGATGAGCTCCTCGCTCGTCGCGGTGTCCCGCGCCGCCTCCCCCGCTTCGAGCAGCAGTCGCGCCTTGGACTGGCGGGAATGTTTGCGTCGGCGGTTCATGAGGTTGTGGCGGAGGATGACCGTCAGCAGCTTCACCGAGTCGTCGGAGTCCCGCGCGATTTCCCGCGCCTCCGGGAGGCGGAAGAACGAAAAGAAGCTCTCCTGGACCGCGTCGAGCGCATCCTCCGCATCGAGGCCCCGACGGCGGGCATGGGTGAGCAAACGCTCCCGGTGCTCATGCACCAGCTCCGCCACCCACGACAAGAAGCCGGGGGAGATGGGCGGCGAGGCGGGGAGTTGGGAGATGTCCTTGGCCGTCACGTTCCTGCTCCTGAAGAGGGTCTCAGCCCCCCTAGGTCTCCAGTAGCGGCGTCGTTACAAGGTTTCCACGGGAAGCGCCCGGAGGCCGTGGGCCACGAAGCCCAGCATCAGGATGGAGGCGGATGGGGTGCTGTAGAAACGGCGGTATCCCGCACGAACCTGTTCCAGCTCCTCCTGGGAGATAAGTCCGGCGTCCATCGCCGGGCGCAGCCGCTCCGGGTCCAGCTGGCGTCGGAACGCCTCCAGGCCCAGCGCGTCGCTGTGGTACGCGATGACGTCCAGCCGGACGTCCGTGAACCCCGCGGCGGTGAGCAGGCGCACGAGCTGGCGACCGATGAAGCGATTGCCGCCGCGCTGGAGCTGAAGCCGCTCCGCCTTGCGGTGGATGGACTCCAGCTCCGGCAGTGACGGCTCCGCCACGCCCCACAGTCCGGCGTCCAGCTCGCTGACCACCAGCCGCCCTCCAGGACGAAGCAGCCTGAGGGCCTCGCGCGCCGCGAGCAGGGGCTCCTCCAGGTGTTGAAACACGAAGCGCGCCAGCGCCAGGTCGAAGCGCGCGTCGGGCAGCCCTGTCTCCAGGACGGAGCAGCGGTGCACCCGCGCGCGTGCGCCCAGTCGGGCCTCCGCGAGCACACACATCCCAGGGTTCAGCTCCACGACATGCAACGCGCCGGAGGGCACCAGCTCCAGCAGCTTCTCCGCGACGAACCCAGGCCCGCCTCCCAGCTCCACCACGGACATGCTCTCCGTCAGCCCCAGGGCACGAAGGAGCCGACGCTCCTCCGGCCAGCTCAGCTCCACCTGGGACTTCAGCCTCGCGAGCTCCTCTCCGAGCCCTCCCGCGTGTTCCTCCGGGCGATACGAGCCACTCATTCCGCATCCCAGCGGCGAGCAAGCATCGGCAGCCCACCCGAGGGACGCAGTGTCACCAGCGCCTCCGGCTCCACGCGGTGTCCTTCCACGTGCTGAAGCTGGAAGCGCTGGACGACCATGGCCAGGACGAGTCGCGCCTCCATCATCGCGAAGTTGCGACCGATGCAGACGCGCGGGCCTCCGCTGAAGGGCAGGTACGCATAGGGATGTCGAGCCGAGGCGCGGCTGTCCCGGAAGCGCTCCGGGTCGAAGGTCTCCGGCTCGCTCCAGTAGTCGGGGTGGCGATGGAGCAGGTACGGGCTGACGATGACCAGGGTGCCGGCGGGGAGGTGATAGCCGCCCACGCAGTCGTCCTCCCGGCAGATGCGCGACATCAACCACACCGGGGGATACAGGCGCATCGCCTCTTGGAGCACCCGTCCTCCGAAGTCGAGCGCCCGCACCCGCTCCGCCACCAGTGGCTTCGTGCCCAGCAGCGCCCGCGCCTCCTCGCGCACGCGAAGCCGAGCCTCCGGATGCAGGCCGAGCAGGTGCAGGCTCCAGGTGAGCGCCTTGGCCGTCGTCTCGTGGCCCGCCATCAGGAAGGTGAAGATCTGCTCGCGCAGGACGCGCTCACCGGCGGGTCCGTCGAGCGCGGGAGGATGCCCTTCCAGGAGCAGGGCCAGCAGGTCCGTGCCTCCACCCGTCTCGCGCCGCCGCGAGAGGATTCGCTGGACGAGCGTGTCGATGAGCTGGCTCGCCTCGCGGAACTGTCGCAGGCCCACCGCGTCCTCGGCGTCGAAGCGGGACATGAAGCTGTTGAGCCGCTGCACCGCCCCGGCGAAGTCCGTCGTGGCGTCCTCCAAATCACAGCCGAACAGACAGCGGGTGACGATGCGCAGCGTGAGGTGCCCCAGCTCGCGCTCCACGTCGAAGGGGATGCCCGTGCGCGCCGGGTCCTCCCAGCGACGCAACATGTCCTCGGTGCACTCCGCCATGACCTGGACCCAGGGCTCGATGCGACTGTGCTCGAAGGCGGGACGGGCCACGCGGCGCTGCTCGGCCCAGGGCTCACCCTCGGTCGTCATCAGGCCCTGGCCCAGCATGGGCAGGAGCATCATCAAGTCGGGCGTGCCCTGCTTGACGTAGTTGCGCGCGTGACTCTGGAGCACGTGCTGCGCGTGGAGGGGATGGTTCACCACCACGGTGGACCAGCCTCCCGCCGTATAGCGGAAGAGGCTCCCGTACCTGCTGGCGCTCTCCGTGAGGAAGCGCAGCGGCTGGGCGCGCAGGGCTCCCAAGTCAGGAGCATCCGTCACCAGCGGAGGCAGGGGCAGGTTGAGGTCCGCCAGGCTCATGGCATCACCCTGAGCACAGGCTCTCGGTCCTGGAAGAGGGGATGTTTCGCCGCGCGGTACGACGCGGAGAACACCCCCTGGAGCTTGCGGTACTCCCGCATGAAATCCTCCCGAGGCATCCGCGTCCGCGTCACCGCGTGCTGCAAGTCGAAGTGCTCCCAGTGGGGCCGGCCATTCGGCTGCCGCTCCAGGATGTGCTCGAACGACTCGCACGCGGGCGTGCCCGGCAGTGGCGTGAGCAGGGTGAAGGACGGATAGTCGACGCCCTGCTCTCGGATGAATGTCGCGAGCTGGTCGAACTCCCGAGGCGTGTACTCCGGCTTGACGATGAAGCTGGCGAAGACGTGGATGCCCAACTCTTTCGCCGCCTGGAGCCCCTGGAGTATCTGCTCGCGCGCCTGCCGCTTGTTGTAGTCCTTCAGCTCGTGGTCGAGCACCGCCTCCAGCCCGAAGAAGACGCGCCGCAGGCCGATGTCCCGCCACCGCCGCATCAGGTCCAAATCCCTCAGGAAGGAGTCGATGCGGCAGTACGCGAAGTACTCCTTCTCCAGTCGAGCGGCTTCAATCTGCTCGGCCAGCGCCCACATGCGACGCGGGTTGACGAAGGGCTCGTCGTCCACGAGGAAGACATAGCGCTCGGGGATGGTGGCCAGCTCCTCGACGACGCGCTCGACGTCGCGCTTGTAGTAGCGGCCGTCCATGATCTTCCACAGCGAGCAGAAGTTGCACCGGAAGGGACAGCCCACCGTGGTCCGCAGCAGCGCGATGGGCTTCATCCAGTCGATGAAGTAGCGCGCCCGGTCCGCCGGCACGAGGCTCCGGTCCGGAAAGGGCAGCGCGTCGATGTCCAGCTTGGGCGCCTCGCCTCCGAAGCGGAACGTGTCCGGGGCGCGTGCCCACGCGCCTGGGATTCCCGTGAGCCCGTCTCCCGCCTCCAGCGCCTGGAGGATGCGCCGGAACGGGCGGACTCCCTCGCCACTCACGACACAGTCAATCTGGGGCTCGAAGAAGTCCTCGGGCATCAGCGTCGCATGGTGTCCCCCCACCACCGTGCGCACCCGGGGCAGCAACGCCTTGGCCTGCCGACACAGCTCCAGCATCCGGGGCACGTGCATGGAGTAGCCCGTGACGCCCACCACGTCGGGCTCGAAGCTCCACAGCGTCAGCGTCAAGTCATGGGGATGCAGGCGCAAATCGAGCAGCCGCACCTCATGGCCATCCTGACGGGCCCCCGCGGCCAGGTACTCCAGGGCGAGCGGCTCCGCGATGGCGCCCAAATCTCCCCAGCCGATGAGCTCCCTCTTCGCGTTGGGATAGAGCAACAGGACCTTCATGTGCCGTCCTCCTTCGCTCGGGTGCCGAGCGCGAACTCACCGACCGCGCCCTCGGCCAGCGGGGGGATTCCACTGGCGCGCGCGAACAGCTCGGAGTCGCCGCCGCCCAGCGCGCACGGCGCCAGATCCATGGCGGTCGCCGCCAGATACAACGTCTGGAACAGCACCCCGACGTTCTTGAGGATGAGCGCGTAGCCCATGGCCTGGTACTTCCAGAAGACGCGCGGGAAGCGGGCCGTGATGACGAGCAAGACCTGCGGCCGTCCCTCCCGGGCGAGCGTGTGCCAGGCGCCTTCCAGCAATTGCTCCACCTGCTGCGTTCGGGGCGTCAGCTTGCACAGCTCGTGTTGCCCGGAGCGGTACTGATACAGGCCGGACTCCAGGCCCTCGCAGCGGTCCACGACGAGGTACAGCTCCAACTCATACAGCGCGCCTCCACCGGGGTAGGGGCGCTCACCCAGCTCGCCATGTTCCGTGGAGAGGACCCGGCGCGTGCGCGCCGCGCGGTACAGCAGCTCACCGAGCTGTTCGAGGCTGATGGGCGGCTCGCCATACGTGCGGAGCGAGCGGCGTCGCTCCAGCACCTGGGTGAAGGGCGCGTCCTCCTGCGAGAGCCGCTTGAGGTCGGGCCGGGGCAGCGGCACCACCGCCTCCGTCATCCGGGGCTTCAGCGCGGGCAGGGGCTCCATCCGGTGCTCGAAGCGATACGTGGCGCCATAGGGGCTCGGCAGTCGCCCCAGTCGGCTGTGCCCATGGAACAGCAGGTCCTCCGGCTCCCACAACGCCAGCGCGGCGTCCTCCTCCTCGGGGACGTGCACCGCCTTCGCGTCCAGGAGCACCCCCAGGAGGAGGTCCACGGCCTTGATGGGCAGCGTGGCGGCGCGCTCCGTCAGCTCGGCCAGGGAGCGCGGGCTAGACAGCTCCGGGAGGAGCGCCGCCGCCCGTGTGTCCCGCAGCAGCACGCGGGCGTGGGACGCGGGGACTTCCACCACGAGCTGGTGATCCTCGCGACGCACGCACGCGAGCCGTGAGAGGACATACTTCGCCTCGGGCCTCCGGGGCTCCGAGTGGCCGGGGGCCGTGCTCGGCAGCAGCGTCGCCAGCGGTGCGTCCTCCAGCAGCAGGGTCCGGTACAGGAAGTCGTTCCGTGCGAGGGATTGGAGCAGGTGGTCCAGCAGGAGGCTCGCGGTGGGCCCGTCATGCGGCTCCGCGGTGTCGAGCAGCTCGTGTTCCGTGCCGCCTGTCTCCAATTGCTGGAGCGCGGCCCGGGCGCCAGCGGACAGGCCGCCGAACTCCAGACCGAAGCGAGGACTGGCGACGACGCGCCGCCCATCCTCCAGCGTGTGGACCTTGATGCCGGGCGTGAGCCCGAAGGATTCATGGAGCCGCATCGCGTCCGCTCCTCAGAAGAAGATGCCGGTGGGGTTGAGCTGCTCCTCGCGCAGCGGCCGCTGGACCCAGCCCAGCCGCGCGGGCACGTCGTAGAGCCGGCCCGGCCCGAAGCGCTTCCAGAAGTGACGCATGCCGGGGACCATCACCTTGACGACGGGCAGCCCCACGTCGGGCTGCGTCTGGTCCAGCACCAGCGTCTCCATGCCCGCGCGCCTGGCGTGCGCGACACAGCGCTCCACGTCCACGCGCAAGTCACCGGAGGACAGGTCGGGGAGCAGGCCCAGGGGGCGCGCGGGGGCGTTCGGGTCCGGGAGCAGATAGGGCTGGTTCGCCGCCGTCGCCGTCTGCCACCACCGGACGGCCTCCCGCTCGGGGAACCAGTAGAGCGTCTTGCCGTCCGCGTCCCGGTGCTGCACGGCGGGGAGGAACTGGTTGACCTCCGTGAGCGCCCGCAGCAGCGCGACGCGCGCGTCCAGGTGCGCGCCGAAGCCCACGACGATGTCCTCCACCGGCGAGTCCCATCGCCGTGACACCGCCGCGAGCGTGGGAATGCCCAGGTCCGCGGTGACGTCCAATACCCACAGCTCTCGCTGGAGTCGGCCGTAGTGCTCCCGCAGCGCGTGGACGTACGGCAGGTCCACGCTGTCCAGGTCCACGGCGGGCCGCCGCGTCCGCGAGTACCACCAGAGCGCCACCGAGTCGCGCTCCACCAGCTCCAGGAAGCCCTGGAGGATGGCCTCCTCCAGCGTGTTTCCCGCCGCGCAGCCGTTGGAGTCGCTGGAGCAGAAGAACCACTTGCGCAGGTCCGGGTGCCCGAAGGAGCAATAGGCGCTGGGGACGTGGCGGAAGCGCTCGTGCGTGAGGGACCACGCGTGGGTCCAATGGATGCGCCGGTCGGGGTCGAAGACCTCCGGCACATGGTGGAAGCCGGACGGGTGGCTGGCGTTCCACTCCGCGCGCTGGGCGTATTGCGCGGGGCTGAAGTTCATCAGCGCGTTGGGGTGGACGGCCTCGTCCCGGAGCTCGTGGAGGCTGGCCACGTGGCTCCACTCCTCACCCCGGTAGACGCCGGAGTAGCGCTCGATGGCTTCGCACAGCGCGCTCACCCGCGCCTGGGCATCCGTTGTCCCCTTGCCTCCGCTGCGGCCCCGGAGGTTGAGCAGGACGAAGCGCAGGTCCTGCTGCATCAGCGCGAAGTTGTGTCCGGCCGCGTAGCTGTGGACCAGCCCCGCGCCGTCGTCCGCGCTCAGCGGCTCCAGGTTGCGCACCACGCCGGTGATGGGGCTGATGTGCTTCTCCAGTCGCGCGAAGGTCTGCTCGGGGGATTGGGTGCGATGGCCCCCGTCACCGTCGAACCGCTTGGGACAGGGCCTGGGGATGACGGGCAGCGGCGCGCGCGACGTGGCCTCCGCGTCCGAACACACCGGACACTGGGGCCTGCGCACGAGCGCGTGTCGCTCCAATTCCAGCGTCGTCAGGTCCAGGGTGACCAGTTGTTCGCTGAGCGGGTGCTCGGGGCCGAGCACCAGCGCCTTGGCCACCTCCAGCGCCGCGAGCTGGAAGGCCGTCCCGGTGGTGGCCGACAGGCTCGCGGCCGGCAGCACCAGGGGATGGACGTGGCCTTGCTCCCGCTCCAGGAAGGACTCGAGCTGCCGGTTGGAGCGCAGGCGCTGCGCGAGGCAGGCCCAGCACGCCGTCAACGCGGGGCGGAAGACGGGCCCCAGCCACAGCGTGCCACCCACGGGTCTGGCGAGCATCCAGGGCCGCCGCGCCGCGAGCGCCTGGCGGTTGAGCGCGTCGAGCGCGGGGTGCAGGTAGTCGTCGCAGAGCACCAATTGGAAGCCCGCCTCGCCCTCCGAGCGCAGGCCCTGGGCATGCAAGGCCTCTCGCTGGGACTCCTCCCACTCGCCCCCGAGCGAGACGATGGACACGGGCGTCTGGAGGCGCTCGGCCACGGTGGCCATGTCCACGCCGAGCGCGTGCCAGAAGGGCGCCTGCTCCGGCGCGTCGGTGCTTCCCTCGAGGATGCAGCCCTGCTCCGCGGCGATCTCCAGCGCGTGGGAGACCTCCACCAGGGACAGTCGCGAGGAGAGCGCCTCGAAGACCTCCGGCAGCGAGTGGTGTCCGTCCAGCAGTGGCACGAGCAAGGGGAAGGCGCGACCTCGCAGGAGCAGGTAGTCCTTCTCGTGCAGGAGCAGCACCGTCGACTCGTCGACGCGCTCCACGCGGCAGTGGCTCTTCCAGACAGGTCTCGACAGCATTCGTGACTCCCGGGGGCATGAAGCGTGGGCACCGCTGGAACGACAGGGGCGACACCGGAGCCCGGTGGCGCGCGGCCGCCGGGTCCGGAGCGATGCGCGGGGCTCAGGTGCAGGTGCAGCAGGGACAGCAGCAGCAGCAGACCGAGACATCCTTGGCCGCCGCTCCCGCCGTCCCGCCCGGCGTCACGGTGGGCTGCGGCGGGATGAACAGGGTGATGTTCCCGTCCTTGTTGCGGTCCCAGCTCTTGAGCTGCTCGTCGTAGCCCGTCGTCGTCGCTCCGCTGTACGCCTCGGTGAACGCCACCGACTTGGGGATGGTGTCGAAGCCGTAGACCTTCAACAGGTTCGGGTCCTGCTCAATCTGGCCTTTCTTGCCAGGGTTCGCCCAGACATCCTGGATGAGCTTGGAGTACGCCGTGCGGAAGTCCGCCATGTTCATGCCTCGCTGCGAGTGGTGAGCGGCCCCGGATGAAAAACCAGTACGCGAAGACACGCTCGACAGGGCCGCCGCCGCGTTGTGCATGACGCACGCCAGACGCGGGCACCGCCTCGCTCGCGAGTCCTGTCGCTGGGATGCGACACATCCCGCGTCTCGAAAGTCGCCGCGCTGCTTGCTTGCCACAAGCATTTGCTTGTCACGGGGACGCCGGCACACGCGTTTTCATCCCAGACGCGCGCGAAAGGAGAGGGTTGTCGAGATTTTTGACTGGTTGAGGTTTTGCAGGCCGGTGCGCCCCGCTTCCCCCACCCATGTTTGAGTTTGGAGCGGACGAATGCCGACGAGTCGAACCGACGCGTTTCTTCCGGTCATTGGTGAATCCATGTCCGGACTGATTCAGGTCCTGCGGGTCTTCACGCAGCAGGAGGACACCATCCTCATCAGCGGGCCCACGGGCTCGGGAAAGTCGAGGCTGGCGCGCTGGAGCCATGAGCACTCGGGGCGCAAGGAGGGGACCTTCGAGGTGCTGGATTTGATGACGGTGCCGGAGGAGCTGCAGATGGGGGCGCTGTTCGGCTGGAGGAAGGGGGCCTTCACGGGGGCGGTGCAGAACAGCCCGGGCTGCCTGGCGCTCGCGAAGGGCGGCACGCTGTTCATCGACGAAATCGACAAGCTGTCCCTGCGCGCGCAGGCGGGGCTGCTCCACGTGCTGGAGGAGCGGACGTACCGGGTGCTGGGGGAGGGCACGCTGCACCGCGCGGACGTGCGCTTCATCGTGGGGACGAACGTGGACCTCCACGAGGCGGTGACGGCCGGGAGGTTCCGCGAGGACCTCT
This sequence comes from Myxococcus sp. CA051A, assembly GCF_013336705.1. Lineage (NCBI taxonomy): Bacteria > Pseudomonadati > Myxococcota > Myxococcia > Myxococcales > Myxococcaceae > Myxococcus > Myxococcus sp. CA051A. The sequence continues at coordinate 202,030 of NZ_JABUMS010000014.1, read as the reverse complement.
ACTATCGCGTCAACGTGCTCCCCATCCAGATTCCGCCCCTGGATGCGCGCCGGGACGAAATCATCCCGTGGGCGCAGTACATGTTGAGTCGGCGACACCAGGAGCGCGAGCGCGAGGGCCAGGCGCAGATGGCCCCGGATGCGCAGGCGCAGCTGCTCAGCCGCAGCTGGCCGGGCAACCTCCGGCAGCTCGACAACATCGTCCGCCGTGCGTACTCGCTGGCGGTGATGTCCCAGGTCGAGCACGAGGTCCTGCTGAGGGACAGTCATGTGATGCAGGCGCTGGGCTACGAGGAGTCGCCCACGTCGCGCTCGCTCATCGAGGCGCTGCGCGTGGCGTCCGCGTGTTTCGTCATGGAGGCCCAGCGCGCCGCGGTGCCATGGGACCTGGACCTGGCGGATGCGTTTCGTGGCTTCGTGCTCGGCACCGCCGTGCGGCAGGTGGGGCGGGAGGAGGCCTTCCTCCTGTTGGGCCGCAAGCGGCTCTTGAAGAATCGCAATCACTACAAGGCGCTCGAGCGCGAGCTGCGGAAGGTGGACGCGCTCGTCGAGGCGGTGGGGCAGTCGCCCTCGCCCTTCACGGACCTGGTGGACCTGACGCTCGGGAAGGTCTGAATGCGCCCCGAGCAAGAGGAGTCGAGCGCGTCCGGGTCCACGCGCTTCGAGGCGCTCTGGAGTCAGCACCAGCGCGCCCTGCTGCGAATCTGCGAGCGGACGCTGGGGGACCTGGACGCGGCGAGAGAGGCGATGAGCCGCACGGGAGTGCGTGTCTGGCTTCAGATGTCGCGCTCCTCCTCCCAGGAGGAGTGGCCCTGGGCGCTGCTGCGTCGGGTGGCCATCAACGTCTGCATCGACCTCCAGCGTGAGCGGCGCCGCCAGTCGTGGCGGTGGACGTCGCTCGACGAGGAGCTGGGGGATGGCGCGGAGCTGGAGGCGGCGCGGCCGTGTGGGGAGCAGGAGGAGCAGCAGTTGCAATCGCTGTTGCTGGAGCTGCTGGAGTCGCTGCCGCCGCAACTGAGGGCCTGTGCGCGTCTGGCCTTCGTCGAACAGCAGGGCTACGCGGACATCGCGGCGACGCTCCGGCTGACGCCCGCCAACGTGCGCAAAATCGTGGAGCGCTCCCGCAAGCGGCTCGTCCAGCCGCTGGCCCAGGCGGGGGTGATTCGCGACGAGGCCAGCTTCCATCGCTGGCTGTCGGGGCGGCGCAAGCGGACGGACGGCTGATGCGCGCCGAGCCGGCTCCCATCCATGAAGGAGGGATGGGAGCCGGCCCGGTTTCAGCCGCGACGAAGGCTCACTGGCGCGCGGCGGCGACGGCACCGGTGACGGTGCTGACCAGGGGCCCGATGAGCGCGGGCGCGGTGCTGACCAGGTGCTGGAGCACGTCCGTCCAACCCTTGTCGGCGGCGGTGCCCATCACCGCGGGCTGGTAGCCCTTGCTGGCGGCGGAGACGGCGCCGCCGATGGTGTTCACCAGCGGCCCGATGAGGTGGGGCGCGGAGGAGACGAGGGACGAGAGCACGTCCGTCCAGCCCTTGTCCGCGCCGGCCGGCTGGTAGCCCTTGCTGGCGGCGGAGACGGCGCCACCGATGGTGTTCACCAGCGGCCCGATGAGCGCGGGCGCGGTGTTGACCAGGTGCTGGAACACGTCCGACCAGTCCTTGTCGGCGGCGGGCTGGTAGCCCTTGCTGGCGGCGGAGACGGCGCCACCGATGGTGTTCACCAGGGGCCCGATGAGGGCGGGCGCGGTGCTGACCAGGTGCTGGAGCACGTCCGTCCAGCCCTTGTCGGCGGCGGTGCCCATCACCGCGGGCTGGTAGCCCTTGCTGGCGGCGGAGACGGCGCCGCCGATGGTGTTCACCAGCGGCCCGATGAGGTGGGGCGCGGAGGAGACGAGGGACGAGAGCACGTCCGTCCAGCCCTTGTCCGCGCCGGCCGGCTGGTAGCCCTTGCTGGCGGCGGAGACGGCGCCACCGATGGTGTTCACCAGCGGCCCGATGAGGGCGGGCGCGGTGCTGACCAGGTGCTGGAACACGTCCGACCAGCCCTTGTCGGCGGCGGGCTGGTAGCCCTTGCTGGCGGCGGAGACGGCGCCGCCGATGGTGTTCACCAGGGGCCCGATGAGGGCGGGCGCGGTGCTGACCAGGTGCTGGAGCACGTCCGTCCAGCCCTTGTCCGCGCCCTGCGGACCCGTGGCCATCAGGGGATGTGTGAGGCCGATGGGCAGGCCAACGAGTTGCGAGAGGCCAGGGAGATTCGGCATCTGCGGATACGTCATGGTTTTGACTCCTTCGTTCGACTGGGTGACTGCGGGAGCCGTGGGAGCGCCCAGCCCGAACGGCAGGCTGACCGGGACCACGGTTTTCGGCGCTGCGCCGAAATCGGTGTTGAGGAAGACGGAGCGGTTGCGCACCCAGTTGGTGTCGGGCGTCACCAGCAACTCAGGCGTCTGCTGGAAGCCCAGGCTGGAAATCTGGGCCGCGGCCTGCTGGAGGCACTGCGCGTAGGAGACATTCGGCGTCCCACCGAGCACCTGTCCCAGCGTGAAGGTGAACACAGACAGGTTCTTGGTGAGCTGCGTGCCCGCGGCCGCCGTCTGCTCGGCGGTGCAGGCCGTCAGCAGCGTGCAGTTGGCCTGGGGTGGCTCGGCCGCCACCTGCGGGTCATACGCCTTGGTGACAGCCACTCCCGGGAGAATCTGGACGGGCCGGCCGAAGCCCCGGAAGGGAATCTCCCCGGCGCGCTCGTCGGAGCTCCGGTGCAGCCAGGAGCGCTGGTGCGCCTGCGTGGCGGGCAGGAAGGCCTTCTCTCCCGTGGTGGCTCCGAAGTCGCGAGGGTCGATGTATGCCTTCACCTTGGCCAGCTCGACGCGGCGGGTGGCTCCCAGTTGATGGAGCTTCCGGGCGAAGTCCGACGCGATGAAGAGGTCCTTCTCCATCCCTCCGGAGTGGCACGCGTCCAGGACGGTGGTCAGCACGCCCTCGGGGAGCGGCTGGGTCAGCTTGGAGAAGTCCTGGTCGAAGAAGAAGTCGTCGTAGAGCACCAGGCTCTCTCGCCAGACCTCGTCTATCTGCACGCGGTAGCCATGGCCGGAGAAGAAGAAGACCAGCGCGTCATCCTGCGTGGCACCGTCGAACAGCCAGGCCAGCGACTCCTTCAGGTTGCTCAGCGTGGCGGCCTCGTCCAGCCGGACCTGGATGTCCTTCGGCGCGAACCCATACTGCGTCCCCAGCAGGCTCACCATCAGGTTGGCGTCGTTGATACAGCTCGACAGTTGATTGATTTGGGGACGGTAGTTGTTGATGCCCGCGACGACGGCCTTGCGGTTGCGAATCTGGTTCGGCGCGCGCAGCTCCGAGGAGGTGCGCTTGGTCGGTGTTTCCTTGGGAGCGGGGGGCGGACTCGCGGGGGGCTTGGGGGTGGCGTCCGTGCCGCTCGGGGTAGAAGGACTCATGGCGTGCTTCGCCTCCTGGGGCGCTTCGGGAGCACCGCGAAAGCGCGGTGGGTGGTGCGCCTTGAGAACGAACGGAGGGCGCGTGGCGTGACACGTCCCGCGGACGTCAATCGCCAGCACTCGAGGGCTGTCACGAGCCCTGCTTACGGACCGTTATGGGAGGCGCGGTCTGGATGCGATTCGCGCGGGAGGAAGTCGATGCCGAAATACTGTCGAGAGAAGTTCGAGAACTCCACCACGGGGAAGGAAGTCTGGGTGTGCTGGCAACAGGACAAGCACGTCCACGACGCTTCACTCATCACCACGATTGCCCAGTGGCTCGGCACGAATCAGGGAGGGGTCTGGCAGGTGCGTGCCAACAGCTACCAAAGCAATCAGTCCTCACCTGGAGAGAATGATTTGTCTTACTCCAGTTGAGGACACCGGGGTGGAGGGAGTCTCCCGGCTCCCTCCACCCCGGGCTGTCTTCACCCCGGGTGGTTTCATGCGACAAGCCACTTTCGACGGGGAGCCCCGCTCTTTAGTGTGCCGCCGACATGAACCTCCCCGCATGTCGCTCTTCCGCCGTCTCGGTCCCCGGGTCCGTACGAACCACCGTCCCGTGTCAGCGCGCACCCTCCCGCCTCCGGCTCTCGATGCTGGTCGCCCTGGTGGCGCTGGGGGCCACGGGCATGGGGTGCTCATCGGACGAAAGCCCGCCGCCCCCTTCCTCGGGTGGAGACGCGGGCACGCCCCGCCCGGATGCGGGAGGTCCACCGTCGGACGCCGGTACCGAGGAGCCCGCTCCGGATGCCGGTGGAGAGCCGGCGCCTGCCTTCACCGTGCTCCCGCCTTCCGAGCCGACGCTGCGCTTCGCGCCGCGGAACACGACGCGCTTCAGCGTCCAGGTGCGACGTGATGACTCGTTCACCGGCGACGTCACCCTCACGCTGGAGGGGCTGCCCGCCCACGTCCTGGCGGACGCGCTGACGCTGTCCGTGCCGGGGGCGGAGAACCTGGCCAGTTTCGAGCTCCACGTGGAGGAGGCCGCGGCCTATGGGCGCTTCCCCATCCGGGTGGTGGGAGAGGGCCGGGGGGAGCGTGTCGAGGTGTCGGTGCCGCTGGAGGTCCAGCCGGGGCAGGCCGCGCTGGATGTCTCGTTTGGCTCACAGGGGCTCATGCTCCCCGCGCTGGGGCTGTCCGCGGTGAGCATCAACGCCATGGCCGTGACGCCGGACGGGAAGTGGATTCTCGCGGGCTCCACCGGCTCGGCGGGCCTGAGGGACGTGCTGGTGGCGCGGCTGCTGCCGGACGGAACGCCCGATGTCTCGTTTGGCACCCAGGGCACACGCGTCATCGACGTCTGTGACGGTGATGACTACGTCGACGCCGTCACCGTGCTCTCGGACGGGCGGGTCGTGCTCGCCGGTGGCGCCATCGCGGACACCAACAGCTGCACGGCGCGCAACTACCAGAGCCTGCTGCTCGTGCGGCTCACCGACACGGGCGCGCTGGACACCACCTTCGGGACGACGGGGGTGAGGACCTTCCAGCTCTCCGCGGGCAACGCCACGCTGCATGCCCTCACCGTGGACTCCCGGGGCCGCGTGGTGGGCGCGGGGACCGTGCAGAACACGGACCGGGACCAGGTCCTCGTGCGACTGCTGCCGACGGGCCAACTCGACACCTCGTTCAGCGCGGACGGACTCGCCTGGGAGGACGTCGGCGAGGACGACGAGGGGCTGGGGGTCATCGCGCTCGCGGACGACTCGCTCCTGCTTGCGGGCACGACGGCGTCTCACAACCATGGCCTGTCGCTGCGGCGCTATCAGGTCAACGGTGAGCGGGACCGCGCCTTCAGCTACAGCCCTCCCGCCTATGTCACCCCCAGGCTCACGCCCCGGACGCTGCACCTCCTGGAGGGTGGCAAGGTGCTGGTGGGGACTCGCGCCGTGTTCAGTGGGGAAGGGGCCGGCACCGGCGCGGGGCTGCTGCGAATCGACAGCGGCACGGGCGCGGTGGACTCCTCCTTCGGCACGCAGGGCTCCCGCTACTTCGTGACGGTGGAGAATCAGGCGAGGGACGTGCTCGTGGGCACGGGGCTGCTGCCGGGCGGCGACATCGCGCTGTCCACGGTGTACCGGGACGAGTCGGGCGTGCCGGGCCTGGGCCTCATCCATGTCTCCGCGAATGGGCTGACGGTGCTGCGCTCGCACCACTCGGACCTGCCCGGAAGTGAGCGGCCCCTCGTCGCGCGGCTCGACGCGGAGGGCTTCTTCCGGGTGGCGGGACTGCACACCGCGCCGGGACAGTCCGTGGAGACCCCGTTCGTGGCGCGCTTCTGGCCCTACTGAGCCCGTCCCCTTCCGCCTCCACGCCCCGTCAGCTGTCGAGGGGGCGTGGGGCGCGTTGACTCGCCTGGAGGGGGCTCCGAGAATGCGCGCTCCCCAGGCCCCGTGGAGCCCCGCTTGAACCTGCTGACCCGCGTGAAGAAGAGCCTCCGACACCGGGCCGCCCATCAGGCCTCCCAGCCCCTCTCGAAGCTGCTCAGCCTCACCGGCTTCGGCCGCTATGGGCCGGGCCCCCAGCTGAAGAGCCCGGAGCCGCTGCGGCAGGCGGGCATCCCCTACGAGACGTTCCGCTTCGACGTGGCCGGGCTGGACCGTTTCTGGAACGAGCTGCAGGCGGGCAGCCCCGTGCTCCGGCACTACTGCTCGCTCCAGCCCTACTGGGAGAAGCGTTCGCAGTACCACTACTCCTGGACCCAGCTGGCGCCGCTGCTGTCGCGCGAGGACGCCGTCTACGTCGACATCGCCTCCACGCTGAACAGCCCCTACCTGGAGGTCATCCGCGCCCTGGCGAAGACGCGCAACGTGTTCGTCCAGGACCTGGTGTTTCCGCCCGGCATCAACGGTCATGAGATTGGCGGCTCGGCCGCGGAGCTGCCGCTGGGCAATGCCTCCGTGGATGCGATGACGCTGCACTGCTCCTTCGAGCACTTCGAGGGGACCGCGGACACGGGCTTCATCCGGGAGGCGGCGCGGGTGCTGCGGCCCGGGGGCCGGGTCTGCATCGTCCCGCTGTACCTGGGCGAGTATGCCTTCACGATGTGCGACCCCGCGTGGGGTTATGACATCCGCCGCGAGGCCGAGCCCGTCATCCACCTCTTCCCGGGCTGGGGAGAGCGGCACGGGCGCTTCTATGGCGTGGACACGCTGAAGGAGCGCGTCCTGGACCCCGCTCACGCCGCGGGGCTCACGTCCCGCGTCATCCACTTCGAGAACATCCTCGAGCTGCACCCGACCTGTTACACCCACTTCGGCCTCGTGCTGGAGAAGCCCGCGGTCGGTTGAGGCTCGGTCCCCAGCCCCGTGCCCGGGGCGGGGGCCTCTCCCCTGAGGTCGTGGCACTGAAGGCATCGCGCCGGGCGACACGCGCCCAGGCGCGGTGGCGCATTCTTTCTTCATTTCCAGGTCGCGAACGCGAAGCGTCGAATGCGGTGCGCCACCTGGGCGGTAGGTGTGTCTCCCTGATGAAGCCGGAGTGCGAGCCGCACCCTGTCCGAAACGTCTGCTGTCGGGCGACACCCGCGACCTGAATGACCTGTCACGCGACCCATGCGCCGACCCTCGCGGCGCGTGACGGTCGCTGTATGTGTTTCATGTTTCATGTGACGCAAGGGTTTTTCGGTGAAAACAGGCATTAAATCCTGTCGCGAAACTCGCTGTCTCACATTCCGACAATGTTGAAGCGCGGGCTGGCAATGTGCCGGGCTCCTCGCCGTTCTCCCGCGCCTCCCCCATCCCCCAGGAGGTTGTCATGGCCATTCCTAGAGAGCTGCCCACGAAGGTCCGCAAGCCCGTAGAGCAGCCCAAGCCGAAGCCGAAGGCTCCCAAGGTCACGGCCGCGCAGTCGAAGAAGAAGGCGGAGAAGGCGCGCACGGAGGCCAAACGCACGCTGCAGAAGGCGCACGCGTCGGAGAAGAAGGCGACGGAGGCGCGCAAGACGCGCGGCGACGCCGGCTCCCGGCTGGACAAGGCGGACAAGGAGCGCGCCGTCGCGCTCTCTCCCGGCGCGAAGGACACGGCCCAGAAGAAGGTTGAGACGGCGTCCAAGGACCTCGACAAGGCGGACAAGGCCTCGAAGACGGCGAACGAAATCGCCGCCAAGGACAAGCGCGAGGCCCTCGCCGCGGCCAACAAGGCGCTCGCCGCGGAGAAGGAGGCGAACGACGCCGCGGAGAAGGAGAAGCTGCCCAAGCCGTACGCCCTCGCGGACCGGCAGAAGGATGTCTTCGACGCGGGCAGCCTGTCCGCCAAGGACCAGGAGAAGTTGTTCGGGACGAAGTCCGTCGTCTCCTCGAAGGAAGCCGCGACCTCCGATGCCAGACGCGTCGCGGACGCCTCCTCCAAGAGCCCGCGCGCTGGCGCCGAGGAACTCAAGCGTCAGCTCGCGCTCGGTCAGGACCCCGCGTACCGCAAGGCCCTGGTGAGCGAGTCCGCGCCGCAGGTGCAGAAGGCCGCGGACGCGGTGGGTGACAAGAAGACGCCCGCGGAGGACCGCAATGCCATGGTGAAGAGCCTGGCCGACAGCGCGGCGCTGGCGGGGCCCGAGGGCCGCAAGCCGATTGTCGACAAGCTCAACGCGCAGAAGGACCAGGCGACCGTCATCGAAGGCCTCAAGTCCCAGGGCAAGGATGCCAACACCCTGGCGCTGGGCGCGACGATGGCCCGCGAGCTTCGGGCCTCCGCCCAATTCGACAAGGCCGACGCCATTACGCAGGCCAGCCCCGAGCTGAAGAAGGCGGCGGCGGAGTCACCCCTCGATACGGCGCTGCGCAAGGAGGTGGACCTCCAGACGGTGGCCGAGGAGAAGGCCGGTCTTCAGAAGGGGATGTCGCAGACCCAGAAGGACCTGAAGGCTCGGACCCAGGCGCTGGAGAAGCTGGCCCAGCAGCCGGAGAAGCTGCCGCCCGGAGTCTCCATCGAGAGCCGGGACGGGTATGGCACCACGCTCGTGACGAAGGATGACAAGGGGCAGGTCACCGAGCGGACGCGGTTTGGCGACCGCGACGACATGACGTACGTCACGTCGCAGAAGTTCGACCGGGCGAAGGGCACTGTGGAGGCGGAGACGCTGGAGGACCACCACAAGATGGGCACGCTGACGAACACCCGCGCCGCCTGGACGGACAAGGACGTCGACGCGGCGTCGAAGGTCTCCAGCTTGCGTGACGTGGAGAAGCGCAGGAGCGCCGACCCCAAGGCATCCTTCGAGTCCCGCGAGCTGTCGGTCGACGGGGACAAGCGCCTGGTCGAGAAGACCGTCACGGAGGATGCGAAGAACGGCACCACCCAGACGACGCGGACGTTCGGCACCCAGGACGACGAGAAGGGGCTGAACGACCAGCTCAAGGGCAAGTTCGACGACGACCGCCCCCTGGACAAGGTGGACACCAAGACGGTCCACATCCCGCCCGAGGGGGCCAAGGACCCCGACGGCAAGCCCGCCAAGGCCAGCTACACCTTCGGCACGTCGTACTCCCAGGACAACGCCCGCGTCACCGCGAGCGAGAGCAAGGTCTTGGACCGGCCGGAGAAGAAGCCTGGCGAGAGCTCGTACGACAGCGGCTTCTACGACGCCGCGGGGGACGTGGAGTACCGGGCGGAGAAGGAGAACGGCTCGCCCAAGAGCTGGACGCTCCAGACGAGCAATCCCGGCGAGCTGAACACCCAGACGTTCATCGAGGGCAAGGAAGATCTCTCCGTCACCACCCGCAAGAAGCTGGACGGCAACACCGTCACGGAGACCACCGAGGGCCGGGTGCCCGACCCGAAGAACCCGGACGGGGACCCGGTCAGCGTGAAGGGCGACACGAAGCGCACGTTCGACGCGAAGGGGCGGCTGGCCTCGGCGCACTCGGACCAGACGGAGGCGGACGGGACGCGCACGGTGCGCGACTACGCGCTCACCGAGAAGCGGGACGACAAGGGCCGGCTCCAGACCACCGAATCGAGCACCACCTCCACGCAGCCCAAGGACGGCCCCGCCGTCGAGGCTCGCAGCGAGCTGACGCGGACGTTCGACGACAGGAACAAGGTCGTCGCGTCGCACCTGGACCAGACGGACGAGACGGGCGCGCGCGCGGTGCAGGACTACTCGCGCGAGGAGAAGCGCAACGCCCAGGGCGAGGTGGAGATCCACGAGCGCACCACGTCCAGCCTGAAGCCCAAGGACGGCCCCAAGAGCACCCAGGAGCAGGAGCAGGTGTCCGTCGACACGAAGACGGGACCGGAGCTCATCCGCGCCTCCAACAAAATCACCAACGCCGACGGGACGGCCCAGCACTCCATCACCCCCGAAGGACAGACGCTGACCGTCAACGGCGAGAAGGTCGATTCGGTCGACGCGCTCAAGGCGCTGCCCAAGGGGCAGGCGTCGCTGGGCGGGGCGGCGGTGGATGGCCTGTCGCAACAGGTCAGGGACTTCAATGAGCTGGCGCTCGCGCTGTCTCCCAACCGGGCGTTGAACCCGGACAAGGTGGAGCGCAACGACTTGAAGGAGGTGAAGGCGGCGGTCTCAGCCAACTCCGTGGGCATGCTCCGCCTGAAGGAGGCGCTCACGCCCGCGCTCAATGGCCAGCCGTCGCTCAGCCTGGACCCCAAGGCACGCCTGGTGGGCGGAGCGAGCGGGATTGCCGGCCTGGCCGGCAGCGCTGAGATTCTGGCCAAGGCGGGGCCCCTGTTCATGCGGGACTTCAGCCAGGGCAACTACCTTGGCGCGGCGAAGGACGGGGTGGCGCTCGTGACGGGCACCATCGGCGTCGTGTCGGGTGGCAGCGCCGTCACCACCGCGCTTCGTGGCGCGGGCAGTGGCCTGACGCTGGACGGAGGCGTCATCACCGCGGGACAGCGCCTGACGCCCATGCAGGCCGCCAAGAGCCTGAACGGGCTGGCGAAGCTCACCGCGGGGCTGGGCGTCCTGAGTGGCGGCATGCAGGCCTACGACGGCATCCAGAAGGGCAATGGCTGGGCGGTCGCCAGCGGCGTGACGACGGCGACCGCGGCGGTGGGTGGCTACCTGGCGGCCGGCGCCGCGGCGGGAGCCTGGGGCGGGCCCGCGGGAGCCGCCGTGGGACTGGCGATTGGCCTGGGCGCGTGGGGCATGACGAAGGCGTTCGACCACTTCGACAAGAGCGACGTGAAGATCGCCCAGCCGACCATCTGACGACGACGTCCTCCTTCCCGGGCCCGTTTCGCCCGGGAAGGAGGGGTGCCGCGCGTGTTACCGGTTGGGAGGCGCCCCCAGCGTCACCCAGCCACTGAGCGTCTTGTTGCCGTCGGTGTGGCTCTCCACCGCGTAGAAGAAGTGGCGAGTCGCGTCGGAGGCGTCGACGAAGCGCACCGCGGTCGTTTCGGAGAGGTCCTCGCTGGCGGCGACCTCACCAATGGCCTCCATGTCGCCCGCCTCGGGGTTCTCGCTCCGGTAGACGACGTAGTGCTTGTGGTGCACGGTGTGCGGCCACGTCAGCTCCGTGTACTTGCCGTCGACGCCGCGCACCGCGAGCTCCACGGCGACCGGCTCGGCGTCCGGCGAGAGGACGTTGACCTCGTACCTCACGCCACCGATGGGGTCCTTCCGGTCATCCCTCTCGAAGATGTTCATCGGGAAGAAGCCCTCGGGCCCGTCCGACAGGAAGTTCACGTGGATGCGCTCATCCATCTCCTTATCGGTGTGGAGGCCCAGCGCGCCGCCGTGGCCGCCGAAGAACAGCGTCGTGCCTTCGACACCCTCCAGGCCCTCGGCCTCGCCGCCCGCGGCCTCCCAGGCCGCGAACAGCCGGTCCGTCAGCGTCAGCGTCACACGGCCCGGGAACGGCTCTGCCTCGGGACGGATGAAGAGCGTCGTCGCATGGCCCACCGTGGGGCGCACGTCATACGTGGTGGTGCCCGTGCCGCCGGGCAGCATCCGGACCACGTCCACGTTGCGCCAGGCGATGTTGTTGTTGAGCTGGGTGTTGGTGACGGTGTCGGAGCCGATGATTTCCGGGTAGCTCATCGGGTCGCCGTCGGACACCCACCGCGCCAGCAGGCAGTAGTGGCCGGGCAGGGGGACGTTGGCCCATTGGATGCGGATGTCACGCGTCTCGCCCGCGTCCAGGAAGATGTTGTGTTGGGTCTGGATGCGCCTCCAGCTCGTGGAGCCCCAGGAGGAGTTGCCGCCCGACGCCAGGTAGTACAGGTGCAGCGAGCCACCAATGGGGCCGGTGGGGCGCAGCGGGCCGTAGTTGCGCAGGGTGACGAAGACGTAGTTGTTGGGCGTGCCGAACACGGGGTTGGTGGAGCTGGCGCAGCCGTTGACGTTGTTGCACACCTTGATGTCGGGGCTCGTCCAGATGGCGCCGGAGCTGGGCTCCCAGCCGTTGTCGGCCGGCGTGTCGCGGATGAAGACGTCGGACGGGGTGCGGCAGTCGCTCAGGAAGTCCTGCACGGCCTGGGGCACGTCCGCGCCGCTGGGCGCCGTCAGCCGGTAGGCCCCCTGGGAGACGGTGGCGTAGTTCTGCATGATGCCCACCACCGTCGGGTCGGGCGTGCCGCCCGTGGGGACGTAGACGGCGTGAATCCGGATGCCCTCGTTGTAGGCCTCCTGCGCCTGGAGGCTGGCCAGGGCGTTGCTCGTGTACGAGTCATTGAAGCCGCCGGGCAGGTTGTCGGTGATGAGGACGACGACCCGGCGGGCCCCCGTGCGCCAGTAGCCCGTGAAGGCGCCGTTCTGGTTCGGGCGGAAGGCGATGTTGTGGATGACGGTGTTGAGCGCCTCGTCGGACGCCTCCGGCAGGTTCCACCCGCCGTTCGCGGTCAGGCTGGCGATCTGCGCCTGCATCTGGGCGTCGTTGCCCGCGCCCAGGTCCACGCGCACGGTGACGTCGTCCTGGAAGGTGACCAGGCCCAGCCGGTAGTCGCCGTTGGACGACGTCTGGATTTGCGTCAACAGGTTGGAGAAGTTCGCCTGGAGGGCGGTCAACGAGCCGCCCATGCTGCCCGTGTCGTCGATGGCGAAGACCACGTCCAGGGGGCCGCACTCGCACGGGTCGACCTGGGGCGGCTCTTTCGGAGGAACCGGGGCGGGAACCCTGGCGGCCGAGGCGACCTGGGAAGACATGAAGAGACAGAGCATTGCCGCGCCGAGCCAGGACATGGCTCGTGGGCGGAGCGTGTTTGACTTTGACATGTAGTGGTTTTCTCCTACGGGGTTTCCACGTCATGTCGGAGAGGGATTGGCGGGGCGTCGACGTGGCGGGCGGTTTGTGAGCAGGAAGCAAGCCATTGCGGGCTTGCAAGTCATTCAGGCGGTTGCGGGGACACGGCGTGGCGGGATGGGTTACTCACGGGGTGGTTTTGTGAAGTTTCCCGCTACACCTCGCACGTGGCGGACGTGTCACAAGCCCCGGGGGCGTGTCGTCTCGGGGATGTGCGGCCGGGGCTTCCGGTCTCACGCTCTCCAACCACCCTGGTGCACCGTGCCCTACAAGTTCCTGAAGCAGCCGAAGACGCCTCCCGACTCCAAGCTCTGTGGTTTCTATGCGCTGTACCACTTCACCAATGGCGGGCTGACGCGGGACGAGTTCATCCAGAAGGCGACGCAGCACTACGAGACGGCGCTCGGCCTGCCGAACAAGGAGGCCCAGGAGATGGTGATGGATGGCAATGACCCCTCCGTCCTGGGGTTGTATGGCCTGGCCCAGAGTGACGCGGACACGCTCAAGAAGCGGGGCGTGGGTGTGATTGCGGACACCACCCGCGGCCACTTCTTCACCGTGCGCCAGGAGAACGGCGTCTGGTCCAGCTACGACAGCTACAACCATGACGCGGCGAAGGCCTATCCCTCCTTCGAGGCGCTCCAGAAGGCGGAGATCGGCAACAGTCAAATCTGGGTCTGAGGGAGGTCGGCGGGACAGCCCTGCTCGGGCGTGCGAGATTGGAGCCTTTGACGAGGACTCCCGCTTGCGCGCCCGAATCGCCGCCCCTTGGAGTGTCGGACTGGTCTTGGTTGTTCTTTGCCTCGCGTGTGCTCACCGGCCGTCGTCCCCGGGGTGCTCGGCGGGGGAGACGCTGTGCTGGGACTTCGAGGAGGGGCGGCTGCCCGCGGGTTGGACACCGCACCGTGACGAGTTCAGCGGGCGGCTCGTCGTGGATGACACCCGGGCCCATGGCGGCAGGTATGCGCTGCATGCCAGCCAGTTGGTGGGAGGCCGGGAGGGCGAGCAGGGGGGACCGAAGAAGACGGTGCGCTTCGAGCTGCCCGGGGACTTCGGCCCCGTGCTCTGGGGGCGCGTCTTCGTCTACACGACGCCCGCGCGCCCGGCCTCACACGCGGGACTCTTCAACGCGCGCTATCCCCGGCCCGGGAGTGATGACGGCGCGTTCCAGGCGCTCGACTGGTACGAGGTGGCGACGTACCAGGAGAAATACATGGCCCTCTGGCATCCGCCGGAGCCGCCCGGCTTTCCGGAGTGGGTGCAGGTCTCCGACACGCCGCTCGTGCTGGACCGATGGGTGTGTCTGGAGTGGCTCTTCGACGCGGCGAACGGGGAGGCCCCGGAGGCCGCCGAGCCGCGTGTCTGGCTCGACGGCGTGGAGTTGGCATGGCCCCGGAAGTTCGTCTTCTCCGACCCGCCCACGGACACGCCTCCGAAGCGGGAGAAGGCCCAGAGCTTCACGGTGCTGGAGACGGGCGTCTTCCTCTACCAGGGGCTCTCCGTGCCCACCGACTGGTGGCTCGACGACCTGGCCGTCGGTGGGCAGCGGGTGGGGTGCTCCCCTCGTTGAGGGTGGGCCCTGGATGAAGCGGGGGCTCGCGCACGTCTCAGAAGAGCTTCTTCAGGTACTTGCCCGGCTCCTTGGCGAAATCCACCGCGTAGTTCAACCCCTTGTCGACGGTATCCGTGATGGCGCCCCCGGGGTCGTTCATGGCGGTCTCCTTGAGGTCGATCATGCCGGTGTAGCCCAGCTTTTCCTTCAGGTGTTTGGTGGCATCCTCGGTGCTCATGCCGGTGAGCGTCGCGCCTCTCCAGACAGAGATGGGCCCCAGGTCCTGCAAGCGTTTGATGTCGTCTGGATTCGTGGGGTGCTTGCCGTACTCGAAGACGAAGGTGACAGGCTGTGTGACGCCGCCAGTCTCGACCATCTTCACCATTTCGGAGATCGGGTCGGACCCCGCTGGGACCTTGTCGGGGGAGGGAGGGTTGATGGCGATGGTGGCTCCGGGGAACATCGCCCGCGTCTCAACCCCATGGTCGGCTGCCTTTTGGAAGCCGTAGTTGAACATGAGCTGATGGTCTGGAACGCCCGACGCGCGGACTTCGTTCAGGAACCCATTGTTGAAGGCCTCGGCATCCTTCACGTCCAGCTTGAGGCCGACCCCCAGCTCCTTCCCCTTGTTCAGCCATTCCGTGAGGGTGAGGTTGTCGCCCTTCTCATGGATGGGGTCGTGCCGCATTTCGATGCGACCCTTGTCATTGATTTCCATGCTGACGTCGCCCTCCATCCAGTTGTAGTCCCCCTTGGCGGCTTTGTTGAAGTCGCCGCGGGTGTTGGTGGAGTGGGCGTTGTGGGCGTCAGCCAGCTTCATGTCCGGCTTCCAGCGAGGCTCCTGCGCGGGAGGGGGCGCGGGAGGGGGCGGAGCACTCGGCGCGGGTCCTGGCGTGGGAGAAGGCGTTGGGGAAGGCAGACCCGGCGCGGCTTCCGGCGCGGAAGGGGGGCGGGAGGCAAGGAGAACAGGCGCGTACTGGGGGGCTCCCGTCAGGTCCGGTCCCGTGGGCAGGTTCGGGCTGGCCACGAACTCGTCCTTCGTGGGCATTCCGATTTCCGGAGGGGGTTCGGGCGGCGGCGGAGGGGGCGGCGGAGGCGGCTGGACCTCCACGGGAGTTGTCGCAACGGGAGGGCGTCGGAATGCGAGATCAAGCCAAGAGGCCATGGGGTGCTCCAGGGGTGGGGGATGAGGACTTCATCCCGTGGAGTCCCCCTGGCCTGAACTGGCGCATTTTCCGCCCGCCGCCCGGAATCAATTCCCTCCGGTGGGGGCGTGAATCCTCAGCACATAGAGGAAGTCCTTGATGCTCCGACCCCGGGCCACGACCAGTCCCTCCCGCAGGATGACGGTCTCCTCCAGCCCATCCTGGAAATGCGTCAGGGGCGTGGGGTCCTCCTGACGATGGAAGGAGACCGGCCCTTCGCCCAGGACTTCCCAGAACCGGCGACGCGTGACGTCTTCCGGAGTGGCGCTGCCAGGCAACTCCTCGCGAGGCGCGCCCGTGGCCAGGTCGAAGAGGCGCGTCACCTGGTCATTGGACTGGGTGACGAGCAGGTCCTCTCCCACGGACACGGAGAAGGGCAGGGACGGATGCGGCAGCTCGTACTTGAGCGCGCCCGTCTGGACATCGAAGAGGCGCACTCGCCTGTCCAACCCACAGGCCGCCACGAGCGAGCCATCCGCGGAGAGCCCCACGGCCACGACGTCGTCGTTGCTGACCTGGATGAGCCGCAGTGAGCCCGTCGTCAAATCGTAGACCTCCAGCTCTCCGGAGGCGCGTCCCACGGCGATGCGAGGCGCGCGGGTCGCCGCCGCGTACGCGGGCTCGGGCTCCAGCAGGGTCCGGGTGGTCAGGACGTTCCTGCCGCTCGTCACCTCGTACACCCACACGCGAGCGTCCTCGGAATAGCCACACACGACGTGGGCGCCGTCCGGGGTGAAGGTCACCAGGGTGACGGGTCCCTTCGCGCCGCGCAGGGTGTGCAGCAGGGCTCCATCGGAGACGCGCCAGATTCGCACGCACCCATACTCGAGCGCCGCCGCCACCCACTGGCCGTCCGGAGAGAAGGCCAGCGGTTGTTTCATGCTGAGGCGCTTCTTCGTGTCGTTCGGGTCCAGCGGCCTGGCGAACAGGGTCCGCACCGGAGTCAGGCTCTTCGCGTCGAGCAACCGGACCCCGCGCCGGGCGGGCGTCTCCATCATGAGATGGATGCCATAGGCGGCCAGGGTCCCATCGGGACTGAAGCACCACGGCTGCATGGGTGTTTCGTCGAGGTCGGGAGGACAGTTGCGAACGCACCCCTGGGCGTCGATGGCGAGCCACGCGTCGAACCGCTGGGCGATGGCGAGCCCCCCCTCTGGCTGGCCCCAGAGCTGTTTCATGCGATGCGGCTCCGCCAGGAGGACGGGCGGCGGCGAAGCGTAGAGGTCGCTCACGAGCAGGCCGCCATCGGCCGCCGTCAACGCGAAGTGCTTGCCGTTGGGAGAGAAGGCCGCGCCGCGCTGATGGCCATCGGAGGGGTAGGGCCTGGACCACAAGGCCGTGCCTTCGCGGACGTCCACGACCTCCACCCGGTTGTAGGACAGCAGACCCAGCCGGCTCGTTCCGAGCCAGGCGACCTGGGAGTAGCGCCCCTCGCCGCGCGTGCCCGGCAGCCGGGTCCACGTCCGGGTGTCCGCCACGGCGATGCCCTCGAACACCGCCCAGGCAATCCACTCGCCATCCGGACTGAACTCCACCGTGTCGACGTATCCGTCGGAGGCGATGCGCTCCACCTGCGTCCACGTCGCGGTGTCCCAGATTCTCAGCGTGGAGTCGGAGCCGCCGCTCGCGAGCCAGCGCCCCGACGGGTGGAAGGACAGGCTCAGCACGGACTGCTCATGTCCCTTCAGCGTCTTCACCGGGCGGCCGGATTCCACGTCGAACACGTGCACGCGCCACCCCAGGTTGCCGGTGGCGAGCAGGCGTCCATCCGGGCTGAAGGCGACCGAGGTCACCTGTCCCTCCTGACCCGGAAACTCCTTCAGGAGCGCTCCGGTCTCCACATCCCAGATGCGGGCGTCATGGTCCCTGGAGCCTGATGCCAGTCGCGTTCCGTCCGCGCTCCAGGCCAGGCCCCGCACCTCGCCTTCGTGGCCCGCCATCACCTGGAGGCACTCGCCGGTGGCCGCGTCCCAGACGCGCACGTTGCCGTCGTCGGACCACGAGCCGGTGGCGAGCTTTGCCCCCGACGGGCTGTAGGCCGCGCACAGCACCTGGGCGTCGTGCCAGAAGAGCGAGTCCGCGCTCTCCAGGGCGCCACGCAGCGGCAGCAGGGACTCCACCCAGGGCGCCGCGCCCGCCGCGTCCCGTTGCTTCCGCCAGTGGTTCGCGAGCGCGAACAGATGCGCGTCGGGATGGCTCCACGGGCCCTGGCTCTCGGGCGCGAAGTGCGCGGCGGCGTCGGGAGCGTCGTGCCAGCGCAGGCGGTTGTAGAGGCTCTGGAAGAGGGCCTCGGGGTGCGCTTGAAGGAAGGTGGCGTCGAACTCGACGGCCTTGCGGAGGACTCGCAGCGTCCTGGGGCCGACGGCGGGGCCGTCTTCCTTCAACACGAGCGCGTCGGGCGGCGTGCGCGCGAGTACCTCGTCCAGGGTGGCGAGCAGCGCCGCCACGCCCTGGGTGCTCACGAGGTTTTCAAGGGTGGAAAGCTCGGTGAGGGACTGAAGGTCGTAGGTCATCGAGGGTGGGACTCTCGCACGTCCGACGGCCCCTGTTGGAGCCCCCGGCTATGCGTTCTTTCGTCCACGAGGACGCGGCGCCTTCGCCTCGGGAGCGTCGGTGGGGCCCGGAGCGTCCTTCAGGGCCATGACGGCCTGGACGATGTGCTCCGCGTCGATGCCGGCCGCGCTCAACAATTCCTCGGGCTTGCCGGAGCCGGGCAGGGTGCGCACCGCCAGGCGCTTCACGACAGGCAGCGGCTGGGGCTCGTCGGAGAAGGCCTCGAGCACCGCGTCCGCGAGTCCGCCTTCGGCCCAGTGGTCCTCGACGACGATGAGCCGCCCCTGGGTCTCCCGCGCGGCCTGCCGCAGCGTCTTCACGTCCACGGGCTTCACGGAGTAGAGGTCGATGACGCGCACGGAGACACCGGACTCCTGGAGCCGCGCATGCGCGTCCAGCGCTTCGTGCAGGGTGATGCCCGCGGCGACAATCGTCGCCACGTCCTTGTCCGAGCGTCGGAGCACCTTGCACCCGCCGATGGGGAACTTCTCGGTGGCCGAGTACAGGACGGGCGTCTTCGCGCGGGTGGTCCGCAGGTAGCTGATGCCGGGCAGGTCCACCAGGTGGGCCATCAACGCGGCCGTCTGGTTGGCGTCGCTCGGGTACAGCACGGTGCTGCCCGCGACGGCGCGCATCATCGCCAGGTCCTCGAGTCCCATCTGCGAGGGGCCGTCCTCGCCGATGGAGCAGCCCGCGTGGCTGCCGCACAGGTGCAGCGTCGCGTTGGAGACGGCCGCCATGCGAATCTGGTCATACGCGCGCGACAGGAAGGCCGCGAAGGTGCTGATGAAGACGCGCTTGCCCAGCACCGCCATGCCCACGCCGCTGGACACCATGTTCTGCTCGGCGATGTACATCTCGAAGTAGCGCCGGGGATGGGCCTTGCGCAGCTCCTCCGAGTACGTGGAGTTGGACACCTCCGCGTCCAACGCGACGAGGTCCGGGTGCGCGTCACCGAGCGCCTTCAGGGCATCGCCGTAGACCTTGCGGGTGGCGACCTTCTCGTCGGTAGCGTAGCCCGGCAGCTTCAACGGCGCGGCCGACTCCTGGGGGGCGGGGCGGGTCGCTTCAGGCTTCTTCACCTCGATGCGCAGGTGACGCTCACCGCCGAGCTCCTGGATGGCCTCGCGCGCCTTGTCCTCGGGCAGGGGCTTGCCGTGCCAGCCTTCCTTGTTCGCGATGAGCGAGTAGCCGTGGCCCTTCTCCGTCTTGAAGATGAGGCAGGTGGGCTTGCCCTTCGTGGACTGGGCCTCCGCGAGGGCGCGGTCGATGGCGCCCAGGTCATGTCCGTCCACGGCGAGCGCGTGCCAGCCGAAGGCGCGGGCCCGCGCGACGTAGGCCTCGTCGTTCCAGCCCAGCTCCGTCGGCCCGCTCTGGCCCAGGCGGTTCATGTCGATGAGGGCGCAGAGGTTGTCGAGCTGGTAGTGAGAGGCCTTGTCGAACGCCTCCCAGACCGAGCCTTCCGCTGTCTCGCTGTCGCCCATCATCACGTAGGTGCGGAAGCCGCGCTGGTCCAGCCGCGCCATCAGCGCCATGCCCACGCCCACGGCGAGCCCCTGGCCGAGCGAGCCGGTGGCCACGTCCACGAGCGGCAGCACATGCGGGTTGGGATGCCCCTCCAGCCGGCTGCCGAGCTTGCGCAGCGACAGCAACTCCGCGTCGTCGATGGCGCCCACCGCCTTGAACGCCGCATAGAGGACCGGGCAGGCGTGGCCCTTGGAGAGCACGAAGCGGTCGTTGTCGGGGGCCTTCGGGTGCTGGAAGTCGAAGCGCAGGTACTTCTGGAACAGCACCGCGACGATGTCCGCCGCGGACATGGAGGAGCTGGGGTGTCCCGAGCCCGCCGCGGTCGTCGCTCGGATGCTGTCGACTCGAAGCTGCGCCGCGAGCTCTGCCAGTGTGTCTGCCATCGTCTCTCTCCGGGCTGGGGACCCCCGTAGGGTGTTGACGGTGGAGGCCCTGGTGAAGCGGCGCGGCCATGAAGGGGAGGGAGGGTCCGAGGGTCCTCTCTTCGGAGAGCAGCCCGGCGGGGGGGCTCCTGGGCGCAGGCCCGCTCACGGGCGAACGTGGCATGGGCAGATTGAGGACCAGGGGAGGAACGTCCCAATGAATCCACTGCGTCAGCTCGCGGAGTTCGGCCAGGCCGTCTGGGTGGACAACCTCCAGCGGAGCTACATCACCCAGGGCACGCTCAAGAAGCTCATCGACGAGGATGGGCTCAAGGGCCTCACCTCCAACCCCACCATCTTCCAGAAGGCGGTGTCGGGCAGCGAGGACTACGCGGACCTGTTCGTGGCGGCGCGCGCCAAGGGGCTCTCCGCCAATGACGTCTACGAGCAGCTCGCGGTGCGTGACGTCCAGGGCGCCGCCGACATCCTCCGGCCCGTCTATGACGCGCTGAAGGGGAAGGATGGCTTCGCCTCACTGGAGGTCTCCCCCCGGCTCGCGAACCAGACGCAGGCCACGCTCGAGGAGGCCCGGCGGCTCTGGAAGACGCTGGCGCGACCGAACGTGATGATCAAGGTCCCCGGCACGGAGGCCGGGGTGCCCGCCTTCCAGCAGCTCATCACGGAAGGGCTCAACATCAACGTGACGCTCCTCTTCAGTCAGCAGCGCTACCGGCAGATCGCCGAGGCGTACCTGTCCGGGCTGGAGAAGTTCGCCAAGGCGGGTGGAGACCTGAGCACGGTGGCCAGCGTGGCCTCGTTCTTCGTCAGCCGCATCGACGTGGCGGCCGACAAGGAAATCGAGCAGCGGCTCAAGTCGGGCGCCTCCGCCGAGCAGCGCAAGACGTTGGAGGCCCTGAGCGGCAAGGTGGCCATCGCCAACGCGAGGCTCGCCTATCGCATCTACCAGGAGCTCTTCAGCAGCGCGCGTTGGAAGGCCCTCGCCGCGAAGGGCGCGCGCGCGCAGCGCGTGCTCTGGGCGAGCACCAGCACGAAGAATCCGAAGCTGCGGGATGTGCTCTACGTGGAAGAACTCATCGGCCCCGACACCGTCAACACCATGCCCCCGGCGACCATCGACGCGTTCCGGGACCACGGCAAGGTGCGCACCAGCCTGGTGGAAGATGTCGCGGGCGCCAGGGAGACGATGCGCCAGCTGGAGGCGGGAGGCGTGTCGATGAAGTCCATCACGGAGCGACTGTCCGTGGATGGCGTGAGGCTCTTCGAGGAGTCGTTCGACGCGCTGCTGGGGGCGGTGGGGGAGCAGCTGAAGAAGCAGTAGGCGCCAGCGGCTCGAAGGTCTTCCGATGGGATGTGCCCTGGAGGTAGTCCCACGCCTCGGCGTCCGTGAGCCGGCCTTCCGTCTGGGCCAGCAACTCCAGCAGCAGCTTCACCAGCGTGCCCTCGTCGCGAGGGGCGGTGTCCTCCGAGGTCTTCCTCAGGGCGCGCTGGATGGCGAGGGCCACCTGCGCGGCATGTTCCTCCGAGGCACTGGCCACCCGCGCCAGCGTCATGGACAGGCGCTTGAGGTTGATGAGCCCCGTGGGGCGCAACTCGCGCAGCATCTCCCCGAGCTCCTCGGCGGTGAGTCTCCCCGTGGCGAGCGCGGAGATGGCGGCGTCCACGCTTACGCCATGCTCACCAGGCTCCTTCGTCGCCAGACCCATGGCGAGCACCAGCCGGGCCATGGAGCCCAGGCGCAGCCAGGGGTGAAGCAACTGCTCGTAGGCGACGACGTTGCTCCAGTTGGCCTCGCTCCAGTCGATGTTCATGGCCAGCTCCTCCGCGTGGCTGGCGAAGAACGCCTCCAGTCCCGAGGGCCAGAGCGTCGCCGCCCAGCGCGGGTAGGGCTTGCCGCCGCCGCCGTTTTCCTTGATGAGCATCAGGCCCGGAATGTCCTGGCGTTTGAGCTTCCCTGGCGCGATGGGCTTGGGCGACGTCGAGATGAACAGGTCGTGGAAGGTGAACTTGCCGGAGCGTCGCGCCTTGACGGTGAAGGTGTGCTCCGACTCCGGCGTTTCACCCCGATGCCTCCGCGCCACCGACACACTCACGTCCACTGTGTCAGGTGCGCTCTTGCCAAGCCCCAGGGCCCAGGCGACGAGCTTGAGTGCGTCACTTCGCGAGCGGCTCGACTGCTTCAGCGACTCCAGGGCCTTCGAGTCTCGAACGGGAGCGAGCCGACACAGGGCGAGACACAGGTCCGAGAGCGGGGGCTCTTCCGCCTCGGGTGCGCGCGCCAGCAGGCGTGCCACCAGCGTCTCCGGAGCAAGCCACCCGCCCTCATGGGTGGGCATGGACAACAGGCCCTCTTCGCGTCCCGCGTCCAGGGCCCTCGCGAGGTCGGAGATGCGTTCGCTCAGCAGTGGCAGGAACACCTCGTGTCCGGGAGTGAGCGCCGGCTCGGGAACCTCGCGCAGCGTGGAGTGGGCCTCGCCCGGGGACGCGAGCCATGCGAGCGCGAGGCCCGCGAGGCGAACCGCCAAGGATTCTCCATATGTCTTCGCGCTCAGCTTCCTGGCGCGCTTCGCCAGGGCGGAGGTCCGCCGCGCGAAGTCGTCGGGGCGCTGTCGGCCCAGTCGGGCCACGCCATCCAGCACGCGCTCGACCTCCATCGGATTGCCCGCGTCCTCGATGCAGGTGGAGAGCGCGGAGAGCAGCTCGTCGAGGCTCGCGATGGGCGTCACCGCGAAGCGCGCGTCCGTGGGTGAGGCCGGCGCGCGAGGCTCCCCGGAGGGCTTCTTCTTGTCCGCTGTCCTGGGAGGTTCCGAAGCCATGGGGCGCGTGCTCTCACCCAGCCATGCCTGGACGTGCTTCTTCAGCGAGGCGGCCACTCCGTCCACCCGCTCCTCGACGGCGGTGCGAAGGGCCGCGTCGGGCGTCTTCGCCAGGGACTCCAGCGCCTTCAGCACGGCCTTCTGCACGTCCACGGCCTCGTGCGCGAGGCCGGAGGCCAGGGCCCCCGTGATTCGCTCACGGGAAGCGCCGGACTCGCGCTCGCCGAGTGCCTTGAGGAGCTTCACCGCCTGCTGCGCGGTCCCCTTGTGCCGGGCCAGCAGCACGGGCTCCAGCGCGGGCAGGGCGGAGTCCACGGGCAAGGGCTCGCGGGCCTCCAGCGCGGTGACGACGTCGAGCGCGAGGCTGACCGTCGCGGGGATGGAGCTGCCCAGGAGGCGCAGATAGCGGTCCCTGTGTCGCGCCAGCTCCTCGGGGGTTGGCTCCAGGGCCTCGTGGAAGCGGGAGAACCAGCCCGCGCGAAACGCCGCGAAGTCGCGCTCCAGTGCTCCCAGCGTGGCGTCCAGCAGGCGCCCTCGCTCCAGCGTGCCCTGACGCATGTGCCGCAGGAAGACGGAGGCCCAGGTCTTGTCCTCGAAGGTGTACTTGTCCTTCGCCGCGAGGCTCAGCTCTCCGCTGCCCTCGACCTCGAACAGGCGCCACGCCTCGTGCTCCAGCAGTCGCGGGTCCGTGTCGAAGGGGTTCGGATGGAAGCGCGTGTCCAGGAAGAGCATGCCCGTGGTGTAGTTGTCATGGGTGGGGCGACGGGACACCCCCTTGCGCATGAGCATGCGCGCCACCCAGAAGTAGGACGGGGCGAGCGCGACGAGCCGCTCGGCCGCGTCTTCCAGCCAGTCCGGTCGCAGCTTCGCGGCCAGGTCGGCGGCCTCCTCGGGAAGGGCACCGAGGAGGCGGGGCGTCCAGTCCGAAGGCGGGACGGTGAAGAAACACAACATGGCCAGCACCCGGGAGCGTTCGCGCCGGAGCGCCTGTTCCTCGCGGGAGTCCGACCAGTGCTCGTCCCGGAGCGCCTTGTCCCGCTTGAGTGCCTCGGGGCCGAGCTGTCTTCGCTGCGCCGGAGTCAGCCCCTCCAGCAGAGTGGCGCAGGCGGCGGGGCTGGGAGCGGCGAGCAGCGCATCGAGGGGCGAGGTCGTCATGAGGCGTCGGGGTCCTCGGCGCGCTGGGCGTGTAGCTGCGCCGCGAGAAGGTGTTTGCAGGGGCCTCGCTCCAGGGCGTGGCGGGAGAACCAGGGGCAGCCACAGCGCAGCGGCTCTCCATCCGCGTCCAGCAGGGCGTGGTAGGTGACGTCCGCGCCGCGCACCCACCAGGCGTTCGGGGTAGAGGCGTCCGGTTCCAGTGCACCCGCCTCCAGCAGCGCGCGTGCGTCGGAGAGGCGGGGTGCGAGAGCCTCCACCTGCTCGAGGTCGAAGGGCAGCTCCCGGTGGAAGAAGGCGGCCGTCTGCGAATCGAAGCCCACCAGTCCCCTGACGCCGAGCACCTGGAGACCGTGCCACACGAGGTCCTCGGGCGCGGACAGCTTGCTCGCCAGCGCGCGGGGCTCCAGCACGGCCTCCCAGCGCAGCTCCGCGCGCAGCGTGGACAGCACCTGCTCCACGGCGGGGCGCTGTGCCAGGGCCGACAGCGTCTGCCCTTCGCCGGAGAAGCCACGCCACACCTCGCCGGAGAGCGCGAGCGTGAAGCGCAGGACGCCCATGTCGAGCACGAAGGCACTGGCCTGACCCCGAGGGTCCGCGTGCAGGATGAGTCGCTTCGCGAAGGGGGCCAGGTCCTCCAGCACGCGCAAGCGCTCCAGGCCGGTGAGGCGCATCGCGCCCGTCGCCGCCGTCGAGCTCAGTCGCACCGAGCGTCCCTGGGGCACCAGGTAGTGCGGGCGCTTGTCGGTGCGTGTTCGAGGAAGGCCGCGCAGGAAGCGCAGGGCCTCCGTCGCGGGCAGCTCCGCGAAGGGCGTGAGGCGGGACAGGTACGCCTGCACCTCGGCGAAGCCCTTGAGCCAGCGCAGCGGCAGCGGCACCTTGCGCTCCACCACCCGTGCTTCGCCGCGCTGGAGCGCCACCTCCGCGTGGCCCACGGACAGCGCGAGCGGCTCCTCCGCGCGCACGGTGGCCAACGCCGCACGCATCGGTGCGTTGAAGTCCACGTTGGTGGTGCCGAACGAGGCGACGTCACCTTCGTAGGCCCCCGGCGTGAGGTCCACGCGGGCATAGGTGCTGGCGCAGCCGGAGAACCCCTCGAAACGCAGCATGCCGCGTCCGCATGTCACCACCGGGTCGGCTTCGAGCAGGATGCGGTGCAGCATGGCGGGAGGGACATGGAAGCGCGTCCCCACCACGCGGGACAGGGCGCGCAGCGACAGCGCCGTCAGCCGGGGTTGGAGCAGGCGCCCCTCGAAGAAGTACGGCCGGGGCGCGCCGCCGCCGGAGGTCATGAGGCGCAACGCCTGTCCGCGCTCCTCGGCCACGAGCTCCGAAGGGCCGCTGTACTGATAGGTGTGGCTCAGGGCCGTCATGTCTCGTCACCTCGCACCGCGTGGAGGCGCGGGTGGGTGCGACGCTAGCGTGACGACCTGCCTTGTCCAGTGACGCCTGGCTCACCTGCCGTGAGGTAATCCCGTGAATGGCGTGGATGCGGGAACTTCACGCGCGGCGCCAGGGTTTCTTGGAGGGTGCGCGGCGTGGACCCGGATGGCATGGTGGCCTCCGCCATGATCCGCCCCGCCGTGACGTTGCTCCTCTGCTGTGTTCCCTGGTTGGTGTTCGCGCAGGCCCCCGTGAAGGAGCAGTGGGTCGTCACGACGGACCTGTGGGGCAATCCGCTCTATCAGGCCCTGTCGCTGGAGCGGACGGGCAAGCGGCTGGGGGGCGAGTTCGACGGGGACACGTTGGAGGGTGAGCGGACGGGCCAGGAGGTCCGCTTCACCGTCACGGACTCAAACAAGGCGCGCTACACCTTCACGGGCAAGGTGAGCGGGGACACGATGCGGGGCACCGCGGACATGCCCGACACGAACAACGCCCAGGCGCGGGTGAAGCATGCCTTCACCGCCCGGCGCATCGCCGAGCGTCCCTCGGGGCCTCCGCGTCGTCACGAGTTCAAGCCCACCACCTGGTCCAACGAGTTCTCCGCGACGCGCGAGCCGGTGCTGACGCTCTGGGCGGGTGACACGCTGAAGACGACCACGCTCGACTCTGGTGGCGTGGATGAGCACGGCGTCACGAAGGCGCTCTTCGGAAATCCCCAGACGGGGCCGTTCTTCATCGGGGATGCGCGGCCTGGGGACACGCTGGTCATCCACCTGAAGCGCGTGCGCTTGAATCGGCGTCACGCGGACAGTCTCGACAGCATCGTCGGAAGGGCGATGACGCCCGCGCTGGCGGCGAAGGCGACGGAGTTGGGCAAGCCCGTGCGCTGGACGCTGGACTGGGAGAAGGGCGTCGCGAGCCCTGAGACGCCGACGGAGCGACTGAAGGACTACACGGTGCCGCTGCGGCCCATGTTGGGAGGACTGGCGGTGGCGCCGGGCTTCGGTCTGCCTGCCTTCTCCACCGGAGACACGGGGCGTTTTGGCGGGAATATGGACTTCAACGAGGTGGTGGAGGGCAACACCGTCTATCTGCCTGTCTTCCAGCCGGGGGCGCTGCTCTATCTGGGTGATGCCCATGCCGCGCAGGGCGATGGTGAGACGTCACAGTACGCATTGGAGACGTCGATGGAGGTGGAGTTGACGGTGGATGTCGTGCACGGCAAGGCGCCGTCGATGCCCCGGGTGGAGTCGCCCACGCATCTCATGGTGCTCGGGCAGGCGGGCTCGCTGGATGATGCGCTGCGCTCGGCGACCAGCGGCATGACGCAGTGGCTGGAGCAGGACTACGGGCTGTCGCTCTCGGAGAGCGCGCAGGTGTTGGGCACCAGCGTGCAGTACGTCGTCGCAAACCTCGCGGGGCGAAGCGTCGGCGTCGTCGCGAAGCTGGACAAGTCGCGACTGGCGAAGCTCCGCGCCACGGGGAAGTAGCGCGGCTCAGAACATGAAGCCGTCGAGCTGCAACTGACACGTGGCCGGGTCGACTCCCGACTGGACCCTGTGCGTGTTCCGCGTCATGGGATTCTCCAGTGCGGTCTGTTTCGCATCGGGCCACTCTCGTGGGTTGTCATGCGAGCGCAACAGGCCGGGCCGGCCGTCGAACATCCACGGCCGACCCAGGTGACGCCGTGACTCACGTCACCCGCGAGCCACGTCAGGGGAAGAAGGCCGCGCGGTCACACGAGAGGCTTCCTCCCGCGCGGTACAGCATGTCCTGGTAGACGATGGTGTTGTTGATGGGGAAGGCGCTCGTCACGGAAGCCACCGTGGCGCCATTGCGCACCAACCGGAAGCTCGGCGTCCCCTGCTGGAGCGGGACTCGGAGCGACTGGATTCCCGCCGCCACGTTCGTGCGCTGAACGCTGCCCGCCAGCTCGATTTCCAGCGTCGCGGGCGCCGTCAGGAACGCGAGCAGCTCGATTTCGTTCACCGCGGGCGCGCCATTCACCAGCCGGTAGACGGCGCTCTGCTTCGTCAAGTCCGGCGCCGCGCTCGTCGAGTGCTTCCGGTGGAAGTAATACAACCCATCCCGGACGATGGGCGGCTGCACGCCTGTCTTGAACCACGCGGTGTAATACGCCGTCAGGTCGAAGGCGGCCCACTGCGTGCCGGAGGACGGGGAGAACTCCGTCGCCTCCGAATAGTCATTCCACGTGATGAGCTGCACCCAGTCCGCGCCGCCCTGGATGGCCGCGCTCCACAGGGCCCGGAGCGCCTGCGAGTTGTTCGCCTCCGTGAAGATGAGGTCCTTGGGGCGGGAGTCCTGCAAGGCCACCGGTGCCATCCACTGGAGCCCCATGCCGTGCGCCGTGCCGGGGTTGGCCAACTGCCCCGAGGCGCCGGAGAGCGTCCGGCTGCCCCAGGTGGACGTGCCATGCAACGGCACCACCGCCTTGAGTGCGTTCGTCTGCGCCACCCACGGGTTGACGTACACGGGCCACAGCGCCGAGGGGATTCCGCGTGCCTGGAGGGCCTGGACGACGGAGGCCCACCACTGCGGCGTGCGCTTGTCGGCGTAGTACGGCGCGAGCAGCAGCCGCCCATCGTCCAGGTGATACACCGCCGGGTGCGAGGCCACCGATGCGATGGAGTTCACGAACGCCGTGAGCGCCTCCGCGTCGGTGCCCGAGTACGTGGAGGTCAGGTCCGGCATGAGGACGATGCGGAACCCGCTGTCGACGTTGCTCGCGGCCTGCAGCAGCTTCAGCAGGCGATTCCAGTGCGTGCCGGTGTGGTTGAGGATGTCGTAGGTGAAGCCGTCCAGGCCCAGCGCCGAGGCGCGACGCACCTCCAGTTCGAAGTTCGCCAGCTCGTAGTCCACGCCCGCAGCGCGAGGTGCCTGGGGCAGGGGCCGCTGCTTGAGCAGACCGCCGCAGTACGCGAACTTGGAGTTCTCCCCGGTGGGCACCAGGTAGTGGCGCGCGTAGTAGTCAACCGACGGCTCCCGGTTGTCGAGGGAGAGCGGGTAGGGCGAGAAGTAGTGCGCGAAGACCTTCTTCGGTGATCCGCGCAGCGTGCTCAGGGCCGGCAGGTCCAATGGCCAGCACGGCGTGGCGGGCGCGGCGGCGACGTCCGCGGTCAGCTCCAGGTCAAAGCTCAGGTCCGACGAGTTGAGCGTGGACTGGTGCACCTCCACCGCGAGCACGTTGGTGCCCGAGGTGAGGAGCGCGGCGGACACGGAGGCGCTGTGCCAGGTCAGCTCGGCGCTGTCCGCGATGACGGTGCTCGCCAGCGTCGACGCCGTCACCGTGCCCGAGGGCAGGTTGCTGCGAAGGACCTCCTGCCCGTTCAGGTAGACGATGGCGCCGTCATCGCGCAGCAGCCGCAGCACCACGTTGCTCACCCGGGAAGGGTCCGCGACGGTGAACGTCCCGCGCAGCCAGGTCGTCACGTAGCGCGACGACGTGCTGGGTCCGTAGGAGACGACTGTCGCCTCATCACCGTCGCCGTAGCCGAGCTGCGCGGAGCCCTGCTTCCACGCCGTGTCCGTGTAGCCCACCGCCGTCCAGCCCGCGCCCGGGTCCACGCCCGTGTCGCGATATCTCCACACGCTGCCCGGTGCGACGAGCGTGCTGACCTGGAGGCCCGCCTCCGTTGTCGTGGAAGGCGGTGGGGCTTCCTCGGGCCGGGAGGCGGGGCCGCAGGCTCCGAGGAAGGGAAGGAACAACGCAAGGCAGACCGCTCGACGAGGGGGTGTGGAGAGCATGGAGGTGTCGTCTTCCAGGGGGTGTGTAAAAACCGGAAGACTTCCAATCCATTGATAACAAGCAACGCTCTGTCTTGTCCCAGCTAGAAAATCGAGTCCTTGTCGGTGAGGTTGTAGACCTCCTGCACGTCGCGCAGCAGCTTGGGGAAGTCCAGCTCCAGGTCCCTCAACAGGCCGGTGCGCATGTCGAACACCCAGCCGTGCACGGTGGGGAAGCCCTTCTCCACGTAGCTGCGCTGCACGGCGGCCGTCTTGACGATGCTGATGCACTGCTCGGTGACGTTCAGTTCCACGAGCCGCGCGTAGCGGGCCTCGGGGTCCGTGAACGTGTTCAGCTCCGCCTTGTGGAGCCGGTAGACGTCGCGCACGTTGCGCAGCCACGGGTTGAGGATGCCCAAATCCTTGGGCTGCATGGCCGCCTTCACGCCCTGACAGCCGTAGTGGCCGCAGACGATGATGCGCTTCACCGACAGGTGGCGGACCGCGTAGTTGATGACCGACATCACGTTCAGGTCGACGTTGTTGACCAGGTTCGCGACGTTGCGGTGGACGAAGACGTCCCCGGGCTCCACGCCCATGATTTCGTTGGCGGGCACCCGGCTGTCGGAGCAGCCGATGTAGAGGTACTCCGGGTTGTGTTCCGCGGACAGACGCTCGAAGTACTGCGGGTCGTCCTTCGTCTTGTCGGCGGACCAGCGGCGGTTGTTCTCGAAAATCTTTTCGTAGGAGGGCACGGTCCCGGTGCATGCCGCCCCTGCGCCCCCGCGTCAACGGGGACGTGTCATTTCCGGTTCGCGGTGGACACGCCTCAGCGGGCGAGCTGGATGAGCCTGGGCGGCGAAGCCCTCAGCTGGCGCATGTCGACGAGGATGTCGTACGCGCGGGACTCGGGCAGGACGGGACCCGCGGCGAAGCGGTAGAGGCTCCGCGTGTCCTTCTCCTGGGGGAAGCGCTCCCGGACGGCGGTGGCGAGCAGCTCCTTGGCCACCCACTCGGTGTCGACGGACACGGAGCCGAACTCGTCCAGATAGCGCTGGGACGCGGCGGAGTCTCCCTGCCGCGCGGTGAGGACGAAGACGCGCGGCTTGCGCGCGGGGACGATGGCGGAGGCCCCCTGCCGCATCAGCGCCAGCTCCCGCTCCTGCGGCACCGCGAACAGTTCCACGGACTGCTGATGCGCGAGCAGGGCGCTCACCGCGACGAACCCGCCCAGCAACGCCACGGCCACGCGAGGTCCCCGCGTGGGAAACCGGTCCCCCAGCTTCACCATCGCGGCGAAGAAGAACACGCTCCACACCCCCGTGAGGGCATAGAGGGTGCGGTACGTGGGCCACCGCTCGCTGGCGAGCAGGCTCGCGCAGTACGCGACGCCCGACAGGCCCACGAGCGCCACCACCCACGTCCCCACGCCGACGCGTCCCGTGCGACGCCCCTCGACGACGAGCCCCAGCGCGAGCACCGTCAGCGTCACGCCCACCATGGGCCAGTACCCCCACGAGGGCGCGGCGTCCGTGTCGTTGAGCGCATTCAGCGCCAGGGCATTGGGCAGCACCTGGGTGACGAACCAGACCGCCTTGGCCACGAAGTGCCGCTCCAGCACCATGCGCGGCGACGGGGTGAACACCCCCAGCGCGAACGTCATCCGGGTGACGACATACGCCAGCCCCAGTCCCCCGCCCACGACGAGCACGTGGCTCGCGAGCCAGCGCGCGGACGCGCGCACGTCGTCGAAGCGCCGCGTCACCAGCGCCGCCGCGAGCAGCACCGCGTAGAACGGACCGCTCGCCTGATAGATGAGCGTCGACGCGGCCAGGGCCACTACCCCGCCCACGCACCAGGACACGCTCCGCGCTCCGCCCGTCGAGGTGCCCACGCCTCTTCGCGCCAGGGCGAACGCCCCCACGCTCAAGAGCAGCGCCACCGCCTGGGGCCAGCAGATGCTCCAACTGGCGACCACCTGCGCGGAGGGAATCACGATGAGGAAGGCGGCGAGCAGCGCGGCGGGAGACCTCCGCCACCCCTCGGCCCGGAACAGGAGGTAGAGCGCGAGCGACAGCAGGGCCAGCCCCAGCACGCCCAGGGCCCGCAGGCCGCCCAGCCCATCCACGTCGTCGACTTCACGCGTGGAGCGCTCCAGGAGCCAGCCGTACAGCGGACGGCCCATGGCGCCGCACACCCGCAGAATCTTCCCAGGCTCCTCGCGGGCCTCCCTCAGAATCGCGTAGTCGTCGCGCAGGCCATAGTCCAGGGAGATGGCGCTGCCATAGACGACCCAGGGAAGCAGGAAGAGCAGGGCGGCCGTACCCAGTGCTCGGAAGGCACCTGTCGTGATGCGTGTCTGCAGGGGGAACCTCTGAAGGCTCGCGAGCCTAGCAGAGTCGTATGACGCGTCTCGGTATGCGTGAAGTCTCACGCCAGAGTGAAACGTCCCACAACGACTTCACCGCCCGGCCGCCCAGGCCCATGCGGCGTGTCCCTCTGGACGAAGCAGCAGCCCTTCCAGGCCGTGGAGTGGGGTGGCGTCGTCGGAAATGTCGAGTTCCAGCACCTCCAGCCTCGGTGTCCAGCCTGGCGCGGGCCCCCACCGGGTGGGCGGGTGGGGGCCGCGCTTCGCGTGCAGGGCGGCCCCCGCCCGTCCAACCCGGCAGTGAGGGCAGGGCCCGGTGGGGCGAAGGCACGGGCGCGTCCGGGTAGGCGACATCGAGTCCTCCGAGGTGCTCGGCGAGCGGCGTCACCGGCGAGCAGCACGCGGCCTTGCCGGTACGCCTCCGCCAGCCGCGTCTCGTTGCCGAAGCGCGACAGCCACCGGGGCTCTCGCATCCCGAAGTCGGAGCCCGCCACGCGCGTGAGGCTCGCCCGCAGCTCGTCCAGGGGGGAGCGGCTGCTTGAGGGGCGTGTGCTCGCGCCGGGCGTCCGCGACGATGCCATCCCCCATGGGGACGATGACGGCGTCGCCGTGCGCGTGGGTGAGGGCGAGGCAGGAGGCGGGCCAGGCCACCTTCGCGTTGCTCGATGACGTGCTCGGGTTCACCATCGAGGAGCAGGCCTTCGGTGCTCAGCAGGGCGAGGGCCCTCCAGTGGCCGAGCGGATGCGGGCGCGCGCCACGCCGCGTTTTCCCCAGGTGGCCCGGGCGGTGGACGCGCTGGTGGACTTCCGACTTCGACGCGCGCTTCGCCAGGCACGGTGAGCCGCGCGGGGCCTTCCGCAAGGCATTCGACAGCGACCCTGGACCGTGGAGCACCTGGGCGCGCGTGTATCGGAACGGGAGGGATTGGCAGGTGACGCCCGGTGGCGGGCCGCGTCTGCTCGTGCACGCCTGAATGTCAGACTATTGGAAGCAGTCCTTGACGTCGCCCGGTCACGCACCCACCTCAACTGGAGTGGAAGTGCTTGCGTGAAGAACGAATCCCGGCTGCCTGCTCACAATGTGACCATCGAGGGCTGGGTGGTGGAGTGGCTCGCCCTCTACTGGCAGATGCCCGCGGCCTCCATCGACACGCGGCGTCCCCTGGTGGAGCAGGGGCTCGACTCCATGGGGGCCATCTCCCTGGCGCATGACCTGGAGCAGTGGTTGGGTTTGCCGCTCACCCTGTCCTTCCTCTGGGAGCAGCGCTCCATCGAAGCCCTGGCTCGTGCCCTGGCTTCGCCGGGAGACCTGTTCGCCCAGGCACCTCCGAGCGAGTCCACCGAGTCGACGTGGGCGTCCGGCGGTGCGACTCCCGCGTCCCTGGGCCAGCAGCAGCTCTGGCGACTCAACAAGCTCCAGTCGGGAAGTGCTCGCTTCCATGTCCACCTGGGGCTGCGATTCGACGGTCCGCTGGATGTCGACTCCCTCAGGCTCAGCCTCCAGGAAATCGTGCGACGGCATGAGTCGTTCCGGACGACGTTTCACGAACAGGACGGGCGGCTGACGCAGGTGGTGGCATCACCGTCGCGGCTGGAGATGCCTGTCGTGGACCTGCGCGCGGAACTGGACGGGGACCTGGGACGAGCGCTGGGCTCCGCGTCCTTCAGGACACTCCATGAGGCGCAGGGGCGCACGCCCTTCGACCTCCAGGCCGGACCGCTGATTCGCACGGCCCTGGTCGTGCTGGCGGACCAGACCCATGTGTTGTTGGTGACGCAGCATCAGCTCATCACGGATGGGTCCTCGCTCGGCGTGTTCGGTCGGGAACTGGCGTCCCTGTATCGCGTCTTCCATGCGGGCGTGCCGTCGCCGCTGGCCCCACCGTCGCGTCAGGTGGCGGACGTGGCGCGCTGGGAGCATGCGTGGCTCTCCGGAGAGGCAGCGCAGCGGCAGCGTGAGTACTGGCGCGCGCGGCTGGACGGGGTGCCCGCCCTGACGCTCGCGTCGAGGAACGCCGATGCCGAGGACCCGCGGCTGGGAGGACTGGTCTGTTTCGAGGTTCCCGTGGCCCTGACGTCGGCCTGGAAGGCGCTGGCGAGCAGGGAAGGCGCGACGTTGTTCACCGCCCTCTCGGCCGCCTTCGCCGTGCTGCTGCGCTCGCTTGCGGGCCAGGAGGATGTGCTGCTGGGCACCGTGGTGGCGAACCGGGGGCGGCGCGAGCTTCGCGACGTGGTGGGGTATCTCGCCAACACCGTGGCGCTCCGGTGTGACCTGACGGGCAACCCCTCGTTCCGGGAGTTGCTGGCGCGCCACCGCGTCCGCACCACGGAGGACCTGAGTCATCAGGAGCTGCCGTTCGACGAGGTGGTGCGGCACGTCCGCGACGCCGGGGGCGCGCCGCCGAGGGTGCGGGCCGCATGCGTGTTCGAGAGTCTGGCCACCTTCGAGCTGACCATTCCCGGCCTGTGCTGCACGCTGTTGTCGGACACGCCGGATGCGTCCGTCCCCGGCACGGCCCGCCATGAGCTGACGTTGCTGTTGCGCGAGGACGAGGGAGGCCTGCGGGGCGCCTTCGAGTACGCCGCTGACGTGTTCAAGCCCGTGGAAGTTGAACAGCTCGCGGAGCGCTTCCGCCACCTGCTGGGCCGCGTCGTGGAGACGCCCGATGCGCGGCTCGATGACCTGCTGCCTCCCGGGGTCGCCGCGCCGTTCGGGTGACTCAAGCGCTGGAGTCCGAAGGCGGTGTCCCCACGGGACAGGCCTCGGGCACGGCCTCCATCAAGGCCTGGCGGGCCTCCTCGAAGTCGCGCAGGGCGGAGTCCACTTGCGCGCTCAGGTGCTCCGGCGGCTCCTGCTGTGAGCGGGCCTCCAGCTCCTCGCAGGTCCGCGAGAGGCGCGCCGCGCCGAACAGGGCCGCGCTGGAGCGCAGGCTGTGCGCGTGCCGGGTCAGCGCGGCCGCGTCGTTCTCCTCCAGGGCGAGACGGAACGCTGACAGGTGCTTGTCGGCGTTGCGCAGGAAGTCGCGCACCAGCGTGGCAAGTTCGCTCCGGTCCGGGCCGGTGAGCAGCTCCAGTCGTTGGAAGGCGGCCGGGTCGAACGCGACGGCGGGGGGCGCGGGAGGCGGTGCGAAGCGAGGTGCCTCCGCCGCGTTCTCCAGCGCCGCCACCAGCACCGACGCCTCCACGGGCTTGGTCACGAAGTCGTTCATCCCCGCCTGGAGACACA
Source organism: Myxococcus sp. CA051A (assembly GCF_013336705.1). Classification (NCBI taxonomy): domain Bacteria; kingdom Pseudomonadati; phylum Myxococcota; class Myxococcia; order Myxococcales; family Myxococcaceae; genus Myxococcus; species Myxococcus sp. CA051A. The sequence goes on along the minus strand of NZ_JABUMS010000014.1, from coordinate 167,430 downwards.
GCTCCTGGTCTCCCTGGATGACACTCGCCGTCATCGCGATGATGCGAGGGTTTCCATAGCGCCGCGCGTCCGCGCGGATGCGCCGGGTGGCCTCCAGGCCATCCATCTGGGGCATGTGGACGTCCATGAAGACGACGTCATATGGCTCGCGCTCCAGCGCGCCGAGCGACTCCTCGCCATTGCCCGCGACGTCGGCCTCGTAGCCAAGCTTCTTGAACAGGCGCAGGCCGACCTTCTGGTTGATGGGGTTGTCCTCCACCAACAGGATGCGCAGCGGCAGGCGCTTGCCCAGGGTGCCGTCCAGCTCGACGGTGGGTCGCGTGGGGACCACCTGTCCTTCCTTGAGGACGACTTCGAGCGTGAAGGTGGAGCCCACGCCCACGGTGCTCTGGACGCGGATGGTGCCGCCCATCATCTCCGCCAGCCGCAGGCTGATGGCGAGCCCCAGGCCCGTGCCGCCGTAGTGGCGGCTCGTCGACGCATCCACCTGGCTGAACGAGCGGAAGAGCCGATTCATTCGCTCGGTGGGGATGCCGATGCCCGTGTCCTGGATGGTGATGCGCAACGGCCAGCTCTTCGCTTCGGCGTCGGGGGGCGCCTCTCCCTTCGAGACGTGGACGGAGACGCCGCCCTCGTGGGTGAACTTGAGCGCGTTGCCCACCAGGTTGACGATGACCTGCCGCAGTCGCGTCTTGTCGCCAAGCAATGCGTCGTGCACGTCCTCGTCCACCGAGTGCCGCAGGTAGAGCCCCCGGGTGGACGCCTGGGGGCTCAGCAGTCCCATGCACTCCTTGAGGCCCTGGCGCAGCGAGAAGGACTGACTGTCGAGTTCGAAGGCGCCGGCTTCAATCTTGGAGAAGTCGAGCAGGTCGTTGATGAGGCGCAGCAGCGCGTCGCCGCTGGTGTGGATGACGTCGACGCACTCCTGCTGCTCCTCGGTGAGCGACGTGTCGCGCAGGAGCTGGGCCATGCCGAGCACGCCATTCATGGGCGTGCGAATCTCGTGGCTCATGTTGGCCAGGAAGCTGGACTTGGCGGCATTGGCCGCGTCGGCCTCCGCGCGCGCCGCGTCCAGGGCCACGTTCTTCTCGCCCATCGCGGAGAGGGCGTCCTGGGCCTCGGTGACGTCGAGGAAGGCCCACAGCCGGCCGCGCGCGGAGCCTCGGCGCGCGGGGACGCAGGAGACGGACAGCGTCTGGTGCGGTGACTCGAAGTGCCAGAGCATGTTGCGCAGCTCCGGCTCGCTGCCGTCGAACATGCGCGCCATCCGCTCCTCGATTCGCGCTCGGTTCGTCGCGCGCTCACGCAGGGTGGCCATGGCGCGGGACATGAGGTGGGCGGCCACCTGTCCCTCCGGAAGGCCGAGCAGCGTGGCACCCGGCTTGTTCACCCACGTCTCCACGCGGTTCTGCTCCAGGAAGACGAGCCCGCAGGGCACCGCGTCGGTGATGGAGTCCACGCGCGCGCGCAGCGTCTCCGTCGCGCCTTCCAAATCGCACTCGCGCGCGGCGGTGAGCAGGAGCCCGGACAAGGCCCGGAGGGCTTGCTGCTCGGTGGACGTGAAGGGCGAGGTGTCCTGGCGAAGCAGGACGAGGCCCCCCTTGCGGTCATCGACGGACTGCCACGGCAGCACGGCCATGGCCCCGCGCAGGGGCGCCGGAAGCGCCAGGTCCGCGGGGCTCGGCTCGAAGAAGCGCCACTCCGCTGCGCCCAGCACCCCTCGGAAGAGCAGCTCTCCCAGGTGGGCCAGCCGGGGGCGCGTGGCGGGGGTGCCCGCCAGCTCGAAGACGGTGACAGCGTCGATGCGGCGCAGGCTGACGGCCACGTCCGCGCGACAGGCCTGGCGAATCACCTCCAGCACCCTCGCGAGCTGACCGCCATCCCGGAGGGACAGGGCCTTCACCGAGGCCACCATCAGCTCCGTCACCGAGGGGTCCACGCTCGGTGGTCCCGGGGGCTCACCCGGGTCGGAGGCCTCCTTCCGCGACAGACTCACGAGGCGGCGAGTGCCTTGGCAATGAGCGTGTTGACCTCGTGGGGCGCGGTCAGGTGCGGCAGGTGTCCCTGATTGGGGACGTGGTGAAGCTGCCCCTGGGGCAGGCTCTTCGCCAGGTACTCGCCCACGCTGTTCGGGACGGCGAAGTCGTTGAGCGGCTGGACGACCCAGGCCGGAATGGTGAGTCGGGCGACCTGCTCGCGGAAGTCGGACTCGAAGATGATGCGAATCACGCCGATGGCGATGTCGGGCCGCAGCGCGACGAGGGACTCGGCGAAGGCCCGGACCATCTCGGGTGTCGCGGAGGGGCCCACGGCGGCCTGCGCGAAGCCGCTGGCCCACGCGTCGAAGTGTTTCTCGATGGTCTCGTACAGCGCGTCGATGTCCGGCCGCTCGAAGCCGCCCAGGTAGTTGGGCGCGTTCATGTAGCGCGGCGAGGCGCTGATGAAGAGCATGGAGCGGAAGAGCTCCGGACGGACCAGCCCCGCCAGCAGGCCAATCATCCCGCTCATGGAGTGGCCCACGTAGAAGACATTGCGCGCCTGGACGGCCTCCAGCACCTCAATCAAGTCCAGCGCGTAGCTCTCCAGGCTCGCGTAGCGATGCGGGCTGTAGGCCTCCAAATTCGAGCCCAGGGCGCCCACATGGTCGAACAGGACGATGCGGTGCGTATCCTCGAAGGCACGCACCTGGTTGTGCCACGCTTTCTGATTGTTGCCGAAGCCGTGGGCGAGCACGAGCACGTCGTCGCCTCTGCCGACGACCTGCACATTGTTTCGAGTGAGGACCGTCTTGGACATGGCTGGACCAGTCTAATCCAGGCACCACGTCAGCGCCGACCACGCCCGCATGCCCACGGGTCGACCAATCAACGAAGTGTCGCGTTGACCCACCCGGCCTCGTGGAAACCCCTGAGCCCACCTTGGGTCGGGAAACGTGGGTGTCATTGACGCCAGGGCAAGCGCACGCGACGCGAGGCCCGTGCCCGGTCGGCCATGTCAGACATTCGTCCCGTCAGCCCTGGCACAGAGTGAGGCGCCATTGTTGGCGGCCGCCCATTCGAGGGCAGGACGGATTGAGAGGGATTCGGTCGGCGATGACAACGGGCGCGGGAGGGGTGCGCGCATGGGGTTGGCAATCGTCTTGATGGTGGTGGGCATGATGTCGGTCACTCCGGAAGGCCCAGAGGCACGTCGTCCCGGCACGACGGAGTGGAGGCTGAGCCAGACCGCCACGGGCGCCCAGTTGGAGGGATACGCCGGAGCGACCAGCGTGCAGCGGGGCGAGTCCATTGACATCCACGTCCGCACGGACGGCGCGCGCCCCGTGAGCTGGGAACTCTTCCGCATGGGCTATTACGGGGGCACCGGCTCCCGGAAGATGGCGTCCGGCGGCCCCATCACCATCGGCTCCCAGCCCACGCCCGTGGCGGACCGGACGACGGGACTGGTCGAGTGCCGCTGGCCCACCAGCTTCACCGTCCCCACGCAGGCGAGCTGGCCCAGCGGCGTCTACCTGCTCAAGCTGCGGCGCGACGACGGGCCCCAGTCCTACGTCATCTTCGTCGTCCGCGCGGACGAGCGGAAGAACACGGGCGTCCTGCAGATTCCGTTCACCACCTTCCAGGCCTACAACGCCTGGGGCGGCGAGAGCCTCTACAGCGACTCACTGGGGCTGTCGGGAGGCCACGCCAAGGTCGTCTCGTTCGACCGGCCCTATGTGGATGGCAATGGCGCGGGTGAGTACTTCTACGCCACGCACAACTTCGTGTTGTGGGCCGAGTCGAAAGGCTACGAGCTGTCCTACGTCACCAATGTCGACGTGGACAGGGACCCCTCCCTGTTGCTGGGGCAGCGGCTGTTCCTTTCGGTGGGGCATGACGAGTACTGGTCCCGCCCGGCCCGGACGGCGGTGGACGCGGCGCTCGCGTCAGGTGTGAACCTGGCGTTCCTCGGCAGTGACACGAGCTGCTGGCTCATCCGCCTGGAGTCCTCGACCGCGGGCGCGTCGCGGCGCAAGCAGGTTTGCTACAAGGACGAGGCCCGCGCGGAGGACCCGCTCGCGGGCACGCCGCTCGTCACCGTCCGCTGGCGCAACGCGCTGCTCGGTGAACCGGAGAACGGGCTCGTGGGGGTGATGTCCGACGCGTGGGGAATCATTCCCCAGCCCTACGTCGTGCGCACGCCCGGAGCCTGGCCCTTCGCGGGTACGGGGCTCGCGCAGGGTGACTCCATCCCCGCCGTCGTCGGCTACGAAATCGACCGCGCGTGGACGAACGGTGCTTCTCCCCCGGGCTTCATCCCGCTGGCGCAGTCCCCGGCCATCAGCAACAAGGGCGAGCCCAACTGGCACACCTCCGGCCTCTACACCGCGCCCTCCGGCGCGTTCGTCTTCTCCAGTGGCGGCATCTCCTGGTCTCAAGGTCTGTCCCATCCCCACTTCGCCGACCTCCGCGTGCAGCGCATCACCGACAACGTGATGCGCAAGGCGGGTCTGGTGCCCACGCTCGACGGGGACACCTTCGGCGCGCAGAACCCCCGGCCCGTGGACCGCACGGGCCAGTCCGCCGGGGTCTCCACGTTCGCCGGGAGCGCGTTCCAGGAAGGCTTCGTGAATGGCCCGGCGTCACAGGCGCGCTTCCGCAGGCCCGTGGGTGTGGCCGTGGATGGAACGGGCACGGTGTTCGTGGCGGACACGGGCAACCACGCGGTGCGACGCATCGCCAATGACGAGGCTCGCACCGTCACCACCATCGCAGGCACGGGGACGTCGGGTGTGGGAGAGGGGCCGGGCGCGACGACGGCGCTGCGCTCGCCGGAGTCCATCGCCATCGCCCCGGATGGCACCCTCTACGTGGCGGACACGGGCAATCACCGCATCGTCCGAATCGCTCGGGATGGACGCTGGACGGTGAGCACCTTCGCGGGCTCGAAGGACGGACGACAGGGCAAGAGCGATGGCGTGGGCACCGCCGCGCGCTTCCAGACGCCTGGCAGCGTGACGTTCGCGGGCGCGGACCTGTACGTGACGGACACCTTCAACCATCGGCTCGCGCGCATCTCTCCGGAAGGGAAGGTCACCACGGTGATTGGCGCCCGGGGCTCGGGCAGCACCAACGGCCCCGCCGCGCAGGCCCGCTTCCATCGGCCGACGGCGGTGGCCTTCGGCGGGGGCGCGCTGTGGGTGGTGGACACGGGCAACCGGCTCATCCGGCGGGTGGCGATGGATGCCAGTTTCACCACCTCCACCGTGGCCGGAGCCGTCACAGGGGGCTTCGCGGATGGCGCGGGAGGCGCGGCGCTGTTCCTGCCCATGCTGGGCGCGGCGTATGTCGACGGGCGATTGCTGCTGACGGACACCGGCAACGAGCGCATCCGCGCGCTCGTCGGTGGACAGGTGCGCACCTATGCGGGGACGGGGGCGCATGGCGCGCGGGACGGCGCCGCCGAGCAGGCGACCTTCAGTCTGCCCACGGGCGTCGCGGGACTGCCGAACGGAGACGTGCTCGTCGTGGACCAGGGCGCGTCGACGATTCGCAAGCTGCTCGCGCCATCGAGCGGCGGAGGCCCGCGTCCGGTGCCACGCATCACCGGAGGTCCCTTCTCCGGTGCCTCCGCGCCGCTGGATGTGTTCCTCGATGCGACGACGAGCACGACGACGGACCCGGGGGGCTGGCTTCAGCGGTTCCGGTGGGACCTGGGCGATGGCACGACGTCCGACGCGGCCTACCTGGAGCACCGCTACACCCAGGTGGGCCGCTTCACCGTCACGCTCACCGCGACGGATGGCAGGGGCGTGAGTGCTTCCACCACCCAGGTCATTCGCGTGGGCGTGACCGGGGAGGGCACGCCCTGAGTCGTGGCGAAGACGTCAGGACTTCGCGAAGGCGAGCAGGTCCGAGTGGAACTGCTCCCGGTGCGTCACGGAGAGACCGTGCGGCGCGCCGGCGTAGACCTTCAGCGTGGAGTTCTTGATGAGCTTGGACGACAGGTGCGCCGACGCGCCGATGGGGACGATCTGGTCGTCGTCGCCATGGATGATGAGCGTGGGGACGTCGAACTTCTTGAGGTCCTCGGTGAGGTCCGTCTCGGAGAACGCCTTGATGCAGTCGTAGGCCGGCTTGAGGCCACACTGCATGCCCGCGAGCCAGAACGCGTCCCGCGCGCCCTGGGAGACCTTCGAGCCCGGGCGGTTGGCGCCGTAGAAGGGCGTGGTGAGGTCCTTGAAGAACTGCGAGCGGTCGGCGAGCACTCCGGCGCGGATGCCGTCGAAGGCCTCGATGGGCAGTCCGCCGGGGTTGGCGGCCGACTTCAGCATGAGCGGAGGCACCGCGCCCACGAGCACCGCCTTGGCCACGCGCTTCGTCCCATGCCGTCCGATGTAGCGGGCCACCTCGCCGCCTCCAGTGGAGAAGCCGACGAGGATGGCGTTCTTCACGTCCAGGGTGTCGAGCAGCGCCGCGAGGTCGTCGGCGTAGGTGTCCATGTCGTTGCCATCCCACGTCTGCGTGGAGCGGCCATGGCCACGGCGGTCATGCGCGATGCAGCGAAAGCCATTGGAGCCGAGGAAGTAGAGCTGCTCGTCCCAGCTGTCGGAGCTCAGCGGCCAGCCATGGCTGAAGACGATGGGCTGACCCTTGCCCCAGTCCTTGTAATAGATGCGCGCTCCGTCCTTCGTCGTGATGATGCTCATGGGCGTGACTCCGAGGGGATGACTGCGATGGAGTCACGCTAGCCGTCGACGCCAGGGCTCCCCACCCCCGGGCGGGGCGGAGCGCGGTCCCCCTGTCGGGGGATGGCGGCTTCACAGCGCGACAGTCGTCTCGAAGTCCCTGCGTCCGGTAAGCGTCCGGTGACGAACGCGGAGGCTGACTCGGTCCGACGTGGGCCGTGGGGCTGGCACTAGGGTCCTGGCCTGTGGACCCAGGGGATGCAGGCAAGACACGGAGGAACACGGGGGGGCTCCAGAAGGTGGGGTCCTGGTTCCGTGCGGGCGCCTGGAAGAGCGCGGTGGCACGCGTCGTCTTCGTGGGCATGGCGTGGTGGGCCCTATGTGACGGAGACCCGAGCAGCTTCATCTTCGGCGTGCCCGTCGTCGCGACGGTGTCGGTGGTGAGCTTCCTGCTGAGTCCGCCCCGAAGCTACGGGTGGCGACTCACGGAGGTGGTGCGCTTCGCCGGCTACTTCCTCGCGGGCTCCGTCCACGGCGGCTTCGATGTGGCGCGCCGCGCGCTCGCGCCGAGCATGCCCATCTCTCCCGTGTTCGTCCGATATCGGATGAGCCTGCCCGGAGGCGCGCCCCAGATGGTGTTCAGAATCACCCTCAGCCTGATGCCGGGCACGTTGAACGCGGACGTCCTCGGGGACGAGCTGGTGGTGCATTCGCTCGTGGACCGGGGCGAGGGCATCCAGCACGAGTTGAAGAGCCTGGAGTGGCGCGTGTCGCGACTCTTCGGACTGGGGCTGCCTCCGCCGGAGCCCGCGCATGCATGAGCTGCGCACGGGCCTGGCCTTCTTCCTGCTCCTGAACATCCTCGCGGGGATGGTGCGAGTCATTCGCGGTCCCACCGTCACCGACCGCTTCATCGTGGCGCAGCTCTTCGGGACGACGGGCGTGGGCGTCCTCATCCTGCTCGCGGCGGATGCGGGCAGGGATGCCTTGCGTGACGTCGCCCTGGTCTTCGCCCTGCTGGCGCCCGTCACCGTCGTGGCCTTCGTACGCTTCGCGGTGGGGAGCGATGCAGCCCCTGGCTCGGACAAGGAGCCGAGGCCATGAGCCCCCTGGACTTCCTCTCCGCGGCGTTCCTCTTCGGCGGCGGCGCCTTCTGTCTGGCGGGCACGGTGGGCGTGCTGCGCTTCCCGGATGTGTATTGCCGGCTGCATGCGCTCACCAAGGTCGACAACCTGGGCCTGGGGCTGGTGGTGGTGGGGCTGGCGCTCCAGTCGGGCTCGTGGGCGACGGCGCTCAAGCTGCTCCTCGTCTGGTTCTTCGTCCTCATCTCCAGCGCCTTCACCTGCCAGCTCATCGCCCGCGCGGCGCTCCGTGGCAGGGGCGCGGCGCCCTGGGGAGGACGGCGGGAGCCATGATGGATGTGCTGCTCGATGGGGTCCTCGCGCTGTGCCTCCCCTTGCTGGCGTGGCTGGTGTTGCGGACCGAGTCGCTGTCCCAGGCGGTGGTGCTCTTCGTCGCGTTCGGACTGCTGTCCGCGTTGGGTTGGGCGAGGCTGGAGGCCCCGGACATCGCGCTGGTGGAGGCCGCGGTGGGCACGGGCCTCACCGGCGCGCTGCTGATGCACACATTGAGCTGGACGGAGGAGACGCCGCCCGACATTCGCGCGCGGGGCCGGCGCAGGCCCTGGGCCCTGCTGGCGGTCGCCGCGTCCACGCTCATGCTCGGGTGGGCCGTGCTCGCGCTTCCCGCCGACAGCCCGGGGCTGGGGCCGCTGGTGGAGGCGCGGCGGGAGGAAAGCGGGGTGAAGCACCCCGTCACGGCGGTGCTGCTGAACTTCCGGGGCTACGACACGCTGCTGGAAATCGCGGTGTTGCTGGTGGCCGCGCTGGGGGCGCGGGCGGTGAATCCGCGCAGCGAGCGGCCCACCCCGGACGCTGGAGATGACCCGCTCACCGGAGAGTTGTTCCGGATGATGATACCGGCCCTGCTGCTGGTGGCGGGCTACCTGGTGTGGGTGGGGGACCATGGACCAGGAGGGGCGTTCCAGGCGGGCGCCATCCTCGCGGGAGGCGGCGTCGTGGCCCTCCTCACGATGCGGATGGGGCCGCCCCGGATGTCCTCCTGGCAGGTGAGGTGGGCGCTGCTCACCGGGCCCATGCTCTTCATCGGCGTGGCGGTGGCGCCGCTGTTCACCGGGAGGAGTCTGCTGGAACTCCCGAGGCTATACGCGGGCACGCTCATCTTCGTCGTGGAGCTGGCGCTGACGGTCACCATCGCCATGGTGCTGCTGATGTTCTTCCCAGGCACGCGTCCCCCCAGAGCGGGAGCGGAGGGCGAGCCATGAACCCGTGGGCCGTCTACGCGCTGTCGGGCGTGGCGATGTTCAGCGTGGGGCTGGTGGGGCTCTTCTCCCATCAGCACGTGGTGAAGCGCATCCTCGCCTCGAACATCGCGGGCTCCGGGGTGTTGATTGTCCTGGTCGCCCTGGCACGGCGCGCGCCGTCGGGCGTGCCGGACCCCGTGCCCCACGCGCTGGTGCTCACGGGCATCGTCGTGTCGGTGAGCTCGACGGCGCTGGGCGTGGCCCTGGCTCGACGCATGGCCCGGCTCCGCGCCCAGGAGGCACGGGCTTCCGAGCGACCGCCAGGCCCCGGCGGAGAAGGTCCATGATGGCGGACACGGCCTTGATGGCGTGGCCCGTCGCGCTTCCGCTGATGGGTGCGGTGCTGGCGCTGCTGGTGGGGCGCGCGGGGGTGCGCCTGGTCGCGGGCGTGGCCTCCGTGGCCACGCTCATCGCGTCATCGCTGGTGGCCTGGGAGGTCTCCACGCAGGGAGTGCTTCGCCAGCAATTGGGAGGGTGGGGCGCACCGCTGGGCATCGAGTGGCGCGCGGACGGGCTCGCCGCCCTGATGCTGCTGACCATCGCGGTGGTGGGGCCGCTCATCAGCGTCCACGCCTTGGACCACCTGGGGGACCGAGAGGACCGGGAGTTCCTCCCGCTGTGGCTGTTCATCTGGTGCGCGCTCAACGCGCTGGTGTTGTCGGCGGATGCCTTCAACCTCTACGTCACGCTGGAGCTGACGACGCTGGGCGCGGTGTCTCTCATCGTGGTGCGCAGGGATTTGCCAGGGCTCGACGCGGGCCTGCGCTACCTGCTCTTCGCGATGCCGGGCTCGCTTTGCTACCTGCTGGGCATCGCGCTCCTGTACGGCGCCTATGCGACGCTGGATGTGGGGATGCTCGCCCAGCGCGTGCAGGCGGGGCCGGTGACGTGGGTGGCCGCGGGGTTGGTGACGGTGGGGCTGTGTCTCAAGACGCCCCTGTTTCCGCTCCACATCTGGTTGCCACCGACGTACACGGGCGCGCCCACGCCCGTCACCGCGCTCCTGTCGGCGCTCATCTCGAAGGGCTCCTTCTACGTCCTCTTGCGGCTGTGGCTGGAGGTCTTCGCGCCCGTCCTGGACGCGGAGGTGGGGCAGATGTTGGGCCTGCTCGGAGCGGTGGCGGTGCTGTGGGGCTCGGTCCTGGCGCTGAGCCAGACGCAGCTCAAGCGGGTGGTCTCCTATTCGAGCGTCGCGCAGATTGGCTACATGTTCCTCGTCTTCCCCATGGCGACCAGTGGGGCCCGCGCGGGGGTCATCTATCTGGTCGTCTCCCACGCGGCCGCCAAGGCGTCCATGTTCGTGGCGGTGGGCAACATCCATCAGGCGGTGGGCATCACCTCGATGGGGGGCGTCCAGGGCCTGGCCTACCGGATGCCCTTCACGTTCCTGGCGATGGCGTTGGGTGGCATCAGCCTGATTGGCATTCCGCCCAGTGGAGGGTTCATCGCGAAGTGGCTCCTGTTGAATGAGTCCATCGGCACACAGCAGTGGTGGTGGGCGCTGGTGCTGCTGGGAGGCAGTCTGCTGACGGCGGCGTATGTCTTTCGCATCCTCCGGGGCTCGTTCCTGCCGCTGCCTCCGGGGGTCACCGTGCGCTCCATTCCCCTGGGGAACGAGCTGGCGCCGCTCGCGCTCGCGCTCATCGCGCTGGTGCTGGGACTGGTGCCCTGGTTCCCGTTGGACCTGCTGGCCGTCGGTGCGTCGAGATGATGAACACCTGGCTGCCGCTGTCCGTGCTGCTCAGCTCGCTGTTGCCGGGGCTCATCATCTTCCTGCTCGCCGAAGAGCAGCGGCGCACGCGCACGGTGCTCAACCTGCTCGCGGCGGTGACCAAGCTGCTGCTCACCGCGGTCATGGCCTGGGGCGTGTTCCAGGGGCGCCAGTACGAGACGCGGCTGCCCTTCTTTCCCAAGGCGGACCTGGTGCTGAGGGCGGACTCCTTCAGCCTGCTCTTCATCACCCTGTCCGCGGTGCTCTGGTTCGTGACGACCATCTACGCGGTGGGTTACCTGGAGGGGACGGACCACCGCAGCCGGTTCTTCGGCTTCTTCTCGCTGTGTGTCGCGTCGACGATGGGCATCGCGCTCGCGGGCAACCTGCTCACCTTCTTCCTGTTCTACGAGATGCTCACGCTGTCGACGTACCCGCTGGTCATCCACCGGGGAACGCCCGAGGCGCTCCGCGCGGGCAACGTCTACCTGCGCTACACGCTGAGCGGGGCCACGCTGCTGCTTGCGGGCGTGGTGCTGCTCTACTCGCTCACGGGCTCGGTGGAGTTCACCGAGCGAGGCGCGCTGGGCGCCGTCGCGTCACACCGCACCGAGCTGGTGGTGGCTTTCGTGCTGCTGATAGCCGGGCTCGGGGTGAAGACGGCGCTGGTGCCGCTCCATGGTTGGCTGCCGGTGGCGATGGTGGCGCCCGCTCCGGTCAGCGCGCTGCTGCATGCCGTCGCGGTAGTGAAGGCGGGGGCCTTCGGCATCACCCGCATCATCTACGACGTGTATGGCGTCTACCTGGTGCATGACCTGGGGGTGATGCAGCCGCTGGCCATCGTCGCCGCCATCACCATCCTCTACGGCTCGGTGCGGGCGCTCCAGCAGGGGGACTTGAAGAAGCGGCTGGCCTACTCCACGGTGAGCCAGGTCGCGTACATCGTGCTGGGCATCTCCATCTTCGGGACGGCGTCCACCATTGGTGGGCTGGTGCACCTGGTGCATCAGGGGGTGATGAAAATCACCCTGTTCTTCTGCGCGGGGAACTTCGCCGAGGAGCTGCACGTGCACCGGGTGAGTGAGCTGCGCGGGGTAGGGCGGCGGATGCCGCTCACCACGGGGGCCTTCACCATCGCCGCGCTGGGGATGATTGGCATTCCCCCCGTCGCCGGGTTCATCTCGAAGTGGTACCTGGGAATCGGCGCGCTGGAGGCGCATCAGCCCTGGCTGGTGGTGGTGCTGCTGACGAGCAGCCTGCTCAACGCGGGCTACTTCCTACCCATCGTCTACTCCGCGTGGTTCCAGGCCCCGCGCGAGGAATGGAAGCCGAGCACCCGGGGGTGGGAGATTGGGTTGCTCCTGTTGCTGCCCACGGTGGCCACGGCGGTGTTGTCGCTCGCAGCGGGACTCTTCGCCGGAGCGGAGCTCAGCCCGCTGGGTTGGACGCGGCTCATCACCGAGCGGGAGTTCCGTCCGTGAGTGGCCATGACCTCGCCTCGCTCGCCGTCATCGCGGCCCTGTGCGTGCCGTTGGTGCTCACGGTGGCGGTGATGATTCCCGCGCTTCGGGGCGTCGGCATGGCGCTGGCGCCGTGGGCCGCGCTCCCGGCGCTCGGGCTGGGCCTGGGGACGGGGGTGTCCGTCCACTGGAAGCCGGTGCTGCTGGGGATGCGGCTGTATGCGCCGGACGAGGTGACGCGGACGTACCTGCTCTTCACCGGGATTCTGTGGCTCTTCTCCGGCCTCTTCGCGCGAGGGTATCTGCGCGAGGACTCGCACCGGGCCTCGTTCTGGGGCTTCTTCCTGGCGACGCTCGCGGGGAACGTGGGCGCGGTGCTCGCGCAGGACGTGGCGAGCTTCTATCTGTTCTTCGCGATGATGACGTTCTGCGCATACGGACTCGTCGTCCACGAGCGCACCGAGGCGGCGGCGCGGGCGGGCCGCGTCTACATCATCATGGCCCTGCTGGGAGAGGTGTTGCTGCTCGCGGCCTTCTTCCTCACGGTGGGCACGCGCATCAACCTGTCGCTCGCCGAGGTGCCGCGCGTGGTGGCGGAGTCGTCCTCCCGCGAAGTCATCTGCGTGCTGATTCTGGGCGGCTTTGGCGTCAAGGTGGGCGCCCTGCTGCTGCACATGTGGCTGCCCCTGGCCCATCCCGTCGCGCCCGCCCCGGGCAGCGCCGTGCTCAGCGGCACCATCATCAAGGTCGGCGTGCTGGGCTGGCTGCGCTTCCTGCCGCTGGGGCATGCGAGCCTCCCCACGCTGGGCACCGTGTGCGTGGCGGCGGGGCTGACGGCCGCGTTCTACGGTGTCGCGGTGGGCCTCACGCAGCGCGAGGCGAAGACGGTGCTGGCCTACTCCAGCATCAGCCAGATGGGCTTCCTCACGCTGGCGGTGGGGCTCGCGCTGGGGGCCCCGGAGGCGGCTCCCGTGCTCATCGGCGCGGTGCTCGTCTATGCGGTGCATCACTCCCTGGCGAAGGGGTTGTTGTTCCTGGGCACGGGCCTGCTGCCCGCGACGGGCCGCAAGGGCTGGAGGGGTGTGCTGGTGTTGGTGGGGCTGACCTGGTCCGCGCTGGAAATCGCGGGCGCGCCGCTGACGAGCGGGGCCCTGGCGAAGCTCGCGCTGAAGTCCGCGGAGGCCGCCGCGCACGCGTCGGAGGCCCTGCCGACGCTGCTCTCCCTGGCGGCCGTGGGCAGCACGCTCATCATGGCGCGCTTCCTGGAACGAACCGTCCCCAAGGCCCCCGAGCAGGGCTCACCCGGGGCAGGGGGGATGTTGCTCGCGTGGGTCCTGCTGCTCGTCGTCGACACGGCGCTGCTCCTCTGGCCGCCCGTGGGGCGCGAGGAGCTGCCGCACCTGCTCGAGTCGAAGAGCCTCGTCTCGGCGGCGTGGCCCGTCGTCGCCGGCGTGCTGCTGACGGGGCTGGTGTGGCGCTCGCGTCGGTGGCGCTCCTGGCGCGTGCCGGAGATTCCGCCCGGCGACGTGCTCTGGCCAGTGGCGCGGGTGCTGCTTCCGGGCTGGCGGCGGCTGACGGCGGGCGCGGACCGCGAGCCGCCCGAGCAGGAACACGTCGGTGAAGGCCCGCCGAGCCGGTTCGCGCGGTTCCGGCGAGCCTCGCTCGACGACTTTGAGAACGCCGAGGAGGGCCTGAGTCAGCTGAGCCATGTGGGCCTCGCGCTGCTGCTGTTCCTGGGCGTGTTCCTGCTGCTGCTGGTCCGGTGAGACGACGCCAGGGATTGCTTCAACCCCTGGCGTCCCTCCTGCTCAGTCGGTGGTCGACCGGGCGGGGATGAGCGACCTCAGGCGCGCTCCACGCGCAGTCGCGCGGGCAGGCCGTTGAGGTTGACCTCTTCTTCCTGTCCCGTGAGGCCCTCGGGCCCCACGTTGATGGAGTCGGCCAGCGTCTCCCGGGCAATCAGCTCGCGGCCTTCTTCCGTGACGCGCTTCACCCGCGCGTCACCGTCCACCCAGAGGCGGATGCGGTCCGTGTAGCCCAGCTCCATGTCCTTGCGAGCGCCCTGCACGCGCGCCAGCAGCTCGCGCACGAGGCCCTCATCGACGAGCGCCTCCGTCAGCTCGGTGTGGAGCACCACCACGCCCGCGCCCGTGCCCGCGGCCGCGAAGCCGGGGTTGGCCTCCACCAGCGTCTCCAGGTCCTCGCCGGAGAACACCAGCGTCTCGCCCGCGAGCTGGATGGCCACCTGCCCCGTCTGGAGCAGCTCCCGATGCAGCGCGCGGCCGTCTCCGGTGTCGAACGCCTTGCGCACCGGCGCCAGCTTGGCGCCGAGCCGTCCGCCCACCGCGCGCAGGTTGGGACGCACGCGGAAGCGCACCACGTCCGCGTCCGGGCTGCCCTGCTCCACGAAGCGCACCTCATGGACGTTCAGCTCCTCGGCGAGCAGGTCCTTGTAGACGGCCAGCCGGTCCGTCATCTCCTTGCGCGCGAGGATGATGTCCGCGCGGGCCAGGGGCTGACGCACCTTGAGCTTGTTGTCCGTGCGGACCTTGAGCCCCGGGGACACCAGCTCGCGCAGGGCGGCCATGTCCACCGCCAGCTCGTCGTCGATGAGGCTGGCGTCGGCGCGAGGGAAGGAGGCCAGGTGCACGCTCTCCGGCTGCGTCTGGGGCCAGGCCTTGCGCACCAGGTTGCCCCACATCTCGTCGGAGAAGAACGGGACGAAGGGCGCGGCCAGGGCGGTGATGGTGGTGAGCGCTTCGTAGAGGGTGAAGTACGCGTCGCGCTTGTCCTGCTCGAAGCCCGGCTTCCAGAAGCGCTCGCGGCTGCGGCGCAGGTACCAGTTGGACAGCGCGTCCACCAGCGCCACCATGCGCTGGGCCGCGTCGTACACCTGATAGGTGTCCAGGCACTTCTCCACGTGGCGCAGCGCCAGCTGGACTTCCGACAGAATCCAGCGGTCCAGCAGCGGCCGGGCCTTCACCTCGCGCCAGCCGTGGCTCTTGCGCACGGCCTCCCACGGAGCCTCTGTCGCGTCCGGGTTGCCTTGCGCCGGATTGAAGCCGTCGATGTTCGCGTAGATGGTGAAGAACGAGTAGACGTTGCGCAGCTTGACCTGGAAGTCCTTCTGCAACAGCCGCACGTTCGCCAGGGAGTGGCGCGTGTTGGACCAGGTGGGGCTCGCCGCGTAGAAGAACCAGCGGAACGCATCCGCGCCGGGAGCCTTGGCGGCGGGGTCCTTCACCGTCACGCGCTCGGAAGGCGCCAGGCGAGGCACCTCCACCGGCATGACGCCCGCGCCCTTCGCGGACGGCGCCACGCCGAGCGCCTGCAGCTCCGAGGGCGCCAGCAGCACCACGCGGCGCTTGAGCTTCTTGTGTGCCTTCACCGTCGCGGAGATGGAGACGTCCGGCCTGTCCGGGCGGAACAACTGCACCTTGGCGCCTTCCTGCAGGTCCAGGCCCTCCAGGTCCTCACGCGCGATGAGCGCCACGCCCGCCTCCGCCGGCGCGCCCGCCTCCGTGGCGGACAGCACCGCGAAGTCCATGCGCACTTCGTCGAGGATGATTTCGGGCGGCGTGTAGTTGCCCTTGGACTTGGACTCCTTGCGGCCCTCCTTGTCGGAGACGTGGCCCAGCACGATGCAGCTCTTGTACGGGTGCGGCCATTCGCGCTGGGGCGTCAATCCCAGACGGGCCTGCGTCTCCTCGTCGAAGACGAGCGTGCTCACCATGAGCAGCGAGTAGAACCAGCCACGCGTCTGGTCGATGGCCTCGGAGATGAAGTCGGCGGGGAAGGCGCGGTTGAACAGCTCGTGCGAGCCGGGCGCGTGAGGGAAGCCCCACTGCGCGAAGGGCATGCAGCCGGAGTCGAACCACACGTCCACGACTTCGGGCACGCGGTTGAAGCGGCCCGGGGAGCCCGGCTTCTCGTACGTCACCTTGTCGATCCACGGCTTGTGGACGATGAGGTGCTTCGCGTTGGCCTCGTGCGGCTTGCTGGCGAGGAACGCCGCCAGCTCCGCCTCCACGGCGGCCAGGTTGCTGCCGGGCTTGTCACGCAGGGCCTGGAGGGAAGGCACGGCCTCCACCTCGCCCGTCTCCGAGTGAATCCAGAGCGGCAGCGCGGTGCCCCAGTAGCGCTCGCGCGACAGGGCCCAGTCCACGTTGTTGGCCAGGAAGTCGCCGAAGCGGCCTTCCTTGATGTGCTCGGGCACCCAGTTGACGGCGCGGTTGTTCTCGATGGCGCGGTCCTTCACCGCGGTGGTGCGGATGTACCAGGCGGGGCGGGCGTACTGGATGAGCGGGTCGTCGTCCGCGCGCCAGCAGAAGGGGTACTCGTGCTTGTACTGCTCGGTGACGAGCAAGAGCCCGCGCTCCTTGAGGTTGCGCTGGATGTCCTTGTCCGCGTCCTTCACGAAGCGCCCGGCGACGAGCGGGACTTCCTCGGAGAAGGTGCCGTCCGGCTTGACGGCGCAGAACAGCTCCATCGCCTCCGGCTGGAGGAATCGCGCGCGGTCCTTGCGGAACGCGTCGTAGTCGTCCTCGCCGAAGGCGGGGGCGATGTGGACGATGCCCGTGCCCGTGTTGAGCGTCACGAAGTCCGCGCCCAGCACGCGCCAGGCGCGGGTGTCGTCTCCGCCGTCGCGCAGCTTCAGGCGCGTGTCACCTTCGCTGGCGAAGTACGTGTCGAAGGGCGGCAGGTAGCGCTGGCCCACCAGCGCGCTGCCCGGCTGGGTGGCGAGGATGGGCAGGTCCTTCTTGAGCTTCTTGGCCAGCTCCTCGCGCAGCGCGGCGGCGATGATGAGCTTGCGGTCGCCGGCGTCCACGGTGACGTAGTCCACGCCCGGGTTGACGGCCGCGTACATGTTGGACGGCAGCGTCCACGGGGTGGTCGTCCACACGAGCAGCGAGGTGTCCGGCGCGTCGCGCAGGGGGAAGGTGACGTAGACGCTCGGGTCGTCCACCGTCTTGTAGCCCAGGCCTACCTCGGCGGAGCTGAGCGCGGTGCCGCCCTGGGGCCACCACCACACCACTTTGTGGCCCTGGTAGAGCAGGCCCTTCTTGTGCAGTTCGGCGAGCGCCCACCACACGCTCTCCACGAAGCCCCGGTGGTAGGTGACATAGGCCTGGTTCAGGTCCACCCAGAAGCCGATGCGCTCGGTGAGCCGCTCCCATTCGGAGGTGTAGCGAAAGACGGACTCGATGCAGCGCTCGGTGAAGGGCTCCACGCCGTAGCGCTCGATTTCCGCCTTGCCGTGGATGCGCAGCTCCTTCTCCACCTCCACTTCCACGGGCAGGCCGTGGGTGTCCCAGCCGGCCTTGCGGGGGACGTAGTGGCCGCGCATCGTCTGGTAGCGGGGGAACAGGTCCTTGATGACGCGGGTGAGGACGTGGCCGTTGTGGGGCAGGCCGTTGGCGGTGGGCGGGCCCTCGTAGAAGACGAAGCTCTTGGCGCCTTCGCGTGCCTCGAGCGAGCGCTCGAAGATGCGGCGGTCCTTCCAGAAGGCGAGGATGCGGCGCTCCTCGGCCGGGAAGTCCATCTCCGCGGGCACGGCGTCGAACAGGGGGGCGGGCGCTGTCTCAGGCATGGTGCCGTGCTTGATAGCACCGCGAGCCTGGGAGGGAAGGGGCCCCGAGGGGGGAGGGGCCTAGTCCCAGGGGAACATGGGCTCCAGGGTGCCCTTCGAGGTCCACTTCGCCGGAATCTTGGCTGTCAGGACGAGTCCCACCTCACGGCCGTGCCGGGTGCGTCCGGGCAGGCCGGGGCCGGCGGCGCCTGGCTCGGAGAGGGGGATGCCGAAGCGCACGCCCACCGAGCCGAAGACGAACGTCACGAAGGGCGCGATGTGCAGGCCGGTGGTGGGCAGGTGCTCGCGGGTGCCCGTCTCGTGCATCACCCCGAGCTCGACGCCACCGAAGACCAGGGTGCCCTGGATGCCCGCGCCGAGGCGGGCGTGGCCCTCCGTCATCCACTGGGCCTGGCCGAAGACGCCCAGGGCGGTGATGCCGTCCAGGACGTTGAAGGTGGTCTCCACGCCCAGGCCCAGCTTGGGCTTGCTCGAAAGCGGTGTCGCGCTGAGCAGCGGGCCAATGGTGAACCAGCGCTCGTTGTTGGGGAGGTAGGGATCGGCCCGCGCGGACAAGGGGGCCCCGAGAAACACCAGGACGAGAAGGGAGAGGCGCGTGGACATGGACTCGCGGGATTGCAACCGGTGTACCTCGCGCTCCCCGCCTGCGGACCGTGGGAGGGAGGCGTGCAATGGATTGCACAGCGCGCAGCGGGTGGCGCGGGTGAGCAGCGGGTCGTGGTGCGTGCGGCCCTGGCCGCGGCTCAGGTGGCGGAGCGTGGGGCGCGGACCAGGAGGCGCCGCGCGGTGCGCAGCAGCAGGTCCTTGTAGCGTGGCTGTGCGTAGCCGCGCTCGAGGGTGAGGTGCTCCCAGTTCCGTACCGACAGCAGCGTCCAGAGCAGGTCGGTGGCCTCGCCCGGTGTGAAGTCGGGTGAGAGGGTGCCATCGGCGCGGAGCGCGGCGACGGCGGCGGCGCAGCCTTCGCGCATGTCCTCCATGCGCTTGCGCCACGCCGCGGCGGCCTCTTCGTCGGTGTCGCTCATGGCCATCAGCGCCTTGGCCACGCCGCGAATCTCCGGGATGTAGTCGGCCCAGGCTCCGACATAGGCGTCCAGGCGCTCGACGCCGCTTCGGGCGGTGCGGCTGGGGACAAGGCGCGCCCGCACGTCCTTGAGTTCGTCCAGATAGAGCGTGGTGGCGATCAGCAGGGCCGCCCGCGTGCCGAAATGCAGATAGACGGCCTGCCGGCTGAGCCCGGCCTTCCGAGCGATGTCACTCATCCGGACCGCCTGGCCCTGGCCGGTCTCCAACAGGTGCAGCGCGGCCGCGAGGATGCGGGTCCGCGTCTCGGGTGATTCACTTGACATGATGTAAAGTCGCGAATAATCACTGTCGAGTCAATTGACACGGTGTCAAGCGAGGACGGCGATGCGGAACAGAGTGACGAAGACGGTGCTCCTGGTCGCGGGCGTCAGTGGGAGTCTGATTGGCACGCCCCTGTTGTTCATCCCCAAGGTCTTCCATGGCTGGAGTGGCATCGACCTTGGCGGCCAGGTCAGCTTGCTGAGCGAGGTGCGTGCTCCGGGCGGGGCGTTGCTGGCCTGCGGACTGTTGATCATGGCCGGGGCCCTCTGGCCTCGAATGACCTTCACCTCGCTGGTGGTGTCGACGACGCTCTACTTGTCCTATGGCGTGTCGCGAGTCCTAAGCCTGGTGTTGGATGGCGCGCCCGCGCCCGAGCTGGTGGCGGCGATGGTCGCCGAGCTGGTGATTGGCACCCTTTGCGGGGTGCTGCTGCTGGGACGCGAGCGCGCGAACCCGCGCCCCCTGACGCCTCCGGAAGCGGTTCCGAGCGTCTAGGAAGGACAGGCGCCCTGGAGGGAGCCTGCCGTCGCGAATCGGATGCTCTTGGCGGGTGCAATGGTTTGCACCGCGCGCGCAGCGGGTCGTTGTCGCCCAAGGGGTGGGGTGGACTCCGTTGTCCGCCTTGAGTGCTACGCTTCATCGCCGTTGCCCCCGTGTACTTGTTTGTGTCCGGAGCCCGGGGCCTCTGCGGGGAGCGTGTCAGATGAGGCTGCCTTGCGCTGTCGTGTTGTTGCTCGTGTCGCTGCTGACGGGGTGTGCCACGACGCGTGGTGTGCGCTTGGAGACGGGGAGCGGCGAGGTCATCGCATTCACTCCACGCGCCGCTGACTCCGCGCCTGTCGCGTTGGACGAAGACGAGTTCATGCGGGCCATGGGTCTTGAGGGGCGAGGAGTTCGTCTTCCCGTGAAGGCCCAGGAGGCGGCGCGCCGCCTTTTCGAGATGGGTGCGCGAGGAGGTGAGTACCGATTCGATGCGCGCACCCGTCGCGTGACGCCGCTGGAGTCGGGTGCGCACCTGGAGGTGGAGGCCACCGAGACGGAGCGGGCCATGACGCGCGCCTATCTGGAGTGGTGCGAGCGGACAGGGAGGCGTGGCGACTGTCTCCAGGCGTTGGTGGATGGCACGCGGCTGGAAGGGGATGGCCGCTACGCGCTGGCCATGGCGCTCGCGCATGGGGCGGTGCTCGAAGAGATGTTGGAGGCGTTCCAGGACATGGCCGACCCGAGCGCGATGGTGGCGGCGGCGATGTGGACGGGGACGATGTACCTGATTCTCTGGACGGTGCCGGAGCCAGTGAGCAAGGGGCTGGCGGCGGTGATGACGGCGACGCTCATTGCCTACCTGGGCGTGGACACGTTCTGGAGCCTGACGACGGGCTTCACGCGGTTGATGGAGGAGGCGGACCGGGCTCGGACGTTCGATGAGCTGCGGGTGGTTGGCGAGCGGTACGGCAAGGTGATGGGCCGGGATGCGGCGCGAGCCTTCGCGTTGCTCGCGACGGTGGCCATCGGGAACACAGCGGCGGGCTTCGCGGGGAAGGTGCCGATGCTGCCCGGCTCGGCGCAAGCGTCCGTGCAGGCTGCATCCCAGGCGGGAGTCGTCCTGTCGGCCGTGGGGGAAGTGCGGGCCGTGGCGGTGGTGGGCGAGGTCGTCACCCTGGCGGTTGCCGCCGACGCGGTGTCCGCGACGGCGCAGGGGCTGGGTGGAGCGGTCGTGGGCCCGGTGGATGCGAAGGGGCACGACCACCACATCGCCACGGACAAGTGGTGGGAGGCGACCTACAACGACGGGCCCTGGTCGCCCAAGTTTCAAGAAGTCTTCGACCAGGCGGGGATGTCGCTGAACGACCCCGCCAACATCGTGCGGGTCGCTGGGCACAAGGGCCCTCATCCCGAGGAATACCACCAACGGATTCTTGACCGGCTCCAGGGTGCGATGCGGGGGTGCGGAACGATGCTGCGATGCCGCGATGCCCTGACCGAGGAGCTCAAGAGGCTGGCACGGCAGATCGGCACACCAGGTACTCGCTTGAACGCGCTGGTGACTCGGCGAGAATGACGCAAGGTTCATCACGATGCTCAAGAGATACTTCCGGTTGACCGACGACGTTGCCGTGCCAGGGCGCTGGCATCTCCGGAGTCCCACCGATTCGAGCGGGCAGGAAGTGGACCCTTGGCGCTTCACGAATGGGACACCCATTCCCGCGCCGGGCCGTCTGCAACTCCCCGTGGCGCGCGCTGGGAAGGCGCTCGACTTCACCTTGACGGGCCTTGCCATCCCCGTGGTTCACATCCGGGTCGCTTCTGTCTTCCTGGAGCTGGCCCCATCGGCTGTCCAGGTCTTCCCGGTGGAGATAGAGGGGCAGCCCGACCAGTACTGCATCCTGGTCGCAACCCAGACGATACAGTGCATCGACGACAAGGCATCGCGGGAGGTGGAGCTCTGGCTCCCGGAAGATGGACGACCTGAGAAGACCGGGGAGTATCGCGACGTGGATGGGCTGCGAATCAACATCGCGAAAGTCGATGACGCCCATGTGTTTCGTACCTGGGGATGGACCGTTGCGCTCATCGTTTCCGACACCATCAAGGAGGCACTGGAGCGCGGCGGAGCCACCGGAGTGTCGTTCACGGAAGTTTAAGGGCGCCCCCCTCGGCTGGCAGCGGACAGGGGCGGAACATCCCAGCGAGTGCTCCACTCCTCGCTCCGCGCGCGTTCGCGGAAGTGAGTGTCCTCGGGCTGTCTGCGTCACATCGCCAGAGTCGAACCTCTCTCCGGTGCCATGACAGACCATGCACCCGAGGCGAAGGCGACGGAAGGCGTCAGCCCTCCAGTTCCTGGCTTCTTGCAGCGCAAGCTCCACGACTTCGAGAAGCGGATTCAGCGCTGGGAGTCACCGCGACACATCCTCGACGGTCTGTCCCCCGGGCCAGGAGCCATCCTGCTCAACGGCAATGACTATCTCTCCCTCTCGAAACACCCCCGGCTCGCCCAGGCGGCGATGGAGGCCGTGTCCCGGGAAGGGCTGGGCGCGATGATGTCGGGTGTGTTCCAGCGTGGGGAGCACCCTCGGCACACCTTGGAGCAGCGGCTCGCCGCGTTGCTTCGCGCGGAGTCAGGCATCCTGTGCCAGTCCGGTTACTGTGCGAATGTGGGCCTGCTGGAGTGTCTGGCGGACGAGCAGGTGCCTGTCTACATCGACCGGATGGCGCACGTGTCTCTCTGGAGAGGAATCCGGAGCGCTGGCGCCACCGCCGTGCCCTTTCGTCACAACGACGTCGATGACCTGCGACGGCGCATCACGCGCTTGGGCCCCGGTGTCATCGCGGTGGACTCGGTCTACAGCACGAACGGTTCCGTCTGCCCGCTCGCGGACGTGGCGGAGCTCGCCTCACGGCACGGCTGCGTGTTGCTGGTGGATGAATCCCACTCCTTGGGCACGCACGGGCCCCGTGGCGCGGGGATGGTGGTGGGGCAGGGGCTGCTGGAGCACGTCCACTTCCGGACCGCGAGCCTGTCAAAGGCCTTCGTCGGACGTGCTGGCTTCGTCGCCTGCATGCGCGGCTTCGAGCGCTACTTCGAGATGACCTCGGGCCCCGCCGTCTTCAGCTCCGCCGTACTGCCACACGACATCGCGGCGTTGCTGGCGGCGCTGGACCTCATCCGCGACGCGGACGCACGTCGTCAGCGGCTGCACCTGAATGCCGCGTCCCTGCGCGCGCGTCTGGAAGAACTGGGCTACGACCTGGACGGTGGCACGGCGCAGATTCTCGCCCTGCAATCCGGTCTGGAGGCTCGAACACTGCGCCTCAAGGACGCGCTGGAAGCGCGGGGCATCTTCGGCTCGGTGTTCTGCGACCCGGCCACGCCCGTGAAGCACTCGCTCGTGCGCCTCTCCGTTCACAGCGAGCTGAGCCAGGACGACCTCGACCACGTCGTCGACGCGTGCCGGGAAATCCGGGACGAAGTGGGCCTGTCGAGTTGGGCCTCCACCCGGCGCCACGCGGACGTCTCGTCAGCGGCACTCCCAGCGTAGTCAGGGAATGGGTCGGTCCAGGACGGCCTGGTCAAACCACACGTCATCAACCTCGCCATCGGTCAGGAAGCGCCACCCAGGTGGAAGGGCAAGGTAGGGCAACACCAGAGGACACCACTCCTCCAGGTGCTCGACGTGCAGCGCCTGGAAGTAGTCCACATCGGTACTGAGCTCCCCTTCTCCCGCCCAGAAGAACCAGCCGACACCGCCCGGCTGGGTGCTGTACCGCACGCCGTATATCGGCATGGCCCCGGACCGCAGGTTTCGTGCGATGGCCACTCGCGTGCCGGCTGGGATGGGCGAGAACTCGGCCCCTGCTCGATGACAGATGCTCTGCTGTGCTTCGTTCAGCGTCATGGGAGGACGGCGTCGTGAACCTGCGTGATACCCGCACTCATAGGTTCCGACGCGTCGCCGCGCAAGCAAGGGAGCAGGGGACGAACGACGCTCAGAACGCCTCGCCGATGTTCAGATAGAAGCTCGGCTCCGAGCCATAGGCCACATCGAGCCGGATGTTCACCGGGACATCCGAGAGCGGAGCGAAGCGCAATCCCACGCCGCCCGCGGGCTTGATGTCTCCCGTGTCCAGGTCCTTCAGGCTCCGCGCCACTGTCGCCGCCGAAGCGAAGGCCACGCCTCCCAGTCGCCAGAACAGGGGCGCCCGGTACTCCACCTGCGCTCCCAGGTGCTGGCGCTCGCGGAACCGTCCCTCCAGATAACCCCGGCTCAGCTCCATGCCGCCCAGCCTCCCCGTGTCATAGAAGGGCGGCTCGCCACCTCTCAGCTCCACCAGTCCCTGGAACGCGAGCACGTGCCGCTGTCCCCACGGCAGTGACACGTAGCGCCGGGCATCCAGGCGCAAGAGTCCGAACGTGTAATCAGAACCCCACGCCCCACTCGCCCGGCGCAGGTTCAGCCGTCCCAGGAAGCCCGTGGTGGGATTCAGCGTGTTGTCCCGCGAGTCATACAGCGCCGTGAGTCCCAGCTGGAGCGTGTCTCCGCCCTCGGCGCCCGTCATGTTCCGGACCGCGCCGTCCTCGGTCCGCTTCGTGATTCGCACGTGCTGCGCGCGCAGCGTGGGCCCGACGTACAGCCGGGGAGCGATTCGCCACTTCGGGCTCAGCTCCAGCTCGAAGAAGACGGGCGTGAAGTCCTCCTCGTCGGCGACCTGTGTGTTCGCCCCCATGCCGTAGAACCGGTCCGGAAAGCGCGCCGCGCTGAGCGTCGCCGTCAGGTTGAGCCGGTCCTCCAGGAAGTACACATCCGGCTGGAGCAGCACGGTGAACTGTCCCCGCACGCTCGCCGCCGCGGCCAGGAGCACCTGGGACTCCCTGCGGCCACTGCCCTCCGGAGGTTGGTACACGAGCGAGCCCGCGCCCCCGAGCAGGAAGCTCGTCTCCGGTTGATACGCGGGCAGGACGAAGGGGACGACGCTGAACTTCCCGCGCCCATCCAGGGGCGCCTGGGGCGGAGCCTCCGGTACGACCTCGGGTGTGGAAGCGAGCAGGACGCCGAGCACTGTCACGAGTGAAAGCGGTGTCATGGGACGCTCACACGTTCTCGTCGAGCCAGTCGAACATCCGCTCTTCCGCGAGCGCGGTGGAGGCCGCCTGACAGTGCAGGGGCGCGGCGTCGGCCTGGGTGAAGTTCATCAGGTGCTTGGGCCCGCGAAGCGCGTCGTACAGCTTGCGCGACTGCCCCGGCGACACATCCTCCGCCTCGCCCTCCATGATGAGCACCGGGCAGCGGATGCGCTCGACGATGGCCTCGTTGGTGAACTCCTCCAGCTTGCGGAACAGCTCCGACGGCGTCTTCGCCCCATGCTTCCAGAAGACGTCCTTCAGCCAGTAGCTCGCCGTGGGCCAGCGTGAAGCGAGCCCGAGAATCGCCTCGTCGAACGCCTCCGGGTGCGACTTCAACAACGCCAGCGACCCGGGCAGGAAGCGATTGAAGTGCGCGGCATGCGACTCCCACCAGCTCAGCACTCCGGGGTTCGCGATACACAGGGCCAGCCGAGGCTCGAACGCCGCCGCCCGGGGCGCCAGCGCTCCACCAAACGACAAACCCATCAGGAGGATGCGGCGCGGGTCCACGCCGCTGATGCGCTCGGCCGCGTCCACCACGGGGCTCACCGCCTTCTCCCAGTCCGGCCGGAAGCTCAGGCCCTTCTCGCGCAGCGCGCGCCCTTGCCCCGGCCCATGGAACATCAGCACATGGTAGCCCCGCTTTCGCGCCCCCTCCCAGACCCACTTCGTCTCCTCCGGCCACGCATGCAGCCCCTGGTGCAGCAGCAGGACAGGCGCGCTGGGCTTCGCGTGAGGCGAGCGGACGAAGTACGCCGGAAGGCTCGTGCCCTCGTAGGGAATCTCGAGCGGCTGGATGTCGAAGTCGAGCAACGCGTTGGACTTCTCGAACGTGGCCGCCGAGGTCCGCGTGACTTCGAGCAGCCTCGGGTCCGCCGTGTCCGTGTAGTGCATCGTCGCCGCGCGGTAGTAGTTCGCCGCCCGCGCATACGCCTGTCCCGCGCTCAGCCGGTGACCCTTGGACTCCGCGGTGGTGGCGAGCCCATGCACCCGCGTCGCCGTCTGGAGCCACGCCTCGAACCAACTGCGCTCGTCCCCGGGCCGCATCCGCTTGGCCGTCTCCATCACATCCGACACGTCCGCCTGGCCGTGTGTCGCATGCCCCAGGAACCAGAGCAGCTGGTTGTCCATCAGCCCGTCCCCCGACAGCCGCAGGTCGTACCAGGCGTCGCTCCGGGGATTCAGGCCGACGACGTCCGTGGACTCGGGCTCCATCAGCCGGCGAGAGCCCGTGGTGACGGCGGCCCCGCCCACGAACAGCCCCGTCCCCACCAGCACGCCTCGTCGGGAGAGTCCGCCTGCGCTACTGTCGCGTCCTGGGTTGTTCATGGGATTCAATCTCCGGAATTAATCAGTTGATTGAATCGATAGATTGAATCGGGCTCCGGCGTCAAGCGCGGGGCTCAATGTCCCGTTGTTTCAAGGGTTTGGCGCACATGGGAACCAAGGAGCAGGACGCCCGGGAGCGCATCCTCCGGGCGACCATCGTCTGCCTGGAGCGGGACGGTCTGGACGCCACGGGCATCCGGGAAATCGCGCGTGAGGCGCAGGTGAACAGCGCGGCCATCAGCTACTACTTCCGCAGCAAGGAGAAGCTGATTGCCCAGGCGCTGGAGGCGACGCTGGAGCAGGCCTTCGGCCACGTGCTGGTGGACTTCGACCGGTTGCGCGCCGAGGGGCTGGGCATCCGCGAGGCCTTCGAGACGCTGTTGGAGGACGTCATCGGCAACGTGGGGCGCTACCCGCGAATCGCCCACGCGCACCTCCACGACGCGCTCGTGCATCAGCGCTACGACGGCGCGGCCATCCGGGAGCTCAACGCGTTCCTGGAGGCGCTGTCGGGCAAGCTCGCGCCGGACACCTCTCACCTGACGGAGGAGCGGCGCCGGCTGGCGCTCACGCAAATCTGGTCCTCGGTGTCGCTGATGTCGATGATGCCGCGCGTGTTCGACCAGCTCATCCTC
Source organism: Myxococcus sp. CA051A (assembly GCF_013336705.1). Classification (NCBI taxonomy): domain Bacteria; kingdom Pseudomonadati; phylum Myxococcota; class Myxococcia; order Myxococcales; family Myxococcaceae; genus Myxococcus; species Myxococcus sp. CA051A. The sequence goes on along the minus strand of NZ_JABUMS010000014.1, from coordinate 140,691 downwards.
CTGGACTTCCGCACGCTGGAGACGCGGCGCGCGTGGGTGAAACAGTCCTCGCGTCTGCTCTTCCCTGGCTGAGCGGAGCGCGTCAAACGCGGCGCGGAGCGTCAACTCCAGTGCAATGGATGATTTCGCGCCCACCTAGATACGTCAGACTGGAAGTCCTGGTGACTGTTCAGCCGTGGGCTGTCTAGCTCCGCGTGGCAATTGATGTTCTGGCTGGTCCGACACTTCTCGAAAGTAGCGATTTCCTCGTCACAACGCACGGGCTCGACTGAGCGGGTGCTCCCAGGGGGGAGTGTCTGTCATTCGTGACTCGCGGGAGGACCGCATGCGTCTCGTGTCGAAGTGGCTAGCCTGTCTCGTGCTGTGTAGCAGCGCGTTGGCGTGGGCACTCCAGCCCTCACAACCCAGCTCATTGGCGAGCCAGGCGTTTTTCAAGCCGGAGCTCTACCTGCCGGTCTCCAACATCTCCCTGGAGGACGCCCGCTCGAAGTTGAAGGGCGCGGGGCCGAGCGTCTGGGAGGACTTCTTCGCGCGCAACGGGCGGGACTTCCACGTGTACCTGGACCCGCTGACGGGCTCGCCCACCGCCATCCAGGGCGCCATTCCGCTCATCCCCGGCAAGGGCGTGGGCAACACGGTGAGCCTGTCCACGCTCCAGCAGCAGCTCGGCCGCTCCACGGGGGAGGTGGATGCCGCCGTCGTCGCGGACATCCTCTTCAAGTTCCTCAACGACAACCAGGCCGCGCTGGGCGTGGACCTGTTGCAGTTGGACGAGCCGAAAGTCACGCGAGTCACCGACGTGCTCTGGCACGTGCGGGTGCCGCAGCAGGTGGATGGCATCCCTGTGCGGCACGGCCAGCTGGTGGCCACCATCAACCACGGCAACCTCGTCCTGTTGGGCACCGAGGCGTGGAGCAACGTCACCGCGTCCACGCGGCCCACGCTGAGCCCCGAGCAGGCGCTGACGGCGGGCGGTGAGCGCTTCGGCCTCCTGGAGACGCCGGGCACGCTGTGGCAGGCGCCCACGCTGGAGATGGCCCCGCTGGCTCGCGCGGACGCGGGCTTTGGCGAGGGCTACCGCCACCAGCTGGTCTGGACGTATGGCTTCCAGAACCCCGGGGAGACGGAGCGCTGGAAGGTGACGGTGGACGCGCACTCCGGCGAGGTGCTCGCCCTGGAGGATGACAACCACTACCTGGATGCCACCATCAAGGGCGGCATCTACCCGCTGAGCAACACGGAAATCTGCCCGTCCAACACGACGTGCGGGACGATGCAGGTCGACTCGCCCATGCCCTGGGCGAACACGGGCCTGGCCGCGCCCAACAACTTCACCGACAGCGCCGGCGTCCTCAACTACAGCTCCGGCAGCGTCACCACGACGCTGGCCGGCAAGTATGTGCGCGTCAGCGACACCTGCGGCTCTCCGAGCACCACCTCGGCCACCGGCAACATCCAACTGGGCGGCACCAACGGCCAGCATGACTGCGCCACGGGTGGCGGCGGCGCGGGCAACACGCCGGCTTCGCGCTCGGCCTTCTACGAGCTGAACCGCATCGCGGAGCTGGGGCGCGGCTGGCTGCCGGGCAACACGTGGCTGCAGGGGCAGCTCACCGCGAACGTCAACATCAACAGCACGTGCAACGCCTTCTGGAACGGCTCCACCGTCAACTTCTACCGCAGCGGCGGAGGCTGCCGGAACACGGGCGAAATCGCCGCCGTGTTCGACCACGAGTGGGGCCACGGCATGGACGACTTCGACTCCGGCGGCGCGCTCTCCAACTCCAGCGAGGCGTACGCGGACATCGCGTCCATCTACCGGTTGCAGGCCTCGTGCGTGGGCTACGGCTTCTTCGCCACCACGGACCTGGGCTGCGGCAAGACGCCGGACGGCACGGGCTACAACCAGAACGAGGCGCAGGCGGGCGGGACGTGGTGCAACGCGCGCTGCTCGGGCGTGCGCGACGCGGACTACCTGGCGCACGTCAACCAGACGCCGGCCACGCCGCAGAACTTCGTGTGCTCGCGCTGCTCCTCCGGCACGGGCCCCTGCGGTCGGCAGGTGCACTGCGCCGCCGCGCCGGTGCGTCAGGCCGCGTGGGACCTGGTCGCTCGCGATTTGCAGGCCGCGCCGTTCAACTACGACTCCAACACCGCCTTCATCATCGGCAACAAGATTTTCTACCAGGGCAGCGGCAACGTGGGCTCGTGGCACGCCTGCAACTGCTCGGCGGGCACGTCCGACGGCTGCGGCGCGAGCCATGGCTACATGCAGTGGCTGGCGGCGGATGACGACAACGGCAACCTGAACGACGGCACGCCGCACATGACGGCCATCCACGCGGCCTTCAACCGTCACGGCATCGCCTGCTCCACGCCCGCCCCCACCAACGGCGGCTGCGCGACGGGCCCGAAGACGGCGCCCACCGCGACGGCGAGCCCCAGCGACGGCCAGGTGGCGCTGAGCTGGAACTCGGTGCCCAGCGCGAGCGAGTACTGGGTGATGAAGACGGACGGCTACGCCGGCTGTGACTTCGGCAAGGTGCGCGTCGCCACCGTCTCCGGCACCACGTACACGGATGCCGAGGTCGCCAACGGGCGGCAGTACTGCTACTCCGTCGTCCCCGCCAGCTCCACCGCCTGCTACGGCCCCGCCGCCGCGTGTGTCTGCGCGACGGCCGGAGGCCCCTGCACGCCGCCGGGCACCGCCACGCTCTCCACGCCGGCGGATGGCGCGGCGAACGTCGCGCTGGCCCCCGTGCTCGACTGGGCGGACGTGTCCGGCGCCACCACGTACGAGGTGCAGGTGGCCACGGACGCTGGGTTCGGCACCGTGGTGCGCTCCGCCACTGCGCTCACCAGCAGCACGTGGACGGTGACCCCCGCGCTGACGGCCAACACGCCGTACTTCTGGCGCGTTCGCGCGGTGAGCGGCTGCGGCACCAGCGCGTACAGCACGGCCTTCCGCTTCACCACCGCGGACACCACGTGTCAGCCGGCCGCGGCGCCCACGCTGTCCACCCCGGCCAACGGGGCGGCCAACGTCGCGCTGGCCCCGGCGCTCGACTGGAGCGATGTCACGGGCGCCACCGCGTACGAGGTGCAGGTAGCGGCCGACGCGGGCTTCTCCAACGTGGTGCGTTCGGCCACGGCGCTCACCAGCAGCACGTGGAGCGTCACGCCCGCGCTCACCGCCAACACGCAGTACTTCTGGCGGGCCCGCGCGGTGGATGCCTGCGGCGCTGGCAACTACAGCACCGGCTTCAGCTTCACCACCCAGGCGGGTGGTGGCACCTGCACCTCTCCGGCGCTGGCCACGTATGACGCCTCGCTCGGCACGCCCGCATGCGGGACGGGCTGCGGGTGTGACACCGGCACGCTCGTCAACAGCCGGGGCAGCCAGTTCCTGGCGGCCGAGCCCAACACGCCCAACACGCTCGATGGTTGCCCGGACGGCCCCTTCGGCTTCTACCATTTCGACGAGAGCATCGACCGCGTCGTGCTCAAGAGCGTGGACGGTGGACCCATCACCCCGGGCAAGCAGGTCAAGGTGGACGTGACGGTGTGGTGCTACGACGCCACGGACCGGCTGAACCTCTACACCGCCCCCGTGTCGGGCTTCCCCCTGTGGACGCAGCTCGTCGCCGGCCTGACGTGCACGGGCAGCGGCGCGCGGACGTTCAGCCACACCTTCACGGTGGGCAGCACCGTGGGCCAGCACGCCCTCCGGGCGCAATTCGTCGAGGCCTCCAGCCCGGCGTCGAGCTGCACCTTCGGCCTCTACGACGACAATGACGACGTCGTCTTCGGCGTTGCGGCGGCCGTCGCATCCGGCCCGACCAGCCCCAAGGCCACCCAGGGACGCACGCGCGCCACGCGCTAATCCCTCCCGTCCAAGGCCGCCAGCCCTGTCGCCCCGCGCGCCAGGGCTGGCGGTGTTGTCATTCCCCACCCAGCCCTCCAGGGTCATGCCCTCCAGGGCGAGAGTTCCACCGTCCTTCGTCGCGCCACGGCCAGGTGCGTCACGTCAGGCTTTGGACTGTATGGCTACAGCAGCTGTGTTCAATTGAAGGCAAGGCGGTATGCGGGGGTGTCTGCTTCGTTCCAGGGTCCAGCTAGAATTTCACTTTGCAGGCAATTCAAGCCCTGCTGACCAGGAGCGCGCATGCAACAGCTTCCAGCCCCGGCGTTCATCTTCAATCTCAGCACTGGATATTTCGCCCCACGGTGTCTGCATCTCGTCGCGCAGCTGGGAGTCGCGGATGTCCTGGGCAATACACCGATGACCAGCGAGGAGCTGGCGCGGGCGACGGGGGCGCACGCCGACTCGCTCCACCGGATGATGCGGCTGTTGGCGGCGCACGGGGTGTTCGAGCGGCGCGGGGGCGGCTGGGTCCACACCGAGTACTCCGAGCACCTGAAGGCCAGTCACGCCCACTCGCTGAAGTCCCTGGTGCTGATGTTCGGAGACGACATCAACTGGCGCTCGGCCGGAGCGTTGGGCGTGTCCTCGCGGACGGGTCAGACGGCCTGCGAGGCCGTGACGCCGGGCGGGCTCTGGCCCTACCTGCGGGCCCACCCGGAGGACGCCCGTGTCTTCGACGCGGCGATGACGGGCAAGTCGCACATGGCCATCGCGGCGGTGCTCCAGGCGATGGAGTTCCACCGCTATGAGCACATCGCGGACATCGCCGGCGGCCGGGGCCACATCCTGGCGGCGGTGCTCGACGCCACGCCTCGCTCCCAGGGCACGCTGTTCGACCTGCCGGACGTGGTGCAGAACTCCCAGCCGCACCCCCGCATGAAGACGCAGGCGGGAGACTTCTTCGTGGGGCCGCTGCCCCGCGCCGACGCCTACATCCTGAGCAACATCATCCACGACTGGGCGGACCCGCAGGCCATCTCCATCCTCCGCCAGATTCGCCAGGTGGCTCCGCCCCACGCGGAAGTGCTGGTGATGGAGATGATGTTGCCCGAGGGCCCGGAGCTGCACCCGGCCATGGTGATGGACCTGGTCATGCTGTCGCTGGCCGGAGGGCGCGAGCGCACGCAGGTCCAATACGATGCCCTGTTCGCCGAGGGGGGCTTCAAGCTGGACCGCATCATCCCCACCCACAGCCCCTACTCCATCCTGGTGGGCAAGGTGGCCTGAACCTAAACCCGCTATTTCGTTGAAGATGTCATTGTGTGACAAGAGTCGGACGGGAGGTCCGCGTGCGGGGTGCGCGGACCACTTGTGAAATCGGGCTAGGCTTGGCGGCTCCTTCCCCTCGGGAGCCGCACCATGCTTCGGAGCCTCTGCGTCCTGTGTCTGATGGCCTGCCTCACCTCGGCGTGCTCGGGCGACTCACCCGGGGATGAGGGGCCCGACCTCCAGGCGGACGCGGGCCCGACGGATGGTGGCTCCACGCAGGGGGATGGTGGCGTCGCCGGTGCGTGCGAGCCCTTTGGCCGCTTCGGTGCGCCCGGCACCACGCTCACGCTGCCCGGGCCTTCCGCGAACGGAGAGATGTACATCCCGGATGTGCAGGCCCGCTTCCCGTCCACGAACTGGAGCACGCTGGACCGGCTCTACATCCCCGCGGGGAACTACACGCTCATCAACCTGGGCAACCTGCCTCACCGTCAGGCGAGCCGCCCGCTGGTCATCACCAACACGGGGGGCCAGGTGGTCATCCGCCCCAATCCAGGGTCCTCGCAGGGCTACATCTGGGCCATGAGTGGCGGCTCGAACTGGGTGCTCACCGGCCGCTATGACGCGGACTCGGGCACGGGCCACGCGGACTTTCCGGGGCACCGCTGTGGCGCATATGCGACGTCGCGGGAGCGCTACGGCATCCTCAGCGACGACATCTTCCTGGGCGACGGCCACATGGGGCTGGGCATCGGTGGGGCGCACAGCTTCGAGCTGGAGTATCTGGAAATCACCCGCGCGGGCTTCGCGGGCCTGCGCATCCTCCGCGAGAAGAACAGCGACGGCACGGTGTCGCCGCTCAACGACATCAAACTGCACGACCTCTACATCCATGACACCGCCAGCGAGGCCATCTACTTCGGCTCCACGCAGGGCGCGCCCACGCCGCTGGGCTCCAACCTGAAGGTCTACAACAACCGGCTGGTGCGCACCGGGACGGAGTCCCTCCAGATTCAGAACCTGGGCGACGGCACGGAGGTCCACCACAACGTGTTCGCCTACGGCGCCATCGACTGGCGCGCGGCCTTCGCGAACTACCAGGACAACAACTCCCAGGCCCAGGTGCGCGGCGGCACCATCCGCTTCCACCACAACGTCTTCGTGGGCGGAGCCGGCGCGCTGCTCAACTTCTTCGCGCAGCCGGAGACTGGAGACGTGCCGCTCAACGTGGAGTTCACCGACAACTACTTCGCGGACACGCTGTCGCTGGGCATCTGGTTCGGCGGCACGGTCGGCGCGGGGGCCCGGTTCAACTGGGAGCGCAATGCCTTCCGGGGGCTCGAGTTCGGCTACCAGGGCGTCTACCCGACCGCCACGGACCCGGGCGTCGTGCTCAGCAAGGCGGGGACGATTACCGCCCCCATCACCCTGAAGGAGAACCGCTGGGAGGGCAGCCGCCGGTTCATCTCCGGCCTGACGGGTGGCAGCGGGACGGTGGGCTCGGTGACGGCCACCGGCAACGTGAATGGGGCCGTCACCGCGCTGACGTTCGTCGACACGGGCCTTCCGGCTGGCACCACGACGCGCCAGTTGGAGCGCTGGACGGACAAGGCCACCCTGGCGCCCGGCTCACCCGAGATGACGTACGCGGCGGGCGCGCTGGTGATGCATGACGGGCAGCTGTACCGGGCGCGTGTCCAGAACACCAACAAGCCCCCTCCGGCCAACTCCGCGCAGTGGGAGCACCTGCCCGTGCCCGTGGATGACCTGCGCACCGCGCCCGGCACCGAGTGGGCCCAGCGTGGCGTGGGCCTCCTGGACGTCGCGCCGTAGGGTGAAACGAACCATCCGGGCGGAATCAGATACCTCCGCTCGGATGGTTGCCGTGGAAGTTTTCAGCAATGGCTGACATGTGCTGTTGAGACTTCTGTTTTTCTCAGCGTGTCTCTCCCATCTTTTCCCATTTCCTGAGATAGCAGGGCTCGATAGCGAGGCGGCCTCGCCGAGCTGCTCTTCGGGAGATTGGAATGACATTGAAGGTCTTCAGTCAGGGTGTTTCACGTTGGGTTGTATCAGTCTCATTGCTGGCGTTGGGCGCCTGCGGGCCGCTGGAGTCCGAGTCCGCGCCGAGCAGCTCGGAGGAGGCTCCGGCGTCGGTGGGGGCCGCGCGGCAGGCGGTGTCCTCGGTGAGCCACCGGGCGAGCACGACGGCCTGGGGCAAGACTGTCACCTCGCTGACGCTCACCAAGCCGGCGGGAACCGTCGCGGGTGACGTGCTGCTGGTGCGCCTCAGCAACCGCAACAACGTGGCGGCGGTGGCGACGGCGCCCGCGGGCTGGACATTCCTTCGCTCGGACCAGAGCGCGTCGCAGATAAAGGCGTGGGTCTTCTACAAGGTCGCCGGGGCTTCGGAGCCGGCGAGCTACGCGTTCACCTTCGACGCCGCCTACTACGTCGCCGGCAGCATCTCCGCGTTCTCCGGCGCGAACCCCACCAACCCCATCGACGCGCAGAGCGGCCAGAAGAACGGCAACCTGGCGACCATGGACAGCCCGGCCATCACCACGACCTCGGCGAACGGGCTGGCGGTGTGGTTCGGCTCGCAGCTGTGGGCGGGCGCCACGTGCCCCGTTGACCCGCTGACGCCTCCCACGGGGTTCACCGAGGCCTTCGAGGCGTGCCTGCAGTCCTCGGACCGGGGCATCCTCTTCGACATGGCGTGGAAGGAGCTGGGGGCGGCGGGCGTGCAGCCCGCGTTCAACGGCGTGTCGACGCTGCCCAACACCAACATCGCGCAGGTCGTCGCTCTCCGGGCCGCGGACGCGCCCACGTGCACCGTGGGTGACACCTTCGCCACGACGTGGACGCTGATGGGCAACGTGTCCGCGCCGCTCATCGTCGAGCCGTCGGGCCTGGCCGCCAGCCGCGTCACCCCGGGCGCCATCTACGTCCACAACGAGGACGTCAACGACATCGTCGCCATCAGCACCACCACCGCGGCCACGCTGGGCTCCTTCAAGGTGGCGGGCGTGACGCCGCAGGACTGGGAAGACGTGGCCACCGGGCCGTGCCCCACGGGCTTCTGCATCTACATGGGAGACATTGGCCGCTCGAGCGCGAGCCTGCCCATCCCTCCGAACACGTTCTACGTCTACCGCATCCCCGAGCCGAACATCGGCGCGGGCCAGACGAGCGGGGATTTGACGGCGCAGCAGTTCCCCTTCGTGTATCCGGATGGCGGCAAGGACGCCGAGGCCATCATGGTCCACCCCGTCACCGCGGACATCTACATCATCACCAAGTCCGGCTCGGGGTTGAGCAAGGTGTACAAGATGCCCAATCCGTTGCCGGCGCCGGGTGTGCAGTCCACGCTCATCTTCGTGTCCAACCTCCAGCTGCCCGTGGTTCCGGACCAGCCGAACTGGTCCTACACCACGTCCGCGGCCATCCACCCGTGCTCCAACCGCTTCATCCTGCGCACGTACAAGACCGTGTATGAGTTCCGCGCGGCGCCGGGAGCGGCCTTCGAGACGGCCTTCGCGGCGGCGCCCGTCACCCTCACGGACACCGTGGAAGGGCAGGGCGAGGCCATCGAGTACGACCCGAGCGGCGCGAGCTATTACACGATGAGCGAGAGCCCCTCGCCCTTCAAGCTCAAGCGCGTCCTGCGTCAGTAGCGGGTTGAACCCAGGTGTCCCCGGAGCGTGCTTCGTCCGGGGACACCCAGGGGCGCCAGCCGACGAGGTCAGGGGGCCTTGCGCACCTGGCTCACGAGCCAGTTCTGCGCGTCGGAGCGGCTCCAGAAGATGTCCCAGCCGCTGTGTCCACCCGTCGGATTCACGGTGACCTGGAACTCTCCCGTGTAGCCCGGGCAGGCGCGGACGCGCGGCTGGACGCCATCCCAGGGGTTGGTCCAGTTCCACGCGCCGAACGTGCCGTCGTCCTCGTTGCCCGCGGCCCAGATGGGGAAGGCCTCCATCAAGCAGATGGGCGACGTGAACGGCGGGAAGTACGCCTGAGGCATGGCGCCGGCATACGTGCTCCGGTACGTGGCAATCTGGTCATTCACGCCCGCGGCGCCGGACGACAGGCCCGTCATCGTCACGCGCTCCGGGTCGGCGCCGTAGAGGGTGATGGCCTCCAGCACCAGTGCGTGGACGCCGGGGGCGTGCCACCAGGTGTCGATGGCCTCTTTGATCTTCGGTCCGTTGGGCGCGACGACGATGCCTGGGAAGGTGTCGACCAACGCCTTGCCTGGGATGAGCTGTCGGATGAAGCCCTCCGGGTTGCTCCCCACCTGCGTGTGGTTCTCGTCCAACGTGGTGCCGCCCCGGCCGTGCAGGGAGAGCACGAGCGGGTACTTCTTGCCGGGCACGGTGCCGTAGTCCTTGGGCAGGAAGACGGCCGAGTCGTAGCTGTTGCCCCGAGACCAGACGTGGAGCTTGCCCGCGCGAGGGTCCGCGGAGGGTGTCGCCGGCTGCACCGTGACGCTCACCGTGTCCGAGCCCGTGGCCCCGCCGTTGTCCGTGGCGGTGAGCCTGAACACATAGACGCCTTGCGAGAGGCCACTGGCGCTCGGGGACTGCGCGGTGGGTGATGACAGCGTGGCCGTCGTCGGGCCGGAGACCTGCGTCCAGGCGTAACCGGTGACGGTTCCGTCCGAGTCGCTGGCCGAGCCCTGGAGCTGCGCGGTGCTGACGGGCAGGGTGATGGAGACGTCATTGCCCGCGAAGGCGGACGGAGGCTGGTTGCCCTGCAGGGCTCCGAAGACAAGGAACTCGCGCACGCGGCAGTAGTTGTCGTCCGCTCCCAGCTTGCACTGCACTCGCAGATAACGCGCGTCCAGGGGCTGGGTGAAGGTGAAGGTCCGGCCCGGCAGGGTGTTGCCGGTGATGGAGCCTCCTGGCACCAACTGGTAGTCGGCGGTGTTGCTCGCCCGGTAGAGGATGTCGAAGTCCACCATCCGGCCAAACGTGTCGTCCTTGCCGAAGTAGAGGGTGAGGCTGTCCACGCGGTGCAGCGCCTGGAGGTCCACCTCCAACCACTCCGGATTCGAGGGCAGCGGATTGACGCCCGAGCACCAGCGGTCATCCGGGCTGTTGAAGACGCCGTTGAACGCCTTGGCGTGCCCGAAGGTGTCGGGATAACCGATGGGATGTACGGACGACGCGGAGGCCGGCTTGCCGAGCGCCACGTTGGTGGACTGCGCGAGGGCGGCGGGGGACAGGGGAAGCAAGAGGACACACAGCGCTGTGGCGAGACTCCGGGGGTGCCAGGGCATGCGGACGCCTTTCGGGGGTGGGGGAACAGATGTGATGCGAGGGCAGAAGCAGGCGTGATGCCGGAAGGCACCTCCACCCGCTTCCGCCCCGTCGTGAAGCTCAGGGCGTCTGGCGCACCTGGCTCACGAGCCAGTTCTGCGCGTCGGAGCGGCTCCAGAATTCATCCCAGCCGCTGTGCGTGGTTCCCGGCATCACGGTGACCTGGAATTCGCCGGTGTAGCCGGGGCACTGCCGGACCTGGGTCAGCAGGCCGTCGGTGGGGTTGGTCCACTTCCAGGCGTTGAACGTCCCATCGCCCACGTTGCCCGCCGCCCAGAGGGGGAAGTCCTCGAGGATGCAGACCGGGTTGGCCAGGGGCGTGGTGTAGGCCACCGGCATGCCGCCGGCGTAGGTGCTCCGGTACGAGAGCATCTGCTCATTCACACCCCCGCCGCCGAAGGAGAGGCCCGTCATCGTCACGCGGTCCGGGTCGATGTTGTAGAGACTGATGGCCTGCAGCACCAGGGTGTGGGTGCGGGCCGAGTCCCACCAGGTGTCATGGGCCCCCCCGATGTTGGGCCCATTGGGCGCGATGACGACGGCGGGGTAGGTGTTGACGATGGGCTTGCCGGGGATGAGCTGCCGGATGAATCCCTCCGGGTTGCCGAGCACCTGGGTGTGGTTCGCGGTGAGAGTGGTGCCGCCCCGGCCGTGCAGCGAGAGGACCAGGGGATACTTCTTCGCTGGAAGCGCGCCGTACTCGATGGGGAGGAAGACGGCGGTGTCGTAGATGCCGCCGCGAGACCAGACGTGAAGCTTGCCCGCGCGCGGGTCCACCGGCGCGGTGCTCGGATGCACCGTGACGCTCACGGTGTCGGATGAGGTGGAGCCGCCGTTGTCGGTGGCGGTGAAGCGGAAGATGTACGTCCCGCTCGTCAGCCCGCTGGCGCTCACAGTCGACGTCGTTGCTCCCGTCAGCGTGGCCGGCGTGGGGCCGAAGACCTGCTGCCAGAGGTAGCTGGCGATGGTGCCATCGCCATCAGTGGCCGTTCCCGGGAGTTGCACCGTGCTGACTGGCAGGACGACGGCCGTGTCGTGGCCCGCGAAGGCGGTGGGCGGCTGGTTGGCGAGGCGGACACCCAGCACCTCCAGTTCCCGCACCCGGCACAGGCCGTCGCCTGATGCGCGCTTGCACAGGAGGCGCACGTAGCGCGTCTCCACGGGTTGGGCGAGTTGGAACGTCCAGGTGGGCAGCGTGTTGTTGGTGACGGAGGCGCCGGCAATGGGCTGGAAGCTGTCCGTGGCGGCGAACCGATGCTGGACGTCGAAGTCGAGCATCTGCAGTCCCACCGTGGTGTCTCGGCCGGAGTGCAGCCTGAGCCCGTCGATGCGATGCACCGCCTGGAGGTCCACCTCCAGCCACTCCGGGGTCGACGCCGCGGGCGGCGTGGCGGAGGCCCACCGGTCCTCGGTGTTGAGGATGCCGTTGAACGCCTTGGCATGCCCATACAGCAAGGGGGCTCCATTGGCATGCACCGAGGACGCCGAAGAGGCCTTTCCTTGCGCGACATTCGCCGACTGCGCCCATGCGGGCAGGGCGAGCAGGGACAGGACCGCGGCGAGGAGACGTCGGGGTTTCCAGGTCATGGGAGGCCTTTCGGGAAAGGACTCACATGATTGGGTTGGTTGAACGCGGTGTTAAGGGGAATCTCCAATGCCTTGTTTTTGCAAGAGATTGATGTGCCACTTTGTTGCAAATGTACCCACGGGGCATAAGCCTGGAGCTCAGGCGTTGAAGCCGCCGTCCACGTCGAGGGTAGCGCCGGTGACGAAAGAGGCCTGCGGGCTGGCGAGGAATGCGACGGCGGCGGCGATCTCCTCGGGCTGGCCGTAGCGTCCGAGCGCGGTGCCGGCGCGCTGCACCGGGGCGCTGGCGCCGGTGGCGGGATTCATGTCGGTGTCGATGGGGCCGGGCTGGATGAGATTGACGGTGATGCCTCGGGGGCCCAGGTCGCGAGCCCAGCCTCGGGTGTACGCGGCGATGGCGGCCTTGGTGGCGGCGTAGTCTCCGAGCCCCGCGAAGGGCGTGTGGCTGGCGATGCCGGAGCCGATGGAGATGATGCGCCCGCCTTCGCGCAGCAGGGGCACGGCGGAGCGGACGGCGGCGACGACCCCGTGGACGTTGACGGAGAACTGGTGCTCGAGCGCCTCGAGGTCGCTGGCGGGGTCTCCGACGACGGCGGTGTGGAAGATGCCCGCGTTGTTGACGAGCACGTCGAGGCGGCCGAAGCGCCGCGCGACCTCGTTGACCAGGGCCTCCACCTGCTGGGGTGAGGCCTGGTCGGCCTTCAACGCTGCGGCGCGGACTCCCCGTGTCTTCAGCTCCTCGACGAGCGCCTGGGCCTTTGTCTCGGAGGAGGCGTAGCTGATGGCGACGTCCGCGCCTTCATCCGCCAGGGCCCGGGCGATGGCCGCGCCCAGGCCGCGCGAGCCACCGGTGATGAGGGCCACCCTGCCTTCGAGGTTCTTGCGTGTCTTCGTCATGGCGTGTCTCCGGTGTGGGGTTTCGATGAGGCAAGGGTAGGGGCCTCGCCTCGCGGGAGAAACGCCGGGCCTGGGACAGGACTGTTTCCATTCGAGTAATAATCGCCGGAGCCCGGGACTTCCCTTCGGGCCGCTTCGAGGACGACTCCATGGATCAGCTCACCGCGATGCGGGTATTCGCCCGCGTGGTCGAGGCCGGCACCTTCACCCGGGCCGCGGACACGCTGAAGATGCCCAAGCCCTCGGTGACGAAGCTGGTCCAGGGGTTGGAGGAGCACCTTCAAGTCAAGCTGCTCCAGCGCACCACCCGCCGCGTGACGGTGACGCCCGAGGGCGCGGCGTACTACGAGCGCACGGCGAGGCTCCTGGCGGACCTGGAGGACATCGAAGCGGATGTGTCGAACGCTCGGACGCGTCCTCGGGGACGGTTGCGGGTGGACGCGGGGTCCTCGGTGTCCAACTTCCTGCTCATCCCCGCGCTGCCGGCGTTCCGGGCGAAGTACCCGGACATCCAGTTGGAGCTGGGGGTGAGTGACCGCTCGGTGGACCTGGTGGGTGACGGCGTGGACTGCGTGATTCGCGGAGGTGTGCTGCCGGACCAGTCGCTGGTGGCGCGGCGCATCGGAGAGTTGGAGTTCCTGTCGTGCGCTACTCCCGAGTACCTGAAGCGCAAGGGCAAGCCCGTGCATCCCTCGGACCTCCAGGAGGGCCATGACATCGTGAGCTACTTCTCCACGAGGACGGGACGGCTCGTGCCGTTGTCCTTCATCCCACGGGAAGGAGAGCGCATCGATGTGATGGGGCGCTCCAGCGTGGCCGTCAACGAGAGCACCGCGCACTTGTCGGCGGTACTGGCGGGGCTGGGCGTGACGCAGCTTCCCGCCTTCGTGGCCCGGCCTCATCTGGACAGCGGGGCGCTGGTTCAAATCCTGGATGAGTGGCAGGGGCCGCCGTTCCCTCTCTTCATCGTCTATCCGCAGAACCGGCACGTGAGCGCCAAGCTCCGTGCGTTCGTGGACTGGGCGGTGGAGCTGTTCGCGCCGTTCAGGCCTCGGCGTGAGGTCACGGAGCTCGCGGCCCGGCGGTGAAGAAGGACCGGTGCGGCGCCCTTTATCGACGGGAGGCAGAGCGCTTCGTCGAGGCGTAGGGCGCTCTGGGCTGTCGCTATCAGCTCAAGGCGATTCCTGGAGGGCGTCGTGCTGGACCTCAGGCGTCATCGCCGGGCTGGACGTCAGGCGTCAGCGCCTGGCTGGCGTCGTCCGCGTTGAGGACTTCTTCGCCGCTGGCTTCCGCGTTGAGGACTTCTTCGCCGCTGGCTTTCGCGCGGAAGGCTTCTTCGCCGCGCTCTTCTTCGCCACCGTCTTCCTCGTGGAGGTCTTCTTCGCCGCGCTCTTCGTCACCGCCGTCTTCCGCGTGGAGGTCTTCTTCGCGGAGGCGGAATTCGCCGCGACCTTCGTCGTGGTCGCCGAGGCTTCGCCGGTCAGGGCCTTCGTCCATCGCTGGATGTAGTCAGCGCGAGTCGTCGCGTCGGGGAGTCCTTCCGCATGCAGGGCGACGGTGTGGCCGCGCGCCGCCGGGAGGACACGGAGTTGCGCGGTCCGCGGTCGTGGCCAGTCGATGCGATTCAGTCGGATGCGGAGCAGGGTTGGAGGCCTCGCCCGAATCACGACGACGTCCGTCCCGTCCTTGAGGGTGGTCAGGTCTCCCTCCTTGAACGTGGCCCGTGCGGGTGAGAGCCATCGCCCCAGGCCTTTCGCCTCCGCCCAGTTCCGCCACGCCTCTTCGGCCGTCATGTCGAAGGTTTGTCGGGCTCCGGCCCCATACGTCCCATCCGCTGCAAGTCCGGTCGGCATTTGCTTCCTCCTTGGGTGCTGACCATGGAGAGGGCAGCGCGTCCAGGCAACCACGAACTGGCGACACGTCTCCGCACAGCCCGCGTCCGCCATGGTGTAGACAATCTCCGTGAACTCCCCTCCGTCCCTCGCCACGCTGCTTCAGGATGAGACCCGTCGCTACGTGCGGAGCTATCGCTCGGCTTCGCTGTGCGCGGGCCTGACCTCACGCGGCGAGCACCACGTCCAGGCCTTCCGAGGGAAGGGCACCCCGCCTCCCGACAACGCCTTGTTCTCCCTGGGCGGACTCACCCAGGTCTTCACCGGCGCCCTGCTGGGCCTCCTGATGGAGCAGGGCAAGGCACGACTCGACATGCCGCTCTCCGAGGTGATTCCCCGCTCGCTCCTCCCCGATGCGGACGCGGGCCGAATCACCCTGGAGCAGCTCGCCACGCACACCTCTGGCATGCCCCACCTGCCGCCCAATCTCGATGCGGCACCTCGCAATCCCGAAGACCCGTTCGGCCACTATTCCGCGAACCTCTTCGGTGACTTCCTCCGGACCTACCACCCCCAACTTCCCCCTCCGCGCCCCGTCTCCGAGTCCCTGCTCGGCATGGGCGTCCTGGGCCACGCGCTCTCCCGACGCGCGGGACTCAACTACGGGCACGCGCTGCGCGACCTGCTCTTCACTCCCCTGAAGCTCAGCGACACCTCGGCACGGGTGACGGACGAACTGGCGCCTCGCCTGCTCCCCGGCCACACCGCGCGCGGCCGGCCCGTGCCCGCCTGGACCTTCCCAGCACTGCCGGGTGCGGGTGCGCTCCACTCCACCGTGCCGGACCTGCTGCGCTTCCTCGACGCGAGCCTCGGCCGCGCCGACGAGTCCCTCTCACGCCCCCTGAAGATGTCTCTGCTTCCGCGCACCGAAGGCGGCGCCGTGCGCATGGGGCTCGGCTGGTCCATCTCCCAGCTTCGTGGCCACACCGTGGCGTGGTGCTCGTCGGTGATGGGCGGGTATGTCGGCTTCATCGGCCTGGCGCCCTCCGTGGACGCGGGCGTCGTCCTGCTCTCGAACCACGGCTGGTCCCTGCTCGCCGCGCTTCGAGGTCGCGTCCCCCTGGAGGCCCCTGGCTTCGCGCTCCTCTCCCGACTCCTCGCGGAGACGACAACTTAGCATTTCAAGAAAATCGGCTTTATGGGCTTGAGCAGATAAAACACGAAAGGGCACGCTGGAGCGCATGACACCTGCTCCCGTGCTTCGGACTGGCCGCTGTTCTGATTCGCGCCCCCTGGCTGTGCTCGTCCTGGTGGCGGCGCTCGCCGCGTGTGGACCCGAAGCGCCTCGCGATGAAGCCGAGCCGCTGGAGCGAAGAGAGGACGCACTGCCCGCGGGCGGTTGGCGGACGCTGATGGCGAGCGGCGGCGCGCCCATCCGGAACATCACCCGCCGCTCGGATGGACTGCTGATTGGCGGCGCGAGCGCGGGGACGCGCGTCGACGTCTGGACGAGCGGCAACGGTGGTGCGAGCTGGTCGCTCCACGGCTCCGTCGCGAACAACCCCGCGGTGCAGTTCGGCGACGTGACGATGCGAGCCATTCCAGGGACACGCACCATCTTCTGTGCGTTCCGCGAGTACGCCGGCGGCCAGTACCGCATCACCATCACCCGGAGCGACAACGACGGAGACCACTGGGTCTACGACAGCACCGTCATCGGCCCCGTCACCCGCTTCGTCGGAGCGCCCTTCCTCTTCCAGCGCGCGAATGGAGACCTGCAAGTCTATTACGACTCCGAGCCGCTCGCCGCGCAGCGCGGCTATCCGGGCCACCAGTGGATTGCCATGCAGGGACGCGCGGGAATCTCGGGGCCGTGGACCGCGTATGGCGTCGTCGCCGTGGCGTGGGACAAGCGCGCTGGAGCGCTGAACCGCGAGGGCATGCCCACCGTCGTCCAGCTCGGAGGAGACCGGTTGATGGTCGTCGTGGAGGGCGTGGAGGCCTTCGCCACCGGCGGCGCGCGCGCCAATGTCATCAACGCCGTGCAGTCCTGGGACGGCGGCAGGACATGGGACGAGTCCCTGCGGCGCACCGTCTATCGCTCCCGTGTCGACCCGGGCTCCGGGCGTCGCTACAACGCCTACGTCCCGTATGCCATCCGCGTGGGCAATGGCCCCGTCGGCGTCGCCTTCTGCACAGACGAGGACAAGGTGGGAGCGCCCGACCTGTCGAGCGCCCCCGTGGACCAGCGCAACTGCCACGTCGGCTACGTCAGCACCACGGTCAACTTCGAGACGTGGTCGGCCCCGAGCCCCGTGTGGACCGCGACGTCCCGCAACTACACGCCGGGTCTCTACGAGCGCGCTCCCAACGACGTCATCGCGGTGATTGACGCGCTCGGCGGAAACCGCGTGCTCCAGCCGTAGTCACGAGGCCCGAGGCCAGCCCTTTCTCATGGAAGAGAGGGCTGGACACACCAGCAGCCCCTGGACGAAAAGGTTGCGGCACGGTTTCAAGCGCCGTGGCAGCCTACGTCCTCGAATCCCATGGTTGAGTACGATCCGCATCGTTGGTGGAGTTACTTCCACTATCTCAAGGGCTCGATGGTCCGCGAAATCGTGGCCCGAGTCATGGTCTGCGTCCTGTGGGCGCTGGGCGTCACCATCTTCCATTCCCATGTCCGCTCGGTGGCGATTCCCCCCACGGTCCACACGCTGGCGGGAATCTCCCTGAGCCTCCTGCTCGTCTTCCGCACGAACTCCTCCTATGACCGCTTCTGGGAGGGGCGGAAGCTGTGGGGTGGCATCGTCAACGAGACGCGCAACCTGGCGCGCGCCGCGGGCGTCTTCCTCCAGTCCGAGCCCGCCCTCTACGCCGCGCTGCTGCGGTGGACGGCCGCCTTCCCCTTCGCGTCCGCGTCGTTCCTGCGCACCAAGGCGGAGCTGGGGCCCCTGGCCCAGGAGCTGCCTCCGGACGAGGTGGCGGAGGTGATGCGCGCGCAGCACGTGCCGTTCGCGGTGGCGCGGAAGATGAGCGCGCTGCTCGACGCCGGCCGGCGCAAGGGCCTCTATTCCGAGTACGTGCAGATGCAACTGGACCAGGACGTCCACCTGCTCGTCGACTACATCGGCGGCTGTGAGCGCATCCGCAAGACGCCCATCCCCTTCGCGTATGTGATGCACCTGCGCCGGGCGCTGCTCGTCTTCTGCTACACGCTGCCCTTCGCGCTGGTGGAGTCCTTCGGTGGGCTGACCGTGCTCGCCACGTTCGTCGTCGCGTACATCTTCTTCGGCATCGAGGAGATCGGCGTCGAAATCGAAGACCCCTTCGGCCACGACGACAACGACCTGCCGCTGGACTCCATCTGCAACACCATCCACGCCAACCTGAACGCGCTCATGCCCGCTGAGCCGCCGGCGCGTCAGGCCCCCCCGGCCGCCTGAGCCGGGGGGTTCAGCGACCGGACACGGAGGACGCGGGCGGCTCGTTGTAGACGCACAGCCACAGCCCGTCCTCCGGCGTGCAGTGCGCGCCCGGAATCTTCTGGAGCCAGCGCACCCTCACGGGGATGACCAGGTAGACCGTCTCGGGGTCCAGCCTGCCCGCGGCGATTTCGGCGTCCATGCCCAGGCAGTACGTCTGCGCCTTGGCGTCGTCGATGCGCGCGACATAGCCGCTGTTGAAGGTGAGGCCCAGCCGGTACGCGCGGTAGGCCCAGCGGTGGAAGTCCATGGGGCCCGCGCGGCAGCCCCGGCCGGAGCCGTCGTGCATCTGCGGCGGATACAGCGCCAGGTGCTTGCGGCCCTTCGCCGCCTCGGTGAGCGCGGGGGACGGGAGCGTGTTCCAACGGCCTCCTCCTTGGGCCCTGCGCCCTTCGCCCAGGTTGAGGTCCAGGCCCTGGATGAGCAGCAGCAGCCCCGCCAGCGTGGGCGCGAGCGACGGGCGCACCAGCCGAGGCAGCGCGAGCGCGGCCCCCACGAGCAGCAGGTAGTGCAGCGGCCAGATGAAGCGCCCCGAGGAGCGGAACGCCTCCACCCACTTGAGCACGGGGCGATAGAGCGCGGACACGTCGGCCACCTGCACGCCCTGGAAGGTGATGCGCCACGAGAGGGCGAAGAAGGCCAGTCCCAGGGCGACGACGGTGAGGGGCACCCAGCGCCGCCACAGCGACAGGATGCGCCGGGGCTCGCGGGCCATGAGCCCGAGCACGATGACGAGCGCGACGAGGCCCCCCATGCCCAGGTAGCCGAAGCCCTCGTTCTGGCTGCCGTTCCTGGGCAGCGGGGGCAGGAAGCGGGACCAGCGAATCTCGCCGTGGCCAATGCTGTTGAACAGCGTGGTCAGGTCCGAGGAGTAGTCACCGAACTCCGTGGCGCTCACGGGGATGCCGGTGCCCAGGTAGCCGAAGGCGAAGAAGAGGCCCAGCACGGACGCGAAGCAGGCCACCGCCGCGAGCGCGGGCCAGGTGAAGGGAAGCTTCCGCTCCAGCGCCGTTCGCGCGCACAGCGACAGCGCGAGCGGCAACGTCATGGCGGCGATGACGGGGTGGACGCCCGCGGCGAAGACACAGAGCGACAGGCCCATCCCCAGCGCCTGCTTCGCGTCACGCGCGTCGCGCTGGGGAATCAGGTGGAGCCCCACCAGCAGCACCAGCAGCCAGTGCGCGCACAGGGCCTCGTGCGCGAAGGTCATCCGCGAGAGCAGCACGGGCGACAGCACCAGCAGTCCACCCACGCACCACTGGTGCTGCGTGGAGGCGCCCATGCGCCGCGCCACCCACGCCGCGGACGCGCCTTGCAGCATGAGGCACAAACACATCCACGGGCCGATGTACTGGAAGTCCGTGGGCAGCGCGAAGGAGAAGGGCCGCAGCAGCAAGCCCACCCAGGGAATCGAGTCCGTGTACCCGAGCGAGGTCCCCAGCGGATGGAGGTAGTTGGGCGTGGCGCCCAGCGGCAGGCCGAGCGGCGTCTGGCGGAAGAAGAGCCACCCCAACAGGTGCTGACTGAAGTCGTCCCGGATGAGCCAGCCGAGTCGCCAGGGTGCGAGCGCGCCCGGTCCGAAGGTCGCCAGGAACGTGAGCAGCCCGACGAGCGCCGCTCCCAGCGGGCCCGCCTGGGCCTTGCCCCACCGGGTGAGGGCGTCCCACGCGTGATGCAGGCGCTCCCACGGGGGGAGCGGCGCCGACGGTGTCTCGGGTGGGGCGGGAAGGAGGGCGCTTGGGTCCGACATTCGTCGGTGCTTGAGCACGGGACTTCCCGCGCCGTCAAGGCACCGCGAGGGCTTGGAGGGAGGGCGTGCGGCGCGAGCGCCTCCTGGACCGACGCCTCGCGCGGCTCAGAGTCCCGCGAGCCGCGCCAGCACGCGGGTGGTGTCCTTCTCCAGGAAGTCGACCAGCTCCGGCGCGCGCGAGTGCCGGATGAGGGGCGCGTTCTGTCCCGCCCACAGCGACAGGAGGTCTTCGCGCCCCTGACGGGCCGCCGCCTGCCGCAGCGGCTGGGTGAACCAGTTCTGCACGGGGTAGGGCGGGACGTCGTGTTCGTGAGGCGTCATCTCCCGCAGGAAGCGGTTCTTGATGCCGCGCGCATAGCGTCCGGAGAAGACGCGCGTCAGCACCGTGGCGCGCGCGGACTCCTGGCGCAGCGCCTTGCGATAGACGTCACTGGCGTTGGACTCCTCGCATGCGAGGAAGGCGGTGCCCACCTGGACGCCCTCGGCTCCCAGCGCCAGGGCCGTGGCCACCGACCTGCCGTCGGCGATGCCACCCGAGGCGATGACGGGCGTGCGCACCCGGTCCACCAACTGAGGCACCAGCGCCGTCGTCGCGGGAGACTCGTCCGCGGGCCTGAGGAACGAGGCCCGGTGTCCACCCGCCTCGCTGCCCGACGCGACGATGAGGTCCACCCCCGCGCGCTCCAGCGCGAGCCCCTCGTCCACGTTCGTCGCCGTCCCCACCGTGAGGATTCCGGAGGCCCGGCACGCCTCCAGGATGCGCGCCGAGGGGATGCCGAAGATGAAGCTGAACACCGGCGGCTTGAGCGCGAGCACCGCGTCAAGCTGCGCGTCGTAGTCCTGGGAGAAGGCGCTGGGGTAAGTGGGCGCGGGCAGGCCCAGCTCGTCGTACCAGGGCTTCAGCCGGGCGACGTTCGCCTGGAACTCCTCCGGCGTGGGGCGCAGCTCCCGCTCCCCTTCCAGCGGGACCCACAGGTTGATGGCGAACGGCCGCGAGGTGAGCCCCCGCAGCTCCCGGACGGTGTCCTCGATGTGCGACGCGCTCAGGTGGTGCGCGCCGAACGAGCCCAGCCCTCCCGCCTCGGACACCGCCGCGGCCAGCCGCGTCGACGACATGCCTCCGCCAAACGGCCCCTGGATGAGGGGGAGCCGGGTTCCAAGCATCCGTGCCACTCGTGTCTCGGTCCACATGGGAAGGCCCTCGCGCCGTCGTGTGCGCCGCTGTCCTAGCGACGAGGGGCCTGCCCCGCGACCCGATGTCCGGACAGGCGGGCGCTCGGGGTCTTTTCCGGATAACCGCGAGGAGAAGCCGCGCTTGTGGCGAGGGCGCCTGCCACGGGGCAACGAGCGCTTGCCCTGGCGGGGGGCGGGTGCAACCCTGCCGCGCCGCTCGATTCTCCAAAGGAACTTGATGATGCAAGCACCGGGACCGACGCTTGAAACCGCGCGCCTCATCCTGCGCCCGACGGCACGGGAGGACTTCGAGGGCTTCGTGGCCCTGATGGCCGACCCCGACTCCTCGCGCCACATCGGTGGCCTCCAGCCCCGCTCCGTCGTCTGGCGGGCCATGAGCTCCATGGCGGGGAGCTGGGCGCTCCAGGGCTTTGGCATGTTCTCCGTGCTGGAGCGCTCCACGGGCAGGTGGGTGGGCCGGGTGGGCCCCTGGCAGCCGGAAGGGTGGCCGGGCACGGAGGTCGGCTGGGCCCTGCTGCGGGAGACCTGGGGCAGGGGCTACGCCACCGAGGCCGCCTCGGCCGCCATGGACTGGGCCTTCGACCACCTGGGCTGGACGGACATCATCCACTCCATCGCCCCGGACAACACCGGCTCCCAGCAGGTGGCCCGCCGCCTGGGCTCGAGCCTGCGCGGCCCCGGCAAGCTCCCCGCCCCCATGGAGAGCTCCCTCGTGGAACTCTGGGGCCAGGGCCGGGACGCGTGGCGGGCCCGCCGCGCTTCGTCCAATGGCTGACCCAGGGTGGGATTCCGGGGCAAGGAAGGGGCCCTGGTGTTATGTCCGCCGGTGGGCTAGTCCTCGCCCCTGGGACGTGTCTTCCCGCTTGCTCCCTTTCTCACGGGGCAAGGGGGCGATTAGATTCGAAGTGTCGCACGGAGAGGCCGCACCGTGCGCGAGTGTCAGAGGGGCGGGCCGCCCGCCGTACGCATCGACCCACCCCATGCCGTAACTCAGTGACCTGCCCACCCTTGGGGCAGCAGGTCCTTCCACCCTTTCGCAGGAGCGTCACATTCTTCGTGATCAAAGAGGCAGCCGCGGCGGGAGCCGCGACCAGAGAACCAATCGCCGCATCCGCGCCCGTGAAGTCCGGGTGGTCGGCTCCGATGGCTCACAGCTCGGAGTCATGCCGCTCGAGGCCGCGCTCGACAAGGCCCGCTCGGAAGGGCTCGACCTGGTCGAGGTCAGTCCGATGGCTCAGCCGCCAGTCTGCAAGATCATGGACTACGGCAAGTTCAAGTACGAGGAGAAGAAGAAGGCCGCGGAAGCCAAGCGCGCCCAGCTCATCGTCCACCTCAAGGAAGTGAAGCTCCGTCCCAAGACGGAGGACCACGACTACGAGTTCAAGGTCCGCAACACCCGCGGCTTCATCGAAGATGGCAACAAGGCGAAGGTGGTCATCCAGTTCCGCGGGCGTGAAATCACGCACAAGGAGCAGGGCACCGCCATCCTCGACGACGTGGCGAAGGACCTGAAGGACGTCGCGGTGGTGGAGCAGGCCCCGCGCATGGAAGGGCGCTTGATGTTCATGATTCTCGCGCCCACGCCGAAGATCGCCCAGCGTGCCCGTGAGCAGGCCCGCGCCGCGGCCGGCCCCAAGCGGCCGTCGACCCCCTCCCCGGCCTCTTCTGAGAAGCCCGCGGCGACCGCCACGGGCACCACGCCCGAAGAGAGCGCCAGCCCCGCGGCGCCTCCCCCGTCGGACACGACGGGCCCGACGGCCTGAGACCCACAGCCCCCGCACGCGGTGGACAATCTCCACCGCGTGGGGGGCCTCTCAGGGCCGCGTCCCTTTCAGCCTCCCTGGAATGAGGTGATGGGGAGCGATGACGTCAGCGGCCCACACGTGAGGCCGCTGGCTGGCGAGCTGGCGAGGGCCTGCTCCCGTGAGCGTAGCTTCGCTGACGGTTGAGTCGCCTCGGCTGATCTCCCCGCGCCGGGCCGGTGTACGCTGATAGGTTGGAAGCACCTGGAAATCGAACCAGCCCATGCAGCAAAAGCTCGCCGCCGACATGTCGACGACCGCCGTCCATACGAAGGGCAAGTCCGCGCAGGCCCCGCGGAGTGTGCCGGCCTTGACGGTCGTGTCGCATCCCCATCCCCAGCGCATCGGTGAGCGGCTGTTGCTGGAGGTGCTCGCCAGCGTGGGCCGGACGGCGGCGCTGTCGCGCAACGCGCCGGACTTCTCCCGCCCGGGAGGACTGCTGGCGCTGCCCCTGGGAGACCCCTTCCTCAGCCGGACACCGGTGCTGTTCGAGCCGGGCTCCCATGGCGGACTGCGCCTGCTGGTGCCGGAGGATGGCACCCAGGTCTGCGTGGCCGGGGAGTCCGTCGCCGGAGGCCGGGAGTTCACCCACGAGGAGCTGGTCGCCGGCGTGCCGCTGGTGCTGGCCGAGCGCGTGGTGCTGCTGCTGCACCTGGCCTCCTCGGGTGGGGACGTGGTCTCCCACAAGGACCTGGGGCTGGTGGGGCAGGGCGAGGGCATCCGGCAGCTTCGCGAGGACATCCTGCGGGTGGCGGACCTCCAGGTGCCGGTGCTCATCCGGGGGGAGACGGGCACGGGCAAGGAGCTGGTGGCGCGCGCCATCCACGAGCACGGCCCGCGTCGCTCGGGGCCCTTCGTCAGCGTCAACCTGGGCGCGCTCTCCAAGGAGCTGGTGGCCGCGGAGCTGTTCGGCGCGCAGCGCGGCGCGTACACGGGCGCCAGTAGAGATCGCGAGGGCTTCTTCCGCGCCGCGCACGGCGGCACCCTGTTCCTGGATGAGGTGGGGGAAGCGCCCGCCGAGGTGCAGGCGGCGCTCTTGCGCGTGCTGGAGACGGGCGAGGTGTATCCGGTGGGCGGCCACACGCCGGTGCCCGTGGACGTGCGGCTCGTCGCCGCCACGGATTCGAATCTCGAGGCGCGCATCGAGGAGCGCCTGTTCAAGGCGCCGCTCCTGCACAGGTTGGCGGGCTTCGAGCTGCGGGTGCCCCCGCTGCGCGAGCGGCGCGAGGACATTGGCCTGTTGTTCCTCCACTTCGCGCGCCAGGAGCTGGAGACGACGGGCGAGACGTGGCGGCTGGCATCCACCGACCCGCGCGCGCAGCCCTGGCTGCCCGCGGCCGTCGCCGTCCGGCTGGTGCGCTACGCGTGGCCCGGCAACGTCCGGCAGCTGCGCAACATCACCCGGCAGCTCATCATCGGCAGCCGGGGCCTGCCGGGCCTGCGCGTGGACTCGCGGCTGGAGCAGACGCTGGATGCGGAGTCGCTGCCCGTGCCGGGCAAGGTGCTGACCGCGCCCACCTCGGGCCAGCCCGACGCCGCCGACGCGAAGTCCTCCCGGCGCAAGCCGTCCGAGGTCGGGGAGGACGAGCTGCTGGAGGCCCTGCGCGCGTGCTCCTGGGACTTGAAGGCCACCGCGGACTTCCTCGGCATTCCGCGCCCCTCCGTCTACGTCCTCATCGACAAGAGCTCGCTCATCCGCACCGCCCGGGACTTGAGCCCGGAGGAAATCACCCGCTGCTTCCAGGAGTGCGAGGGGGATTTGGACAAGATGGTGCAGCGGCTGGAGGTCTCCCGCCGCGCCCTGCAACGCCGCGTTCGCGAGCTGGGCCTGTCGGACGCCTGAGTGGACGCGTCAGCTGCTGGGGATGACACGTCGTTGACGCGTCCATCGCTCCCCGGCACCGCAGGCTCGGACGGTGCTTCCGAGTGAGCCGCATGTCGGCGCGTGTTGGTACGGTGCCTGCAATCTGTTGCCACAGACAGTCAGTCAGTCCAACCCCCAGAAGGAGCCACGGCCCATGGACAATATCGTCATCAGGATTCAGCCAACAGGACCCACCCCGGAAGAGCCCCGCGTCCGTCACGGCGACACGGTGACGTTCACCCTGGATGGAGTCGTGTCCGCCGAGGTGAAGTTCCCCGACGGGACGTGCCTCGTGAATCCCGGCCCGTTCTTCCTGAACAACAGCACCCTGGCTTCTTCCAACAGCACGAACAGCGTGACGCTGACGTGCGCGCCGGACAAGTACCCGTTCCAGGTGATTCTGCCCGACGCGAAGCACGGCCCGGGCAACAACTACGAGACGAAGAAGGGCGGCCTGGACGTGACGACCGACCCGCCGAAAGACCCCAAGAAGAAGTAGTCGCCGCGCCTCAGGGCGGGGGAGGGCGGGCCGACAGCTCCGAGTCGGAGGTGGGCCTGCCCTTCCAGCCCGGGGCGAGGTGGGGGTTTCGCGAGAGCGCCACCTCCGCGTCCTCTCGGGCCTGCACGCGCCACGCCTGCTGTTGCTCGGTGGGCGCGTTGTCGGCCAGCGCGAGCCGCAGTCCCGCGCGCAACAGCAGGGCCTTCGCCCACGCCGGCCGCGCCGCGACGATGTGCGCGACGTGCTCCAACCCCCGCGTCAGCATGGGCGTCGCGTCTTCTCCCTGCGACTGCTTCCAGCGCCCCCACGCGAGCTGCAGCTCCCCGGCCGCCAGCACGTACTCGTGCCGCCTGGGCGCCAGCTCCACCGCGTGAGCGAGCGCCTCCGCGGCCTGCTGGAAGTCCTCGTCCTTCGCGGTGCCTCGCCGGGCCTTGTCGCGGGCGCGCACGTCCAGCACGCCGCCCTGGTAGCGCCACGCATAGGCCAGCTTCGGGTTGAGCTCGCGGGCGCGGGCGAGCGCCTCCTCCGCCTGGGCCAGGTCCGGGCCCACGTCGCGCCCGCGCGCCAGCGCGTGGGTGGCCCACAGCACATGCACCCGCGCCAGGTTGGTCCACAGGTCCGCGTCGCCGGGGAGCAGCTCCAGCGCGCGGCGGTAGTCCTCCTTCGCCGCCTTGAGGCTGGGGCCGGGGTCGTCCCCGCGCGCGACGAGGAAGCCCGCGCGCACCGCCTCCACCTCGCCCAGGTTGTTGTAGGCGAAGGCCTGCTGCGGGGCCACGGCGCGCGCCTGCTCGAAGGCCTTGCGCGCCTCGGTCAGCAGCGCCCCCACGTCCTTTCCGTCCTCCCAGCGCTGCTCGGCCTGCGCGAGGAGCGCGGCGCCCAGGCCGTTGTGGAGCTGTGGCAGCTTGGGGTTGATGTCCCGGCCCTGCCGGTAGAGCGCCAGCGCCCGCTCCAGGTCCGGCTCCGGGTCCTGCCCGTGCTCCTGTCGCCAGCGCGCCAGCTGCTCGGAGACGTCCGCGCCCTGGAAGCAGGCCATGACGTTGCGCGGGTTGAGCGTGAGCGCGCGCTCGATGGCCTCCATCGCCCGCGTCAAATCTCCCGAGGCGTCCGGGGCGCTGGGGATGGCCGCCCGCGCGCGATAGGAATTGCCGAGGTTGATCCACGCGTCCGCTTGGTTCTCCCTCACGCGGATGGCGGCGAGGTACGCGTCGATGGCCTTGCCCTGGTGGACGAGCGAATCCTCCCCGTGCTCGCTCTCGTAGTCGGCCCACACCTGGTGCGTCAGGCCCAGGTTGGCGTGGAAGGCATAGTCGCGCTCCTCGGGGCCCAGCCGCTCCAGGGCGTCGATGGAGAGGCCGAGCTGCTCGCGCGGGTCCTGCGACAGCCGCTGGCGGTGGCGGGCCCACAGCCGGTGGATGATGGCCAGCTCCAGCGTGACGCGGTCGCTCGGGGGCGCAAGCTTCAGCGCGGCCTGGGCCGCGTCGATGGCCTTGCCGAACAGCATCTCCACGTCGTCGGTGTTCTGGTTGGAGTGCTGCTCGCCCAGGCGCCGGTACAGCCGCGAGCGCACGATGAGCGAGCGGTGGTGGTCCGGCGCGGCAGTGAGCGCGTAGTCCAGCGACTCCAGGCCCCGCTGGTAGGGCGGCAGCACGTTGCCCGCGCCGTACAGCTCCATCACGAGCGCGGCCAGCTCCAGTCGCCCCAGGGCGTAGTGGCCGTCGGGCTGGCTCTCCGCCGTGGCGATGGCCGCCGCGTACGCGCGCCGTCCGGCCTCCAGGTCCGCCTGCGAGCCCACGCCGTCCCCCTGGTGCCAGCGCCCCATGGCGCGCGCCAGGTACACGTCTCCGCGCAGCAGCGGCGCCTCGTAGAACCAGGGCTGGGTGTGGCTCATCGCCTCCAGGTGCGCCAGCGCCTCCTCGTGGCGCCCTTCGTGGAAGGCGAACAGGGCCTTCACGTACAGCGGCGGCGCCGGGACATCCGGCCCCTCGGCCTGACGCAGGTACGCCAGCGCCGGGTCCCGATAGCGCTGCTCCAACTCGCGGCGTCGCAGCTCGCGTTGCTCGGGACTGCGCCGCTCGACGTCCAGCAGCAGCTTCTCGCGGTACTGGTCTCCCAGCACCAGCGCCAGGGCCCAGGCCGCGCGAGGCTCGCGGTAGCCGTGCTCCCACGCGGACTCGAGCTTCCGGCGCGCGCCCTCCACGTCGCCCAGCGCCAACAGCGCGCGGCCCAGCGCGTAGTGGCCGGGGCCCACCGCGTGTTCACCCGCCTCCCGCACCTCGGCCTCCAGCGCGTCCATGCTGGCGCGCAGGGCGGTGCGGTCCTCGCGCGTATCGTGCAGGCGCGAGAGGAACGAATAGCGCGCGGCGGCCTCGATGCGCTCCACGCGCTCGGTGAAGCTGCGTGTGAGCCGCTCGCGCTCGGCCACCTCGCTGCGCGCCAGCACCGCCTGCCCCAGCGCCAGCGCCACCACGGTCAGCGCCGCCAGGCCCGCGCTCAGCGCCACGCGGTGCTTGCGCGCCTTTCTGCGCAGCCGGTAGCCCAGGCCGCGCCGCGCATGCACCGGCTCTCCGCCAAGGAAGCGCTCCAGGTCATCCGCCAGCGCTCGCGCCGAGTCGTAGCGGGCCGAGCGGTCCTTCTCCAGGCACTTGAGGACGATGGCCTCCAAATCCTGGGGGATGTCCCGGTCCACCGCGCGCGGTGGCCGGGGCTCCTCCGTCTGGAGCCGGGTGATGATGTCGTGCTCGCGGGTGCCCTGGAAGGGCGTCTGTCCGGTGAGCAACAGGTACAGCGTGGCGCCCAGGCCGTAGACGTCCACGCGCCGGTCCAACCGCGCCGTGTCGCCCTTGGCCTGCTCGGGGGCCATGTAGTGCGGCGTGCCCATCACCACGCCGTGCAGTCCGCCCTCCTCGCGCCAGTCCCGCGCCAGACCGAAGTCCATGACGAAGGGCGCGAAGTCGCCATCCTCCGTGCGCTCCACCAGGATGTTGCCGGGTTTGATGTCCCGGTGGACCAGTCCCGCGCGGTGCGCGGCGTGCACTCCCTCCGCGGCCTGCCGCAGCACCAGCACCTTCTGCTCTGGCGTCAACGACGGCGCCAGTTGGCCCAGGGACTGGCCGGCCACGTAGCGCATGGCGATGTAGCCGCGCCCCTGCACCTCGCCGACCTCGTACACCTCGCACACACGCTCGTGGCGCACGCGGGCCTGGGCGCGGGCCTCGGAGAGGAAGCGGCGCGCCAGCTCCGGGTCTCCGCCCTTCACGAACTTGAGCGCGACGTTGCGGCGCAGCAGCGGGTCATACGCCAGGAACACCTGCCCCATGCCGCCCTGCCCCAGGAAGCGCACGGGCTGGTAGCGGTCCCAGTCCGGCACGGGGAAGGACGGCTCCGCGTGTGAGTCGGTGGACGCGGGGGCGGCCGGCGGGGGCACCATGGGCGTGTCCGGGTCCAGCGTGGCGGCCTCTTGCGGGCTCTGCCCACCGGAGCCTCCCAGCTCCCGGGAGACCTCCTCGCGCAGCTCGGCCAGCGTGTGCTCGCCCAGGCGCCCCTGCTCCCTCAGGAGCTCCAGGGGACTGCGTCCCAGGCCGAGCGCCTCCTCGCGCAGGGCGGCCGCCTCCTCGGCGGAGACGAGCCCTTCGTCCAGCGCGAGGAGCAGCTCCTCCTCGAACGTCTCCTGCTTCTTCCCCGCGATGTCCACGGCCCCCAGCATACGGGGTTGCGCGGTTTTACGGGGAGATCCGCCGGGAGGTCCACGAGTCCCCGGGGTCGGGGACTGGGGGAAGGGATGTGGACCCCCCGGCGGAAAACCGTCGCTAGCGGCGCTGCTTGCGGCGCAGGCGCAGACCCAGCAGCGCCAGCAGGGGCAGCCAGGACGTCGCCGGGGCCGCGCTGCAGCCGCCGCCCGCGAAGGCGCGCGTGTTCACCACCGTCCACCGGTACTCGGCGGGGGAGGCATCCACGTTGCCGGCTTCGTCGGTGGCGCGCACCCGCAGGGTGTGGTCACCGTCGTTGACGTCGTAGGTCTCCTGGCAGGCGATGAAGGGGCCGCCGTCCAGGCTGCACTCGTACGTCACGCTGCCCTCGTTGGAGGCGTACGCGAACGGAGCCTCCGGGTCTCCGGTGCGAGCCGGAGGGCCGCGGCCGAACGACGTGTCCGGCGCCTGCGTGTCGATGCGGAAGGTGTCGACATTGGAGGGCGCGCTCGTGAGGCCTGTCGAGTCCGTGGCGTTGGCGACGACAGCGTGTGTGCCGTCCGCCAGCGGCGTGGCGGGCGTGCAGCTCCAGGCCCCCGTGGCGCTCGTAGTCGCCGTGCACAGTACGGTGTCTCCCTCGCGCACCGTCACCGTGGAGCCCGGCGTGGAGGTGCCGGAGATGGCCGGGGTGGACGTGTCCAGCACCGAGCCGTTCGCGGGGCCGGTGATGACGGGCGCGGCCGGCGGCGTGGTGTCCACGGTGAAGGTCACCGGGGCCGAGGGCGCGCTGGGGTTGCCCGCATCCTCGGTGGCGACGGCGGTGATGGTGTGCGGACCGTCCGTCAGCGGCGTGGCGGGCGTGCAGCTCCAGTTTCCGGCGGCGTCGGCGGTCGCGGTGCAGAGCACCGTGCCACCCTCGCTCACCGTCACCGTGGTGCCCGGCTCGGACGTGCCGCTCAGGGGCGGCGTCGAGTCAGTCGTGGTGGAGCCATTCACGGGGCCGGTGATGACGGGCGCGGCGGGCGGCCCGCTGTTGATGATGATGTCCACCGGCGGAGCCGTCTCCGTGGCGCCCACCTCGGTGGAGGTGAGGACCACCGAGTGCGGACCCTCGGGGATGTTGCCCAAATCACACGTCCAGTGGCCGTTGTTGTCGACGACGGCGGTGCACGCCGGGGTGGGGCTGCCGTCGACGGAGACGTTGATGGTGGAGCCCGGCGAGCCGGTGCCACCGATGACGGGGTTCGACACGCCGCCCGGCGTCGGGTCCGTCAGCACGGGGATGAGCTGGCAGATGGACAGCGAGTCCACGCGGTAGGCCACCGCGGTCTCCGAGTTGTTGTTCAAGGCGCAGTCGGTGTCGACGAGCGCCAGTCGCACGTCACCCGAGGCCGCGTCGAAGTCGCGGCGCAGCGGGAAGCCCAGCTCCATCGCGGCGTCACGGGTGGTGGACGGGGGGCCCCCCGCCGGGACGAAGCCGAGCGAGAAGCGCTGCTCGCCCGTGCCCGACGTGTGGTTGAAGGCGAAGATGCCCGGGTACCAGTTGGTGCCACCCGAGTAGCTCACCGCTCCGGAGACGTAGCCGACGCGGTAGCGGCCCGGCACGGTGAGCGGCGACTGCACCTCGCCCGCGGCCAGCTCCGGCTCGGCGAGGCTCGTCACCTGGGTGCACTGGCTGTTGCCCTGCCGGGTGAAGAACACCCGCACCTCGGTGTTCTTGCAGCCGTGGGCCGCCTCGATGGTGCACGTGGCCGAGCAGCCGTCGGTGGCCGCCGTGTTGCCGTCGTCACAGGCCTCCGAGCCGGCCTTGATGCCGTCGCCGCACGTCACGGCGCAGACGGAGGGGTTGCCGGTGCAACCGTGGCCCGCCTCGATGGCGCAGGTGGCCGAGCAACCATCGTTGTTGGCGGTGTTGCCGTCGTCGCACAGCTCCCCGTTGTCGAGCATCGCGTTGCCGCACACGTTGGCGGTGACGCAGACGTCCGTGTGGGGATTGCAGGTGCCGCTCTCGCAGACGCCGGAGGCGGCGCAGGGCTGGCCGTTCGCCCAGAGGCAGCGCGGCGAGCAGGTGTCGCCGCTGTTCAGGTTGCCGTCGTCACACACCTCGGAGCCGGCCACGACGCCGTCGCCGCAGGTGGTGGCGCAGCTGGAGGGCAAGCCGCTGCAGTTGTAGCCCGGCTCCTGGGCGCAGATGCCGGAGCAGCCGTCGCCGCTCAGCTTGTTGCCGTCGTCGCACGTCTCGCCCGAGTTGATGGTGCCATTGCCGCAGGTGTTGAAGCAGGCGTTGCCGGGGGGCGGGCAGCTGTAGCCGGAATCCACGGCGCACGCGGTGCAGCCGTCGCCGTCCGTCATGTTGCCGTCGTCACACGCCTCGCTGCCGGCGGTGATGCCGTCGCCGCAGAGCGTGACGCAGTCGGAGGGCGTGTTGGAGCAGGAGTAGCCTGGCTCCACGCCGCAGCCCTGCGAGCAGCCATCACCGGCGGTGGTGTTGTTGTCGTCGCACGTCTCGTTGGCGTCCACCGTGCCGTTGCCGCACGTCGGGGCACACACCGAAGGCCCGTTGGAGGGCCTGCTGCACGAGTAGCCCGACTCCACGCGGCACTCGGTGGCGCAGCCGTCGCCCGGGTTCAGGTTTCCGTCGTCGCACTGCTCACCCGGATTCACCGTGCCGTTGCCACACGTCTTCGCGCAGGGCTGGCCCACGGTCGGACAGGAGTAGCCCAGCTCCAGGGTGCAGGCGTTGGAGCAGCCGTCACCCAGGTTCGTGTTGCCGTCGTCGCACAGCTCGCCGGAGTCCAGTCGCGAGTTGCCGCACAGCGGAGCGCAGCTGGACGGCTGGCCCACGCACTCGTAGCCGCTCTCGATGCGGCAGGAGTTGGAGCAGCCGTCGCCGGACAGGCCATTGCCGTCATCGCACAGCTCGCCCGGGTTGATGGTGCCATTGCCGCAGGTGGCGACACACGCCTGTCCCGGAGTGGGGCATGCGTGGCCGGCTTCGATACGGCAGGACGCGTTGCAGCCGTCGCCGACGGTGGTGTTGCCGTCGTCGCACTGCTCGCCCGAATTGAGCAGTCCGTTGCCACACGTCGCCGCGCAGGAGCTGGGCGAGCCGGCGCAGCCGTAGCCAGGCTCGATGCCGCAGCTGGCGCTGCAGCCGTCGTTGTTGACGGTGTTGGCGTCGTCGCACTCCTCACGCAGGGACACCGCGCCGTCGCCGCAGCGGTCGTCGTAGGCGTCCACGAAGAGGTAGCGGAACGCGTTGGGCGTCGACTGCGCGTTCTCGTTGCACAGCTCGATGCGGTTGAGGCCGATGCGCCAGGCCGCCGTCGTGCCGAACTCCCGGATGATGTTCTTCTGCCAGGAGTTGCCCGCGGGCTCGCTCACGGTGGTGGGCGTGAAGGGCGAGCCGTTGACGGCCGCGCTGTCGAACTCGTTGTCGTTGAACGTGGCCAGCCGCATGCGGAACTGGGCGATGTTCGTCGTCGAGGGGATGATGAAGTCCTGGTAGACGCACACGGGCGCGCCCAGGGGGGCCGCCATGAAGCGGGCCGTGGTGATTTCCTGCGGCCAGTCCTGGGCGTTGCGCACGCCCGTGGCGGCACCCGTCGTGCCACCCCGGTAGAACCAGTGCGGGTCCGCGCCGGACTCCAGGCGGCGGTTGTTCTGGTCCACGCCGGTGTTGAAGAAGGCGAGGCCCGCCCTCACACAACGGCTGGGTGTTCCCGCGCAGGCGAAGCCGGGCTCCACTTCGCACATGCGGCTGCAGCCGTCGCCCTCGGTGCGATTGCCGTCGTCGCAGATCTCCTGGTCGAAGTTGGGCCACTGGCGGTTGTTGAAGACGCCGTTGCCGCACAGCGACAGGTCGCACGTGGCGGTGCAGCCGTTGGCGCCAGCGGCGGTGTCGCCGTCGTCGCAGGCCTCGCCCGGGTTGACGACGGTGTTGCCGCACAGGCTCGCCAGCGAGCAGGCGCGTCCGGGGACATGACAGAGATAGCCGGCCTCGACGGTGCCGGTGGCGGAACAGCCGTCACCGCTCATTGTGTTGCCGTCGTCACACTCCTCGCCGGGCTGGATGCGTCCGTCGCCGACGACCTCGGCGGCCTGGCTGACCAGGACGGACTCCTCGACGGGAGGGGGTGGGGTGTTCTGCTCGCAGCCGGTGAGGGCGGTGAAGAGCGCGAGCGCGAGCGCGGTGGAGAGCCCCGAGCGCGAGGACTTCACGGGCTCGGAACAAAGGGGGTCAGGGACACGTGTGTTCATGGAATGTCTGCCTCACTTCTCGATGGTGTCGGTGGGAGCGCCCTGCTTCGTCTCGACGCCCTCGGCGTCACCGACGATGCGGAACTCCACGCGGCGGTTCTTGGCGCGGCCGGGCTTGGTGGTGTTCTCGGCGATGGGCTTCGCGGGGCCGAAGCCCTGCGACTCCAGCCGCTCGCGGCTGAGGCCCTTGCCCACCAGATACTTCACCACCGCCTCGGCGCGGCGCTGGGACAGGTCCAGGTTGTAGTCGGCCTTGCCCGTGTTGTCGGTGTGGCCCTCGACGCGCAGCTTCTCGATTTCAGGGTGCGACGAGAGGATGGACGCGACGCCGTCGAGCAGCTTGTGGCTGCGCGCGCTGATGACGTCCTGGTTGTTCTCGAAGAAGACGGCCTCGAGGATGCGAATCTGGCCCTCTCCAATCTGCGCCAGCTGCTTCTGCTTGCAGCCGTGGTTCTTCTCCGTGCCCGGCTCGTCGGGGCAGTTGTCCAGGCGGTCCACGAGGCCATCGCCGTCGCGGTCCTTGTCCGGGCAGCCGCGGTTCTCCTTCGGGCCCACCTCGTTCATGCAGGCGTCGCGCGCGTCGGCCACGCCGTCCTTGTCGTTGTCCGGGTCCGGGCAGCCGTTGGTGTCCTCGAAGCCGTCCAGGTCCTCCGCCTCGCGCGGGCAGGTATCCTTGGAGTCGGCCAGGCCGTCGCCGTCCGTGTCCGGGTCATCCGGGCAGCCGTCGGAGTCCTCGAAGCCGTTGACGTTCTCCGCCTTCACCGGGCAGCGGTCCGCCAGGTTGAGCAGGCCGTCCTTGTCGTCGTCCTCGTCCGCGCAGCCGTTGAGCTGGGCGAGGCCCGGCGCCGTCGGGCAGCGGTCCGCGAGGTTCTTCACGCCATCGCCGTCCGCGTCCAGGTCGGGACAGCGGGCCGCGTCGTGGGGCTGGCCCGCGACACATGACGCCACCGGCGTGTTGCCAGGGCCGAAGTTGACGCCCGCAAGCACGCGGAACTCCGGCGTGCCGGGCGTCTGGCCAAAGCCCGGGCCGCCCATGACGTAGAACTCGGTGCCGTTGCTCGTCGGCGCGCGCAGACCCAGCAGCACCTCCAGGGACTCCGGCGCGTCCGCGAAGGGCAGCGTGCCACGCACGACGAGCTCCTCGCGCAGGCCAAACAGGTGGGCGGTGAGGTTCACACCGCCGTTCATCTCCACGCCCATCTCGTCGCGAAGCGGGTCCGCGCCGGGGGAGAGGGCGTACGTCTTGGTCCGCACCAGCGCGCCCACGTCGGCGCCCACGCGCCAGGTGTCGCCCAGCTTCTTGCCCAGGCCCAGTCGCGGCGTGAAGACGAAGCCGTCGTCCTTCGTGAGCACTTCCTCACTGCCCAGGGGCAGCGCGGCGCCCAGGTGCAGGCCCACGTCCAGCGGTCCACCGCGCGACTCGGACAACAGGCCCGCGCGCACCTGCAGCCAGGGCGTGCCCAACGAGCTGGTGTCCGGCGTGTCGAAGCCGAGCGTGCTCGTGTCCGGCCCCCACTGCGCGACGATGGGCACCTGCGCGCCCACTTCCAACCAGTCCGTCACCGCATAGGCGCCACTGAAGTGCACCGTCATGCGGTCCGAGATGATGGTGCCCTGCCGCTGGTCGTTGCGCAGCAGCACCAACGGCTCGTTCTCGTAATGCGCCGTGAGGGCGATGCGGAACGTGCCGTCCGGCAACAGGTCGCCGGTGGACAGCACGAGGCTGTCCTTCGCGCCCGGGTTGAGCTGCAATCGCTCCAGCTCGATGCTTGGGATTCGCTGGGCCTGTGCTTGAGCGGAAAACGCCCAGAGAACGGCCAGTCCTCCGAGCAGGGGATGACGACTTCTTGAATTCAAGGGTTCCTCCACGTCCGCGCTGCTCACCGGGAGCGCGCGCGGCCTTCAGCCACCAAATGTGTGTGAGTGCACATTTGCACGCCCCGGGCCAGGGCGTCGTGGGCGGTAGGCAGGAGGACGAGAGCCCCTGCTGACGTGTCAGGGCACGTCCGGACGCAAATGCGCGTGCCGTTGACGTGTCAGGTCAGCCAGAGGCGGGTGGAAGCAGACCCTCCCGAACTCCTCGAAAAGAGTCCGGGAGGGAGGGGCGCATTTCTAGCGCAGTGGCAGGTCCAGCCAGGACGGGCCACTGAACGCCAGCGAGGCGCCGGTGGTGTTGGCGTCGAAGTAGAGCGGGTCCTCGGTGTCGACGACGAGCGCGAGCCGGTGCCAGGCCGGGACGTCGTACGCCGTGGCGGGGAACACCAGGTTCAAGTCGAGCGGCGCGCCGGGCGTGGCGCCCGTCCAGCTCAGGGGCACGTGGGTGATGAGGCCTCCGAAGTCGCCGGCCAGGTCATAGAGGTAGGCGACCACGGTGCCCGACGCCGTCGTCGGGGTGATGCGCAGCCGCAGCGTGGCCGTGCCGCGAATGGCGACAGCGTTCGTGGAGAGCCCGGAGGTCCAGACGCCCGCGTTGAGGCGGTTGACGCCCGGCAGCCAGACCACGGGAGGAATCCCCGTCAGCGCCTGGAGCCCGTTGGTGAGCAGCGCGACGCCCGCGTCGGCGTGGGTGTCGAAGCCGCCAAAAATGGTCCGGGATGGGTTCGTGGACGAGCCGCCCAGCGTGCCGGTGCCATCGAGCAGGCGGATGGCGCCGAGCGCGTGACGTTGGGTGCCCGAGGACACGTCGGCCCAGGACGTGTAGCCCTCCACGTCGCCGTCATAGGTGCGCAGCACCACGGGGGCCTCGTTGCCGATGCCGGTGTTGATGCCGGCCACGTACTGGTCCATCCAGCGCGTCACGCTGGTCCACACGTGGTTCTCCAGACCGAGCAGGCCCGTGGCCTCGACGACGGCGTGGTCCCCGGGGGCGAGCTCCAGGCGCTTGGGGCCGGTGAGCTGACCGAAGAACGCGGAGAGCTGGTTGGGCGGAAACAGGCTGTCGCCATACGCGTTGGCGATGAGGATGGCGGGCGCGTTCGCGTTGATGCGGTCCACGTAGGTGGCGGCCGAGCGCACGCGGCCCCAGCTCTTGATGCCCTCGATGTCGCGGTTGGCGAAGTAGTTGTCGATGGTGGTGCGCAGCTCGGGGCTGGGCCGGCCCAGCAGGCGCGAGGCGATATCCAGCAGGGCCACCGCCTGGGGCCTGCGCGTGTCCCCGCCGTACAGCGAGGCCACCAGGTCCGTCCAACCGGAGAGCGCGGCGACGGCCTTCACGCGCGGGTCGAAGCCGGAGGCGATGAGCGAGATGCCGGCGCCGTACGACACACCCGCCAGTCCGATGCGCGCGCTGTTCGTGGGCGTATTCGCCACCAGCCAGTCGATGACGCGCGAGGTGTCCGCGATGTCCGCGGGCCCGCCCGTGTCGATGCCACCGCCGGAGGCCCAGAAGCCCCGGGGCGTGTACGAGAGGGCCACGTAGCCCTTCTGCGCCAGCGCCTTGGCCTGGGCCAGGTACTCCAAATCATTGAGGCCCCAGCTCGCGATGAAGACGACGGCGGGATGGGGGCCGGGCGTCGTCGGCGCGATGAAGTTGGCCTTCAGCACCACGCCATTGCCGACCGGGATGTCGACGAACTGGAAGCCCGTGGTCGGCACCGCCGCGAGCACCACGCGCGCGACAGGGGAGGGATTGGGAACGGATGCGGCCCCGGCGAAGGGGACGAGCAACGCCAGGAGGAGGGACGGCAGTCGGAGCAACCGGGGGGCAAGACGCTGCGCCATGGAGCACCTCACGGGACTGCTGGCTAGAGGGGGAGCGTCCACCGTAACGGTAGATTGATTCGTCAATCAAGATATGTCTCGGAAGACTTGTTAAGCAGATTTCATCGTCCCGGGAGGGAGTAGCGGCCTTCCTTGTGGAGTTCGCGGGTGATGCCGTGGAGGAGGTCCTGTGCGCGAATCTGTTGGGGCGTGCGGACGACGGCCTTGAGGCAGGCGTGGCGGAGCACGTTGATGATGGCGCCACCGGACAGCTCGTGCTCGCGCGCGAGTCGGGGCAGGTCCACGTCGGGCGCGAGGGGGAAGGGCTTGTCGCGGAAGCACGCCTCCCAGAGCCGCAGGCGCTGCGCCGGGCCGGGCATGGGGAAGTGAATCATGGACTGGAAGCGGCGCGCGAAGGCCTCGTCGAAGTGCGAGCGCTGGTTGCTGGCGAGCAGGGCGATGCCTGGGAAGTCCTCGATGCGCTGGAGCAGATAGGAGATCTGCTGGTTTGCGGCCTGGTCATTGGCGTTGCGCGATTCGGTGCGCTTGCCGAAGAGGGAGTCGGCCTCGTCGAAGAAGAGAATCCAGCGCTGGAGCTGGGCGTGGTCGAAGAGGCTGGCGAGGTTCTTCTCCGTCTCGCCGATGTACTTGGACACGACCTTGGAGAGGTCGACTCGGAAGACGGGCAGGCCCGTGGCCTTGCCCAGGAGCGTGGCGGTGAGCGTCTTGCCGGTGCCGGGTGGGCCGTGGAAGAGGCTGCGGTAGCCGGGCTTGAGCTGTTTGCGCAGGCCCCAGGTGTCCATCAGCGTCCGCTGGTGGCGCGCCCAGGTGATGATGTCCTCCAGCTCCTCTCGCAAGGGGCCATCGAGCACGAGGTCGTCCCAGGTCTGGAGCGTGGTGAGGCGCTGGGCGGGGAACTCGGGGCCGAAGGGAGGTTGGTACGTGCCTCCGGTGGTGAGGCGCTCCAGGTACTCCGGCGTGAGCTGGAGGGCGGCGGACAGGGGCGGCTCGTCCGGGTGACGGCGCTCCAGGCGCAGCACGCGTCGCGCGAGGAGTGGGTGCTCGGGATGGAAGAGGCGGTGATGGGAGAGCCGCGCCGAGAGGTCTTCTCCCGCGAGGAGGAACAACGCGGTCTCACCCGTGGGGAGGAAGCCGCCGTGGGAGCTGCCCACCAGTCCGCCGAACTCGGTGAAGCGGCGGTCCAGCGCCTGGTTGCGGATGAAGAGCGGGTCCAGGACCGCGGGCTGGATGTGAGGCAGGTACGCGAGGATGAGGAGCAGTCGCTCCGGAGGAGGGAGCTCCAACTCGCGGACGACATCCGCATAGGGTGCGGAGAGCTCTGGCAGGCGCGGGGGGGAGAGGGCGTCCTGGAGGGACTCGTGTGGAGCGTCTCCGGCGTGCTGCTTGAGGCGGAGGTCCAGCAGTTGGCTGAACCAGGCGACCTCGGCGCGGATGCACGCGGCGTTCGCATCGAGAGAGGGGACGTCCATGTCGCTACCAGGAGACATAGAGGGGCTGAGGCATCCACGGATGGGTGAGGATGGAGATGCTCCAGGGGACCTGGTCGACGAGCACGTCGAGCGTCTTGCGTTGCACCTGGAGCTTCCAGCGGTCGTCGAGCTGCTCCAGTCGTCCCTCGCGTTGGAGGAAGGTCTCTCGCAGGCCGGCGACGGAGGTGTTGGCGATGGTGGTCCAGTTGGCGATGAGTGCCTTGAGGAGTCGGTCACAGAGAGACTGCTCGCGCTCGGTCAGGTCGATTCCGCTGGGGACGGGGGTGGGGACGGAGAGGCCGCAGAAAATCTTGTTGAGGACGAGGAGCGGCTCGGGCGCGGAGGTGCGGCCGTCGACGAGGTACTGGAGCAGGTGTACCGCGCGCGTGGCGGGCTCCGGGTCCAGGTGGGTCTTCCCCGCGTCGTCGACGCGTGACAGGCCCAGCTCCCGGAAGAGGTGAGGGATGAAGGGACTGACGAGGACGAGTCCGGCGTTGTCGATGTAGATGGGTGTGCCGCCGTGTTTCTCCTCGCTGAGTCGGAAGGCTGTCCGACGAGAGTCCTTCGAGGGATTCGCGGGCCGCGAGCGAGAGGTATTGGAGCGACGCGAGTCGGGGCGGGTGGTGGTGGTCCACGTGGTGACGAGGGCGTCTCGTCGCTGACGGAGCAAGGCGGCGAGGCGCGGGACGGCTTCGTGTTGAGCCAGCTCGATGGCGCGCTCCAGCAGTCGCTCGGCGGTGTTGCGTGGGTCGCGATGGCCGGGCTGGGCGGTGTGGAGGCGCGCGGAGAAGTGCTCGAAGAAGGCGGCGACGAGTTGTTCCAGGGTGAGGCTTCCGCCGGGCCGTTCGCCGAGCAACTCCAGGACGAAGCGCCAGAAGGCGGACCGCTCCGTCAGCGCGGGAGTGCCGGGTGGGGCGACTTCCTGCCAGGCGGCGGCGAGTACTTCGGTGGCGGAGAGGAGCGCCGCGTGGACGTGGGGAGCGAGCACGGCGCTGAAGCGTGAGAGGACGGAGTCCGGCAGGTTGCGGGCCCAGTGTTCCTGAAGCCGCTTCCGGTGGGCGTGTCGTCGGACGAAGCCGTGAAGCACTTCCGGCGATTCATCGAGGAGGGACTGGAGCAGGCGCAGCAGGGCATCGTCCGAGAGCCCCGCGTAACGGTCCGCGCTCTCCGCGAGCAGGAACGAGAAGAGGGCCTCGCGTGCGTCGTGACCCTGGAGGTTCGTGGGCCGCGAGGGACGCGGATGTGCTTTGGCGTCGAGCGGTGCCACTTCGTCGGGGCTCGGGCTGTCGCGGCGGTCAAGTGGTTCGGGCGCTGAGTTGCTGTCCGGTGTGTGCGAGATGTCACGCGGGGCGAGGGGTTCGCGGCCCGGCGCGGAGGAGGACTCCGATGGTGGCTCACGCGTAAGAGGCGAAGGAGAACGTTGAGGTGCGCCGGCTTCGTATGATGCAGGGGAGGACCGCGATATCGGAAGGGGTGCATCCGATGTGAGGCTGGAGTCTTCACGTGGTGCGCTGGCAGTGGCCACATCCAGTCTGCGACTGGATGCTTCGCGCGGAGCGCTGGCGGTGGTCCCATCGGGTATGGGGCTGGAGGCTTCGCGCGGAGCGCTGGCGGTGGTCGCGTCCGATATGAGCCCAGAACGTTCACGCAGTGCGCTGGTGCCGGCCGCGTCCAGTCTGCGGCTGGAACCGTCACGCGGTGCGCTGGTCTCATCCGGTATGAGGCCGGAGTCTTCACGCGGTGCGCTGGTGTTGGTCTCATCCGGTATGAGGCCGGAGTCTTCACGCGGTGCGCTGGTGTTGGTCTCATCCGGTATGAGGCCGGAGTCTTCACGCGGTGCGCTGGTCTCATCCGGTATGAGGCCAGAGTCTTCACGCGGTGCGCTGGCGCTGGTCGCATCCAGTCTGCGACTGGAGTCTTCACGCGGCGCGCTGGCGCTGGTCGCATCCAGTCTGCGACTGGAGTCTTCACGCGGCGCGCTGGCGTTGGTCGCGTCCGGTATGCGACTGGAGTCTTCACGCGGTGCGCTGGTGCTGGTCGCATCTAGTCTCCGACTGGAGTCTCCACGCGGTGCTCTGGTGTTGGCCACGTCCGCTATGCGGCTGGAGCCATCACGCTGTGCGCTGGCACGGGTCGCGTCCGGTATGCGACTGGAGTCATCACGCGGTGCGCTGGCGTTGGTCGCGTCCGCTATGCGGCTGGAGGGCGGAGCGGGACGTTGGGATGCACCGGCTTCGAGTGAGGCAATGGGGGGCAGCGAGCTCGGGATGGGTGCATCGGATATAGGGCTGGAGCCTTCATGCGGTGCGCTGGCGTGGGTCGAGTCCGGTATGCGGCTGGAGCCTTCACGCAGTATTCTGGCGTTGGCTGCATCTGGTGTCGCCGGTCGCTGACTGCGCGCATCCTCAACGGAGTGACGGTGCTCCGCGCCTTGGGATGGAGCCGGGATGAAGCCATCGGTGCGAGTATCCGGCTGTGTGCTCGTGCGGCTCGGGACAGCTTCGCGCGATGGATGGAGACTCGTAGGTGGCGGCTGGGCCATTCCTGCGTCAGCTGCCTTCGGAATGGTGGACGCTGAAGCGACCTCAGAGTCACGTGGACGTCCGAGACTCGCGGATGGTGGCTGGGCAGTGCCTGTGTCTGATTCCGTCGGGAGCGGGGCGACTGAGTCGGCCTCGGTTGTGCGTGGGTGCCCGAGAGTCGTGGCGGGTAGCTCGTAAGGAAATGCGCCCGCTATTGGGGACAGGAGCGTGGAGGTTGCCTCGGGCGCTGGTGAACCCTCGAGTCTCGTAGGTGGGAACTCGGTTCGGGTTGCACCCTCCGACAGAGGAACGAGCACCGAATCTGCTGCGAGCACTCGCGGATGCCCGAGGTGCGCGAGCAACGGATCGACAGGAGCCGCCTTCGCCTGCTCCGGTGGAGTGACCGCTGCTGTTGATTCGTTCGTTGGTGGAGGCTCGCGACTCGCAGGTTCCGACTCGACAAGTACAGCGGAAGTCGTCGGCGAAGCCGTAGTTGCCTCATGTGCGCGCGGAGGCTTGAGGCCCTTGGTCGGTGGCTCAGCCACCTCATACGTGTGCCGTGGAGCAATGTGCTCCGCCTCCGCTTCATGCGTGGACGGCGGCTTGAGGTCCACGGTCGACGGCGCAGCCACCGCGTCCACATGCCGTGGAGACCCAAGGCTCGCGGTTGAAAACGGAGCCGGGTTTCTACCCGCCCTCACTGGAGGCGCGGACTCACCTCTCTCTTCGACGCGTTGGGCAGTTCCCAGGGTCGCGGGCGATGAATCAGCTTGGACCTCATCTCCTGTCTCGGAGATGAGCCTGCCCGGCGATGGCCTGTCGATTCCCTCCGCCTCGGGGGCTGACGCTGCCAACTCAGATGTGCGCCCACGAAGAGCGCCCTCGAGAGACCTCTCTGCTTGAGCGACGTTCCCCTCCTCAATCGGCAGAAGTGGCTCATCGACATCAGTCGCTCGCGCATGCCGGGCGCCTCCAGCGGAGAACGCCAGCGGCTCATCCTCGTCGAACGTGGGTGGTGGCGCCGAGCGACCCTCGCTGCCCACGGTCATCGACCGCGTGGAGTCAGTCTCTCTTCCCGGTCCTCGTGAGCTCCGTTGGACCTCGGGCGACGCCACCTCATCGGCCGAGTCATCACCCGTCGTCTCCTGACGAACGCGAACCACGCCCGTGTCTGGCCGCTGCTCATCCCTGGCGGTCTCGGACAGCGCCTCGGTGGAAACACGCTCACGTGACACGGATGCAGTGCGTTCAACCACTCGACGCACGTCCCCGGCACGAGCCGCGTCCACGTCATCGGGTTGCGACGCCTTCACAGCACCCGGCGTTCGTGGACCGAGTTCTTCAATCGCCCGGCGGAACGCCTGAACCTGTTTCGCGGGAAGTTGCCCCGCTGCCTCCCAGGCAACAGCGGTCCGGAGCAGGAAGCCATGAACCTCGTCAGGCAGCACCGACCCGAACAGCCTCGTCAGCAACCGACTGAATGACCCCTGTGACAGCGGAGCAGTCTCACCCAGCAGCAACAGCTCGTGAAACACCTCCTGTCGCGCCCCCTCCCTGCCGAGTGGAAGGACTCTCTCCGGCAATGCATTCAGCGCGTGCAGGAGCGCACTCATCGTTCCCGACTCGCGGGGTCGCAACAGGTCCATCGCCCGTTCGAGCAGCTCTGGCTCGCTCTGCTCGACCAGCTCCGTCCGCAGCGCCTCCACATCCCGCAACGCGAGCAGGAAGTGTCGAGTGTCCTCCGGAAAGGACGCCAGGAGCGCTGCCAGCAGCTCCGCCACCGTCGGTCCCGTCCGCGTCCCGAAGCGCAGTCGACTCACCAGCGCCGACTTGAGCGCATGTGCCTCCCAGCGAGAGAGGTCCGACTCGGGGGCGCTCCGTGTCTCCGCGAACGCCCCCGCACGAGGCGCCGCCAGCTCCTCCAGGTCCACCGGCCTCCCATCGAGGAGCGCCGATATCAACCGCGCGAAGAACAGCGGCTTGTCCTCCGCCCGAGCCACGAACACCGGCAGCGCCGAACGCAGAGGACTCCCTTCATCCCCGGAGCGCGGCATCAGCCGCACGAGCAGCTTCGCCAGTATCTCCTCCGGAATCCTCCGCACCGCGCGCACCAGCCGCGTCAGAGAACCTCCTGGCTGTTCCCACGCAAGCGCCCGTCGCTGAAGCGAGCGAGGCAGCTCCGGAAGCGTCGCCACGACCCGCTCCGCGGTCAGCTCCGGCATGCGCACGAGCGTTCCCCATGGCAACACCCCATGCTGAAGGTAGTAACGAAGCGCCTCGGTCAGCTCATAGCGAGCCGACGCCGTCTCCGGCACCGTCAGCTCCTCCACCGCGTCGTGCTCCGCCACCTCCACGACGTCCTTCACGGGCGGAGGCAGCTCACGCACCAGCTCCCCGATGACGAAGGACAGCGAGGCCAGCACCGGGTGCCGCTTGCGCACCTGGTCCAGTCCGATGCCCAGCGTGGTGAGCAGCTCCGGATACTCCAGACCCTGGCTCTCGGCGACACCCTCCAGGAGCTGCTTCAGCGCGCTCTTGCGGTTGAACTGCGACCCCGCTTCCTTCACCAGATACGTCAGCGTCAGCGACCACAGCAGCCGCGACAAGCCACGCTCACTCAAGGGCAACACGGGCTCGACACGATGGAGCGCCTGGAGGCTGATGATGTAGTCGATGAGGAGCGCCGCGTGCTTCGGCTCCAGGAGCGTGATGAGTCGCTCCAGGGAGCGCTGGTCCAACTGGAGCACCAGCCTGTCAATCACCCGCCCGATCGA
Source organism: Myxococcus sp. CA051A (assembly GCF_013336705.1). Classification (NCBI taxonomy): domain Bacteria; kingdom Pseudomonadati; phylum Myxococcota; class Myxococcia; order Myxococcales; family Myxococcaceae; genus Myxococcus; species Myxococcus sp. CA051A. The sequence continues at coordinate 96,898 of NZ_JABUMS010000014.1, read as the reverse complement.
GGCGTGCCTGCCCACCAGGACCACCAGGGCCTCGGGGTCGCTCCGCGCCACCTCCGCGAAGAGCGCTCCGAACGAGAACCCCGCGCCCCGGGGCGCCCAGTACGGCAGCGTGCCGTGCAACAGGTAATGCTCCAGCAGCTCCAGCCGCACCTCCGCCTCGGTCCGAGGCTGCTCCCCCTCGGCCGGAGCCACGCGCCGAGCATGCACGGCCTGCTCCACGACCTCGCGAAGTCGCTCCGTGAGCCGCTCCTCCACCACCTGCTCGAAGTTGTCGAGCGGCACCGTCCCCAGGTCCACATCCAACCGGTCGATGCGCAGGTGCAGGCCCGGGACATCCACCGAGTCGAAAACCTGCTCGATGATGGCCAGCAGGCGCTTGCGATTGAAGTCGCTCAGCCGAGGCTGAAGCACGAGCGCCTGGGCCTCCGACTCCAGCTCCACGCGCAACGTCTGCTTCCGGATGTGGTGCCGCGAGCCCGTCATGCGGGAGCCGCCTCGGACTCACGGGTCGCCGCTTCCAGGAAGTCCCTCAGCCGCGCCGACGCCGTGGCCAGCCCCGCCGAGTCCTCCTGGCGGAGCGCGTTCCTCCACGCCCAATAGAGCCGCTCGAAGCCGGCCATGCGCGCCGGGCCGAGGAACAGACAGTCCGCCACCACCAACGCGGGCGCGTTGCTCCGGATGACCTCGCGTGCGAAGGCCTGGAACTCCGTGTTGCGCCACTGTTGGGTCGCCGTGGAGATGACGGCCGTCACCGTGAAGCTGTAGGCGAACGCGTCCTCCCCGTCACGGCGAGCGGACCGCAGCAGCACATGCTCCACGATGTAGAGCTGCGAGCGTTGGCGATTGAGCGAGCCCACCTGTTCGGCCAGCGCATGGGCACGGGCCACCGCGCTCCCGGTATCCGGGAACTTCCCCGCCAGGTGCCACCCGGCCTCGGAGGGCGCCTTGCAGACCAGCGCCACTGAGGACTCCCCGGGCAACGTCCCCACGCGGAAGTTCTCCAGCGAGCTCGCCGCCCCCAGGAACGCGCCGCTCACCGCCTGGGCACGCAGCGGTGAGGCCACCGGGCTCTCGGGAGCGGGCAGGGACAGGACGGGAGCGAAGCGCTCCTCGATGGTGTCCGCATACCGTGCGAGCGCGCGACCCTCGGGCGCGGGCCCTCCCGAATCGGAGAGGTCGAGTCCGTGCTCGTCCAGCGTGTCGATGAGCGGCCGTGCATCCGCCTCATTCATTCCAAGCTGGATGCGGCTCTTGATGGCCATGCCCGCGACATTCCCGGGGCCCGGCCTCTCCAGGGAGTCGATGCCGCGTCCGCGTCCATGCGTGCTCTGGATCAGCCGCTGAAGCAGCGCGAGCTTCGCTTCCATCAAACGCTCTGCCTGCACCGCCGCCGGGCGTCCTTCCCAGGCCACGTTCGCCACCGAGTCGTCGTCGAGCTCCTCCCCGCAGAGCGCGAGCAGCACGTCGAGGAACCGATTGCGTCGCTCGGTGACGGGGTCCTGGCTTGCGACCAGCTCCTCGAGGCCGAGCGCATAGCCCGGCGTGCCTTCGCCAGGGACTTCCCGCTTGAGCAGCGGCTCCACGTCGGGAACCGAGTCAGCGAGTGACTGGGAGAAGTACGTCTGTCTCAGCTCCGTGTCGCTCGAGAACAAGTCCCGGACGTGAGCGAGCTGCGCGAAGAAGTCGGTGAGGAGCTGCTCGAAGACGAGCAGGTAGCCCTTGAACTGCCGCGCCTGTCCCTGTCGCGCCAGGGGAGCGCCCTCGGAGAGTCCCGCCGGGCCGATGCCGTAGACCATCGGGTACTGCGTCTGGATGGAGGTGTAGCCGCGGAAGTCCTGGCGCTGACCTTTCGGCATGGCGAGGTACTCCTCGTACTGGGGCGCCAGGGGGTAGGTTCGGCGCTGCTCGGCCCACAGGCGGTCCAACTCGCGGCGCACGCGCGCGGGTTGGGGCTTCACCTCGACGCCGTTGCGGAACAGGCGGATGGAGAAGCCGCCCCGCTTCGCGTCAACACCCGCGTCCACGATGAGCACCTGGTTCGGTGCCACGGGAAGCGAGCCGTCCGGGCCCACCGTCACCTTCTCGTCCGCGCGCAGGCTCACGTTGCGGACGCTGGTGACGCCTGGCGTCTGGACCATCGCCCGGGTCAGGTCCTGGATGGCGATGGACGTCGCCTGGGGCTGGAGCTCCGGGTCGGCGATGAAGCCGTCGCGGAGCAGCGGCCCCTCGAAGATTTCGTCAGGCGTGCGGCCCGCGTCGAGCAGGGACTTCAGCGATTCGCGAAGAGGCTCCGGCGCGAGGAAGTTCCCGATGCGGAAGAACAGGCCGGCGAGGATGACCTCGGGCGTGCGGCTCTCGTCGATGCTCGCCTCGGCGGAGACGGTGGCCTCCACGTGCTCCAGCAAAGTGACTGTCCGGAGGTCCTCGCACAGTCCCCGGTGTCGGTTGTAGACGCGACGAACGGCGCTGATGATGGAATCGGGTGAGCTCTCATCGGTGGCGCAGTCGTCCCGGCCAGGCGCGTAGATGGCGACGTCATAGAGTCCCTGCACCGCGTCGGACGTGGCGGGCGTGAGCCAGACGTTGCCGACGGCGGGCACCCGGTCGATGAGGAGCTTGCGATAGTCGCGCTCCGTCAGCGGGTTGCACGGAAGGATGTCGAGCGCGGGGAAGAGCCCCTGTCGCTCCGGCTCGATGAGGCCCGTCACCGGGTCCAGCAGCATGTCCGCGAGGGGGAACGAAGCCCGATAGGACAGCTCCGTGAGCGCGTAGCAGAGCTGCTCCAGCGTGGTGACGCCCGGGTCGTGCTCGTTGTAGTCCGTCCAGATCTTCCCGGAGAGCTCCTGGACGAGCGTGGTGCCTTCTTCCTTGAGGGCCACGTAGTTCATGCCCACGTTCGCGGGCGGCTCGGCGCTGACGGTGACGGGCTCTGTCATGAAGGACTCCAGGAGGCTCAGTAGCCCTCCGCCAACGGCTCGGCGGTGGGCGCACCGGCGGCTTGCAGCTCGTGCCGCGTGGCGGAGGTGAGGAAGTACCAGTCGGACTCCAGCGTCTCGGGCGGAGGCGTGTGCCCGAGCTCCAGTGACAGCAGCGCCGCGACATAGGGCCGTGTCTGGATGAACTCCGAGATGTCTGCCTCGGAGCCATACCGTCCCTGCCGCGTGGCGCGGGACGCGTCGTAGAACCACGGCGACAGATACTCCACGAGCTCGCGGTCCAACCGGTCGATGCTCGCGCCGACGTCCTCACCCACGCGGAAGTCCACCAGGGCCTTCACGGTGACGTGCACGTAGAGGGGGTTGACGACGCGAACCTGGGCGAAGGGGCTTGCGCGCTCCTGGAGATAGCCCTCGATGCGCTCCAGCATGTCCGAGGTGACCTGGGGCACGGTGGGGTCCGCCGACGTCGTCCCATCGCGTCCGGGCACCACGACGACGAGCACCGCGCCGGGCACACCGGACTGGCGCGGCGTGTGGGCGGGCAGGGCCTTCACCTTCCAGATGGACGGGAATCGCTCCAGCACCAGGCGCTCGTAATCCCACGCGAGCACGGCGCGCTCCTTGTGGCGCAGCCGCTCGGAGGCGCGGGCCTCGAAGGTGCGAGGCGTCTCGGGCGGACGGCCGCCGAAGGACGGCATCGGCTGGGAGATGCTCCCGATGTCAGGCAGCTCCTGCACGGAGAGGGTGATGCTCCCGGCCGGCACGGGCGTGTCCACGTCCACGCCGGGCTCCTGCCGCGTGGACAGCAGGGCGTGCGGCGTGATGTCGAGCGTGCGAGGAAACAACTCCGCGTCGTCCGCCACGGAGGCCCGCATCCACTGAATCGCCGCCTCCTCACCCGCCGGCATCAGGTGGCTGCCCTGCGAGCTGAAGGCCGGAAGGCTCAGCGCGAGGATGCCCGTGCCCTGGAAACCTCCGGTCGAATCGAAGAGGACCTGTGACGGCGCGAGCGCCTTCCAGCCCCCCGCCGTGAGCAAGTCCCACCGCACGACGGGCGGCTCACCTGTGCCGGTGAAGGTGCCGCTCAACTGGAACAGCAGCGTGAGCGTCTGCGCAGTGTCCAGCCCCGTGAAGCCCAGGTACAGGTTGGCGGGCGCCTTGAAACGCGGCAGCAGCGACATGGGACGCCGAGTGTCGGACGACACCTGCTGGAATCCCTCGAATGGCAGCAGGTGGAAGAAGCGCGCGTCGTCCAACGTGCAGCGGGCCGAGTAGTGGACGCTCAGCTTCTGGAGCTGGGGCTGCCAGGGAGGATTGGGGTACTTCAGGTCCTTCGGAGGCTGCATGCACTCGGTGAGGCACTTCTCGATGCACTCCAGATACTCCTTGCCCGTCTTGCCCGCGCACTTCCCCCGGCACTTCGCGCGACAGCCGAGCGGGTCCGGAATCTCGCCCAGCACCGCGCTGAGCACGTTGACGGTGTAGAGCGAATCACCGAAGGCATAGGACGGCGCGGCCAGCCGCAGCTCCAGCGCGCTGGTGGCGGGGTCGTAGTAGTCGGGCGGCGCGCTGGGGCTGATGTCGAACTGCTCCAGCTGCGTGTCCTGGCACAGCTCGCCCAGCGCGGCAGGCGTGGGATTGGCGCAGTCCTCCTTCGTCCGGAAGAGGTAGCCGCGCACCGCGTCCCACGGCTCCACGCCTCCCTGTGGGGACACGGGCGAGAGCGGCGATGCGAGCGGTTGCAGCGTCCAGGAGCCCGGCTGGAGCACGCGCAGGTCCGCGAGGAAGCTCTGGTTGTCGAAGAGGTCGGTCGAGGTCTTGCCGTCCGGTCCCACCACATAGTCACGGTAGTAGCAGTGAAACCCATCCGAGTTGGAGGGCAGGTTGAACCAGTCCAGGGAGAGGCGCAGGGTGTCGGGCCGCTTGACGAAGAGTTCGGTGTGCCGGATTCGCACGTAGGACCCGACGACGGGTGACGCGCCGAACAGCGGCCAGGGCGTGCTCGGGTCCACTTCCCCCTGCGTGTTCTCCACGCTCACGCCCGACAAGTCGGAGACCCGGACGTGCAGCTCCAGCGTGGAGAAGTCCACCGCGTCCAGCAGCGACACGGGGTGCACTTCGACGCCGGACCTCAACGTGACGGGCTCGGACTTCAGGAGCGCCCGGAGCATGGGCAGGTCCACGGCGGGGGCGGCGCCATTGGGCACCACGGCGGGCGCGGAGGGCGTCAGCTCGAACCAGAGGCCAAAGCCGCGCACCAACGGCTGCGTCCCGTCCACCGGGTGAGGTGGCGGGAGGATGGCCTCGTAGCGCTCCACCGTCAGCCAGCCCTCGGCGGTGGAGACCTGGAGCGTGAAGGACTCGCGCAGCACCTGGAGGAGCACGCTCTGCGCGTCCAGGCCCGTCGCCGAGGCGAGCGCCGTCAGCAGCGTGCTCAGTCGCTTCGCGGAGGCCGGACCGAGGGGGACCTCCAGCGTCACCACGCGACTGCCGCCCGTCAGCAACAGGTAGCGAGAGGCGAGCGCGAAGCCGAGCGTCGCGGGCACGGTGACGGTGGTGGACGTCACGCCCGTGCTCCCCGCGCCGAAGGTGGCCCAGCCGGGGAGCCGCTCGTCGGAGGTCGACTCCGCGTCGGTCTGCTCCGGCTCCAGCGGCATCCGCGACGTGAGCACCTGCTGGACGACGGTGAGCGCGTCCTCCTCGCTGGCGAGTGGCGACGTCGGCAGCAGGGGCCCGCGCAGCACGCGCAGCGCCAGCCGCTGGGCGACGGTTGCGGGCGTGACGCCCACCGAGGTGTCCGAGGCGAAGAGGATGTCCTGCCCATCCGGACGCTTGCCCGCGGGAAAGAGGGTGCCCCGAGGGACGAGCGCTTCGCGCACCTCCTCGTCCTCGGCCAGGGTGAACGTGAGGTATGCGCTGTCGGGGAGCGCGGCGCGGTGGCTCAGGCGCAGGACGTCGCGGTGATAGAAGCCGGCGTACCGGCCCGACACCGTGTTGACGGTGTCCTGCGCGGTGCGGAAGAGCTGCACGAAGGACAGATAGAGCGCCAGGTGCGGCGGATGGTTTCCCGTCGCGAGCGCCGCGGGCAGCAGGGTGGCCGTGAGGCCCTGGAGTCGGGACAGCGCATCGAGGAACGGGTCGAGCAACGGCTCCAGCTTCGCCGCCGCCGCGCGAGCGCGCGCTTCCTTCGTGGCGCCCTTGTAGCTGGCGCCGTCCGAGGCGAGCTCCTCCAGCCCCCAGATGGGCAGCATGCCGGCCGTGTCCAGCCGCACCTGCCGCCCGAGCGCCTGGGGCAGCCCCGCGCCCTTCGCCGCGCTCACCAGCGCGCGCAGCGCCGCGGACAGCGGGCCCTCCACGGCGCTGACCAGGCCCTGTCCGAGCAGCCGGGACAGCTCGCCCTGCGCGCCCAGGCCCGTGCCTCGCAACCAGAGGTCGAAGCGCCGGGCCAGTCCGAGGATGAGCTGGAAGGCGTCCGACAGCGTGGTGAAGGCCCGCTCGAAGCTGCGCGCCGAGTCCACCTCCCGCGTGGTGATGAGGAAGCGGTCCTCCACCGCGCTCGCATCCAGCGCGTCGATGGAGGCGAGCACCATCACCGGGTCCGCGAGGAAGAACTCCGACCAGTCTCCGTCTCGCGTGTTCTTCAGGTCATAGAAATAGATGAGCGCGCCGAAGCGGGGCGCGAAGTCGAGCAGCTCCGAGCGCGTGCGCCCGTCCACCGGCGCATACCCCGCTTCCAGGGCCCGCAGCCAGCGGCCCATCTGGCTGGGCGCATCGTTGATGGCGACCTTCGTGTCGGGCGGGGCCATGGGCTAGGGCCCCTGCACCGGGATGCTGCCCTCCTGGAGATAGAAGGGGTAGACGAGGTTGCTGCGCGTGTTCGTCTGCGTGACGATGTACGAGACGGTGATGGTCAACAGTCCATCCGCCGTCGCATCCCGCTGCACCGTCACCGCGTCCACGGCGATGCGCGGCTCCCAGTAGAGGATGGCCTGCTGGACGTAGTCCTGAATCTGCCGCGTCAGCGTGGTGTTGATGCTGCGGAAGACCATCTGCCGCAGCTCGCAGCCGTAGTTCGGGAGCATGACGCGCTCCCCCAGCGAGGTGGACAGGAGCACCCAGAGGCTCTCGCGGATGTCCTGGTCATCGCTGACCATGAGCACGCCGCCGGAGCGCCGGGAGAAGGTGGGCGGGAAGCTCCACCCGGTACCGAGGAACGAGGGGGCCTTGGTCTCCATGGCGCCTCAGCCTCCAATCATCACCGTGGGAAACCCCACGAGGATGGTGCCGCCGTGGGCCGTCTTGTCCCCGAGCCGCGAGGCGGGAAGTCCCATCACCTTCACCGTCGTGGAACCCTTCATGACGGCGTCCGGTGGCCCCACGCAGATGGCGATGTCGCCGACCTTCGCGGCGGGCAGCCCGCCAATCAGCACCGTGGGCGCGCCGGGGCCGGCGATGGGGCCTCCGACATGAGGCACCTGCACGGGGCCCACGGGGGTTGTCATCGGGCACTGATGGAAGTCCGTGACGCGGGCGGCGGGAGGCATGGGGCGCACCTTTCGGGGACAGCGCTCAGTTGATTTTCACCAGCGAGCCGCGGACGGTGAGGATTCCACCGGACTTCACCTCGGTCTGGGTATTGCCGCTGGCGGAGAAGCTCACGGACGCCTTGTTCGCCACCTGCTTGCCGCTCACGGAGACGTTGCCCGTGGCTTCCAGCGTCAGGTTGGCGCCCGCCTTCACCGCGACGTTTCCCTTCGCGGTGATTTTCACGTCCTTGCCGCTGTCCAAGGCGATGCCGCCCTTGGACAGGGACACGGTGTTGCCGTTGCTGTCTTGAATGGAGATGGCGCCGGACGAGTCGTCCAGCTTCACGATGTGATTGCCGGGCGTCTTGATGACGATGACCTTCTTCTCGTCATCGAACGACAGCTCCAGCTTGGAGCGCGTGACGACCGCCTTGCGCGTGTTCTTCTCGTCGGGCGCGGACGCCGGCGCGTGCTGCTTGCTGTACACGGAGCCGAGGATGACGGCGTGGCGCGGGTCCTCGTTCATGAAGCCCACCACCACCTCGTCGCCGACCTCCGGATAGAACAGCGCCCCCACGCCGCTGGATGCATAGAAGGTCGCCAGTCGCGCCCACACGCCCTTGCTCGGCTCCTGGAGCAGCGGCAGGCCCACCTGCACGCGCAGCTCGCCGCCGGGGTCCTTGGCCACCTGCTGCACCACGCCCGTCTGCAGCCCTTTTATCGGCGGGAGCTGTCCGGCCGCGTCCGGCGCCGCGATGTCGGGGTTCTCCACGGTGAACCAGCGCGGCGACAGGCCGAAGTCCGCCGCCGTCATCCAACGCCCGTCCTCGATGTGGTGGTGCACGGCGCTGATGAAGGCGACGCCGTTGAAGCGCGGCCCCACGCCCCCCAGCTCCAGCATCTTCCCCACCTGCGCCAGCGCGCTGCCGTGGAAGCGCACCGAGCCGCGAATCTTCGCCAGCTTCGACAGGAGCAGCTCCGCGGAGGCCCAGTCCTGGAGGTCCGCGGACTGCAGCTCCGCGCCCGTCTGGAGCGCGAACTTCTTCGCGCCGAACACCTTCGCCAGGTCCGCGGAGGTGACGTTGCCCTGCTCCTTCACGGAGACACTGCGCGGTCCGGACTCGATGAGCTTCTGCGCGCCCGCGTCCCAGGTGTAGCCCTTGATGGAGGACGCGTCGAGCTGGGTGGTGGCGTCCATCTCCACCTGGAGGTCCAGGATGGAGCGGCCATAGGTGAGGTTCAGCACGGGCGCCTGGGAGGTGTTGGGCGGCGCCACCGTCACCTCTCCGCCGTCCGCCATGACGACCAGGCCGTTGAGCTGCGCCCGCGTCACCATCAAATCCCAGTCGGTGGCGTAGTACTGGACGATTTCCTCGTGCACGCCCGTCGTGGCCGTCACGTCGCTGGCCAGCCCGTTGCGCGACAGCAGCGTCTGGATGAGCGCGCTGTCCTTCACCTTCTCGAAGAAGCCGCTCTTGCGCTCCAGCGTCATCTTCATCGCCTCGTCGGTCAGCTCCACCACGAGCTTGGAGCCGGAGGACTGGTCAATCTCCAGGCCCTGGCTGGACACGATGCCCTTGAAGATGCGCGTGTTCACGCCGTCGTAGCCGGCGGAGATGACCACCTTGGCCCCGGGGATGAAGATGTCCTGACTGCTGATGGGGAACAGGCCCGTGGACGCGCTGCCGTCGAACAGCACCAGCTTCGCGCGCGGCAGCTTGTTGACGCCCAGCCACGTGTCCACGCTGAGGACCTGGTACGTCTTGGGGATGACCTCACCGTTCGACTCGATGGTGAACGTCGCCAGCGCCCCTTCGTTCTTCTCCGGATAGGGCGTGGTCATGCCTGGCTCCCCTGCAGCGGCGGGAACATCAGCTGCGAGCCCACGGTGAGCCGCCGGAAGTCCGACAGCCCGTTGACCTTCGCCACCTCCAGATACAGCGTGCTGGAGCCGTAGATGCGGAAGCACATCAACGGCAGCGTGTCTCCCGCCTGCACCGTGCGCACGTGCGTCAGGTCCGGCGAGTTCATCCGCGCCTTGAGCGCCAGCTCCACCTCGTCGTTGTAGCCAAGGAAGGTCCCCTTGGCCCGCGCGCGCAGCGGCGTGCCGTCCGGCTTGAACAGCGTGTACGTCATGCTCAGCTTGGACAACCGGCACTTGAACAGGAACGTGCCCCAGGACAGCTTCAGGTAGTTGGGGCTGTGGATGTTCCCGTTGTAGGTGAAGACCAGGTTCTTGAACTTGGACACCTGCTCGGCGATGCCGTCGTCGGTGAAGGGCATCAGTCCTGGCAGCGGACTGGGGACGACTCCGGTGCCGTCGAACACCAGCTCCAGCTCCACCGTGTCCGCGGGAATCCGGTTGAAGTCCGGCGAGCCACCGGGGCTGCCCTGGGTCTGGTTGTCGTTGTACTTGACGCAGTAGGTCTGCGAGTACGACGCCGGGTTGATGTACACGGTGTAGCTGCCGACCTCCGACGTGAAGTCGGACTTCTGGTAGGCGATGACGTTCATCTTCTCGAGGCTGCCGGAGAACCCCATCGCTACCGCTCCTGTCGCGCCTTCAAGACCTGGAGGACGCGGCGCACGCAGTCCTCCACCAGCTTCTGGTGCGCCTGCTTCTCGTCGTCGCAGCCGCAGTCGCCCACGGGCGTGCTGGGCGTCTCCGGAATCGCCTCGCCGGAGCCGCCCCGCACGCTCATCTGGATGCCGACCTCGTTGACTTCCAGGGCCATGGCGCGCGCCTCACATCAGCCGGGACGTGAGCTGGGCCAGCTTGACGGCGACAGAGGCCGGGCTGCCCAGATTCACGCGCTCGAAGTAGTTGTAGGACAGCTCCAGCGACTCCGTGAGGATGCGGTTCTCCTGGGAACTCATCGGGGACACCTCCCAGCGCAGCGGCCAGGCGTTGATGAAGCCCCACGCCACCAGCGGCAGGCCATCCTCGTTGAGCAGCAACACGAGGATGTTCTGCGGCAGGAGCGGCAATGACAGCCCCGAGCCCACGCTCTGTCCGAACCACTCCGCCAGGAACGAGTCCCGCGTCACCACGCCCCGCTTGAGCACCAGGTTTGAGTACCTGGCGGCCTTGGGCAGCTTGTGCGTGAAGCGATTCTCGCCCCCCTCGGTGACGTCCTCCGTGTCCCAGCGGGCCTCGATGCCGGAAATCTCCTGGAAGGAGGCGTCCAAATCGCTCGCCGCCGCGAGCAGGGTCGCGGAGCCGAGGACGGAGACGCTGAAGTAGAACGCGCCTGGCGGATAGTAGGGTTCGGACATGGCGATGGCTGTGATTACGGCGCGGCGACGACGAGCGTTTCGAAGGCGACCTCGAGCGACTCCACGGCGACCTCGTTGCCTTCCGACTTGAGGTCCGTGCCGGAGAGCTTCGTGGGCCACGCGTTGTTCAGCGTCCACGTCATCTTCGGTGCGCCCTGCTCATCCAGCAGACTGATGATGACCGTCCGCCGGGCAATCGTGTTCATCTTGATTTCGTTGTACCAATCCCAGAAGCGGGCATCGTTGATGAAGATGCCCTTGCGCATCTTCACGTTGCCGACCTTGCCCAGTCCCGGCATCTTGATGGGAAAGAAGCTGGGGTTGTTGCCGTGCCGGTACTCGATGACCTGTGTCTCCGTCTCCAGGCCATCCACTTCCTGGAAGCTGACGGACGTGTCGTCCCCCAACTGGACGGAGAAATAGAATTTCGGCAACGGCCAGATATCGTTTTGGACTTCTCCTGCCATGGCGGCTCCTCGGTGAATTCGTGAAGGGTGGAATCAGTCGTCGAAGTCCGGCGGGCGCTACGCGCTGGCGCCTTCCATCTTCTGCTTGAAGGTCAGCTCGATGAACTCCGCGGGGCGGATCATCTGCAGGGTGACCTGGACGACCATGTAGCCCTCCAACACGTCCTGGGCCGTCATGGTGCTGCCGAGGCCGCACTCCACGCTGAACGCATCCGACGCGGTGGCGCCCAACAGGCCTCCCTGGGACCACAGCCCCTGGAGGAAGCTGGACACCATGGACGTGACGGAGGCCCAGGTGTTGCCGTCGTTGGCGGCGAAGACGAAGCGGTCCAACGCGGCCTTGATGGACTGCTCGGCGTACGTGAGGGTGCGGCGCACCTGGATGTAGCGCCAGTCATTGCTGTTGCCGTCCAGCGTGCGCGCGCCCCAGACGACGGAGCCCCGGCCCACGAACTCGCGCACGGCGTTGACGGCCTTGCCATCCACCGGGACGTTGAGGTCCGCCTGCTGCTCGTTGTTGAGCTTGAACGTGGTGCTGGTGACACCGGTGAGGCTGACGTTGGCCGGCGCGTTCCACACGCCCCGGTTGGCGTCGTTCCAGGTGTAGATGCCCGCCATGGCGCCGCTGGACGGAAGCACGTCGTCCTTGCGGGAGATGATGCGCAGCATGTCCGTCAGGAGCGGCAGCGCGGCGGTGAGGTTCTGGTTCAGGACCTGGATGTCCTCGGGCGCCGTCACCGTGCCAATCTTGGCGATGTCCGCGTCCACCGCCGTCTTGCGCGAGGGCGCGTTGGTGTAGAGGTTGGCGCTCTCCGCCAGCAGGATGGTCTTGAGCGTCGCGTCCGTCTGGATGTTGGTGTAGTCGAAGTCGCTCAGCTCCTGCACCGTGGTGTGCAGGAAGGGGAAGTACGTCATCCCGTAGTTGAGGAACTTGCTGCCCAGCACGCCCCGGTAGTCGGAGATGACGGTGGGCAGGGTCGTCTGCGTGACGGTGGCGGAGCCATACACGTCCAGCACGGCCACGCGGTCCTGCAGCGCGCCGCACTGGGCGAGCATGGCGGTGGCCACCGTCCCGTAGTCCGCCAGCGCCGTCAGGTTCACCGCGTCCGGCACCACGAGCATGGTGGGGCCCACCTGCTCGGCGATGATGTCCAGGCCGCCGACGAGCGTGGGCGCATCCAGCGTGCTCGTGTAGTCGCCGACGGAGACGATGTACGCGGTGCCACCGCCGTTGGCGTAGAACAGACGCAGGCTGTTGAAGAGGACGTACTTGGTGCCCGCCTTGGGGACCAGGTCGTAGTACTTCCAGCCAGGCGTGGCGCCGGCGCTGTCATACACCTTGAAGTCGTAGTCACCCGACTTCTGCTTGGTGGTGTCGGTGACCTCGGTGAGGTCGAACGTCGGATCCGGCGCCCCGCCGAAAATCTGCTGGTAGTCGGCCAGCGAGTTGATGAGGACGGGCTTGTTGGGAATGGGCTTGCCGCTGAGCGTCGCCGTCTTGGTGTAGCCGATGAACGCGGGCACCGCCGTCTGGATGCCGACGACGGAGGGCGGGAAGGCGTCCAACTCGGTGACATAGACGCCGGGGGTTTTACGGGCTGTCCTGATGGGCATCGGGTCCTCTCTTCGCTTCGTGGGTGGGGCTTCGGGGTTCAGAGGTTCAGGTAGATGTCCGAGTAATCCCGCCGATCGAGGGGGGAGGGCCGTGGCCCCTGGGGCATGCCGGAAGGTCTGGTGCCGCGCGGGACACCGGGGAGCGGGCCCACCCGGGGCAGCACCAGCGCGGGCGAGGCCACGGGCACGTTGGACATCAGCGTGCTTTCGAAGAGGCCCTGTTCGCGCGTCCCCTGGAGCTCGAAGACGTAGTCGGGGACCTCCTGCAGCGGCAGGTCCTGGTCCGCGATGAAACGGTAGGTCACTCCCGCGCCGGGGACCTGGACGGGCACCGGGCCGGAGAAGGTGACGGGCTGGGGCGAGCCCACGTCGAGCAGTCGCAGCGCGTCGTAGCGGACGCCCTGGGGCGGCACGACGAAGTAGCACCAGCGGGTCCTTCGCCGCTCGAAGCGCAGCTCGGCGCGCAGCGGGACGACGCGGGTCTGCTCCGCGCCCAGGTGCAAATCACACAGGGGATACAGGCCCGTGTCGTCGGGGTTCGGCTTGGCCAGCACCAGGTCGAGGAAGGCCAGCGGCGTCGGGTACGCCTGGGTGTAGAGGACCTTGCTCTCGATGAGTATCCCGCCGTCGAGGTCGAGCTGGCGGACGGTGTAGAGGCCCTCGGGCAGGGCCGCGAGGTCCAGGTAGGCGAAGTCGCCCACGCGCTGCTCGGGAATGCCGGGCCCGCGCGCCACGCGCACCTGCTGACAGGAGATGGCGGAGGGCGCCTGCTTCCCCAGGAGCAGCGTGACCGGGATGCTGCACGGCTTGCAGAGGACCTCCTCCCCCGAGATGTCGAGCAGGACGATTTCGGCGGTCTCCGGGAGCAGCGGCACCTGCATCTGCACCTGGGCCACGCGCTGTCGGCTGGCGGCGGTGACCTGCTCGCCCGGGTTGAGCAGGATGGGCAAGGTCCTGGTGGCCGTGCAGTGGAGTTCCTGGTCCGTGGGCTCCGGCGGCTGTCCGGCGAAGTGGGCCTGGCGGTTGCTGAAGTAGAGGTTGTCCGAGGCGGGCTGGAAGTCGCTGGGCAGGTCGGTGAAGTTGACGAAGAAGGGCGTGTCGGGAATCAGCACGAAGGACAGCCACGTCCACTGGCCCGCCTTCTCGCGTCGCTCCATCGCCTTGAGCAACTGCGCGCGGCGGTTGAAGTCGTAGAGGACGGAGAAGGCCGTGCCCTCGTCGCGGAAGAGCAGGCCCAGGTCCCTGAGCGTCGCCGCCGTCGCCGCCGTGGGCCGGCAGACCAGGGCCGGACAGCGCCCCTCGGAGCGGTTGAAGTAGGTGTGCCGCAGGTCCACCGACAGCAGTCGCTCGAAGGTGTAGCGGCGCGGCGGCACGTCATAGTCGTCGAGCGACGCGTTCGTGGCCAGGGCCCTGGCGAGGCGGGGCAGGTCGCCCTGCCGCAGCCGCAGGGGGCCATCCAGGGAGCGCTCGTTGGCGCGTCGGAAGCGCCTCATGGCTGCATCCCCTGGGGCCGGCCCGGCGCTTCGACACCCTTGGCCGCGGACACCTGGCCCTGCATGGCCTCGCCCCGGTAGGGAATCATCCGGACCTTGTAGAAGACGGAGGGGAGGTACTTCACACCCGCCAGCCCCATCAGGTGGTTGAGGCCCAGGAGGTCCAGGTCGACGAACTCGAACGTGAGCTTGTCGATGTCCGGGTCCAGCCCCGGCAGGCTCTGCTGGGTGAACCAGGGGGTCTGCTGGAAGAAGCTGATGACGTGGGAGATGGCCTCCAGCCCCACGGGGTACGCCTGGTCCTCGAAGTTGGCGTACAGCAGGACGAAGAGGTCGATGAAGAGCGGTGGCGCGATGAGGCCGTACGCGTCCGGCGACACGGGCACGTTGCGGTTGTAGGTGCTGACGATGGTCTCGTGCCGGATGTTCGCCAGGAACATCACCACCGCGTCTCGCGCGGGCGCCGCGGGACGCCCTTCGCTGTCCGTCAGGTTGGAGAGGACGACCCACGGCTCCTGCCGGGGCGCCGCCTCCGCGTTCCGGATGAACTCATCCAGACGCCTGCGGACCAGCTCCAAGGTGCCTCCCAGCTTGCCCAAGACGAGACTCCTCCAGCACGCGCGCCGGGCGTGTCTGTGATTGTTGAGGGTGGTGAGACCCGGAGGGCCGCCGGGGTTTTCGCGAGCGAAGATCCAACCGCCGACCGTTCGCCACAGCCGCTGAATGGTTCACGCGAAGATTGATTCGCGAGATGGTCAAACAGTAACAGGGAAAGCCAGTGTGTCAATGGGGGTGGGGTTGTCTGACTTGGCGAGGAGGATGTCTGTTGAAACCCCGTGCGTCTGTATTTGAGGTCACGCGAAGGGGCGGATTCCGGCGGTGCGCTTCGCGGGCGTCAGCGCACGTAGGACGTCCTGCCCCCGGGGCGCGTGGGGCGTGGACGTGGAATCAGGGGACTGACCTGGAGGGTTCGCGGGAGGGGCCGTCCCGGACAGCGGGCCTCGGGTGGGGAGGCCGCGCGTCGACGGGAAAGGGGCCACGGCGCCGCGCGGGCCGGATTTTCGGCCTCGCGCGCATTTCCGGAGGAGGAGGTCGGGTGGACCCCTGGCGAGCAGGCCAGGGACGTAGGGCCTGGAAACGAATGAGTCCGCCCTTCTTTCGAAAGGCGGACTCGATGTGAGTCAGCGACCCCGTGAGGGCGTCGGTGCGGGTCAGGCGAGGGCGGCGGCGTCCAGGCCCGCGTCGGCCATCAGGAGGGCCAGCTCCGCCTTGAGCTTGTCCTTGGCGCGAATCTCGAGCTGACGGGCGCGCTCGCGGGAGAAGCCGAAGTGCTCGCCCAGCTCGCTGAGCGTCATCTCCGCGTCACCCATCACCCGGTTCTCGATGATGAAGCGCTCGCGCGGGTCCAGGCGGCGCAGGGCGCGCTGCACGAGGTCGCGGGTGAGGCCCGCCTGCTGGCGGTCGGCCACCTCGTCCTCGTGGGACGCGGTGGAGGACTCGACGAAGTCCAGGTGGGTGGCGTCGCCGTCCTCGCCCACGGGCGCGTCGAGCGACAAGTCCCGGCCGCCCATGCGCTGCTCCATCTCGCGCACCTCGGAGGCCTTCACGTTCAGCCTGCGGGCAATCTCCTCCGCGTTGACGACGCTCGCGTCGCCGGCGCCCATGCGCTCCAGCTCGCGGCGGGTGCGCGCCAGGCTGAAGAACAGCCGGCGCTGCGCCTGCGTCGTGCCCAGCTTCACCAGGCTCCAGTTGCGCAGGATGCAGTTCTGGATGTACGCGCGAATCCACCACACCGCGTAGGAGATGAGGCGGATGCCCTTGTCCGGGTCGAACTTCTGCACGGCCTTCATCAGGCCGATGTTCGCCTCCTGGATGAGGTCCGACATCTTCAGGCCGTAGGAGCGGTACTCGTAGGCCACCTTCACCACGAAGCGCAGGTTGGCCGTGACGAGCTGGTGGCCGGCCATCAGGTCTCCCCCGCGAAAGCGGCGCGACAGCTCCTGCTCCTTCGGCTGCGTCAGCAGCGGGTACTGGTTGATCTCCGAGAGGTACGTGGAGAGGGAATCCGGGGAGGAGAAGTGGGAGGTTTCCTGCATGGCGTCTCTCGGGGAAGGGGGCCGGTGGGAGCCGCGCGTCGGCGGCACGGGACGGGTCCTTCGCAATGCATGTGCCACGGCCCTTCCCAAGCGTTCCCAAGTGAATGCGCGGGTTTGCATCAAGGGGGGAGGGTGCTTAAGGGCGGCACCCTTTCGTTTTTACAGGGGGGTATTTCGAAGACTCTTCCGACTGTCTTCCGGCCGACAGTGGGAGCGGGTGGGGCACGTGGCGGCATCCAGGCGAGCGAGGTGGCGGTTGTGCGACGTGCGTCCCTGTCTCGCCCCGTCATCGCCACCTTGGGGGGATGGAGAACCTGTTCCAGCTCTTCGCGGTGTCCGCGGTGGTGATGGGGGTGTCGCAGACCATCGCCCGCGAGCGCATCTTCGCGCCGCTGCGCGAGCGGCTGGGTGGCAAGGACACGTGGTGGGGATATCTGGCGTCGTGTCCCTACTGCCTGTCGCACTACGTGGCCTTCGTGCTGGTGCCGCTCACGGGGACGTACGCCATCGACGTGGTGGTGGGTGGTTGGCCTGGGTGGGCGTTGGAGTGGTTGCTGTCCTCGCTGCTCGTCACCGTCATCGCCGCCTTCTTCCGGGTCATCTTCTGGTTCGTGGATGAGAGCCAGGGGCTGGTGCGGCGGCGGCAGCGGACGGAAGAGGAGGAGACCGCGACGAAGCGGCTGGTGAGGAAGCAGGTGGAGCAGCAGGTCTCCGAGGAGCCCCACGAGCCGCTTCCTCCGTCACGGCACTGAGGGGCGGCGCGGGACTACCCGTGCCCCTGGCATCATGAGAAGAACGCTCCCCTCCGAGATTCCTCGAACGTGCCGGTATCCGCGAATTTCGATACGTCGTCCCGATGATTGTCGGACGTGAAGACGCCCATTCAGGGTCCCATGCCAGCACCATCGTGCTCGTCACTTGGGTGAGCACAGCCGCTGAAAGGAGGCGCTCAGTGGCATCTCCTTTTGCTGGAGGGGTCAACACAGCGGTCCACGGTCTCAGGCGATGGAGAACCACAGGAGATGTTGACCACGCTGCTCGCGTTCGACTCCCCATTCCCCGCCGCGAAGAAGATCTCGCCATCCGCTAACTGATACTTCTTCTTTGTCGACGAGCCGGAGAGCGGAGACAGCCCTCATGGAGTCAGGACGATGCGCTCGTTCGTGTGCGTTGCTTCGGTCCACGCTCGCTCCACGTCGGAGAGAGGCATCGCCTTCACATCGAGGTGAAACGTACCGCGCGCAATCTCTTTCACGAGCGCCGGCAGTTCCTTGACGATATCGCGACCTGGCACCGACCCAAGCCCACTGCCGATCAGCTGGAGACGCGAAGCACGCAAAAGGGCTGCCGGAATGGCGGCGGTCTGCCCTGCAACCGAGCCAATTTCAACCCATGCAAGCGGTCGCTCTCGGTCCGCACGTGCTCTGACAACCATGTCCATGGCCTGTGGCGTACTTTCCCCCCAGATGAAGTCGAGCACGACATCGACCTCGCGTGCGAGGGACCCCAGTCGAGCATCCCCCAGCGCCACAACCTCCGTCGCACCGAGTCCGGGCAGCTTCGCGAGCTTCTTCTCATCACGACCTGTCGCGATGATCTGCCGCGCCCCCAGGTGCCGGGCTATCTGCACGGCCATGCTTCCAGCATTCCCCGTGGCTCCCAGGATGAGGACCTTCTGCCCCTTCTTGAAGGGCACTCGACATCGCAGCGCGAGCCATGCCCCCATGGCGGGGTTCATCGCCGCCGCGACGGTCATCGCATCGATATCGCGCGGGAGCACGATGCTGTGGTCGACCTCTATCACCACCTTCTCGGCCATCGAGCCTGTCTGCGTGCCGTCGACCACGAAGTAGCGCAGCTTGCCGTCAGCACCGCGCCCAACGCCGTCGACACCCGGGATGAGCGGGAGGCCGCTGGTACTCGTGTAGTGCGAGCCCTCGGCCCTCGCGCGGGTGAGATGATGCAGACCGACAGCGAGCACGTCGACGAGCAACTCGTCACGGCCCTTGGGAACGGGGTCAGCGAAGTCTTCGTAGCGCGGTGGGTGCTCGAACGAGGTGATGACGGCGGCTTTCATGAATTCCCCTCCACTGGAGTAGATTCGTAGTGCGAACTAAATTTGATTCGTAATACGAACTACGTCAAGATGAATCCCCAATGAAGAAGCCAACACAATCCTCCGTGCCCAACGAGGGGCTGGTGGACGCCCTCGTACGCGCCGCCTTCGTCACGACCTCCGTGCTCAACAGGCTCGGCGCCGAAAACGACCTGTCCCTCACCCTGCTTCGAGTCTGCGGAATACTCCGGGACCGGCGCCTCCGCATGGTCGCGCTCGCCGACTATCTGGGCCTTGAGAAGTCGACGATGACGGGACTCATCGACCGGGCTGAGAAGAGAGGGCTCGTAGCGCGCTCGCCAAGCGCGGAAGACGGCAGGGCCATCGACGTCTTTCTAACGAACCAGGGCGCGGAGCTCGTCGAGCGCCTGTATTCACAAGTCCAACAGGCGCTCGCACCACTCACGGAGCGGCTCAACACCGCGGACCAGCAGCGCCTCCAAGCTCTGCTTCTGCGGATGCTCGACGCTCCGGACAGCTGAGGCGTAGCCCTTGAGGTCGGAGGCGACCAGGGAGTCGTTCAGGCAATTCAGGTGCTCGCATGCAAGGAGTTCGTCGGAGCTCTTCGACAGACAGAACTTCTCGTTGCAGGCAATGCGGTGCGCGGTCCTCCTTCCCTCGTTGTCGATGGGGCCCTCCACCTGCGGGGGATTCGCTTCCGGGGCGGCGGCCCCGGGGACCTTGGGACCTGGCCGTGAGGACGGCCTCCATGCGCTCAGGGGGCTTCGAGAATGTGCAACCCAGAATTCAGGGATTGCCCTGCCCAGGCACGCAAGTGCAGACTCCCGTCGCTCTCGATTCACAAGGTGATGCGGATGCGGCCCGGTGTCGTTGTGGGTGGTATCTCGCATTCCCATGTGGATTCGGGCGCCGGGGCTTGCGCGTCGTGGCGATGCCTCGCGAATCCATGGGCCGTGTGATGGCTGTGTGACATTGACGCATTGAATGACGACGACGGGGGTATTGGCATGCGAATGCAATTCGATGTGCGCCTGGTTTGTGCCGCATTCCTGGTGGCGACGACGCTGTCGGCCTGTGGCGCTGAGTCGCCGGGCGGCGACGGCCTCACTTTGGAGAGCCGCGAAGCGGAGCTGTCGTGTCAGGTGACGCAGCAGTGCACCAACACCACGGTGTCCTGCGGCTCCGCGAGCGGTGTCTGTACCTCCGGGGTGGACAACGGAGGATGGGTGGAGTGCGATGGCACGCGGACCTACTGTCCCTCGGTCACCGCTTGCACGTGTCAGCCCGAGCGACGCGTGGTCGCAGGGTACGGAGTCCACCCGCGGTGCGCTGGGGCCTATCTCTCGGCGAGCCGGGATGCCCGCGAGAACGCGGCGGCTCAGTGCCCTCGGGGCGTCTGCAACGCCGTGGAGGAGAGGGGCGAGTGCTTCGCGACGCCGGAGGAGGCCAACGCGGACGTGACGCTGACCTTCTCCTGCATGGGACCTCCGAACTGCCAGTGAGAGGCGCCGCTTGAGGGAGGGTGATGCCCGAACGCCTGAGGGCCTCGGGCGTCACCCTCCGCTGGATTCTGGGCACGCGGGCAGTGCCACCAGCGGATGGGGTTTCATCGAAGGCCTGAGGGAAAACGCGCGGCAGCGTCGTCTCCTCCGGAATGGCACCCATGCCCCTTCATGGTGGCCTTCCAGGAGGTTCCACATGGCGATGTCCCTTCGGGTCCTGCTGTTCACCGGGTTGCTGTTGATGTCCGTGTGTCTCTCTGGCTGTGAGGACTCACCCGACCCGGACTCCTCCGACTCCGGGTCGCCTGATGCGGGGCTCCCCGACGCGGGACCCGTGGTCTGGGATGGCACCTATACCGAGCTCGAAGAGCGCGGAGACATCCTGGACACGGGGCCCTTCGCGCCGTGCACCTTCGATACCCGGGACGCGGGTGCCACGACGTGCGAGGAGCTGTCCCGCTTCGACCTCTCCCAGTGCAATCTCGGCTCGCTGTCCGAGGTGGAGGCCGGGTCCATCTACTTGTACCCGCTCCGGGACGCACGGCCCGTTCCGGACGGGGGCAACGCCGTCATCGAGGTGGGGGGCGTCCACTTCACGGAGGATGGCGGCAACATGTTCTATGTGCCCTTGCCACTGAGGGACACGGGACCTGGGCGCTTCTTCGTGCGTGGTTTCGCTCCTGCTTCGACGGCCGCCATCACCCTGGCGGGCTGCGAGCAGAAGGAGACCGACATCATCACCGGGTGCTTCGCCTACTGCTACCGGGCGCGGCTCATCCGGTCGGGAACCTTCGAGGCGCATCGGGTCTCCAGGTGGGGAGGAGAGCCCGAGTCCTCCGGTGGCCTGGAGTTGCTCTCCGAGGGTTACACTCCCCTGGGCCACCCCCTGGACCTCTACGTCACCAAGGGGCACGCCTACGTCGTCTCGATTCCCAAGCAGGTCCGCACGGGCGGCCTTTCCATCTTCGACGTCAGCAACCCGCGCGCGCCCGTCCTCAAGAAGACCCTCTCCCTCCCCGGGGACAACACCTGGAACGGGGTCTGGGCCAAGGGTGATGCCCTGTATATCGCCAGCAACACCTCGGGGACGCTCGTCTACGACATCTCCCAGCCCGCCGAGCCCCTGTTCATCCGTGGCCTCACCACGGGAGGCACGGGGACACATACGGTGCTTGTTGATGGAGACCGGCTCTACTCGATGGCGCCTGGCACCGGCACCTTCGTGCATGACATCTCGGAGCCGCTGTCGCCGCGTCTGCTGACGGTCATCGCGCTGCCCGACGCGGCCCTCCTGGGCGGTCCCCACGACACCTTCGTGTACGAGAACCGCCTGTATGTCAGTGATGCCTTCCGCGGCTACTTCGTCGTGGACGTCACCGACCTGGACCATGTCCGCGAGCTGGGTGGGTACGTCCGTCCGGACTTCACCTTCGCGCACCACAGCGCGGTGGGTACCTTCGCCGGGCGGACCATCGCCTTCGAGGGCGGAGAGTTCCAGTACGCCCATCTGCGCGTGCTCGACGTCACCCGTCCGGAGCGCATCGTGAAGATTGGCGAGTTCCGCACCCACCGGCCCTTCACCTCCATCCACAACCTCCTCCTGCGCGACAATCTCCTCTACATCGCCTGGTACCAGGACGGCGTGCGTGTGCTGGATGTGTCCAATCCCACGCGCCCCCGGCAGGTGGCCCACTACAACACCTTCCGCGAGGCGGACCCCTACCGCACCGAGAGCCCCTTCGAGGGGCTGCTCGGCATTCGCGTGCCCGGCGACGGGTATGTGTACGCGGCGGACTCCTCGCGCGGCCTGCTCATCTTCAACGAACTCGCCCAGCCGTAGCCCTCGTCCACGCGGACTCCGGGAGCTGGGCGTAAGGGGGACGCCCGCTTCTGGAGTTCGTATTCTCAGGCCCTAGCCATCGGCCCGGGAGAAATCCATGACCCAGTTCGTCTCCCACGTGTTCCCGCCGTCCGAGGAGAACGCCTGCTCCCAGCGCGGCTTCGCCGTGGTGACGCGCGACCAGGTGTAGCGGACGCGGATGGGCTGACCCTCGAAGGTGTCCACGCCCTCGAAGATGCCAACGTCGTCCGTGAACGAGCCGACCACGGGCGGCTCAAGGGCGCCGCGGCGGTTGTCCACCCAGTAGATGGACCACTGCTTCGTTTCCGGATTGAAGAACTGGAACGCGGAGCCGATGAATCCGCTCCAGTAGTCGGTGCGGTACTCGTCCTCGATTCCCATTCCGCCCAGAAGCGGGCGGGCCACGCTCGTGGCCTTGAACTCGATCCACTCGGTGGAGCCATTGAGCCGCTCGCGCAGGCGTCGATTGTGGATGTCCCACCGGCCGACCCAGAAATCGAAGGCACGTGCTCCGTCCCGGGTTGGCACGACGTCCTTCTGCACCACTGCTTGCTCCTTGTTCACGTTCACTCCTGTGTCATTCCCCGAAGGGGGAGGGCGAGGCGCACGGTAGGAGGCATATAGGGTGGAATCGGCCCTCATTCGGACAAGCCAGGTCCGAATGGCGGTGGGTCGGCGCCCCAGCGCCCAGGGCCATCCAGGTGACTCGTGCTCCGGTCAGCGAGGTCGGACGAGCAGGGTCTGTTCGGCTCGTCCGATATGCCCATGCATGTCGAAGAGGTCGGAGCTGGTGAGGCCGTGACCTGTCGGCCCGAAGGTCACACGCGTGTCGAAGCCAGTCCAGGCGCCGACGGGCTGGCGAAACAGGTGAATGGTCAGGTCGACGTTCGGGAACTGCCACTCCTCGGGCCGACGACGGACCGCGATTCCATTGGACGTGTCCACGAGCAGCGCGCAGCGCGCGAGGTCGCTCACGGGGTCGCCATCGACGATGGCCAGCGGCGTCGTGAGCCACGCGGTGGTCCGGCCGGGGCTTGGGCCCTCGATGGCGCGCATGTCGACCGAGGCGACGTAGTCACCCGGCCACGCGGTGGTGAGGTCGAACCCGCGGCCGTCCTCGGGCGGCGGCAGGGCTTCACGTGCGCCGCCCGCTATCGCGGACGTGTCGTGCGTCGCGAGCAGCCACACGCGCGCGCGGAGCACGGGACGACCGCGCTGCGACAGGACTCCCTCGACGAGGTCGACGGCGCGACCAGGACGCAGCAGCTCGAACGCCACGTCACATCGAGAGAAGTCGAGAACGCCGAGGTAGTCGTAGCTGATGCGAGTCACGAGCTTGCCGCCCGTCTTGCGGCCGGCGAGCCAGCGCTCCAGCTCATGCAGGAGCAGTCCATTGACGGGGCTGATGTGCAGCTCCTCCGGATTCCACGCGCCGGCGCAGGCGCGCTGCGGAAGGAACCCACCGTCTTCCGTGCGGACGAAGTAGGCGCGTGGTCCGGTCATCGGTCATGACTCCCGCTGTGAAGACGGGGGCAGGGGATTCAGGTCACCCCTCGGCCTGTATGACATCGCCACGTCACATCGCGCGTAGCGCGCCCCGAACAGCCGCATGATCTCCGCGTCGTGCACGAAGCCCAGCTTCTCGTAGAGGTGGATGGCGGGCGCGCACTTCTTGTTGGTCAGCAGGTAGACCTTGTCGAACCCCAGGCTGGAGGCCCTCTGCAGGGTCTTCGCGAGCAGGAACTCGCCGACCTTCAGGCCCCGGGCGCTCTTCAAGACACCCATCTTGGTCAACTCGACCCAGCCGCCCTTGGACACCATCAGGGCGCAGGTCCCGACCACGCCCAGCCGTGGCGTCTCGGCGAACAGCACCACGCCTCCCTTGTCGAGGATCAGCTCCCGCGGCTTCGACAGGAGGGCGATGTCGTTCGCCTCGAGGGTGAACATGTCCTGAATCCATTCGGCGTTGATTCGATGGAAGGCCTCGGCCAGGTCGTCGGAGAAGTCGCGCGCCCACATCGCGGGCGGACCGGCGGCTTCGCTCCGGCTCAGCAACGAGGACTCCGCCAGCCGTGCCTCCACCCTGGTCAGGCCCTGCATGAAGTCGCCCGACAACCCCTCGACCAGTGAAGCCGCGGCGGGCTCGATGCGCGGCAACAACTGCGTCTGGACGCGGACCATCAGGGCCTCGCCCTTTTCTGTCAGCGCCAGTCGCTTGGCGCGCTGGTCGTCCGGCGAGCGCCGCACTTCGACGAAGTCTTCCAGGGTCCCGAGCGCGCGAGTCACCGTGGGTTGGGCCACCCGCAACCGTTCGGCCAGTTCTCCCACCGTCATCGGGCCGTGCAGGCGGAGCGTCATCAACATCGACATCTGGGCCGGCTGGACTGGCAGGTCCAACGAGCGGGCCACCTCAGCGGCGTCGGCCTGCATCCGCTCGGCGAGTCGCTTGAGACGGCTGCCCAGAAAGCCCACGCCAAGTCCCGCCAGAAGATCCACTTCCATGTCGCACCTCCGTATTCATAGCGCGCTATATATCTAGCTATGAATCAGGCGGAGCGCAATGGACTTTCCGGCGGGACGACGTGCACCTCGTCGTCCAGCGGCACCCAATGTCCGTGTCGAGGTCCCGTCGCGTGGACAGCCAACACCCCGCGGAAAACGTCCACCGCGCGCCCAGCCTGATGCAGATGCACCTCAGGCCCTGTGCGTCACCTGTCCATCGCTCACGGTGACGGAGGGCCGCCTTCCGCGCGCAGCTGCGAGAGGACCCGCTCGAGGACCTGTCGCTGCAGGTGGTTCTTGGGAACGGACGCTTGTTCCAGCTCGCTTAGGGCCTGCGTCAGCAGTGCTTCCGCCTGGGCACGCTTGCCGCTCGCGCTGAGGATTCGCGCCTGTCCCGCGAGGACCGTGCCCCGCGAGGCGCCCTTGGCGAGTGACAACGCACGCTCACTGGCGGCGAGGGCCCGCTCGTGCTGTCCCGCCATCAGGTGCAGCGTGGCGAGCCGCGCGGGCGGGTTGTAGTCCTCCGGCAGCTCCCGCTCACTGCGCTCCAATCGCGAGAGGGCTGCCTCCGGGCGAGCCAGCAGCGCGACCGCCATCACCCGATGCGAGTCGAGCGCGGCCCGCTCCTCGGCGCTGCGCGCGCGTGTGGCCTGCTCCTCCAGGAAACGCCACCACGTCTCCGCCAGCTCGCGCATGCTCGCCTCGTCTCCCGACGCCTCGTGGACCTCGCAGCCCACCTCGTAGAGCGAGGAGCGCAGCGCTGGCGTCAGCGTGCCTTCGGGCGCCTCACGGGCCCGAGCCGCCTCCTGGGCGAGTTGTTCGCGCAGCGCTCGAGCCTCATCCGTCTTCGCATCCAGCGCGCAGCCCATGCCCACGTACAGCACCCGGGTGCGGTCATCCACGCGGGGCAGGTGCCCAAGCTCCTGGGCCGCCACGCGCATGCAGGAGACCGCGTCGCCCATGGCGGTGAGCGACTTGAGCCACGAAACCACGGCGCTGGCCCGGCGCGAGTCCTCGGGCGTCCAGTGCGCCACGGCCTGCTGGTAGGCCGCCGCTGCCTCCGCGTGGTGGCCGGTGAGCGCGAGCCCGTCCGCCCTGGACAGCTCCTCCCCGCCCGCGCGCCCCCGCTGGAAGGCCTGCTCTCCCTGCGCGAGCAACCCGAGCAACTGGGGCACGGACACTCCGCCCAGCGAGCGCACGAGGACCGCGCCCTGTTCCGGCTCCAGGATGAGCACGGTGGGCCACGTATCCACCGGATAGCGCTGGAGGAAGGCCTCATTGGCCGGGGCATCCGTGTCGATGGCGAGCCAGACGAAGCGGCCCTCCTGTTCCCCCAGGGCGGGTGAGGTCAGCACCGTCGAGCGCATCGAACGACACGACTGGCACCAGGGCGCCCAGGTCTCCACGAAGAGGGGCCGCTGCTTCTCCCGCGCCTCCCGAAGCGCCCTTTCCCAATCATTCTCGATGAATGCGGGCCCTGATTTGGAATTGGCGCGCTGCGTCGAAGGACTGCTGGAGGCGCAGCCCCAGAGCAGGAGCAGGACACCGAGGACAGGTCTCATCGTCATGGTTTCTCCAGGGATGTCGCAGGGATGTCGCCCCAGACATTCCCGAAACCGGCCGGGTTCCCACCTGCGACGCAACTTCGTGCGGGCTCTGTGAGAAAATGATGGAAACGCCCAGCACCCCCCATGGGCGGGAGCCCTTCATGAGCCCCATCGACCGCAACCGTCCCGCTGCCACGCCTGTCGCCTCGACGCAGACCTTGCGCGCGTCCCTGAAGAACCCGCTGGGCGGACTGGTGGAGGCCGCGAAGAACGGGCTGAAGGAAGTCCCGCGCTTCCTGGAGCAGGGCAAGGATGTCTTCGAGGCCACGCACCTGAGCGAGGTCAAGAAGCTGTTCGGCGGGGACTCGAAGCCGGACCGGACGCAGGACGGCAAGCTCATGGGCGCCAAGGGGCAGACCTTCGCGCCGGGCACGCCGCTCAAGGACATCCCCGGCGTCACCCCGCGGGACAACCCGAACCCTTCGAAGACCATCCTCTACGTCAACGGCATCATGACGCCGGCGGCCAACCAGCTCGGCGAGATGAAGGCCATCGCGGAGAAGGCGGATGCGCGCGTCATCGGCATCCACAACGCGACGCAGGGAATCGTCGCGGACCTGGCCCAGTGCGTGGGTGACAAGCTGGACAAGGGCAAGAACCCCGCCGTGGACACGCTGGCGGACACCCTCTACGGCGAGCTGAAGGCGGGCCGCGACGTCCACCTGATGGGCTACAGCCAGGGCGGCCTCATCACCGCGCGCGCGCTGTTCGACGTCGAGCGCCGGCTGCGCATCGAGGACGGTATGTCCCCCGCGCAGGTCGAGAAGGCGATGGGCAAGCTGAGCGTGGAGACCTTCGGCGCCGCGTCCACCAAGTACCCGGACGGACCGAAGTACGTGCACTACGTCAACAACGCGGACGCGGTGCCCACGCTCACCGGCCTGGGCGGCAGCTTCGACCCCGTCGCGTTCGCGAAGGACGCCGGCAAGGGCGCCGTGGTGCACCGCTTCACCGATGGCAACCTCAACCTCATCGGCAACCACATGCTGGACACGATGTACATGAAGCACCGCGTGCCCTTCGAAGAGGCCCGCGCCGGCAACTTCTAGTGTCCTGACGGTAGGAAGAGGGTCAGCGCCACGCCGGGCACGGCCCTGCTCCGGTGGAGTCCCGGTCGGGACACGGCGCTAACCCTCTGTTTCAAGGTTTTGAACGACGCGCTGCAGGAGCTCACGCAGGAGTGCCTTCTCCTTCTGCGTGAAGCCCGCGGTCGCCTCGTCCTCTCCGAGCATCAGCGCCGCTTTCGCTTCGGGAAGTCGGGCGCGGGCCTGGGGAGTCAGCGAGGTGAGGCTTGCTCGCTTGTCCTCCGGATTGGGCTCGCGCAGGACCACGCCGTCGCGCTCCATGCGCGCGAGCATCTCCGCCATCGTCGGCTGCTCGACGCGCGCCCGCTCCGCGAGCGTCTTCTGCGACAGCGTCCCCCCATCCTCGAGCGCCGTCAGGACGGGGAGCTGGCTCATGCCGAGGCCCAGCGGACGCAAGCGTGACTCATGCAGCCGCATGAGCAGCCGTGATGCGCGGTTGATCCAATACGCCGACGTGGATTCCGGGTTCCAGGCGCGAGCCTTGCGTTCGTGTTGCATAGGGCCCTTTGTAATATTAGTTAGGGGCCTATGCAAACTGGAAAGCGCATTGGAATCGTAGGGGGTGGACCGGGTGGGCTGACGCTCGCGCGGATTCTGGCGACACGGGGCATTGGCTCCACGGTGTTCGAGCTGGATGAGCACCGGCTGTCACGTCCGCAGGGTGGCTCGCTGGACTTGCACGAGGACTCGGCCCTGGTCGCTCTGCGCCATGCAGGGCTCGAGGCGGGGTTCAAGGCGCTCGCGCGCTATGACGACCAGGGCGACGCGCTCTATGACCATCTGGGGACGCTGCGCTTCCAGTTGGGGGGAGACCCAAGTGGTGGCCGGCCCGAGATTGACCGCGAGCAACTGCGCACGCTCCTGCTCGACAGCCTTCCTCCCGAGACGATTCGGTGGGGAAGCAAGGTGCGCGCGGTGGAACCCCTGTCGGATGGGCGCTATCGCGTCGCGAATGAGCACGGCTCGCTCGGTGAGTTCGACCTCGTGGTGGGCGCGGATGGCGCGTGGTCCAAGGTGCGGCCGCTCGTGTCGAGCGAGGAGCCTCGCTACACCGGTGTGATGTTCGTCGAGCTGAGTATCGACGACGTGGACGCGCGGCATCCGGACGTCGCGGCGCTCATTCCTCGCGGCAAGGTTTCCGTGGTCGGCGACTGCCTGGGTCTCATCGCGCAGCGCAGCAGCAACGCGCATGTCCGCGTCTACTTGATGTTCCGCGTGGCCGAGGACTGGCTCCGACACGGCGAGGTGGACCTGTCCTCTCCCGAGCGTGCCCGCGCGGCGCTCAAGGCGCGGTTCACCGGGTGGGCACCTTCACTGCTCCGGTTCATCGATGTGAGCAATGAGACCATCGTCCCGCGTCCCATCATCGCGCTCCCGGTGGGGCATCGGTGGACGCACCGGCCGGGCGTGACGCTGCTGGGGGACGCGGCGCATGTCATGCCGCCATTCTCCGGGGAGGGCGTGAACATGGCCATGCTGGATGCGGCGGAGCTGGCACTGGGGCTCACCGAGGACTCCGACTGGAGTCGCACGGTGGCGGCCTATGAAGCGCGCATGTTCACGCGGGCCGCGGAGGCGGCGGCGGGCGCGATGGAAGGACTCGACTTCGTGTCGGAGCACGCGCTGGCGCACACGCTCGAGCACTTCGAGGCGATTCAGCGGATGGCGGGTGCGCCGCATCCCTGAGCGTGAACACGACAGGGCCGTGAGCTTCAGCGTGCGAGCTGGAGGCGGACCACTGCCTTGTCCTCGACGGAGCCCGACAGGGTGAGCCGCAGCTCCCAGGCGCCGGGCATGAAGAGGTCCAGCTCCGATACCTCGAAGTCGCTCGTGCCCTGAAGCGTGATTCGCGCGGGGCTGTCGAGCCCGTGCCCCATGGTGGGCATCCACGGTTGGAGGGCCAGCACCATGCTTGGGATGGGCTTGCCCGTGGCGACTTCGGTGACTCGGATGCGCAGGCGTTGAGGGCCTCGGCGCAGGGGGACTGCGTCGGCGAGTACTTCGATTCGCAGGCGCCCCGAGGTGCTCGTCACGGATGTCACGGGTGTCGCCAGGACGACGGACTTCTCCGGGGCTGGGGATATCAACGTCGGGGTCGGTGTGGCGCTCAACAGCAGGCACAGCAACATCGCGCTCTTCATTCATCCTCCAGGGCGGGACCTGATGCGCGGGAGCTTGTAGCGACGTGTGCTTCGCCCTGGCGCGCGGCAAGTTGCCACAGCGTGTTCGCGGTCCGTTTGCGCGAGGGTGTGGACATGAGTCCTTCCTCTTCGCGTCCGTCGCGAGGTGCCACCCGGCTGCGTTCGTGGGCCTGGTGGTGCCTGGGCGTCTCGAGTCTCGCCGTGTTGCTCTCGCTCTGTGTCGCCATGCTGTCGGTGGCGAGGTTGGTGCTGTCGGAGGAGTCCTGGCTCCCCGCCGACACAGAGTGGGTTCCCAACCCCGTGCCCCTCCATGGACAGCTTCCCCGGTTCGAGCTTCGGGACATGGACGGAGCGCTGTTTGGAACACGCCAGCTTCGGGGACGGGCGTATGTCCTCCAATTCCTCCCAGAGGAGAGCGCGTCCAGCCACCAGCACCTCGTGACGCGGCTGTCCCGGGTGGAGCGCGGACTGGAGGCCGAGCGCATTCCCTTCCGGTTCGTCGTGGTGGCACGCCCTTCTTTCGCTCGGGTCGAAGGACTGGCGCGCGTCGAAGGCGAAGCGGGCGGGAGCGACCGGACGTCCTGGCACGTGCTGGCGGCAGACACCTCGTGGGAGGCGGAGGTGCTGGCGATGCTGAGCGCGGGCGCGCTCGTGAAGGGTGACTCGTCGCAGAGGTGGTCCACGTTGCTGGTGGACCAGGCAGGTGGGCTTCGGGGCGTCTACGACCTGACGGAATCCCCGCGTGTGGTGGAGGCGCTGGTGGCGGACGCGCGACAGGTCTCCGAGAGCGGCCCGGTGCCGGCCCTCGCGGGGCTGCCCATGGACCACCCTCATGTGCTTGGCGTGGGCTGCGTGGGCGAGCGGGGGAGGTACTGACATGGCCGCGCCTGCCTTGGAACACCGCCGTCGTCGCTGGATGGGGTTGCTCGTCGTGGGAGTGCTGGCGCTCGTCGCGGCGCTCGCGCTCCCGTTGCTGCGCGAGTCACGCGCTCGACTGCGGGCGCGGGGGCTGCCCGGGTTCGGGGCCCTGCCGACCTTTCGCCTGACGGACCAGACGGGACGCCCGTTCTCCGACGCGGACCTGCGCGGTGCGGTCGTCGTCGCGGACTTCATCTTCACGCGCTGCCCCACGGTGTGTCCGCTGCTCACGGCGAAGATGGCCCGCCTCCAGCGTCAGGCGCGCGAGGCGGGGCTGTCGTCGGTGCGTTTCGTCTCGTTCAGCGTGGACCCGCGCTACGACACACCGGAGCGGCTCGCCGCGTACGCGAACACACGTCATCTGGACACGAGCAACTGGTCCCTGCTGACGGGGCCGCTGGAGGACGTGGAGGCCACGGTGCTGGAGGGCTTCCGCGTAATGATGGGGCGGGACGCGGACGCGGGTGACGACGACTTCCTCAGCATCTTCCACGGCGAGCACTTCGTCCTCGTGGACGCGGACGGGCGCATTCGTGGGTACTACCGCGTGGTGGATGACTCCGACGGACTGGAGTCGCTTCAGCGCGACCTGGAGGCGCTGGTTCACGCGGCGGATTGATGAAGACCCGCCGCGGGGAGATGGGTCACCTGTCCGGGCTCGGCCCCGCGTTTCGGAGCGAGCCCGGCGAGGGTGTCCGTGCTCAGCGGCCCGGGGGCTTGAGGTCCGCGGGCAGTCCCGGGCCCGTGGGAGGCCGCTCCAGGCCCGTGGGTTGCGTCAGGCCCTGCGTGGGCAGCACTCCTGAATCCGGCGTGATGGCCGAGGGCGTCTTCGAGCCGCTGTCCGAGCACGCGCAGAGCGCGCACGCGGCAGCCAATGCAAGCAGATGGCGAGTCATGGTGTGTCCTCCCGCCTCAGTACTTGACCCAGATTTCCGTGCCCGGATGAATCTCCGTCAGTTCGTCCGTGTCCGTGTCGGACTCGATGAGGCCCTTCGTCACGGGGTTGGGACTGAACGCGCGATTGCCTGCCCAGACAATCTGCGCGTCGCTGAACACCGCGAAGTCGTGAACGTGCTCCTCCACGGTGTACTTGTTCCAGCCCGGCGTGCGCTTGGGGTAGACGAACAGCGCGGGCGCGGGCTCCGCCTGCGGCGTGGTGCCGGCGTCACCCCCGTGGTCATGCCCCCCCGACGTGCCCACCCACTCCACAATCGTCTCGGCGCCCTGGGCATCCCGGCACGTCTGCGTGGTGGGGAAGTACACGGTGGTGAAGGGTGCATCCGGCAGGCGGGCACGCAGCACCAGCCGGTGCGCATGCGTGTCGGCGGGCAGCACCTCGGCCGTGGAGCCCCGCGTCCACGTGACGGACGTCACGTTGTTGTTCGCGTCCTTCTCCACCACGGCCTTGCCGAAGGTGGAGTCCAGG
This sequence comes from Myxococcus sp. CA051A, assembly GCF_013336705.1. Classification (NCBI taxonomy): domain Bacteria; kingdom Pseudomonadati; phylum Myxococcota; class Myxococcia; order Myxococcales; family Myxococcaceae; genus Myxococcus; species Myxococcus sp. CA051A. The sequence goes on along the minus strand of NZ_JABUMS010000014.1, from coordinate 65,368 downwards.
GGCCGCACGGAGGTGACGCCCGCGGGGATGGCGACCTTGATGCGGTAGGTGTCCGCGCCGCTGCACCCGTGCCCCACGGTGAACTGCGCCTCGTAGGACGTGCCAGCGATTGCGGGACCGGTGCCGGAGACGGCGATGTGGGCGTGGGCGGCGGTGCCGACCAGCAGGCTCGAGAATGCGAGCAACGTCTTGAGAGAGGGCTTCAAGCGGGGCCTCCAGTAAGGAATGACTGCGCCAGCACCTCGGCGTAGCAGACCGCTTCGAGCGCACCGATGCGGCCATTTGCCGCAGCACGACAGGGCAGGCCCATCACTTGCGCCAGACAATCATCCGGAAGCCGGAGGGTGGGCCGCGACAATTCGCCGCACCCCATCGTTCACCACACGGCGTGTTCCCTCAGCAGGGCCCCCAGGGGCCGCGCGCCGCTGCGGTGGGCGTCGAAGAGCTTCGCGGCGAGCTGCCGCGTCGGGTGTGCCCAGCCCATGCGCTCGTGTCCCTCATGCAGCACCGGTGCGCAGTGGATGAGCGCCGCGCGCAGCTCCTCCTCGGAGGCGAACACGGGATGCTCCAGCGGCAGCGGGCTCTGCGTGGCGAGGAAGACCTGCCGTCCGCCCAGCTCGCGCAGGCCCGCCTCCACCCAGCGCGGGTGCAAGCCATTGGCGGGCTCGTCCAGGATGGCGAAGTCCTCGTTGACGTCCAGGTAGTACAAGAGCGACAGCAGCCGCTTCTGGCCGAAGCCCAGCTCCGCCTGCGGCAGCTCGCGCCCGTCGCGTCGGACGAAGTGGAACGCGAAGCCGCCGAACCCCACGCGCCCTCCGTTGTCGAACGAGCGCTTCTCCAGCACCTCCACGCGCAGCCGTCCCGACTCCAGGCCCGCCAGGCTCACGAAGCGCGAGAGGAAGGAGCGCTCCAGCGCGTCGTGGCGAAGCTCCAGGGCATCGAGGAGCGGCTCCTGCTCCACGCGCTCCTTCAGCCACCCGGGCATCCAGCCGGGCAGGGCCATCAGGCCCAGCGGAAACACCTCTCCGTCGCGCGCCTCCATGGCGTAGCGGATGGTGCCCAGGCGCTCGAACATCCCGAGCGCTTCATCGAAGCGCTGCGGCGCCAGCAGGAAGGTCCGCCTCAAGAGCTCCTTGAGACGCTCCTTCATGCCCGCGTCGATGTACTGCGCCGTCATGAACAGCAGCGTCCACACCGAGCGGTCCAGGAGCGACCAGTGCATGGTGCGCGTCCACGCGGCCACGCCGTCCACCTTGCAGTCGATGCCCTCCGCGTCCGCGCGCATCACCAGCCGCGCCGAGGGCGAGGACAGGAGTAGCTCCACCTCGATGAGTGGCTGGAGCCCGGAGTCGGTCGTGGGCGTACGCAGGGGCAACAGCCCCGCGCCCTGCCGCGCGGTGGGCTCCGTGCGCTCGGGCACGCGCGTGTCGTTGCGCGCGTAGACGTGCAGCTTCATGCCGGGGAAGGCGAGCTCGTACTCCAACGCGAAGCGCTCATGGATGAGGCTGGCGAAGTCGGAGGCGAGGACGATGGAGACCAGCTCCAGCAGCGTCGTCCGCCCGGTCCCATTCTCGCCGAGCACCAGGTTGAGTGCCGGGCCGGGCGTCAGCTCGGTGCCGGGAGCCACGCTCCGGAAGTGGTGGACGGTGAGCCGGGTCAGCTTCATGCGGAATCCTCGCCCGGCAGCTTCGTCTTCCCGGGGTACGACGGGAATACCTCGGTCACTGGAGTGTCTGGTGGCTCGCCCGAATCGTTTGGTGAGCGGGGGGCTCGTCTATACACTCCGCCCGCCTTCGCACCCCTCAGGTTCTGTTCAGAAAGGATGATGTGAGGACGATGAAGAACGTTGCCCTCGGATGTCTGCTCTCCGCGCTCGTGGTGTTGGTCGCCGCGCCCGCCTCCGCCCAACTCGAGCTGCCCGCTCCCAGCCCCTCCGCCAAGGTGGCGCAGGACGTGGGTGTCACCTCGGTTTCCATCGACTATTCCAGCCCGGGTGTGAAGGGCCGGAAGGTCTGGGGTGACCTCGTTCCCTGGGACAAGCCCTGGCGCTCGGGTGCCAACTCGGCCACGAAAATCACCTTCAGCCACGACGTGACGTTCGGCGGCAAGGCCGTCCCCGCCGGCACCTACTCCATCGTCACCCTGCCCTCGCAGAAGGGCTGGAAGGTGATGCTGAACAAGGAGCTGGGGCTGTTCTCCTCGGCGGCGCAGTACTCGCCCGCCAACGACGTGGCCACCGTCGCCGCGACGACCGCGGCCATTCCCAGCCGTGAGCGGCTGACGTACGTCTTCAGCAACACCACCGAGGACAGCACCTCGCTGGACCTCGAGTGGGAGAAGCTGCGCGTCTCCGTCCCCATCAAGGTGGACACGGCCACGCTGGCCAAGGCCAACATCGAGAAGGCGGGGCAGACGAGCGCGAGCGAGCAGGCCCAGGCGGCGCGCTACGTGGCGGACTCGACCAAGGACTACGTCGCGGCGCTGAAGCTCGCGGACGCGTCCGTGGCCCTCGACTCCAACTGGTACAACCAGTGGATTCGCGCGGACATCCTCGCGCGCAGCGGCAAGTTCGCCGAGGCCCGCAAGGCCGCCCAGATTTCGTGGGACCTGGGCGAGAAGGACCCGAACTTCTTCTACAAGAACCAGGTCTCCAAGGCCCTGGCGGACTGGAAGAACAAGTAGTCGTCCCGGCGCGAGTGGGGCCCCTTCAGCGTCGGGGGGCTCCGCTCACGAGCCGGCGGTAGAGCGCCTCATACCGGTCGATGGCCGGCTTCATCCTGAAGCGCTCGACGACGTCGGCACGCGCTCGGATGGAGAACTCCTTCCAGCGCGCCGCGTCACGCAGCAGGCCGAGCACGTGGCCCGCCATGGCGCGCACATCGCCTAGCGGAGCCAGGAACCCCGTGTCGCCGTGGCGGACGACTTCTGGAATTCCTCCAACGTCGCTCGCGACCACGGGGACGCCGCAGCTGAGCGCCTCCAGCGCGGCGAGGCCGAAGCTCTCCTGTTCGCTGGGGAGCAGGAAGACGTCGGACGCGGCGAGCACTTCCATGAAGCGGTCCTGCTTGCCCGGGAAGGCCACGCGATGGGCGAGGCCCAGCTCGCGCAGCATCCGCTCCGCCGGGGCGCGCTCCGGTCCGTCACCCACCATCACCAACCGACAGGGCAACTGGCGGTGGACCTCCGCGAAGACGGCCACCACGTCGGTGATGCGCTTGACGGGACGGAAGTTGGAGACGTGGATGAGGACAGGCTCGTGCTCGCCCAGGTCCGGGAAGAGGGCTCGCAGGTGCGCGCGCTCCCGCGAGGGGGCATAGCGCTCCGTGTCCACGAAGTTGGCGATGACCTCGATGGGGAAGCTCTCCGGCAGCCCGAAGCCGCTCCACGTCGCGTCGCGGAGGAAGGCGGACGGCGTCGTCACCGCGTCGCTGCGCAGGATGGAGAAGCGCGTCATCGGCAGGTAGCTGGGGTGCACGCCCACCAGCGTGGTGTCCGTCCCGTGCAGGGTGGTGACGATGCGCGGCGCCCGCTCTCCCAGCACCTCGCGCGCCATCCACGCCGCCGTGGCGTGCGGCACCGCGTAGTGGACATGCAGCACGTCCAGCCGCTCCGTGTTGGCCACCTCAATCATCTTGGAGGCCAGCGCGATGGGGTACGTGCCGGAGCGCTGGAGCGCGGGGTAGTCGCTCTCCGTCACCTCGTGGAACGTCACGCCCCGGGGCAGGCTGTCCAGCCGCGCGGGCGGCTCCCGGGCGATGAAGTGGACGCGGTGACCTCGCTCGGCCATGCCCAGGCCGATGCCGGTGGCGACCATGCCGCTGCCCCCGAAGGTCGAAAAGCAGGTGATGGCGATGGAGAGGGGAGGACTCATCGGCGGTGAGGGAAGAACAGGGGCTTCTCGAAGCTATTCCGGCGGAAGTGTTCCACCGGGTCGATGAGCCCCAACGTCTCCCGGACGACATACGGCTCGCCGTGGGCGACACCCACCTGGGCGCCATAGAACCTGTCCCGCGCCTCCAGCGAGGAGAGAGACAGCGGCGAGCCCACCAGCGTGGCGGGCGCGTCAGGGCGGGGTTCCACCTGACTCGCGTAGCAGCGCACGGCCGCCGTCTTGCTCGCGTAGACGGCGGACACGTCCACGACGAAGCTCGGCTCCGCCAGGTGGCGCAGGGGGTAGTAGAGCACCTGCCGAGGGGTGAACGGGGCGCCGGGCGGCTCGGTCTCGAACTTGCGCACGCCGGCGAAGAACAGCGCGCGAGTCACCAGCGCGCTGGCGGCCTCGTGGTCCGGGTGGCGCTCCTCCTCCCACGGGACGATGACCAGCTCCGGCCGCAGGCGGCGCAGCGCTTCCACCACGCGGGCCACGGCGGACTCGCGGATGCGCTCGGACTCAGGGGCCTCGAAGCCAGCCCACGGGCTGAGCCAGCCATCGGGAAGGCCCAGGTTCTCCCGCACGGACAGGCCCAGCACGCGCGAGGCGGCCTCTGTCTCCGCGGCCCGGCTCTCCAGCGTCCCGCGAGAGCTCTTCTCGCCGCGAGACAAATCGATGATGCCGGTGCGGTGGCCCAGGCTCGAAAGCTTCGCCATCAACCCGCCACAGAACAGCTCCACGTCATCGGGATGCGGACCGAAGGCGAGGGCCTCCAGCCCATACGTCGCGCCGCTCGTGCTCATGGCGTCAGGTCCCGCAGGTCACCGGAGAAGGGGACACACGCGTCGAGCACCTGGCGGGTGAAGGCCCGGGAGCCGAAGCGACAGGCGTAGTAGGCCATGCCGTGGATGCGCTCCTGCGGAGCCCCGTCCGGGACGAGCATGGCGCGCAGCCGGTCCACGCGCTCGGTGGTGACCTCGTCGCGCAGCGCGAGCGCCCGACCATAGCGGGCCGCGAGACGGGACACGGCGGCGCGCACGGTGCCCCGCGTGCGCTTGAGCGCGTCGAGCAGCTGAGGGTCGAGCTTGAGCATCGACTCGCCCAGTCGGTCCAGCTCCGAGGCGAAGGCACCGAAGAGCCGCGCCTCCAGCGTGCCCGCGGGCTCGTAGGGCTCCGCCGCGTCGCGTGTGGCGAGCCTCGTCAGCAGTGCGTCGCGGGGCTCGCCCACCTCGTCCGGCGTGAGGCCCAACTTGTGGAGAAGTCTGCGGGCTCGGTCGTCCAGCACGCGGAAGCGGGCGCGCGGCACCACGAGTGGCATGGGCCGTCCCGCGTGCTCGTAGAGCGGTGAGAGCTGCGCGAAGTAGGAGACCTCGCCGGGGCCACCGACATAGGCCGCCGTGGGCAGCCACGTGTCCTGGAGGAGCGGACGCAAGAGCGCGGAGGTGGTGAAGCGCAGCGGCTCGCGCTCCAGCCAGTCCATCAACTCCCCCGTCGTCACGGTGGCGCCACGCGGATGGCCCACCAGGCTCCAGGTGTCAGCGCCCGCGGGGTCCAGCCGGTAGCGCGCGCCCTCGATGCCGTCAGGTGAGTAGAAGCCGAGCGGCGAGCCGGGCCGGATGTGGACCTGCTCGGAGAAGCCCGCCTGCGTCAGCGCCTCCACGCGACGCGAGAGCGCGGTGGAGATGGCGGCGGCGTCCTGAATCGCGAGCCGGTGGATGGGCGCGGCGAAGGGCGCGAGGCGGGCGTCCCTCGGGTCGATGAAGACCAGGCCCTCGTCCGCGAAGAGGACGGCGAGCACCTGGGTGAACGCCTCCGCGAGCGTCGCGTCGGGCTGGTAGGCGCGCGCGAGCAGCTCCAGGTGCTCGGAGGCCTGGGGCTCTGCTCCCAGCTCTGCGCGCAGCGCCTCGAGGGCCTGGGTGACACCCGCGCCGAGCTTGCGGTGGGCGACGGGCGCACGCGAGGCGGCGGCCTCGGGCACTTCCAACGCCACGCGCTTCGCGGAGCCCCGGGGGCTCGCGACGAAGCAGTGGTCCACTTCCGGCAGGTCGTGGTCCTCGGTTTGAAGCCAGAAGACGGGAACACAGGGCCGCCCGGTTTCTTCCCGAAGCGCGCGCGCGGCAGTGATTGCGGCGGCGGCCTTGTAGAGCGTGAAGAGCGGGCCGAGGAACAACCCCATCTGCTGGCCCGTCACCACGGCGATGGTGCCAGGGCGGGCAAGCTCCTCCAGATGACGCTCTCGCGCGGGGCTCGGCGCGAGGCGTGCGTTCTGGGCGACCACGACGTCGAGCAGGGCCGACGACATGGGGCGCAAGGCGGATGCGGCCGCGGCCTCCGCGCGCGCGGCGCGATGGCGGAAGCGGTCGGGCAGGAAGGCGAGCGCGCGTGGGTCTCCCTTGAGCCACGCGGTGGGAAAGGAAGGCGTCACGGTGCGCGGTGATAACAGGTCATTCCCTTGCCGGCACGGAGAAGGACCGTGACGCGCACGCGAGGTGAGGCCGTGGCTGGACGCGTCATGGTGATGAAGGTCAGGCGCGCGTGGGTGGAGACCTTGTTGTAGGGTCCGCCGCGGATGCGAACCCTGCTCTTCTTTGGCATGACGCTGGCCATGAGTCTTGGAATTGGGACTTCGGCCTTCGCCCAGGCACCTCGGCAACCCCACGCGGGGGAAATCGCCGCGGGACTCCGACGGCTCGGTGTGACGGGCAGCGTGCTCTACGTCGCGGCTCACCCGGACGACGAGAACACGCGCTTTCTCGCCTGGCTGGTCGGTGAACGCGGGCTGCGCGCGGGCTACCTGTCGCTCACGCGTGGCGACGGCGGACAGAACCTCATCGGCACCGAGCAGGACGAGCTGCTCGGACTCATCCGCACGTACGAGCTGCTGGCCGCGCGCCGCGTGGACGGCGCCGAGCAGTACTTCACCCGCGCGCGCGACTTCGGCTACACGAAGTCCGCCGACGAGGCGCTGCGCATCTGGGGACACGACGCGGTGCTGGCCGACGTGGTGCTCGCCATCCGTCGCTTCCAGCCGGACCTCATCGTCACGCGCTTCAACACGAAGCCGCCCAACCACGGACACCACACCGCGTCCGCGCTGCTCGCCGCCGAGGCCTTCACCGCCGCCGCCGACCCCAAGCGCTTCCCCGAGCAACTGGACCTGGTGAAGCCGTGGAAGGCGGACCGGCTGCTGAACAACGTCTCGACGTGGAGCCTCAAGCCCGACGCGGACATGTCCGGCTATCTCAAGGTGGACGTGGGCGGGTACGACGCGCTGCTCGGTCGCTCCTGGGGAGAAATCTCCGCGGAGAGCCGCAGCCAGCACAAGAGCCAGGGCTTCGGTGTACCGGCCGAGCGCGGTCCGCTGCTGGAGTACTTCACGCCGCTCGATGGCACGCGTCCGAAGGCGGACGTGTTCGAGGGCCTGGACCTGTCCTGGCGCCGGTGGAAGGGCACGGAGGCGGTGGCCCGCGCGGTGGATGACGCCGTGAAGGGCTTCGATGCGCGTGCTCCTTCCCGCACCGTGCCCGCGCTCTTGCGCGTGCATGAGGCATTGTCCGCGCTGCCTGATGACCATCCGTGGAAGGCGCTCAAGCTGCGCGAGACGGAAGCGCTCATCGCCGCGTGCGCGGGGTTGTTCCTGGAGGCACGCGCTCCGGAGGCCGCCGGTGTGCCGGGCGCTCCGGTGACGCTGAACCTGTTCGCGCTGAACCGCTCGCCCGCCGCGCTTCGACTCGTGAGCGTAACGCTGCCGGGCGGAGAGAGCGTGCCCGTGAATGCGGCGCTCGCGGAGCACACGCCCTTCAAGCTGGAGAAGAAGGTGACGCTGCCGGAGGACGCGGCCATCACCACGCCGTACTGGCTGCGCAAGCCCATCTCTGGAGGACTCTTCGCCCTCGAGGACTCGGACCGCGCGCTGACGGGGTTGCCCGAGGGCGGCCCCGCGCTGGCGGTGACCTTCGTTTACGAGGTCGGCGGCAGGCGCATCGCCGTGACGCGGCCGGTGGTCCACGTGTGGACGGACCCGGTGCGCGGCGAGCTGTACCGCGCGTTCGAGGTGGTGCCCGCCGTCACCGCGACGCTGGAGCGCGACCGGGTGATGTTCCCCAACGGGGCGACGCAGGCTGTCTCCGTGGTGCTGGGCGCGGGGCGCGCGGAGGCCTCGGGCAAGGTGCGCCTGGAGCTGCCGCAGGGCTGGCGTTCGGAGCCGGTGGAGCACGCGTTCCAGCTCGCCGCGCGCGGTGACGAGCGCACGGTCCAGTTCCGGGTGACGCCGCCCAAGGGCGCCACCGAGAAGGCGCGCCTGCGCGTCGTCGTGGACAGCGGAGGCCGCGCGGAGTCATGGCGCGTGCGCAACGTCGCCCACGAGCACCTGCCGCCCCTGGCGGTCCGCCAGCCCTCCGAGGCGACGCTGATTCCCTTCGCGCTCGCGACGAAGGTGAAGCGCCTGGGCTACATCCCCGGGCCGGGAGACCGCGTGGCGGAGAGCCTGGCGGCGGTGGGGTACGAGGTGACGGTGCTCCCCGAGGAGCGGCTGGCTTCCGAGAAGCTGGAGCGCTTCGACGCCATCCTCGTCGGTGTGCGCGCGTTCAACGCGAACCCCCGCCTCGCCGTGCACCGTGAGCGGCTGCTCGACTACGTGAAGCAGGGCGGGCGACTGGTGGTGCAGTACAACACCAACAGTCGCGTGGGCCCGCTGGCCGCCTTCGTCGGGCCGTACCCGCTGGAGCTTGGCCGCGAGCGCGTGACGGACGAGACGGCGGTGATGACTCCCGTGTCCAAGGACGAGCCGCTGTTGCGCGCACCCAACCGGCTCACGGCCGCGGACTTTGACGGCTGGGTGCAGGAGCGCGGCCTCTACTTCGCGTCGAAGTGGGATGACCACTACCGCCCGGTGTTCGAGCTGAACGACGCGGGCGAAGCGCCCCTGCGCGGCTCGCTGCTCGTCACCCGTCATGGCAAGGGCGTGTTCGTCTACACGGGCCTGGCCTTCTTCCGTCAGCTTCCCGCCGGAGTCCCCGGCGCCTACCGCCTCCTGGCGAACGTCCTCGCGCAATGAGCTCCCCCGTGAATCCGTCTCCCTCCCAGACACCGCCCGAAAAGAGGCCGGAGCTGGATGACGCGCCGCCGCTCCTGGGCTCGTGGCGCAACGTCTATCTGCTGGTGTTCGGCGCCTTCGTCCTGTTCCTCGCGCTGTCGTCGCTGCTCACCTGGGTGTACTCGTGACCTTGCTTGATTGGGTGGTGCTCGTCGGAACGACGGCGTTCATCGTCATCTGGGGGATGTGGAAGTCCCGGGGCGCGAAGAACACCGAGGACTACCTGCGCGGCGCGCGCGAGCTGAAGTGGCCCACGATTGGCCTCGCGGTGATGGCCACGCAGGCCAGCGCCATCACCTTTCTCTCCGTTCCCGGGCAGGCGTACGAAGACGGCATGCGCTTCGTGCAGTTCTACTTCGGACTGCCGTTCGCGATGATTCTCATCAGCGCGGTCTTCGTTCCCATCTACTACCGGCTGAACGTCATCACCGCGTACCAGTACCTGGAGTCCCGCTTCGACTTGAAGACGCGCCTGTTGGGCGCCTTCCTGTTCCTGGTGCAGCGGGGACTGGCCGCGGGCATCACCATCTACGCCCCGGCCATCATCCTCTCCACCATCCTCGGCTGGCCGCTGGAGCCCACCGTCGTCGCGATGGGTGCGCTGGTCATCTTCTACACGGTGACGGGCGGCTCCAACGCCGTCAGCCAGACGCAGAAGCAGCAGATGGTGGTGATGATGGGCGGCATGGTGGTGGCCGCGCTGGTCATCCTCTGGCGGCTGCCCAAGCACGTGTCGTTCGGCGACGCCGTGGACGTCGCGGGCGCGTTCGGCCGGATGAACGTAGTGAGCTTCGACTTCAACGTGCAGGACCGCTACAACTTCTGGTCCGGCATCACCGGCGGCTTCTTCCTGGCGCTGTCCTACTTCGGCACGGACCAGTCGCAGGTGGGCCGCTACCTGACGGGGCGCTCCATCTCAGAGAGCCGGCTGGGACTGCTGTTCAACGGCGTCCTCAAGCTGCCGATGCAGTTCCTCATCCTCTTCGTCGGCATCCTCGTCTTCGTCTTCTACCAGTTCAGCACGCCGCCCCTGCTGTTCAACGACACGCTGGGCGAGCGCATGCGCGCGACGACGCAGGCGGGGGAGTACGCGGCGCTGGAGGCGAAGTGGGAGCAGGTGCAGTCCGGCAAGCGCGCGGAGGTGGAGCGCTACCTGGCGGCGGGAGACGCGGGAGACGCCGCCACGCAGTCGGGAATCCGGGAGGCCCTGCGTGTCTCCTCGGGCGAGGCCAGCGCGGTCCGCAAGGAGGCCAAGGCCCTGGTGTCGCGCGCGTTGCCTGGCGCGGAGACCAAGGACTCCGATTACATCTTCATCGGCTTCGTGAAGCGCTGGCTGCCCAGTGGCCTCTTCGGCCTGCTCATCGCGGTCATCCTGGCGGCGGCCATGAGCTCCATCGCCAGTGAGCTGAACGCGCTGGGCGCCACCACGACGGTGGACTTCTACCGGCGCGTGTTCCGCCCGGAGGCGTCGGACCGGCACGTCCTCATCGCCTCCAAGCTGTTCACCGTGTTCTGGGGATTGGTGGCCGTGGGCTTCGCGAGCTTCGCGTCGCTGCTCGACAACCTCATCCAGGCGGTGAACATCCTGGGCTCCATCTTCTACGGCACGGTGCTGGGCATCTTCCTGGTCGCCTTCTTCCTCAAGCACGTGCGAGGACACGCGGTCTTCACCGCGGCCGTCATCTCCCAGGCCACGGTGATTGGCCTCTTCATGCTCAGCGACATCGGCTACCTCTGGTTCAACGTCATCGGCTGCGCGCTCGTCGTCGCGCTGAGCCTGGCGCTCCAGGTCGTCATGCCTCGCGAGCCGCAGGTCGCGCCGGCCGCCGAGGTGTAGGTCGCGGGCTTGGGCCCCCATGAGGGGCCCGCCCTGGAGCGATGACCTCTCCGGCGTCGTCGACGAGGCCCGGAGTGGGGTCCAACTGGTGGAGGCGCCTCGCGCGGGATGTCCGAGCGAGGCCCCTGCGCGCCGACGCCCGGGCTAGCGAGGACCCACGAGGTACATGCAGGTTCCCGACGAGGGGGGCGGGGTGACCTGTGAGAACCACGGCGGGCAGCCCGAGCCCATGCTGCCCACGGTCATGGACGTGCCCAGGCTCATCCCCGCCATCCGCCAGATGACGACCTGCCCCGAGCTCGGGTTGTGCCAGGCGATGTCTGGGATTCCATCGCGCGTGTAGTCCGCGGTGGCGCCGACATAGAAGGCCAGGGACATGACGGGCAGGGGAAAGGAGCCGATGATGGCGGTGTTGTTCATTCGCCAGATGTCATTCTGGCCCGAGGTGCGGTGGCGCCAGAGCAGGTCCGTCCTCCCATCTCCGTCGAAGTCCGCCGCGCCCACGATGTACCAGGGGATCGCGCGAGGAAGCGGCGTGGAGATGCCGATGGGCGTGGGCCCGGACATGTACTGGTAGAAGAACTGCCCCGTGGAGCGGTTGTGCAGCACCAGGTCTGTCTGCCCGTCCATGTTGAAGTCTCCGGACGCGGCGACGTACCAGCTCGACGACGGGAGGACGCCCGAGATGGGCGCCATGCCGAGCACACTGAAGGAGCTGTTGAGGAAACGGATGGCCGTGCCGGCCGACGCGGGCGTGTGGAAGACGAGGTCCGGGTCCGACGTCGGTCCGCCGAAATCGGAGGCGGCCTGAACCACGAGCGACGGCGACACGGCGGGCATCACCGCCGTGGCGGCCAGGGAGGGGCCGGCCATGATCCAGGTGAGCATGTTGCCCGTGGACTGGTTCCTCCACAGCAGGTCGGAGTTCGGGTCGCCATTGAAGCTCACGACATCGCCGAGGATGGCCTGGGACTGGGTGCCCTCCGGCGCGACGCCTTCGTCGAGCGTTCCCTCCGGCTCGCCACAGCCCAGGACACCTCCAGCAAGACACAACGTCAGCACGGTCTTCTTCATGTTCAGCTCCCCCACGGGTGACTGCTCTTCGGAAACGGCGTGACTACACGGCCACGGCCTCGGTAATGCTGAGCGCCGCCGGCGGGGTCGGCGATGCGCTGCGCGGAATGCACGGTGGGTGAAGTCATGGCGCGCATCTTGTCCCATGCTCCCGACGCGAAGCCAATACATGCACATACCCGCCGTTTTAGTTTGGAGTGTCTCAATGCGTCAGTCGCCATCGCCGGGAGAACTCCTCGCGGTTGCGTTACCGCCGTGAAATGTGTCGGCACTGCGTACTCCCTTGCACACCTTGCATGGCGCCGACGTCACAACTGGATATCGCCGCGACGATTCCGGCCGCGAACAGGGTCAGCCTGTTGATGGGTCTGGGCGATGGCTCGCTCGCGGAGAGGCAAGACGTCGTCCTGGGGGCGATGCCCAGGGGGCTCGTCGCGGGGAAATTCAACGCCGATGACAGACTCGAGCTGATGGTGAGCCAGGACGGAAGTGCTCCCCTCAAGCTCCTGACGACGACCTGTCTTCCCTGACGCAGCGGCCGTCCACGACTCTTGAACGCCGCCCGCGAGTGGCCCCGTTTGGGGGAACGAACGACGCGTAACGTCTTCGTTTCGAATCTGCTTGCCGCGATTTCGCGTGCGCTGATATGTAACGAGTCGTTGACATATGAGTCCTCGCTCCGCCCACGCCCACCTGCCCACGTCTTCGGGGCCGTCCACGACGCTCGACGCGGTGTTCTTCGCGCTCGCCGACAGCACCCGGCGGGCGCTGCTGGCCCGCCTGCGGGGCTCCGAAGCGACCGCGGGGAGCCTCGCCACGGGCTTCGCGATGACCCGGCCCGCGGTGTCGCGCCACCTGCGCGTGCTGCGCCAGGCGGAGATGGTCCGCGAGGAGCGCCGGGGACGCGAGCGCGTCTACACGCTGGAGCCGCTGCGCCTGCGGCTCATCAGCGATTGGCTCGATGACTACCGCGTGTTCTGGCCCGCGCGGCTCCATGCCCTGAAGCAATTCATTGAGTCGATGCCCGACGACGACGCTCCAGGCCCACCCCAGGTCCCGGTGCGTCGCGCCCCACGTTCCCCGAAGAGGAGGCCCCGATGAGCCCGTCGTTCGAGCACGAGTTCACCTTCAAGCTGCCGGCTCCACCCGAGCGGGTCTACCGCGCACTGACCGACCCGGCCGAGCTGCGTCACTGGTTCGCCGAGCACGCCGAGGTCGAGCCGCGTGTCGGTGGGGCCTACCGCTTCTGGGGCAAGGCCACCCTCGGCGCGCCCCGCGAGCCTGTCCGCGACCAGGTCCTGACGGCGCTCGAGCCCGGCCGCGAGCTCAGGTTCAGCTGGACGATTCAAGGCGTCCCGACCGAGGTGAACTACACGCTCCAGTCAGGGGAGGGCCCGGACGCGTGTTCACTGGTGATTCGCCACGCCGTGCGAGGGCAGCTGCCGTTTCGCCAGCCGCGTCACGTGATTGACGACTTGTGGCGCATCCACACCGGGAACCTCAAGGACCACCTTCGCGAGGGCATCCAGCTCACGCTGCCCGACTTCAGCAGCAATACCCCCGAGGTGCGCGCGTCGATTGAAATCGCCGCGCCGCCCGCGAAGGTGTACCGAGCCCTGCTCGTCCCCGAGCTGATGAACCGCTGGCTCTTTGGCGCCGCCCGCGTCGACGTGGAGCGCGGTGAGATTTCCTACGGATGGAACTACACTTGCGAGGGCAGGTCCGTGGCGGGCGGCCCCACCCGCATCCTCGAGAAGGTCGAGAACGAGCGCCTGGTCACCGATTGGACCGACTGGCGGGGGGAGCCGGACAAGCCGATGACGCGCGTGACGTGGCTCCTGGAGCCCCTCGCGGAAGGGCGCCACACGCGCGTCACCGTCATCCACGACCGCTTCGAGCTGCCGGTCGACCGCAGCGACTACCAGCAGGGCTGGGCCGGGTTCCTGCGCCACCTCGGCAAGGTGGCCACCGACGCGAGCTGAGTCCGTCGGCGAACCTCGAACGCCGCCCGCGCGCGGGCACCTCCCACGGGCGGGCGGCGGATGGATGGAAGACAGCGGGCCTCAGAGCTCCGTGCAGTTGAGCGCTATCTTCCGATGCTCCAGCGCCTGCCGGATGCCGCTGTAGACGACCCCGTTCGACGCGAGCCCCACGTGTTCGACGAGGTTGTCCTTGCAGAAGTCCTGCACCGTCACGTTGCACTGCAGCGCCTCGCCCGAAGGGCTCGTCCGGTCACAGTTGTCCATCTTCCCGTTCGAGTTCGCCTTGGTGAACACGTCATGCAGGGTGTTGATGTTGGTGTAGTAGACGGGGTCGTTCGGCGGGCGCGTGTTGATCTCCGCGATGAACGCCGAGCCCGCCTTCATCTGCTTGCAGGGCAGCGGGTCCGCCGCGGTGCCGGTGCAGTTGAATAGCAGGCGCGCCACCAGGGCGAGCAGCGGGTCGTCGTCGGTGCCCTTGTGGGGCGTGCCCAGGCTGATGATGCTCTCCACCGACGCATTGCCGAAGTCACGCACGTACGCGCGGGCCACCGCGCCACCCTGGCTGTGGCCAATCAGATGGACCTTGCTCGCGCCCGTCTGGAGCAGCACGTCCGCCACCTTGAACTTGAGCTGTCGCGCGCTCTCGTGAAGGTCAATCAAGCCGCCGCTGGGCAGTTCGAAGAAGAAGCGCTGGTAGCCATCCCTGTCCAACCGGCTCTCCAGCGTCCAGTACAGGATTTCGCTCGCCAGGGTGCCGCCGACGATGACGACCGGATTCTTGCGCGCCGTCGGAGTGGGCGAGGGAGTCGGCGTCGGCGCGGGAAGCGGTGTGGTGGCGGGGACGGTGGTGATGCCGCAGCTCAGCACGCTGGCCTGTGCGCTGCCCGGGTTGCTGATGAGCGGCGGGTCCGCGCCCCAGCAGGACCAGGCGCCGTCCGCCTGGGGACCGTGCTGCACCATGAACTGTGCATGCACGGAGCCATTGCCGGCATAGGAGAGGTCGCAGCCACCACTGATGACCTTGCCCGTGGCGGCGGCGAGGGCTCGGGGATAGGCCATGCCCGTGGTCTTCACGCCCTGGCTCACCGCGCAGCGCAGCGCGGGCTTCGGGATGAGGAGGGCCGCCTGCGCGGGGTCCACCGCGAGCTGACACGCGACGAGTGACGCGGTGACGGTGGCGTCCTGTGGATGGTTCGGCGGGTCCGCGGCCTGACAGCGCCAGCCCTTGCCATTCGCAGTGGGCTTGGAGACGACGACGTTCTCCGCGTGGATGGAGCCATTCATCGCGTGGGAGGAGTCACAGCCGCCGGAGACGACGACATAGCCCTCGGTGGCGAGCTGTGGGGTGAGGGACACCTCCGCGAGCGGGTTGCGCGAGGGGCCCGTCTTCGAGCTGAGCGTCTTGCACTGCAAGCGCAGGCTGCTGACGTTGGGCGCGCTGGCCTTGCAGAAGGTGACGGAGGCCTTGGCCCACGCGGGATTGATGACGAGCGCGGGGTCGGCGCCCTTGCACCGCCAGCCGAAGTCCCCGTCGGGAGCGTTCTGCACCATGACCTCGGCGTGCGCGGAGTCGTAGCCGAAGCGCGACACCTCGCACCCGCCGCCCACGCGGACGTAGCCCTGTTGCTGTCTGGCGAGCGGCACGGAGGCCACGGCCTTCGGATTGGCGCCGAGGCCGGTGGCGGGAGCGCGCTCTTGAATCGTCTGACAGTCGAAGGTCACCTGCGCCGAGGCCGTCGTGCCCACGAGCAGGAGCGCGGCGAGGAGGACTCCACGTGGGCCATGTGCGGGGCTCATCGCGTCGCCTCCGGGGTGGAGGTGCGAAGGTCCTCGGAATAATGGCGACGGCAAAGCCGCCTCACAGAGCGCGCCAGCGCGTGCGTGGCGGTGTGAAGCGGAATGAAGTGGGGCTGCGTCATGGAGTCACTCTCCCTGCGGCGGCGAGCCAGGGCCACGCCGCACGCGGGGCGGTGATCTGCAAGCGCTGGACCCGTGACAGGGATGGACTTGTCCAAGAGCAGGGCGGAGCGATGTTCCTCACGCCAACAATCGAAGACAGTCAAAACGGACGCGTCACGGACACGTCAGCGAAGCCGCGTGACACGTCAGCCCGGAATGGACAGCCATGACTCGGGACAGGCCGGCTCCTGGTCTGCCTGGACCCATCCCGGGACACTCCGGACACGCCCCGTGTTGCCGAGAGCGGGCTCTACCTGCGAGCCCGCTCCCGTGGCGAAACCTCAGCCGCCCAGCTCGACGTTCTCGAGCACTCCGAGCGCATCCGGAATCAGGAGCGCCGCGGAGAAGTAGGTGCTGACGAGATAGGACGAAATGGCCTTCTCGCTGATGTCCATGCGGCGCACGGACAGGCCCGGCTCGACTTCGTCCTGGAGCCCCGTGCGGTGCAGGCCGATGACGCCCTGGTCCGACTCACCGGTGCGCATCACGATGATGGAGCTGGTGCGCTGCTCGGTGATGGGAATCTTGTCGCACGGCAGGATGGGAACGCCGCGCCACGCCATCGCCTTGGTGCCCTGCACGTCCACCACCGTCGGGTACAGCCCGCGACGGGTGCACTCCCGGCCAAACGCGGCGATGGTGCGCGGGTGGGCCAGGAAGAAGCGTGACTTGCGGCGCCGGCTGAGCAGCTCGTCCATGTCGTCCGGCGTCGGAGGGCCGGAGCGCGTGTGGATGCGCTGCTTCAGGTCGGCGTTGTGCAGAAGGCCGAAGTCACGGTTGTTGATGAGCTCGTGCTCCTGCCGCTCCTTCAGCGCCTCAATCGTCAGCCGGAGCTGCTGCTCCGTCTGGTTCATCGGCCCGTTGAACAGGTCCGCGACACGGGTGTGCACGCGGAGCACCGTCTGCGCCACGCTCAGCTCGTACTCGCGCGGAGCCAGCTCATAGTCCACGTAGCCACCGTGCAGTGACGGCTCGCCGGAGTGACCCGCGGCCATCGGAATCGCCGCCTGCCCCATCTTGTCCTGGGGCTTCTTCAGGCGCTCCTTGTACCGCGCGACGTGCGCCTGCAGGGCAGGGGACTGCTTGATGAGGTCCTCGAACACCTGCTGCGGCAGCGCCAGCACCGTGCAGGCCGTGGTCGCCTTGACGGTGAAGCCCCAGTGGTCGTTCGACTCCACCACCGCCTGGTCACCGAAGTGGTCGCCGTCCGCGAGCACGTCCAGCACCAGCTCGTCCCCGTACTTGCCCTTGCCCAGCTTCTTCGCCTTGCCGTGGGCCAACAGGAACACGTGCTCGGCGGGAGTCCCCGCCTCGACGATGGACTCGCCGGCCTTGTACTCCTTCTGGACGAAGCGGCTCGCCAGGGCCTGGAACACCGCGCTGTCACCCTCGAAGCCGCGCAGCAGCGGCAGCTTGTGCAGCTCCTGGGCGGGCACTTCCACCCGGGCGCCCACGTTGCCGAAGTTGAGCCGGTCGTCTCCCACCGAGTAGCTCAGGCGACGGTTGACGCGGTACGTGCCGCCCGTCACCTCCACCCACGGCAGCATGCGCAACAGCCACCGGGGGGTGATGCCCTGCATCTGCGGTACGGTCTTGGTCGTCGTCGCGAGCTGCCGAGCACCCGCCGTGCTCAAGCTCGTCAACTGCGAGTCCATTCCGCCGCCTGGATTGTTTGGGTTCGTCATGGCGTCGGGCTTTCGTTACTCCGAGCGGCCAATCTCGACGCTCTCCAGGATGCCCAGCGCGTCCGGGATGAGGACGGCGGCGGAGAAGTACGCGCTGACCAGGTAGTTGATGATGGCCTTCTCGTTGATGCCCATGAAGCGGACAGAGAGGCTGGGCTCGATTTCGTCGGGGATGCCGGCCTGGTGCAGACCGACGACGCCCTGGTTCTTCTCACCCGCGCGCATCAGCAGGATGGAGCTGGTGCGGGAGTCGGAGACCGGAATCTTGTTGCACGGGAAGATGGGGATGCCGCGCCAGGCGGGCACCATGTTGCCGTTGAGCTCCACGCTCGTGGGGTAGATGCCCCGGCGGTTGCACTCCTGGCCGAAGGCGGCGATGGCGCGCGGGTGCGCCAGGAAGAAGGACGGGTCCTTCCACACGGTGGAGAGCAGCTCGTCCATGTCGTCCGGCGTCGGAGGGCCGGAGCGGGTGTGGATGCGCTGCTTCAGGTCGGCGTTGTGCAGCAGGCCGAAGTCGCGGTTGTTGATGAGCTCGTGCTCCTTGCGCTCCTTCAGGGCCTCCACCGTCAGACGCAGCTGCTGCTCCGTCTGGTTCATCGGCTCGTTGAAGAGGTCCGCGACGCGGCTGTGAATCTGGAGCACCGTCTGCGCGACGCTCAGCTCGTACTCGCGCGGCGACGTCTCGTAGTCCACGTACGTGCCCGGCAGCACCGGCTCGCCCGTGTGGCCCGCGGCCAGCTCGATGGCGGCCTGGCCCGACGTGTCCTGCTTCTTCTTCGAGCGCGCCTTGAACTGCTCGATGTGCTTCTGGAGCGAGGGCGCCTGGGCGACCACCGCCTCGAACGCGGACTGCTGGAGCATCAGCACGGTGCACGCCGTGACGGCTTTCGCCGTGAAGGTCCAGAAGTCCTGCGACTCCAGCAGCGCCTGGAAGCTGTAGTGGTCGCCGTCGGCGAGCACGCCAATCACCGTCTCGTCGCCGTACTTGCCGGCGCCAATCTGGTTCACCTTGCCGTGGGCGATGAGGCAGATGGAGTCCGCCTCCTGGCCCTTGGCGGTGATGACCTCGCCCGCCTTGAACTCCTTCTGCTCGAAGCGGTTGGCCAGGGCCTGCAGCACTTCCACGTCGTCGAACCCGCGCAGCAGGGGCAGCTCACACAGCTCCTGGGGGATGACCTGGACCTTGGCGCCGGCCGTGGTGAACGTCACGCGGCCGTCGCCCACCGCGTACGTCATGCGGCGGTTGACGCGGTACACGCCACCGGACACCTGCACCCACGGCAGCAGCTTGAGCAGCCACCGGGAGGAGATGCCCTGCATCTGCGGAACGGACTTGGTCGTCGTCGCGAGCTGCCGCGCCGCCGCCGTCCCGAGGCTCAACAGCTGGTTCTCTGCTTCGTTGCCGGGCTTCATCGAGTTCGCCATGAGGGCACCTTGTCTTTCAGAGGTGGGGAGACTGGGAAAAGGTTGGGATTACGAATGAGTCAGGACTGGCGGAGGGCGCTGAACATCGAGGCGATTCGGGCCGCGGAGGTGCCCAGCCCCGTGGGGCCGTGCACGTGAGGCATGGGCTTGCGGCTGCCCTTCATCTCGAACTCCTTGTACCGGTCCACCGTCTGGTGCCAGATGAGCACGCCGGCCATCCAGTTCTGGAGCTTCACGACGTACAGGTTGAGCTTCTCCTGCGCCCGCGCGTCCAGCTTGAAGTTGAGGATGAGCGACGGCAGCTCGGTGGCGACGGTGTGCTGGAACTGCTCCATCCGCGCGGTCATCAAATCGTTGACGACCTCCACTGCCTGGGTGGGCGCCAGGTCCAGGAAGCGCTGGACGACGAGGACGCCGTTGTTCAGCTCGCCCTCGTACTCAATCTCCTTCTGATAGGAGAAGACGTCGTTGGTGAGGCAGGCGTAGTCGGCCGCCGAGTTCTCCAGCGAGCGGATGGGCCGGGTGTGGAAGATCTCCGCCGGAATCGCGTCGCCGTGGGCCAGCCGCGACAGGCTCATGGTCAGGTCCGAGCCGAACGTCTTGCGGCGCATCTCCACATAGTCGACCGGGTCCGGGACGCGGTTCTGTATCTGATTGGCCAGCTCCCACAGCCAGCTCTCCGTCATGTCCTGGATGGCCTTGCGGAACAGGTTACGCGCGTTCGGCGTCAGGTTGGCCGCGGTGCGCGCCCACAGGTCGGCGAGGCCTCGCTCCACCGGGTTCGTCGCGACCGCCGTGCTGGTGGCCGGGTCGTCCGGCATGAACGCCGTCAGCCGGGCGTTGAAGAGCTTCGCCCCGGCCATGTCCTTGGTGTAGCCGTAGAAGGCCGGGAAGTAGTCGTCCGCGTACGTGCCCCAGACGAGCCAGCCTGCGGTCAGGTTCAGCTCGGCGACGGAGGCGTCCGGATGGATGAGCGCGCCGCACAGCGCCACGTCCGCGACGTCGAACTTGTGGTCATCCCAGATGTACACGCCGGGCAGACCGGGCAGCGCGTCCAGCATGCCCATGCGCCGCGCCCACGCCTTGGAGTCCTTGCGCGAGCCGTCCAGGTGGGGGCTGAGCCCCGTGGTGTACGGCATGTAGAACTTCGGAGGCACCAGGTGGCCCACCGGCTGATAGGGCACGTGGGCAAAGCTCTTGAAGCGCTTGAGGCCCAGCGCGCCGGGCGACAGGGGGATGCGAAGCGCGGACGTGCCCAGGCCCGGGAAGGGGAGGTTCAGCTCGGCGCCGGGGCCCGATGCGGGCTTCATGTAGCGGCTGGAGCGCAGGTGCCACTCGTGGCCGCCGGACTGCCAGTCCTGGAGCCCCCGGATGTAGACGAGGACGTTGGCCTGCTCCACCGGGTTGAGGCCGTGCTCCGCGAAGAGCGAGGGCAGCTCCGTCACCGCCGTGTTCTCGAACTGCTGGAGCCGCGACGTGAGCACGTCGTTGACCAGGTTGGCCGCCGCCTGCGGGTCGATGTCCAGGAAGCGCTCCATGACGAGCACGCCGTTGGACAGCTCGCCTTCCTCCAGAATCTCCCGCTCGTAGGAGAACAAGTCGTTGCGCAGGTGGACCGCGTCCGCGAACGAGTGCTTCAGCACGAGCATCGCCCGGCTGGCGGCGATGCGGTCAGGCACTTCGGCGAAGACAGCGTGCTCCACCAGGTCCGCGGACCAGGGCGCCCCGCCGACCTTGCGGCGCATCTCGATGTACTCAATCGGGTTGGAGACCCGGTGCTCGCTGATGTTGTCCAGCTCCCACGTGGACTCGTCCAGGAGCGCCTTGGTGCTCTCGAAGAAGCGCTTGCGCCACTCCACCGACTTGGAGGGCACCGTGCGCATCCACAGGTCCGCCAGGCCCGCTTCCACCGGGTTGGTGGGCTTGGGCATGGGCGTGGACAGGTCCACCGGCATGAACTGGGGAAGCCGGTCCAGGTACGCCTTGGAGCCCTCGCGGTCCTGCGGACGCTTGTAGATTTCGAGGAAGTGGTCGTCGAAGTAGAAGACCCAGACGTACCAGTCCGTGATGAGGTCCAGCTCCGGGCTCGGCGCCTCCGGATGGGTGTAGGCGCACAAGAGCGCGTAGTCCATCGCGTCGAACTTCTTCTCGCTCCAGATTTCCGGAGCGCTGCCGTCCTTGGGCGCGCCGATGATTCCCAATTCGCGCGCCCACGCCTTGGAGTGCACCCGGGCTGCTTCGAGGTTTGGATTCAGGCGCGCGGGCCAGGGGACATAGAACTCTGGCAATACAAAAGGATGTTTGTCTCGCGCCTTGGCCATGGGTGCCCCTCGTTGTGACGGGCGCCTTGTAGAGTGTTCAAAAAGATGAATCCACGGATTACTCAACCAAAAGATAAAATCGATGGAACACTGTTAATTCTGAGTCTCCAGGCGGGGTGGGTCCGCACCCGGTGGGGCGATATTGATTGGCTCGTTTTCTCAGGGAGGGAGAGAAACAGGACGACAGTCGTTGATGGAGGAATGAAGTATTCGTGGAATTATTGCTTGTGATTGCGCTCGGGTCGGCTTGGCTCGGGCGAATGGGCCGGGCTAGCGTCACGGTCATGCTCCTCGTCACGCAGGGCCGTGAGCCGCGCAGGCAGTTGCTTCTCCAGCCCGCTCCCGGGTCGAAGCAGGTCGTCTCCGCCATCCACGCCTCGTCTGTCACGGTGGAGACGGGCGGCACGACGCGGCGCGCGCCGCCAGCGCCCTCCACGCGGATGACCTTCATCATCCACGTCCAGTCGGTCTCCCCGGAGGGGGACACGCGCTATGACTTCACGCTCGACGCGGTGGACCTGCTCGTCCACCCCGGCACGTCCGAGCAGCACGTGGACGAGGTCCGCAAGAGCCTGGCGTTCCTCCCGGGCCTCACCGGTGCGGGCCTGTCCGGACGGCGGGGCAACACCCTGGACCTGAAGCTGCCCGCCCACCTGGAGCCCGAGCGCCGCAGGGAGCTACAGGACCTGGCCAAGGCGCTCCAGTTCGTGGGCAACCCCTTCCCCCAGGAAGCCATTGGCCTGGGCGCGCGGTGGGATCAGCCGCTGTATGGCAGTGGCCCCGTGGGGACGCAGGGCACCGGCAGCTTCGAACTCTTTTCATTGGAGGGAAGCCGGGCGGGGACGCGCTTCCTCATCCAGCAGACGTCGAAGAACCAGCCCGTGCCGGCCGAATACCAGACGCGCTCGGACAGCTCCGAGCGGATGATGATCCGCTCACAGACCAAGGGGGAGACCGTCTTCCGCTTGGACAGACTCTGGCCCGCGAGCAGTGAGATGGAAATGCGCGTCCAGGCAGACCTGTCCTCGGAGAAGGAGGACCCGCCCCGTCGACTCAAGGTCATCACCGACGTGAAGGTGCGCCTGGAGGAGAAGGACCACTGAAGGGGACGTGGGACGTCTTGCTTTGGCGACCCGCCTTCCTGCCTCACACAACTCCTCGCATCGAATCTCGGATAATCTCTTTCGAGTGACGAGTGGACCCGCATTGCGGGCTGGACTCGTGTAGGTCCATGTCCGCCGTGGCGGACTTTCGCGGAGTCGGGGGCATGCGAGTCAACGAGGGCGGTTCCACTCGAGCCACGGGTACAGGGGATTCAGGCGCTTCGAGCGCGGCGGCGGAAGCCGAGCGGGCCGCTCGCGCGGCGCAGCTCGCGGCGGAAGCAGCGGCCCGTGCGGCGGCGGAAGCGGCCCGGGCCCAAGCCGCGCAGGCGGCCCAGGCGCAGGCCCGCGCGGAAGCCGCGGCCAAACAGGCGCAGGAAGCGCTGAGGCAGGCGCAGGCGGCGCTCGCGGAGGCGAAGAAGAAGAACGCGCCCAAGGCCGAGCTGACCCGCGCGGAGCAGGCCGTGAAGCAGGCCACGACGTTCGCCCAGCAGGCGGCGACGTCGGCCCGCAATGCGGGCAACCGGGCCACCAACGCCAGCTCCTTCGTCCCGGCCAATACCACCCAGGTTCCGGCGCAACGCCAGACGCCCGCGGGCCCTCCGGGCGTCACGCCGGGCTACACCCGCGAGCAGGCGGCCAAGGACGCCACGGAGCTGTACCGCGCGACGAAGGGTGGCCTCACCGGCTGGGGCACGGACGAGGCCGCCATCTTCAAGACGTTGGACAAGCGCACGCCGGGGGACATCGCGCTCATCCGCCAGTCCTTCCGGGAGCACTACAAGGAGCACCTGGACCTGGTCCTGCGCGACGAGCTGAGCGGTGACGAACTCACCCGCGTCAACAACATCCTGTCCGGCAACAAGGGCAACGCGGGCGCGGCGGCCATCCAGGAGCAGACGGGCTTCTTCGGGGACAAGGACGCCATCGTCAACACGCTGCGCGACGCCAGCCCCACGGAGCGTCAGTCCATCGCCCGCTCCTTCCAGCAGATGTACGGCAAGGACCATCCGAACATCCGGGCCTCCACGCCCGAGGAGTTCATGAAGCAGGCGCTGGGGCCGCGCCTGGATGACGCCCAGCGCACGCAGCTCAACAGCCTGCTGGACACCACCCGCGCCACCACGCCGGAGCAGGTGACGCAACTGGAGGCGGGCGCGGCGCGCTCCAAGGTGCATGACGCGCTCCAGGGCTTCTTCGGCGCGGACAGCGACAAGGTCTTCGACACGCTGAAGAACCTGCCCCCGGAGCAGAAGAAGGTCCTGCTCGCGGACGCGGCGCTCCAGGCGGAGCTTCAGAAGAAGTTGTCGAAGGAGGACTACACCCGCGCCCGCGGGCTGATGGAGGACAACCCGGCCGCCGCCAGCGCCGCGCAAATCAACAGCGCGACGCAGGGCTGGTTCGGCGCGGACGAGAGCGCCATCCTCGACGTGCTGAAGAACACGAAGCCGGAGGACATGTCCGCCCTCAAGGCGGAGTTCCAGAAGCAGACGGGCCGCTCGCTGGAGTCCGAGGTCCGGGGCTGGGGAGGCGCGGACACGCAGGTGGGCCTGCGCTACCTCAACCCGCCCGCGGCCGATGACAAGCTGGGCCAGGCGCAGGCGGCGGCCGAGCAGCTCCACCGGGCCATGGACGGCGTGGGCACGGACGAGGCGGCGCTGCGCGAGGTGCTGGGCAACAAGTCCAAGGCGCAAATCAATGACATCACCGCCGCGTACCGCGACCTCTACAAGCGGGACTTGCGCTCGGACCTGACGTCGGAGCTGGGCGGGCGCGACAAGTTCGAGATTGTCGACCAGATGTATGACCTGGGGGCCATCGACCCCAAGGCGCCGGATGCGGCGAAGCAGCAAGTGGACCGCCTGCGGGCGCAGCAGCAGTTCGAGCAGAGCGGCGGCCTGGGCATCATCGACACCATCCAGAACGTCACCAAGGGCGAGTCGGACTCGGAGCGCCTGGAGCGCAACCTGACGGCGGCGGAGACGGCCATCGCCACGGGCGACACGTCCGCGGCGCAGCGGCGCACCACGTACGCCACGGACGACGTGAAGGACCTGCAGGAGACGAAGGACAGCACCGCGGACATGGCGGCCACGGCGGCCGTCGCGGTGGTGACGACGGCGGCGGTGGTGGCCACCGGTGGCGCGGCGACGCCGCTGGCCATCGCGGGCTACGCGGCGCTGGGCGCCACGACGCGCGTGGCGACGCAGGCGTACTTCAAGGGCGACTCGCTGGGCATGGACGGGGTCGCCCAGCAGGCGGTGGTGGGCGCCGTGGAGGGCGGCACCGCCGTCATCCCCCTGCCCAAGGGCCTGGGCGGCGCGGGCGCCACGGCGGCCACGGAGACCGTCGAACAGGTCGCGAAGCAGACGGTGGGCCAGCGGCTGCGCAGCACGGCCATTCAGGGCGCGTGGGAGGGCGGCGTCGGCGGTGCGCTGGGCGGCGCGACAGACCAGTCCCTCCAGAGCGAGACGTGGAAGAACGGCCTGCTGCCGGGCCTCCAGCAGGTGGGCCAGCGCGCGGTGGTGGACGGCACGGTGGGCACCGTGTTCGGCGCCGGCGGCGGCGTGGCCATGGACGGCGTGATGCAGGGCGCCGCCCGCCTGACGGCTCCGCGCGAGGTGCCGGTGCTGACGAACCCGGCGCTGGACGGCGGCACCGTGCACGTGCGCTACGGCGACGGGCGGGTGCGAATCGAGGCGGGGCCGGACGCCACGCCCGCGCAAATCCAGGCGCACATGGAGACGGCCCGCACGCTCCAGAAGTACGAGGGGCCGCTGGGGCAGGTCCGCCAGCTCAAGGACCGGGTGAATCAGGCACTCACCGGGCAGCCGGGCTACGGCACCCAGGGCTTCGAGTCCCAGCTCGAGGTGAAGAAGCTCAACACCATCATCAAGGACCTGGAGGGAGTGCAGCAGCGCATCGACACGCGGCTGCAGAAGCTCAACGGCGGCGGCGAGGTGCCCACGGCGGCGCAGCGCGAGGTGATGGAGCGCGAAATCGCGGACCTGCGCGCGCAGCTCGACACCCACGCCGCGCAGGTGGGCTCGCTGGCCCCGGCGCGCGGCTATGTCGCGGCGGAGCAGCTCAGCAAGGGGAAGACGGAGGCGCTCAATCGCGGCTACCCCACGACGGAGGCCGAGGGGCTGCCGAAGGACCACTTCTGGGTGGAGAACGAGAACGGCCAGCTCTACCTGCAGCGCAACTCGGTGGAGAGCGGGCCCCGGAAGCTGTACGAGCCGTCCGGCAAGGAGGCCGAGGGCATCTTCGGGGAGTTCACCGACGCGCCCACCGGCTACATCGAGCCCAAGTTCCCCGCCAACGTCACGCGCCAGGAGGCGTTCGACGCCCTGGGCGGCAACAACCCGAAGTCGCCGTTCGGCGCCTGGGTGAAGTCGCTGGAGGCCGAGGGGCTCATCAAGGACAAGCAGGAGCTGGTCAATCTGCTGCGCGAGTCGCCCGGGGGCCTGTCGTTCGGCACCGTGCGCCACGAGCTGAAGGACAAGTACACCGACCAGCTCCTCACGCGGATGACGGACCCGGCCCGGCTGCGCGCCACGCCCGCCTACGCGGAGGCGCTCAAGGTCACCAAGAGTCCCGAGCAGGCGCTGGTGGCCGCAAGCCACACGGAGATGCTGCGCATCACCCGGGAGCTGGGCCCCGCGGACAAGGGCGCGCTCGCCCAGCGCTGGTACCAGTCCACGTTCGAGAGCACCCGCCACGGCGCCACGGAGGTCACCGTCAGCAAGCAGGCCGCGGCCGACCTCGGCGTCAGCTTCACGGCCAACCGCCGCATCGACGTGCTGGAGCCGGGCACGGTGCGCGAGCTGAAGAACGTCTCCACGAAGTTCGGTGAGCGCGAGCAGGAGCAGTTGATGGACCTGGTCAAGCTCTACGGCAAGACGCTCGACGGGACGGACACGCCCATCGAACAGGTGGTGGAGACCTTCGTGGACCCCCGGGGCGTGGTGGCCAACTCCAAGTTCCTGCACGACATGTTCGACGGCTCCGGCGGCCAGTACCTCAAGGTGGAGGTCTTCAAGGCCGACGGGACGTCGCTGATGATTGATGCCAACAACCGGGGTATCCTCAACCAGAGTCAGGCGGAGCTCGAGAAGACCCTCGGCATCACGAGGTAGCGGGGGCCAGGAGGTCGCGGGGTGACGGAGACGGAGATGAAGCTGGGGCTGTCGGGTCCTGACCTGCCAGTCCTGGTGCGGGCCATGGTCAGCCGACTCCTTCCGAAGACGTCCCCGAGCGCGCTCTCGGTGGACTTCACGGACCAGTCGCCCGGCGCGGACTGGCTGGAGACGCGCATGCTGAATGCCCGGCGGCGCGCGAAGGCCGTCTGGGCGGGCGACTCCTGGAACTTCCTCCTCGTCGAGTCCCCCGTGGCCCTCGTCGCGGGGTCGCATGAGAGGGACGCGCGGCAGGTGCTCGCGGAGCTGGCGCCGCTGCCCTTCTTCCTGGCGTCGTTCGCCAGCCTGTTTTCGGACTGGAAGGTCGACGGCAAGGCGTACGCCGCGCCCATCCTGGATGACCTGCACTACCCGCACGGCTGGGGCTGTGCGTTCCGCGGCCAGGGTCACGCGCGGCTGGTGTCTCGCCGCTGGCTGGAGTTCGGACCGTGGCGCCTGTTGAAGGGGCCGGACGACGTCTCCCTGGTCCAGTTCCATGACCTGGAG
Organism: Myxococcus sp. CA051A; assembly: GCF_013336705.1. NCBI lineage: Bacteria > Pseudomonadati > Myxococcota > Myxococcia > Myxococcales > Myxococcaceae > Myxococcus > Myxococcus sp. CA051A. The sequence goes on along the minus strand of NZ_JABUMS010000014.1, from coordinate 38,334 downwards.
GCGGACTCCGCCACGGCGCTCGCGGAGGCGAAGCCGGGCCATGCGCGCATGGGAGCCAACGCGGAGGGCGGCATCATCCGGTCCGGGTACAAGCGCAAGCACACGTTCGACGGCTTCTATGAGCCGAAGGACAAGCTGCTGCGCATGGTCATCCACGGCCGCGACGTGTCCGCCAGCGAGATGCTGGACGCGTGCTCGCTGCGTCTGGACGGCGCGGTGGGGCCCGGGCAGCCGCTGACGCGCGTGGCGTATGTCTTCATGGAGCCGGAGCGGGCGCGCGCGCACCTGCACGAGCTGTGGCTGCGCGAGCTGGAGTGCTGGACGATTGAAATGGGCAAGGAGGTCCGGCTGGACAAGGACTACCGCCCGACACCGGTGAAGCCCGACTGGGTGAAGGTCGTGGAGGCCCGGGAAGCGGGCGCGACGAAGCGCTGAGTCCGGCGTGCCGCATTCCGGGCTTGCGTGGCGGCTGCGGGCTGGGAAACATGTTTCGCATGACCCAGCAAGCGGTGTCTCCCGCCGTGTCCGGTGTGTATGTGGTTCATCGCCAGGACGGTTTCGTCATCTCCGACGACTCCGCCCGCCTCGACGTGGACGTGGTGCATGGCTACCTGACGCGCTCGTACTGGAGCCCGGGTATTTCTCGTGCGCTGGTGGAGAAGGGGATTCGTCACTCGATGGTCTTCGGCCTGTATGGCGCGGACGGCGCGCAGGTGGGTTACGCGCGTGTCGTCACGGACCGGATGTCGTTCGCCTATCTCTGTGACGTGTTCATCCTGGAGACGCAGCAGGGCAAGGGCCTGGGCAAGTGGCTGATGGAGGTCGTCTTCGCCCATCCGGACCTCCAGGGGCTGCGGCGCTTCCTGCTGGCTACGCGAGATGCCCACGGACTGTATGCCCAGTATGGCTTCACGCCCCTGAAGAGCCCGGACCGGTTCATGGAGCGGCATGACCCGGACGTGTACAGCCGGACGTAGCGGGATTCGGTTGGCCCATGGTTCGCATTCGTCCCGGAGGGCTCCGTAGACTGGAGCCCTCGCGGGAGGTGCGGCGTGGAGCGTGTCCGGTCTCAGTCAGGGCTTCGTGAAGAGGACGCGGGCGCGGCGTGTGTGGTGTGTGACGCCATGCTGGAAGGTGCTCGTTGCGCCCATTGCGGCGCGGCCGTGGCGCCGGGCGGATATCGCGTCCTGCGGCTCATCTCGCAGTCTCCGCATGGTCGCGTGTACCTGGCCGTGGATGGGCAGGGGGCGCGTGTCGCGCTCAAGGAGCTGCTGTTCGCGCTGGTGCCCGGGGTGGAGCAACTCGACGCCTTCGAGCGGGAGGCCACGGTGCTGCGCTCGCTGGAGCACCCGGACATTCCGCGCTTCGTCGCGAGCTTCAAGGAGGGCAGCGGTGTGGGGACACGCCTCTACCTCGCGCAGGAGCTACTCGAAGGGGAGACGCTGCTCGAGCGCCTCACGCGCCGTCGATTGGACGAGGCGGAGGCGTGGACGTTGGCGGAGCAGGTGCTTCAGACGCTCTCGGCCCTGCATCGGCGCACGCCCGCGCTGGTGCATCGCGACGTGAAGCCGGCGAATCTCATCCTCCGGCCGGATGGACGCGTGGCGCTGGTGGACTTCGGCGCGGCCCGTCACCTGTCGCGCGACGTGACACATGGGTCCACGCTGGTGGGGACGTTCGGGTACATGCCGCCCGAGCAGCTTGGTGGCACGGTGGAGCCGTCCAGCGACCTCTACGCGCTGGGGGCGACGCTGGTCCATGCCCTCAGTGGACGCGAGCCCGCGGACCTCGTCGACGAGGGACTGGTGCTGTCGTTCGAGCAGCACCTCCAGGTCTCCGAGCCGCTCCGTGTCTTCTTGAGCAGGCTGCTCGCGCCGAAGCGCTCGGCGCGGTTCTCCTCGGCGGTGGAGGCGCTCTCCGCGCTGCGGGCGTCGGTCGAGGCACTGACGGTCGAGCCCTCGTCTCCAGTCGTGCTGACGTCCCCGAACGCGGGAGCGAAGGCCCCAGCCCAAGGACTGGAGCGGAGTGAGGAACGTCCAGGCGGAGAGGCTGCGGCATTGGCCGATGCGGGAGGCCCGGTAGGCGAAGCGTCTTCCAGCCCGGCACAGGCCGCGCGGGGAGGGCCCATCGGAGATCCGGTCCCATCCGTTGATGGCGCTTCGACAGGCGGCGCCGTGCACCCCGGTGGGGAGTCCGCCGACGTTGCTCGGGCGCTCCCTGCCTCCCTCTCTGAAGCGGAGGCGACACGCGAGGACACGGGGCCCCCGCGTCTCTCAGCGCGTCGGCGGAAGCTGCGCTGGGCCTTCGCCGCCCTGTCCGCGACGGCCCTGGTGCTGGGCGTGCTTCGCCTCGTGATGGCCCCGGGTGGCAGCGCGGTGATGGTCACCGACTCACCCGACTGGGGGCGCCCGACCCAGGCCCCGCCGCCCGCCCAACCCGCGATGCCTTCAGGGGCGGGCAACCACCGCAACTTCCGCACGCCCTGGTCGGGAGAGTCCGGCTCGCGCTGAACGGGTCGAAGGCATGCGCCTGCCCTGCTCAATCGGGCTGCCGCCGCATGGCACCAGTCGCCAGGTCGAGCCGCCTTGCGAGCCCATGCGGCGCGCGGCCCTCCCTCCTGAGTCATTTTCGTCTCGGGTGAGCGGTCAGCCAGCCGCGCGTGGGGGGTGACTCGCGGCTCCTCGCGCACGGGACGCGCGGTCCTCGGTACACAGCCCCCCTGTTTCAGTTTCACCCGGCCGCCGTGCTTACATCGCGCCGCGCTGGCCCCGTGCTTGCTCTCTCGCTGAGCTGGCTCCCGCCGCCGCACGACACCCCATGTCCTCAAACGAATCCGAACCCACCCCGCCGAGACCTCGGCTCGCTCGCCGCATCTTCGGTGAGCTTCGCTGGACGCCTCCCACCTGGGCCGCCGTGCTGGGCCACGCCCTCGCCCGTTTCGCGCGCGCCGTGTTCGGCTGGGTCCGCCGCAATCCCAAGCGCATCGCGCTGTCGGTCGTCGCCCTGGGGCTGCTCGTCGTCGCGGCGGATGCCGGCTATCGCTGGTATCAGAGCCGGCCTCAGCCGGTGCGCTACTCGCTCAGCGCCACGTCTCCCTCGTTGACGCCGCTCGACGACGGCACGCCTCGGTGGGACTCGGTGCACGTGCGGTTCACCGGCTCGGTGGCCCCGCTGGAAGCCATCGGCAAGCCGGTGACGGCGGGCATCACCCTCAAGCCCGAGCATCCTGGAACGTGGCGCTGGTCGAATGACCGGACGCTCTCCTTCGTTCCGGGTGCCGACTGGGGCGTGGGTCAGGAGTACCGCGTCACGCTGGACCGCTCGCTCTTCCCCGAGCACATCCTGCTCGAGTCCTACGAGACGCTGTTCCGCTCGGAGCCCTTCACCGCGTCCATCAACAGCCTGGAGTTCTACGAGGACCCGCGCAATCCGAAGGAGAAGCGCGTGGTGGCCACGGTGGCCTTCTCGCACCCGGTGGACCCGGCTTCGCTCGTGCGCAACCTCTCGCTGCGCTTCGACGTGCCCAAGGAGGGGCTGCTGGGCTCACGTCCCCAAGAGCACAAGTTCAACGTCACCTACGACAAGCTGAAGGGACAGGCCTACCTCCAGTCGGACCTCATCCCCATCCCCGACAAGGAGGCCACCATGGTGTTGCGGATGGCGTCCGGCGTCCAGGCCGCGCGGGGAGGCAAGGGGACCGAAGGGATACAGGAGCGGCAGGTCACCATCCCCGGCATGTTCAGCTACTTCCGCGTGTCGGGCACCCACGTGTCGCTCGTGCGCAATGACCGCTACGAGCCCGAGCAGGTGCTCATCGTCAATCTGACGACGGGCGTCACCGAGGAGGAGCTGCGAAAGAACCTCCAGGTCTGGGTGCTGCCCAAGGACAGGCCGGCCACCGCGGACGAGGCCGCGCGCACCAACCATTCCTGGAGCGATGCGCGGCTCATCGGCGACGAGCTGCTCGCGAAGGCGGAGAAGCTGGCGCTGGACCCGGTGCCCGCGGACAAGGAGCACGCCACGCTGCACAGCTTCCGCATCCGCGCGGACGTAGGCCGCTACCTCTACATCCGGCTCAAGAAGGGCACCCGCTCCGCCGGCGGCTACGTGCTGGCCGAGGAGTTCAACAGCACCGAGTCCGTGCCTCGCTTCCCCGAGGAGGTGAGCATCCTCCACGAGGGCGCGCTGCTCAGCCTCGCGGGTGAGAAGAAGGTCACCGTCCTCTCACGCGACGTCCAGGCGCTGCGCTTCCAGTTGGGCCGCGTGCTGCCGGACCAGCTCAACCACCTGGTGAGTCAGACAGAGGGCCGCTTCGCGCACCCCAGCTTCAGCAACTACCGCTTCGACGAGCAGAACATCACCGAGAGCTTCTCCGTGGTGCGCCCGCTGGAAGGCGTGGGCCGGGGCAAGGCGCAGTACGCCGCGTTCGATTTGACGGAGTACCTCACCCCCGCGAACAACCCTTCGGCCCGGCGGGGCCTGTTCTTCTTCAAGGTGCAGAGCTGGGACGCCGCGCACAATCGGACGACGGGCAAGGAGGACTCACGGCTCCTGCTGGTGACGGACCTGGGTCTGGTGGTGAAGGACAGCGCGGATGGCTCGCATGACCTCTTCGTGCAGTCGCTCGGCGCGGGGCTCCCTGCCGAAGGCGTCACGGTGAGCGTGCTGGGCAAGAACGGCCTGCCGGTGCTCAGCGCGACCACCGATGCGGACGGCCACGTGGCCTTCCCCAAGCTGACCGACTTCACGCGCGAGCAGACGCCCATCGCCTATCTGGCGCGCAAGGGTGAGGACTTCGCCTTCCTTCCCTTCAATCGCTCGGACCGGCAGCTCAACTTCAGCCGCTTCGACGTGGGCGGCATGACGAGCGGCACCACGCCGGAGCGCCTGACGGCCTTCCTCTTCTCGGACCGGGGCCTGTACCGACCCGGCGACACCTTCCACGTCGCCATGGTGGTGAAGCCCTCCGACTGGAGCCAGCCGCCCACGGGCGTGCCGCTGGAGGCCTCCGTCACGGACCCTCGCGGCCTGGAGGTGCACAAGCAGAAGCTCTCCCTCTCCGCCACCGGACTGGAGTCGCTCCAGTACACGACGGAGGAGACGTCTCCCACGGGCCACTACGCGGTGAACCTGTACGTGGTGAAGGATGGACTGCGAGGCAGCCTGCTCGGCTCGACGCAGGTGCGCGTGGAGGAGTTCCTCCCGGATCGGATGCGCATCACCACGCGCTTCGAAACCGACCGGCTCGAAGGCTGGGTGCCGCCCCAGGGGCTCAAGGGCCGGGTGACACTGAAGAACCTCTTCGGCATCGCCGCGGCGGACCGGCGAGTGTCCGCGGAGCTGTCTTTCAGCCCTGCGTATCCCGGCTTCCGTCAGTACCCGGGCTACACCTTCCATGACCCGATGATGGCGACGCGCAGCTTCAGCGAGCGCCTGGAGGACTCCACCACCAACGACGAGGGCGAGGTGGAGCTGGAGCTGGGCCTGGAGAAGTTCGAGAAGGCCACGTGGCGTGTGTCGCTGCTCGCGGAGGGCTATGAGGCCGAGGGCGGGCGAGGCGTGTCCTCGGAGGCCTCCGTGCTGGTGTCGCCCCTGCCGTACCTCGTCGGCTTCAAGCCGGATGGTGGGCTGACATACCTGAGCCAGGGTTCGGCGCGCTCGGTGGACTTCATCGCGGTGGACCCGACGCTGAAGAAGAAGGCCGTGCAGGGGCTCAAGGCGGAGCTCGTCGAGCGGCGCTGGGTGTCCGTCCTCACGCAGCAGCCCAATGGCACTTACGCCTACCAGTCCGCGCGGCGGGACACCGTGCTGCGCACGCGGGAGCTGACCATCAGTGAGTCTGGCTTCAAGTACGCGCTGTCCACGGAGCAGCCGGGCGACTTCGTGGTGGTGGTGAAGGACGGGGAGGGCACGGAGCTCAGCCGCGTGGACTACACGGTGGCGGGGCACGCCAACCTCACGCGCACGCTGGAGAAGAACGCGGAGCTGGAGGTGAAGCTCTCCCGTCAGGACTACGCGCCGGGGGATGAAATCGAGCTGAACATCAAGGCGCCGTACACCGGCGCGGGCCTCATCACCCTGGAGCGCGAGCGCGTCCACGCCTGGGTCTGGTTCAAGGCGGACGCCACCAGCACCGTGCAGAAGATTCGCCTCCCGCCGGGCCTGGAGGGCAACGGGTACGTCAACGTCACCTTCGTGCGCGCCATGGACTCGCAGGAAATCTTCATGAGTCCGCTGAGCTACGGCGTGGTGCCGTTCTCCGTGAGCAAGGACAGCCGCGTCCTGCAGGTGACGCTGACCAGCGCGGAGAAGGGGCGTCCGGGAGAGCCCTACCGCATCCGCTACAAGGGCAACCGGCCGGGCCGCGCCGTCGTGTACGCGGTGGACGAGGGCATCCTCCAGGTGGCGAGCTATTCGACGCCGGACCCGCTGGCGCACTTCTTCAAGAAGCGCGCGCTGGAGGTGCGCACGGGTCAGATTCTGGACCTGCTCTTGCCAGAGTTCTCCGTGTCGAAGGCCGTGTCCTCCATGGGTGGCGACGACGAGGGCATGGCGGCCATCGGCAAGAACCTCAACCCCTTCAAGCGCAAGCGGGACAAGCCGGTGGCGTACTGGTCCGGCGTCGTCGACATCGACGAGACGGAGCGCGAGCTCGTCTACCCCGTGCCGGACAGCTTCAACGGGGAGCTGCGGGTGATGGCGGTCGCCGTGGGCCAGGAGTCCGTGGGCGCTTCCACGCGCCGCGCCGTCATCCGGGGCCCCTTCGTCATCACCCCCAGCGTGCCCACCTTCGTCGCCCCCGGGGACGAGTTCAACGTGGGCGTGGCGGTGGCCAACAGCGTGGAGGGCGCCGGCAAGGGGAGCGAGGTGACGCTGGAGCTGAAGGCCTCCGAGCACCTGGAAGTGCTGGACGAGGCCCGGCGCACGCTGAAAATCGATGAGGGCCGAGAGGGGAGCACCACCTTCCGGGTGCGCGCGAAGTCCGTCCTCGGCTCGGGGACGCTGACCTTCACCTCGTCGCTGGGCAAGGAGAAGGGGCGGCAGTCCGTGGACCTGAGCGTCCGTCCGGCCGTGCCCTACCTGACGTCCGTGAAGGGCGGCTATGTGAAGGACGGCGAGGCGGACCTCGCGGTGCCCCGGAAGATGCACGGCGCCTTCCGCACGCTGGAGGTGAGCGCGTCCCCCATGCCGCTGGGCCTGGCGCGCGGCCTGTCCGCGTACCTGGAGAAGTACCCCTACGGTTGCACCGAGCAGCTCGTCAGCCGCGCCTTCCCGGCGGTGACGTTGAAGGGACGCCGCGAACTCTTGGGCCAGGGGCCGCAGGTGGCCGATGCCAGCTTCGCCGCCGCGCTCCACACGCTGCGCACCCGGCAGAACGACGAGGGCGCCTTCGGCTTGTGGGCCGCCAACTCGTATGCGCCCGTGCTGCCGAGCATCTACGCACTGCACTTCCTCACCGAGGCGAAGGAGCGCGGCTTCGCGGTACCCGTCGACATGATGAATCGGGGCCTCACGTGGCTGGGCACGCTGGCGGAGCGAGAGCCGCAGGACCTCACCCAGGCGCGCAACGTGGCCTATGCGCAGTACGTGCTCACCCGCAACGGCAAGGTGCAGGGCTCGGCGGTGAATGTCCTGCGCGAGTGGCTTGAAGCGAACGCCGCGGAGACGTGGCCGGTGGACCTGACGGCGGCGTATGTCGGCGCCACGTACAAGCTGCTCAAGCAGGAGAAGGAGGCCACACGCGCGATGAAGAAGGTGCTCATCGGCGCTCCCCAGGAGAACGACTACGCGGCGCTCTACGACGGGCTCGTCTACGACGCGCAGGTGCTCTACCTGATATCGCGCCACTTCCCCGAGCGGCTCCCCAGCATCACCGGGGCGATGCTGGTGTCGCTGGCGAAGCCGCTCGGAGAGGAGCGCTTCAACACGCTGTCCTCCGCGTACGCCATCCTCGGCCTGGAGGCCTACGCGAAGGCGCTGGGTGAGCAGGGCACTCCGTCGCGCGCGGGCGTGGCCCTGCTGGAGAAGGTGGCGGACACCTTGCGTCCGCTGACGGTGCCAGAGGGACTCTTCCCCAAGGTCGCCTTCTCCGAGCAGGCCACCTCCGTCCGGGTGAAGAGCGGGGCGAGCGCGCCGCTGTTCTTCCAGGTGACGCAGGCGGGCTACGACGCGCAGGTGCCCACGGCGCCCATCATCGAGAAGCTGGAGGTGCAGCGCGAGCTGAGGAGCCTGGACGGCAAGGTGGTGACGGACGTCCCGCTGGGCGGCGAGGTGGAGGTGCACCTCAAGCTTCGCGGGCTGCAGGGCAACACGTCGCACATCGCCATCACCGACCTGTTGCCAGGAGGCTTCGAGGTGGTGCTGGAGCGGCCCGCGCCTCCCGAGCCCGAGCCCGAACCCGAGGCCGAGCCCGAGTCGGAGTCGGAGGGCGACTCCGAATATGGCGAGGGTGACAGCTCCTCCGAAGGGGACGAGTCCTACGAGGGCGGCGGGTCCGAGGACGAGTCGCAGGACAACTCCTACCGGGAGCCGGAGCCCGCGCCCGTGGCCGGAGGGTGGCTGCCGCCGGTGGGCAGCGACCGCTCCAGCTTCAGCCCCGAGTATGTGGACGTGCGCGAGGACCGAGTGGTGCTCTACGGCACGGCGGGCACCACCGTCACGGAGTTCATCTACCGCATCAAGGCGACCAACGCCGGCCGCTTCGTGATGCCTCCGGCCTTCGCCGAGGGCATGTATGACCGGAGCGTCAAGGCTCGCTCGGTGGCGTCGCAGGTGACGGTGACGGCGCCGTGATTCGACGGGGGTGGCGCAAGCTGCTGGGGGTGGTGCTGGGGCTCGCGGCGCTGTACGTCGCGGTGCCCCGGCCGCCGCTGCGCGAGGGGCTGGGCTTCTCGCAGGCGGTGTTCGACCACGAAGGCCGGCTCTTGCGCCTCACCCTGTCGCCCGACGAGAAGTACCGGCTGTGGGTGCCGCTGGAGCGCATCCCCGCGACGCTCGTGGAAGCCACGCTGCTCCACGAGGACCAGCACTTCCGCTCGCACCCGGGCATCAACCCCGTGGCCCTGGGGCGCGCGGTGTGGAGTACGTACCTGTCGGGCGGGCGGCGCATGGGCGGCTCCACGCTCACCATGCAGCTTGCGCGCATCCGCTACGGCATCGAGTCGCGCACGCCCGGCGGCAAGGTCCTGCAGATGCTGCGGGCGCTGCAGTTGGAATGCACCTGGTCCAAGGACGAACTGCTGGAGGCGTACCTCAACCTGGCGCCCTATGGCCGCAACGTGGAGGGCGTGGGCGCGGCCAGCCTCGTGTACTTCGGCCGGGACGTGGCCCGGCTGACGCTGGGCGAGTCGCTCACCCTGGCTGTCATTCCGCAGAGCCCCGCGCGCAGGGACCCGGGTCGGGACTCGGGAGCGCTGACGGCCGCGCGGCTGCGCCTCTTCGAGCGCTGGCGGGTGGAGCACCCCGAGGACACGGAGCGCCGGCCGCTGCTGGCCCAGCCGCTCCCGGTGCACCAGCCGGAGGACCTGCCCTTCCTCGCGCCGCACTTCGTGGGCAGCGTGCTGCGGCGGGCCCCCGTGGGCGCGAGTCTGACGAGCACGTTGGATTTGCCCCTGCAACGGTTGCTGGAGCGCCACGTCCGGCAGTACGTGGAGCGCCGGCGCGACATGGGCATCCGCAACGCGGTGGCGATGCTGGTGGACTGGCGGTCGATGGAGGTGCGCGCGGCGGTGGGCTCGGCGGACTTCTTCGACGCGCGCATCGAGGGCCAGGTGGATGGCACGCACGCGAAGCGCTCGCCGGGCTCCGCGCTCAAGCCGTTCATCTACGGGCTGGCCTTCGACGAGGGACTGCTGCACCCACGCACCATGTTGAAGGACTCGCCGCTGGGCTTCCGGGGGTATGACCCGGAGAACTTCGACGGGGAGTTCGCGGGACCGCTCCCGGCGGTGGAGGCGCTGGTGCGCAGCCGCAACGTTCCGGCTGTGGCGCTGACGAAGCAGCTGCGCGCCCCGGGGCTGCATGGCTTCTTGCGCAAGGCCGGTGTGACGGACCTGCGCGACGAGCAGCACTATGGCCTCTCCCTGGCGCTGGGCTCCGCTGAAGTCACCATGGCGGAGCTGGTGGAGCTGTACGCGATGCTGGGCCATGGCGGCCACCTGCGCCCGCTGCGCTGGACGGTGGATGCTCCCGTGGAAGAGGGCGTGAAGCTGCTGAGCCCGGAGGCCAGCTTCCTGGTGCTGGAGTCCCTGGCCACGGCGAATCGGCCCTCACAGTCCTTTCGCTCGGAGTGGACGCGCGACACGGTACCCGTGGCGTGGAAGACGGGGACGTCCACCGGGTTCCGGGACGCGTGGAGCGTGGGCGTGGTGGGGCCTTATGTCGTGGCGGTATGGGTGGGGAACTTCGACGGGCAGCCCAACCCGGCCTTCGTGGGACAGACGGCCGCCGCGCCGCTGATGTTCGAGCTGGTGGACTCGGTGCGCTCGCGTGACGCGGATGTGCGCCGCGTGCTCCAGACGCCTCCAGAGGGCGTGAGCCGCGTGCGCGTGTGCGCGCTGTCCGGTGGGCTGCCGGGGCCGCACTGCTCGCGCAAGGTGGACACGTGGTTCATCCCGGGCACCTCGCCCATCCACACCTGTGACGTGCACCGCGAGGTGTGGGTGGACGCTCGCTCGGGGCTGAGGGCGTGTGGACCGGGGCCCTCCACCCGCGCGGAGGTGTTCGAGTTCTGGCCGTCGGACCTGCTGCGGCTGTTCCAGAAGGCGGGCCTGCCCAGGCGCGTGCCGCCACCGGAGGGCGAGGACTGTGGCCTGGAGCGCAGCGCCAGCACGGGCACCGCGCCGCGCATCACCACGCCCGAGGAAGGCGTGGACTACAACCTGCGGGCGTCGTCGGAGTCCTCGCGCGCGGTGCCGCTGTCGGCGGTGACGGACGCGGACGTGCGGCGGGTGTTCTGGTTCGTGGACGAGCAGCTGGTGGGCACGGCCTCGCGGGGTGAGCCACTTCAGTGGGACGCGAAACCAGGGACGTACGTGGTACGGGCGGTGGATGACCGGGGCCGCTCGGACGCGAGGACGTTGCGGGTTCGCGTCGTGCGCTGACCCAACGGGCGCGGGCCGGGCTATCCTCGGCGGGACGAGGAGTGGCCATGGCGAACGGACAGAGGCGGGGCGGTGGGCCCGGCCGGAGCGAGGAGACGCGCATCGCGCCCGAGGAGGATGAGGACGCGACGCGGGACATCCCGTCGTCCTACCGCCCGGAGGAGACGCGTCTGGCGCCCCCGGAGCCGCCCCATCCCGAGACGCGCATCGGCCCCCTCGACGCGCAGGAAGAAATCATCACCGACGTGCGCAAGGGCCAGTCCGCGGAGGCTCGCGGTGGCCGTGCCACGGGAGCGCGCCCCTCCGAGCCGCGCGCGGGTGGCCGAGGCCAGGAAGTCATTCAGACGGAGGCGCGAGGGGCGGGCCGGGGCCAGGAAGCCATCCTCACGGAGGCGCGTGGGGCGGGGCGGGGCCAGGAAGCCATTCAGACGGAAGCGCGAGGAGCAGGCCGGGGCCAGGAAGCCGAGGCGCGAGGGGCGGGGCGGGGCCAGGAGGTCATTCAGACGGAAGCGCGCGGGGCGGGCCGGGGCCAGGAGGTCATTCAGACGGAAGCGCGCGGGGCGGGCCGGGGCCAGGAAGCCATCCTCACGGAGGCACGCGCGGGAAGTCGGGCGCATGCGGGCGGTGCGTCGGAGTCGCGGGGGGGTCGAGGCCAGGAGTCCATTCTCACCGAAGCGCGAGGAACCGGCAGGGGCGCGGCAAGTGGAGCGTCGGACGCACGGGGCGGTGGCCGAGGCCAGGAGGCCATCCTCACCGAAGCGCGAGGCGCCGGGCGGAGCGCCACGGGCGCGCGCGGACGGGGACCCGAGGTCTCCGCTGCGGACGACGACGAGGACACCTCTGCCACGGGCGTGCATGGCGGCAGCGACGAGGAATACCAGCTCTTCACCACGGGCGAGGGTCGGGGCGACGATGCGCTGCCGCCCTTCGCCACCGAGATTCGAGGAAGTGGCTCCCCGGCGGCTCCCGCCACGGAGCTGCGCCCACCCGCGCCTCCGATGCTCAGGGCCTCGCCGTCAAAGCCACCCCCCGCCGCGAAGGCAACGGGCTGGCTGTCGAAGGGGGGCGAAAAGCCGCCCTCACAGGGCCTCACGGCGGGCGTGGTGCGCCTCAGTCCGCTGGAACCCGCCGCTGGCAAGGTGGTCGCCGCCGCGGAGGAGGGCCCCGCGCTGCGGACGATGTTCGCCAACCACTCCGCCCTGCTCGCGGAGCAGCTGCGCGATGCCCTGGCGAAGAAGATGTATGGGCGCGGGCCGCATCGCGTGCTGCGCATCGACGACCCCGAGGGCCCGAGCACCGCGGGCGGCAAGCTGGCCCGCCAGTCCATCTCCCTGGTTCCGCGCAAGGGCTCCGGCCCGTCCGTCGTGTGCGGCTGGGTGGACGTGTCGAAGCGCGAGGCCCAGCTGCGCAGCTTCGAGGGCGTGGCGAAGCGCTACGAGTCCCACCACGGCGAGCCCCTGGAGCTTGCGCCCGAGGAGTACGAGCGCTTCCTCCATGACGTGGAGGACGTGCTCGTCAAGGCGGTCATGAAGGTCCGCCTCATCGTCCCCGAGGAGCAGGCCAGCGCGGGACAGGCGGCGATGGCCGTGAAGGCCCAGTCGCGAGGCGGCGTCCCCATGATTCTGGTGCTGCTCCTCATGGGGGCGGCCTTCGCGCTGGGCCTCTTCGTGGGACGCACGCCCGGCTGACGCTACGCCGGGGGCGGCGCCTCGCGCACCCAGTGCCGGTGCGCGGCGATGGCCTTGGCGAACATCTGCCCGAAGCCTCGCGTCTCGTTCCTGGCGCTGCGCACGACGCCCATCGAGTCATCCAGCCCCTTGGCCATGGGCTGCGACAAACCCGCCGCGTCCAGCAGCGTGGTGGCCGCGCCGGACAGCGCCAGCGCCTTGCAGTGGACGTAGGCCTCGCGCACGAAGTCCACCGCGAGCGGCAGCTTCTTCAGCGCCGTCACGCTCTTGTCTCCGCCGGGGACATAGACGGCGTCGAAGAGCACGGACGACGTGTTCTGGAACGTCTTCACCGGCGTCTCCTTGCTCCCGTCCGCGCTGGAGACCGGGGCGAGCGTGGGGCCCACGATTTCGACCAGGGCGCCCAGCCCCTCCAGCGTCTTGCGCACCTGGGACAGCTCCTTGCCCGCGAAGCCATCCGCGACGAGCACCGCCACCTTGCGCGTCTTGATGGAGTCGTGCGGCGTGTTCTCCATGCTGAGCGCCGGGGACGCCTTCAGCCTGGGCGCGGGCTTGCCCGCCGACGCGTCCGAGGCCTTGGGTGGCTTCGGCGGGGCGACACCCACCGCGCGAGCCACCCGCTCGGCCATCTGCCGGTCGATGTTCACCAGAATCTGGTTCACCACGCGCTCGCGAATCTCCGCGCGCTCCACCTTGCTCACCTCGAACTCGACCGCGGAGATGAGGTGCTCGCGCTCCGGCTTCGACAGGCTGTTGAAGAAGAGCGTGGCCTGGCTGAAGTGGTCCCCGAAGCTGCCGCTGCGCGCGCGAATCTTGTGCCCCTCCACGCGCTCCTGCCGGTGGACGAAGGCCGACTTGGGGTCGGCCAGCATCGGGCAGCCGCCGCCCAGGGAGTTGGGGTGGTAGTTGGCCCGGCTGGTGTTGATGGTCTGCCGGCCGAAGCCATCCTGCTGGTGGTTGTTCACCGGGCAGACGGGCTTGTTGATGGGCAGCTCCGCGAAGTTGGGACCGCCCAGGCGCGTCAACTGCGTGTCCAGGTAGGAGAAGATTCGCGCCTGGAGCAGCGGGTCATTGGTGAAGTCGATGCCCGGGACGATGTTGGCCACGCAGAAGGCCACCTGCTCCGTCTCCGCGAAGAAGTTGTCCGGGTTGCGGTCCAGCACCAGCTTGCCGACCTTCTGCACGGGCACCAGCTCCTCGGGCAGGAGCTTCGTCGCGTCCAGCAGGTCAAAGCCATACTTCAGCTCGTCGCCTTCCGGAACCAGCTGGATGCCCAGCTCGTACTCGGGGAAGTTCCCCTGCTCAATCGCATCCCACAAGTCTCGGCGGTGGAAATCCGGGTCCTTGCCGGACACCTTCTGCGCCTCGTCCCAGACGAGCGAGTGCGTGCCCAGCACGGGCTTCCAATGGAACTTCACCAGCGTGGCCTTGCCCTTGGCGTTGACCAGCCGGTAGGTGTGGACGCCAAAGCCTTCCATGTGCCGGAAGCTGCGCGGAATGGCCCGGTCCGACATGAGCCACATCACCATGTGCGCCGTCTCCGGGACCAACGAGACGAAGTCCCACAGCGAGTCGTGCGCCGAGGACGCCTGCGGAATCTCGTTGTGCGGCTCCGGCTTCACCGAGTGGACGAAGTCGGGGAACTTGATGCCGTCCTGGATGAAGAAGACGGGCATGTTGTTGCCCACCAGGTCGTAGTTGCCCTCGGGCGTGTAGAACTTGGTGGCGAAGCCGCGCACGTCGCGCACGGTGTCCGCCGAGCCGCGTGAGCCTCCCACGGTGGAGAAGCGCACGAAGACGGGCGTGCGCAGGCTGGGGTCGGTGAGGAAGCGCGCCTGAGTGTAGCGCTCCAGGGATTCGTAGACCTGGAAGTAGCCATGGGCGCCCGCGCCGCGCGCGTGGACGGCGCGCTCGGGGATTCGCTCGTGGTCGAAGCGGGTCATCTTCTCGCGGAAGTGGAAGTCCTCCAGGAGCGTGGGGCCGCGCAGGCCCGCCTTCAGCGAGTTGTCCGTGTCCGAGATGCGGATGCCCTGGTCCGTCGTCAGCACCGTGTCTTCCTGGCGTGCGCGGTATGCCTCCAGTTGCTCGTTCTTGCTGGGGGGCGGAGGGTTCGGCTTCGACGGAGTCTTGCGCGGCGGCATGAGGGCTCCCAGGGGAAGGAAACGCGCCGGGAACTGGCGCGCTCGCGGTCTACGCCCGCCGTCGTGTGCCAGGGAAAGAGAGGCTCCATCGAAGGGCGCGAGCGTTCACCACCCGCCAGGTCGGGTCCTCGGAGGTGTCAGCGGTCGACACTGCATGCGGCCCACGCGAAGACGCCCCCGCGCGTGGACCCGGGGGGACCACGACACAGGGGCGTCGGGAAGACGGCCGTCGTGCTGGGTGGCGACTACGGCGTGGGCTGCGCGACGACGGGCTGCGTGCCCGCGGCGGCGGCCTCGGCGGCGGCGGCGAGCTCGGCGGCGGCCTTCTCCGCCTCCGCCTTCGCGGCGGCCACGCGCGCGGCCTCGGCCTCGGCGCGCTTCTTCGTCTCCGCCTCCACCACCGTCTTGAGATTCGCGAAGCCTGACTCGAAGTCCTTGCCCACCATCGCGTCCATGTCCATGACCATGCACATCGCCTTGGCGATGAAGCCGTTGGTGCCCGTCATGCTCCAGACGACCTCGGTGCCGCCCTCCACGGGCTTGAAGGCGAAGGTGGTGATGCTGGTGGCGGCGAAGGGCTTGATGAACTCCAGCTTGATGCGGGCCAGTTCGTTGAGCTTGCTCTCCTCGATGGTCATCCGACCCTCGCCCACGTCGTCATTGCCCGTCCACCCATAGATGGCGCCAACGCCCGACGCCGCGCCGGAGTGCGTCCGCGTCATGTTCGGGTCCAACCGCTCCCACGGAGACCACGCGGCCCACAGGTGGAAGTCATTCACCTGCGCGAAGACGATGTCCGGGCTCGCCGGCAGCGTCGCCGTGCGCTGCACGGTGAACTCCGAGGGGCGCGTGGCGATGATGCCCGCCAGGATGAGCAGCAGGGCGGCGAGGCCAATGAGAATCTTCTTGAGCATGGGGTGTGGAGTCCTTGTTCGGGGGCGGCCAGCAGGGCGCCTGACCGGTGGCGCGTCATAGAGGCTGCGGGCCATCCGACACAAGGCACCCCATGTCAAAGGCAGGACCTCCCAGGTTTCATCGGAGGTGAAATGAAACGGGGCCCGACGCGCATGCACTGCGTCGGGCCCCGCACGATGACGCGCCTGGTGGGGGCGCGAGTGACTCAGTTGTAGGTGGCGGTGTAGGTGCCGGCCAGGGCGCCGTCGACGAAGGCGAAGTCCACGCCCTTGATGGTGCGCGTCACCGTCGTCACGGCGGAGCCCGCGCGGGTGACGGACAGCAGCGTGCGGCCCGTCGTGGTGCGGGTGGGGACCATGAGGGACAGGTTGCGCGCGGGGCTCGTCACGTTGAAGGTGAGCACCGTGCCGGTGAAGGCCAGGGAGGACACCTGGGTGGCCTCGCGGGCATCGAGCCACTCCAGCAGTTGCTTCGCGGTGATGACCGGCACGCCGTCACGCTTCGCGGACGCGATGATGGCGGCCGAGCCGGAGGAGCCGGCCGACGGCTGCGAGTCGACGTGCATGTTGGCGTTGAAGGCGCCGTAATAGCCCTTGGTGCCCAGCGCGTTGGCCAGCAGCGTGTCGATGTGCAGCGGATAGGACTGACCGGACTCGTCCGTCATCTGCGTGGCGAGCTGGTAGACGTCCAGCGGGGTGCCGTCCAGGTCCGCGAAGCGCATGGCCAGGCCGGAGCCGGTGAACATGCCCGGGCGGTCCTGCACCCAGTATTCCGGCCAGTAGTAGTAGTTGGTGTCCATGCGGATGCCGTGCAGGCGCGACACCTTGGGCTGGGTGGACCAGTCGCTGAACGCGATGCAGTGCGTGCGATTGGTGACGGGCGCGGGGACGGCGGGGAAGGCGGACGCGAAGCTCGCCAGCTGCGGGGTGAAGAAGTTCGGGTCCAGGGTGTTGGCCGTGTAGTCCGCGCAGCCGGTGTTGATGTGCAGTGCGTACTCGAAGCCCTGCGCCACGTAGCCGTTGGCCTGGGTGGCGCTCAGTCCGCCCACGTAGTCGTAGATGGTGCCGCGGATGCACTCCCAGTCGTCCACGCTGCACCCGGACGTGCTGTCGGCGAGGTACTGGTTCCAGCGCTGGGTGGAGGCGCCGCCCGGGTGTCCGTCGCCCGTCATCACCACGACGGCCTTCTTGGAGCGAGGGAAGTACCAGAGGCGCGGCAGCGGCGTGGTGCTCGTCTGGTGCAGCACGTTGGCGAGCAGGCGCTGCTGCTCGTCCGCCTGGGGAATCTGGACCTTGCCCAGGTTTACCCAGTCCAGCTGCGGGTCGAAGGACGCGTTGCCGTAGAACATGTCGCTGGCGCGCGCGCCCGGACCAATGGAGGAGCCGTCCCGGTTCTGTCCCTGCCAGGCGGGGTTGCCCTGGCGGGTGTAGATGACGGACTTCGCCAGGTCATACATGAAGGCGGTGGCGGTGCCGGTGCCCACGGTGCGCTGGCTGACGGCGGTGTACGCCGTCGCGTTGGTGGCATCCGCGTACAGCGTGGCGACGGTGCGCGTGCCAGCCACCACGGTCCGCAGGTCGGCGAGGCCGTGGTACTGCATCGTCTCCGCGGTGATGCCCGTGCCCGGCGCCTGGGTGGCGTTGACCAGGATGTAGCCATTGGCCTGCGTGCCTTGAGAGGCATTGAGGCCAAGCAGGGACTGGAGGTTCGCCGCGGGCCGCAGGGCGACGAGGCTGCCACCGGCGGTGACCCAGTTGGTGACGAGCGTCACCTGGGCCGCGCTCAGCGTCTGCTCGCCGAGCACGAGCACCTTGTAGTCATTGAGGGAGACGGAGACGCCGATGTTGCCGGCATCGGTGGTGGCGAAGGCGGCGATGCCCTCGGCCTCCAGGATTTCGCGCAGGTAGTCGGTGAAGGGGTTGCCGGGGGAGGTGGCCACGAGCACCGGGCCCGCGCCGTGGACGCCCGGACGGGGCGGCGGCCCGTTGGACTCGAAGACGACGTCCACCCAGTAGTTGGAGTTCTGGTAGCTGCCGTTGGGGAACGTGGACGTGGAGCCATAGACGAAGACGCCGTTGCCGCCGGCCGTCGTGGCGCCGGGCAGGGCGTGCAGCGGAGGGGCGTCCACGCCGGCGGTGAGGCCGTTGTTGTCGAACGAGTAGCCACCGAGCGGCGCGAAGTACGACGCCACGTAGGTGGTGCCGGCGGTGATGGCGACAGGGGTGGAGAACGTCACCTCCTGCCAGCCCGCGGCCGTCTCGTTGGTGAAGGTGGCGGAGGCCAGGGGCGCGCCGGCGGCGCTCCACAGGTTGCCCACGTGGGTGCCGTTGTTGCCGCTGCCCTTGTAGAAGCGCACGCCCTTCACCTGTCCGTCCACGTCCGCGCGGAACTTCACGCCCACTTCGATGGCGGCGGTGTCATTGGCGGTGGCGGTGCCAGGGGTGGCCGTGGCGGCGAAGAGGCGGAAGGTGTTGCCCGGGGGCTGCGTCGGGGGCTGCGCGCCGGTGGCCTGGAAGACGACGTCCACCCAGTAGTTGGAGTTGCCGAAGCTGTTGACGGGGAAGGAGCCCGCGGCGCCGTAGGTGTAGACGCCGTTGCCGCCGCTGGTGCTGCCGGGCAGCGCGAAGAGGGGCGGGGTGTCCTGGCCGCTGGCGAGGCCGCCGTTGTCGAACGCGTACGAGCCGACAGGGGCGTGGTACGAGGCGATGTAGGTGGTGTTGGCGGCGATGGCGACGGGCGTGGAGAACGTCACCTGCTGCCAGCCCGTGGCCGTCTCGGCGGTGAAGGTGGCGAAGGCCAGGCGCTGCCCGTTGGCGCTCCAGAGGCTGCCCACGTGGGTGCCGGTGTTGGCGGCGCCCTTGTAGAAGCGCACGCCCAGCACGTTGCCGCTCACGTTCGTCTTGAACTTCACGCCCAGCTCCACCGGGAGGGCGTCATTGGTGACGGAGGCGACGGCGGGCGTGGCGGTGGAGGGCCACAGGGTGACGGGGGCGGCGGGGCGGAAGACGACGTCCACCCAGTAGTTGGAGCTGCCGAAGCTGCTCGTCGGGAAGGAGCCCGCGGCGCCGTAGGTGAAGACGCCGTTGCCGCCGCTGGTGCCGCTCGCGAGCGCGTGCAGGGGAGGAGAGTCCACGGCCGACGCCAGGCCTCCGCTGGTGAAGCCGTAGGCTCCGCCGGGCGCGTGGTACGAGGCGATGTACGTGGTGCCGGCGCTGATGCGCACGGGCGTGGAGAACGTCACCTGCTGCCAGCCGGAGGCCGTCTCACCGGTGAAGGTGGCGAAGGCGAGGCGCACGCCGGCGGCGCTCCAGAGACTTCCCACGTGGGTGCCGGTGTTGGCGGTGCCCTTGTAGAAGCGGATGCCGAGGATGTCTCCCTCGATGTCTGACTGGAACTTCACGCCGAGCTCCACGGCGGCGAAGTCATTGGTGACGGAGGGGACGGCGGGCGCGGAGGCGGGGGCGAACAGGGTGTAGGTCGTCTGGGCGCGCGCGGCGGTGGGGAGCGCGAGCAGGACGGTCGCGAGCAGCGCCAGCGCGTGGACGCGTGGCTGTCGCGAGACCCGGGTGGGTTGTGGCTTCGAGGGTGTCATTCGGACTTCTCCTTGGGGGGGCACGACGAGACAGGGGGCCGCAGAGGCCGCGGCATCTTGCTGGTTGTCCCTGACACCGACAATGCCGTGAGCGATGGGCTCACATGTTATTTCCGTCTTACGCGATTTTTATATGCGCGCGCCACGGCGCGTGAGTCCGCGCTGGGATTTGTCACTGAATCAAGACAGGCGCCCGAGCCGCTCGCCTGAATACCGAGGGGGCGCCAGCGCGTTCCCACGAGACGCCGCTTCGTTCCGTGAGGACGCGGCTTCGCGCGAGCCTCATGCGCTGTCGCCCCGGAGGCTCGACTTCCCTCTTATTCAGTGTCCTGGCGTCCGACTTGCAATCGTCTGACACATGAGTGGCTACCACTGTCGCAACTGTGGTCGGAACACCAGCAGGCACAATCCCGTCCTCCAGTGTTCCGGGTGCAAGGAGGCGATGTCGGCGTACTGCGCGAACTGTGAGAGCAGTTATACGTCGAGCAATATCGGCACGAAGTGCGGGTGCGGAGAGCCGCTCGTCGAGGATCCTGATTACAGGACGCGCATCGAGCGCGAGGCGAAACGGATAGATGCGGAGGACGATGGGGGGCCACCACCGCCCCCCGTCGGGCCCAGGCGTGCCGGTCCGCCTCCCCTCGTGCTGCCCATTCCCTTCGCCTCGCCGAAACCTCCGGGTCCTTCAGGTCCTTCGGGTCCTCCCCCCTCCGTGCTGGCGAGGCCCGGGCTCAGCCTCATTCCCAATATCATCCACGGGACCTGGGCCGGCGGAGGCTCTATCGCGGCGACGAAGACCCTCAAGGGAATCACGAGCTGGCTGGAGAAGACCCAGGCCACGCCAGACCATCAGGTGTGGATCTGGTGGGATGACGCGCACGTCTTCAACATGCACGTGCGCAAGATTCTCAAGAAATACCCCAAGGCGCGCGCGCAATACGATCTCAGTGCCGCGCACGACCCCCTGCACGTGCGTGGGACGGTCCGCCCTGGGCGTGACCTGCACAACCTGCGAGTCCTCTCGAAAGGGATGGCTCCGGACGAGAAGCTCGCCCTGGCCAGGGACCTCATCGACGAAGCGGCCGATGACCTGGAGCCCCTGCGTGCGCTGGAGCGCGCGCACCCCGGGCGATTCAGACTCTGCAACCTCCGCTCACACGAGTTCCTGACGGGCATGCACTTCCTCAACATGGATGCCTATGACCAGGAGCTGACCCTGCGCGGAATGTTCGCGGCCTCGGCGTCCGACATCCTCCGCTACGAGGTGCTCTACAACTACGGCGGGGTCTACATGGATGTCGACATCGACCTGCTCTCCGCGTTCGGAAGACTCGAGGTCGATCCCGCGTGCGCCCTGGTGGGAATCACCCCGGACCGCGAGGGCGCGGCGTCCGCCGCCAGGTGGCCCGGCCGCGAGCGGATCGCCACGACCCCGGCCTACGCCGGCAAGAGCCTCTATCTCAGCAACTGCATCGTGGCGGCGGCTCCCCGCAGTCTGCTCATCGATGCCATGCGACAGACCATTCGTCTGGCCTATCGAATCATTGGGGGGAGGGCCCCACGGGAGGCGTTCGCGCTCGATCCCGACCATCGGCTCGCGGGCTATTGGATGGACCACACCACGGGCTCCACGCTCGACCTGACCGGGCCCAACATGGTGCGAGACCTCCTCTGGCTGTGTGCCAATCACACTCCCTGGGAGCAGTTGCCGGACGAGTGCATCTCCCGTCTCTGCGCCTCCCTGGAGCCATCCAAGGCACCGGGACCGAAAGCGTCGGCCTCGTCGTCGGGCGCTTCCGCCAGCGCATCCTCTCCTTTTGATCGTGTGGCCGAGGTCTGGCGGGACGACGTGCGCGAACACGTCCCGTTCTGGCAATGGGTCGCGGCGAATGCGACCTTCCCCATGGCCCATGTCGAATGCGTGACGGCCGCCGCGCGCGTGAGTGATTGCGATGTGGCGAATCTCCAGGTGGTGTCCGCGAGGGTACTCAAGGCCCCGGAGCGTGAGCCCTTCCACTTCCTGCACTTCCCGGGCATCCCCAGGGGGGGCGCGCTCAAGGGCATGCTGAATGACCTTCACACGAATCACAAGATAGACACCCCGTTGCCCTTGACGCTCAAGGTAGACGAGCTGATCGTCTGGGGCTCTGTCCGCTGGAGGGTCGCCGAGGTGGGCAAGCAGAAGGGCCTTGTCGAGGGCAGGAAGCCCGTCACGCTGATACGCCTCTGACCCTTCGGGCAGCTCCAAGGGACCCATGTGGCTCGTCATGGGTCCCGGCCTCCTCAATCCCCCGCGGCTAGTGGCCGGACTGCGCGCCGACGGTGCGGCCATTCAGCGGCTGCACGGGGCGGTTGTTCGGGTTGATGTGCGGCAGGCGCTCGAACGCGCCAATCTGCGCGTCGGACATCTGGATGGGGTGCTTCATCACGAACCACTGGAGTCCCTCGCTGCAGGGGGGCGTGGTGAGCGAACCCGCGTACTGGAAGAACGCCCGGTTGGAGGGCAGGAGCGCGGTGGCGTTGACGAGCGCACCGGCCGGCGCGCTCTCCTCCCCCTCGTGTCGGGGCAGGTGTCGGAAGGCGGTGAACAGCGCCGCGTTCACGAAGCCCTCCTCGATGAGCACGCCCACGACCACCTTCGGAGTTCCCTGGGCGTCGGTGTGCACCAGGTGGACTTCCAGCGGGTAGCTCACGCCATCCTTGGTGTGCTCGCTGGGGGTGTTCATGACGTGAGGCTCACAGGGCGTCGTGCCGTGATTGGCCCCTTTGGGAAATGTCTCGCATTTCTCAGGGGTCGCAATGAAACGAGAAAGGGTCGCGGACACACAGGGGAGTGTCCGCGACCCAGGCACTTTCAGTTGCGGTGGTGTGTGTGCGATTAGTGCTGGAAGAACGCCGGGGCGAACGCGTCGGTGGGCGCGTTGTCCACGAAGTTCTTGTCGTCGAGCTTCACGGGCGTCGTGGTGTCCGAGGTCTCGTTGAGGACCAGGTCCCTCACGAAGGCGGTGAACTCCGCGCCCGCGTCCGTCCCCGCATCCGCGCCTGCGTCGGGGTGAGGCGGAAACGGGGAGCGGTCATCGTCGTCGTCGCTGCATCCCGTGTAGGCCAGCGCGGCCCCCAGGAGCAGCACACAGCTCATTGCTCGGAGCGTGCTCATGGGCTCACGTCCCGTCGCCGTTGGCACCCGCCTGCGGCGTGGTGAGATAGGGGAAGACGGCGTCGAACTGCGAGGCATCCTGGAGCACGGCGTCGTGGAGCGGGAGGTTGCGCGAGGGGGCCTGCGTGTCGTTCGCGAGCAGGTAACCCATGGACACGCGCAGCGCCACGTCCACCACGTCATCGCCGGGTCGGCGGCCATTGGGGAAGCCCGCCGGGTCACACCCTGGATTGGCCAGGGTGAGCTGACCATTGACGAAGCAGGCGGCGGCGCCCAGGTTGTTCTGGCCCGCCTTCGCCGTGGCGGGCAGGGCGGTGTTGAGCCGCTGCATCTCCGCGGTGGAGCCGTTCGCGTTGACGCTGGTCACACCCGTGAGGAAGGCGGCCACCAGGTCCGCGCGAGGGAAGACGGTGGGGGCCTTCACGCCCTGGTCGCCGAAGAGCTTCTCCAGGATGGCGGGCAACGTGGGGTGGGTGACGTAGTCGGCGAACTGGGCGTCGTCCTTCGGCTCGCTGGCGTTGAAGCGGTCCTTGTCCTTGATGCCGATGACGACCTCGTTGACCAGCGGCATGCCCAGGCGGCTCACCTGCGTCCATGCTCCACCCTCACGCGAGGGCGCGGTGTACGTGGCGGTAGGGTTGATGGCGCGGGCCTGACGGACGCTGGCCGCCGTCCATCCGCCGATGACGTCCTGGGTGCCCGCCTTGAGGCAGGAGATGGGGACCTCGAGCGCCAGCGTGGTGATGTTCTTCTTCGCCAGCGGGTTGGGGACGGCGTTGCGCGCGCCCGGGTTGGTGATGACCGAGGCTGGAGCGTTCACCAGGTCGAACACGGGCCCCAGGTTCACCGCGAAGGGCTCGCGGCGCTGGCCCACGAACAGCTTCGCGGTGCCGGTGCAGCCGGGGATGTTGACGTTGTGGATGTGCTGGCGGGCGTAGGTCTCGTACGTGGCGGCGTTGCCTAGCGACTTGGTGCCCACGTAGTCCGCCGGCTTCGGGAAGAGGGTGGCGTGGCCCGCGGTGTTCGTCACGTCCTGTCCGGCCGCCGCGCGGCGAGGGCCTCGGGCGACCTTGACGGTGTAGTTCTCCTGGACGTTCTGCGCGCTCCGGTCCGCGCTGGTGATGGCGCCCACGTTGGTGAAGGGCACGGACACGCTCTTCGTGCTGCCGTTGTTGCCCACGTTCAGCGTGATGCCATTGGGGCCGTTCAGGTTGTTGGTGAACCGGAACTGGAAGGTGATGTCCTCGATGGCATCCCCGTTGTTGTCGACGAGGATTTCGTAGAGGGCATCGGGGTCCAACGAGAAGTAGTTGGGGCCGCCGTACGCGTCCTGGAGGGGCAGGTAGTTGGCGATGAGCGTGACGTAGTCCCCACGGCCCGGCTCATAGCTGCGGAACATGTAGAAATCGGTGGCGTCGACCTTGGGCATCCGGGTGATGAAGGGGGCTTCACGATGACTGGAGGCGTGGGCGGTCGGTACGAGCAGCGCCGCCGCGAGCGCCAGTGCGCTCGCGAGTTGTCGTCTTTGCATGCGTGTCTCCACAACGTTGGGGGCAAATCCCACCGACGGGCCAGGGGCTGCGCCGGACATCCGGTGGTGAATGCAATACGGGGATGCGACGTGATTGGATGGGTCAGAGCGGAAGGACGCTCAGGTCCAGCGCGCGCTCCGCGAGCCACACGCAGGCGATGAGGCCGATGGCCGCCGAGCCCCCGACGAGTATCGCGCGGCGATACATGGACGCGCCGCGCAGCAGGAAGGCGACGGGGAGGAAGACGGCGACGCAGGCGAGCTGGCCCAGCTCCACGCCCACGTTGAAGCCCAGGAGCGTCGTGGCGAGTCCCCCGGCGGGCAGGCCCAGGTCGGCGAGCACCGACGCGAAGCCGAAGCCATGCAGCAGGCCCAGCGCGAAGGCCACGGCCCAGCGGGTGCCTCGAACCCGAGGAAAGACATTGTTGGCCGCCGCGAGGATGACGCTCACCGCGATGGCGGACTCGACGAGTCGGGAGGGCAGGGACACGAGCCCGAGCGCGGCGACGCTCAACGTGAGTGAGTGGGCCACGGTGAACGCCGACACCACCTTCACGACATCGCGCAGCGCGGGGCCGAACCTGTCCACGGGCTCCCATCCGCCCGTCGGTGAGCGCCTCAGGACGGAGGGCAGCAGCAGCGCCAGCAGGAACAGCAGGTGGTCCAGGCCCGCCCAGATGTGCTCGACACCGGAGTGGACCATGCCGCCGAAGTGGCTCCAGGCGGACAGCCTCGCGAGGGGAATCTCCACCGCGTGGCGTGACGCGGACAGGATGAGCGTGCCCTGTCCCTGCTCACCTGTGACCTGGACGACGCCCCGGTGCTGCGGGTCGCGGTCGAACAGGAGGGTGTAGTCGAGCGTCAGCATCGAGGGTTCGACGGGGCAGGCCGCGCGGAAGTCGAGCACCGCGTAGGCCCCGTCGGAGTGACGCGCGACACGAAGGTCGCCCTCGGCGGTGGTGGGGCAGGGCGTGCCGGCCGTGCCCAGCGACAGCCGTGACAGGACATGACGGACGATGTCCTCCTGGCGGGTGCGCACCTCGCCCCAGGCGAGCGCGCCGTCTCCGTTGGAGTCGAGGCCCAGCACCGTGTCCAGGTCCCTGAGCGCCACGTCCCACCGGCCGTTGAAGCCGTGCGCGGCGCGTTCGAGGTGCAGGTAGCTGTCGCTGGGCTTGTGGGCCAGGGCGATGGAGGGCAGCAGGACGAGCAGGGCGAGGAAGCGGTTCATGGCGCGGTCTTCTTGGGCCGTGCGGCCAGGGCGAGGAGGCTCGGCGCTTCGCGGGAGCTGTTCATGGCGCGGCTTTTTTCAGCCGCTCGGCCAGCGCGAGCAGTCCCGGGTCCTCGCAGGAGGAGGCATCGAGGAAGGTGAGGGCGGGGCGCGCCGCCTCGGGTGCTCCGGCGGCCAGCGCGGACTCGAGGAGGACGCGCACGTCCCAGGGCTCTCGCTGAGCCTCCCAGTTGGCCTGGGCGAGCGACAGCGCCTTGCGCGCGTCCTTCTCCACGTGCAGCGCGAAGCGGGCCTCTTCGCGTGCGTGCAGCGTGTCACCGCGCAGCCGGCTGGCCGCATACCGCTCAGCCAGCTCCTGGGCGAGCGCGGGGGCTTGCGCGGAACCCAGGGCCGTCTCCGCCAGCACGCGGCGCAGGAGGTGGCCGTCGTCCGTCGCGTGGTCCTTCATCAGCCGCGACGCATCACCCGGCCGGTTCAGGTCCAGCAGCAGGTCCGCGAGCGCCGCGCGGGTGTAGGCGTCATCCGGGTCGGCCGCGAGCGCCTGTGTGTAGAGAAGCTCCGCCCGTGCCGAATCCCCCGCGCGGGCAGCGGCTTCGCCCAGGGTGGACAGCGCCCAGGCCTGCTCCTCGGGACTGCCCATCCCCCCGCGCCGAGACATCGCCTCCGAGAGCCGCGCATAGGCTCGCCGCGAATGTCCGGCGACGCTGTCCACCTGCGCGCGACACACGGCGGCGGTGAGGGCCCCCGCGAGCGTGTCCAGCGGCGCGCAGCTCTTCTCCGCCTCCGCATGGTGACCCCGGACACCCAGCACCACGGCGCGCGT
Source organism: Myxococcus sp. CA051A (assembly GCF_013336705.1). Classification (NCBI taxonomy): domain Bacteria; kingdom Pseudomonadati; phylum Myxococcota; class Myxococcia; order Myxococcales; family Myxococcaceae; genus Myxococcus; species Myxococcus sp. CA051A. The sequence goes on along the minus strand of NZ_JABUMS010000014.1, from coordinate 12,157 downwards.
CAGCCACGCCTGGGCGTCCCGAGGGTCCTCCCGGACGGCGGCTTCCAAATCTCGCAGGGCCGCGTCGAACTCGTGGCGGCTCTGTCGCAGGGTGGCGCGCAGCAGGCGGACCTCATGGGGAGGCTCGGCCTCGTCCCACCAGGGCGCGAGCGCGGCCTGGGCCCACCCAAGGTGTCGTGGGTCGCCCCGGGCTCGCCCCTCCTTCAACTCCAACCGGGCCAGGCGGACGGCGAGCTCCAACTGTCGGGGTTGGCGGTCCAGCTCCTGTCGCAACGCGGCACGCTCGCGGGCGCGGGCGTCGGTCGCTCGGGCGGGAACCTGCTCCAGGACTTCCGTGTCGTTGTCGGGCGTGAAGGGCGTGGACGCGGCGCCCGTGCCACGACTGCAACCACAGGCCAGTGCGAGCACGACGCCGAGGACGCCGCGAAGGGAGCGTGTGACGGGGGGCATTGCCCATCCGTACGGCCCCGTGAGGCGCGTGGATTTCGCGTCGAATATCGGCGCGGTGTCGGGACGCCCGGAGGATGAGGGGTGAGCCCCCCATCGCCATGACAGGGGCCCGCGCCTCCGCTCGCGGAGTGATGACCCGACCCCTCGCTCCTGTGTCATAAGGGCGGGGTCTTCTGCCTGCCGGAGTCGTGTCCTTGAAACTCTCATCCCTCCTCGCGAAAGACGGCCTCCAGCGACTGCCCGCCCGGGTGCGGCGGCGGTTGGCGTTGGAGGCGCGGAGGCTGGTGACCGCGGGCGTCGCGCACGTGCCGCCGCTGCGCAGCGGACTGGAGCTGCTGAGCTTCGAGCTGTCGCTGCTCCTGGCGCAGGGAAGCAAGGACATGTACGGGGCCAGCTATTACGGCGCCGGACGCAACCCCTTGGACCGCGAGGGCAACAGCGGCTACGAGCACTACCGCCGCGACTCCAGCCACGCCAACAAGGCGGCCTATCTTTTGTGGAATCACTTCGACGTGCGCACCTCGCTGGACGTGGGTTGCGCGCTGGGTTTCACGGTGCAGGCGCTGCGCGAGCTGGGGTGGGACACCCAGGGCAGTGACTTCAGCGACTTCGCCATCCACCATGCTCCGTGGGACGTGAAGCCGCACCTGTCACTCGGAGACCTGTCCCAGCGCCTGCCTTTCGACGACGGACAATTCGAGCTCGTGTCCGCCTTCGAGACGCTGGAGCACCTGCCTCCCTCCATGGTGCCGCATGCGATTTCGGAGCTGCACCGCGTGACGCGGGGCTTCCTGGTGGTGACGGCGCCGTCCTTCGGCCCCTGTGGCACGGGACCGGATGGCTGGTTCGACGGGAAGGTGCGGCCGGAGCGGCTGGAGCACTACCGGTCGCTGGGGCCCGACTACCTGGGCCCGGTGCCGGAGGAGGACCTGGCGCGCGACGAGTGGGGCCGACCGCTGGAAGGGCACGTCACGATTGCGTCGTTCGCATGGTGGCGTCGCCAGTTCGAGTCCGCCGGCTTCGTGCTCGCCCCGGCGCTGGAGCAGCGGATGTACGCGGACATCCAGGCCTTGGGCCTCCAGGGCCTCTGGAACCTGTATGTCCTTCACCGGCCCGGAGTGGCGTTGCCCGCCACGGACCTGCGCACGCCGGAGGAGCAGGCGCGGCTCGCCCGGCGGTGGGACGTGCCGCTGGGCGCGGGCTGAGGGCCCGCGCTACTCGAACAGGGACAGCTCGGCGAGAGTGGCCATCGTCGCGCCCGGCATGGGGTCGCCCGCGTGGTTGAAGCCCACCGCGCGCAGCCGCACATGGCGCACCGGCCCCGCGTCCTGCGTCACGGGCGCATCGAGGAAGTGGGGACCCTTGATGAAGGACAGCTGTCCGTCGAAGGGGCTGTCCCACCGAGTCATCTCCTCGAAGCCCCTCCACGGGGGACTGAGTCGCGGCGGTGGGATGTAGCGCTCCGGGACGTTGTGCAGCACCGCCAGCTGGGTCCATTGCTCCGCGTCCTCACTCCCCTCCAGCACGAACCCGGAGAAGTTGCCTCCCTCCGCGCCGCGTACCACCACATGCCGCGGCTTCCGTGGCTCGGGGAGCGTGACGACCAGGGACTCCACCGGCTTGCTTCCGAGGGACACGGGGTCGAGCCGGCCATCCGTCCAGGGACAGCCCGCCGAGGGCGAGGGCTGACACGTGGCGCCTCGGCTGGCGGGCACGAGCCCACCTGGAGCCAGGGGCACCTCCTCCGTGCGCCAGTCCATGCGGAACCACAGCTCCGTGTACTTGCCTCCGAGCGGGAAGAACCAGAACTCCCCCACGGAGACCGCCCGGAGCATGACGGTGGGCTGGGGAAAGTCCTCCAGCACGTAGCGACTCGCGGCCCAGGGCGAGGTGGGAATCAGGGCGCGGAACAGGGGCTGCGCGCCATTCAGCATGAAGAGCATGGCTTCGGGCGTGGTGGGCAGAGCGGGGATGACGGTTTGATTCTCATCGGAGGTCATCGCGTACTCGCCCGTGAGGGGTGGCACGGGCACGGCGGGCGCTGACGCGAAGGTCACGGACGCGCCCTCCGCTCCTGTCGTGACGGCGAGCTGGGAGTCCCAGATGCGCAGGGTGGGGAGCTCCACGTCATCGTGGAAGGTGAAGGATGTGGAGACAGCCGCGCCGGTCTCGTCCCGCCATGATGCGCGAAAGCGATAGGGTTGGAGCCAGGGGTTGGGTGTGTTGACGGACTCCACGTCCCCGTAGCGCATCTCCAGGAAGAAGTCCCCGCTCGGCTCGGTGGTGGACTCCGCGTAGGGCGTGAAGTCCGGCGGCTCATACACGTAGGGGCCCTCTCCCATGGGCACCTCGTGGAGGGTGCGCGCGTACGGCACGACTCCGCCGCTGACGGGCGTGCCGTCGCGCCGCTCGAGCCGGCCGTAGACGAAGACGGGCTCGTCCTGCAGTCGCTCACACCCCGAGGACAGCAGCAGGACGAAGAATCCCAGACATGATGGGTGGCGCATCTCAGTAGCTTCCCTTCAGGCCCAGCATGGGCAGGATGACGGGCAACCCCATGGCCTCGCGCTGGAGTCTTCCAGCCGTCCGTTTGTATTCGTAGGCGAACACCTCCTGCTGGAGGGAGAGGTTGAGGATGTCCAGATAGGCCTCGACGGTGAAGTCCTCGAGCGACCAGGACTTCGCGGCGCGGAAGTCCACGCGGAAGAACGGCGCCAGCCGCTCCACGCGGTCCGCGTCCTGTCGCGCCCAGGCGCGGAAGCCCTCCGGGTTGATGACGGGGCGCTGGGTGACGGAGGAGACTTCACCGGACTCCGGACGGCCGGTGTTGAAATGCACCACCGTGCCTACCGTCCAGTTGTTCGCGAGCTTGTAGCTGAGCGCGGCGTTGAAGACGTGCGCCTGCTCGAAGGCGAAGGGCAGCTCGCCCTCGGTCGTCTCCCGGATGGTGTTGTTGTCGGCATAGCGCGCGAAGCGCCGATGGCGTTTGCTCTGGAGGAAGCTGTAACTGACCCATCCGAACCAGTCGCGCCCCAGCGGATGCCGCGCCATCAGGTCCAGGCCATACGCGTAGCCTCGCGCCGACGGGTCCTCGCGCTGCTGGCCTCGCCGCTTGCGGTTCTCCAGGACGTCCTGCACGTCGAACTCCACCGTGCGGAACAGCGGGTTGAAGTAGACGTCCACCGTCACCTCCAGTCCCTCGGTGGCCTTCCACTCCGCGCCCACGTCGAACTGCGCGCCCGACTGGACGCCGTTGCGCAGGCCCGACACATCCAGCGCCGGCAGATGGAGCAGCACGGTGGGGGACTGGTGGTACATGCCACCGCCGCCCTTGAGGGTGAGCGATTCGGAGAGCTGGTGGCGCACCGCCAGCCGGGGCTCCACGACGACGTGCTGGATTCCGGGCACCAGGTGGTAGCCGTCCACGCGCACGCCGGGCGACACCACCCACGTGTCCGAAGGGCGCCACGTCGCTCCGACGAAGCCACCGACGAAGGTGGCCAGGGCGGAGGGCTGCTTGAGGGGATGGGCGTCATCCGTCGGCCGCCAACCCGGAGTGCGCGCGGAGCCGGTGATGCCGGTGGCCACGCGCCGGTGCTCCACGTCCGTGCCCGCCAGGACGTCCAGCGCCTTGGACAGTCGCCGCGTCCACCCGGCCCGAGCCGCGAAGGTGAGCTGGTCCAGCCCGTACTCTCCCGCGAGCACCTCTTCGGGGCCCCGTGCCGGGTTGCGCACCACGCGCCGGTAGCCCTGCAGGCCCACCTCATCCAGGCCCACGGTGATGCCCAGCTCGCCCTCGCCGCCCGCCACGGGGTGGGTGCCACGCAGGTCCACGCGATGGAAGCGGGAGACGATGGTGGCGCCCAGGCTGTCCTCGTAGGCGGCGGTGGCCTCGCCCGCGTCGTCGGAGCTGCCGAGCGCGAACAGGCGCAGCCGTCCCTCGCCAAGCTTCTGCTCCACCCGGGCCTGGTAATCCCAGAAGGCCGCGTGGATGGGATTGTCTTCGTGACTCTTGAAGAGGGCGTACGCCAGGGGGATGAGCAGCCCGGTGTAGCTGTAGCGTCCCGCCACGGTGACGGAGGTGCCGGTGCGGTCGAAGGGCACCTCGATGAAGCCGCCCGCGTTGATGAGGTCCGCGTAGGCGGCGAAGTGTGGCTTGTCTTCACGTGGCCGGCTCAGCCGCCCTTCCACCGCGCCGCCCAGCAGGCGCCCGTACTGCACCGGCGGCGCGCCGGGATGGAAGTCGATGGTGTCGATGAAGTCCGGATGCACCACCGCGGGCCCGAGCAGCAGGTGGTACAGCATGGGGACGCGCACGCCGTCCAGGTAGTAGCCGGTGGCGCCGGGCTGCCCTCCGCGCACCACGGGGTAACCCAGGCCCGAGGCGACGCTGCCCACCCCCGGCATCAGCATGATGACGCGGAAGGGGTCGCCCTGCGTGCCCGGCACCTCGCGCAGCTCCTGCTCGTGCAGGGTGATGCGATTGACCTCCGTGCGGGGGCGGTCATCTCTCACCACCGTCTCGTAGGGATTCACGCGGGTGGGCTGGAGCCGGTAGACGACGTCGAGCGACTGGCCCGACTCGAGCGACTCCTCGAACGTCCCGGGCTGGTGGGCCGGGGCGCGGACGAGGAGCCGGTGGGCGCCCGGAGCCAGCTCCAGCGCGAAGCGGCCATCCACGTCCGTGACGGCAATGGGCTCCTCGCCGCCGTCCAGGAACAGGGCCGCGTCCGCCAGCAACTGGCGGGTGCCCAGGGCACGGACCTCACCGCGCAGTCGCGACTGGGTGAAGCGCAGGGCCGCCGGGGGCTCGAAGTGGTAGCCATATGGCAGGCGCACCGACACGGTTCTCCCGCCCAGGCTCGCCGGCGTGAAGCGCAGCCCCCGCGCGGCGCGGACGGCGGCCTCCGTGAGGGGGGCCAGCGTGGCCGCCTCCTGCACCGTCACGTCGACGACGAGGCCCTGCTCGTCAATCTGGAGGATGAGCTTCACCTCGTCCGGGGCGCCCTCCAGGCCCTCGGGCCAGGTGACGGGGGATTCCTTCACCAGCTGAGGCGTCAGGAGCGCGAGGCTGCCTCCATCCGTCTCCAGCTTCAGCCGCGCGGCATCGTCGGCGGAGACCGCCGTCCCCGCGTCCGTGGCCTGGACGTCGACCTCCACCGCGCGGGGCTCACTGGTGGCGGCAGGAGCGGCTTGTCCCCGAGCGGGGGCTGGAAGACAGACAGCCCAGAGCAGGGACAGGACGAGGAAGGGTCGGGGGGAGCCCATGGTTCCACGTATACGTGGGCACCTTCCGGCTCTGGCTCAGGCGACCGCCGATGGCGGCCCATACACAGACAAGCGAAACTGTCTACCCATGGGGGGGCTTGTCCCGGCCCCCGGGCTCCGCTCAGCACTCAGGCAGGCCGACGCTGAGGTTCGCGACCTCGAGCACGTTGACGGCGAGCCCGCCGCGCGCGGTCTCCTTGTACTTGTCCTTCATGTCGCGGCCGGTGTCGCGCATCGTCCGGATGACCTTGTCCAGGCTGACGAAGTGGCGTCCGTCGCCGGAGAGCGCCATGCGCGAGGCGTTGATGGCCTTCACGGACGCCATGGCGTTGCGCTCGATGCAGGGCACCTGCACCAGGCCACCAATGGGGTCGCAGGTGAGGCCCAGGTTGTGCTCCATCGCGATTTCGGCGGCGTTCTCCACCTGGAGCGGCGTGCCCCCGAGCACCTCGGTGAGCGCGCCGGCGGCCATGGAGCACGCGCTGCCCACCTCGCCCTGGCAGCCGACCTCGGCGCCGCTGATGGAGGCGTTCTCCTTGTAGAGCACGCCGATGGCGCCGGCAGTGAGGAGGAATCGCACCACGCCGTCCTCGTTCGCGCCGGGCCAGAAGCGCCAGTAGTAGTGCAGCACGGCGGGGATGATGCCGGCCGCGCCGTTGGTGGGCGCGGTGACGACGCGGCCTCCGGCGGCGTTCTCCTCGTTGACGGCGAGCGCGTAGAGGTTCACCCAGTCGAGCACGGTGAGCGGGTTGGTGAGGCCGGCCTCGGGGCGACTGAGCAGGCGCTGGTACATGGCCGCCGCGCGGCGCTCCACCTTGAGGCCGCCCGGGAGGATGCCGCTGGACGCGCAGCCCCGGCGCACGCACGCCTGCATGACGTCCCAGATGCGCAAGAGCCCGCTGCGGATGTCCTGCTCGGAGCGCAGCGTCTTCTCGTTCGCCATCATCAGGGCGCTGATGGGCATGCGCTCCCGCTCGCACAACTCCAGCAGCGTCGCCGCGGACTGGAAGGGGAAGGGCAGGGGCGTGGTGTCCTTGCGCAGCGGGTCCTGGCCGGTGGCCGCGGACTCATCGACGACGAAGCCGCCGCCCACGGAGTAGTAGACGCACGCGTCCAGCTCCACGCCGTCCGCGCCGGACGCGGAGAAGCGCATCCCGTTGGGGTGGAAGGGGAGGCTGCGGCGGCGGTGCATCACCAGGTGCTCGCCGTCCTTGAAGACGATGTCCCGCTGGCCGAGCACGCTGATGCGGCCCTCGGTGCGCCAGCGCGTGACGATGGCGGGAATGGCCTCCACGTCCACGGCCTCCGGCGTGTCCCCGCGCAGGCCGAGCACCACCGCCTTGTCGCTGCCGTGGCCCTTGCCCGTGGCGCCGAGCGAGCCGAACAGCTCCACCTTCAGGCGCGTGAGCTTCTCCAGGTGGCCATGCTCCGCCAGTCGCAGCACGAACGTGCGCGCGGCTCGCATGGGCCCCACCGTGTGGGAGCTCGAGGGACCGATACCAATCTTGAAGAGGTCGAAAACGCTGACGGCCATCGCGGGCGCAACATGCCACGTTTCCACTTTTGTCCCAGCGCCTCGGGGCGTGACGTTCCTGCTCCATGTGAAGGGCAGGACTTCTTTGCGTGCCAAGGAGCTGAAGCTCGGTGAGGTGCCGAGCGAGCACGTCGGGTGGAATGCGCGAGCCGTGCCGCGGGACGCCAACGAGAACGCACTGCGTCGTGAGTGCCAGGGTGTTCTTCTCTTCGGAGACTGGAATGCGTGGGGCGAAGGCGCGCGAGTCGGGTTGAAGGTGGGGGCGCCTGGTGCGGGGTGAAGAGGTGGCGGCTCAGGCGACGGCGCGCTCGGGGCGGAGCGCGGTGGGGCTGTCGTGGCGCTCCCCTTCGGCGAGGGCGAGCGACTTGCGGTACTCGGCGGCCTCGGCGATGCGGGTCAGCTCGAACTCGCCGTGGTGTTCGCGCACGGCCTTGGCCACCTCGTCGAGCGTGACGCGGAAGAACTCCTTGCGCTCGTTGATGCGGTTGACGCGGCGGTGGGAGAAGGTGCGGTGCAGCGCGGCTTCGAGCGACGGTGCGTCGGGTGTGCGGATGATGGCGTGGACGTCGAACTCGAAGGGGACGGAGGCATCGCCCAGCTCGTCGATGCGGTCCTGGGGCACGAGTCGTCGCGTCATGCCGACCTTGTAGATGTCCTCTCCGAAGGAGCCGATGTTGGAGATGACGTAGACGTGGCCGGTGCGCGTGAGCTGGGCCTGGGAGATGGCGCGTTGGCGCTCCTGGTCCTCGGCGACGCGGCGCTCCAGTTCGGCGATGCGTTCGAGGAGCTTGGATTGCTCGGCGCCCTTGCTGCGCTCCAGCTCCCCGCGGGCCTTGCGCAGGGCTTCTTCGTCACGCTGGGCCTCGCGCTCGGCCTCCAGCTTGGCGCGTTCGAGTTCTCGCTGCGCGGTCTCTTCCTCGCGCATCTGCTCGCGGATGCGGCGTTGTTCTTCCTTCTCCTCCTGGCGCTTCTCTTCGTATTCGTGGGCGAGGCGCAGCTCCTCCAGCTTCAGCTCGACGTAGTCGGTGGAGATGAAGCACTGCTGAATCTCGGTGAGGCCGCTGATGGCCTCGGCGGACTTCTGGATGCGGGCCTCCATGGCCTTGATGTTCTTGTAGGTGACTTTGGCCACGCAGGCGTCCGCCTCGCCATTGAAGGCGCGGAGCATCAGCTTGAGGGTGCGCTCCGTTTGCTTCTTGCCCTCGGCCTTGCTGCCGTTGACCGTCCATTCAATCTTGCAGGAGGCGGCTTGCTTGTTCTTGAGCATGGCCTTCTGGCGTTCGCGGAGGGTGTCGAGGCGGTGTTCGTACTTCTCCGAGGAGGAGAGGTTGTAGATGGGTTTGTAGAACCCGTAGGAGCGGAGGATGGTCTCTTCTTCGAGGGGGCGGAGTTCGGCGCGCAGCTTGATGATGAGGGGCTCGAGCTGGGCCTGTTCCGCGCGGGCTTGATTGCGTCGGGCCTCGACTTCCCGGACGGCGGCGTCGGCCTGTTCCCTGGCGCGAGCGAGTTCCGTGCGGCCTTGCTCGCGAGCACGGGTGAGTTCGGTCTGGGCTTGTTCGCGGGCCTGGGTGAGTTCCGAGGCGACGCGGGTTCGTTCGAGGCGGATGGCATGGTCCGTCGACGCCCTGACCTGCTCCAGGTCTGCCTTCGCGCCCCGGATGGCGGCGTCCGCGAGGTCGCGTTCCCGGGCCAGCTCGGAGGCGACGCGGTTGCGCTCGGTGGCGAGCATGTGTTCGGACTCGGCCTTGGTGCGTTCCAGGGAGGAGAGGACACGCTGTCGCTCGGCCTCCACGTCGAGCACGGGCCTGAAGCGGGCCCGGACGGCTCGGAGCTGGAGGGCGGTGCGGACCAGGAGCCCCGTCAACAGCAGGCTCGAAATCGCCAGGGCCAGGACGGCAGGCTGCATGGAAGTCTCCCCCGTGAAGTGTCCCCGCCGTCGGACGGCGGCGCGGAGGAGGACCACTGTGGGCCTGGGGCGGTTTGCCGGGGTATCACCCCCAGGGGGTATTGTACCGTCCCCGCGTCACCTGTTGCTGAGAGGGAGCCATGTCTCGTTGCGTAGATCGGCTCACAGGCTCGACTGAAAGGACGTAGCGATGCGATTCCGCGCCTGCACTGCACTCCTGCTCATCCTCTCTGCGTGCGCTACGTCGGAACCAAACTTGAGAGATCGAGTGTCCCCGAACCCCGTGCGCGCCAACCTCAAAAGAGCGGCAGCGCTACCGTGGAGTGATGGGGGACGATGCGCAGTCCGTGAGGCTTCCCAAGCTTGGCCCGCGCTGGCGGAGCGGTGCTATCAGGCTCTCGACCATGATCGGATCCGGTTCAATGACCTGACCGGGAGGTGCACCGTTGCCTCGGCGGGAACGGTTGTCCTGGGAGTTGGCCTCTGTGTCTTGGCCGCTCCTGAGATCGTTGTGGGCGCGGTGGTCGTCGTTGGCGTTGTGGTGGTGGGCGTCGCCATCAAGGAAGCGCTGGATGCCTATGAGTTGAGGAGAGGGAGTGGTTCCGAAGAAATAGAGTCCGTGCCTCAGTCGATGCCTGCCCCGCAGGAACTCTCCGCGAAGCGAAAGCCCAAGCCTGCGCCATCAGGACAGGACTGGTTCCCCCCGGGGACAACCGAGCCCCTAGGCCCGGAGCGACGGCACAAGTGCGAGCCTGTCCCAGTGCCGCACCGAGGCGGAGATGAGGCGCACAATAAGTGTGCTGACAAGGTCCCGAACAACAGCTTCCCTGGCTGGGATGTAGTCGTCAACGGCAAGCAGTTTGATGCGTTGCAGCGGGCCACGCGCACTCTATGGGAAGTAAAGACTGATGATTTTGACGTGCACTCGCCTCATTCGCAGAGGTTCTTTGCCCGGGTCAAACTGCCGGAGATAAAGCGCGAGCAAATGCTCGCGGAGGCATGTGGGTACAGATTTGTCGTGGGGGTTCGGAGCGCTGTTCACAAGACCGCGCTTCTTGAACTGGATCCAGACCTCGAAATCGTTGTCATGGATTGGTGTTAAGGTGATGGCTTTGCGGAAAACTCTCAACCTCAACGTGTATGCGCCCGCGCTTGTTGATGGCGATAAACGGCCGCTTGCCATCGTTCATGCGATGGAGCGCGCTGTGCCCGGATTGCGGCTCGCGTGGACACTTTCTGAAAAAGGGGGATTCGTTGCATTGCCGCGCCGCGATGAATGGATTGCGACGGAAAGGACCGACGGTGGGTTTCCATTCCTTTGCAACGATGACGAAAGCCGGCCTGTGACGCTTGCCGGGTGGGAGAATCCAAGCGGCCTTGCTGTAGGCAGTCCGCCACGCCTCGACGTTCATGCGACTCTGCCGCTCGATGCAGGCGGCATCGCGGCGGCACCTGATGTGCTGGAGGCGATAGGCGAGAGAACTCGAGCGGTCTGGGGGCAGGTATCGCCGTCGGGTTATAATGAGGTCGTGTCGCAGCAGTTTCGTGGTCCGGAAGAGGATCCATCTGCGACGTCCCACGGACTCCCCGGCCTTCTTCGCCCACGGTACAATCGTGCGGCCGAGATTCCACATTATCTTGGGTGGTTGAATTACTGGTCTTCCGCCACCGCCGACGCCATCGGCTTTCCGGACTCAGCCCGGGATGCGAACCTGATCTCACGAGCGCGGCGCACGGAATCGGGCGGTTGGGTCGTGCGGCTCACTGATGCGCCGCTCGACCTTGGCAATCCTGTTCATCTGGAAGCGCTCCTGCGTGTTTATGGTCGTTTTCGGGAGATCGGCGGTCGCTCAGCGCAGTGACTCCTCAGAGGAGAGGCTGGGGCACCCCACATAATGCCTTCGTCCCTTGTGCTCTAATGAGGGGATGAATCGCTCGGACTGTTTGGGAGTTCATGACATGAATGATGAGGAAGTCCTGGCGGTTCTCCGTACGGAGGGAGAGGGCCTCTCGGCGGTGGAGTTGGCCAAGTTGTTGGAACGACTCACGGGTCGGCTCTCTCACGGGATGATTGTGACCTATTTCAAGAGGGCGTTTCCCGCCATCCCGTTGCGCGTCCTCTTGGAGGCAGGCGTCTGGTGGCGTGTGAGCGCTGGGAGTGGCTCTTCTGATGAGCAGTTCAACGAAATGCTAGGCCCCTGGTTGGGACGGTGAGTGCTCCTGAGTCTGGTATGAAGAGCGTCATTCAGCCAGAAGATTGGGAGACAGCGCTCAGTCAGTGTGGCCGCCGCGTCAAATGGTTGGAAATACGAGACTGAAAGCTCTTCTCGAGCATGGTTATGACGTTCAATCACTTCCGCGACAGGTGAAGGTCAGGGGTGATTTGAAGGGTAGAAATTTATTATGTTCAGAGGTGATCTGTGATGAGTGGTGCGGACGAGTGCAGGAGGTTGATTGCTGGAATGTCGACGGGTGAGAAAATTAAATTCTACCTCTCGTACAGCCATCGGATAACCATTACTGCTCGGGGGTTTTATGGCGACCTTGACTCTCTGAGGCTCAGTGGCTGCAATGAGACCTTGCACCGATTGACTGGCCACTTGCTCCGGCTCCAGTCTGGCGGTGTTGATTCGGCGACTGAGGAGTCGTTCGCCGATATGATTGTTGCGGGTGCTGAGTCGCGTGGGTGGTTGCCAACGCTCAGGTTGTCATTCGCAGTCGTCCATTCGAACCCAGGGCGCAGTTGACGTGAGCTGAGAGGGCTGATCTTCAATAGAGGATGAAAGTTGGACTCCCCACTCTGGAGAACCTGCGGCGGCCATTGTCCGGGCCTTATATGAGGAAGGCCTGGCATAAGGGCGGATTGCCCACCTGACATGCCCTGCGGTTTTCGGACCACCTGAAGCTTGAGAGGATGCCGTCTCCGGACACCACGGAGGCAGGCAGTGAAGAAGAGTCGGTTCAGCGAAGAGCAGATGGTCGCCATTCTGCGAGAGGCG
>NZ_JABUMS010000013.1:0-306312 GCF_013336705.1 Myxococcus sp. CA051A | reverse complement strand
GGCCACACTCGAGCCTCGGCTACCTCACGCCTCTGGAATTTCGACGGCAGTGCGAAGCAGTGGTACCCAACCCATCCCGGCCGGCACCTCTCTCGTAATCAGTGGTCCGAAGGATCCAGGCAGGTCACACCTGTTGGGCACTGGTGCGGTAATAGTCACGATGAGTTCCGCGCGAGTTATGCTGTTGCTGTCGAAGTGCCGAACCTGTCCTTCCGGGAGCGTCAAGCTCTTATGCGAGATGCCGTAGGCGAGCGGAGGAAGCGAATTGATCTATCAAGTCGAATGCATTGATGCGGTACTTCTTCAGCAACGGCTATGCGGATCCACAGACTTGGTGGACACCCCCGAAGAGGTTCAAGCAGCCGGGCGAGGAGTAGCGGCGTAGTTGCCTGCTGGCGTCCTTTTTGAGAGGCCTTTTATGGCGAAAGATCCGGCTGGCTCATTTTCCCCGAATGGGCGGCACACTGTTGTCCGAGAGCCCACGGGAGAGGAGTCTCTTGGGTGCCCGTTGTTTCGCCTTCGGCTGGATGGTGCTGTGCTGGAGTCGAGGCGCGGCATTGGTAGGTGGCTCTTCGGTGAGGAGGTGGTTTGGTCCGCTGACTCTCGCTACATCGCAGCCCAACGATGGGATCACCCAGGCCGTGGCCCACAGACATCGATCTTGCTGCTTGACCTTGAGCAGAGGCTCTGGCGAGTCATCGGGCCGAGCTATAGCGCAGTAGTGAAGCCAGTCTTGTTTCATGGTACTGAACTCGACTTTGAGACCTTGGACTTGCGCACCGGTGATACGGCCAGAGGGCGCGCTGAGTGCTCGCCTGGTTTGACTAGATGGGGGGACTTGCAGGACGTAATGTTGTCGGAGGAAGCTTCGGCCTAAGGGGACCTAACTAGAGTTAGGGGTGGGATGGCCACCGACAAAGGGCATCCCCAGTTTGAGTGCATGGTGCGCGAATTTGTCCTCATGGGGTGCTCAGCTCTGCGGCTGAGGCGACAACTTCCCTGGCACAGGGGGGGGGATAGGGATGGGTACTGAAGAGGCTGTTCGTGTGCTGCTGGAAAGCCGTCTGATGCGAAAGCGCGAAGAGGTCGTGCGTTTCGAAGGGGCGCTGGAGTTCTTGTCTTCTGCGTCCGATGCTGAAGCTCATCTGGTGGAGATGCATCTGGCTTTCGATGATGCCGCGAGACATCTGGAGGTGATGCACGGGCTTGTGCATCTTCTGGAGTCATTCGATGTGGCCGCGCAGGTGCGCGCATTTGTCGAGGTGCTGGACCGGCTGTGCGTGCAAGCACCAGAGTGGACGAAAACACTGCTGTTCCGACTGCTTGGCGATGAACTGGCGAGCGCCGAGTTGCGCAGAGCGCTTCGTTCCGGTAGTTCGAGTTCTCTTGATGCCGCCAAGCGTGTGCTTGCTCAAGTGGTATCAGTCGATGACGCCGCTTTTGCAGCGGATGCAAAGCAGGTTCTCGATGCCCTGGAGTGAGCGAATCGGCACCTGCTGGGGTTGGCAGGTTACGACGAGCGATGAGGGACGACCTCAGTCAGACAGTTGCGGAGGTCACGACATGAATGACGAGGTGGTTTTGGCGGCACTTCGAACCGAGGGAGAGGGGCTCTCGGCGGTGGAGCTGGCTGCCTTGTTGGAACGACTCACGGGAAGTCTCTCGCAGACGGTAATTGTCTTCTATCTCAAGAGAGCATTTCCCCACATCCCCCTGCGTATCCTGATTGAGTCGGGTGCCTGGTCGCGTGTGGGCACCGGGAAGCTCTCCGATGATCAGTTCAACGAGTTGCTGCGCCCTTGGCTGGGGCAGTGAGCTCTCCACATGTCGCTGGGTCGAGTATGAAGACCATCATTCAGCCAGAAGATTGGGAGACGGCTCTCAGCCAATGGCGAGGCGGGGAGGTCGTGGTCTGGATGTACCACGCCGGCCATCGGCTAATGGCGATCCGATTATCGCATTCCGAGATGTCGGAAGATCTCTACGTCGTTGGTGTCGGATGCCAGCAGATTCAGGGGCCATTTGCCTGGGGGCCATCCGCCCTGATGGTTTTGGCTGGGGACTCGGCACGCGAAGCGGGGAGCAGCGAAGATGGCTTGATACTTGATGCGGCGGCTGGTTTCCGCTTGTGTTGTAGAGATGTGGTGCTCGTGCGTGGACCAAGGGGAGGCTACGACGTGAGCTTCGAGGGCTTTCTTGGCGAGCAAGAGGATGCATGAAGGCCAGTGCGCAAAGAGCCGCTCGCTTTTGGAAGGAACTCCTCGAAGAGGTGGTCCGTCCTTCCGTGATCGTGGGTTTCGAAGACTACTATCGGCGCCTGTCCTCATGGGTCATCGGACATACCCAGGACTTCGGGGCCGAGTTGCTGGAGGAGAGCGGGCTTGCGGTGTTGGCTCGTCTGGACCCGAGTCGGTACCTGTCAAAGAGTCCAGAGATACGCTTGGACTTGGAACTGGCTCGGCTGTCTTCGGTCGCGCCGAAGTCCATGGAGTCCGTTGCGATGGCTCTCAGCGACACGCTGCTGGATATGGTGACGGTGTGGTCTGTCAGGGACTGTCGAAACTGTGGAGGGCCGATGCGTATCATGGTGGCTTTATCGGATGATGCGCGACGCCTCTTCCTGCGTTGTCGTGACTGTTCCCATGAGGAATGGGAGGATGGTAGCCGAGTGGAGACTCGGGTGAGGCGCGTCCTTCCCGCGACGAGGGGCGATGTCGCTGGACTACATTGAGCGCATGCGGTCTCGGAGGATGGGATGGCGGTTGATGGGTGACACAAAGCGATGAGCAACAAACTGAGTGAACAGGACCGGCTGATATGGGCGCAGCTCGTGGACGCACACCGCCGCTTTGGTGACGCGAGCCGAGTCTTCTTGGCCAAGGGCGTCGACAGGGCTGGATTGATTCGCCTTGCACTGAGCAGGCGCGTTGATAACACTGCGGTCCGCATGTTGGAGTCGCTCTCCTTGGCTGAACTCCAAGAGTTATTTCCAACGCTCCTGCACTTTGCGAGTTTCGGCCACGGAGCGGTGGGATGGTTCAGAAAGGCGATTCTTTCGCTCCCAAGAGCGTGGGTGATTGAGCGCCTGAAGCAGGATGTCCCACCCTCCTCAAGGCTGGTGACTATGATGAGTGGCAGCGCATCCTGGAGTTGTATGAGGAACTTGATCGTGCCCTGACGTTGCAGGTCGCGAAAGAGGCAGCCGCCCATGATGATCCTGACATTCGAGAAGCGGGTGAAGACTTCCTGGAGCGGCTGGGTGGGAGCCGAGAGTCGTGACACCCTGCTTCGTTCGTCGCGGACAGACCTGCTGTCGTCAGCAGGCAAGCTCTCCGGCTTCGGCAGGGCAGTGGTTGCGGCGCGCATGCAGACCTCGGAAGGTGTGCTCCAGTCGGGATGAATGCGGCTGTTGTTTTGAAGGGACGAAGGAGTTCTTGGCTGCTGCGTCAATTGGTTGGAAATAGGAGACTGAAAGCTCTTCTTGAGCATGGTTACGACGTTCAGTCACTTTCGCGGCGAGGGTGAGACTGGAATGCTCTAAGGGGCGAGGACTTCTGTTGTGTTTAGGGGTGATCTGTGATGGGTGGTGCGGAAGAGTGCAGGCGCTTAATTGTTGGGATGTCGACGGGTGATAGGGTTTTGGTTTATCTTGCGTATGCTAATCGAATAACCGTTACTGTTCGGGAGTTTTATGGTGATCATGATTCTCTGCGACTGAGTGACTGCAATGAGACTCTGCATCGATTGACTGGCCACTTGTTCGATCTCCAGTTTGACGGTGTTGATTCGGCGACCGAGGAGTCGTTCGCCAGAATGATTGTTGCAGATGCTGGTTCGCGTGGGTGGTTGCCAATGCTTAGGCGGTCATTCCCAGTTATCCATCCAGATGCTACTTGATCAGATGCGGGAGGCTCCGCGAGGCGGGACGCGAGCGCTGATGTGACGTAGGCAGAGCGGGCAGTGGCCGATGCGGCGCATCAGCAGGGGCTGAAGTCGACGGCGTACCTGGGGCAGTGTCCATCGTGCCCTGCTCTGGGAGGAAGCGCTCAACGGAGCGCGGGGAATGGTGTTACAGCGCACGCCGTCCGCGTACACCTCAAGACTGGCATTGAGTTCCTTGAAGAGCTAAGGAACAAGAAGCCCTGCGTTGCTCTCAGTAGCGAATGTGGCGCCTGTTGCTCCGTATCGCCGGCGTCCTGCTGCTCGCATTCAGGCACTGCCATCGTGAAGAACGGAGGAGGCTGGAGAGAAGAGTCCAGCCTCCTTTGGCTCACTGGGGCGCGGGCTGGATTCCCATCGAAGGCAAGGGCGTTGAGCCCATCACCTTGGGCCTGACGGCGAGCAGTCGCAGGCCGTTGGCGACGACGAGCAGCGTGCTTCCCTCGTGCAACACCACCGCGTGGCTGATCTGCGTCAGGCCGAAGAGGGTCGCGATGATGAGCACGGCGCTAATGCCCAGCGCGATGACCAGGTTCTGCTTCATCACCGCCGTGGCTTGACGCGCCAGTCCCAATGCGAAGGGTAGACGGGACAGGTCGTCGCTCATCAGCACTACATCCGCCGTCTCCAACGCAGCGTCGGAGCCCGCTCCGCCCATCGCCACGCCCACTGCCGCAGCGGCGAGTGCGGGCGCGTCGTTGACTCCGTCGCCCACCATGGCCACCGAGCCCTGACGCCCCATCTCACGCACGGCTGTCACCTTGTCGGCGGGCATCATCGGCGCTCGCGCTTCGTCGAGCCCCACCTGCGCGGCGATGGACTTCGCGACCCTCGCATTGTCTCCAGACAGCATCACCGTCCGGGTGATGCCCTGCTGCTTGAGCGTCTCGATGACATGCCGTGCTCCCGCGCGCACGGTGTCCGCAACCCCAAGCACTCCGAGGTAGCGTCCCGCCTTGCGCACCACCATCGTCGTCTGCCCCGCCTCCTCCAGCCGGTCCACCTGCGCCTTGATGTCGGCGGGAACAGTGTCCCCTTCGAACAGCGCGAGGCTGCCCACGTCCACCAGCGCGTCACCCACCTTCGCTCGCAGACCCTTGCCGTGGATGGCCTCCATGTCGCTTCCGGCCGGGGCCTGGATGCCCCTCGCGGACGCGGCCTCCACCACGGCGTGCGCCAACGGATGCGCCGAGAGCGCTTCCACCGCCGCCGCCGTCCCGAGCAGCTCCTCGTCCGTCACGCCCGCAGCCGGCGCCGTGCTGAGCAGCTTCGGCTTGCCCACCGTGAGCGTGCCCGTCTTGTCGAAGGCCATGGCATTCACCTTCCCGAGCAGCTCCAGGTAGATGCCGCCCTTGATGAGCACTCCACCTCGCGCCGCCGCCGCCACCGCAGACAACACGGCCGACGGCGTGGAGATGGCCAGCGCACACGGAGACGCGGCGACGAGCAGGGACACCGCGCGCAGAATCGCCTCCTTGAGCGGCATCCCCATCAACACGAGCACCACGGGGAACACCACCGCGCCAATCATCACCAGCGGGGCGAAAGTGCGCTCCAGCCGCTGCGCGAAGCGCTGGTTCGGACCCTTCTGGGCCTCGGCCTCGGCCACCATGTCCACCACGCGCGCGAGCACCGACTCCGAGGAGAGCCGCGTGACCTCCACTTCCAGCAGCGCCTCGCAGTTGACCGTTCCGGAGAACACCTCGTCCCCAGGCTTCTTGGGGACAGGCATGGACTCGCCAGTGATGGCGGCCTGCTCCAGCGAACTCTTTCCCTCTCGGATGATGCCGTCCAGCGGAACGCGGTCTCCCGGACGGACGACGACGCGGTCTCCTCGCAGCACCTGCGCGACGGGCACTTCCACCAGCTCGCCACCCCGGCGCACCCGGGCCACCTCGGGACGCAGCGCACCGAGCGACTCGATGGAGCGCCTCGCACGGTCCATCGCCCTGTGCTCCAGCGCGTGACCCGCGCTGAACAGAAAGAGAAGGAAGGCGCCCTCGAACCAGGAACCCAGCACCGCGGCTCCCAGCGCGGCCACCACCATCATCGTCTCGATGTCGATGCGCAGCTGGAGCAGCGACTTCACCGAACCCCGGATGGCGAAGAACCCGCCACTGAGGATGGACAGCGCCCACACCACGGTGGGTACCAAGGCGGGCACGGGCGCGAAGCGCTCCAGCAGCCACCCCGCGACGAGCAGCACTCCCGAGGCCACCACCAGCGGCATCTCCAGGAGCGGCGCCAGGCCGCCTCCATGCGCATGGTGCGAACACGCATGGCCGTGGCTCGGCACCTCCAGCGTGTAGCCGAGCTTCTTCGCCCCGGTCTCGATGCCCTTCAGCGAGATGTCCTCGCTGTCGTACTCCACGACGAGTCGCTCACTGGCATACGCCACGTTCGCGGACAGCACGCCCGGGAGCTTTCCGAGCCCGTGCTCGATGGCCGTCGCCGAGTCGGCTGAGCTCATCCCTCGCACGAACCACGTGTGATTCTTGTACCGCTTCGCCACCTGCTCACCCGTGCGCTTCACCGTCGCGAGCAGCGCCGCCGCGTTCACCAGCCCGGGGTTGTAGTGGAGGCAGACCTCCGCGTAGCCCTGGTCCCGGCGCAGATGCACGTCGATGACGCCGTGGTGCGCCTCGAGCGCGGCTTCCAATTTCTGGAAGCGGCCCGCGTCATCCGTCTCGCCCGGTAGCGCGTCCTCCAGGTCGAGCTGGAGCGCGACTCCTCCGCCCTCCGCCGAGCGGTAGCCCGGTGGACGGACGCGCTTCGGCTTCGGGTGGTGGTGGTGATGCCCGTGGTCGCCGTGGTCGTGGTCGCACCCGGCTCCGTGCTCATGCGCGGCGGCCTGACCGTGGTCGTGTGAGCACCCTGGACCGTGCTGATGCGCATCGGCACCGTGGGCATGGTCATGACCGTGCTGATGCGCGTCTCCACCGTGCGCGGCATGGTTATGGGTACACCCCGGCCCGTGGACGTGCTTGTCCTCGCGCTTGGGGCCGATGATCTTCAATCCCTTCAGCACGGGCTTCGC
The DNA here is from genome assembly GCF_013336705.1 of Myxococcus sp. CA051A. NCBI lineage: Bacteria > Pseudomonadati > Myxococcota > Myxococcia > Myxococcales > Myxococcaceae > Myxococcus > Myxococcus sp. CA051A. Next base: position 299,336 of record NZ_JABUMS010000013.1, on the reverse strand, counting down.
GGCGGCCGGCTTCACCGCCGCGAGGGACGGCCCGTGGCCATGTCCGTGGTCATGCTTGCAGTCCGGTCCGTGGACGTGGTCGGCCTGGGCATCGGTCTTCTTCTGCTCGGACATGGCGTCTTCTTCCTGAAGCTGAAACCTAGTGGCGGTGTCCGCCGTGCTTGCGGGCAGGGGCGGGGGCGGGAGTCGGAGCACGCACGGGCTCGGCCTCCTCCTCGTGGTGGTCCTCGTCCTCGTGCTCCTCGGGAATCGGCTGCGTGAAGCGCTGCCCCGCGACCTCCAGGGTGAACGCCTTGCACTCCGGAGGAACGTCGAACTCCAGCACCGCGGGGAGCCGACCCTCGTACGACTTCAGCGTCTTGCCCTGCTCGTCGTAGACGGTGCCACCAGCAGCCACCGTCATCGTCTCGTCCACCAGCACCGCCACCAGCTCCGCCATCTCCTCCATGCGGTCGGCGATGCGGTGGCACCACAGGTGGCCCACGCCCGGATACGTCTCGTGGGAGATCTCCTCCATCTGCTCCTCGTCCACCTGGTCGCCCACGCCGACGAAGACGAAGCTCATCCGAGGCAGCCGGCCCGCCGCGATTTCCTTCGCCACCTGAGTGGCATAGGCCCGCACGTCGTTGCCGTCCGACAACTGCGAGTCGGTGATGATGACCGCCAGCCCGCGCCGCGCGCCCGTCTGCACCTGCTGCTTCATGTGCGCCACGAAGTCGCGCAGCACCGGCAACATCACCGTGGCCTTGCCGTAGGCCCTCGGCCCCGGGAAGCGGAAGTCCTTGGCCTGCACCGCCGACAGCAGCCCCACTTCCTCCAACTGGCTGCCATCCCCGGTGGCCCAGTACGCCACGCGCACCTGCCCGTCGCGGTCCTTGCTGGCCAGGTACTCCAGCATCCACCGCATCTGCGGCTCGACCAGGTTCTTCACCGGAGCCAGCTTGGCCAGCACACCGCGAGGACCGTACTCGTCCTCCATGCTCGCCGAGCCATCCATGTAGAGGGCCACGTCCAGCCCCTCCACCGTGGGGTCATGCAGCAGCGTGGCCACCACCTTGTTCCCCATCCGATGCACGTCCGAGAACGGACGCACGATGACTTCGTGGCCAGCCATCAGTGATGGTCCTCGTCTTCCTCGTGGTGGTCCTCATCCGGCAGCGGCTGGGTGAAGCGCTGGCCGTTCACCTCCAGGGTGAAGCTCTCCGCGCCCTCGGGCACGTCGAACTCCAGCACCGCGGGCAGGCGGCCCTCGTACGTCTTCAGCACCTTGCCCTTGTCGTCGTAGATGGTGCCACCGGCGGCCACCGTCATGTTCTCGTCCACCAGCACCGCCACCAGCTCGGCGACCTGGTTGATTTCCTTCGCGATGCGGTGGCACCACAGGTGCCCCACGCCCGGGTACTCCATGTGGGCAATCTTCTCGAGCTGCTCCTCGTCGATGGCGTCACCCACGCCAACGAGCACGAAGTTCAGCCGAGGCAGCCGTCCCGCTGCGATATCCTTCGCCACCTTCGCGGAGAACGCCTCCACCTCGTCGGCGTCATGCAGCTGTCCGTCGGTGACGATGACCGCGCAGCCTCGGCGAGCGCCCTGCGGCACCTGCTCCTTGAGGTAGCGCACGTAGTCCTTCAGCGCCGGAGCCAGGAAGGTGTGGCTGCCCAGCTTCTTCGCGCCGGGGAACCTGTACTGCTTGACGTCCACGCCCTTGAGCTCGCCCACCACCTCGACGTCCTTGCCGGAAGCGCCGCTGGCCCAGTAGGCGACGCGGAGCATGCCGTTGCGGTCCTTGGTGGCCAGGTACTCCAGCATCCACTGCACCTGCGGCTCCACCTGATTGGCGGGGTCCTTCAGGGGCGCGCCGCGCAGCCACTCCAGGAAGGAGCGGTTGGGACGTTCGTACTTGTACTCCTCCTGCATGCTGCCGGACGCGTCCATGTAGATGGCGACGTCCAGGCCCTCGACGGTGGGGTCGTGCAGCAACACCGCACGTACCTTCCCCTCCTCGACGTGAAGATCCGAAAACGGCTCGACCGGCTTCTCGTGACCCATCGTTCCCCCTGCCAGGTTGGGGGCCGAGGCTATCACCTTCCGGCGGGGTTCCACGCCCTCGCGCGAGGCGCCCTCAGTCCTCGAAGTCGGACATCCAGTCGGGCTTCTTCGAGGGCACGGACGCCGAGGGGGCGGACGGCTCACGCCGAGTGCCAGGAGAGGGAGCCGCCGGGCGTGGCTTCGCTCCAAAGTCCTCCATCCAGGAGGGCGTGCCCGGCTTCGCGGCAGGCGGAGGCGCCGCTGGCTTCGCCCGCGTGAGTCGAGGCTTCGCCGCCTCCGGATGCGCCGCCGCGTGCGCGTTCAGGAAGTCCTGCATCCAGTCGCTCGGGCGCGGAGGCTTGGGCGGCGCGCGCGGGGGCAGGGGACGCTGGGGCACGGGGCTCGTCACTCGCGGCGCCGACACCGGGGGCGAGCCACCTCCCGCGCGGATCCGTGAGCGAAGCGCGCGCTCCGCTTCCGTGGGCCAGCCTGGCAGCGCGGCCAGGGCCTGACGGGCCAGCTCCAGGAACGCGGGTGTCGCGGCCTCCGGCGGAATCTTCACCTTCTCCGCGCGCAGCCACTCCGCCATGCGCGTGAGCAGCCCCGGGTGCTGACGGCGCAGGATGGCCACGTCACCCTTCACCTCGTAGCCGCGCAGCTCCAACTCGGCGATGGCCATGGCGCGGCTGGGCACGGGCAGCTCCATCCGGGCCAGCGCCTCCGGTCCACGATTCGCTCCGGCATCTTCCTGAAGCTGGGTGAGCACATCGTGAAGCATCCGCGCCACCATGGGGCCGTTGGAGGCATTGCCCATCTGGAGCTCCGGAGGCACCGAGGGCCATGCGAGCACCAGCCCCTGGCCCTGGGCGATGACGTCCGGTCGGTCTCCCGGCAGGAGCGCCACGTAGCCGCGCGGCGCGGTGGCGCTCTCCATCGTCTGCGCGTAGTGGAACGCGTCGGCCGCGCCCTGCGTCAGCCCCGCGAGCACATCTCCCCGAGTCACCGTGAGCTGCCCCGGCACGCGCTGGGGTGACGTGCCCGGCCACGGGCCGGACAGGTGCCCGTAGAGGTACACGGGGTCGTTGAAGCCCTCGGCGTCGGCGGGGTGCTCGACGAGCTCCACGGAGAAGAAGAACAGCTCCGACGCGGCGATACGCCGAGGCGTGCGTCCGGAGGCGACTTCGTGGTGCGTGAGCTGCGCGAGCGCGGAAGCGGGCAGGCGGCCTCGCTCGCTCGCGGGAACGACGTGTACCCCGCCCAGCGCGTCCAGGCCCACCAGCCACTCCGGCTCCAGGGCGTGGTTCGAGTCCAGTCGGAAGGCGTCCACCACGTGCGCGATTTCGGAGGCGTCCGACTGGACGGGCTCCGGCGGCGTGGCGGCGTGGGGGATGAAGTAGCGGGGCAGGTTCACGGCGGCGGCGTCAGGCTCCCGCAACCGCGAGGACCACGCAAGCTCGGCACGGGCCCCGAGTCAGTCCCAGGCGCCCGCGTGGACGTGGCGCGCTTCCTTCAGGGGGATGGGGCCCTCCACCTCGGTGGGGCTGCTGCCCCGCTCGAAGACCTCCCGGCACGACATGGCGAGCCCGCCTCGGGATGTGCCCACCAGCTTCGCGAACTCCGCGGACGACAGGGAGAACACCACCCGGCGCACGCCACCCCAGAAGATGGCGCCCGCGCACATGGCACACGGCTCCGTGCTCGCGTACATCGTGCAACCCGCGAGGACCTCCGGCGTGAAGCGCTTCGTGGCGTCCCGCATCAGGTTGGACTCCGCGTGGCCCGTGCAGTCCCGCTGCGTCGCCACCGTGTTCTCGCCCTCCAGCAGCACCTGTCCCTGGGCGTCCACCAGCACCGCGCCGAAGGGCTGGTCCCCGCGCGCCCTGGCACGGCGTGCCGCTTCGATGGACTGCTGAAGGAATCGGGTTTCCTCGGGACGCATGGGCCAGCCTCCGGTTCGGGGCCGGCAACCTAACGACGCACCCGGGACCTCGCCACGGTTCCTCGGGGAGGACGGACGTCGGCTCCTCGACCCGCGCCGTGTGTCCCCGGGAAGCTGGGAGCGAATCCAGCCCCCGGGGCACGTTCAGCGGTTACTGGTCGTCGCAGGGGGTGCCCAGGCGAATGCCCTCGTACACACCCAGGTCGTTGTAGATGAGCGGCAGGTTCTCCTCGACGGGCACCTGGCGCAGCTCGAGCGACTTCTTCGTGTTCTCAATCCAGACGGACGTCTTCGCCTTGTCCAGCACCAGCCGGAGGTCGCCCTTCTTGGTGGAGAAGATTTCGCCTTCCGAGTCGGAGATGACGTTGGTCATCTTCTGCGGCTTGAGCGCGCCACGCGGGCCGATGAAGACGCGGTAGTTCTTCTGGTCCGTGGTGCGCGCGCCCTTGTCCACGAAGTAGTAGTTGCCCTTCGTGTCGCGCAGGAGCGCGTACGGCGCGAACTGCTGCGGGTTGGGGGCGTAGGCGGCCTTGCGCAGGATTTCCGCGCCCGGGACCGCCTCCATGAGGTTGAGGGGAATGTTCTTCTCGCCGCACCGCACGGCGCACGTCTTCGCCTTGCGGTCCAGCTCCACCTCGGAGACCACGCGCCAGTCCTGGCCACGGAAGCTGGGGTTGGCCGACTTGTTGAAGAAGCGGGGCTCCAGGAAGCTCGTCCCGGAGGTGAACGGCAGGGACGGCACCAGGAAGAAGGTCTTCCCGTCACCGTAGTAGAGCTGGTCTCCGCCGCGCTCCTCCTCGGGAGCCACGACGACGTAGTGCCCCTTGCCATCGGTGCAGATGGAAGTGGACTCCATGATCATCTTCTGGCCCAGGTTCTCCTCCTTGCCCCAGGGGGGCTGGAGGGTCTCGGATGCCAGGGACGCGCTACAGGCGAAGGACACCGCCACGGCGGCGATACGCTGGAAGTTCATCGCAGGGTCTCTTGGACTAAAGGTTCGTCTTGTAGAACTTCTTGGCGAACGTCTCCTGATTGGAGGCGTCCTTCGAGGTGGTCCAGATGAGGCGCTGGGCGTCGAACTTCGGCTCCAGGCTCGCCCCCAGGCGGCAGCTCACCTGCTTCACCTTCTCCTTCACGGTCTGCTTCGCGACGTTGGAGACGTCACACAGCTCCTTCAGGACGCTGAGCGAGGGCTCGCAGTAGCCGCTGATGCTCAGCTCCTTGAGCTGGTCGTCGGTGATGGTGCTCCAGTCGATGTTCGCCGCCACGGAGGTGCCACAGGACTTGTTCATGTCCTGGAGCACGGCGCCGTAGTCCTTGTCGTGGCGCGCCATCTCGCCCTTGCGGTCGAACGCCATCAGCTTCTCCAGCGTGCCGTCCTCCTGCTGCTTCTGGTGCTGCTTGTAGACCTCCTCGGACTTGAGGGCCTTGGTGCGCTTCTCGTCGAAGGAGACGCGAATCTCCTTGCCGCGCCCCGGCACGTACAGCTCGTAGTTCGAGTTGCGCATGTACAGCACGGTGTAGCCCCGGCCGCGCCACTGGGTGGTGTAGTTGTGCTGCTCGCTGCTGTTGGTGCTCCAGTCCTTGAGCTCGAACGGCAGCACCTTGCCGTCGATATCGGAGCCCGTGCCCTGCACGCGCAGGATGAACTTCTTGGACGAGCGCGGGGTGAGGGGGACGACGGCCACTTCCTCTCCCTCGGCGCCGGAATAGACCTTGCCGGCCTCGACGGGGGCCGCCGCGAGGCTGGAGGTAGCCCCCAGCAACAGCGTGGTGACGAATACCGCGACCAGGTTTCTCAAGCGATTCACCTCATGAGGCAGGGGCCCGTCCCATCCGGACGGCGCCATGTGTCAGAACTCGATGTCGTGCTGCTTGCAAAACTTCCGGACCCGGGGCTGCTCCGGCCGGGAGACCTTGGGCCACTGGGCCTTGGCGTTGCTCAAATCTCCCTGACGGCAGAAGGCCCGGGTGAGCAGCGAGTAGGACGCCAGTGGGATGACCTTGGGTTCCCGCCGCTGGCTGCTTCGTGCCAGACGAATGGCCTCCGCGGTGTCTCCCCCGTTTAAAGCACGCTCCCCATCCGCCAAAAGCTGCCGCAGCTCGTCAGACAGCTTTTCGGAAGGCTCGGGTCGGGTGGAAGGACGCGTGGAGGGGGGCGGATTCTTCGTCGCCACACCGGCCGGGTCGTCCGGAGGAGGGTTTTGCGGCGTCGGCGTGCCCGTCTGCGTCCCGTTGGGCGGAGGGGCCACCGGGGTGCCCGTGGCGCCCTGCGTTCCGGTGGTGCCCTGGGTGCCCGTGGCGACGACGGGCGGGGTGGCGGCCTGGGTGCCCGTGGTGGCCTGGGTGCCCGTGGCGACGGGCTGCACTGGCGGAGGCGTGGTGCCTCCGGTCGGCGTGGGCACCTGGGGCCGGGTCAACCACCAGCCGCCTCCGGCCACGGCGACGAGCGCGGCGACGACGAGCGCGGCCACCGGCGCACGGCTCTTCGGCGCCGGCGAGGACTGCGCGGCCACGGGGTGGACCACGGCGGCGCTCGCGGGCTGCACGGCGCCGGGCTGCACGGTGGGAGACGGGGTGATGTAGCTCTGGGGCGCGACGGGCGGCGGCACGGACGGCGCCTGCTGGGAGATGAGCGTGGGGTCCAACCCCGGAGGGTCCATCAAGGGCGAGGCCTGAGGCGCCGAGGCATGGACGATGCCCATCTGCCCGGTGCCTCCCGAGGCGAAGGCCCCCGCCGGCGCCGAGGCATGGACGATGCCCATCTGCCCGGTGCCTCCCGAGGCGAAGGCGCCCGCGGGCGCGGCGGGCTGGACGACGCCCCTGCTCCCGGAGCTGCCCGGCGCCATCGTGTCCTCGAAGCCCATGCGGCCCGTGTCGGGGCCCTTGCGGACGCTGCCAGGCGCCAGCGTGTTGGACAGCGAGGGCGGGCCCTCGGAGGGCAGGGCGATGCCGGACGGCGAGCCGGTGGGGCGGGGCTGCGAGGCGTGGGAGCCCGCGGCCGGGCTGAGCGTGTGCAGGGGGCTGCCGGTGAGGTCCTCCACGAACGAGGCGATGTCCGGGTAGCGGTCCTCGATGCGCTTGGACAGGGCCTTGTCCACCGCGGCGATGGCGTGGGCGGGGGCCTCCGGACACAACGGGGCGAGCGGGGCCGCCGGCTCGTAGACGACACGGAAGATCATCTGCGCGATGCCCCCCGCGCCAAAGGCGGGCGTGCCGGTCATCATCTCGTAGACGATGCAGCCCATCGCGAAGATGTCCGTGCGGGCGTCAATCTCGCGGTTCCTCCCCTGGGCCTGCTCGGGCGACATGTACTGCGGCGTGCCGATGAGCATCGCCTCCTGCGTCTGCACCGTGCCGGAGTCGAGGACCTTGGAGATGCCGAAGTCGAGCAGCTTGAGCCGCTCGCCCACCACGCCCCCGGAGTCGGTGGGTACGAGGAAGACGTTGGCGGGCTTCAAGTCACGGTGGACGATGCCCGCCCCGTGCGCGGCCTGGAGCGCGGAGCCCATCTGCCGCGTGAAGGAGTAGACGTCGTGCAGCGGCAGCCGTCCGCGCTCAAGCCGCGACTGGAGGCTCTCTCCGCGCAGGAACTCCAGCACCAGGAACGGCGTGCCGTCCTCCAGCGTGTCGTAGTCGAGCACCTCGACGATGTTGGGGTGGCCCAGCCGGGAGGCGATCTCCGCCTCGCGACGGAAGCGCGCGAAGATTTCGGCGGTGAGGTGGTCTCCACCGCGCAGCACCTTCACCGCGACCTGTTTGCCCGGAAGGCGCAGGTGCTGGGCCAGGTACACCGAGCCCATTCCTCCGCGCCCCAGGATGGACAGGACCTTGTAGGTGTTGCGCAGGACCGTATCGATGGAAAGGTCACCGTCGGACGGTCGATTCATGGGGCTGTGGCTCGCACGGGATTCTCAGGGGTGTTCCACCCCATTCCATCCTCCCACCCCACCATGAGGCAACCTTTCCGAGGCGGGATTCCGGACGGAGGCTGTCTTGAGCGGTGAGAACCCCTGGTGGCTTTCCGCCAGCCTGCTAAGGAAGCAGCCTGTATGACGAAAGTCGCGCCCCCCAAGGACTTGCTCGAGGTCCGCGTCCGCCGCATCCATCGCCGGGACCTCAACCGGACCTGGGAGTTCCTCAAGCTCGTCTTCCGCGACGTCAACCGCGAGACGGTGGAATACCAGCGCCCCCGCTCCAAGCGCCGCTTCATGGAGGTCTACACCTCCGAGTGGATAGAGCAGCTGCTCTATGAGGTCGACGGCGAAATCGTCGGCTATTCCGAGTGCGCCTTCGAGGCCACGGGCGACGACAACTGGGTGAACCCCCGCTGGTTCGAGAAGCGCGGCATGCGGCCCCTCTTCGTGGAGGAACTCGCGGTGCACCCGGAATACCAGGGGCGGGGAGTGGGCAGCTTCATGTTGGATCAGCTCCAGCATCTGGCCCGCACGCGCGGCTGTACCCACCTGGTGCTGGAGGTGGCGGAGAACAACGAGGCCGCGCTGGCGTGGTACCGGGCGAGGACGTTCTACAAGCTCGACGCCGCCATCTTCCTCGCGCAGAAGGTGCCGGGAGAGCCGGAGCTGCTGCCGCCGCGGCGCATCAAGCGCCGGACGAAGGCGACCGAGGGCGAGGCCACCTCTCCGAACACCGGCCCCATGCCGGAGACCCCCACGGCGCGAGGTGGCGCGCGCAAGGGCCGCGCTCCCGCGGCGAAGAAGGGAAGCTGAGTCACGGCGTCTTCGCGGGGGGCGTCAGCGTGCGACTGAAGAAGCGCACGGCGTCCTGACTGAGCTCGCGGTGCAGCTTCACGCGGTCCACCCCCGGAGGGTCCACGCAAATCTCCGGGGTGTGCTTCGCCATCTCCGCCCGGCACGGCGCGAGGAACACGAAGTGCCCGGCCTTGGGCACCTGTGTGTACTCGGGCTGCTGGGGCAGCGCGTCGCGAACGCGGAGGGCCTGGGCGACACCGTCGAGCACTTCATCCTGCTCCGCCGCGTACAACCGGACGGGCACCTTCACGTCCTTGAGTCCGGCCTCGTCGAAGAAGACGCCCACGGGCGCCATGACGAAGAGGGAGCGGATGCGAGGCTCCCGCGTGCCGCCGCGCAGCTCGGGGCGGACCGCGCGCACGGCCTTCATCTCGGTGCACAGGACACTCCTGGCGTGCGCGGCGTCTTCGCAATAGGGCCCAAGCTTGCCGAAGTCCGGTGACGCGCCCCCGAGCAGGAGCACGGTGTAGCCGCCCAGCGAGAAGCCCATGGCGCCCACGCGCGATGGGTCCACGAGCGGGCCCATCACCGCGTCCGTGAGCACCGAGTCCAGGAGCGTGCGCACCTGCCACGCGCGTCCCAGGAACACCTCGTCCGTGCCCGAGCGGGCGCCGTCGTTGTGCGTGTTGCCCGCGTGGTCCAGTGACGCGACGACGAAGCCCTTGCGCGCGAGCGCCGAGGCCAGGTCGCTGTGTCCCCAGCGCGTGCCCATGTGGCCGTGCGAGATGAGCACCAGCGGATGTCGTCCGGGGATGGGCGGCAGGTCCTTGCCCGCGTCGAGCTGGAGCAGGTCCACCGGGAAGGGCTTGGAGGCTTGCGTGGAGGGATAGAGCACCACGCCCCGCAGGGGCCCGCCGTTCACCGGGTCCTTCATGGCGAGCTCGCGGTAGCCCACGCCTCGGATGATGGACGCGGAGGCGGAGGTCGCCACGAGCAGGGCGGCGAGCGCGAAGGCCCTGGGAAGCGCGGTGCCAGGTCGTCCAGAAGTCTTCATGGCCCTCTTATCGTCCGAGCCGGCATTCGATTGCACGGCCCCAGGGTGAAGGGGGCTGGACGACACGGGGTTGCGACTGGAGTCGCATGGGACGGACGGGGTGTGGACCTCATGCTCGCGCCCCTTGCCCCCCTTCGGGGGTGGACCGGGACAAGGGCTGATGAGGACGCCGTGGCGCGGATGGCTGCTGCTCGTGGCCTGGCTCGTCGCGGGGAGCGCGTGGGCCCAGGATGCGCACTACTGGACGCGTCAGTTCGGCAACCGGGCGTGGCTGCTTGGCGGCGCGCTGCTCGGAGACCCCGCGGACATCAGCGCCGTCTATTACAACCCCGGCGCCCTCGTGCTGGTGGGCACGCTGGAGCTGGAGCTGACGGGCAGCGTCTTCGAGTTCTCACGCCTGTCGCTCGTCAACGGCCTGGGGCCGGGGAAGGACCTGACGACTTCGCGCTTCGACGCGCTGCCCGCCTTCATCGCGGGCCCGCTGCGCTTCCACGGGCTGGGCCGCGCGCGCATGGGTTATGCGCTCCTCACCCGGCAGGGCTTCGAGACGCTGCTGACGCGGCGGGAGGACTTCACCGGCACCGACCTCGTCGGAGTTCAAGGCCTCTCGCAGTTGTCCTCCGACGTGCGGCTGGAGCACGGCGTGAAGGAGCTGTGGGCCGGCGTGAGCTGGGCGTATCCGCTGAGCAAGTCCCTGGGCGTGGGCATCACCCCGTTCCTCGCGGGCCGGCAGCAGCACGCGGACTTCCTGGCCATCTCCCAGGGGTCGGGCGCTGACGGGCGCGAGCTGCTCGCGACGGTGAGCCGCACCTATCGACTCCAGCACCTGCGCCTGCTGGCGAAAATCGGCGTGAGCTACCAGGAGGAGCGATGGGCGATGGGCCTGACGGTGACGACGCCCAGCCTCGGCATCTACGGCACGGGTGAGGTCGGGCTCGAGCGCGCGCTGAGTCAGCAGGGCCTGCCCCTGGAGGGGCCCGCGCGGGTCTCCAACTTCCAACCAGGCACGCCCGCGCGCTTTCGCAGTCCGCTGTCCGTGGGGCTCGGCGGCAGTCGGGTGCTTGGCGGCACCACCTTGCACGCGGCGGTGGAGGTCTTCGCGCGCGTGCCGGTGTTCCGCATCCTCGACAGCGACCCCATCCCCGTGGAGGGCCCCGAGCGCGTGCTGAGCAGCGACGTCTTTTATGGCCTGGAGCCGGTGGTCAACGCGGCGTTGGGGGCGGAGCACCGCGTGGGCGACAAGCTGCGCGTCTACCTGAGCGTCCACACGGACTTCAGCGCCGCCATCGACCTGCCCAACACCAGCACGCTGCTGGGGACGAGCGACCTGTACCACGTGGCCACCGGCGTCTACTTCCCCGTGCGGCACTCGCGCGTCACCGTGGGCACGGACCTGGCGTGGGGCCGTCAGACGACGCGGCGCTTCTCCGACCTGCTCGCGCTGACGGGCCTGCCGCCCCCGAGCGAGTCGCAGGCGATTCACGTCTTCCACGCCACGCTCGTCGTCGGTCTCACCCTGGGCCTCGGCGGTGGTGAGCGGGAAGAGGACGAGGCGCGACCCAGGTCGGACCTGGAGGTGCCCCTTGTGGATGAGGGCGGGGCCCGGTAGCGCCGTCAGAAGCTCAGCGTGCCGAGCAGCTCGAAGGTGTTGCGGTAGACGTGCACGGGCTCGCTGACCGCGCCCTCCAATGAGCCTGGCGTGGTGAGGTCCCGGATGCCCAGCTCGTGGCGGGACAACACGTAGCCGGCGCGCAGGCCGCCATCGAGGCCGCGCAGCCCGGGGAAGAAGCCCCTCACGAGGATGACGTCCAGACCCGCGCCCAGGTGCAGCGTGTTGGGCCACAGGTTGCGGAAGAAGCCGGGCAGGCGAATCCAGTACGAGTTGGGATTGGCCATCCCCACGCCGTTGATGTTGCCTTCCTCCAGCCGATACCACGTCAGTCCGTAGCCGACCTTGACGTACGGCTGGAAGCCGCCGGGCAGGATGTTGTAGCGGATGCTGCCCGCGTACTCCCACAGGTTCAGCTTCGCGCGGAGTCGGAACAGGGTCTCCTCACCCGCGAGCGGCACGTCGATGCCCACGTCGCTGCGCGAGTGCAGCAGCGTGTTCTCCGACGTGAAGCGGTCCCCCAGATAGAAGCTCACCTTCAGCGTGGGGGAGATGGCCGTGTCCACCACCGGCTGGATGAACCGGGACGGCTGCTCACCGATGGTCGGGTCCAGCGCGAGCAACTGCGGCCCCCACTCGGCGAGCTGCCGGTCATTGAGCAGCAGCGCGGCGAAGTCCTCGTCGAGCAGCCCGATGCTGATGCCCGCCTCCACGCTCGCGCGTCGCCGGGGCAGTTGTTTCTGTGGCGTGTAGACGGGCTCGTGTTTCTCCACCAGCGCGCGGATGGGCAGGCCCACCACCCGGTAGAGGAAGTCGAACGGCGGCAGGCTGATGAGGATGGCCACCGGGCCGTTGAGGAAGCCCAGGTTGTTGGAGAAGTTGTCCTGCACGTCCAGGGGGAAGAACCAGGGCAGCTCTCCGGGCGCGTAGCGGATGAAGCCCGCGTTGGGCGCGGGCCGGTTCCAACCCTCGCTGAAGGCGGGGCCGGTGATGGACAGGTTGCCCATGTCCGAGTGCGCGACGATGCCCGCCAGTGGCGAGGCGGCGGAGGGGTAGCCCCAGCGCAGCGGCAGGATGAGCCAGGACCACTCGCGGCGCACCGACGGGTCGTCGATGGCCAGGTCGTAGACGCGCTCCCAGTCCGGCACCAGGTCGATGCGCTCCGCCATGTCGTAGCGCACCACGTCCTCGGGCAGCGGCCGCTTCGGGTCCGACAGGTACTCCTGGTGGTCGAAGTGCTTGGGCACCGCTTCCGTGGAACCCGCGGGGCCTACGTCCTTGAAGACGCCGGGCAGCGGATACGTGGCGTGTGACTCGCGAGCGTGCGGGCCGGGGGAGGCGAGCAACTGCTCCAGGCCCTTCGAGTCCGCGCCGATGTACCCGATGGGATGCGTGTTGATGCGGGTCTCCTTCTCGTCCACCCAGACGTAGCTGCGCACCCGCGCCAGCAGCTTCTTCTCGCCGGGTCGGTCCTCGCCCCGCAGGTCCACCAGCTCCTCCCACTGCTTGCGCGGCAGGTACGCGTTGGGGCTCGCGAAGTCGAAGACCATGGAGTTGCGGTGGAAGAAGTACTCAGTGCGCTTGAGGACCAGGGGGTCCGGGCCGTCGGCGGCCCAGCCGCCCGCGAGGATGCGCCGCATTTCGTCCTCGGTGAGCGGGCGCTCCACGGCGGACAGCGGCGAGATGACGGCGCTCACGTGCTCCCAGTCGCCCTCGTGATTGTTGCCCCCGGCGTTGAAGGGATAGAAGAACCAGTACTGGATGAGCAGCTCGTAGCCGCGCAGGCCGTGCTTCGCGTCGCGCACCTCCGAGAGGAACGGATGCGCGTAGACCTTCTCCGTGCCCTGGTAGCGGCGCGCAATCTCATCCGGCGTGGGGCTCGCGTACGCCTCATGCCACGTCGAGGGGTTGAAGCCCGGGAAGTCGAAGTACATCACGGTGAAGGGCGCCTGCTCGGCGGCCACCGCGTCCTGTCGCAGGCGGGGAATGGTGGGGTGGTCCGGGTGGAACTCCCGCAGCAGCGCGATGAGGCGGCAGTCGTCGCGCGCATCCCGTCCGGACTGCTCCGTCTGGAGCGCGACTTCGGGTGCGCCGTCCTCGGGACAGGGATGGCCGAGTGAGGAGAAGTTGATGGAGTCGCTGCGCATCAACACCGAGCCCGGCTTCGCCAAATCCCACGTGTCCAGGTTCAACAACAGGCCGCCGGGCAAATCTCGGAAGGCCTTGTGGTCCATGGGGAAGGTGTACGTGTTCTTCACCAGGATGGGCGCGAAGCGCACCGCCAGCGCCTGCAGCACCCGGAACCGGTTGTCGTCCATGCCGTCGCGCGGCGTCTCGTCGCGGTAGGACGGGTCCGCCGTGTCGCCGTAGAGCGAGAGCGCCTCGCTGGCCGTCGTCTGCCGGACGATGCGCGGGTAGGCCAGGGGCACGTAGCGGAAGTACTCCTCGCGCGTCGGCGGCCCGGAGGCCCGAGCGTCGCTCGGGCGCGTCAGCAGGCCCGCGAGCAGCAGGGCCTGTGCGGCATGGACCGCGATACCGTGGCGCATGGTGTCCCCCCGGGAGACTCGCGGCGCAGTGCCTCACGTGGGCGCTCGCGATGAGGGGAGCCTAGGAGGCGCGCCCGCGCGCAATCCCACGGGATGTGCCGGGAGCGTCGGACACCGTACGGATACCCGGGTGCGAAGGGGAGGCACTCACCCCCACGCACCCGGTGGTCAACAGTCGCGGCGCGCGGGCTCGCGCGCTTGCTCCGCTCAAGCGGGCAGCGGCTCCGTGGAGCCCTGCGTCGTCGCGGTCGCCGGAGGCGCGGACGGCGCTTCGCTCGGGGCGGTGCGCGGCGCGGGGGCGATGGTCGACTCGCCCATCGTCTCGCCGTGCTGGCTCAAATCCAGGCCCTGCTCCTCCGCCTCGCGGGTGACGCGCAGGGGCACGATGCGGTCCACCAGCTTGTAGAGCAGGTAGGAGCCGATGAAGGAGAAGGCGGACACCAGCGCGAGCGCCAGCATGTGCATGAAGAACGTCTTCGTCTCGCCGTAGAGCAGCCCCACGTCCTTGGCCAGCACGCCGGTGAGCACCATGCCCACCACGCCGCCCAGGCCGTGACAGGGGAAGACGTCCAGCGTGTCGTCGATGGACGTGCGGCTCTTGAGGTGCACCGCCGCGTTGCTCACGAAGCTTGCGACCAGGCCCACCATGATGCTCTGCCCCACGGTGATGAAGCCCGCGGCAGGCGTCACCGCGACCAGGCCCACCACCGCGCCCACGCACGCGCCCATGGCGCTCGGCTTGCGGCCGCGCAGCCAGTCGAAGGCAATCCAGCCCAGCATCGCCGCCGCGGACGCCGTGTTCGTGGTGGCGAAGGCCAGCGTCGCCAGCGACGAGGCCGACAGCGCCGAGCCCGCGTTGAAGCCGAACCAGCCGAACCACAACATGCCCGTGCCCAACATCACGAAGGGCAGATTCGCCGGCGTGTGCGACGCGTTCTCCAGATGGACCTGCCGGCGGCCCAGCACCAGCGCGCCCGCCAGCGCCGCGAAGCCCGCGGACATGTGCACCACCGTGCCGCCCGCGAAGTCCAGCACTCCCCACTCACGCAGGAAGCCCTTCGGGTGCCACGTCCAGTGCGCCAGCGGCGCGTAGATGACCAGCGTGAAGAGCACCATGAAGAGCACGTACGCCTTGAAGCGCACCCGCTCCGCGAAGGCGCCAGTGATGAGCGCCGGGGTGATGATGGCGAACTTGAGCTGGAACAGCGCGAACAGCATCAGGGGAATCGTGGGCGCCAGGTCCGGGTGCGTCTCTCCACCGACGCCGCTGAACATGAAGAAGGTGCGCGGGTCGCCGATGATGCCGTGGATGCTGTCGCCGAAGCAGAGGCTGAAGCCCACCACCACCCAGAGCAGGCTGATGACCGCCATGGCGATGTAGCTCTGCAGCAGCGTGGACACGACGTTCTTCAGCCGCACCATGCCGCCGTAGAAGAAGGACAGGCCCGGCGTCATCAACAGCACCAGCGCCGTCGCGGTGAGAATCCACGCCGTGTCCGCTGGGTTGATGGGCCCCCCTTGCTTCACCTGCGCCGCCGGCGTCACCAACATGCCCGCCACGCCCACTCCCACCAGCAGGGCCAGTGCCAACCACTTCTTCATCGCGTCACCCCAAGGAAGACTGACGCAATGCAGTATGAGGCCGGCGTGGGCCAGATTCAACGGACCGGAGTCTTAAATCCCGTCGGATACAGCTAAAAATCGATAGAATTGGGCTTAAAATTCATGAATCTGGGCGGGATGTAGGGTCATCTACTTCACGATGATGCGGCCACCCTTGATGTCCAGGTCCTCGCCGCCCTTGAGGACGACGTTGCCCCCGTCTGTCTGGATGGTGCAGGGCCTCGAGCCCTGGATGGTGACGGAGGCCGTCTGGCTCTTGCCGAACGAGACGGAGGTCTTCACGCCGCTGCACACCGCCGTCCAGGTGTAGTCGCGCGAGTCGCGGTTGTAATAGCGCACGGTGACGGCGGCCCATGCGGCCGACGACGCCAGCAGGCCGGCCACGAGGGTGGCTATCGAGAGCCTGGCTTTCATTGTCTCCCCCTTTGAAGGAAGTGGCGCAGTCATACCCGTTGGCCCTGACGCGCGCTCGTCACTCGAGGTGAGACATACCCGCCGAGGCGGCTGGCCTCGTCCCCGCGTGGAGTCCTACGCAGACATACGAACCGGGCGTGCGCGCCTGGCTCACGTGTGCGTTGGTGGCGCCTCGGTGGCCTGGTCGAACTCGTCGGGATGGAGGTGGAACCAGCGGGCGATGAGCATCACCTCCTGGGCTTCGTGGGCGCGCAGGCCGAGCGTCTCGGGCTCGGGGCGCTCGAAGATTTCCCGGACGCGGGCCTCCAGGGCTTCGCGCTCCTCGGGGGTTCGCGGCGCGGGCCGCTCGTCGCGCACGCTGCCCCGGCGCAGGACGTAGACGCGGTCCTCTCCGGCGTGGCCCGGCACCGTGTACACGAAGGACAGCCGCTTCATCGTCCGGCCCAGGGAGACCATCCACTCGCGGAGGTTCTTCAGGCGCTCCGCGCGGTCTCTCAGCTCCGCGGCGTACTCGAACTGCAGACGTCGGGCGGCCAGGGCCATGCGCTCGTGCAGCAGGGTGAGCGGGACGTCGGAGGTGCCTTCCAGGAAGGCCCGGGCCTGGGCGATGCGGGCGTCGTACTCGGCATGGGTGCAGCCGCCAGCACAGGGCGCGAGGCAGCGGGAGAGCTGGCCGCGCATGCACAGGGGCTCCTGCTTCAGCGGGAAGAGCTGGCCCTGGTTGGCCAGTCGCATCGGTGTGTCCGCCGCGCAGTCTCTCAGCTCGAGCAGGTCATTCACCGCGCGCACCACGTCGGAGACCGCGCCCTGGCCCTGGAAGGGGCCGTAGTAGTCGCCGCTCGCGCCGGTGACGCGCCCTACGACGTGCAGGCGGGGCACGGCCTCCTTGGTGAGGTGGAGGAAGCAGTGTCCCCGGTCTCGCTTGTGCTCCACGTTGTAGAGGGGGCGGTGGAACTTGATGAGGCGCAGCTCGCGCAGCAGCGCGGCGAACTCGCTGGGCGTGTGCTCCCACTCCACCTGATGCGCGTGGGCGATGATGTCCGCCGCCTTGTCGCCGGGCTCCGCGCGAAAGTAGGAGAGCAGCCGCGAGCGCACCCGCACGGACTTGCCGACGTAGAGCACTTCGCCCGAGGGCCCCAACATCCGGTAGATGCCGGGCCGGTTCTCCGCGTTCGCGCGGACGTGTTCGAGGAGTGAGGCGACGCGGGAAGACATGTGCGGCGAAGGCCCGGCCCTGTGCGTGCCGGACGACATGTCACCGTACACCTCGGTGCGGGCCTCGCGCGGCCCTCGCCTCTTCCTTCCAGCGTGCTTGTCCGTGGGGCGGACGGCCTGGTCGCATGCGAAGGCGAGCAGGTGAGGAGGGGGTTGGTCGCGCCCGCGACGCGCCACACGCGAGGCCGCCGCTCGCCATGAGGGCACCCGTCCACGTCCAGACTCCGATGGGGGGTTTATGAAGTTATGTGAACAACCTTGTCTCGTTTAGTTAACGGCGTTAATTGATGGTCCTGTGTAAACCCGGCCTCGCGATGAGGAGGGGTGTCTGCCTGCCTCGATGAAGGCGGGAGGGAGTCGCCGTCATGGTGCGTGCCCCGTCGTTGACCCTGTCCGCCGCGTGGATGAGCGGCTTCGCCATCCTCGTCGTGGGGCTGTTGTCCCTGGTGGGGTGCTCGCGCCCGGCCACCGCCGCTCCGGGGCCTGCTTCCTCCGGTGAAGCGCCCGTCCAGGTGCGCTCCGTGCCCGTCGTGGCGGAGGAGGTCACCCGTCCGGTGCGCGCCAGCGGGGTGCTCGCCGCGAAGCAGGAGCTGCGGTTGTCCTTCAAGCTGGGTGGCATCGTCAGGCAGGTCGCCGTGGACGAGGGTCGGTCGGTGACGCGAGGGCAGGTGTTGGCCGCGTTGGACCCGTCGGAGATTGGCCCCCAGGTGGCCCAGGCTCGCGAGGCGAGGGACAAGGCGGCCCGAGACTTGGAGCGCGCGAAGCAACTTCACGAGGCCCAGGTGGCCACGCGCGCGCAGCTGCAAGACGCCACCACGGCCTTCGAGGTCGCCGACGCCGCCTGGAGCGCCGCGGCCTTCAACCAGCGACAGGCCACCCTCGTGGCGCCCTCGAACGGGCGCATCCTCCGGAGGCTGGTGGAGCCCGGTGAGGTGGTGTCCCCCGGCCAGGCCCTCTTCCAGTTCGCGAGCGCGGATGGCGGCTGGGTCGTCCGCGTGGGCCTGACGGACCGCGACGTCGTGCGCGTGCGGGAAGGGGACGCGGCGGAAGTATCGCTCGACGCCTACCCCGGCCGGACGTTCCAGGCGCGCGTCAGCGAGATTGCCAGCGCCGCCACGCCGGGCCTGGGCACGGCGGAGGTGGAGCTCGAGCTGCGACTCCCCAAGGAGGTTCCCGCACGTGTGGCCGGCGCCGACGAGCGAGGTGGCGCGGAGCCCTCCCCGCGACTGTTGTCAGGCCTCTCCGCGAAGGCGCGGGTCCTTCCGTCCGAGCGGCAGACGGTGCGCTTCATTCCCGTGGAGGCACTGCTGGAAGGGGACGGTGACGTGGCCAGCGTCTTCATCGTGAACCCGGATGGTCGGAGCGCGCGGCGCCAGCGCGTGAGGGTGGCCTTCCTCTCCTCCGAGGACGGCCGCGCGGCCCTGTCCGAGGGGCCCGACGTGGGCGCCCACGTCGTCACGGATGGCGTGGCCTTCCTCCGCGACGGCCAGGCGGTGGCGGTGGTGGAGGCGCGATGAAGCTCTCCACCGCGGCCGTGAAGAACCCGCAGCTCACCCTGGTGGTGTTCGCCATGTTGGTCGCGCTGGGCGTCTCCAGCGCGCTGTCCATTCCCCGCGCGGAGGACCCTGTCTTCCCGATGCCGGGCTTCACGCTCATCGCCGTGTACCCCGGTGCGAGCCCGGCGGACCTCGAGCAGCTCGTGGTGGACCCGCTCGAGGAGGCCTTCGAGGAACTCGATGACGTGAAGGAGGTGCGCAGCCAGATGGAGGACGGGCTGGCGCAGCTGGAAATCGAGTTCGAGTCCTCCACGGACCCGGATGACAAACACGCGGAGGTGCTGCGGCAGGTTACCGCCACGCGGCCCCAGCTTCCCTCGGGACTGGTGCGCCTGGAGGTCCTCCGTCACAGCGCGGCGAACGTGAGCGTGGTGCAGTTCGCCCTGGTGGGGCCCCATGTCTCCGCGCGAGAGCTGGAGCGGCACGCGGACGCCCTGGCGGACCGGCTGACGCATGTGTCCGGCGTGAAGAAGGCGGAGGTCTTCGCGGCGACGAAGCAGGAGGTGCGCGTGTCGGTGGACCCGGAGCGACTGGCGCGCGTGGGCGTGTCGCTGGAGCGGGTGCTGCAAGCGCTCGGCGGCGCCAACCTCAATGTCCCCGCGGGCAGCGTGGACCTGGGCGCGCGGCGCTTCAACGTGAAGACGAGCAGCGAGTACACGTCGCTCGAACAGGTGCGCGCCACCGTGGTGTCCGGTGGCGAGGCGGGCGTGGTGCGCCTGCAGGACGTGGCGGACGTGTCGTTTCGGGACCAGGACGCGGTGCACCTGGGTCGCTTCAACGGCGAGCGCGCTGTCTTCGTCGGCGTCACGCAGAAGGAAGGCGGCAACGTCTTCGCGGTGAGGGACGCGTCGCTCGAGGTCGCCCGCGAGTGGGCCCGGGAGCTACCGAAGGGTGTCCGGCTGGAGACGGGGTTCGACCAGTCGCTCCAGGTGGAGCGGCGGCTGGGCGGCTTCGCGATGGACTTCGCGCTGGCGCTGGCCCTGGTGCTGGTGACGCTCCTGCCCCTGGGCTTCCGGGCCAGCCTCATCGTCATGGTGTCCATTCCCCTGTCCCTGGCCCTGGGGCTCGCGGCGCTGCACCACGCGGGCTTCACGCTCAACCAGCTCTCCATCGTCGGCTTCGTCATCGCCCTGGGGCTCCTGGTGGATGACAGCATCGTGGTGGTGGAGAACATCGCCCGCTTCCTGCGTATGGGGCGCAGCCGGGTGCGGGCGGCCATCGAGGGCACGTCGCAGATTGGGCTCGCCGTGCTGGGCTGCACCGCCACGCTGGTGTTGTCCTTCGTGCCGCTGCTGTTCCTGCCCGGCACGTCCGGTCAGTTCATCCGCAGCCTGCCCATGGCGGTGGTGTTCACCATCCTCGCTTCGCTGCTGGTGTCGCTCACGGTGATTCCGCTGCTGGCCAGCCTCTTCCTCTCGGAGGGCGAGCACCCGGAGGGCAACCGCGTGCTGCGCTTCTTCCACCACTTCATCGAGCGCAGCTACCGCCCGCTGCTGCACCGCGCGCTGGCGCGGCCGGTGGTGACGGTGGTGGTGGCCGCGGCGCTCTTCGTGGGCAGCCTGGCGCTGGTGCCGGTGGTGGGCTTCAGCCTCTTTCCGAAGGCCGGCACGCCCATGTTCTACGTGAAGGTGGAGACGCCCGAGGGGGCCAGCCTCCCGGAAACGGACCGGGCCGTGCGCTTCGTGGAGGACGCCCTGCGCCGCCGGCCGGAGGTCGTCTCCGTCTCCGCCAACGCGGGGCGGGGCCATCCGTCCGTCTACTACAACGTCCAGCCGAGCGCGGAGCGCCCCAACGTGGGCGATCTCTTCGTCCAGCTCCAGGACTACGACTCGGAGACGACGCCCGCGCTGCTCGACGGCCTGCGCGCGGAGTTGTCCGCGTACCCCGGCGCGCGCATCGAGGTGCGCGAGTTCGAGCAGGGGCCTCCCATCGAAGCGCCCGTGGCGGTGCGATTGGTGGGGCCGGAGCTGGAGACGCTGCGCACGCTGGCCGCGCGGACCCAGCAGGTGCTGGAGACGACACCGGGCACCCTCTACGTGAAGAACCCGGTGCAGACGCGTCGCACGGACCTCCAGGTGGAGGTGGACCGGGAGAAGGCGGGGCAACTGGGTGTGCCCGCGGCGGAGGTGGCGCGCGCGGTGCGCTTCGGGCTCGCGGGTCTGCCGGCGGGCACCTTCCGCGACGAGGCGGGCGAGGACCATCCCATCCTCGTCCGGATGCCGCTGGAGTCCGGCGCGTGGCCGGCATTGGGCGCGCTGGAGCGCCTGCATGTGGCCAGTGTCACCGGCGCGCAGGTGCCGCTCATGCAGGTGTCCCAGGTGCGCCTGGAGGCCAGCCCCAACCGCGTCACCCACCACGACGGCGAGCGCTCCGTCACCGTCTCCGCCAGCGTGGCCACCGGCTACATCAACGACAACGTCATCCAGGACGTGCTGCGCCGGCTGGACGCGGAGGTGAAGCCGCCGCCGGGCTACCGTCTGGAAGCGGCCGGAGAGCTGGAGAGCCGCCAGGAGAGCTTCGACGGCGTGTCCGCGGCCGGCATCATCGCGGCCTTCGGTGTGCTGGCGGTGCTGGTGCTGGAGTTCCGCACGTTCCGCAGCACGCTCATCGTCGCGTCGGTGATTCCGCTGGGACTGGTGGGCGGCATCCTCGCGCTGTTCCTCACCGGCAACACGCTGTCGTTCACCGCCTCCATCGGCTTCATCGCCCTGGTGGGCATCGAGGTGAAGAACAGCATCCTCCTGGTGGACTTCACCAACCAGTTGCGCGCGCGGGGCCTGTCCGTGGACGAGGCCATCGAGCAGGCGGGCGAGACGCGCTTCCTGCCCATCCTGCTCACCACGCTGACGGCCCTGGGGGGCCTGCTGCCCCTGGCGCTGGAGCACAGCAGCCTCTACTCACCCCTGGCGTGGGTCATCATCGGTGGGCTGATTTCCTCCACCGTCCTCACCCGGGTGGTGACGCCGGTGGTGTACAAGTTGCTGGCCCCGGAGGTGGAGCGGGAGGGCGAGGCACCGGCCAGCGAGGGGCCCGCGTCCCCGCTGCCCGGCTCCGTCGCATCGGCCGGTGGCGCGGCATAGCGGCACTCGAGAGGCACCATGGGCATCAAGGAGCGACGAGAGCGGGAGAAGCAGGCGACGCGGCAGCGCATCCTGGATGCGGCGCGCGAGCTCTACGTCCAGGAGGGCTACGAGGCGATGACGATGCGGCGCGTCGCCGAGAAAATCGAGTACAGCGCCACCGCCATCTACGTGCACTTCAAGGACAAGGCCGCGCTCATCCAGGAGCTGTGCGCCCATGACTTCCTGCGCTTCGCGGAGGTGCTCAACAAGGTCGGCAAGGTGAAGGACCCCGTGGAGCGCCTGCGGAAGATGGGGCGGGCGTACATCGACTTCGCCCAGGAGTACCCCACCACCTACCGCCTGCTCTTCATGGAGCGCCGCCCGGCCGAAGTGGGGACCACGGGACCGGACGGCCCGGAGCAGGGCAACCCCGAACAGGATGCCTATGCCTTCCTGCGCCAGTCCGTGCAGGAGGCGAAGGACGCGGACTGCTTCAGGCCCGAGCACCAGGACGTGGAGCTGGTGAGTCAGGCGCTCTGGGGCGGCCTGCATGGCCTCGTCGCGCTGCACCTGGTGATGGGGCCCGAGGACAAGTGGATCGACATGCGTCCACTGATGCGCACCGCGACCCTGATGATGGACCTGCTCCTGGAGGGCCTCTGCAAACCCTCCAGGTCAGGCGGCGCTACGCGGGCTCGATGAAGTTGAGCCGGTAGCCGTCCGGGTCGGTGACGATGACCTCCCGGGTGTGCCACGGCTGGATGGCGGGGCCCTCCACCACGGCCCCCTGCGCCTGCGCCCGCAGGAGCAGCTCGTCCAGGCCGCTGGTGCCCTCGACGCGGAAGCCCACGAGCACGCCCAGTCCCCGCCGGCCTTCCAACTGCAACTGCGTCGGAGGCGCGACGAGGTAGACGTCCACCGCGCCAGCCCACTGGAGGCGGACGAAGGGCGGCTCTGCTTGGGTGCGCTCGAAGCCGAGCGCCTCGTAGAACGCCAGGGAGCGCGTCAGGTCCGAGACGAGCAGCTTGACGAAGGCCGGAATCACTTCTTGAGGCCTTCGGCGGCCAGCGCCGCCTGCACGTGGGGACGCTCGGCGACGCGCGCGTGGTAGGCCTTCACCGCGGGGAACGCCTCCAGGTCCACCTGCATGGGCTTCGCCCAGTTCAGCACGGTGAAGAGGTACGCATCCGCGACGGTGAACTGCTCACCCATGAGGAACGTGTTCTTCGACAGGACCTCGTCCAGCGTCTTGAAGCGCACCGCGAGCCGGTCCTTGTAGATCTTCTTCCCCTCGTCCGGAAACGCCGGGTTGAAGAGGGGGCTGAAGGCCTTGTGAATCTCGGTGGAGATGAAGTTGAGCAGCTCCTGGAGCTTGTAGCGCTCGATGGAGCCGTTGGCGGGGGCCAGCTTCGCCTCGGGCGCCTGGTCCGCGATGTACTGGACGATGGCGGGCCCTTCCGTCAGCACCGTGCCGTTGTCGAGCTGGAGCGCGGGGACATAGCCCTTGGTGTTGACGGCGAAGTAGTCCGCGCCGGTCTCCGTCTTCTTGCCGCGCAGGTCGACCTTCTCGAGGTCGAACTTCAGGCCCGCCTCACGCAGGGCGATGTGCGGGGACAGGGAGCAGGCACCGGACGAGTAGTAGAGCTTCATGGGAGCGCATTCCTCACGTGGGGGGTTCGAGGCGCGCAGTTCTGCACCTTCCCGGGAGGGGATGCCACCGTTTCGATGCGGGGCACCGGGTGGTGCCGGGCAGGCGGGCGGGTGGACGGCACGTGGCGCGGGCCGCGCTCCTGGGTCCGCCGGGCCCCGCTGCCGGGGGCGCGCTCGGAGTGGTAGTTGTTTCGCTCGGAGGTTGGCGCCGGCCCGGGGAGCCCGCCACGCCTCCTTACCCCCAGAGCGAGCCCCGGCCCCGCGGGGCGCTCCGTCAGACATGGCCGGGCCTCGCGCCCGAACCTGGAAGGACCCTATGCGTTTCAAAGTCACTCTGTTGCTGCCCATCGCGTTGCTGGCGTGGGGCGTGATGCCGGCGTGCTCCGGTGATGACGATGACAAGCCCGGCGATGATGGTGGCTCCAATCCCACCGACTCGGGCACCGACGCCGGTAGCCACCCGGGCGACGGCGGCACGGG
Source organism: Myxococcus sp. CA051A (assembly GCF_013336705.1). Lineage (NCBI taxonomy): Bacteria > Pseudomonadati > Myxococcota > Myxococcia > Myxococcales > Myxococcaceae > Myxococcus > Myxococcus sp. CA051A. The sequence goes on along the minus strand of NZ_JABUMS010000013.1, from coordinate 275,448 downwards.
CAACGCGTCCTGCCCCACCGGCGCCATCCTCTGCGAGACGTTCGAGAACGGCTCCGCGGGTTGGGATGTCGGCCGCGAGCACTCCACCATCGAGGCGGACGGCACGAAGCCTCACACCGGCGCGCGCTCGCTGCACATCGTGACGGAGGACGGCATCGACGAGAAGCAGGGCGAGGGTGAGGCGATTGCCCGCTGGATGAAGAGCATCCCCCCGTTCGAGACGCAGCTCTTCGTGCGCGCGCACGTGTTCATGAACGCCTTCCCTGGCGACCAGGGGCAGATGGGCACCTACTTCGTCCTCTTCTCCGACACGAACTCGGACTTCGGCGGCATCGAGCTGCAGGTCATCCGGGACACGGGGTTCGCGCTCGATGACTGGTCCGCGAGGACGGGGCAGGGCTGGAATCGTCAGGGCCCGCCCGTCAACCTGGGCATGTCCACCGGCCGCTGGGTCTGCCTGGAGTGGGAGGTGCGCCGCCCCACCGCGTCGAGCACCCACGGCAACGCGCGAGTCTACGTGGACGGCGCGCTGGCCCACGACTTCACCGACATCGGCATGCGCTCCTTCAACAACTTCTGGGTGGGCTACGGCTTCGTGCATCCGCAGGGGCCGTCGGCCTCCGAGACGTGGGTCGACAACCTGGTGGTCAGCCGCACCCAGCGCGTCGGCTGCGAGTAGCACCCGGCCTCACCGCCGGCCCTGGCGCACCCCGGGGCCGGCGGCTCGTTCCTCCCCGTCGCGCGACACCTGTCAGGACGGGTTGATATGGTTCGTGTGTAATTAACACGAAGTCTCGCCGCCTATTCGCGGCGGAGGTCTGTCAGGAGCGGGTCATGTCGTTGAAGGAGCTGGCGCGGCAAACGGTGCGAATCGCGGAGCTGGGGACGTATGAGGCGCCCTCGGGGCGGAGCGTCTCGCTGGGGAACCTGGTGGCGCTCGCCGTGAGCGGGACGTTGCTGTACCGGCCCGACGACTTCGGGCGGCTCCCTCCCTTCGCGCCGGGCCTGGAGCGTCCGGACCTCCACATCGAAGTCACGGGCGAGAAGACGGGGCAGGCCGCTCGGCGGTTGGTGGAGGAGGAAGGAGAGACGCGGGTCGCCGCGCTCAACTTCGCCTCCGCGAAGAACCCGGGCGGCGGCTTCCTGGGCGGCGCGAAGGCGCAGGAGGAGGACCTGGCGCGCTGCTCGGCGCTCTATCCGTGTCTGCTCGCGCAGCGGGGCTACTACGACGCGAATCGCGCCGAGCGCTCGATGCTGTACACCGACCACCTCATCTACTCGCCGGACGTGCCGTTCTTCCGGGGCGACTCGCTGGAGCTGCTGGAGCGGCCCTTCTGCCTCTCCGTGCTCACCGCGCCCGCGCCCAATGCCGGTGAGGCGCTTCGGGTGGACGTGGGCCTGCGGCCTCAAATCCACGAGGTGCTGCGCGCGCGGGCGCTGAAGGTGCTCCAGGTGGCGGCGCACCAGGGCCATGAGGTCCTCGTCCTGGGAGCATGGGGCTGCGGCGTCTTCCGCAACGAGCCGGTGGAGGTCGCCAACGCCTTCTCGCTCGCCCTGGCGGCCCTGCCCGGCGCCTTCAGGCGCGTGGTGTTCGCGGTGTACGAGCGGAGCGGTGACGGGCCCAACCCGCGCGCCTTCCGCGAGCACTTCGCGTGACGTGGCGTCGGGGGGGCGGGGCGGCGGATTTAACTCGGTTTAATTCCACCTCCGCCCCGGTTTGGACGACAACTCCCCAAGCATTCACTTCAGGGGGAAGTCGATGACAGGGGATTGGGGCGGTCCGGGGGAATCGCCGATGGCTGGGGGGCGGACGGCGGAGCTCGCCGTGCTCGCGAGCGGGACTTCATGGCTCCTGCCGGCGCGGGATGCTCGCACCGTCCGCGTCCTCGTCGGCCCCACGGGGATGTTGTCGGTGCTCCAGGACTTCGCGCGCGGCGTGGGGGGCGCCGCCGCGGGTCCGGGCATCGCGGGGGACGACCTCTGCTTCACGGGGTGGCAGGTGGACTTCGACGTCACCCTGGACGAGGGGCTGGCGGCGTACCACCAGCTGCTCTCCGCTGGAGCGCTCTCCGACGAGGTGTGCGAGGCGCGCGGCGTCTCCACGGCGACGGTGCGAGTCGTGGTGGGGGAGGCCCGCTTCGTGGGCTCGGAGTCGTGGCTCGGTCGCGAGGCCAGTGTCTTCACCACCGACGAGCGCACCGGGCGCGAGGACTTCCAGTACACGGCGCTCCTGGGGAATCTCATCCTGCGCAGCCGGGGCGAGGTGGGCGATGCGCACAGCCACGTCCACGAAGTCACGCTGACGGGGGTGGCCCACCAGCTCGTGCAGGCGCTGCGCCGGGTCCACCCGAGGACCGCGACGCATGACGACACGGCGGTGCTCGTCTTCACGGCGGACGAGGCCGAGCGGCTGCGTCAGGGCGCGCGGGACTGGATGCTGGCCGCCGAGGAGGGACACCCCGCCGGCGAGGATGGCACCCCGGAGTGGGTGCGCGGGCTGGCCAGCGCGGAGTCCGCGGAAGAGGCCATCACCCGGCTCTGCACCTCCGCGAGCGATGCGGCCCGCGTGGCGGAGCGTGTGCTGGAGCTGGGCGCGTTCCTGCTGGAGTCAGAGGCGGCGGCCCAGGTGTGAGGCGTGGCGCCAAAGAGGGCGCCCATGCATCAGGGATAGCGAGCGAAGACGGGCACCGCCATGGACACCGGCTCCGAAGAAGAGAGCTCCGGCTCCGTGGTGGTCAGCGGCTGGTAGGCATCCACGGGCGCCGCGCAACCGACGACGAACTCAGCGGCCTCGCGGAGTTTCTCCAGGGCGCGCTCCGTGCAGTGCAGGGTGACGAGGGGAAGGAAGCCCGGCTCACTCATCCACTTCACCGCTCCCAGCAGGTGATGCGCGCTCAGGAACCCCATCACCTGGTCTCGCAAGGCGCGGCTCTCCTCTCCCGCCGCGAGCAGGACTGCACGCCTGTCTCGCGGGGGCGGCGGGGGCTGTCGAGGCCCACGCTCTTCCCGGGGCATGATGATGGTTTCAATCCACATCGGAGCGCCCTCCGGACGGAAATCCCAATGGCGCGCTGACCAGGTGAGGCTGCTTGCTCCCTGGCCATTGGGACGCTGGGGAATGATGCGCGATTTCACTTCGAGTTGTTTCGCTTCGCGCGCCAATTCCTTCTCGGAGGGCGACAAATTGTGAAAAATCGGAGTGACCCTGAAACACACGATGTCTGGGGTTGGCCCACAGGGTGGGCGGATTCCGCGTAGTGGCGAACCCTCAGTCGTTGACGGCTGGACATAGGGATACGGCCGGAGGGTGTGTCAGGCTGGGGCACATGAGACCTGGCCGCGCGGTGACGCCCGAGACGCTGTCCCTGTCGCTTCTCACCCCGCGTGAGGGCGAGCGAGCGCCGCGCGGCGAGGGCGGTTCCTGAGTCGGTCCGAGGTCGATCATGCCCACCGGAACGCCCTCTCCCCGCAGTCGACGCAGGCGCACTGAAGGCACCGTCTCGCGCGCTGCCCGTGCGTCGCGAGAGGACGCGTCGCGGGCCGGAACGCCGCGAGGGTTGGGGCCGCCCGCCGTCTTCGTGGGGCGCAAGCAGGAGCTCCAGCGGCTGGGCACGTTGCTGAAGCGCGTGCGCACCGGCGTCGTCTATGGGCTGCCAGGGGTGGGCAAGTCCGCGCTGGTGGCCGCCGTCGCGGCGCGCCACCGGGGGCCGGTGGTCCACCGGCGCATCGCCCCTGGAGACACGTTGGACGCCGTGGTCGACGACGCGCGCCGCCTCTTGCGCGAGGCGCCCGTGGCCCAGGCCTTGTCGGATGACTCGCGACTGGAGGATCTGGCGCGAGAGCTGGAGGCGCGCGGGGCCTTGTTCGTCCTGGACGACCTGCACGTGCTGCGGCCGGAGGAGCGGCTCGCGTTGGTGGAGGGGCTCGGCGGGCGGCTGCGCCAGGGCGCGTTGCTGGCCACCTCGCGCGAGGAGGTGCCGCGCCAGGCCACCAGTCCGGACCGCTTCGAGCTGCGGCTGGATGGGCTGCCGGAGGCCGCGGCGAAGCTGCTGTGGCGGCAGTTGGACACGCTCTATGGCGCGCGGGAGGGCTTCGCCGCGGCGTGGGCCCGCTCGCGGGGCGTGCCGTTCCTCCTCAGGCGCGCGCATGCGAATGACGCGGACGTGGAGGAGCCGGTGCGCGCCGCCCTCGCCGCGCTGCCTCCGGACGAGCGGCATGTGGCCGCCGTGCTGGCCCTGTCGGAGCTGCCACTGCCCGCCTCGGCCCTGCGCGACGTGCTGCCAAAAGAGGCGGCGGGCGAGGCGCTGCGGCGGCTCTCCGCCCGGCTCCTCGTCGAGACGGACGCGCGGGGCCGCCACGGCGTCCACGACCTGGTGCGCGAGGCCTTCCAGACGTTGCTCGACGCCGACGAGGCACGCGCCGCGCACGAAGCGCTCCTGGGGTTGCTCGCGCGCGAGCCCCTGCCGGAAGTGGTGCGGGTGCGCGCGATGTGCCGCCATCTCCAGGCACTGGGGCGCCATGAGCAGCGCCGTTCCTTCGTCGTCGAGCAGGCGGAGGCCCTCGTGCGGCAGGGCGCCGCGGGGGAGCTTTTGGCACTGCTGGGCTCGCTGCCGCCCGCGCTGTGCACACCGGACGTGGGGCTTGCGCGCGCCCGTGCCCAGGTGCGGCTGCTGGACTTGCGCCGCGCGTACGCGGAGCTCGCGGCGCTGCTGGCCTCACTGGGAGACGCGGAGGATGCGCGGGGCGCGGGGCTGCGCGAGCAGGTGGGCACGGTGCTGGTCCGGGTGGCCCTCTTCTCGCTGGAGCTGCCCGCGTGTGAGCGGACGCTCGGGTCCATGCCCATGCCGCGCGACGCGGAGGTCTTCCTCCAGCAACTGCTCGCCTGGGCCGCGCTGCGCTTCTTCCAGGGCCGGTTGGATGAGTCCCTGGAGATGCTGGACGCCGCGTGCGCCGCATCCGACGACAAGCGCGTGCTCGGCTGGTGCGCCTATGCCCGCGCGCTGATGTGCTGGATTGAAGGCCGGGACGAGGGGCTCGAGGAGCCCCTGAGCCAGTGTCTGTCCTTGCTGGAGGGCGCGCCGCTCGACTCGCGCGGGCCGCTGGTGGCCGCGATGTCCGCGGGCATCCTCAGTCGGCTGGGGCGCTTCACGCAGGCGCAGGCCGCGCTGGATGGCGTGCGGGAGCGGCTGGGACAGCTGGGCGCGCCGAGGCTCGCGCTGGAGCTGGACTGCATCGCCGCGCTGGTGCTCGGAGAGCGGGGCGAGCGGCGCGCCGCGCTGGCCGGTCTGCGAGAGGTGGCCGTGCGCGCGGAGCAGGGCGGCTATCTCTTCGTCCACCACCTCTCCCGCGTTGGCGCGGGCCGCATGCTGTTGGAGCTGGGGCGGCGCGCGGAGGGGCTGGCGCTGCTGGACGAGGCGGCGGCGGATGCACGCGCGCGCGGCGCCGAGGGACTGGTTCGCGCCGCCGAGACGGCCCGCTCCTCGGACGTACTGCGGCAGGTGGAGCGCCCTGGCGCCGTGGAGCCTCGCGAGGTGCGTCCGGGCGTGGCGGCGCGACAGCGGGCGTTGGCGGCGCTGGCCGCGGCGACGGCGGGCGACAGCGTGCGCGCGGAGGGACTGCTGGCGTCGCTGGAGCCCCTCGCGCGAGGCGAGGACTTCGCGATGGAGCGCGCGTTGGCCCACCTGTCCCGGGCCATGCTGCACCGGCTCTCCGAGCGCGCGACGGAGGTCCGGGGCTCGATGGAGGCGGCGGCGCGCTCCGCGTCGGAAGGCGCGGCGGACCCGGAGCTGATTCCGGAGCTGGCGCGCACGCTCGCCTCGCTGCGGGTGGTGACGTCCGACGGCTCCCGGCTCGCCGTCGAGGCGCCCGTCGCCGCCTCGGACGCGGTGGTGCTGGACGCCAGGGACCATGCCCTGCGAGCCGGAGGCCACACCGTCTCGCTGGCCACGCGCGTGCTCCCTCGCCGCCTGCTGTACGCCCTGGCTCGCCAACCCGGGCGCACGCTGTCGAAGGAGGCGTGTGTGCGGGCCATGTGGGAGGCGGACTATGACCCCCGCCTGCACGACAACGCGCTGCGCGTCCACGTGCGCCACCTGCGGGAGGTGCTGGAGGGCACCGGCGCGCGCCTTCTGTTCGAGGACCCGGGCTATCGCCTGGAGGTGCCTCGGGGCTTCGCCTTCGTCCGCGACGAGCCCGGCGCGTCCTAGAGCGGCAGGTCCACCACGAACGTCGCGCCACCGCCGGGCGAGTCCTCCACGCGGATGTGGCCGCCGTGGGCCTCGACAATCTGCTGGACGATGTAGAGCCCCAGCCCCATGCCTCCGCGCCGCTGCGCGTTGTCGCCCTGGGTGAAGCGCTCGAAGATGCGCTCGCGGTCCTTCTCCGGGACGCCCTGCCCGTTGTCCCGCACCATCAAGCGGAGGGTGCCGCCGTAGCGCGCAAGCGAGAGGAACACGGGGTTGCCCGAGCCGTAGCGCAGGGCATTGGACAGCAGGTTGCTCACCACCTGCTCCATCCGCAGCCGGTCGAAGCGGCCCATCATCGGCCCCTCCACCGACGCATTGAGCTGCACTCCTGTCTGACGGGCCTCGTCTCCGAAGCGCGCAACGAGGTCGGAGACGACGGCCGCGAGGTCGCCCTCGGTGAAGTGGAAGTCCAGCTTGCCCGTCCGGATGCGGCTGACATCCAGCAGGTTGTCCACCAGCGCGCTCAGCCTGCGCAGTTGTCGCTCGGTGGCCTCCAGCTTCGCCTGCACCTTGACCGAGCCGAGCGTCTCCGTGGGCGCGCTTTCGCTCATGCGCCGCAGCAGCTGGGCCTGGAGCCGCAGGGACGTCAGCGGCGTGCGCAGCTCGTGGCTGGCCAGCGAGAGGAAGTCGTCGCGCGTGCGCACCGCTTCCTGCAGCGCGAACTCCGTCTCCTTCAGCGCGGTGATGTCCAGGATGGCGCCCCGGATGACCACCACCTTGCCTGTCGCGTCGCGCAGCACCCGGGCCCGGCTGGTGAGCCAGTGCCACGAGCCGTCCGGCCAGTACGTCCGGAAGGTGGAGGTGTACGAATCCGTCTTGCCCGCGAAGATGTCATCCAGTTGCGACTGGACGCCCGGCCGGTCGTCCGGATGCAGCGATTCGATGAACCTCTCGTGGGTCCACTCCGTCAGCGGATGCGGATAGCCGTAGAGACGGTCATGTCCCTCCGAGCGGAACACCTGCCCGGTGGCGAGGTTCGTCTCCCAGACGGCCATCTGCGCCGAGTCCAGCGCCACCTGGAAGCGCTCGCCGAGCTGACGGAAGCGCTCCTCGGTCCGCGCCACCTCGTTCTCCGCGCGCTGCCGGCGGGTGATGTCGGCCGCGAGCACCCACGTCTCCTCGCCGACGACCTGGACATTCACGTCCAGCCAGGTGCGCGAGGGCAGCTCCGCCAGGAAGCGTCCGCCTTCGCGGGTGGCGAGCGCGGCCATCAACCGCTCATGCAGGGACGTGCCCGCGAGCGCGGGCTCCGCCACCCACGGCTCCTGTCCCCGGAGCTGGTCGGCGGGGAGGCCCAGGAGCGCGGCGGCGCGGCCGTTCACCTCTCGAATCCGCCCATGGGCGTCCAGGCAGAGGAACGCCTCGCTCATCATCTCCCGCAGCACACTCAGGCGCGCGTCGGCGGAGAGGCCCGCCTCGTCAGCGGCGGCGGCGGGCAACACTCGCGGGTCGTGGGAGGTGTCTTTCGAGGAGCCGGACACGGGGGACGGCGCGGGGTTCATGTAGAACTGAACCGTCCCCTGGCGCTCCAAATGCGTCAAGTCGCCTCCTTTGTTCGGAGAATCGTGACGCGGGCCTGCGTCCGCACGCCGGGCCATCCACCGGAGCTTGCTTCGACCCCTCTTCCGGCTGACTCCGCGAGGCGGACGGGGCATGCGGCTCAGGACCCGCCTGAAAGCGCGGTCGGGTCCTCGATGGGTGTCGGCATGACCCACAGCCCCGTGGGCTGGAGGTACGCCTGGTCGAAGGCGTAGAGGATGCCCGTCCACCGGTCCATGAAGACGGCCCAGTTGTACTCCGTGGGCGGAGACGTCAGGGGATTCCCATCGCGGTCCGGCTGGCTGTACGCATAGTCGGCGTAGTTCCAGACCACCGTGCCGAACTCCGTGCGCAACAGCGGGGTGAGAATCTGGAGCAGCGCGACGCGCGACACCTCGTCCGGTCGCGGCACCGGGGGCGAGAAGACGGGCTGCGCCATGTCATGTTGCTCGCGCCAGGCGATGTAGTTGTTGCCCATGGCCACCAGCGCGTCGCGCTCGGCGGGTGTCGGCGCCACGCGGGCCTTCTCGTAGAGCGCGAAGGCGGCCACCAGCAGGCTCTTGTAGTGCATCCCCGGGAAGACCTGCTCGAACAGGTAGGGACGCGGGACGTCGTATGCGTGCGCCAGCGCGTAGGCATACGCCTGCGAGGCCTGCGCGGGCACCGAGTCCACCAGCGTGAACTCCGTCAGCACGCGCTCCGGCGTCACCGCGCCCGCGCCCCGGCGCCAGTCCAGGTACAGCTGCCCCGAGCCGCCGATGTCCGTGAAGATGGCGAGGTTGCCCTCGTGGAGCGTGCGCTCCAGCGTCATGACGATGCTCTCCGCCTTGTCGAGCGGCCAGAAGCCCGGAGCGCTCCAGTAGAGCGCGGCGAAGCGCGCGGCCGTGGCGGCCAGCGTGCGCACGTCCAGCAGCGCCGCGCCGTTGAGCGACGTGATGAGCGCGGCGAGCGAGGAGGCCGCGTCGATGGGAAGTCCGCGCAGCACCAGCTCCAACCCCAGTTGCTCGGGCGAGACGCGCAGCTGGGCGTTGAGTCCCACGCGCTGGAGCGCATGGAGCACCGACAGCGAGGGCTGCCCACGCGCCGCGGCGATGATGCGCTTCGCGATGGCCGTGCCCAACATGCCCTCGCCTCCGGTCTGCGAGGCGTGGGGCGCGAAGGTGAACCAGTTGGGCCGCACGGCGCTGGCGCCGCCGGGTTCGAGCGTCGGGTCCAACACCGCGCCCAGCTCATAGGCGATGGCGATGTAGCCCAGGGTGATGCGGCGATTGTCCTCCAGCGGCGTCGCCGCCGGCTGGGCCAGGGCGGACGTGGAGGTCAGCGCGGTGGCCAGCGCCAGGACTGAGAAGAGGTGGAACGGGGCAGGGGAGCGGAGCTGTCGCATGGGAAACCGTCTCGGAGTGGCGGGGCCCTGGGGAGGTAGTCACGGGCCAGGACCTTCCCAAGCCGTACCGGCGTCGCCGCATTGCAGCAGTGTCCGGAGGTCGACGAATCCAGGCCGTGCGATTCCCATGCGTCCCATGAGCGGGGCTGCACGAAGGAAGGCGGGAGTGCGTCACGCCCTCACAGGTGTCGAGCGGCGTGCTCCACCCACAGCGAGCCCGGCGCGGTGAACACATCCGTCGCGCGGCCCTCCATCACCCACCAGCCTCCCCGGGCGAGCTCCTCCTCGAGCTGTCCGGGGGCCCAGGCGGCCAGGCCCTCGAAGGTGAGCGAGGCGCCGACGGGCAGGTGAGGCTCCCGGCTCCCCTCGTACCAGGAGAGGCCGCCTGGCAGGGGATGCGCTCCCTCGGGTGGCGGCCTTCGCAGCGTCAGGGTGATGCGGTGCTCCGCGCGGACCGGCCCGCCCCAGCGGTCCACGCCCACGGGCAGCGGCTGGTCCTCCTGGGTGCGCACGCGATTGAGCACCAGCCCCCAGGTGCTCCGCGCCTCGCCCGCGTCCAGCAGCAACACCACCGTCTCGTCGAAGGCGCCAGACACGCGGCCGGGTCTGGCGACGAGGAGCGAGCCCGGCTTGAGCTCCACGGGCTCGTGCTCCAGCGCCTTGAGCGCGTCGATGAGGCGGGGAAAGAGCACGAGCATCGACAGCGCGAGGAGGAGCAGCATCCATCGCAGGGGGCGCCGGGCCAGGTGCCTCACGTCGCCACACCTGGGCGCCGGAGGCCACACGTCCGCGCTGTCGATGCGCTCACGCTCACGGCTTGCGAAGCGGCGGGGTGGGCTGCTGGAGCTCCGCCAGGTGCTCCGCCTTGAAGCGGGCCAGGGCCTCGTCCGGGTCGATCTCCTCGAGCCGCTCGGCCTTCGCGCGCGAGGACGCCGTGAGCTGCTCGAAGTCGGGGAGGTCGGACAGGTCGCGCTGCTTCTTGCCGCCGTGCAGCCAGCGCAGCGTCAGCACGAAGATGACGTAGATGCCGAGGGCGATGAGGCCGTACTTGAGGAACCACTCGGCCAGCCCGATGACGATGCCGATGGAGGCAATGGCGAGCAGGATGCCGATGGAGAACAGGAAGATGAACTCTCCCGACAACCACTTGAAGGCGAGCACGCCCAGGCCGACCTTGATGAGTGTCTGCTGGTCCTTCTTCTCCATGAAGTATTCCCCCCTGGGCGGTGGCCGCGGGCGTGAGCCATGTGGTGCCCTCCGCGTGCCACCCTGCGGACAGCATAAGTTGAACAGCGGGCGACTGTAAGGGCGGACGGACGCGAGGTCGCGACCTTGCTGCCGTCCGGGGCCCCTGCCTCTGTCAGCGCCTCGCGTGCCAAGACCGCTCGTCCTCCTGTTGTGGCTTCTCCTGGCTGGCGCCTCCGAGGAGGAGGCGGGAGTTTCGCGTGTCTTCCCCGTGGAAGTCGTCACGGAGGTGCTGCGCGACTGGGTGGGGCTCCTGTGGGTGGGAACGCGCGAGGGGCCTTATCTTCACGACGGCCATCGCTTCCGGAAGTTCCAGCAGGAGCTGGGCCAGGAGGGCTCGCTGGTTACTTCAGCCGGGCCAGGTCCAAGGGAGTGTCCACGTCCTCGGAGCCGCCCGGGAGCAGGACGGTGGCGACACGCGAGGGCTCACGGGCAATCACCTTGCGCGCACCTTGCTCGGGGGAGAGCGACTCCAGCTCCGCGAAGACCGAGCGAGCGAACAGGGCAGGCACGCCGCGAGTCCCGTCGTACTCGGAGGCCACGACGGGGGCACCGGTGCTTCGCCACATGGCCACGAGCGCCGCCAGATGCGCGGCATCGACGCGAAGCTGGTCGCACAGCATGACGAGCACGGCCTCCGCGGCAGGCGCGTCGGTTGTCGCGAGCATCGCCGCGAGTCCCGCCGCCAGCGAGCCACCCGGGCCGAGTGCCCAGTCGGAATGCGCCACGGTTCGAACGGGCAGCCCGGTGAGTTCCGATGCAATGGCTTCTTTGTGAGCGCCCAGGACGACGACGACGGGCCCACCCAGGCAGAGGGCCGCTTCGGCGGCGCGACGAACCAGCGTCTGGCCTTGATGGACAACGAGCTGCTTGGGGTGCCCGAGGCGAGAGGAGCCTCCCGCCGCCAGCAACACCACGCCCACCGTTGCGCGCTCGGCGGTCACGCGAGCTTCCGCACGGGAGGCGTCGCCGCCGTGTGGATGGGCGCCTGTCGCTCGCGCAGCTTCCCTCCCTCTCGGTCCGCGACGACGGCCTGAAGCTCGGCGACGATGGACAGGGCAATCTCCTCCGCGCCCTCCGCGCCCAGGTCCAGCCCCACGGGCGCGTGCAGCTTCTCCAGCATCGCCGCGCTGGGCGCCGGAGAGAGCGCAGCGAGCAGTCTGTCCGTGCGAGAGCGAGGCCCCAGCACGCCCAGGTAGCGCAGGGCCCGAGGCAGCAGGCCCGCCAGCAGCTCCTGGTCCTGGGGCAGGCTGTGCGTCATCAACACAGCCAGCGTGCGTGAAGACAGGGGCACCGTCGCGGCGGCCTCGCGCGCCTTCGCGGACACCACCGCGTGCGCGAGGGGAAAGCGGCGCCGCAAGGTCTCCGTGGGGCGATCCGCGACCACGGTCACCTGCCATCCCAACCCTGCCGCCTGCACCACGACGGGCGCCACATCGAAGCCGCTGCCAAAGAGCACCAGCGCATGCGGAGGCTCCACCACCTCCACCAGCACGTCCGCGCCGCCACACGGGCCGCTCCAGGTGCGCCCCACCTCCAGCGCCTCGCGAGCCGCCTCGCGAACGGCGTCCCCCAGGGGGCCCGCGATGTGACCGGCCTCCAGTCCGTCATCGCGCAACATCAGTCGCGCACCGACGGCGTGCGTGGGCCCCTGGTACACGGTGGCGACGACGGCTCGCCGTCCCAGGTTTCGTGCCTCGGCCGCGAAGGCGAGCGCATCCACGGGGCCCGGCTCGCAGCGCTCCAGCAAGACATCCACGACGCCATTGCAGCCGAGCGCGAAGGACAGGCCCCCTTCGTCCTCGGCGCCTTCTCCCGTGGAGTCGTAGCGCAGCACGCGCGGGCCGGTGCTCGTCCAGAAGAACGCCTTGCGGACGATGTCTGCCTCCAGGCAGCCGCCGCTCACTCCACCCGCGAGCCAGCCGTCCTCGCCCATCAACATCCGGGCGCCGGGCTTGCGGTATGACGAGCCGGACACGGCGACCACCGTGGCCAGTACCCAGGGGCCCCGCGAGTGCGCGCGGGCGCGGAGGATGGCGTCCAGGTCCTTCATGTTCCGCCGCGCAGCCTAGCAGAGGCGCGGGCGTCAACCGACTCCGGAGCCTTCGTGTGTCTTCACTGGCACGGTGTGTGTCGTGAACCGGGCGATGACCCGCGCGGCGAGTCGTGAGCCTTCCACACAGAGGAACACGAGGAGCACCGGCTCGATGAAGTACTTGAACCGCATGTTCTCGCCCTTCTCGAACAGGATGCTCACCGTGGCGACGTACAACACGGGCAGCAGGAGTCCAGCCACGCGGAGCCAGGCCGCTCGGCCCTCGAGTCGCCTCGCGGCCATTCCCCCCGTGAGGAGCAGCAGCAGCCAGAGCACGGGTGAAGAGAAGAAGAAGTCGAGCGGCTCGCGCCACGGCAGCCGGTCCACCAGGACATTGGGCTGGTAGCGACTGGAGGGCTCGCCATACAGCGAGGCGTTCTCCGCGAAGGAGGCCAGCGTCGTGGAGAGGGGTTGTTCGAGCAGCGCCCGGCGGCACACGTACTTCAGCCCCGCCGAGTAGCGCAGGGCATCCAGGTGGTTGTAGTTGTAGTAACCCCCCAGCTTCTCGTCCTGGCGCAGCACGGCGGCGCTCGAAGGGGAGGGCAGCCCCGTGGGCAGCACGTTCGAGGGCAGGCGCATCGCGCCGAGGTCCGGCTCGCCCAGGCCAATGGCTCGACAGAAGTTGAGTCCGTCGAAGGTGGACGTCATGGACGTGCCGAAGAGCGCGAGCTGCTTGGCGACGTAGGGCCCCGCGAACAGCGCCACCAGCGCGACGTACCGTCCCACGCGCCGGAGGGGAACGTTCCTCAGCGCGAGGCACAGGGCCACGAGCAGGAAGAAGGGCCACTGGAAGATGGAGCGCAGGAAGAAGAGGACCAGTGACGCGGTGGCGAGCCGGGCGATGGAGCCTCCTTCTCGCTGAAGTCGCCACAGTTCGAAGCAGAACCACAGGAAGGCGAGGGCGCTCGCGGCGGTGCTGTCCAGCAAGGTGGCGAAGGCGAGGGCGCCAGGATGCAGCGCCGTCACCACCGCGCCGACGATGGCGGCGGCCCTCCCCGCCACTCGATGCACCCAGGCGAAGACGAGCGTCACGGTCGCCGCGAACACCAGTGCCCAGGCGACGTAGGTCCACCGGTCCACGGCGTCCACCAGGGCGGCGCTGTCGAGCGAGCCGTGAAGCCCTCCGAGCACCGCGCGCAACACGTCCAGCAGGGGAGGCTGGATGTGCAGATACCAGAGGGAGCGCACCGGCTCGTCGCGCAGCTCCCGGAGCGACAGCGTCTGCATCATCCGCTCGGAGTTCCACGCCTGGAAGCGCAGCCCGTCCGTCGTGAACCGGCGGAACAGCGCCTCCAGGACGAGCAGGAACAGGAAGGACACGGAGAAGACGACGCCCTGCTCGCGTCGGCTGGCGACACGGCGGACGGGCTTCACGGGAGGGGCCGAGGGGACGGCAGAGGAGTCAACCACCGCGGAGGAGTCTCGCAGCCTCTCCGGCATCTCGTACAGGGGGCCTCACTCGCCTGGCTCCAAGGCCCCTGGAGTCGCGAGAAGGGGCACGGTCGAGGTCAGCGCAGGGGGCGCGCAGCCCCCGTGCACACAGGCGTGCTGTGCCCGTGAAGAGCTCGGCACGTGGCTCCCTCCGGAAGTCAGGGCCTACTCCCGCACCCACTTCCGGCGAAGCGCGAGGGCTGCCAGGGCCTACTCCCGCACCCACTTCCGGCGAAGCGCGAGGGCCGCCAGGGTCAGCAGCCCGAGAGGACCCGCGAAGCTACTGCCCGTTGCTCCGCAACCCCCGTCATCGTTGGACTTCCCGGGTGAATCCGTTCCCGAGTCAGGCGCCCCAGCATCCGGAGTCCCCGGCCCCGCGTCAGGTGTCCCGGAGTCCGGAGTGCCTGGGCCCGCATCCGGCGTCCCGGTCACCGGTCCCGAAGAATCCCCGTAGGCACCGATGTGTCCCGGGCTCGTCACGGTGCGTGCCTCCGCCGCGACGTGCTTCACATACTGCCAGTCCACTGTGAGGGACGCGGCCTCGGAGGGAGGCGCCACCGCGGCCCCGCGCAGCGGCGAGCCCGAGGCGAGGTGGAAATCCTGGCCATCCAGGTTGACGAAGCCGGGCGTGGTGCCAGTGAGGTTACCGCCGGTGTCCACGACGGAGCCCGTGAGCGTGCCGAAGGTGGAGACGTAACCCGGCTTGTACCAGTTACCGCCATGTCGCAGCGTGCCAGCCTCGTCCGTGAGCGACACCGTGTTGCCTCCCACCGCGGCCACCAGGACGACATTGCTCGTGACGTGCGCCGTCTGGGCATTCGTCGACAGCCGCAGCAGCGTGGTGCGGTCCGTGCGCGAGGAGACGATGGTGTTGTGGAAGAGGTACAGCTGGGAGCGGTAGTCCGCCGTCGTCCCGTTGTCTCCGCCGAAGTGGATGATTTGCCGGTTACCGGCGCCCGCGGGCTCCAGCAGCACGTTGCCGTAGACGAACGTACGAGCGTAGGACGGGGCCGCGCGAACGGCTACGCTGTCGGACTCCACCAGGTCGAGTTGCCGGTTACCGCCCTCAATCCAGTTGTACCGGATGACGGTGCCGGCGGACCGGTCCTTCAGGTTGTTTCCCAGACACCCCGAGCACAGGGGCCCGAAGCGGTTGAACTGGAAGGTGATGCCGAGCGCCTCGGTATATGCATTGTGCTCGTAGATGCTGTCGACGTTGCCATTGCCGAGGATGTGATTGCGCTCGACGAGCAGGTCCGACGTCTCGTTGGCGACGAACAGGCCATTGCCGCTGTCCTCCAGGACGCAGCCGCGAATCGTGAGGTGCTCGCCCTTCTCGATGAAGATGGCGGCCGCGTTGTCGCTGTAGGTGGAGGCCCCGCTGCGACCGGTGAACGCACCTCGTGCGCGGCGCAGGTGCAGGTCCTCCACCACGAGATAGGCGGGCATCGTGTCGGCGGGCGTGTTGGAGCCGCCAATCTTCAGGATGCCGCGCTGCTCGCTCCAGAAGTTGAGCTGCGAGCGCGTCGTCGCGTTCTCCCCGACGATGACCGGCAGGTTGCCCGCCGCGTCGCGCACCCCGCGCACGGTGATGGGCGCGGAGGCCGTGCCGCGCACACCCAGCACCCACTTCTCCGCGTAGGGCGTCGGGCGGGCATGGATGAACACCGTGTCACCGGGCTGGAGCGACTCCCAGGGCACGGCGCCAATGCTGGCGAGAGGCTGGCCCGGGCCCACGCGGTACTCGGCGGCCTGGGCGACGAGCGACTGAAGCAGGACGAAGAAGACCCATCGGAAGCGGTGCATTTCACGGAGTGTGACGCGGCTCCGGTGGGGCGGTCCACCGGGTGTCGTGGCGGGGCGGGCGACGCGGGGCCGACTCGTGGGAAAGGAGGACAGGGGGACTGGATGATTCCTCCGGCCCGGAGTGTAGTTCTCCCCCGCATGCCCCTTCTGCGTCAGGTCATCGTCCTCCAGTCCCTCCGCGAGCTCGGTCGCCTGGCCCCGGACCTCGCTCGCAATCGGGCGGAGCGCTCACTGGAGGCCAGCCTCCAGAGTCTGCGAGAGGCCAGCCTCACGACGCTCGGCATGGAGCTGGATACGCTGACGCTGTTCGATGCGCGCTCCGTCGTGCGGTTGTTCGCGCACGCGGAGCAGGCGCGCATCCTCGCCCACTTGATGGACGAGCGGGCCCGCACCCTCGCGGAGCATGGCGACTTCGTGGGGGCGCTGTCGGACACCGTCTACGCGGGGCAGCTCCTCGCGTGCTCCCGTCAGCGCTTCGGCGTCCTGCGGGACGCGGGCGCGGCGGATGCCCTGGAGCGCGAGCTGCCCAAGCCGCCGACCTGAGCGGCCTTGAGGGCTCAGGACGCGGCGCGGGCGCGGGGCCTGCGAGCGACCTCCGCGCCACAGGCGACCGCGTGACGCGCGAGGGCTTCGTCCAGCGCCGCGTCGTCCAGCTTCACGCCCTTCTCGCGCCAGAGATTGTCCACCTGGAGCACGCCCTCGCGCACGCGGGCTTCCAGTCGCCCCACGAGCTGTCCCCGGTGCAGCAGCGGACACACGTACCAGCCCCACTGTCGCTGCGCGGCGGGCTTGTAGACCTCCCAGATGTAGTCGAAGCCGAACGCCACGCTCACCAGCCCCCGGTCCCAGAGCACCGGGTCCAGCGGCCCCAGGATTCGCATCCGAGCGTCGGGCTCCGGAAACTCTCGCTCCCGAAATCCCGAGGGCGCCAGGTACCGTCGGGGCGAGCCCGGCACGGTGACTTCCTCCAGGAGCCCTTCGGCGACCAGCGTGTCGGGCAGCGCCGAGGTGCGCACGTCGGACAGCATGGACCAGTGCGGTCCGCTGGCGCGGCTCAAGAGGCCGGCGGCCTCCACGCGTTCGCTCAGGGCCCAGCGCTCGAACGTGTGTTTCACCCGGGCGTCGGCCATCCGGGGCAGGGCGCGTCCAGGCACGTCGTACACCTTGCCGCCGGGGCCGCGTCCGCACACCACCACCTGGCAGCGCGTCCAGAGCACCTCCAGCGCCATGGCGGTGGCGCGCGCGGTGCCCTTCCATCCGCTCCAGTCGATGGGCACCACCGCGCCGTGGTCCTTCAATTCGCGAGAGGAGGACGGGCCTCGCTGCGTCACCTCGTCCAGCACGGCGTGCAACACCGGCTCGGGGATGCGCTTGAGCCGCTCCTCCAGCCGCCACCAGGGGGCCTGGGCCGCGCGCTCGCGGTAGTACGGGAAGGCGCTCGCGGGCAGCAGGCAGCGCTCCTTGGCGAAGTGCTCGAAGGCGTGGCCCGGCAGCAGGTGGCGGTACACGTCGCCGCGAGCGATGCCCTCCACGCGCGCCAGCGCCACCAGGTCCGCGTTGGTGCCGATGACATCCAGCGGGTCCAACTGGATGCAGCGCAGCGACTTGAGGAGCGCGCGAACTCCGCGCGCCCCGGGAGGAAACAGGGGGCGCGCGAGTCCCAGGTGTCCGACGAGGTAACGCCGCGCCTCGTCGGGCTGCAGCACGGTGGGAACGGGAAGCGAAGTCGAGGGCACGGCGCGGACGTTAGTCGCTGCCCCCTGGCTCAGTCGCGCTCTGGAGGTGCGTCTTCTTCCTCTTCCTCGACGGCGCGGCCCGAGGGCTCGGGCACCAGGCGGGCTTGCCGCTGACTGGCCTCCCAGGACTCCTCCGCGTCGTGGGCGTGGACGACGGAGGCCTCCGCGTCATCTTGCGCGCTCGCCCAGGTGGTGTGCCCTCCGGCGTAGCCCTCCAGGGGCCGAGCGCCTCGTCGCGCCTCCACCTCCAGGTCCTTCTGCTCCTGCTCGCGCAGCCGCTGTCGCTCCTGCTCGCGTTCGCGCTGGTGCTGCCGGTCGATGATGGGGTCGTCCGCCATGGCGCTGACACCTCCTGTCAGCAACCTGCGGACGACGCCCGAAGACGACAGCGAGGCGGTGCACGGGGCCGAAGGGACGCATGCTCGGTGGGCGAGCGGTATTCCCCCGCTCGCCCCCGCGTCGCTCAGCCCTGCCGCATGCGCAGGACGACCTTGCCCGTCGCGCGCCGACTCTCCAGTTCGCGCAGGGCCTGCGCTCCTTGTTCCAGCGGGAAGACGCTGCCCACCACCGGCTCGAGGATGCCCTGGTCCGCCATCGCCTCCAGGTCCTTGGCGATGGTCGCCGTCACCGACGGCTCATGGAGGAGGAAGCCGCCCCAGGCCACGCCCACGACGTCGATGTTGCGCAAGAGCAGCCGGTTCACCGCCACCTCGGGAATGCGGCCTCCCGCGAAGCCCACCACCAGCAGCCGTCCCTCCGGCGCCAGCGCCTTGAGGCTCTTGTCGAAGATGTCGCCGCCCACCGGGTCCACCACCACGTTGGCGCCCAGTCCGCCCGTCTTCTCCTTCACCTGCGAGAGCCAGTCCCCGCTCGACAGCAGCACCTCGTGTGCCCCGGCCTTGCGCGCCACCTCCGCCTTGCGCTCGTCACTCACCACCGCGAGCACCCGCGCCCCCGCGCCGCGCGCCACCTGCACGGACGCTGTTCCCACGCCGCCCGCCGCGCCATGCACCAGCACCGTCTCGCCGGCCTTCAAGCGCCCGCGCCGGTGCAGCGCGAAGTGCGCCGTGTGGTAGTTCATCACCACGCCCGCCGCCGCCTCGAAGCTCCACCGCGCGGGGATGCGGAACACCATGTCCGGCGAAATCGCCGCCACCTCCGCGAAGCCTCCCAGGCCGAAGCTGAACGCCATCACCCGGTCGCCCGGCTTCACCGTCGCGCTCGCGGGCGCGGAGCGCACCACGCCCGCCACTTCCACGCCCGGCACGAAGGGCACGGGCGGCTTCAACTGGTACTGCCCCCGTGTCAGCAGCAGGTCCGGAAAGCTCACCCCCGCGGCCACCACGTCGATGAGCACCGCATCCGCCGCATCGGGCTCCGGCACCTCCACCAGTGTGAGGCCCTCGGGTCCTTCCAGTCGCTGCAACTGAAGTGCGCGCATGTCCCTTCCTCCCAGCGCGGGAGCCTCGCGCACCCCAGCGCATCCGCAAAGGGACACACGGTGGCTGCCCCGTGGAACTCCCCGTCAGGCGCGGCGCGGGGCGCGCGTCTCCCGAGAGGATTTCCGGCGTCCGGCCGGTACAGCCCTACACGCCCTGGGTGCTTGAAGTCGCTGGTTCGAATCCAGCTCTCCCGACTGTCTTCCGGGAGATAGCTCAGTGGTAGAGCGCGAGCCTGAAAACGCATGGCCGCACCACTCGGACGCCGGAATCCCTCCCACCCTCAATTCCTGTCGAAATTGCCGCCGAAATTGCCCGGGGCCTCGCGCGCGGACCTTGGCTGACTGTCTTCGGTCACGCTTTTTTCTGGAAATTCTGAGGGGGCTAGGGTTACCCACTACGTCGCATGAATCCGTGAAAGCAGTGGGTAGGGCACCCATAAGTCATTGAAATGCATGGGTATTTTTCCCAAAACTCGTAATTTAAGAATAGGCTACTTAGTGAAATTATCGCGCAACCTTGAAATACGTAACCATCCCGTGGCACTGTGCTTCCTAATCTTTCCGCTTAGGAGGATTACAATGGTGAATCAGCGAGTGCGCGGTGCACTTGGTGTTGCGGCGCTGTCCTTCCTTGTTGGTTGCAATGAGTCCACCCCTGCTCCCGAGGCCAAGCCCCAGGAAACCGCAAGCAAGACCGCGGCCCTGGAGTCCGGGACGAAGATTCTCGCGCGGGATGCTTCCGACGTCCCGACGTTCATCACGGGCAAGCTGAGCCCCATCGCGATTGCGCCCGCGGGCGCGGCGTCCATGCGTGAGGCCGAGCTGGCCCCCGCGGTAGCCGCCGTGGCTCCCCTGTTCCACCTGAACACGGGCGACCTGTTCCTGAAGAAGGCCTACACGGACCTTCAGGGTGACAGCCACTTCCGCTATGGCATCCGGGTCAACAACATCCCCGTGCTGGGCGGCGAGCTGCGCATCCACGCCCGCAATGGCGAGGTCTACGCGGCGAACACCAACACCCGCAGCGACCTGAAGGCCGAGACCAAGGCCGGCGTCGATGTGTCGGTGGCGAAGGCGTCCCTCCAGGCCGACCGTGAGACGCACGAGGGTCTGGTCATCCAGGAGGAGAGCGAGCTCGTCTACTGGCGCGACTCCGACCAGCTCATCCTCGCGTACAAGCTCACCCAGACGGGTGAGAAGCGCGACGGCACGCCGGTTCGCGACGACGTGCTCGTGAACGCGAAGAACGGCGACGTGATGGCCCGCCTGCCGCGCGTCCACACGGCGCTCAACCGCCGCCTGCACAACGGCAACAACACCACCACCCTGCCGGGTGCGCTGGCTCGTTCCGAGGGGCAGCCCGAGCACGCCGACGAGGTCGTCAACACCAACTACGACCACCTGGGCACTGTCTACGACTGCTACCAGGAGCTGTACGGCCGTGACTCCATCGACAACACCGGTGGCGTCCTCATCAGCACCGTGCACCACCGCGTCGCCTACGTGAACGCCTTCTGGGACGGTACCCAGATGGTGTACGGCGATGGCGACGGCGTGAACGCCAGCAACCTGGCGAACTCGCTGGACGTGACGGCGCACGAGCTGACCCACGCCGTGACGGAGCACGAGTCCAACCTCACCTACTCCGGTGAGTCCGGCGGCCTGAACGAGTCCATGTCGGACATCTTCGGCGCGGTGTGCGAGTGGTTCGGCGATGGCAAGGTCGTCAGCAACCGTACGTGGCTGGTGGGCGACGACATCTGGACCCCGTCCATCCCGAACGACGCCCTGCGCTACATGGCGAACCCCACGCAGGACGGCGACTCGCTCGACTACTACCCGGACTACTCCTCCGGCGTGGACGTGCACTACAGCTCCGGTATCCCCAACCTGGCGTTCTACCTGCTCTCGCAGGGTGGCACGCACCCGCGCGCCAAGACGACGACGGTGGTTGCGGGCATCGGCATCGAGAAGGCCGGGCAGATCTTCTACCGCGCCAACCGGGACATCCTCCTGGCCGGCTCCAACTTCGATGCGGCCAAGCTCGCCACCGAGCAGGCCGCGGCGCAGCTGGGCTACACCGCCGCTGAAATCGAGTCGGTGAGCAACGCCTGGAAGGCGACGGGCGTCGGCGTGCCCATCATCGTCGTCTCGGACCCCATCGAGAAGGACGTCCCCATCTCGAACATCTCCGGTGGCCGCGGCGAGAAGAAGTACTGGGATGTCACGGTGCCGGAAGGCGCGTATGACCTGACGTTCACCATCTCCGGTGGCACGGGCGACGCGGACATGTACGTCCGGTACGGCAATGCTCCCACGACGAGCCTGTACGACTGCCGTCCGTACCGCTCGGGCAACGCGGAGAGCTGCCCGTTCCCCACGCCGAACCACGGCAAGTGGTACGTGATGCTCAACGGCTTCAGCCCCTACACGGGCGTGACGCTGACCGTCACCTGGAAGGGTGGCTACGTGCCCGTGCAGAGCGGCGTGGCCGTGAAGAACCTCTCTGGCGCGGCGGGTTCGTCGCGGGTGTTCACCATCCAGGTTCCGGAGCGCAAGCCCGGCACCGGCACCAACAGCCTGTACATCCAGACGGGCGAGGGTGAGGGCAACCCGGACATCTACGTGAAGCTCGCGTCGGCGCCGTCGAAGTTCGACTACGACTGCCGCAGCGTCAAGGAGCACCAGTCCGAGGTGTGCAACCTCATCAACGTGCCGGCCGGCAAGTACTACATCGAGGTCTTCGGCGCCAAGGGTGGCTACGACGGCATCGCGTTCATCGCGTCGCACAAGTAAGCACCTGACGTAACCGGCGCGGCCTTCGGGTCGCGCCGGACCAGGCCCCGGTCGTCCGTTTCCTCACGGACGTCCGGGGCTTTGTCATGTGCGGGGTTCGTCAGAGCGGGCGGACGGCGGGGCCCGGCAGGATTTCGCGCAGGCACCGCTCGATTCCGCCCCGGTGCTTCCATTGCTGGGGGTAGCCGAGCGACACCTCCTCGAAGCGCACTCCATCCCGCCACTGCGTCAGCGGGATGTGGAGGTGGCCGGTGACGACGACTTCCGCCCGGTAGCGCGCGTGCCAGTCCTCGGTGCGCTTGGTGCCGCACCAGATGGAGAAGCGGGGGATGCGCGGCAGGCGCACGTGCTCGTGGCGCAGCGGGTAGTGATTGACGAGCACGGTGGTGCAGCCCGCGGGCAGGGCGTCGAGCCGCGCCTGGGTCGCCTCGACGCGCGCGGCGCACCACGCGGAGCGGGTGGGATAGGGCTCGGGATGCAGCAGCACCTCGTCGGTGCACAGCAGGTCATCCTCCCAGGCCCACTCCAGCGCCTTGTCCTCCGGCACGTGGTCCGGGCGGAACGAGTAGTCGTAGCCCAGGAACATGGGGACGATGACGCGGTGCGGGCCCTCGCCGGGCCAGCGCGGGTAGGGGTCCTCGGGGGTGAGCGCGCCGTGGCTGCGGCACAGCGCCACCAGTCGCTGGTAGCGCGCGTCGCCTTTCAGCGGGGGCTGCTCGGAGGGCAGGGTCCACAGCTCGTGGTTGCCCGGCACCCAGATGACCTGTCGGAAGCGCGCCGTCAGGGTGCGCAGCATGAAGTCCATCTCGGACAGGGTTTCGCCCACGTCGCCGGCGACGATGAGCCAGTCGTCCGGGAAGAAGGGGAGGGTCTGCAGGGCCAGCCGGTTGTCGGCGTGGCGCAGATGCAAGTCGCTGATGGCGTAGAGCTTCATGGCGGAGCGGGGGCCACCTTAACGCGGGTGGCGGAGGCGCGCCGCACCGTGAGGTGTCCCTGTCTCAGGCCGAGCACGTCCAGGGGCGCGCGCCCAGGGCCCGCAGCAGCGCATGCACCTCCGAGGGCGGCGCGGCGCGGTCCATCCAGGTGATGCCCCGGAGACACGGCCTGGCCGGAGGGCGCACCGCGTGGAGCGCGCAGGCCGTACACGGGTGGCGCGCGCGCACCTGCTCCAGCAGGCCCAGTCCATCCCCATCCGGCAGCAGGTCTCCGCTCACCACCACGCGCGGCGGTTCCTCCTGCACGAGCGCGAGCGCTTCCGTCATGTCGCGCGCGAAGCGCTTGTCACCTGGCAGGTCCCTCGCGAGTCGCCGCAGCGCCGCGAGCGCGAGCGGGTCTTCGTCCACGAACAAGAAGGTGAGTACGGGCTTCGCGGTCATCGGTTTCGACGCCGTCACGGTGAGGGGAACGCCTCAGGTCAGGTTCCCATAAGACTACCTGGGAAGTTCTTGGATGCCAACCTCTCAAGTCATATCGACATGGGCGGACCCGGTAGGTTAACGAACATGGAAAAGACCCTCGCATCCCGCCTCGGAGGAGCTGCGCGCCTCGCACGGACTCGCCTGAATCTGACGCAGGCCGACGTCGCGGAGCGCATCGGTATCGCGAGTGAAGTCTACGGGCGACTGGAGCGCGGCCACATGTTGCCGAGCATCCAGACCTTCCGCCGGCTGTGCGTGGTGCTCTCCATCTCCGCGGACGAAGCGCTGGGCCTCAAGCCGACCCAGGAAGTGAAGTGGGCCGCGGAGCCTCCCAGCGAGTATGGCGAGTCCGGTGAGCTGCGCCGCCTGCTGCGTCGGGCCAAGCAGTTGGACCGCAGCGCCATCCGCCTGCTGAGTGTCCTGGCCGCGCAGTTCCGGCCCAAGGGCAACGGCTGACACCCGGCCGTGCGCTACGTGCTGGCGCGCGCGGCCTCCAGCTTCCCCAGCCGCTCACGGAGCTTCTTCGCGGAGGGGAACCCGTGGAAGAGCACCACCTGGGGGTGGGCCTCCAGCGTCTCGCGTTCGGTGGGCTCCTTTGACAGGAGCGCGCGGTCGACTCCGAGCAGGAGTCCTGTGTCCGGTCGTGTGCGCAGCTCCGCGAGCCTGCGTGTCAGGGCGCTCGCGTGCCAGGGGTGAAAGAGCTCCAGCGCGACTTCCTGGCGCGACGCGCGGTGACGGAAGGTCAGGTCCGGCACGCACAGGCTCGCGGCGCCCACGTGTCGGGGAAGCGGCGTCAGGTCCAGCTCCCACGCGTCATCCGCGAAGCTCGCGGACAGCGACATGACTTCCTCCGGCACGTGGCCCAACGCGGCGGGTAGGGGCGAGACGAGCGGGTCCTTGTCGCTCAGGGTCAGCGTGGCCTGCCGGCGCGAAGGCTCCACGGTGGCCTTCAGCTCCCAGCGCTCCAGCACCGGGACGACCGACAGGAACGAGGCGAGCTGCAGGCCGTACTTCTTCTGCATCGCCAACATGGCGCCAGGCCCTTCCACCTCCAGCTCCCAGTCCGGACCATCGCGGCGCACCTCAGCGACGAGGCGGCAGAACTTCAGCCATCGCAGCACCTTGCGCACGCGCAGCAGCTCCGGTGAGCGAGCCCGCAGCGTCAGGCGCCTGGCCGACAGCAGCGGCCCCTGGGCCAGCGCGAGGTTGTAGCGGTCCACGAGCACCTGCGCCGTGGGGGCTTCGCCATCCCAGCCCAGGAGCTTTCGATTCCCAGGCAGGTCCGCGTAGAGCGCGGCCCGTGCGTCCGTCAGGGGCACTCCGAGGGCTTGCTCCAGCCGTGCCTCGTAACCCTCCACGGAGGTGTCGGGGGGCAGCGTGCGCAGGGTTCGGGCGGCCGTCGTGAAGCGCTCCCAGCGGGCTTCGGAGGCGCCGGGCGCGGGCTCTTCGAAGACGAGCCGGTCCAGGACGAGCTTCACCAGTCCGCGCGCGATTTTAGGGCGGGTGAAGGCCCCGGCCGACAGGCCCAGGGTTTCCTCCACGTCGTCACTCGTCTCGCCCCGGGATGACTCCACGGTGGCCAGCAGCTCCGAGGCCAGGGACAGCAGTGCCTCATCGTCGCGCTTCACGAAGGCGGGGCGCAGCACGCCCTTGCTCACGCGGAAGGCGAGCAGCTCACGCGTCAGCATATGCAGCCTCGTGGCAGGACGCGGCGAGCCAGTCCAGCCCCGACGGTGAGTCGCGCGGGCATCAGCACCTCAGGGTTCCTCCTGATAGGCGTCGTGCTGACGTCGCCGCTCGCTGATGCCGCTCTCCGCCGTCTGCGCGGAGCACACCTCGTACAAGAGCGCGCGCTTTCCGGGGCGCTTGCGCAGGATGCGTCCCAGCCGCTGCACATGTTCGCGCACGCTGCCGCTGCCACTGAGCACCACGCCCACGCGCGCCTCGGGCACGTCGACCCCCTCGTTCAGCACGCGTGAGGTGAGCAGTACGGGCAGCTCCCCGGAGGAGAAGGCCGCCAGCAGCGCCTTGCGCTCCGGCACGGGCGTGTGATGCGTGAGGGCGGGAAGCAGCAGCCTTCGCGCCAGCGTGTACACCGTCTCGTTGTCGTCGGTGAAGACGAGCACGCGGTCCTCGCGGTGCTCCAGGAGGATGCGCCACAGCACCTCCTGTTTGCCGCTGGAGGTGAGGGCGATGCGACGCTGCTCGCGGTAGGCGCGAT
Source organism: Myxococcus sp. CA051A (assembly GCF_013336705.1). NCBI lineage: Bacteria > Pseudomonadati > Myxococcota > Myxococcia > Myxococcales > Myxococcaceae > Myxococcus > Myxococcus sp. CA051A. The sequence goes on along the minus strand of NZ_JABUMS010000013.1, from coordinate 250,091 downwards.
ACGCGGCCCGGCCCTCGTCGCTGCGCTGGCTCTGCGCCAGGAAGCGCGCCCACCCATCCGGCGCGGACAGCCGCACGCCCAGCTTGCGCACGAAGTTGAGATAGAGCGCCCGTGCCTCGTCGTAGCGAGCCTTCTCGTCCGCCGTCAGCGGCACCGCCACCTGCTTCACCTCGTAGGGCGCCAGGTACTCGCCCTGAAGCTCGCGGATGTCGGTGCGGTGTACGCGTGGGCCCAGCAGTTCCTCGCACACCCGCTCCCCGCCGTCCGTGCGCTCCAGCGTCGCGGTGAGGCCCAGCCGGTAGGGCGCCAACGAGCCCTCCGCGATGAAGCGGTAGCTCGGCGCCGGCAGGTGGTGACACTCGTCGCAGACCAGCAGGCCGAAGCGGTTGCCGTGGAACTCCGTCTGCATCGCCGCCGAGTCGTACGTCGTCACCGTCAGCGACTGTCGGTCACTCACCCCGCCGCCCAGCATCCCCACCGGCACGGAGAAGTGGCGCGCGAGCACGCCCTGCCACTGCGTCATCAAATCCAGCGTCGGCACCACCACCAGGGTGGGCCGCTTCACGTGGGCGATGGCCAGCACCGCCAGCAGCGTCTTGCCCGCGCCCGTCGGCAGCTCCACCAGGCCCCGTCCCCCTGCCTTCGTCCACGCCTCCAACGCCGCGCTCTGGTGGGGAAACGGCTGGATGGGAACGGTCAGCGCCATCTCGAGCGGCTCGAAGCGCTTCGCCCGGTCGTCGTACCCCACGCCCAGCTCCCGCAGCCGCAGCACCACGTCGCGGTAGTGCCATGCCGGCGCGCGGTACACACCCGTGCGACCATCCTTCTGGAACAGGGCGAGCAGCCGCGCGTCATCCGGCAGCGTGGGAGCCACCAGCGTGCCGCAGTCGAAGTGGAGCTCGCAGGAGCCGTCCATGGGCGCCGATGGGACCTAGCCGGTCAATCCACGTTCCGCCAGCCACATCGCGAAGGCGAGAGGGAAGTCGTGGCCGCGCATGTCTCCTTGCAGGAGGCCCCGCGTTCGGGATACCCACCCGCGCCCATGCGTTTTGTCTCGCTCGTTCCCTTGCTGTGTGGGCTGGCAGTCGTCGCCCAGGGTGGTCTCAACAAGCGCTTCGCCGGCCAGTGGGGCCTGCTGGGCGCGGTGTTGATGAACATGGTGGTTGCGACGGTGGCCACCTTCGCCGTGTACGCGGTGGCGCGCTCCGTGCCCGGCCTGTGGCCCGAGGCCGCCGCACAGGGGCGCTTCTCCGGCTTCACCTTCTGGCACCTGCTGCCCGGGTTGTGCGGCGTCGTCATCGTGGTCGGCATGCCCTGGGCCATTGGCCGCGTGGGCGCCGTGCATTCCGTCCTCCTGCTCATCGCCGCGCAGCTCGCCACCAGCCTTGTCTGGGATGCGATGGTGGAGAACCGTCCCGCCACGCTCGCCCGGGTGCTGGGGTCTGCGGTCGCCTTCTCGGGTGCGGCCATCGCGGTCTGGAAGGGTTAGGTTTCCAGTCAGATGCGTCGCGTCCTCATCGCCAGCCCCCATGTCGCTTCGCGCGAGCTGCTGCGCCGCGTCCTCGCGGTCGACGATGAGAGCCTGGCCATCTCCGCCACCGGCGACACCGACGACGCGCTCGCGTCCATCACCTCGTCACCACCCGCGCTCGTGGTGGTGGACCTGCGCAGGCAGGACGAGGACCACCCGCTCTTCCTCGGGCTCTTGCGCAAGCGCTACCCGACGCAGCCGGTCATCGCGCTGGTGCCGGGCCGCATGCGCGTCTTCGACGGCAGCCACGAGCGCGTCATCGACGCCCCGGGTGACACCACCGAATCCCTCCACCACCTCCTCGATGCGCTGAGGACCGCGGTCCGGGACCTGGTCGCCCAGGAAGTGTTGAGGGTGCTGCGCCCGCCGGTGGGACGGGCCTGAAGCCTCACAGGCGCAGGCGGTAGCCCAGGCCTCCCGCGAGGAAGCCTCCGACATTCACATCGCCCGTGGTGACGAAGTCCAGCGGGGCCAGGTGGTAGTGCGTTTCGAAGAAGAGGCCGCCGGGGCCCAGTGGAAGCTCCAGCCCCGCGAGCGCTTGCAGGCCCAGGCCGCCACCGCTCTCCGACGCGGTGGCGCCGAAGAGGTCGGACGTGGCGCGGTGCAGGTACAGCCCGGGGCCACCTCCCACGTACGGCGTCAGCGGACCCAGGGCCCGTTCGAAGCGGAAGACCGCCGACAGCAGGAAGGCGACCTCGCGCACCGCGAGCGTGTAGCGGCCATCCGGAGGCGGCGCGCCGAAGCCCCCCAGTTGTGAGTCCGTGAGCGCACCGGAGGCCTGCGGCCGGTGGTAGTTCACCTCCAGCACCACCGCGAGCCGTCGCTTCAAGAGCGGCGTGACGTAGCCCAGCTCCAGGCCCAGGTAGAGGTCTCCCCCCAGCGGCGCGGTGGACTTGAAGAAGCCCACCTTCGGCGCCAGCAGCACGCGGCCTCCTCCGACACCTTCCGTCGAGGCGGCGGACTTCGAGCCGGAAGCGGCGAGCGCGGTGAGCGCGACGAGCACGAGTGCGTTCATGGCAGGAGGGCTCCAGGCAGGGGAGGGGCCCCGTCGTCGGAGGTGCGCGTCGCGGTCGGCTCGGCCACCACGGTGAAGCCCTCCGACGCGGGCACCGCTCCCACCGCGCCGCTCGGGTCGATGACCTCGAGCGCATAGGGCCCGCCGGGGGCGAGGCCGTTGGGGCACTTGGGGTCGCTGACAGGCTCCTCGAAGCCCGAGCACGTGGGCAGCTCCGCGGTGACCTCGTTGGCCGACACCCGCGTCACCGCGCGCAGCGGAATGCGCTGCAACACGGAGGGGGCTGTCTTCAAGGACGCCAGCACGAAGAGCTCCGGCGCGTCCGTGAAGCCGCGCTGGTCGCCCGTGGGGGCATTGAAGAGGCGGATGGCGGTGTTGCTCAGCTCGCCGCCGGACCTGGGCGTCAGCGTGAGTGCCCCCAGGTGGGGATAGCGGAGGTCGACCGCGCCAGGAGCGATGTCCGCGCAGCCCTCAGGCTGGGTGACCACCAGGTCATAGAGGCCCTCGGGAGTGCCCGGCGGAATCTCCGACTCGATGCGCGTCGTCGAGGCGACGGTGACGAAGAAGAGCGGCAGGTCGGTCTCGCCCTCGCGGCGCAGGACGATGATGGGGGACGAGCCTGGCTGGAAGTCGCTGCCCTCGATGACGATGGGATTGGTGCCCGTGGCCGTGTACCCATCCACCGGAGGCACCACGCGAGTCACCGTGGGAGGCGGCACCACCCTCACCGCGTCCGGCAGCGAGCCGGTGCCGCCCAGGGGATTGGCGACCTCCACTTCATAGGTGCCCGGGGCGAGCTCCACCGGAGGCGTGCTGTCGCGCGTGGGAACGTTGAGCACGAGCAGCTCCGGACGCACGTAGAAGACCTGGCTCCGCGTCAGCGTGTACGTGGATGGCCCTCGCAGCGTCACCACGGGCAGCTCCACCGTCGGCGTGTCCGTGAGCGCCTCGCCGGGGACGGGCGTGAAGCGCTTGCCCACCACTTCCAGGCTCCAGCCTGTCTGCCCGCCCTGCGCGTTGCAGACCTGGGGAAGCTCGCTGACGCGGGCGCGGGGGTTGACGATGCGCTCCACCGCGGGCGAGGGCCCCTCCGTCGTGCGTGAGCACGCGCTGAGGGCGAGCAGGGCCGTGGTGACGACTTGCAGGCGCAAAGCGATTCCTCCCCTTCGGCAAACAACGCGCATGCACGTTAGGCCGCCCACCCTGGAGGCCCGGAGATTTTTCCGGTTCCGACCGGTGGCCTCATCCCCAAGGACGATGGCCTCCCCGCAACCGCGCGTACTCACTGGCTTCGAGCGCCCCGCAGGCGTCGGCACGGCGAATGCTATGGGTTCAGGCAGCGGGGGAAGACGCGGTCCGGTGGGGGGCGATGGGGGCGGGGACGCGTCGTGCAAGGGGTCGGGCGGGGACAAGTCGGTGCCTGGAGTGGGGAGGCAAGGCTCGTCAGTGGGTCGGAGCAGGACGGGGGCCGGTGAGGGGGCGTGGTTGCGACAGGCGCGGCGGGGCTTCGGGACTCGCGAGCGGTGGCGCAGGTGGATGGGGGACGGGCGGCGGGAAGGGCGAGCCGGGCTCTGGTGGAAGCGGGGGTTTCCACCGGAGCCTGATTCACCTCGGGGATGGGGGCCACGACGGGGTGGCACGCGCGAAGGCGTCGTCGCGCGGTGGAGGGCGGGGCAGGGTGGTGCCAGGGGGACGTCACCTGGGAGGGCAAGGGGCCGCCGGAGCTGTCCGGTGGGTGTTGGTTGGCGATGACGGGGACCGCGGAGCGTCGCGGCGGGCTGGGGTGGGGACTCGACGCATGGGGATGCTGTCCACGTTGACCGCGCTGTTGTTCGTGCTCGTGGCGCGCGTGGCGCTGGCGGCGGATGGGGTGGAGGTGCGCCGGAGGGCGGCACAGGACCCCGAGCGGCTGGCGCCTTTTGGTTTGATGCTGGATGCGGGCGTGACGGAGGGCGCGGGCCTGTCCATCTCGTTCCGTCCCACGCACGCGGTGCGGCTGCACCTGGGGGCCACGCACAATGGCGTCCGTGCTGGCGCGCGCGCGGGGCTCACGCTGCTTCCCATGCGCGGCAGGCTTTCGCCGGCCTTCACGCTGGACGTCGGTCATGCGCAGCCCGCGGACGTGCAGGGTCTGGAGCGCAGGCTCGCGGACCTGTCCCTGCCGCCCCTGCCATCGATGGAGCGCGTGGGCTACAGCTACGCCAGCGCGCTCGTGGGGCTGGAGCTGAACATGCCCGGGCGCATCACCTTCTTCCTGCGCGGCGGCGTCAGCTTCATGGAGCTGTACGGTCCCAGCATGAAGGACCTGGACGAGTCGCTTCGCGGCTCGGTGGGTCCTGGGGAAGAGCGCTCGTGGATGCTGCGCACCGTGCGGCCCACGGCGAAGCTGGGCTTCCTGTTGTCCTTCGGCTGAACCGCGCTTCGGTTCTCGGGGGCTTGCTTCACTGCCGATGGCAGTGGGGGCAGGCATTGAAGCCCCTGGCATCTCCATACTGCAGGGCCATGAGGCCCTCTTCACTCTGGAAGGTGTAGCGGACCAGGCTCATCTTCGGGCAGTTACCAACGTGGTAGACGAGCGCCTTGGGAACCTTGCCCGGAGGCCGCACGGTGCGCTGCTTGGTGCGCGTCAGATGCACCCTCATCATCTCCACGGTGGTGTAGGGCTGCCCGCCATCCATGAGCGGAAACGAGGGCTGAGTGTTTGTCTGCGCCCGCGGCGCCGGGTGCTCCACCCTCCTCTTCTTCTCCACCGGATTCGTCGTGTGTTGCTTGGAAGGTTGCTTCCCGAAGATGTTGGGTGGGCCGTTCAGGCCCTCCAGGGGCCGCTTCCGATTCGTGGGCGTCGCTGAATGTGAGGTGACGGGAGAGAGCTCTTTGGTGAGGTCGATAACGATGGTCGAGGGTTGCCACACAGGAGGAGTCCCCCTCGGAGGCTGGAAGGCCTCCTCCTCGTCCTTGGTGACGTCGACGAGGATGACCGAGGCCTTTTTCTTCTCCTCTTGCTCCGGCCGGGAGCTGAAGCGCGGAATGCCCTGGCTCGGCGCAGGCTGGGGGAAGACCGAGAGGAAGGAGAAGGGCCCGTTGTTGAGGTCGCTCGGTGAAGGGATGATGCTCGGCTGAGGTGGGGGCGACGGGAACTCGAACGGGAGCATTTCAGCGTCGTCCTCACGCAGGTTGGTCGCGTGCAGGAATGCGGGCGCGGTGAAGTGTTGGAGTTTGCCTTCGTCCCAGTTCGACGTGCTTCGGGTCGAAGTCACCGTGCGCTGGGGCTGAGGCTCACGAAGGCCCATATGGGTCAGCCATTGAGACAGATACCGGGACAACTGACTCAGATTCTGGCGGACTTCGAAGAGATCGGTGTCGTCGAACTCCCGGTCGAGGTACTTGCGCAGCTTGAGCTTCAATGCCTCCCAGGCCTGCTCGATGAGAACGGGGCCCGGGTAGTACCCTTTCTCGTCGAAGACAATCTTCTCCTGGCCTTTTCTTCCCAAAAGATAGACGAGCCGTGAGTGGACCTCCTGCTCGCCGGCCTTGCTGAAGCTCTTCTCCAACTCGTCGGGCATGTAGCGCGATGAAGTCGGGGCGAATGATTTGGGCAGTCGAACGGCCTTGGGTTTCCCACCCGAATACTTCTCTGTCGAGTTCAGATAGAGCTGGGCGTTCTTCTCGTCGAGCACCGTCCGCCCCCCCGAGTAATGGGTGTCGTGTTCGCCATAGACGACCTGGAGTTCATGTCCCTGCTCAATCAACCTCGCGATGAGCCCCGCACACATGTGGCAGGGCTGGAGCGTGGTGTAGAGGATCGCGAACCCGTCCGGGAGTTGCTGGTGTCGCCCGAGGTAGGCGTGCAACAGATTGACCTCGGCATGAAAGCAGGCGTTGTCGTAGGCGGTGTTGACGGACCACGAGAGAATCTTTCCCGTGCCATCCACCAGGACCGCGCCCACGCTCTGGCCCTTGCCCTCTTGCGCGAAGCCGGACAGGCCCTGGAGGAGCTCCCCGCGGTGATGGAGGAGGCTGAACGCCAGCATCATGTAGAAGCGATGCGCGCGGATCGCGGTCGCATCCCATGCGCCCGGCTTTCGAAGGTTGAGCGAGGGGCCCACGATGCTGTCTGGAGCCGGAGCTCTGAAGCGCCCCAGGGGCTGGTAGTTCGTGATGCCTGCCCTCTCCATCGTGGACAGTTTGCGCGGCTCGGCCTTCAGGAAGTTGATGAGGGTCCAGTCGCTCCCCGCCATGGGGAATGCAATGAGCAGATAACGCGTCACATCTCCCTCGAGGAGTTTGACTTCCTCCGCCGCGCGCTTGAGGAACTTCAAGGTCCCCATCTCCCAGCGCGTCTGCCTGTAACCTGACGGCACGTGGATGCGGGTGAGTCCGCCTCGAAAGGCCATCTGCAGGGCGACGATGGGAGGGACGGGCAGGTTGCCCTCGATTCCAGTCGAGTAGCAGACCAGGGCGTCATACCTCTTGAGCTTGTATGTCAAAGGGCCGTCGATGACGCAAAACGCGAAGCGAGCCATTCCGGTCAGCTCCGCGATGCGGTGGGCGAGTGCTTGATGGCTCATGGAGCTTTGCGAGCAGCAAAGCCCATACCAGGGCCCCGACGGGTCAGCGGATGAGCGGCGGGCGTGGGCGACTGTTGGAGCGGGGGCCACGTGTCCCGTCAGGACGCATCTGCGTCCTGACGGGACGTCGCGGGCGGCGCGAGGGCGGCACGCGCTCAGCGGAACGTCGCGAAGTACTCCAGCACCTGGTCTTCGGCCCAGAAGCGGGGGCGGTGCGCGCGGCCGGCGACGAAGCCCACGTGTCCGCCGTGCTCGGTCAACACCACGCTCAAGCGCGGATTGTCCTTCGCGTTGGGCGGGATGACGGGGGCCTCCAGCATCGGGTCATCCGCGGCGCTGATGAGCAGCGTGGGCTTGCGGATGGCGTGCAGCTTCGGGCCCGCGGAGGACTCGGCGTAGTAGTGCTCGGCGCTGTCAAAGCCGTGCAGCGGCGCGGTGACGGCATGGTCGAACGCCCGCACCGTGCGCGCCGCTTCCATGGCGCGGCCGTCGAAGGCCTTGGGGAAGCGCTTGAGCTTCGCGCGCGCCTTGCCCTTCAACGTCCGCAAGAAGCGCTCCCGGTACACCAGGTGGATGGGCCCGGGGCCATCCAGCTTCTTGCAACAAGCGTCCAAATCATACGGCGCGCTGACGGAAGCCGCGGCCTTCACGGGTGCGTCCTCGCCCTGGTCCTCCAGGAGCCGGCACAGCACGTTGGCACCCAGGGAGAAGCCCACGGCGAACAGCGGCCCGGTGGCGCGCTCGCCCAAGTCGCGCAAGAGGCCGAGCGCGTCGTCGATGTGGCCCGAGTGGTACGTGCGCGCGAGCCGATTGGGCTCACCGCTGCACGAGCGGAAGTTGAGCGCGGTGGCGCCCCAGCCTCGCTCCGCGGCGCCCCGGAGGATGGCGGTGATGTAGCCGGCCCGGGACGAGCTCTCCAGGCCGTGCAGCGCCACCACGTGCGGCGCGCCGGCGGGGCCGTCGAAGGTGTCCAGGTCGACGAAGTCCCCGTCGGGCAGTTCGCGCCGCTCCCGCCTCAGCGGAGGGACATGACGGGGACGCACGAGGTTCGCGTAGATGGTCTGCGCATGCTCGTTCGTCAGGCCCGGTGCGGCGACGAAGGGCTCGGTCGGCTGGAAGTTCACGACTCCGGGATAGCCCCCTGAGGGGGACGGGGACAAGGGTCCGTGTCGGCCCGTCAGCGGGGTCGTTCTCCACCGGGCGCTTGGGTGGGTGACTCGGGCCCCGCTGGCGGCGACTGGAGTCGGGCCCGCTTCATGGACGCACAGCCCCGCGCCTTCACGGCCTTCGCCTCGTCCGTGAGGTCGAAGAGGGCCAGGTACTTGCCCACGCGCTCCTCCAGCGTGGGGGCCTCGATGACCTGGCAGACCTCATCTGCCTGGTAGTCGCGGCAGATTCTCGGCCGGTTCTCGTACATGGAGCAGAGGTTGTCCTGGGTGAGGTGCGGACAGCGCAGCCCCAGCGGCTTGTCGAGCGCGGCGATGTCCGGAGCCACGCAGCAGGCGCCACAACGGGTGCATTCCATGAGGGAGGTCCTTCCGTGACTCAGCGTGGGACGACCTGCTTCAAATCCCCCGAGTTCGTCACCGTGACGACGACACCCTGGCCCTTCTTCCACCTCAGGAAATCCCGCTCCGTCTTCGGCATGAGCACGGTCTCCTTCACGCCGTCATCCTCGTAGCGGATGTGCACGGTGTACTCCTCCGAGCGGTGCTGTCGGTCCGTGGCGCCTGGCTGGAGCGTGGGCCACGCGGGGTTGCCGTCCTGCCCCGTCGCCTCGCGGCGGTCCACGGGCTTCCACTCATACGTGTCATACGCGCACTGGCGCGCGTAGACGGGCTCGTTGCGGTAGCGCGTCTCGTTCTGACAGTCCTCGTAGCGCTCGTTGCAGTACTTCGTGATGTCCTCGCAGACCTCTTCGACGAAGCCGTTGCCCTTGTCCCGGCGGCGGCACTTCTCCTCGGTACCACACGCCACCCGGCGCGTCTTGGAGCGGCACACCCGCTCTGTTCCGTCCGCCACCTTTCGAGTGCCTCGCTGACGCTCCACGCAGTCCCGCACGTTGTCCACGCCCGCCACCTCACCCGCGCCGTTGACGGGCATCCGCGCGCTGCTCCGCCGCAGCTCATCCGCCCAGCCTGTTTTCTGCACGGCGGTGAAGCGCTCCTGCGTCACGGCGACCTTCCACGACGTGCCGGTGATTTCCCCGGGGAAGTCGTGCGGGGTCCGGGCCCACATGGCGTACAGGCCCGAGCTGAAGCAGCACGAGAACAGCACGCCCAGCCACAGCCACTTCTTCGTGAAGCGCGGCTTCGTCTCCGGCGGTGGCGCGGCGGGAGGCTTCCTCTCGGGCGTGTCGAACGCCTGGAGCGGCGCGGCCTTCGCGTCCGCCGAGCGCTCCGCGCCGCAGTGCTTGCACCGGGGCTGGTCCCCTCGATTCGCGGCGCCACAGAAGGCGCAGAACCAGTCCTCGCCCGCGCCCGCCAGCTCCAGCGCCTTGTCGTCCGTCACCCCTTCGCGAAGGGACTTGCCGCTCTGCGCGTCCACGTCGCCGAAGTCGAAGTCCGACTCGTCGCCCGACAGCTCGCGGGGGTTGTTGCAGGTCGGGCAGCGCTTGTGCCGGGCCAGGATGTCCTTGGCGTCGCACGACGTGCAGTTCCAGGTGCCCTCGATGATGCGCGTGCGCTTGGCCATGCGCGCATCCTATCCGGGCGTCACACCCAGAGCGCGCGGGAGAACGCCACGCGCTCGGCGGGTGGCAGGCCAGGACGCAGGGGCCGCATCATGGGGAGCGAGCCATCTCGCGCCACGCGGAGGGCGCCGGGCACCCGCGCCACCCAGGGCAGGGTGGCGGGCTCCTCCCAGATGACCACGCGAGCCAGTCCCGCCCGGTGGGCCACGCCTCGCGCGGCTTCCAGCAGGGCGACGGCGTCCTTCACCGACTCCGCGTCGAGCAGCAGCACCACCAGCTCGCCATACCGGGCCATCATCGCCCACAGCGCGGAGGAGTTGCCCACCATCGCGCCGCACGCCTCCGGGCGGGGCCGGTGCAGGAGCTCCGAGTAGATGCGCTCCCGCTCCAGATGCCAGTCCATCTGCGCGGCGCTCGGCCAGAGGAGGAAGGGCACGTCCGGACGCTGGGTCCTCGCCACGACTCCGGGCACGTCGCCGTCACACAGGAGCGCGTCCACCGCGTGCGTGGACAGGCCGCCGACTGCGGACAGCTGCCAGTCCCACGCGGGTGCCTCGAGATAGCCGGAGCGGCGGTAGAGCGCGGGGCCCACGTCGGAGAAGAGGAGGGCGGCGTGGTGGTTGGGAGACTCGTGCTCCAGTCGGGCGGCGACCTCGTCCATCAACCGCGTCGCATGCCCGTGGCCCCGCAGCGCGGACTCGGTGAAGACGCTGGCGATGGCCTGGCTGACGCCACGCGTGGCCACGCCGTCGAGGCCTCGCAGGTAGCTGTCCGTGTGGAACGTCTCGCACGAGGCCAGCACCTGGCCCGCGTCGTCGAGCCACAGCCAGGTGCGCATCCCCTCCCGACACCAGGGGTGGGCGCGCAGTCGCAGCTCTCGCTGGTGGAACTGCTCCACGGAGAGCGGCGAGCCCCAGGCGGCGTGGGTGACGCGGTCCCGTTCGGCTTTCTGCGCATCGGTGGCGAGGGCCAGGTGCATGTCACGCCAACGTAGCGCCACCCAGGCGTCCGGCGCATCCACCCGGAAGGCTTACAGGTGCGTGGTGTATGGGAATCGGACGTGGAGCTGGAGGTACGCCTGGCCCACATGGAAGATGCCGTCGCGCACCCGGTCCGGCAGGCCCAGGCTCCCCAGCGCCTGGGGAACGTAGAGCGCGGACTCCCAGCCCAGGCTGATGAGGAAGTTCTTGGAGAATTGCAGCTCCAGGTCCACGCCCAGCTCGGCGCCCGGCCGCAGGAAGTGCGTATTCGCCAGCGTGTCCGAGTACAGATACGCATACGTCAGCAAGAGGCCGCCTCCCACGGAGAACCGCACCGGCCCCGAGCTCAATGGCAGGCCCAGTCCCAGGGGCTTCCAGGTGACGCCATACATGCCGGTGTTCTTCAGCTTGGGGGAGATGATGAACGAGTCGGGGATGAAGATGGACGGGGAGATGCGGACCTCGTCCACGCTCTTCGCGTACTTGCGATAGCGCGTGGGAATGGCGCGCTGGTTCTTCTTCAGCCAGTCCTTGTCCAGCACCGCCTCAACGGAGAGCTTCACACCGGTGTGGATGGGCTGGTCGTCGAAGACGGGCCCGAAGAACATGTACGCGGCGGGCCCCACGCCCACGTCCACGGGGACGGTGACGCGCTGGGCGGCGGCCAGTGCGGGCAGAAGCAGCGTGCACAGCAGCGCGACTCGGGCGGTGCTCATGAAATGCGAATCTCCTGGGTGTAGCGGGCCCCCCCTGGAATTAAGCACAACCACGACAATCAACCATTGCCGCACGCTGCGTGTTTGAAGCAGGAAGGGAGCCGCGCCGGCCCCGGGGGCGGCAAAGGACGCATGGTGCTCTCCGGGACTCTGTCCGCCGGCACCGCGAAGACCTTGGAGAACCGATGCTTTCCGCAGCCCTCTTGATTGCCACGTCCCTGCAGGCCCAGACGCCCGCGCCGACTGCTCCCGCCCAGGAGCCCGCCCCGCAGGCCGCCCCGGTCGCCGCCACGCCGGAGGAGCGCATCGCCGCCGCCGCCGAGCGCGCCGCCGCCGCCGCCGAGCGCGCCGCCGAGGCCAGTGCCCGCGCCGCCGAGGCCGCCGAGCGCGCCGCTGGCATCGCCGCCGGCGCCACGCCCGCGAAGCCGGCTGATGCTGATGCAGCCGCCGCAGCCGCGGCCGCCGCGAAGAAGAAGGAGGAGTGGGACATCGTCGTGGGCCTGGGCCTCATCTCCCTGACGGGCAACGCCTCCACCCTGACGTTCAGCGGTCTGGCCAGCGCGTCGCGCACCACCGAGCACTGGATTTATGGCGTGAAGGCCTTCGGCAACTATGGCCGCAGCCGTCCGCCGGAGGTGTCGGGGGAGGAGGCGGAGTCGCAGCTGGTGGCCCTCAACGCGGGCGTGGAGCTGCGCGGGGACCGGCGCTTCACGAAGATGCTCAGCGGCTACCTGCTGGCGGGCGCGCTGACGGACCACGTGGGCAGCGTCGAGTCGCGGACCTCCGGCGAAGGCGGTCTTGGCGTCCTCTGGTGGGACGAGAAGTCGAAGGACGAGCGCGAGTCCTACCTGCGCACGGACCTCGCCTTCCGCTACGCGCGCGAGACGCGCTTCCAGTACTACCCGTCGCGGATGGACCTGCCGGACGTGGACCTGGGCGGCCCGCGCTTCGGCGTGGCCTTCCGCTACGGCATCACCAAGGAAGTCCTCCTGAAGGAGGACGCCGAGGTGCTGCTGAGCGTCATCGGTGACTCCCGCGTGCTGGCCAACAGCCAGACGCAGCTCTCCGTGGGCCTGACCGAGTCGCTGTCCCTGGGCGTCAGCTTCATGGTGAAGCACGACAGCAAGCCGCCCGAAGGCAAGGTGTCCACGGACACCGCGCTGGCCTTCAACCTGGAAGTGGCGCTGTAACCGGACAAAAGCAACGCGGCGCCGGGGAAGTCTCCCTCGGCGCCGCGCGGTTGAAGCAGGGGCCTTTTGAAAGGCCCCGGGATATCAGTGGTGCCCGGGTTCCGGAGTCTCGGGCGTGTCCTTCGTCTGGTGCGGCCTCAGCCCACCGCCGAACCGGCCGCGCTGCGCGCCCGTGCCGATATCGGGGGGCTGCAGGTCGCTGTACTGCGAGCCGGGCGGGTTGGCGCCACGGAAGCGGGTGCCGAAGTCCGCGAGCGGGATGATGAGCATCAGCACCACGAAGACGATGGAGACGCCAAAGACGATGCGGTTGGCGCCCCGGTGCTCGGCCAGGTGCATGAAGTACAGCGTGACGAGCGTGCCCTTCACCGTGGCGATGACGAGCGCGAGCAGCAGGCCGAAGGACGGCAGGTGCATGCGGCCGGTGACGACGGTGACGACGGTCAACACCAGCAGGACACCCCAGATGAGCCAGTAGCGGCCCGCTCCGTGGTGCGCGTGCATGTTCTTCTCTTCCTGATGGGATTCGTTGGCGATGGCCATGGTGGTGTCGCCCTCAGACCAGGTACAGCATGGGGAACAGGAAGATCCACACCAGGTCGACGAGGTGCCAGTACATGCTGCCCAGCTCGACCATCGTGTAGTTGTTGGGGCCGAAGTCCTTCTTCTTGAACGCCCGGACCATCGCCACCGCCAGCACCGTCATGCCGATGATGACGTGCAGCGCGTGCAGCGCCGTCGAGCAGAAGTAGACCGTGAAGTAGAGGGTGATGCCGGGCATCTGCATCCCCTCGTAGAAGTAGTACCGGCCCGGCAGCGTCCCGATGTGGAACTTGTGCGCGTACTCGAAGTACTTGATGACGAGGAAGCCCACCGCCATCACGAGGGTCAGCGCGAACATCACGCCCACCATCTTGTTCTTCCCCTCCTTCGCGTAGTGCACCGCGAGCGCCGCGGTCAGCGAGGAGGTGATGAGGACGATGGTGTTCACCGTGCCCATCGTCAGGTCCAGGCTGCGGCTGCCCGCCGCCCACGCTTCCGGGAAGAGGAAGCGGTAGCAGCCGTAGCAGACGAACAGGCCGGCGAAGAGCAGGATTTCCGTCGCCAGGAACAGCCACATGCCCAGACGGGCGGCATGGTTCTGCACCTCGAGCGACGCGAAGTGTTCCGCCAGGCGCGGCACGTTGGCCGTGCCGTCGGCGGTGTGGGCGCTAGACTGCATCGGGAACCTCGGCCTTCTTCGGGTCGACGTAGAAGTGGGGCTCCTCGGGGAAGGTCACCTGCGGGCCCACGAAGTTGTGCGTCGGCGGAGGCGACTCGCTCACCCACTCGTAGCCCTTGCTGCGCCACGGGTTCTTGCCAGAGGCCTCGCCGAACACCAGCGCGTACGTCAGGTAGCACGCGATGATGATGAAGCCGAAGGCGAGCAGCGACGCGCCCGCGGTGGAGGCCACGTTCAGGGCCTGGAAGCGCTCCGGGTAGTCATAGTACCGGCGCGGCATGCCGTTGTTGCCCACCAGGAACTGGGGGATGAACGTCGCGTTGAAGCCCAGGATGATGAGCGCCGCGGACACCAGGCCCCATCCCTCGTGGTACGTCTTCCCGAACATCTTCGGGAACCAGTAGTGGAGGGAGGCCAGGAAGGCCATGATGGTCGCTCCCACCATGATGAAGTGGAAGTGGGCGACGACGAAGTAGGTGTCGTGCCACGGGACGTCCAGCGACACCGTGCCCAGCGCGATGCCCGTCATGCCACCGAACACGGTGAAGAACAGGAAGCCGCAGAAGTAGGCGAACGGCGTCTTGAAGTCGACGGCGCCCTTGTAGACGGTGCCCACCCAGTTGAAGACCTTGATGGCGGTGAACACGCCCACCAGCATGGTGAGCACGCCGAACACGCCCGCGTCGAAGGTCGACTGACCGGACACGAACATGTGGTGGCCCCAGGCGAAGAAGCCGACGAAGGCGATGCCGAGGCTGGAGTACGCCACCGCGCGGTAGCCGAAGATGTTCTTGCGGCTGTACGTGCTGACAATCTCGCTCATCACGCCGAACGCGGGCAGCACCATGATGTACACGGCCGGGTGGCTGTAGAACCAGAACAGGTGCTGGAAGAGCACCGGGTCGCCGCCGCGCGCCGGGTCGAACATGCCGAAGCTGAACAGGTTCTCCACCGCGACCAGCACCGTCAACAGACCGATGACCGGCGTCGCGAGCACCTGGATGCAGCTGGTGGCGTAGATGGCCCAGACGAACAGGGGCATCTTGAACCAGGTGATGCCGGGCGCGCGCATCGTGTGGCAGGTGACGATGAAGTTGATGCCCGTGGCGATGGAGCTGAAGCCGATGATGAACGCGCCGAACATCACCGGCGCCACCGTCGTCGTCGTGTGCGTGCTGTACGGGGTGTAGAACGTCCAGCCCGTGTCCAGGCCGCCGTTGAGCATGCCCCAGAGCATGAACACGGCGCCCGTCAGGTAGATGTAGAACGACGCGAGGTTCAGCCGGGGGAAGGCCACGTCCTTGGCGCCCAGCATCAGCGGCAACATGAAGTTGCCGAAGACGGCCGGAATCGCCGGAATCATGAACAGGAAGATCATCACCAGGCCATGGAGCGTGAACGTACGGTTGTACGTCATCGCGTCCATGATGGTCGGACCCGGCGTCAGCAGCTCCACCCGGAGGAGCATCGCGAAGATGCCGCCCACGAGGAAGAACAGCAGGATGAAGAACAGGAACATCACGCCGATGCGCTTGTGGTCCACCGTCAAGAGCCAGCTCTTGATGGTGGTGCCATCCACCAGATAGCTCGGGTGGTCGTCGTGGTGCTCGTCGTGCGGGGCGGCCCCCGCCGTATCGAGGCTACTGGATGGGGTCATAGGCGGGTCCCTCGGAGGCGCCCTCGCGGACGTTCGGAGTGCGAAGCGACTTGATGTACTCGACGATGGCGGCCGTCTCGGGGCCCTGCAGCTTGCCCTGATACGTCGGCATCACATTCTGGTAGCCCGACACCAGGTGGGCTCCAGGGTCCATCATCGACTGGGTGATGTAGGCCTCGTCCACGCGGATGGTCTGGCCGTCATCCAGCTTCTCCACGCGGTCATACATGCCAACGAAGGTGGGGCCGATGTGCGCCGAGCCATCCACCGAGTGGCACTTCAGGCAACCCTGCGTCCCGGCCAGCACCTGGCCCTGGTCCACCATGCGCGCCACCGGCGGCACCAGCGAGGTGTCCGCGAGCGCGTCCTGGCGGTCCTGCAACCGGCCGCGGCGCTGGTCCTTGATCCAGACGTCGTACTCCTCCTGGGGGAGGACCACGACCTCCGCGAGCATCTTCGAGTGCGACAGGCCGCAGTACTCGGTGCAGAGCACCTGGTACGTGCCGGGCTTGGTCGCCTCGAACCAGATCTGCGTGTAGCGACCCGGCAGCGCATCCATCTTGATGCGGAAGGCCGGCACGTAGAACGAGTGCAGCACGTCCCGGGAAGTGATGAGCAGTCGCACCGGACGGTTGGCCGGGACGTGAAGGACGTTCACGCCGTTGGGGCCCTCCGGGTAGGCGAACTTCCACATCCACTGCTTGCCCATGACGTAGACGTCCATCGCGTCCTTGGGCGGCGTGGTGACCCAGGTGAAGTCCCTGAAGCCGATACCGAACCAGGCCAGGAAGAACACCAGCGGGACGGAGACGAAGAGGAACTCCGTCTTCAGCGTGGGGACGACGTACTCGGTTGCCTGGTCGGGAATCCGCCGGCGGTACCGGAAGAACATGAACAGCGCCGCGAGGCCAACGCCAGCCGACATCACCATCGTCGTTCCCACGACGAAGTGGTGCAGCAGGTCGACCCGTTCCGCGAACGTGGACGCGCTCTCCGGGAGGAACAGAAGGTTGTTGAGAAGCTCGCTCATGCCGCCGCGCCTTTCTTCAGCTCGCGCCTCCAGAAATAGATCAGCATCGTCGCCAGGGCGAGGAAGACAGCCATGCCGCCCAGGCGGATGAACCCGAAGATGTAGAAGCCATACCGCCGGGTCGCGGTGTCATACTTGAAGCAGGACATCACCACGCGGTCGAAGCTGGTTCCGACGCGGCCACCGGCCGCCTCCAGCAACGCCAGCTTCATGTCCTTGGCGGGGAAGTCCGTCCCGTACAGATACCGGGAGATGCTCCCCTCCGGCGTGAGCACCATCACCACCGCGGGGTGGGCGTACTGCTTCGTGCTCGCGTCATACGTGTACTTGAAGCCCACCGCGTCGGCGATGCGGTGGATCTGCTCGTCGGTGCCCGTGAGGAAGTGCCAGGGCGCGCTCTCCGGCTTCCCCATGGACTGAAGGTGCTTGCGCCGGCGCTCGTTGCTCATCGCCGGGGTGTCTTCGGGGTCGACGCTGATGGTGACCGCTTCGTAGTCGCGGCCCAGCTCCAGCCCCAGCTCCCGCATGGACTTCACCTGGGCGTTGAGCACCAGGTTACAGAGCATGGGGCAGTTGTAATAGACGAGCGTCAACAGGGTGGGGAGTGTCTTGGGCAACACCGAGCCCAGCGTCACGTCCTGGCCGTTCACGTCGATGAAGCGGGTCGTCAGGGGCACCGGTTCACCCAGGTGCTCCTCCACGTCCACACCCTTGAGCTGCGGGGGCGCGTCCTGCTGTGCTTCAACGATGGCGCGGGGCGTCTTGCCCCCACCCGGCATCGCGGAGGCCGGGAGCGCCGTGGCGACGAGCAGCGCCACGACGGCGAGCATCCCCCGGCGCGGGGCACACGGGGAGATGTAGGAGAGGATGGACATCATCGCGGACGGCTCTTACGCGAGGCAGGTGAGGGAAGCTACTGCCGCGGCGCCGGAGTGGGCTCCGGAGCCGGCGGCGGGGCGGGCGCGGGAGGCGCCGGGGGCGGGTTGCGGCTCTTGGCGATGACGGTCTTCATCGCCTCGTCCAGGTTGGGGTGCGCCTTGACGCCCGGCTGGTCGCCCCAGCCGGCCTGCAGGGCCTGCTGCTGGCCGCCAATCTTCTCCTCGGCGTGCCAGTCCTGCTCGAACAGGCGCTGGTTGACGATACCCACCTCGTACTGCCCCATGGCCGCCGGACGCGGAGGAGGACCGTCCGGCTGGGCCTCCTTCATGGTGCGGACCTGGATGGCGTACGCCCAGACGATTCCCACCGCGAAGATGACGAGCGAGCCGGCGCCAATGCCCACCACCTTGCTCATCACGATGTGGTCTTCCTCGGCGGCCACACCGTGGGCGCCGACGATGACACGCGACTCGAGCTCAACCTGGGTCTTCTTCATGGCTGCACGTACCTCAGGGACTCCGCGATGTAGGGGTCCTTCACCGGCATCGTGTAGTTGTTGCGCGCGTTCATCAGCGCGAAGCCCACCGCGATGCCACCCACACCCAGGAACGCGGTGATGAGCGTCCAGTGGAAGGTGGGGCCGTTGGTCCCCGTCAGCGCCGGCCAGATGAGCCAGTACAGGTCCACCGCGTGAATGGCCAGCAGGTAGACGGCCACCACCGACAGCTTGCGGGGCTGCAGCTTCAGATTCCGTGACAGCAGCACGAAGAACGGCAGCACGAAGTGGCCGAAGAACAGGGCGATGGACATCGGCTTCCACGCGCCGAAGATGCGCAGGCCGTACCAGGGCGCCTCTTCCGGGATGTTGGCGATCCACACCAGCATGAACTGGGAGAAGGCGATGTAGGCCCAGAATGCCGTGAAGGCCAGCATCAGCTTGCCCAGGTTGTGGAAGTGGGCCGGCGTCACCACGTTGCCGTAGAGGTCCTTGCCCCGGGCGTTGGTGGTGGCGATGGTCAGGATGCAGAAGGCGGCCAGGAAGCTGCCCGCGAAGTAGTAGACGCCGAAGATGGTGGACTGCCACAGCGGCGTGAGGCTCATCAGCCAGTCAAACGACGCGAAGGTGATGGTCAGCGCCAGGAAGGGGAGGATTCCGGGGGAGAAGCGGCGCATGCGCACCGTGAGGTCCAGCCCGCCTTCCGCGTCCTGCTTCAGGCTCAGCCCGCGCAGCTTCCACGCCGCGAAGGCCCACACCACGAAGTAGATGACGTGGCGGACGAGCGTGAACTTCCAGTTCAGGTAGCCGTGCTCCTTGTGCGACAGGTGCTCGGACTCCAGGCCGGTGATGGCGGCGCGCAGCGGCGAGCCCGGCCACCAGGGGTACAGGTAGCCCGCCATGAGAATCACGGGGATGATGAGCAGGATGAAGACGGGGACCGCGGACGCGCCCGTCTCCATGGTGCGCCGCAGGACGATGAGCCACTTGGCCTTCGCCGTGTGGAAGATGGCCACCATGATGAGGAAGGCCACGCTGATGCCCACCCAGTAGACGAAGGCGAGCAGGTAGCTGTGGGCGGCCGCACCCTTGGCATAGGCATCGCTCGAGGCGAAGAAGCCGGCCAGGGTGGCCAAGAGGCCCAGGGCGCCCAGGCCGAACGCCGGCACCATCAACTTCGGCGTGCCGGTGTAGCGCTCCAGGGGGGCTGAGGCTTCGGCTGCGGGGGTCATCGGTTCTCCTGCGGAACGGGCTGCTGCCCGCCCGTACGGGTGTTGCGGGCTTCCTGAAGGGCTCGCACGTAGGCGACCACGGCCCAGCGCTCGCGCACGTCGAGCTCACCAGAGAAGGACGGCATCACGCCGTAGCCCTCGTTGATGGCCGTGTAGAAGTGGCCCGCCGCCTTGCTCTCCAGCTCCAGCAGGGACGGCGGCAGGCGCAGGGCCATGTTCTCCGCCACCACGCTGTTGCCGTCGCCGAGCACGCCATGGCACTGCGAGCAGACGATGTTGTACTTCTTCTGACCCAAGCTCAGCAGGCCCTGGTCCACCGTCACGGGGATGGTGGCCACGGGCTGGCCGTTGGCGCGGCCGCTGAGGGCCGTCTGCCGGGCGACGGGGTCCTTGAGCTCCGGGAGCTTGTCGAAGCGCTCGCGGGGCACCGTTCCGGCCGGGGGCGTGCGCATGGCACGGCCGTCCGCCCAGAAATCAGAGGCCTCGTAGTACTCGTACTTGGCCTGGTGCTCCATGCGCTGGAGGAACTCCGAGGGGACGTCGCAGCCCGACAGGGCGACGAGTCCGGCGGCGGGGATGAGCCACCTCATTCCTTCTCTCCCGTGACGACGGTCACCTGGGTGGCACCCAGGGCCTTGAGCTGGTCAATGACGGCCGCGGCGTCCTGGCCCGTCGCATGCGGCACGCTCAGCCAGAAGCCGTGGGTGGACGCGGTGCGGAAGGCGTCGGACTCGAAGACGGGGTGGTACGGCTGCGGCAGCCGGCTCAGCCCCAAGAGGCCGAAGAAGATGCCGAACGCGGCGAACAGCACGCTCAGCTCGAACGTAATCGGCACCCACGCCGGCAGGGACAGGAGCGGACGACCACCGATGTTCAGCG
Organism: Myxococcus sp. CA051A; assembly: GCF_013336705.1. Classification (NCBI taxonomy): domain Bacteria; kingdom Pseudomonadati; phylum Myxococcota; class Myxococcia; order Myxococcales; family Myxococcaceae; genus Myxococcus; species Myxococcus sp. CA051A. Next base: position 230,004 of record NZ_JABUMS010000013.1, on the reverse strand, counting down.
GGTAGTCGTACGTGTTCATCCAGGTCTGCATGGCGAGCGCCGTGGTCAGGCCCGTGAGCCCACCGCACAGCGCGATGAAGGGGACCTTCGAGGGGGGCAGGCCCAGGGCCTCCGAGCCGCCGTGCAGCGGGTACGGAGAGTAGGTGTCCATCCCCTGGAAGCCCTTCTCCCGCATCTGACGGGTGGCATCCACGAGGACATCTGGCGTCTCGAACTCGGCCAGCACCCAGGAATCGAGGACAGTGGCTTCCATGACTCTAGTGCGCTCCGTGGGATTTCTGGTGGGCGGCGTGCTTGAGCTCCAACTGCAGCTCCTTCACTTCGCTGATGGCCACCGCGGGCACGAACTTCAGGAACAGGAGGAACAGGGTGCCGAACAGGCCCAGCGTGCCGATGTAGATGCACCAGTCCACCCAGGTCGGGGTGTAGATGCCCCACGAGGACGGCAGGAAGTCCTGGCTCAGCGACGTCACGATGATGATGAAGCGCTCGCACCACATGCCGATGTTCACCGCGATGGAGGCCACCCACATGATGGGCACGCTGGTGCGGCACTTCTTGAACCAGAAGATGTTCGGGGTGATGACGTTGCAGGCGATCATCAGCCAGTACACGCCGGCGTAGGGGCCCGTGGCGCGGTTCACGTAGAAGGTCCAGAACTCGAACTGGTTCTGCGAGTACCAGGCGATGAAGTGCTCCATCATGTACCCGTAGGACACGATGAGGCCCGTCGCGAGGATGACCTTGTTCATGTTCTCCAGGTGGCGGTCCGTAATCACGTCCCGCAGACCCAGGTACTTTCGCGCCGGGACGATGAGCGTAATCACCATCGCGAAGCCGCTGAACACGGCGCCAGCCACGAAGTAGGGCGGGAAGATGGTCGCGTGCCAGCCGGGCAGCAGGGACACCGCGAAGTCGAACGAAACGATGGTGTGCACCGAGACGACGAGCGGCGTGGAGAGGCCGGCCAGGAGCAGGTAGGCGATCTTGTAGTTGTGCCAGTGCCGACCGGAGCCGCGCCAGCCGAGCGCGAACAGGCCGTAGATGGTGCGCTGGAGCTTCGTCTTGGACGAGTCACGCAGCGCGGCCAGGTCCGGGATGAGGCCCACGAACCAGAACAGCGCGGACACCGTGAGGTACGTGGAGATGGCGAACACGTCCCACACCAGCGGGGAGCGGAACTGCGGCCACGCGCCCAGGGTGCTGGGGTAGGGGAACAGCCAGAAGGCGAACCAGGGACGGCCGGTGTGCAGCAGCGGGAACAGACCGGCGCACATGACGGCGAACAGCGTCATGGCTTCCGCGAAGCGGTTGATGCTCGTGCGCCACTTCTGCTGGAAGAGCAGGAGGATGGCGGAGATGAGCGTTCCGGCGTGGCCGATACCGACCCACCAGACGAAGTTGATGATGTCGAACGCCCAGCCGACCGGCTGGTTGTTGCCCCACACGCCGATGCCTCGAGCGAGCGTGTAGGTGACGCCGACGACGAGCAGACCCAGCGCGCTGAGCGTCAGGCCGAAGAGCATGAACCAGCCCTTGCCCGGCTTGCGCCAGACATGGTCCAGCAGCGTCTCGTTGAGGGACTTGTCGTCGTGGTGCGGCGGGATGAGGTCCCGGGGCTCAAGCGGATCGAGCGGGGTGGCGGCGGTCTCGGCCATGATTAGTGGCTCCCTTCCTTCGTCGCGGCCTTGGCCGGCTCGAGGGCGGTATTCGGGTTGCGCACGCGGATGAGGTGCGAGGTGCGCGGACGGGTGCCCAGCTCGTGCAGGAGCTTGTAGGCCCGGACGTCCTCGGTGAGCTGGGTGACGAGCTGGTTCTCGTCGTTCAGCGAGCCGAAGACGATGGCCTGGGCGGCGCACGTCTGCTGGCACGCCGTCTTGAGGTCCGCTTCCTTGATGAGGTGCTTGTTGACGCGCGCGTCGATGCGGGCGCGCTCGATGCGCTGCACGCAGTACGTGCACTTCTCCATGACGCCGCGGTTGCGCACCGTGACGTCCGGGTTCATCAGCATCTTCTCGGTGGCCGTCTTGCCCGCGGTGTAGTGCAGGTAGTTGAAGCGGCGGACCTTGTACGGGCAGTTGTTGGAGCAGTACCGCGTGCCGACGCAGCGGTTGTACACCATGTCGTTCAGGCCCTCGTCCGAGTGCACGGTGGCGTTCACCGGGCACACGTACTCGCAGGGGGCCTTCTCGCAGTGCACGCACATCACGGGCTGCATGACCATCTTCGGGTCGTTCTCGGGACCCTCGAAGTACCGGTCGATGCGCAGCCAGTTCATCTCACGGCTGCGGCCCACCTGCTCCTTGCCCACGACGGGGATGTTGTTCTCCGCCTGGCAGGCCACCACGCACGCGCTGCAGCCCGTGCAGCGGGACAGGTCGATGGCCATGCCCCACTTGTAGCCCTTGGAGTAGTCGAAATCGACGAGGTTGTCCTGGATGCCCGGCTTCAGCTCGCCCTTCACGCGGTGCAGGGTGTGCTGCGTCTCCGTGGACGGGTGCTCCAGCTCGGAGATGGGCATGTCCAGCGCGATGGGGCGGTTCTCCATGCGCCAGTGCGTCTGCGTCAGGCTGAACTTGTAGCTGCCGCGCACCTTGGTGAGCGTGGCGCCGCCGTCGAACCAGGGGTTCTTGCTGGTGCGAATCGGGTTGACGTTGAAGCCCACGCCCTTGGCGACCTGCTCGTGCAGCCCGTTGCGGCCGTAGCCCAGGGCGATGGTCACCGTGTTGTCCGCGTGGCCCGGAACCACCCACACCGGCACCGTCAGCTTCTGGCCGTTGTAGGTCAGCTCCGCCATGTCGCCGGGGGCGAGGTTGAGCGCCTTCGCCGTGTCCGGACCCAGCAGGGCGGCGTTGTCCCAGACCATCTTGGTGATGGGCTCGGGCAGCTCCTGCAGCCAGGAGTTGTTGGCGAAGCGGCCGTCGTAGACCTTGTAGTCGTTGACGAAGTTCAGCTCGAGGTCACCCGAGGCCGGGGGCGTGTAGCCCGCGACCAGCGAGGCGGCGGCGCCGAAGTCCGGCGAGCCCGCGACGGGGTTGGACGCGGTGTTCTCGATGAAGCCCTGGGCGACCCAGGACTCCCAGCGGGCCTCGAAGTCCGCCGCGTTCGCCGTCTGCCCGCGCCAGTAGTCGCGCAGGAGCTGGTAGGCGGGGCGGAAGGGCTCGTCCAGGAACATGGCGAGCAGCTCCGACTCCGGCATGCCGTTGAAGAGCGGCTGGATGAGCGGCTGGGCGATGGAGACGGTGCCCTCCACCGAGCGGCCGTCGCCCCACGTCTCCAGCGGGTGCGCCGCGGGGATGAACCAGTCGACGTGCGCGCTGGTCTCGTCCTCGTAGAGCGCCGTGTAGAGGACGTTGAGCCTGGCGCGAGCCGGGTGGTCCTTGCTGAGCACCTTGCCCAGGCCCACGTCGTCCGGCAGCGTGAAGACGGGGTTGTAGGCGGTGATGACCAGCGTGTCGACGCGGCCGGCCTCGATGTCCTGCACCAGGGTGCGGACCTCGGACATGCCCGTCGCTTCCGCGATGGGGGCCTGGATGTAGCGGACCGTCTTGTCGCCGTTGCCGAGCGCGTTGTTGATGGCGTGGGCCAGCGCGTGGACCGCGGCGGGCTGACGCTCACCCGCGATGACCAGCGACCGGCCGGGACCGGCGGCGCGCAGGTCGGAGGCGACCGCCTGCACCCAGTTGCCCAGCTCACCGCGCAGCGGCGACTTCGCGGCCGCGGCGCCCGCCAGGGAAGCGGCGCTGCCACCGATGGCCTGGGCCACCGCGGCGGCGAGGCCGAGGACTTCCTGCGACTTCAGGCGCAGGCGGTGGTCCGCCATGCCGCCGGTGATGGAGAAGCGGGCCTCCGCCATGTAGAGGCGGTTGAGCTTGCCCTTGCGCGGGTCGCGACGGTCCGCGAACTCGCGGATGTTGCGCAGGTTGCCCGGGCAGCTCTCCAGGAAGTCCGCGTCCAGCGACAGGACGATGTCCGCCTGGGAGAAGTCGTACAGCGCGGCCACGTGCTGCCCGCCGAACAGGGTGCGCAGCGTCTCCGCCTGCGTGTCCTGGTTGGACGAGGCGCTGTGGAAGCGCGCGTTGGGCAGCTTCTTGATGATGCGGTTGCGCAGGTCGCTCGTCAGCGGCGAACCCACCGCCTCCGTGAGGAAGCGCACGCGCGAGCCACCGTTCTCCGAGGCGGACTTGCCGACCAGGGACGCGATGGTCTCGTTGAGCACGCGCTGGGCGCGGGGCGTCTTGCCCTGGCGCAGCACGCGCGCGCGGCTCGGGTCATAGAGCGACAGCAGCCACGCCTGCTCGAAGGTGCAGGCGGCGCCCTGGTTGACCGGGTGGTCGGGGTTGCCCTCGACCTTCACCGGGCGACCCTCGCGGGCGGTGATGAGCAGGCCGGAGGTGTGACCGGACAGCGTCATCGCGGACGCGTAGTGCAGGGGGTTGCCGGGAGTCACTTCCGGCGGCGTCTTCGTGTACGGCAGCAGCTTCTCGTCCGCGGGACGGGTGCTGCAGGCCGTGGCGCCGGCCAGGGCCAGCGACGCGCCGAGCAACTGCATGAACTCGCGGCGGATGAAGCCCGTGGGGGGCAGGTCCGCGCCCACGGGGAACTCCGGGCGGGACTCCTCCATGTACTCGGAGGTGCCCAGCTTCTCCTCGAGGCTGCGCCAGTACGACTGGCCGTAGCCGTGCTCGGCGGAGTCGGCGTTCGCTGCGGCGTGCTCCAGTGCCTCACCGACGGCGTCAGGCGCCGCGGCGGGCCGGTCCGACACGACCGGGAGCGCGAAGGAAGAGGATTCCTGCGACGGCGCGCCGTCGCGCTTCGTGTTCATCGGTGGCATGTGGAGCAGCTCGTGCGCGAGTGGACGTCGTACTCATCCTTCAGCTTCTCGCCGAGCGCGATGGCCTCGGCCTTGTCCGACGGCGGAGTCCACGTCATCGACGTGATGAACTCCGAGGGCCGCAGGTGCGGCTCGGGATTGCGGTGACACTCCAGACACCAGGCCATGGTGAGCGGAGCGAACTGCTCCACCGCGCCCATCTGGTCGATGCGGCCGTGACAGCTGGCGCATCCCACGCCCTTGTTCACGTGGATGGCGTGGTTGAAGTAGACGAAGTCCGGCAGGTTGTGGACGCGGACCCACTGGATGGGTGAGTCGGCGAAGAAGGCCTTGCGCACCTCGGTGAGGTACGGGCTCTTGTTCCACACCTGGGCGTGGCAGGACATGCACACGGTGGTGGACGGGATGCCCGCGGAGGGCGCCTTGTCCACACTCCAGTGGCAATACTGGCAGTCGATCTTCTCGTCCCCCGCGTGGTGCCGGTGGTCGAATTCGATGGGCTGCTCGATGGGCATCTGCTGGTTGGTGACGTACGGAGACCGTACGTAAGCCATGAGGCCGCCGATACCGATGGCGGGCACGGCAAGAAGCGCCGCGGCGGACAGCCGAGACACCGTGTTCGTCCAGCGTGGAAACAGAGGGCCGCTCATACCAGGACCATGGGCAAGGGGGCTTCTACAACTGCGGTGACAGAAGAAGAGGAAGAGGCGCGGACGTGGCCGAACGCGAGAAGCGGCGGGGCGATCCCGGCCCCGTCGGGGCGGGGGGGCGGCTCCTGGCACGCGGAAGGCGAAGCAGTCACGTCCAACGAAACCTCTATGGATGTTGCCGCGGGCAGGTCCCTCCTCCAGGCCCAACCCAACGCGGCGCGGGACCATCGACCATCGACACCGCAGTGTCAACCATTCTGATGTTGTGGCCGTGGGATACCACTTCCTCGCGCGGAGGCGGGAAATCGCGGTCCGGAGGTGATGAATCTCTCTTCTGGCGGGAGGAAGCGACGTTGAGCCTTTGCCCCTCCACGGTGGATCATCGCGCGCCCTCGGATGGCTCGGCGTGATGCTCACGCGACGTATGGGCAGACCTGCGCGCGGGTTCAGCTTCGGACAGAGACATGTCGTCGACCGAGACTTGCGACAGGCTTACTCGGAGTCCGCGCCGTCGGGCTCCCGCCAGCGCTGTTTTCGGCGGGTGAGCAGCTTCTCCACCAGCTCCCGGGCGCGCGCGTCCCGGTGGTAGTTCGGGTCATGCCGGCGGCCCTTGCCCTGGTTGCAGCGGGCGCAGGCCAGGCCCAGGTTCTCCGGCGCATCCGTCCCCCCGGCCGTCCGCGGGAGGATGTGCTCGATGGTGGCCCGGCTGATGGGCTCGCCATCCAGTCCCACCACGAGATGCGCGTTGCAGTGCAGGCACTTGCCCAGCCAGGCCTCCCGGCCCCGGTGCTCGGTGCGCTCGAAGGTGGTGTCCGTGGCGATGATGCCCAGAATCCTGCGGCGCTTGGAGTCGCTCATCCTACACCTCGACCACGGAGGGGCCGGCGAGGGCGAAGACGCGCTCCCCGGGCCGGCGCTTCAGGTCGAGCCCGCCGGTGAACGCGCTGAAGGCGGGGAGCACGCCCACCTCTCGCCCCAGGTAGAAGCATGGGAGACGGAGGCGGTCCGCGCCAGCCGCCAGCCTCACGGTGGGGTGGAGATGACCGGCCCACACGTACCGGCCCGCTGAGGGGGTGGGGTGGTGGGCGAAGCGGAAGGGGCCCTCATCCAGGTGGGACTCGTGGACGTCCAGGTGCCACTCCGCGGGCAGGGGTCCCGCGCGGAGGTCATGGTTGCCCCGGACCAGCACCAGCTCCACGTCGGCGTGGGAGGCGCGCCAGTCCGCGAGCCTCCGGACGAGCGCGGGGGTGAGGCCTTCCCTGGAGTGGACGAGGTCTCCCAGGATGAGCAACCGACGGGCGCCCGTGGTGGTGAGCGCCGAGGACAGGCGGGCCAGGTCGTCCTCGAGCACCCCCAGGGGAAGGGGGATGCCGTGTTGCTGGAAGCTCTCCGTCTTGCCCCAGTGCAGGTCGGCCACCGCGAGCGTGCGGGCTTCGGGCCAGTGCAGGGCTCGCTCTGGAAGAAGCTCCAGCGGGGTGCCGCCTACGCGGACCTGGCATCGTCTCGCGTCCATCGCTCCTTCATGCGCTCCACCCGCTCCAGCACGGACTCGCTGGAGAGGCTCGCGCTGATGCGCTCGACGACGAGCGGAAAGGCCAGGGGCGTGGGCCTCCGGACATGGAGCAGCTCCAGGGGGCTCGACTCCAGGCGTTCCAGCGCGTGCTCCAGGCGGCCCTGCTCGAACTGCTGCTCCAGAACCTCGCGGCGGGCCTGGGTGAGCAGCAGGTGCCCCGGGTCATAGCGGGCGAAGAGATCATGGAGGAGGGCGGCGCTCGTCTGTACCTGCCGCGTGGACTTGCGCGCTCCGGGGAGCCCGGGCAGCACCAGGCCCGCAACGCGGGCGATGTCCCGGAACTGACGCTTCGTCAGCTCGCCCACGTTGACGCTCTCGAGGACATCTTCCACCAGGCGCTCGCGCGTGAAGAGGCGGGGGCGCAGGGCTTCCTCGAAGGGAAAGGGTGCGGGGCTGAGCAGCTCCAGTCCGTAGTCATTCACGGACACACCGAAGGTGGCCTTCTGGAGTCGCGTCAGCCGCAGGGCGAGCAGGGCCGCGAGTCCTTCGTGCACCCGCCGTCCCTCGAAGGGATAGAGGAAGAGGTGGTGCCCGTCGCGCGTCTGACACATCTCCGCCAGCAGTGAGCCCGCAGCGGGGATGCGTGACAGTCGCTCCTGGGCCTCCAGGACGGGCCACGCGGCGGCCAGCTCATCGGAGGTGACGTCGCCGTGGCGCGCGGAGTCGAGGGTGCGGCGGACGGCGGCGGCCAGTGAGGTGGACAGTGGAAGGCGACTGCCGCCCCAGCGCGGGGTTCGCGTCACCTTCGATTTCGCGGGCCGCACATACGCGGTGAGCCCCTGGAGTCGGCCGAGCTCCAGCTTCTTTCCGGCGAACTGGAAGGTGTCTCCCGGGCGCAGCCGGCTGACATAGGACTCCTCCACACTGCCCAACCGTCCCCCGCTCCAGTAGCGCAGCTCCACCACGGCGTCGGAGCTGATGGTGCCGATGTTGAGGCGGTGCAGCCGGGCGACGCGGGCGTCCTTCACGACGAAGCGTCCCTCGTGCTCCTCGACTCGGCGGAACTCCGGGTAGGCGGTCAGCGTGGGGCCGCCTTCACGGACCAGCGTGAGCGTCCAGTCGAACTCCTCATCGGTGAGGTCCGCGTAGGCCGCGGCGCCGCGCACCTCATGGCGCAGGGCTTCTCGGGTGAAGCCGCCTCCGAGCGCGCACGTCACCAGATGCTGGGCCAGCACGTCCAAGGGCTTGCTGGGAGGCTCGCGCGGCTCGACTTCCTTGCGTGCGAGGGCATCCCGGGCGGCGGCCATCTCCACCAGCTCGAGTGCGTGCGTGGGAACGAAGAGGATGTTGCATGTGGCCTCGGGACGGTGGGCTCCGCGTCCCGCGCGCTGGAGCGTTCGACCGATTCCCTTGGGGCTGCCCACCTGCACCACTCGCTCGACGGGGCCGAAGTCCACGCCCAGGTCCAGCGACGAGGTACACACGACGATGCGCAGGGAGCCGTCCTTGAGGCCACGCTCCACGCGCTCCCGCTCGTCACGGTCAATGGACCCATGGTGCAGCGCGAGCAGGTGTTCCCACTCGGGACGCGCGAAGCGCAGGCCCTCGAACCAACGCTCCGCCTGGGAGCGCGTGTTGGTGAAGATGAGCGTGGATTGCGCCGGGTCCAATCGCGCGGCGACGCGGGCCAGCATGGTGAAGCCCAGATGTCCCGCCCATGGAAAGGTGTCCACCTCGTCCGGCAGCAATGTCTCCACGTCCACCGGGCGCTCCAGGTCCGCGCTGACGAGGGTGGGGTGGAAGCGGGTGCCGACCGCGTGTCGGGCGGCTTGCTCCAGGTTGGCCAGCGTGGCGGACAGCGCCCAGGTGCGCATGCGTGGCGCGAAGCCTCTCAATCGCGCCAGGGCGAGCTCCGTCTGCGTGCCTCGCTTGGAGCCAAGCAGCTCGTGCCACTCGTCCACGATGACGGCGCGCAGCGAGGAGAACAGCTCCGGTGCGCGCTCGTTCGACAACATCACCGAGAGCGACTCCGGTGTGGTGATGAGCACTTCGGGAAGGCGCTGCCGTTGTCGCTGTCGCATCGAGGAGGAGGTGTCTCCGGTGCGGCTCTCCACTTCGAGGTCCGCATCCAGCACGCTCAGCGGCTCGCGAAGGGCCTGCTCCACGTCGCGTGACACCGCGCGCAGCGGCGTCACGTAGAGAACCTGGAGCCCCTTCTCGCCGTGCTCGGCCACCTCCGCCAGCGGCGCGAGATAGGCGGCGTACGTCTTCCCCGCGCCCGTGGGGACATGGATGAGCCCACTGTCTCCACGCGCATACGCGGCCCAGGCTTCCTCCTGGAAGGCGTAGGGCGTCCAACCCTTCGACGTGAACCAGCCGCGAAGTCGCTCCATGGGAGGGCTACGCACTGCCGGAGGTGAGCGCGCTCCTGGGCGAGGTTTCTTCCTCGGCGGGGTCGCGGGAGCCGATGCCGTGTCGCCATGGAGTGCCCTTCTCCTCGCCTGGAGCTGGGCTCGGAGCGAGGGCGACCTACGCGCCGGCATGGAGCAGCTCCTTGAGCGAGTCCAGCGAGTCGGCGTCCCCCGGTTTCTTGTCCGTACGCCAGCGGGCGATGCGAGGGAAGCGCAGCGCGACGCCCGACTTGTGGCGGGGTGACTTCTGGATGCCCTCGAAGTGCAGCTCGAAGACCTGCTCGGGCTCCACCGAACGCACCGGTCCAAACTTCTCGCGCGTGTGCGCGCGAATCCACCGGTCCAGTCGGCCAATCTCTTCGTCCGTGAGGCCCGAGTACGCCTTCGTCACCGGCAGCAGGTCCGCGCCGTTCCACACGGCGAAGGTGTAGTCGGTGTACAGCGAGGAGCGTCGGCCGTGTCCCGGATGTGCGTAGAGCAGCACCGCGTCCACGGTGAACGGGTCGATCTTCCACTTCCACCAATCGCCACGCTTGCGCCCCGTGAGGTACGCGGAGCTCGAACGCTTGAGCATGAAGCCCTCGACGTTCCGCTCACGTGCCTCGCTTCGCGTGTGCGCCAGGGCCTCCCACGAGGACGTCTCCACGGCGGGGGACAGTGGGAAGGCGGGATGGTGCTTCAGCAGTGAGGCCAGTCGCTCGCGACGCTCGCGCAGCGGAAGCGCCCGCAAGTCCTGACCGTCCTGTTCCAGCAGGTCGTACGCGATGAACGCGGCGGGAGCCTCCGCGAGCACCCGGGGCGTCAGCTTCTGCCGACCGATTCGACGCTGGAGCCGCGCGAAGGGCAGGGGCTTGCCGTCCTCGTACGCCAACACCTCGCCGTCCAATACCGTGCCTTCGGGGAGGGCCTTCGCCGCCTCGGTGATTTCGGGGAAGCGGTCGGTGATGAGCTCCTCTCCCCGACTCCAGAGATAGACGTCGCCCCGCCGATGGATGAGCTGGCCTCGAATGCCGTCCCACTTCCATTCGACCAGCCACTCGGAGAGGTCGCCCAGGGACTCCGGCGGTTGCTCCAGGGGAGACGCCAGATAGAACGGATACGGGCGCGAATGGTGCCCATCCGAGACGTCCGGCGAGACGAGCTGCTGGAAGAACTCCTTCGAGGGCGTCCAGGTCCCCATCAACCGGTGCGCGACGTCCGGCGCGGGAAGCTCCGCCACCTTCGCGAGTGCGCGAACCACCAGGGTGGATGAGACGCCCACGCGCAGCTCCCCGGTGAGCATCTTGTTCAACAGGAAGACTTCGCGCCGGGGCATCGACCGCCACCAGGACACCACCTGCTCGCGCTGCGCTGATACCTCCAGCTCACGCAGGGGCATGAGTCGCTGGGTGAGCCATAGCGACAGCGGGAGCTCTTCCGGTGTGCTCGGTCGTTCCAGGTTGTCCAGCAGCAGGGCGATGACTTCCGCCAGGTCCCCGACGGACGCGTACACCTCCGCGAACAGCCAGTCGGGAATGCCCGTCAGCTCCTGTGTCCATCCCACCAACTGCTTCGTGGTGAGCAGTCGCTTCAGCTTCTGTCCCGTGAGGAAGTACAGCGCCCACGCGGCGTCTTCGGGAGGCGCTTCCTGGAAGTAGCGCGTGAGGGCCTCCACCTTCGCGTTCGTGGAGGTGGTCTGGTCCAGGCGCTCGTACAGGTCCGCGAGTCGTCGCATGGGTCAGTCCTCCGCCTCGCCCTCGAAGGGGGTCGCCAGCGGGGATGCGTTCACGCCTTGCTCGCGGAGGTAGCGCGCCAGGGGCTCGGCGGAGCCGTGTGTCGTCAGCACCCGCTCCGCGCCTGTGTCCGCGACCGTGCGCAGCAGCGCGGGCCAGTCCGCATGGTCCGACAGCACGAAGCCCCGGTCGAAGCCTCGTCGCCGCCTGTTGCCGCGCACGCGCATCCAGCCCGAAGCGAAACCTGTCTCCGCCTCGCCGAACCGCCGCATCCAGGTGGAGCCGCCCGCGCTCGGAGGCGCCAGCACCAGCGCGCCCGCGAAGGACGTGCCCTTCTCCACCTCCGATGCGAGCTGCGTGGGCAGCATCTTCACGCCCGCGTCCCGGTAGGCCTCCACCAACCCATGCAGCGCGCCATGGATGAAGGCGGTCCGGTCCGTCAGTCGCGCCAGCTCCGCGAGGATCCGCTGGGCCTTGCCCAGGGCGTAGCAGAACAGCACCGCCCAGCGTCCCACCGCGCGATTCGCGTCCCACCACCGCAGCATGTCCTCCGCCACTTCGCGCGCATCGTCCCAGCGGAAGATGGGCAGGCCGAACGTCGCCTCGGTGATGAAGGTGTGGCAGCGCACCACCTCGAAGGGCGCGCACGTCGGGTCCGCCGCGCGCTTGTAGTCGCCAGAGACGACCCACACCTCGCCCTGGTGCTCAAGGCGAACCTGCGCGCTCCCCAACACGTGGCCCGCCGGGTGGAAGCTCACGGTGACGTCGCCGAGCTTCAGCGACTCGCCATACTCCAGGGTGTCGATGTGTGAGTCGGCGCCCACTCGACGTCGCAGCAGGGCCTCGCCCGCTCGGGTGCCCAGGTATCGCTGGTGGCCCGAGCGCGCGTGGTCCCCGTGCGCATGGGTGATGAGCGCCCGTTCCACCGGACGCCAGGGGTCGATGTGGAAACCTCCAGGCTCACAATAGAGCCCGTGGGGCGTCACTGTGACGAGCGGCCTTCGGGCCTGGAAGGAGACGGAGGCGTCCACGGTCCTTCAGAAATAACGAGGGCTTCCGAGCGCGACCACCGGGGTGCGCAGGCCTCTTACCCGCCCTGGTTCCTGGGATGGTCGCCAGCCGCCCGGTCATCACTCCCCGCCTTGACGGCTTCACCGGGAATGGCGGCCCAGGGGCTCGCTGATGGTCCTCGCCGGGACACGTCCGCCGCGCTACACCGAGGACCGCGCCGCGGGGGCGCGGCTTGCGTGCGCTTGAAGGTCGCGCGGGAGCCGCCACCCGGAGCGAAGTCCTCGGTTGTCTCGAGGACGGAGACAATGCGGTAGCGGGGGAGAGGTCATGACCATGGATGCACAGGAGCGGAAGGCGGCCTACCGCCAGCGCGCGGAGCAGGGCGAGGCAGTGCCGGTCTCGGTGGAGTTGCCGGCGGACCTCGACACGCCGCTGTCGGCGTATCTGAAGCTGGGCGGAGGCTCGCGCGGTTTCATCCTCGAGTCGTGCTACGGCGGCGAGCGCTTCGGGCGCTACAGCCACGTGGGCACCCACGCCGCGGGTCGCGTGCGCCTGGACGCGCACGGCGCCACCGTGTGGCGTGGCTCGCGCGAGGAGCGGCGCGACGGCAAGCCGATGGACGTGCTGCGCTCCTTGTGGCGTGAGCTCGCGGTGGCCCGGCTCCCGGGTGAGGCGCCGTTCCTCGGCGGGCTCGTGGGGTACATGGACTACAACTGCGTCTCGTGGATGGAGCCCACCGTTCCGGACCGGCACCCTCGCGACACGTCCTTTCCGGACTCCGAGTGGCTCATCTCCGAGGACTTCGTCACCCACGACTCGCGCACGGGGACGCTCAAGGTCACCGCCATCGCCCGGCCCTCGCTGCATGCCAGCGTGGCCGTCGCGCTGAAGGACGCGGAGGACCGCGCGCAGTCCATGGCCGAGCGACTCCTCAAGCCGCTGCCTCCGGAAGCCTATGCTCCCTCGCCGCGCATGAAGGGCGATGGGGAGCCCGTGGCCTGCTGGGACCGCGCCAGCTACGAGGCCGCGGTGGAGCGCTCCAAGGAATACATCCGCGCGGGCGACATCTTCCAGGTGGTGCTCGCGCGACGCTTCGAGTCGCGAGGCGCGCCTCCTCCCTTGTCGCTCTATCGCGCGCTGCGGCGCGTGAACCCCTCGCCGTACCTGTTCCTGGTGGAGCTGGGCGAGGCGCGCGCGCTGGTGGGTGCATCGCCGGAGCTGCTCGTGCAGGTGCGCGACGGGGACGTGGTGGTGCGCCCCATCGCCGGCACGCGGCGGCGCGGAGCCTCCGAGGCGGAGGACCTGGCGTTGGAGAAGGAGCTGCTCGCGGACGAGAAGGAACGCGCCGAGCACATCATGCTGGTGGACCTGGGCCGCAATGACGTGGGTCGCGTGGCGGCGCCGGGCTCGGTGCGCGTCGAGGACCTGATGGTCATCGAGCGCTACAGCCACGTGATGCACATCGTCTCGCAGGTGCGCGGGAAGCTGGACTCGAAGTTCGACGCGCTCGATGCGCTGGCCAGCACCTTCCCCGCTGGCACCGTATCCGGCGCGCCGAAGATTCGCGCGATGCAGATCATCGACGAGTTGGAGGTGCAGCGGCGCGGGCCCTACTCGGGCGCGGTGGGCTACCTGTCCTTCTGCGGCACGCTGGATGTGGCCATCGCCTTGCGCACCTTCTTCGTGGATGGAGACCGGACCATGTGGACCGCGGGCGCGGGACTGGTGGCGGACTCGGTGCCGTCGAAGGAAGCCGATGAGACGGAGGCCAAGGCGGGTGCCATGGCCGCCGCGCTCCGGCTGGCTCGTGAGGGAGGTGGCCGATGATTCTCGTCATCGACAACTACGACTCGTTCACCTTCAACCTCGTCCAGCTCCTCTACACGCTGGGTGCCGAGGTGAAGGTGGTGCGCAATGACACGCTCGATATCGCGGGCGTCGCGGCCCAGGGGGCCTCGCACCTGGTGATTTCCCCGGGCCCCTGCACGCCGCACGAGGCCGGAATCAGCGTGGCCGCGATTGCCCAGTCCCGCGTGCCGGTGCTGGGCGTGTGCCTGGGACATCAGTCCATTGGCGCGGCCTTTGGCGGCAAGGTGATACGCGCACCGGAGCCGGTGCACGGCAAGTCCGCGCGCATCCAGCACGGAGGCTCGGGTGTCTTCACCGGCGCGAGCCAGGGGTTCCAGGCCGCGCGCTACCACTCGCTCATCGTGGAGGCGTCCTCGCTGCCGTCCGAACTGGAGCCCATCGCGTGGAGCCAGGACGGGCTCGTCATGGCGCTGCGCCACCGCGAGAAGCCCGTGGTGGGCTTCCAGTTCCATCCGGAGAGCGTGCTGACTCCCGAGGGACCCACCCTGGTGAAGAACTTCCTGGAGGGGCGCCTGTAGAGAAGGGAATCGCCCTGTGGGGCTGGGTCATTGTCGCTCGACTGACTCTGTCTGGATTGCGACGAAGCAGGGCTCCAGGGCGTGGAAACCCGCATGCGTAGCATCGCCCTTCCGGCGACCGAGGCCCCCTCCCGGGGTCGGCGCCGGAAGGGAGCCTCGATGAGAAACCGAAGCGTGGTGTTGCGCGGTCTTGCCGTGGTGTTCGGCGCGCTGATGCTGGGCGCGTGCGGAGGCGCGTCGTCCGCGGAAGGTGGACAGGACGTACCAGTGGAGGAGATGGAGCTGTCCAGCGTGGACTCGGCGCTGGGCATGTGCCCGGGCTACGACTCCTGCGCGAACTGGTCTCCCTGGTACTCCGTGGGTGGTAGCTACTGCGGCCTCAATTCCGCCTGTGGCACGCGCTGGGTCTGCGAGGAGGACCCCTGGGGCTGTCCGAATGGCGTCGCCGCCGAGGCGCCTCCCGCGAAGGACGGCGCGGAGCTGCTGCCCCCGTGTTGCGGCATCCTCTACCGCGAGCCCAACCCCGCGCTCATGGGCGCGCAGGAGCGCTATCGCGTGTGCTTCAATCCGGCGGGCGCCTCGTGCACGGACTACGAGCAGACGAGCAGTGGTTCCGTGCTGAGCTGCGGAGAGTGCTGAGCCCGCGCCGCGTGGCGTGGCTCACCCCTTGAGGTGGGTGGTGTCGTTCCAGCCGGCGAGTGCCGGCTGGGCGGCATCTCCGTCGGAGCCGAGCACGCTGATGGAGCCGGTGCTCAAGAGGAACAGTCGGCCATTCTCCGGCGGGAGGCCCAGCCAGCGCGAGGCGAGCACGCGCAGGAAGTGGCCGTGGGAGAAGATGAGGATGTCTCCCTTCTCCTCGCGGGCATCGGCGATGACCTGGTCCGCGCGAGCGCCCACCTGTTGCACTGTCTCGCCGTGGGGCACTCCGTCCTTCCACACCGTCCAGCCGGGGTGTTCCACGCGAATCTCCGCGCCGGTGCGGCCCTCGTGGTCGCCGTAGTCCCACTCCATGAGGTCATCACGCCGCTGGGCCGCGTCGCCGTAGCCGGCCAGCGCGCAGGTCTCGAAGGCTCGGCTCAGGGGGCTGCTCCACACCTGGGAGAAGGTCCAGGCGCGCAGGGGGCGCCGAGCAGCGCCGCCATCTTCCGACCCTCCTCCAGCAGCGGGACGTCCGTGCGCCCCGTGTGCTGGCCACTGCGGCTCCATGCCGTCTCTCCGTGACGGACGAGCACCACCTGCGGACCCCGCGTTTTCATTGGTCGGATTGTGCCATCCACGCCGTCCCAGGCGCGCGCTTCATCTGGTCCGCTGTCCAACGACGGACGCGCGAGGCTTGAACCCGTGCGTCGTCCACCGCACCCTGGGGTGATTCACGTTGCTCCCGAGGAGTCACGCATGCGTCACCTTCGCCCGTTGCCCCATGCTTCCACCGTCCTCGCGTTGCTCCTGGCCTCGACACTGGCGCTGCCGGGACATGCGCAGGCTCCAGCGGGGAAGGGGGTCAGCACGGATGGCACGATGTTGCTGACCATCTTCATGAAGCACGACCAGGGCAAGACGCTGGAGGAGATCAACGCGCATTTGGACCGCACGGGCTTTCGCAAGAGCTTCCCGCCTCCCGGTGTGGAGGTGGTGTCCTGGTACGTGATGATGGGCGTGGGACAGGTCGTCACCGTGCGGCTTCCTCCCGAGAAACTGCGCGAGGTGAACCTCGCGTTCGAGAAGGGCGCGTGGGGCGCGTTCCGCACGGAGTTCTACCCGACGTATGACTACCGGGCCATCTGGGAGAAGGCTCGCTCGGCGACGCCCTGAGGTGCGCCGGGCTCGCTTTAGCGCAGTGCCTCCTGGAGCATCCGGTTCGCAACGCGATGGATGCCGTAGGCGCGCATGTAGAACGGCTCCTCCGCTTTCGTGTCCACGGCGGTCCCCTTGTGCGTAGCGGTCCCATAGGGGAGGTCAGGAAAGACGTCCGCGTAGCAAGTGGGGGCGCTAAGCGCAGTGGTCTGCCAGCCGGCGGTGCTCCGGGTATCGCAGCTCCACTCAAGGGCCGCCCGATAGCTCCCATTGTCTCCGCAATCGGGCGCTGTCTCTTGCTGGGTGGCTGCATCCACCAGCTCGCGGACCATCTGGTATCCGGCGATGGGTGAGAGCGTCCGCTGTGACACTCGGAGGCTGAAGTAGAGCCCCGAGTCGTATCCTCCTTCAATCTTCGCCACGAAGGGCGTCAGGATGAGGTTCACCGTCCCCGACTCGCTGACGTAACAGCGATTGATTTCGAAGTGGATTCGGAGTGCCCCATGCGATGCCGTAAGCAGGCACGCCAGTGGGGAGACTGCTTGTGGTTCCATCTGCGCGTGCGTGGGGCTCGCCGTAAACAGCACCGTCGCCATCACTCCGGCCCAGTTGCCACATCTCATGAAGGACTCCTCTCCAACTCCGTCGGAAAGGCCGTCATGAGACATGGCGAGGGCTTGGGGTTCCTCACGGTCCCATCACGATTCCTACATGGCAGGTGCGCGCCCTCCGCCATGCAGATGGTCCAGGGTGACGCGTTCCGATAGCTTCGCGTGCGGTACGAGAGAGGCGCTGCGAGGACGGGTTCCTCGCGCCGTTCTCCCTCGTACCGAAGCCTCTTCGCTCAGCGCTTCAGGCCGCGCTTGATTTCAGCGCAGAGCGCCTTGGCGGCCTGAGGCCCGTCGGCGTGCGCGGCCCGGACGATGGCGCTGCCCACCACCACGCCGTCCGCATGCGCCGACAATGTCCGCGCCTGGTCCGCGCTGGAGATGCCGAAGCCCGCGACGACCGGCACCGGCGAGGCGTTGCGCACCAGGTCCAACCGCTGCGACAGGTCCGGCGGCAGCTCGGCGCGCATGCCCGTCACGCCCGCCACCGACACGCAGTACACGAAGCCGCGCGCGTCCTTCGCGATGGCCTCCGCTCGCGCTCGCGGCGTCGTCGGCGCGCACAGCGGAATCAGGTCCACGCCCGCCGCGTCGAACGTGGCGCGCAGGCTCCCGCTCTCCTCGGGCGGCAGGTCCGGAAGGATGGCTCCCGACACGCCGCGCTCACGCGCCAGCTTCGCGAAGCGCTCCTCACCCATCGCCATGATGACGTTGACGTACGTCATGATGACCAGTGGCGTCTCCGGGCAGCGCCGACGAACCTCCGGCACCACTTCCTCCAGCACGCGCTTCAGCGTGGAGCCCGCCTTCAGCGCGCGCTCAGAGGCTCCCTGGATGACGGGCCCGTCGGCGATGGGGTCGCTGAACGCCACGCCCACCTCGACGATGTCCGCGCCACCCTCCACCAGCGCGGTGAACACGTCCACCGAGCGAGCAAGGTCCGGGTCCCCCGCCATGGCATACGCCACCAGCGCGCCTTCGCCCCGCGCCTTCGCCCGTGCGAAGGCCTTCGCGATATCTCCGCTCACGCCTTCACCCCCACCGCGGGCGGGACGCCTCGCGCGGAAATCGTCGCGACGTCCTTGTCCCCTCGGCCCGAGCAGTTGATGACCAGGTACCTACCCACGCCCAGCTCCCGCGCCAGCTCCCTGCCTCGCGCGAACGCATGCGACGTCTCCAGCGCGGGGAGGATGCCCTCCATCCGGGCCACCTCGTAGAACGCCGCCAGCGCCTCGTCGTCCGTGGCCGTGCGCACTTCCATGCGCCCCGTCTTCGCCAGATGCGCCAGCTCCGGCCCCACGCCCGGATAGTCCAGGCCCGCCGAGATGCTGTGCGCCTCCTGAATCTGTCCGTCCCCGTCCTGCAACACCAGCGAGCGCGAGCCGTGCAACACGCCCTCCGAGCCCAGCGTCAGCGACGCACCATGCTGACCCGAGTCCAGCCCATGGCCTCCCGCCTCCACGCCGATGAGTCGGACGCTCGCGTCGCCGATGAACGGATGCAGCACGCCAATCGCATTCGAACCGCCACCCACGCACGCCACAATCGCATCCGGCAGCTTCCCGAAGGCGGCCTGCGCCTGCGTGCGCAGCTCCTTGCCGATGATGGCCTGGAAGTCGCGCACCACCGTCGGATACGGATGCGGCCCCGCCGCGCTGCCGATGACGTAGTGCGTGTCCGATACCTGCGACACCCAGGTGCGCATGGCCTCGTTCATCGCGTCCTTCAGCGTCCGCGAGCCCGACTCCACGGGGCGCACCACCGCGCCCAGCGCGCGCATCCGGAAGACGTTGAGCGCCTGCCGCTCCACATCCAGCGCGCCCATGTACACCTCGCACGGCAGGCCGAAGAGCGCGCACGCGGTGGCCGTCGCGACGCCGTGCTGGCCCGCGCCCGTCTCCGCGATGATGCGCTTCTTGCCCATGCGCAACGCGAGCAACACCTGCCCCACGGTGTTGTTGATTTTATGCGCGCCCGTGTGCGCCAGGTCCTCGCGCTTGAGCCAGACGTGCGCGCCCCCCCATGCCTCGGTCAGCCGGCGCGCGGGCGTCAGCGTCGTGGGCCTGCCCACGAACTCGCGCAGCACCCGCGCCACTTCCGCGTCGAACGTCGGGTCCGCGCGAGCCGCCGCGTACGCCTCTTCCAGTTCCATCAGCGCCGGGACGAGCGTCTCCGGCACGTAGCGCCCGCCGAAGCGCCCGAAGCGACCGGCGGCAGTCTCCGTGTTCATCCCTGTCACTCCCAGAGGTTGATGGACTTCGCGGCCCGCACGAAGGCGCGCACCGCGTCCATGTCCTTGATGCCCGGGGCCGACTCCACCCCGCTGGCCACGTCCACTCCGTACGGCCGCGTCGCGCGCACCGCCTCCGCCACGTTGGAGGGCTTCAATCCACCCGCCACCAACACCGGCACGCCATGCCCCGACAGCCCCGCCACCAGCGACCAGTCGAAGCCCACGCCGCCCCCGCCATACCCCGGCGCCGCCCCGTCCAACAGCAGCCCGGCCACGTCTCCCACTCGCAGATACGTCCGAGCCCGCGCCACATCATCCGGCCCCTGCACGCGAAGCGCCTTGATGACCGGCACCCCGTACCCCGAGCAGGCCTCCGGAGGCTCGTCCCCATGGAGCTGCACCGCCGTGAGGCCGCACTCCCGCACCTTCGCTCGGATGTCGTCCGGCGAGGCGTTGACGAACACGCCCACCACCGCGCCCAGCGGCGGCCGGGTCCGCGCCAGCGCCGCCGCCGTGGCCACGTCCACGCACCGGGGAGAGCGCGCGTAGAAGTTGAGCCCGAGCGCATCCGCGCCCGCCTCCCACGCGCCTCGAGCATCCTCCAGCCGGGTGACACCACAGACCTTCACCCGAACGCTCACGGTGACAGGCCTTCCTCGCCGAGCAGCCGCCGCAGCGCCCGTCCAGGGTCCGCGTCGCGCAAGAGCGATTCACCCACCAGCACCGCGTCAGCTCCGGCCTCACGCGCCGACACCAGCTCCGCCACGGACTTGAGCCCGCTTTCGGCCACCAGGCCCCGAGCGCGAGTCCGAAGCCGAGGCATCACCCGCAACGCCGTGCCCACGTCCGTCTTCAACGTGGCCAGGTCCCGGTTGTTGATGCCCACCAGCTCCGCGCCCGCCGCCAGGGCTCGCTCGGCGTGCGCCTCCGTATGAGCCTCCACCAGCGCGGCCACCTTCACCGCGCGCGCCGTGGCGAGCATCTCCCGCAGCTCGCCATCCTCCAGCGCATCCGCGATGAGCAGCACCGCGTCCGCGCCCCACAGCGCGCTCTCCTCCACCTCGCGCGCCGCGACGAGGAAGTCCTTGCGCAGCACCGGCACCGACACCGCCGCTCGCACGGCGACGAGGTCCTCCAGCGCGCCACCGAAGTCCGGCCCGTCCGTCAGCACGCTGATGGCACTGGCCCCCGCGGCCTCGTAGGCCTGGGCCACCGCCACCACGTCCGCGTGCGGAAACGCGCCGCCCGAGGGACTCTTGCGCTTCACCTCCGCGATGACGCTCAGCAGGCGTCCCGGTGCTCGTCTCAGAAGCGCGTCCGCGAAGTCACGTGGCTCGGGACGCGCGCGCGGCGACAGGGGAGGCCGCTGGGCCAGCTCCCGTCGCTTGCGCGCCATGATGAGGTCCAGCGTCCCCGGCGCGGCCGGAGACGCACTTCCTGAATGTGCCCCGCTCACGACACGGCCCCGTGGATGAGCGAAGCCAGCTTGCGCGCCGCCGCCCCTGAGTCGATGGCGTGCTCCGCCTTCCGCACGCCCTCGCGCAGGTCCGACACCATGCCCACCACCACCAGCGCCGCCGCGGCGTTGAGCAGCACCGCCGTGCGCAGCCCGGAGCGCTCGCCGGCCAAAAGCGCGCGCAGCCGCTGCGCGTTCTCGTCCGCGTCGCCGCCGGCGATGGCCTCGCGAGGCACCAGGTCCAGCCCCGCGTCCTCGGGCCTCACGGTGAACACTCGCACCGTGCCGTCCTCTCGCAGCTCCGCCACCTCGGTGGGGGAGCAGGGCGAGATTTCGTCCAGCCCGTCGTGGCCGTGCACCACCCACGCGCGCCGGCTGCCCAGTCGTCCCAGCACGCGCGCGGTCTGCTCCACGCGCTTGCCGTCGAAGGTGCCCAGCAACTGATAGCGCGCGCCGGCCGGATTGGTCAGCGGGCCCAGCAGGTTGAACATGCTGTGAAAGCCCATGTCCCGCCGCGCCTGGGCCACGTGCCTCAGCGCGCTGTGATGCGAGGGCGCGAAGAGGAAGCCCACCCCGTGCTCGTCGATGTCGAGCGCCACGCGCTCATGAGGGCGCTCCATGGAGACCCCCAGCGCGGCCAGCACGTCCGCGCTGCCACACCGACTGGAGACGGCGCGGTTGCCATGCTTGGCCACCGTCACCCCCGCCCCGGCGGCCACGAAGGCCACCGCGGTGGAGATGTTGAAGGTGTGCGCCCCATCACCCCCGGTACCGCAGGTGTCGAGCACCACTTCCGCCCGGGGAGACAGCTTCGCCGCGCAGGCCCGCATCGCCTCCGCCGCGCCGAGGATTTCGTCCTCCGTCTCCCCCTTCA
The DNA here is from genome assembly GCF_013336705.1 of Myxococcus sp. CA051A. NCBI lineage: Bacteria > Pseudomonadati > Myxococcota > Myxococcia > Myxococcales > Myxococcaceae > Myxococcus > Myxococcus sp. CA051A. The sequence goes on along the minus strand of NZ_JABUMS010000013.1, from coordinate 208,521 downwards.
TCTTGAGCGCCGTCGCCAGCGCCCCCACTTGAGCAGGCGATGCCTCTCCCGCGAGCATCAGGCCCATGACCCGGGCCATCTCCTCGCGGGTGAGGTCGCGCCGGCCCACCACCTTGCCCAGCGCTTCCTTGAGTGTCATCGCCTATCCCAGCGACACGACTTCGCGGCCCATCGCCCGCGCAATCGCTCGCACTTCGTGCATGGATTTCTCGAACTCGGGGAAGTCCAACGACTGGGCTCCATCCGACTTCGCGCGCGGCGGGTCCGGGTGCACTTCGACGATGATGCCGTCCGCCCCCACCGCCACCGCCGCCCGCATCATCGCTGGCACCGCCTTGCGCACGCCGATGCCGTGCGAGGGGTCCACGAAGACGGGCAGGTGCGAGAGCTGCTTGAGCATGGGCACGGCGTTCAAGTCCAACGTGTTGCGCGTCATCGTCTCGAACGTGCGGATGCCGCGCTCGCAGAGGATGACCTGGGTGTTGCCACGGGCGACGATGTACTCGGCCGCCATCAACAGCTCCTTGATGGTGGCGGACATGCCGCGCTTGAGCAGCACCGGCTTGCGGCGCTCGCCCACCGCCTCCAGCAAGCTGAAGTTCTGCATGTTGCGCGCGCCAATCTGCAGGATGTCCGTGGCTTCGTCGACCGCGTCCAGCGTCGCGGTGTCCTTCACCTCGGTGGTGACGAGCAGGCCCGTCTCCTTGCGCGCCTCCATGAGCAGCGCCAGGCCGTCACCCTTGAGGCCCTGGAACTCATAGGGGCTGGTGCGCGGCTTGAACGCTCCACCGCGCAGCATGGTGGCGCCCGCCTTCTTCACCGCGTGCGCGGTGGAGAGAATCTGCTCACGCGACTCCACCGAGCACGGGCCGGCGATGACGTGGAACGACGCGCCGCCGATGGTGAGGTCACCCACGCGCAGCTGCGTGTCCTCCGGCTTCACCTCGCGGCTGACGAGCTTGAAGGGCTGGGAGATGGAGACCGCGTCCGCGACGCCGGGCAGCACTCGGAAGGGTTCGGGTTCCACCGCACCGGGGTTGCCGGTGATGCCGATGGCCGTGCGAGTGCCCCCTGGAATCGCGTGCGGTTGCCAGCCACGACGGCGGATCTCGTCGTTCACACGCTCGATGTCCTGGGCCGTCGCGTCTGGTCGCATCACGATCAACATGGGGATACCCGCTTTCTCTCCGCTAATTGACGCCGGGAAGCCGGCGTTGTGAGGCCTCGAGGTTTCGAAACCTCGCCTGCCAGTTCCGCACAGTGTTCGCTCGCGAGCAACCCGGACGACAGTGCCACTTGCGGCTCGCGCTCCAGGCGACCCAGCATGGAGGGGGGCCAGCGCGGATGTGGGAGAGCACGTGTCGAACCCGGACGTCATCGTCGTGGGCGCGGGACTCTCGGGGCTGGCGTGCGCGCGAGCGCTCGTCCAATCCCGCTTGAAAGTGATGCTCCTGGAGGCCGGGGCGGAACCGGGTGGCCGCGTGCGCACCGACGTGCACGAGGGTTTCCTGCTCGACCGGGGATTCCAGGTGTACCTCACGGCCTATCCGGAAGCTCAGCGGATACTGGATGTCGAGGCGCTGAAGCTCCATTGCTTCATGCCCGGAGCAAAAGTGTGGAGGGGCGGGCGGCTGCATACGGTGGTGGACCCGCTGCGTCAGCCCGTGACGGCGCTCGCCCATCTGTTCGGTTCGGTCGGCACGTTCTGGGACAAGCTGCGGGTGTTGGAGCTGCGGCAACTGGCGCGCTCGGGCGAGGAGGTGGACGTGTGGCTGCGTCCCCAGCGCACGTCGCGGCGCTACCTGGAGGAGCTGGGCTTCACGGAGGAGATGGTGGAGGGCTTCTTGCGGCCCTTCCTGGCGGGCGTCTTCCTGGACCGTTCGCTGATGACGTCCAGCAGGTTCCTCGAGTTCGTCTTCCGCATGTTCTCCTCGGGGGACGCGGGCGTGCCGGAGCAGGGGATGGGCGCGATTCCCGAGCAGCTCGCCGCGAAGCTGCCCCCCGGGTGCCTGCGCGGACACGCACCCGTGGCGGAGGTGTGGGGCCACCGTGCGCGGTTGGCGGACGGGGAGATGGTGGGTGCGCAGGCGGTGGTGGTGGCCGCGGACCCGCCGGCCGCGGCGCGGCTGCTGCCCGGTATGCCGGTGCCGATGATGAACGCGGTGACGTGTCTCTACTTCGCCGCGCCCGCGCCACCGGTGGAGGGGCCCTGGTTGGTGCTCAACGGCGAGGGGCGGGGCGTGGTGAACAACGTGGCGATGATGAGCGAGGTCTCTCCGGCGTATGCGCCGCGCGGACAGTCCCTCGTGTCCGTGTCGGTGCTGGGCGTGTCCTCGGATGGGGAGGCGCTGCGCGCGCGGGTGTGTGAGGAATTGAAGGAGTGGTTTGGCGCGGGCGTGGCGGAGTGGCGGCATTTGCGGACGTACTCGCTGCCGTTCGCGCTGCCCGCGCAGACGGTGGAGGCGCTGGAGCCTCCACACCGTCCGGTCCGACTGTCACCCGGGCTCTACGTGTGCGGTGACCATCGGGACAGCGCGTCCATCCATGGTGCGCTGGGCTCGGGGCGCCGCGCGGCCGAGGCTGTGCTCACGGACCTGGGGCTGTACTCGTAGCGGGGGGCAGCGCGCACGGTGGGCACCGCGCTTGCGAGGCGAGCACCGTGTTCAGCCACATCTCCGCGCGCATGGGCTCAGGCCGCGGCCCAGCGAGCGCCGCGCTCCATCTCGAATCGACGAGCGCGGCGTTCAGGCTTCGGCCTAGCGAGCGCCGCGCTCCATCTCGAATCGACGAGCGCGGCGTTCAGGCTTCGGCTCAGCGAGCGCCGCGCTCCATCTCGAATCGACGAGCGCGGCGTTCAGGCTTCGCCTCAGCGAGTGCGGTTCTTGCCCTTTCGCTTCGCCGCCCCGCGAGGGGCCTTGGGCGCCTTGGCCTTCGCCGCGGCACCTCGCGTCGCCTTGACGGACGTGGAGCGCTTGGCGCTCACCGTCGCACCGCGCCGCTTGCGGCTGAGGGCTCCCCCGGACCGCTTGCTGGTCGCGGTAGGACGCCGCCGCTTCGCGGCCTCGGCCGCGCGCTCCGCACGAGGTGCCTTCGCGGCGCTCTTGCCACCCGCCTTCGCACCCGCGCGCTTCGCGGCCTGCTTCCCACGCGCCTTGCCGCTTCCCACCTTGCGACGGGCGTTCTTGCGCGCACGGCCCTTCGTCTCCTCGTCCACACTCGCCGGAGCCGCGCTCACGGTGGGCGCCACGGGGGCCTTCGCGACGGGCGCCACTTCCCGCACCACCGCCACGCTGGCGGTGACCGGCACGGCGACGCTCGCCGCCGGAGCCACGGGCGCTGTCCTGGCTCGGGTCACCGTGCGCCGGGGGCCCGTCGCGGCAGCTCGCTTCGCCCGGGGCGGCGGCGCACCCAGCAGGTCCTCCGCGGCGCCGGCCTCCTCCGTCCACTGCAAGGGGAACGACTCCGCGGTCAGCGGACCCGAGGCCAGGAGCAACGGCGCCGCCAGTTCATCCGCGCCAGAGGCCACGGCCGCCATCGCCGTTACGAGGCTGAGCGTCGTGGGCGCCGCGCCACCCAGCGGATAGAGCGCCACCGAGCCCATGTCATTCCAGCCCACCACCAGATAGCGGAAGGCATCCGGGTGGCGCGCGCGCAGCGTGCTCATCACCAGGACGAAGGCGTTGAAGCCCCCGTCATCGAAGCGCACCAGCCACTGGTTGCCGAGCGGCTGACGCACGCGCCGGCGGGGCTTGCTGAGCTCGGCTCGGACCACTCCCTGGATGGCGGCGCGCGCCGAGGGGGCCGCCGTCGGAAGGATGTCGCAAGTGAAGACGGCGAAGGAGGTCTGGGACATCCGGCCATCATTCCCTATCACTCACAAGGCTGTCTAATGCCGCGCTCCCGATTTGCGCGAAAGGCCACCAGCGCTGTCCACCAGACGTCGGCGGAACAGTCCCGCCACGGACCTCCAGCCCCGGATAAGCAGGGCGGAGGTCCATGGCCGCCGCCGTCAGCTCGCGGCCTGCGTGGGCACCGCCGGGGCCGGAACCTCGGGCACCGGCGCCTTCGCGGCCTGCCCCGCCACCTGCGTCAGCAGCGACGTCAGCCGACGCGCGAAGCGGTTCGGGTCGGAGATGGTGCTGCCCTCGGTGAGCAGCGCCTGGTCATGCAAGAGTTCAATCCACTCGGACACCTGCGCCTGCGCGGGGTCCTTCTCGTGCACGGCCTTCAGGTGCTCGATGACCGGGTGCTTGGGATTGACCTCCAGGATGCGCTTCACGCGCGGCATCCCCTTGCCCCGCTGCTGGAGCAGCCGCTCCAGGTACGCCGGCGAGCCGCCCTCCGGCACCACGAGGCACACCGGCGAGTCCGTGAGCCGGTCCGACACGCGCACCTCGCGCACCGAGTCCTGCAGCACGTCCTTCATCTTCGCGGTGAGTCCCTTCAGCCCCTCCGAATTCTGCTCGTGCTCCTTCTTCTGCTCGTCGGTGGACTGCAGCTTCAGGTCCGCCTGGAGCGCGGACACCAGCGGCTTGCCCTGGAACTCGCGCAGCCCCTGCGCGGCCCACTCGTCCACCGGGTCCGTCATGAAGAGGACCTCGTAGCCGCGCTGCTTCAGCGCCTCCAGGTGCGGGCTGTCCTCCACCGCCTTCCGGGACTCGCCGTACATGTAATAGAGCGCCTCCTGGCCCTCCTTCATGCGCGACACGTAGTCCGAAAGCGACGTCAGCCCCTCCTCGCGCGAACTCTCGTAGCGCAGGAGGCCGCCCAGCTTGTCCTTGTGCTCGGCCTCGGTGGCCAGACCCTCCTTGAGCACCGTGCCGAAGGACTTCCAGAACGCCGTGTAGTCCTCGGGCTTGTCCTTGGCCAGCTTCTCCAGGAGGTCCAGCGACTTCTTCACCACGTGCTTGCGGATGGCGCGCACCACCTGCGAGTCCTGGAGCAGCTCGCGCGACACGTTCAACGGCAGGTCATCCGAGTCGATGACGCCGCGCACGAAGCGCAGCCACTGCGGCACCAGCTCCTCGCAGCGGTCCATGATGAACACGCGCTTGACGAACAGCCGCACCCCGCGCTGCTGCTGCGCGTTCAAGTCGAACGGCGGGTTCTTCGGCACGAAGAGCAGGCCGGTGAACTGCTGGTTGCCGTCCGCCCTGAAGTGCGTCCACGCCAGCGGCACGTCCCAGTCGTGGGTCAGGTGCTTGTAGAACTCCTGGTACTGCTCGTCGGTGATTTCGCTCTTCGAGCGCTGCCACAGCGCGCTCGCCTTGTTCACCACCTCCAGCGCGACTTCCGTCTTCGCGTCGTCCCCCGTCCCGGTGGTCTTCTTCACCTGGAGCTTGATGGGGTGGCCCACGTAGTCGGAGTACTGCGTAATCAGCGAGCGCACCCGCCACTCGTCCAGGAACTCCTTCTGGTCCTCCTTCAGGTGGAGGATGACGGCGGTGCCCCGGGCGGCGCGCTCGGCGGGCTCCACGGTGAATGAGCCGTGGGCCTCCGAGGACCACTTCCACGCCTGAGAGTCCTTGCCCGCGGCACGGCTGACGACTTCAACCCGGTCCGCGACGAGGTACGCGCTGTAGAAGCCCACGCCGAACTGGCCGATGAGCTGCACGTCCTTCTGCCCGCGCTGGGTCGCCATCTGGAGGAACTCGCGCGAGCCGGAGTGGGCGATGGTGCCCAGGTTCTTCACCAGCTCGTCATGGGACATGCCGATGCCGGTGTCCTCGATGGTGAGCGTGTTCTTCTCCGCGTCGGGGGTGATGCGCAGCTCCAGCTCCGGCGCGTCCGACAGGAGCTCCGGCTCCGTAATCGCGCGGAAGCGCAGCTTGTCGAGCGCGTCCGAGGCGTTCGACACCAGCTCACGCAGGAAGATCTCCTTGTGGCTGTAGAGCGAGTTGATGACCAGGCTGAGGAGCTGGTTGATCTCCGCCTGGAAGGCGTGGGTTTCCCGCTGGGGGGCAGCTTCGACGGTCATGGGTACAGGGCCTCCGGGCGCCCGGGTGGGCGGCAAGCGTCGTCTCCCCATAACCATGGAAAACAGCCTGTCGAGGGGAGGGTGCCCGGGAGCCTGCCGTCGGGCCGGGCCCGTGAAGGCCTGGCACCCGGGTCCCCCCTCGGGTGGGTTACAGGGGAGGGTAGATGGGCGGGTAGTTGTAGCCGAAGTTGCTGTCCCAGTACGTCTGTCCGTTCACCTCGTAGCGGACGTAGTAGGCCGGGGTGCCCGTCCCGGCGGGAATCCGGGCCTGCCAACGCTCCACGCCCTGTGCGTTGGGGCTGGAGACGTAGGAGTAGCCCACGGAGTACCCGGTGGTGAAGGTGGCGGCGACCTGGTGCGAGGTGGCCCACCCGTCCGTGGAGTACACCACGGTGACGTTCTTCGAGTAGGCGAGGTTCTTCACGTCGATGCCGATGTCCACGTCGCCGGTGGGCTGCCAGTAGCTGGTGCCCACCAGCACGTTGGCGCGCGGCAACAGCGGCCCGTCCGCGCGGCCCAGGTGGTAGTTGGCCCCGCCGTTGTTGTCCCAGTACGTCTGGCCATTCACGGTGAACTTCGCCACGAACTCCAAATCCCGCGTCGGCTGGGGCGTCGTCCCCCAGCTCTGGTACTGCCGCGTCACCTTCCACAGCTCCAGCCCCGCGCCCGCATCGCCCGCGTAGGAAGCGGCCAGGTCCGTCCAGGTGCCGTCGGGCTGCTTGTCGTGGATGGCCACCTGCTTCTCGTAGGCCAGGTTCTTCACCACCACGAAGTACGTGACGTCCTGCCACGTCTGCCCGTAGCGGGTGCCCACGGTGCTCACCGCCTTGAGCAGCTTCACCTCGTCCGCCGCGCGCGCGGAGGCCGACGAGAGGCCCACGGTGAGCCCGGCCAGCACGCACAGCGCCGCGCGCCACCGGGAGAGAAGAGAGAGTCGGTTCGTCGTCATGAAAACCTCTTCATGAGCCAGCCCCTCGGCCGGCTCCAGGAACCTGGGGAATCCAGGGCTCTCCCATGTTGGCAGCAGGCCCCGACGCGCGTCGCGTCACGCGTCATGGGACCGTCTGGTTGAAATGTTCTGACGTACACGGGGGCGACGCATTGTTGGGAGGGCGGGCGGGGTTGGAGTAGGGAAGAGCCATGAACCGAACCCTCCTGTCCCTGCTCGGGGCGGTGCTGCTGTCCGGCTCCGCTGTCGCCGAGGAGAAAGCCCCCACCTCGTTCCCCGACGCCGCGGAGCTGCAGCGGCTCACCGCGCGCTTTGTTCCGGTGGAGTTGCGGGTGGACCTGAAGGCCCTGCCCGACAACGAGCGCCGCGCGCTGGCCCGCATCGTCCAGGCCTCGCAGCTCATGGACGCGTTGTTCCTGCGCCAGCGCTGGGCAGGCAGCGAGACGGTGCTGCTGAATCTCTTGAGGGACGAGTCGCCCCTGGGCCGCGCGCGCCTGCACGCGTTCCTGTTGGACAAGGGCCCGTGGAACAGCCTCGACGAGGGGCGGCCCTTCCTTCCCGGCGTGCCCCCGAAGCCGGAGGCCGGCAACTTCTACCCGGCCGGCTCCACCAAGGCGGAAGTGGAGGCCTGGATAAAGGCGCTGCCCGAGGCGCAGCAGAAGGAGGCCACCGGCTTCTACACCACCATCCGCAAGGGCACCGACGGCAAGTTCATCACCGTGCCGTACAGCGTGGAGTACCAGGGCGAGCTGGCGCTGGCCGCTTCCCTGTTCCGCGAGGCCGCCGCGCTGACGAAGCAGCCCACGCTCAAGGCGTTCCTCACCTCGCGCGCGGACGCGTTCCTGTCCAACGACTACTACGCCAGCGAAGTCGCGTGGATGAAGCTGGACGCGAGCATCGAGCCCACCGTCGGACCCTACGAGGTCTACGAGGATGGCTGGTTCAACTACAAGGCCGCTTTCGAGGCGTTCGTCGGCCTGCGCGACGAAGCGGAGACGGGCAAGCTGTCCAAGTTCAGCGACCACCTCCAGGAATTGGAGAGCAACCTCCCCATCGACCCGAAGCTGCGCAACCCGAAGATTGGCGCGCTGGCCCCCATCCGCGTCGTCAACAGCCTCTTCTCCTCGGGTGACGCCAACCGCGGCGTGCAGACGGCGGCGTACAACCTGCCCAACGACGAGCGCGTCACGGAGGCCATGGGCTCCAAGCGCGTCATGCTGAAGAACGTGCAGGAGGCCAAGTTCGAGCGCGTGCTGGTGCCCATCTCCAAGGTGGCCCTGTCCGCGAAGGACCAGAAGGACGTGGCCTTCGATGCCTTCTTCACGCACATCCTGATGCACGAGCTGATGCACGGCCTGGGGCCGCACAACATCACCGTGGGCGGCAAGGCGACGACGGTGCGGCAGGCGCTCCAGGTGGCCTCCAGCGCGCTCGAGGAGGCCAAGGCGGACATCTCCGGCCTGTGGGCGCTCCAGCGGCTGATGGACACGGGGGTCATCGACAAGTCGATGGGCCGCACCATGTACACGACGTTCCTGGCCTCCGCGTTCCGCTCCATCCGCTTCGGCACGGACGAGGCGCACGGCAAGGGCGTGGCCCTCCAGCTCAATCACTTCCTCGACACCGGGGCGGTGAAGGTCAACGCGGATGGCACCTTCTCCGTGGTGCCGGAGAAGATTCAGCAGTCCGTCGCCTCCCTGACGAAGCAGTTGATGGAAATCCAGGGCAGGGGTGACCGGAAGGCCGCCGAGGCCCTGCTGGCGAAGATGGGCGTGGTGCGGCCTCCGGTGCGCAAGGTGCTGGAGCGCCTGAAGGACGTCCCGGTGGACATCGCGCCCCACTACGTCACGGCGGACGAACTCGTTCGCGAGGCCACCGCACCCGCGGCCGACGCCGGCGTGCGGAAGTAGCCACGGTCGCTGGTTCGCCCCCACGCGCGGTGCGTTTCCCGTGCGCGGCGGGCGGACCGGCCCCATGAGTCAGGAGAGATGGAGAACTCGGCCCGCTATCGCTCGGCCCCGCTTGGCCCCTGGGGCGTCCTCGTCGCGCTCGTCATCCTGGGCGCGTGGGGAACGCATCTGGCGTGGATGTTGCTGTCGCCCGAGCTGCCCTGGGACTCCCCGCTCACCTGGCTGCATGTCGCCTTGCAGGCATGGCTGTGCACCGGCCTGTTCATCACCGGCCATGACGCCATGCACGGCACGGTGGCCCGACAGTCCTGGGTGAACGAGACGGTGGGCACCGTCGCCTGCTTCCTCTTCGCCGGCCTGTCGTACCGCCGACTGGTGCTCAACCACCACGCCCACCACGAGCAGCCCACGGGCGACGCGGACCCGGACTTCTCCACCCGCACCCAGTCCTTCTGGCCGTGGCTGGGGACGTTCATGGCCCGCTACACCACGCTCCCGCAGCTGGGGGTGATGGCGGCCAAGTTCAACATCTTCGTCTTCATGGGAGTCTCCCAGCCGCGCATTCTCGCGTTCTGGGTGCTGCCCGCCGTGCTGGGCACGTTGCAGCTCTTCTACTTCGGCACCTACCAGCCGCACCGGCGCCCGGAGACTCCGGACATGGCGCCCCACCACGCGCGCACCCTGCCGCGCAACCACCTGTGGGCCATGCTGTCCTGCTTCTTCTTCGGCTACCACTGGGAGCACCACCAGTCCCCTGGCACGCCCTGGTGGCGACTGTGGCGGGTCAAGGACGCCCGCGCCGACGCGTCGCGCGCAGCCTCCACCGCCCGCGATGTAACCGCCGGACGGGTGGGCCCGTTATAAAGGGGCATGAGCGACAAGCCGCCCGTGGAGCCGCCCGGCTCCGAAGTCACCCCTGAACCGCTCTACCTCCGCCGCCGCGAGCTCCTGAAGAACGCGGGCCTGTTCGCCGGCACCGCCGCCGCCGTCGCGGGGGGCCTGTACCTCCTGAGCGGCAAGCAGCGCCGCGCCATGGACGCCTATGTCCCGGACGCGGGGCAGGTGACGGGGCCCGTGGCGAAGGCGACGGGCGTCTTCGACACGGACGAGCCGCGCACGCCGTACGAGGACGTCACCACGTACAACAACTTCTACGAGCTGGGGCTCGACAAGAACGACCCGGCCCGGCTCGCGCACCTGCTCAAGCCCCGGCCGTGGACCGTCACGCTCGACGGCGAGGTGCACGAGCCCCAGACGGTGGACATCGACCAGCTGCTCTCCTGGTTCTCCATGGAGGAGCGCGTCTACCGGATGCGCTGCGTGGAGGCCTGGTCCATGGTGATTCCGTGGCTGGGCTTCCCGCTGGCCGCGCTGCTCGCCCGGGTGAAGCCCACCAGTCACGCGCGCTACGTGTCCTTCACCACGCTGATGGACCCGGAGCAGCTCCCCGGCCAGACGCGAGCGGTGCTGGACTGGCCCTACGTGGAAGGGCTGCGGCTGGACGAGGCCCTGCACCCGCTCACCTTCATGGCCATGGGCCTGTACGGCCGGCAGCTCCCCGCGCAGAACGGCGCGCCGCTGCGGCTCGTCGTCCCGTGGAAGTATGGCTTCAAGGGCATCAAGTCCATTGTCCGCATCAGCCTCACTCGCGAGCAGCCCTTCACCACGTGGAACCTCGCGGGGCCGGAGGAGTACGGCTTCTACGCCAACGTGAACCCCGCCGTGGCACACCCGCGCTGGAGTCAGGCCACCGAGCGGCGCATCGGCGAGGGCTTCGAGCGCCGCCCCACGCTGCCCTTCAACGGCTACGCCGAGCAGGTGGCCCACCTCTACACGGGGTTGGACCTGCGGAAGAACTACTGAGCCATGGCCTCGCCTCCGCATCCCTGGCTCAACCCCGCGCTCGCCGTGGGCGGCCTCGCGCCCCTGGCGCTCCTCGCCGTGCAGGGGCCTCAAGGCGCGCTGGGGCCCAACGCGGTGGAGACGGCGCTCAACCAGACGGGGCTGCTCGCGCTGGTGCTGCTGCTGGCGTCGCTTTCATGCACGCCGCTGCGAATCGTCACCGGGTGGACGTGGCCCGCGCGCATCCGCCGCACGCTGGGCCTGTTGGCCTTCACGTATGCGTGCGCGCACTTCCTCACGTACCTCGTGCTGGACCAGGGCCTGTCGCTGAAGGCGCTGCTGGAGGACCTGGTGAAGCGCCCCTTCATCACCGTGGGCTTCACCGCGCTGGTGTTGCTGGTGCCGCTGGCCGTCACCTCCACGAACCGTTGGGTGCGCCGGCTGGGCTTTCCCCGGTGGCAGCGGCTGCACCGGCTGGCCTACGTGGCCGCGGTGCTGGGCGTGGTGCACTTCGTGTGGCGGGTGAAGCAGGACGTCACCGAGCCGCTCGTCTACGGCGCGGTGCTGGCGCTGCTGTTCGCGGTGCGCGTGGGAGAGGCGATGCGAAAACGCCGGGCCCGCACCGCTTCGGCGGCCCGGAACCCGGCGTGAGTGACGGCGCGAGCCGCTTGGGGGACTACTTGCGCGGCAGCGGGAGGATGGTGTCCACCAGCGTCATGAGCTGTGCGCAGCTCACCGGCTTGCGGACGAAGGCGCTGATGCCGGCCTTCTGACCCAGGGCGCGGACCTCCGCCACGTTCGGGTCACCCGTCATCATCAGGATGGGGACCTTGGCCAGCTTGGGGTTGGCGTTGGCGCGAATCTGCGCCGCGAAGTCGGCGCCGTTCATCCCGTCCATGTGGAAGTCGGTCAGGATGAGGTCGATGGTCTCCGCCTCGGCGACCTTCAGTCCCTCTTCGGCGGACTCCGCCTCCAGGAACTCGAAGTTGCGGGCCATCAGGTAGATTTTCAGCAGCGTCCGGATGGAGCGGCTGTCATCCACCAGCAGGACACGCTGGGGCACCGCGCCCGCGGTGGTCCGGCCTCCCAGAGGGCGCGCCGGGTCCGTCGTGGTGCGGTTGGGTACGGGCTCTGGGGAGGGGAGGGTGCCGGCCTTCATCGGATCATCAACCTCTGGTGGGGCTGTCCCCCTGGAGACCCAATCATGTTGACGGAAGGACATGCCGAAGTCAAAGCACCGTCCTTCCTCTCGTTTTTCGAACGTGGGGCGTCCCATACCCCACTTGACGAAGCGGGAATCAGGGGGCCTCGAGCACGAACGCCTGGCTCTCCACCCCGGTCAACCCGATGCCCGTGGCAATCGCGGGCGCCAGCTCGTTGGGCACGCGCCACGTCTGTCCGGTGGATTGGATCAGCACCACGGAGTAACGCCCCTTCGGCAGTCCCTCCAACCGCGCGGGAGCGGCCGGGTCCCGAGCATCCAGGGCGACCGCCTGCACGCCGATGTGCAGCTCCGCCACGGGGACGGGCGTCATGCGCGGGTTTCCAGCCTCATCCGTGAGCGCCGGGTAGAGCGCGTCCGGCACGAGCGCCGCCGCCAGCACCACCAGGTCCGGCTGACCATCGCGGGTGCCGTCGGCGTGCGGATAGTCGGTGCCATTCGCATCGAGGATGCCGTTGCGGTCCAGGTCGTTGTCCTCGAGCAACCCGGGGGAGTCCGCCAGCTTGCGCACGACGACGCGCGGCCAGAGGTCGCCGAATCCGTCGCGGTTGGCGTCATCCGGGACGCCGTCGCGGTTAGCGTCCACGTAGCTGACGAGGAACGCCTTGGGGCGCTGCTCCACCGCGCCGCCCTCGATGCTCTGGGGCACCAGGCGCAGCACCTTGGGCGGCCCGCCCGCGGTGAGCACGGCGTCTCCGCCGACGATGACGCTGGCCTGGAACGCGGGCCGGTCCACCGGCACCTGCGCGCTCGCCTGAGAGAAGCTCACCGTGACGTTGGTGAGGGGCAGGGGATGGCCCTCCTGGTCCACGGCGACCTCCAGCGTCAGGGGGACGCCGGTGGTGGGGTCCACGGCGGCGCCGCCGACGTCACCCTGGTTGGGCTCGCTGGTGACGCCGTACCAGGGATTGAAGTCGGAGAAGTGGCAGGGCGTCGCGCCGGAGCGGCAGGAGTCCACGTCGATGAAGCCGCGCAGCGTGTAGCGCCCCGCCGCGACGAGGCTGAGCGAGAACGGCGCGGTGAAGGGGCCGGGCGCGTCGGTGCCGAGCGCCGGGCCGAAGAGCTGCTCGGCCGGAACGACGGTGAAGGCGATGGGGCGGCCCGTGCCCTGCGGCGGCGGTGGCCGGTCCGCGTCGTAGATGAACACCACCGCGTTGCCCCGTGAGCGCGACTGCACGACGAGGCTGCCCTCGATGCGGGCGGTGTGGATGTTCTGCCGTCCGTCCGCGGTGGGGACCACCGTGGGGGACTCGCAGCCCGCGACGAGCAGGGACGCGGCGAGGACGCCTCCCAGCGACTGCTTCCAGGAAGGGAGGGTGCGGCTCATGGAGTCACCGTCAGCGTCGCGTAGACGCGCCGCTCGATGCGGTTGCCGAAAGGATGTTGGGAGTGAGCGGAGCCGAGCTGGCTGCCCACCAGCGCGACGTCCACCGTGTTCTTCACCGCCGCGTAGCCGACGCGCGCGTTGATGACGGCGTAGGCGCCCAGCGGGTTGGACAAGAGCTCGATGCGGGTGGGGTCCGACGCGGCGGGCTCGCGCTCAATCCACGTGGTGGACGAGGTGTAGGCCACGTCCACGCCGAACTCCAGGTCCGCCTTGGTGCGGTAGGTGACGCCACCGTACAGCTTGAGCTGCGGCGCCTGGCTGCACGGCCCGCACGCCTCCTTCTCCTCCAGGTCCGACGTCACGTTCTGGAAGGCGGCGCTCGCCTTGATGCCCAGGCCGTCCACGGGGGCCAGGGTGAGGCCCGCTTCCACGCCGCGCGCGGTGTAGATGGAGTCCTCGTTGACGAAGCGCGAGCGGCCGATGAGGTAGTTGCCCGAGGCCGCGTCATACGACTCGCCGGCGGGCAGCCGCTCGAAGGCGGACAGGCCGATGAGGTCCTTCACCCGGTTCTGGTAGAGGGCCACATCCCAGTCCATGCCCAGCTCCGCGGACTCGCCGCGCCAGCCCAGCTCGAAGGCGGTGAGGCGCTCGGGGCGCAGCGCGGTGTTGCCGGTGGTGAGCGCGCTGGCGCCGTTGACGCCCTGCACGGGGACCAGGAGGCGCGTGTAGCTCTCCAGGAACGTCGGCTCACGGAAGGCGGAGGCCGCGCTGATGCGGAACGCGTGGCCTTCAATCGGGATGAACAGCGCGGAGATGCGCGGCGAGTGCGCGAGGCCCGGCGTCCCTGCGTCCAGCAGCGGGTGCCGGTCCACGCGGTAGCTTGCGACCAGGCGCAGGGGCTCGGCCAGCCGCCACTCGTCCTGCACGAAGGCCGCGGCGTGAATCTCCTCGCGCAGCGGGCCCAGGTAGTCCCAGCCCACGCGCTTGAGGCGTCCCTCGACGCCCACGTTGAGCTGATGCTCGCCGCCCAGATAGAAGGCGCGCGCGAAGAGCAGCTCGGCGTTGAAGAGGTTGGAACTGATGTCCGTGCCCAGCGAGCGCTGTCCAATGGGCTCGTACTGGGGGCCTGCGCTGCCGGAGATGTGGTTCCAGAACGTCTTGAGCTTGAGGGGCCCCAGCTCCACGTCGCCCTTGGCGTAGGCGCCCAGGCCGTCCATGAAGTAGTTGCGCAAGAGGCCCAGCGGATAGATTTCCGTGGTGTAGCGGTGCACGCCGCCGGACAGGCCCACCTGCTTGTCGTCCGCGAAGGTGTAGACGGCGGACAGGGTGGCGCGCGCGCCGCGCATGCCGATGTCCGGGTCCGGGTCCCTGAGCACGATGTCCGGACGGTTGCTGGCGTAGTCGCGGCTCCACTTGTCCGCCTGCGAGTACGCCACCGACGTGCGGTAGCGCAGCGCGCCCGTGTTGCCGTGGCTGAGGAACGAGCCCGCCACGCTGTTGCCGGTGCCGGCCGTGATGTTGAAGCGCGCGCGGGGGCCGGAGCCCGGGGGCTGGGTGATGATGTTGATGACGCCCAACATGGCGTTGGCGCCGTACAGCGCGCTGCCCGGGCCGCGGATGACCTCGATGCGCTCGATTTCGTCCAGGCCGATGGGGATGGTGGACCAGAGCGTCAGGCCGAGGAAGTCCTGGTACTCGGTGCGGCCGTCCACCAGCACGAGCACCTTGTTGGCGATGCGCTGGTTGAAGCCGCGCAGCGACACGTTGGCGCTGCCGATGCCCAGCGACATCACGTCCGCGCCAGGCACCCGGCGCAACAGCTCCGGCAGGCTGGTGGCGCCCGACAGGCGGATGTCCTCGGCGGTGATGACCGTCGTGGCGTTGGGCGCTTCCAGCGAGGACTGGGCACGGCGGCTCGCCGTCACCACGCGCTCCTCGTAGGGCACCGCGCCGTCGTCACCGCTCGCCGCCTCCGCGAGGCCGGGCAGCGCGGACGGGACATATGTGGACGGCGTCGCGGTGCCCGGGCCCGTCGTGGGCATGGTCTCCGCGCGCTCAATCGCCTTCTCCAGCCGCTCCAGGAGCGCGCCCAACTGCTGCTGCGACTGGATGCTGGCGGGCGGGGGCGGCATGGGCAGCGCGGAGTTGTCCTCCGGCTGCGCCGCGGCCTGGCTCGCGCGCTGCTTCTCCTCGAGCGCGGCGATGGTGGCCTCCACGGAGGCCGCGTCCGCCGGACTGCTGGTGACGTAGCGCTTGTAGGCGTCGAGCGCCTCCGCCGTCCGGCCCGCGTCCTGATACGCGCGGGCGATGTTGTAGAGGACGTTGGGGTGCGGCTTGATGGCGTAGGCCTGCTCCAGCTCGGCGATGCCCTCGTCGTATTCCTTCTTGCCGATGAGGCTCATGCCGCTGCGGAAGTGGCGACGCGCTTCGAGACGTGCGTCCGCCAGGACCTGCGTCGCGCACAGACACAGCGCGAGCAGGCCCACTCGTTGAAGGGCTTTGTAGTGTCTCACTAGTACGGGTTGTCCTTGAATTTGTCGTTCGAGTCAGAAGCCCGCGGGGGACGGGGAGGACTCGACTTCTTCTTGAGCTTTTGGGTGACGAGCTGCTTGGTACCGGAGCCCGTGGCGGTGATGGTGACGGGCTGATAGCCGTCCATCGTGAAGGTCAGCACCGCGCTGGCGCTGCCATCGTCGTCTAGGGGCACCTTGAGGTTCAGGGGCGTTTCGCCATGGTCCTTGCCGCGATAGCGCACGCGGGCGCCGCTGGGCTCGCTGGTGATTTCGAAGCGCACCGTGGGGCCATTGCCGGGCACGAGCGGCGCCAGCGCCAGCTCATCATCCGCGGCGCCCAGGGCGGCCGTCGCCGGGGAGTTCGCGGCGGCGGCCGGCTGGGTGGGGACGGCCGGAGGCTGCGTCGGGTTGGCGGGCGCCGTCGCGGTGATGGGGGGCGAGGCCAGGGGCTTGGGCATCGGCGTGGAGGGGCGCAGCGCGAACGCCAGCGCGACGGCGCCGCCCAGCAGCAGCGAGCCGCCGAAGATGGCGAGCGGCACCATGCTCTTGCCGGGCTTCGCGGGTGGCTCCTCGACGGCGATGTCCAGCGCCATGGTGCTGGGGCCGGAGCCGGCGCCAGGCGCGCTGATGGGGCCGCTGCGAGGTCCGCTGCCGACGCCCGTCAGGCGGGGGCCGCTGAAGACGCCGCTGACGCCGACGGCGTGCGCGACTCGGCGCATGGCCTCCAGCACCTCGTCCATGGACTGGTAGCGCTCCACGGGGAGCTTGGCCAGGCACTTCATCACCAGGGCCTCGACCTCGGCGGGCACGGCGTGGCCGGGCCAGATGGCGCCGAAGGGCGGCGGCGGCTCGTTGATGTGCTTGACGATGACGTCGATGCTCTGCGCGGCGAGGAAGGGCGGCTGGCCCATCAGCATCTGATAGAGCACCACGCCCATGCTGTACACGTCGCTGCGCGGGTCGGCGATGTTGCGCGCCTGCTCCGGCGCCATGTACTGCGGCGAGCCGAGGATGATGCCCGCCTGCGTGAGCGACGTGTCCTGCTGCGCCTCACTCTCGCCGATGAAGGACTTCACCAGGCCGAAGTCGAGCACCTTGACGATGTCGTGGTCCGTCTCCTGGTTGAGGACCATGACGTTGGCGGGCTTGAGGTCGCGGTGGATGAGGCCGACCTTGTGCGCCTCGCGCAGCGAGCGGGCGATCTGCTGCGTGATGTTGAGCGCGCGCGCCCACGGAATCGGTCCCATCTGCGTGAGCAACTGGCTGAGCGTGAGCCCATCCAGGTACTCCATCGCGATGTAGTAGATGCCGTCGTCCGTCTTGCCGTAGTCGATGACGGTGACGGTGTTCGGATGGCGCAGCTTCGCGGTGACGCTGGCCTCCAGGAAGAAGCGCTTCTGGAAGCCCGGGTCCTTGCCCTCGTCGTTGTAGTGAGGGTTGAGGACCTTCAGCGCGACCAGTCGGTCCAGCGGCGCCTGCATGGCCTTGTAGACGCGGCCCATGCCACCGGCACCCAGGGTCTCCAGGATGCGGAAGCGCTCATTGAGGACCCGTCCAAGAAGCGGGTCCACCAGTTCGGGTGGGGCGCCATTCGTCGGGGCGTTGCTTTCGATCATGTCTGCCCCCACCGACCGGGAAGGCACACGACGCTCCGGTCGAACATGCGCTGGAATGCTAACACCGCAATCGTCCACTCCCCAAGCGACCTGCCAGGTTGGCGCAGTGCATCAAACGCCGAGAAACCGGCCTGGGCGCGCCAAAGTCCAGCACCGGACATCGTTTGATACGAGGCGTGTGTCAGCTGGGACGGCTGGACTGGCACGGCGAGCGACTGGGAGTGCGAGGGCCACGAATCCGAGCAGGCGTGGGGGCGTCTCAAGGGAGCGGCCGAGCGAGGTGGAGCGCGTTAGGGTGGCGTCATGAGCGTCCACCTGACCGAGTTGCTTTCTTCCGCGCCGCCCTACCCGAGGCGGGTGGTGTGCATGACGGAGGAGACGACGGAGGTGCTCTACCGGATTGGCGCGGGGGAGCTGGTGGTGGGCGTGTCGGGCTTCACGGTGCGCCCGCCCGAGGCGCGCAAGAAGCCCCGGGTGTCGTCGTTCCTGGACGCGAACTTCGAGCGGATTCTCGAGCTGAAGCCGGATCTGGTGCTGGGGTTCTCCGACCTGCAGGCGGACCTGGGCCGTGAGCTGTGCAAGCGCGGCGTGCCCGTGTACCTGTTCAACCAGCGCTCGCTCGCGGAGATACTACAGACGGTGCGGGTGACGGGGGCGCTGGTGGGGCGCGCGGAGGCGGCGGAGAAGCTGGCCGCCGAGCTGACGGCGAACCTCACGCGACACGCGGAGGCGGCGCAGAAGCTGCCGCGACGGCCGCGCATCTTCTTCGAGGAGTGGCACGAGCCGCTCATCTCCGGCATCCGCTGGTGCTCGGAGCTGGTGGAGCTGGTGGGCGGCGAGGACATCTGCCGCGAGTCGCGGGCGTCGCAAGGCGCGAAGGGCCGCATCTTCGAGCCGGAAGAGGTGGCGCGGCGCAACCCTGACGGCGTCATCGCGAGCTGGTGTGGACGCAAGGCGAAGCGGGACAAGATCGCCGCGCGGCCGGGCTGGGCCCAGGTGCGCGCGGTGCTGGATGACCAGCTCTACGAGGTGAAGAGCAGCCTCATCCTCCAGCCGGGGCCGGCGGCGTTGTCGGACGGCGTGGAGCGCCTGGCGCGCATCGTCGCGGCCGTGGCCCGGGGCGAGAAGCTGCCCGTGCCGAAGGGCGCGGACCTGCGCGGGGCGTGAGTCGCGGGCTCGGACCTGTCGTGACGAAGCGCTCCCTCGATGGAGGGAGTGACACGCGGAAGGCGCCTTCGCGCTGACGTCGAGCGCCTATGCTGGATGCCACAGGACACGCGACTCGGAGGTGTGACGTGGAAGGGTTTCCGCTGCGGCTCAAGTGGCAGGGTTCAACCGCGGGCGAGTACAGCCGCGATGCGGTGGCTGGCACGGACGGCAAGCCGGACCTGCTCGTGAGCTCGGGTACGAATTACGGAGGCAATGACGCGCGCTGGAATCCGGAGGACCTGTTGGGCGCGTCGGTGGCGCAGTGCCACCTGCTCACGTTCCTCGCGCTGGCGAAGAAGCTGCGGCTGGACGTGCGCTCCTACGAGGACCAGGTGACGGTGTTCCTGGACACGGTGGAGAAGGTGAAGCGCGTGAACAAGGTGCGGCTCGCGCCGCTCATCCGCGTGGCGCCCGGCACGGACGTGGAGAAGGTGCGTGAGATGTTCGTGAAGGCGCACAAGTACTGCTTCATCGGGCAGAGCATCACCGCCGAGGTGGTGATGGAGCCGACCATCGAAGTGCAGTCGGAGGGGTAGGGCGTGTCGCGGGCCGTGGCTCCGAAAGGGCCACGGCTCACCGCTTCGCGCGAGGCTTCTTCTCCGCGACCTTCTTCACGACGGTCTCGGTCGACGTCACGGGGCGGCCACTCTCCGAGCGAACTTCCAAGGCGCGCACCGGTCGCCCCTGCTCCGTGTCCACCAGGACGGAGTGGGCCTCGTCCGGCTGGAAGCAGTGGTGTTCACCCCACTGCCTCAGTCCGACGAGCACCTGGAACAGGTCCCGCCCCTTCCGCGTCAGGACGTACTCGTGGAACGCGCTGCCATCCGAGGCGGGAACGACCTCCAGGATGCCGTGCGTGACGAGGTGGCGCAGCCGGGTGGAGAGGATGTTCTTCGCCATGCCCAGGCTCTTCTGGAACTCGCCGAACCGGCGCACGCCGTCGAACGCGTCGCGGATGACCAGCAGCGACCACTCGTCGCCGATGATGTCCACGGACCGCTCGACAGGGCACTCCGCCCGACTGGGAGGCTTCTTCTTCGCCATGTCGGGTTGAAATATCAAAACCCCGTCGCTAATTCCGGGTGGTTTCATTTTGAAACCATATTGCGGCGGGTGGTTCATGCGGAGTGGGGCGGAGGCGCGGAGCGCCGAGGGTGGAGACGTGCGTCCGGTGGAGGAGGTGGCTGCTCGGTCGGAGGGTGACGCCGCGCCCCCGTTGTCGCGTGCCGTGATGGCGTTGTTCGCGGTGGCTTGCGGGTTGGCGGTCGCCAACGTCTATTTCGCCCAGCCGTTGTTGGATTCGATGGCGCGGGACCTGGGGTTGCGTCCGGCCCTGGTGGGCATCGTGGTGACTGTCACGCAGGTGGGGTACGGCCTCGGGTTGTTGCTGGTGGTGCCGCTGGGAGACCTGGTGGAGCGTCGCCGGCTCGTCGCGGTGCAGATGTCCTTGTCCGTGTTGGCGCTCGTCGTCGTGGGACTCGCGCCCACGGGGGCGGTGTTGCTCACGGGGCTGGCGGTGGTGGGCCTGCTCGCGGTCGTCATCCAGGTGCTGGTGGCCTTCGCCGCGACGCTGGCCGCACCCGCCGAGCGAGGCCGCGTCGTCGGGCTGGTGACGAGCGGTGTGGTGATTGGCATTCTCATGGCGCGCACCGTGGCGGGGTTCCTGTCGGACCTCGCGGGCTGGCGTTCGGTCTATCTGGTCTCGGCGGGGGCCACGCTGTTGCTCGTCGTCGCGCTGGTCCGTGTCCTGCCTCGCGAGCGCGTGAGCACGCACCTGTCCTATTCGGCGCTGCTGCGCTCGGTGTTCACGTTGTTCGTGGAGGAGCCCGTCTTGCGTGTGCGGGCGGTGCTCGCGCTGTTGATGTTCGCCTCGTTCAGCACCTTGTGGACGCCGATGGTGTTGCTGCTTGGAGCGCCTCCGTTCTCGCTCTCGCATTCGCAGGTTGGCCTGTTCGGCCTCGTGGGCGTGGCGGGCGCGCTGGGGGCGTCACGGGCGGGGCGACTGGCCGACCGGGGCTGGGGAAACTGGACCACCAGCGTCGGACTCGTCGTCTTGCTGGTCTCGTGGTGGCCCGTCTCGCTGGCGCCGAAGTCACTGTGGGCACTGGGTGTGGGCATCGTCGCCCTGGACCTCGCCATCCAGGCCTTGCACGTCACCAACCAGAGCGAGCTGTACGCCGTGCGTCCGGAGGCGCGCAGTCGGCTGGTGGCGGGCTACATGGTCTTCTATTCCATCGGCAGTGGCGCTGGGTCCATCACCTCGACCCTGGTGTTCGCGCGGGCGGGCTGGAGCGGCGTGTGCGTCCAGGGCGCGGCCATCGCCGCCGTGGCCCTGCTGTTCTGGGGGCTCACACGCTTCAGGGCGAAGGAGCCTGCTCGCTGAACCGGTGCCCCGCGCCTGGGGCGTCCCGCGTCTGTCACCTCGCGGTGGAGGCCGATGGTTCGTTCGCGGGGCACGTTCACCTCACGGGGCGGGAGGAGCTTCGTGACGCAGCATGTCCTGGAGGTCCTCCGGAACGGGCAGGGGCGTGAAGATGCCCACGTTCGCGCCCCCGGTGTTTCCCCGCGGCGCGCGTCCGAGCCAGGACCCGGGCGCAGCCAGCAACAAGCGGGGGAGTTGTCCGAACAGCTCCCGGACGTCACCGTGCCGCCAGGCCCAGACGAACATGGCGCCATGCACCTGGAGGTGGGGCCATGCATGGGCCTGGCTCAGGACATGGGCACGTTCCAGGAAGTGCCACGCCGCCTGGAAGTCGCCCCGGGTCTGGGACTCGGAGGCGCTTTGGAGTTCGTGGTCGAAATGGGCTCGGAGGGTGGGGTGCATGGGGAGCTGGCGTCGTTCACAGGCAGGGGGAGACAGCGTCGTTGGATGCGAGCAGGCGGCAATCCCGGGCCGCGACCGATTCGAGCTGCAGGGTGACGTGCTCGATGCCGAACCGGTCATGGAGCAGGCGCTTGAGGTGGCTCAGGCGCGAGTCGTCCATCGGTTGCTCTCTCACGACGAGATGCGCCGTGAGCGCCGCTTCGGTGGTGCTCATGGCCCAGACGTGGAGGTCATGCACCTCGGCGACGCCGGGTGACTGTGTCAGCTGCAGCCGCACGGAAGGCATGTCGATGTTCGCCGGAACGGCATGCAGGGCCAGGTTGACGGAGTCCCGGAGCAGCCCCCAGGTCCCCACGAGGATGAGGAGCGCGATGCCGAGCGTCACCCCGGAGTCCAACCACATCCAGCCGGTGAAGGAGATGAGGGCGCCGGCCAGGACGACGCCGAGCGACACGCCCGCGTCGGCGGCCATGTGCAGGAAGGCGCCTCGGATGTTGAGGTCGCTCTGGCGCCCCTTCCAGAACAGCAGCGCGGTGGCGGTGTTGATGAGCGTACCCACTCCCGCCACGAGCATGACGGTACCCGTGGCGATGGGAGCGGGTTGCCCCAATCGTTGCACCGCCTCCCAGCCGATGACGCCCACCGCGACAAGCAGGAGCAGCGCATTGAGGAGCGCGGCCAGGATGGACGCGCCGCGCAGTCCGTAGGTGTAACGCTCCGTGGGCTTGCGACGGGCCAGCACACTGGCGCCCCAGGCGAGCACCAGCCCGAGCACATCGCTCAGGTTGTGTCCCGCATCGGCGAGCAACGCAAGCGAGCCCGAAATGAAACCGAAGGTGGCCTCGACGGCCACGAAGGCCAGGTTGAGGCCGATGCCCAGCGCGAAGGCCCGGCCATGTGTCGAAGGAGTGTGTTGGTGGGAGCCGGACATGGGCGACGACGCCTCGCAAGGCTGAGTGCTCGTGGCGGGCTCGCCTTTCGTGATGAGAGGGGCTGTCCGCCTTCACCCAGGAAGACGCCCGCTCCTGGTCGGGATTACACCCGGGTTTTTCGGTGGGGACCTTTCGCCGCGGAAGAGGCGACGCCGCACTCCAGGGACTGTCACTCCGAGCGGCCCGACGAGCGACCGAGGGCCGAGCCGGCCCGTGGCTCGGCTTCCTCGTGGACAGGACGCACGAGAGGTTCACTGAGGCGCCATGACGGAGTCGTGGGCCGTGGCTCGAGCTCTGCGTGGACAAAGAGGACGCGCGAGGTTCACTGAGGCGCCATGACGGAGCCTCGGGCCGTCGAGGAGCCTCATGGGAGGGCGCGCGGCCCGGGACAGGGTCAGGTGCGGGGGATGTCGTCCTGGAGGTGTTCGAGCGCCGCGTGCCAGCGTGTGAGCTGCTCGGGGGACACGTCGAGTCGCGCGAGCCACGCCTGGAAATAGCGCTCCAGCTCGGCGGACCGGGGATGGCTGCCTCGGTGATGGCGGATGAAGTCCTTGTAGTTCTGGACCTTGTCGGCGCGGAGCATGTCGTTGACCTCGGGCTCGGCGCTGAGCGCGATGTCGTCGGGCCCCTTCAGGTCCGGTCGATGGGACAGCGCGGCATTGGCGGTCTCCCGGTAGTCCAGCGCGAGCGCGAGGACACGCGGCTCATCGCTCACACCGTCGACGGGCGGCCCGGAGAGGTCCGCCCCGGTGGCGAGCGTGTGGGCCCAGGCGGCGGCTCGTGCGTCATCCTCCTGAACCAGCGGGTGCAGGCAGTACGCGCGTTGGGCGTGTTCGCTCGCGCCCAGGGCTCGGAGGACCCACAGGCCCTCGTCGATGTGGTGCAGGTATGGGATGCCGGAGCGCCGAGCGCGGCGCCGTCCGTAGAACGTCTGAATCGCGCGGTACTCGCGGGCATCCGCGTCCATCTGGCGAGGATGACAGTCGGCGCTCCACGCCGCAATCCGGAGGGCCGTGCGATGAAGATGCTCACGCGGAAGGCCGCGCATGCCAGGATGGCGGCGTGGCGCTCCCGCTGCTCGTGCTCATCGTCGTTCCTCTCACCCTGTCCTCGTTCCAGGCGGAGCCTGTTCCCGAGACGCCGACTCCCGCCGTCGCGTCTCCTGCTCCATCGCCAGGTGAGGCCCGTGCGACGGAAGAAGGGGAGAAGGCTCCGGCGGGGACCTCCGTGGAGCCCGCGCCAGCGCGTCCCCAGGGCCTCTCCCAGGAGAACTACGAGGAAGCCCTCATCGTCGAGGCGCTGACGCGTCACGGCCGTCAACTGGAGCCGTCACCCGAAGGCATGCCGCTGGCCGAGGTGCTCGTCGACACCGAGGAAGTGGTCGCGGAGAGCGACCCGTATCCGAACTTCCTCAACATCTTCCACATCCGTACCCGCGAGGAGGTCGTCCGACGCGAGGTGTTGCTCCCACCGGGGCAGCCGTATTCCACGCGGCTCGCGGACGAGACGGCGCGCAACCTGCGGGGGCTGCGGTTGTTCTCCGTGGTGCGAGTCGTCCCGGTGAAAGGGAAGGTGCCCGGGACGGTGGCGCTGCTCGTCGTCACCAAGGACATCTGGTCGCTGCGCCTCAACAGTGACTTTTCCGCGGTGGGCTCTCTGCTGCAGTACCTGCGGCTCCAGGGCACGGAGCAGAACTTCCTGGGCCGAGGCAAGAAGCTGGCGCTGGACTTCACCCTCCGCCTGGACACGCTGAGCTTCGGACAGAGCTACACCGACCCGCGCGTGCTGGGCAGCCGCTGGTCCTTGAGTGAGTCCGCCGCGCTCATCATCGGACGCGAGAGCGGCAAGGCCGAGGGCTCGCGGGGAAGTCTCTCCGTCAGCCGTCCGCTCTATTCGTTGTCCACGCCGTGGAGCGTGAGCACGTCCGTCGCGTGGAACGTGGAGACCAATCGCATCTACCGGGGCGCGGAGATATGGCAGCTCCCGTATCCCGACGGCCCGACGGTGCCCTACGTGTACCGGACGGAGGAGGTCGCTGGCGCGGCCTCGTACACGCGCTCGTATGGCCTGCGCTACAAGTGGAACGTGAGTGGCTCGCTGGGCGCGTACCACTACTCCTACGACCCGCCTTCCTCGTCGATGCTGACGGAGGGTCAGTCCGACTGGTTCCGCCGCAACTACCTGCCGCGCGCGGAGGACGCGGGCTACGCCTCGTTGTCCCTGCGTGCCTTCGAGGCGCGGTACGAGGTGCTGCGCGACGTGGACTCGTACGTGCTCTCGGAGGACTACCAGATGGGCCACTGGGTCTCCGCGACGGTGCGCTATGCGCCTCCTGTCTTCGGGGACGACAACCACTTCACGGAGGCGGGGCTCGCGGCGCGCTACCGCCTTCGCTGGGGCGAGGCGCTCACCACCGTGTCCGCGTCAGGCGCCATCCGTCGGCAGCTCGGTGAGGGCGCGACGTGGAACAATCGTCACTGGGCCGCGGAGCTGGCGCAGGTGTCGCCCAAGATTCTGGGCGGGCGCTTTGTCGCGCGCGGCCTGCTGGATGTGAACATCGATGACCTGTTCGACCGAATCACGCTGCTGGGCGGTGGCAACGGGCTTCGCGGCGCACCGGCGGATGAGTACTCCGGCAAGCGGATGCTGCTGGTGAACGTGGAGTACCGCACCGCGCCCGTCGTCATCAAAACGGTGCACGTGGGCGGGGTGCTCTTCCTGGACTCGGGCAGCGCGTTCAACGACAGGCCGGACATGGTGACGTCGGTGGGCGTGGGCCTGCGCGTGCTGTTCCCCCAGTTCAACGTCGTGCCGTTCCGACTCGACTTCGGCTACGTGCTCAATGGAGACCGTCCTCCTATCGGGAGTCGCTTCTCGCTCGCGGGCGGTCAGGTCACGGACCTGCGGCCGAGCTTCCTCGACTCGCCGCTGTAGCGCGTCCAGCGCGCGGCGGGTCGTGTTCAGCTCGCCTCGTTCGCGCGGAGTCACCTCGAACCGCCGCCGCCGTGCCTCACGGCGGCTCGACGCGCAGCAGCTCCCGGAACAGAACCTCCGCCGCATCGCGGAACAACTCACCGGAGGCGAGCAATCCACCGCAGTGATGCGGCTCGCGCGCCAGCGTCATCGCCACCGTGCGCTTCAGCACCGCGTCCCAGAAATCCTCGGAGCCCTCGGGCAGGAGGAACTCGCGGATGATGGCGCGAGGCCACGGAATCACCGTCGTCGGGTCCGCGTCGCTCAGCGACGTGAAGCAGTCCAGGTCGATGTCGAGCAACACCTGGTCCGCGCGCTCCAGGACATCTCGCACCGCGTCACCGGGCGCGGGGTGATTCCACGCCTCGGACGCGCGGTCCACGGTGGGCACCACCACCAGTCGGTGCGAGCGACCCTTCGTGTCCACGTAGGTCTCGCCCGCGAAGGAGCCCCGGGGCCGAGTCCTGGCCACCAGCAAGGCATCCCCCACCAGCCCCGCCTCCATGGCCGCGAGGATGTGGTCGTAGTTGCGCACGTCCAGCGACCACCGGGCGTGCTCGTCCAGCGCGCGCAGTCCCGCCGAGCGGTCGGGCACCTTCCCGGGCTCTCGCGGCACCACCACGTCCAGGTGCCTGTCGAGCGTCACCAGGAGGGCAGGGGAGCCCGACTCCCCGAGCGCGCACGCCCACGAAGGGAGCGCCAGCCGATGGGGGTCGAAGACATAGGCGTCCGAGGGCCCTCGCCCGCCTCCCAGCCCCAGTCGGATGATGCCCGCCAGCCTCAGGTGCCGCGGGGCGTCGTCTTCGGTCTGCATCCCTCGGGAATCCTCACGTCCGTTGTGGGTTTGCTCAGCTTGCGCGGCGGCCGAGTGTAGGCTCCCCCGCACCTTTCCGTGAAAGGAGCCCCGCCACCGGCGGGATTTCGACGACCCATGCGCCAGGTACTTACCGCCGCGCTCCTCTTCGTGAGCACGTCCGCACTCGCCCAGGAGATGAAGCCCCTACCCATGTCCCAGACGGAGCGGAAGCAAGACACCTTCCTGCGACAGCTCACGGAGACCCGCAACTTCTCGAGCGGTCGCCCGGTGAGCATCAAAATCACCCCCGACGAGAAGCAGGTCCTCTTCCTTCGCACCCAGCCCACCTCCAACGTGCAGACGCTCTACGCGTTCGACGTGGCGTCCGGGCAGACGAAGGAGGTCCTCACTCCCGAGGCGATTCTCAAGGGCTCCGACGAGACGCTCACCCCCGAGGAGAAGGCCCGCCGCGAGCGCATGCGCGTCAGCGCCCGAGGCTTCACCTCGTACCAGGTTTCGGATGACGGCACGCGCCTGCTCGTCCCCTTGTCCGGCCGCCTCTACGTGGTGGAGCGCGCCAGCGGCAAGGTGACGGAGCTCAAGACGGGCCCCGGCGTGCTGGACCCGCGCTTCTCCCTGGACGGCAAGCAGGTGGCCTATGTCCGGGACAATGACGTCTACCGAATCGACGTCGCCGCGAACAAGGAACAGCGGGTCACCAAGGGCGGCTCCGACGCGAAGTCGCACGGCGTGGCCGAGTTCGTCGCCCAGGAGGAGATGAGCCGCTTCTCCGGTTACTGGTGGAGCCCGGACGCGAAGTCGGTGGCCTACACCGAGTCCGATACCGCCGAGGTGGAGAAGCTCACCATCGTCGATGTGATGCACCCCGAGCGCGGCGGCGAAATCTTCGCGTACCCGCGCCCCGGCAAGCCCAACGCCAAGGTGCGCCTGGGTGTCACCCCCGTCACCGGCGGCAAGACGACCTGGGTCCAGTGGGATGCGGCGAAGTACCCGTACCTGGCCACCGTGACGTGGGCGAAGGGCGCCCCGCTCACCATCCTCGTGCAGAACCGGGTGCAGACCGAGCAGCAGCTGCTCGCGGTGGACCCCGCCACGGGCAAGACGCGCGAGCTGCTGGTGGAGAAGGATTCCGCCTGGCTCAACCTGGAGCAGGACTTCCCGCTGTGGCTCGAGGATGGCAGTGGCTTCCTCTGGTACACCGAGCGCAACGGCGGCCCCGAGGTGGAGCAGCGCAAGGCGGACGGCTCGCTGGAGCGCAGCGTGGTGAAGCCGGACGCGGGCTTCCGCGGCATGACGCGCTTCGTCCAGAAGGACCACACCCTGTACTTCAACGGCGGCCCCAACCCCACGCAGAGCGCGCTGTGGCGCGTGAAGGCGGGCGGCGCGCCGGAGCGCGTGACGGGCAACAAGGACGGCGTCGAAGGCGGCTCCGCCTCACGCGACGGCAACGTGCTCGTCGTCAACGGCTCCAGCCTGAAGAGCATGAGCCGCACCCAGGTGCTGCGCGCGGATGGGACGAAGCTGGGCGAGCTGCCCGAAGTCGCGCAGGAGCCGCCCTTCATCCCCAACACCGAGGTGCGGCAGGTGGGCCCCAAGGGCTTCTGGGCCTCCATCACCCGCCCGCGTGACTTCAAGGCGGGCAAGAAGCTGCCCGTCATCGTGGAGGTCTACGGCGGCCCCACCACCACCGTCGTCCACCACAGCATGGCGGCGCACCTGATGCCGCAGTGGATGGCGGACCACGGCTTCATCGTCGTGAAGTTCGACGGGCGCGGCACCCCGCTGCGCGGCGCCGCGTGGGAGCGCGAGGTGAAGTACGACTTCGCCACCATCACGATTGAAGACCAGGCCGCCGCCATCCAGGAGCTGGCGAAGGTGCTGCCGGAAATCGACATCAACCGCGTGGGCATCGAGGGCTGGAGCTTCGGCGGCTACATGGCCGCGCTCGCCGCCCTCCAGCGCCCAGACGTCTTCAAGGCCGCGGTGGCCGGCGCCCCGGTGGTGGACTGGCTCGACTACGACACCCACTACACCGAGCGCTACCTGGGCCTGCCCCAGGAGCACCCGGAGGCGTACGAGAAGAGCTCGCTGCTCACCTACGCGAAGACGGACAAGCCCATTGGCAAGCTGCTGCTCATCCACGGCACCGCGGATGACAACGTGTACTTCTTCCACACGCTCAAGCTCAGCGATGCGCTCTTCCGCGCCGGCAAGCCCCATGAACTCCTGCCGCTCAGCGGCCTGACGCACATGGTGCCGGACCCGCTGGTGAAGGAGCGCCAGTGGGAGCGCGTCATGGAGCACTTCAAGAAGAACCTGTGATGTGATTCCGGGCTCCGGGCGTTCGCGCCCGGGGCCTGTCCCCGTACCCCGCAAAAGCAAGAGGCCCGGTTCCCTCAACTCCAGGGGCGGGCCTCCGTTCATCGGCCCTCCGCGCGGAAGGGCCAGGACCTACGACGACGTTTCAGCCCGCGCGAACGTTCTGCGCCTGCAGACCCTTGGGGCCGCGCGTCACCTCGAACTCCACCTTCTGACCCTCGGCGAGGGTGCGGAAGCCATCCATGTTGATGGCGGTGTGGTGGCAGAAAACGTCCTCACCTCCGCCGTCCTGGGTGATGAAGCCGAAGCCCTTCGCGTCGTTGAACCACTTCACGGTACCGGTTGCCATTGCACTTCCTTCAGTCTCGCGGGGCGACGTGTGAGAGCCGCCCGTTCTTCCCGCCCCCCGACGACCGGGAGACAATGTCCAGTTGTAGTGAAACGCCTGCCTGGAAGTCCAGCCAGCGGCCTGGAATGCCCGAGTTGCACTGAGCTCGGGCCTCCCTGGTAAGTCGCGGCGCGGCGCGTCACCTACAACTCAGACGTCGAGGAGAAGGCGCTCCGGGTCCTCGATGCACTCCTTCACGCGCACGAGGAACTGGACGGCCTCGCGGCCATCGATGAGCCGGTGGTCGTAGGTGAGTGCGACATACATGATGGGGCGGATGACAATCTGCCCGTCGCGGACGACGGCGCGGTCCACGATGTTGTGCATGCCCAGGATGCCCGTCTGCGGCGGGTTGATGATGGGCGTGGACAGCATGGAACCGAAGATGCCGCCGTTGGTGATGGTGAAGGTGCCGCCCTGGAGGTCG
Organism: Myxococcus sp. CA051A; assembly: GCF_013336705.1. NCBI lineage: Bacteria > Pseudomonadati > Myxococcota > Myxococcia > Myxococcales > Myxococcaceae > Myxococcus > Myxococcus sp. CA051A. Next base: position 179,276 of record NZ_JABUMS010000013.1, on the reverse strand, counting down.
GCCAGGCCCAGCTTGTCGTTGCGAGCCCGGGTGCCCAGGTCCGCGACGCCCTTCTCCAGCTCCGCCAGGGACAGCTTGTCCGCGTTGCGCAGGACGGGGACGACGAGGCCGCGGCTGCCGCTCACCGCCACGCCGATGTCGTAGTAGTGCTTGAAGATGACGTCTTCGCCGTCAATCTCCGCGTTGACCTGGGGAAAGGCCTTGAGGGCTTCAATCGACGCGCGGACGAAGAAGCTCATGAAGCCCAGCTTCACGCCGTGCTTCGCCTGGAACTTCTCGTTGTACTTCTTGCGCAGCGCCATCACCTCGCCCATGTCCACCTCGTTGAAGGTGGTGAGCAGGGCGGCGTTGGACTGGGCCTGGATGAGGCGCTCCGCCACGCGCTTGCGCAGGGGCGTCATGCGGACGCGCTCCTCGCGGGCGGCGTTGGGGCGGGGGCCCGAGGGCTGGGCGGGGGCGGCGGGCTGGGAAGGCGCGGCCGGGCGGTTGAGCTGACCGAGCACGTCCTCCTTGGTGATGCGGCCGGCGGTGCCGCTGCCCTTGAGCTGGGTGACGTCCAGCTTGTTGTCCTCCGCCATCTTCCGGGCGGTGGGCGTCATCCGCGCGTCCGCGCCAGCGTCGGCGGGAGCGGCGGCGACAGGGGCCGGGGCAGCAGCCGCGGCGGGAGCCGGAGCGGCGGCGGGCTTCGCGGCGGGAGCGCCGGCACCCGCCTCGATGAGGCCGAGCACGTCACCCACGCGCACCTTGTCGCCCTCCTTGAAGGCGACGCTGGCCAGGGAGCCGGCCGAGGGCGAGGGCACGTCGATGGTGACCTTGTCGGTCTCCAGGACGACGAGCGGCTCGTCCGCGGACACCGCGTCACCCTGCTTCTTGTTCCACTTGCCGACGACTGCTTCGGTGATGGACTCGCCCAGCGGGGGCACTTTCAGTTCAACGGCCATTCTTGGTCCCTCGGAAGATGGCTTCCTCGATGATGAGCTGTTGCTCGATTTCGTGAGTCTTGGGGAAGCCGGTTGCGGGGCTGGCGGCCTCCGCGCGGCCGATGTAGCCCAACTTCACCTGCTGCTGCGAGCGCGACGAAGCCAGGTCGTGCAGTCGCGGGAACATGAAGTGCCACGCGCCGGCGTTCCGGGGCTCCTCCTGCACCCAGAAGATCTCCGCGAGCTTCGGCAGCTTGCCGACCAGGTTGGCCAGCTCGTCGAAGGGGAACGGGTAGAGCTGCTCCAGCCGGACGATGGCGATGCTGTCGTCCTTGCGCTCGTCGCGCGCCTTCACCAGGTCGTAATAGACCTTGCCGCTGCAGAGCAGCAGCCGCGTCACGCCTTCCGGGGCGACCTTGTCCAGGATGACCTCCTGGAAGGAGCCCGTGGCCAGCTCGTCCAGCTTGCTGGTGGCCTCCGGCCGGCGCAGCAGGCTCTTGGGCGACATGATGACCAGGGGCTTGCGCACCGGGCGCAGCACCTGACGGCGCAGGAGGTGGAAGATCTGCGCGGGCGTGGTGGGGTAGCAGACCTGGATGTTGTCCTCGGCGGACAAATCCAGGAAGCGCTCCAGGCGAGCGCTGGAGTGCTCGGGGCCCTGGCCCTCGTAGCTGTGCGGCAAGAGCAGGGTGATGCCGCTGAGCCGGCGCCACTTGCTCTCCGCCGCCGCGATGAACTGGTCGATGATGATTTGCGCGCCGTTGGCGAAGTCACCGAACTGGGCTTCCCAGATGGTGAGGCCGTCCGGCACGTCCAGGCTGTAGCCGTACTCGAAGCCCAACACGCCCATCTCCGACAGGGCGCTGTTGACGACCTGGAAGCTGGCGCGGCCGGTGGCGAACTGCTTGAGCGGCGTGTACTCCTCGCCCGTCTGCACGTCGTGCAGCACCGCGTGGCGGTGGCTGAACGTGCCGCGCTCGCAGTCCTGACCGGACAGGCGCACCGGGTGGCCCTCGGAGAGCAGGGTGGCGTAGGCGAGCGTCTCGCCCTCGCTCCACTGCAGTTCCTCGCTGTCCAGCATGCCCAGGCGCTTCTTGATGACGGTGCGCTCCACGTCGCGGTGGACATGGAAGCCCTCGGGCACCGTGCTCAGCTGCTGGAGCGCGCCGCGCAGCTTCGCCTTGTCCACGCGGGTGGCGACCTGGGGCGCGTTCTTCACCGAGCCGCCCTGGTAGGGCTTCCACAGGCCCTCCAACGCGCTGGGCTCCTTGAACTGGCTCTCCTGCCGCGCGCGGACGAGCGCCGCGTCGAACTCCTGGAGGCAGCGCTGCTTGATGGCCTCCGAGTCCTCCGCGGAAATCCGCGACTGCTCCGCCAGCGCCTTCGCGTAGAGCGTGCGCACCGTCGGGTGCTTGCGGATGAGCTCGTACATCGCCGGCTGGGTGAAGGACGGGTCGTCACCCTCGTTGTGGCCGTAGCGCCGGTAGCAGATGAGGTCGATGACCACGTCGCTGTGGAACGTCTGCCGGTACTCGGCCGCCAGCCGCGCCACGTGGACGCACGCCTCCGGGTCATCCCCGTTCACATGGAAGATGGGGATGTCCAGCATCTGCGCGATGGCCGTCGCGTAGATGGAGGAGCGGGAGTCATGCGGGTCGGTGGTGAAGCCGACCTGGTTGTTGATGACGACGTGGATGGTGCCGCCCGTCGCGTAGCCCTTGAGGCCGGACAGGTTGAGCGTCTCCGCGACGACGCCCTGGCCCATGAAGGCCGCGTCGCCGTGGATGAGCAGGGGCATGACGCCCACGCGCTCGGTGTCCCCGCCGCGCTCCTGCTTGGCGCGCACGCGGCCCTCCACCACCGGATTGACGGCCTCCAGATGGCTGGGATTGAAGGCCAGCGACAGGTGCACGTTCTTGCCCTGGCGCGTGGTGTGGTCCGACGAGAAGCCCATGTGGTACTTCACGTCGCCGCGGCCCAGGTACGCCTTGGGGTCCTTGGGGCCGTCGAACTCGCTGAAAATCTGGCTGGGCTGCTTGCCCAGGATGTTCGTCAGCACGTTGAGGCGGCCGCGGTGGGCCATGCCGATGACGATCTCCTTCAGGCCCATGCCCGAGCCGACCTCGGCGATGGCATCCAGCATGGGGATGAGCGCCTCGCCACCGTCCAGGCTGAAGCGCTTGGCGCCCACGTACTTGGTGTGGAGGAAGTTCTCGAAGCCCTCCGCGTAGGAGAGCTTGGTGAGCAGGTGGCGCTGATCCTCCACGGTGAAGTCCGTGCGGTTCTCGCTGTGCTCCATCCGCTGCATCAGCCAGCGGCGGCGCTGGCTGTCGAGGATCTGCATCACCTCCACGCCGATGCTGCCGGTGTAGGTCCTGTGCAGGCGCGTCAGGAGGTCGCCAAGCTTCACGCGCTGCTGCGGGAAGGTGTTGCTGCTCTCCACCTCCTGCTCACGCTCGCGCGCGGAGAAGTGGCTGTCGTCCACCATGCCCACGTCCGCGACGTGCTCCAGCGCGGGGCGCGGGCGGCCGAGCGGATCCAGGTTCGCGCGCAGGTGGCCGCGCAGGCGGAAGGCGAACAGCGCCTGGTCCACCTTCGACTGCAGCTCCAGCGCCTGGGCCTGGGCCGTGCTGGCGGGAGCCACGGGGGCAGCGGCGGCGGGCGCGGGCGTCTGGGCCGCGGCCGGAGCCTTGCCATTGGCCTTGGCCGCGGGTGCGGCCGGCGTGGGGGCCTCCAGCAGCTTCGCGTTGAAGATGGGACGGCCGGCACCATCGTTTCGCTCGAACACCTCGCGCCAGCTTGAATCCACGCTGGCGGGGTCCTCGAGATAGCGGGCGTAGAGCCCCTCGATGAAGTCGATGTTGGCGCCGGAAAGGAACGTGTCCTGGAAGTTCGCCATGGCGGTGTCGTCTTTTACTGGAAGGGCGCCCCGTTGGGGGTTTTTCGCGGCATCTTTGTTGAGCCTCGGGTGGCACCCCAGGGGTATGGCCGCTTCAGGGGAGCAGGAGGATTCATGCCCCTGTTGAGCGCAGCTTCACCCTTGGAATTCCCACGGACCGAAACCCTGCTTCCTCCCCGGGATGGGAAGACCCGGACACCCGGGGACTCCCATCGCCCGTTTCGTCCCGTTTCGGGCGAAAGGAGTGCTAGACAGCCCGCTCCCCACCCCTTCCTCTCCCACGAGGCCGCCGCACATGCTGCTCCAGGGTAAGAAGCTGCTCATCACCGGGGTCCTCACTCCCCAGTCCCTCGCCTTCGGCATCGCCGAGCACGCGCTCGCGCAGGGCGCGGACATCGTCCTGACCGGCTTTGGCCGGGCCAAGTCGCTCACCGAGCGCAGCGCCAAGCGCCTCAAGGCGGGCACCGAGGTGTTGGAGCTGGACGTGACGAACCCCGCCCACTTCACGGCGCTCACGGAGTCGCTCAAGCAGCGCTGGGGCCGGGTGGACGGGGTGCTGCACAGCATCGGCTATGCCCCGGACGACGCGCTGGGCGGCAACTTCCTCAACACGCCCTGGGAGAGTGTCCAGACGGCGTTCCGCATCTCCGCGTTCTCCCTGAAGGAGCTCGCCGTGGCGTGCATGCCGCTGATGCCCCCGGGCGGCTCCATCGTCGCGCTGGACTTCGACAACCAGAACGTGGCGTGGCCCATCTACGACTGGATGGGCGTGTGCAAGGCCGCGCTGGAGTCCACCGCGCGCTACCTGGCGCGCGATTTGGGCCCCAAGGGCATCCGGGTGAACATCCTGGCCGCGGGGCCGCTGGCCACCATGGCGGCGAAGGGCATCCCCGGCTTCAAGGCGCTGGAGCAGGGCTGGGGCAAGCAGGCCCCCCTGGGCTGGAACTCCAAGGACAGCCACGACATGGTCTCCAAGACCGCGTGCGCCTTGTTGTCCGACTGGCTGCCCTCCACCACGGGCGAAATGATCCACGTGGACGGTGGCTACCACGCGATTGGCGCACCGCCGGTGGACCTCAAGGCGGACGAGGGGGCACAGCCCGCAGCATCCAAGCCGGCGAGCGAGTAGGCCGGAGGGGGCGAACCCCGAGGTCATCCGACACCTGCCCGCCCGCTGTCACGGCGGGCGGACCCCCCCGCTATCTACCGTGTGAGGCCTCACGGTAGAGTCTCCAACGTTTCGCAGGGGTATCCCGCCGCGTGGGCGAGCCTTTGCGCAGGAGCCGTGGCACCGTGAGCACCAACAGCACCAAGGTCTTGCTGGTGGACGACAGCCCGACCGTTCGGAACATCGTCAAGATCTACCTCATGAACCTCCGGGTGGAGGCGCTGGAGGCGGACGATGCGACACGCGCACTGAAAATCCTCCAGCTCGTCCCGGTGAATCTGGTCATCGCGGACATCAACATGCCGGGGATGGATGGCATCACCTTCGTCAAGGAGGTGAGGGCCAGCCGCAACGCGCAGCTGCGCACGGTGCCCATCCTGCTGTTGACGGCGGAGAAGAGCGTGGACCTGCGCCAGCGCGGCACGGAGGCGGGCGCCAACGCCTTCATCCAGAAGCCGGTGTCCCACCACGAGCTGACGGAGACCGTCCGTCAGTTCCTGTCCAAGGCCTGATGCCGTGAGCCTGCCGTCCCTGCTGCTCGTCGACGACAGCGACGCCATCCTGGCGCTCGAGCGCGCCATCCTCTCCGGCCACTACACCATCCACACGGCGAGCAACGGCCGCGAGGCGCTGGAGAAGGTGTCCCGCCTGCGGCCCGCCGCGGTGTTGCTGGACCTGTCCATGCCGGAGATGGACGGTGACGAGGTCCTCCAGCGGATGAAGTCCGACTCCGCCACGGTGGACATCCCCGTCATCATCATCTCCTCGGAGAAGTCCCGCGCGGAGGCGTGCATCGGGTTGGGGGCGGAGACGTTCCTGGCCAAGCCCTTCCGCGCCGACGAGCTCCTGCTCGCGGTGGGAGAGGCGCTGGCCAACTCGCGGCGGCGCGCGCGCACCGGCTCGCTGCTGGTGCTGCGGGTGACGGTGGGCACGCTGGAGTTCGCCATTCCCCTGGACTCGGTGCGCGAGGTGCTGCTGCACCCGGCGACGCGGCCGTTGCCCACGGCGCCTTCGTACCTGCGTGAATACGTGGAGGTGCGGGGCGAGGCGCTGTGCGTGCTGGACGTGGCGCGGCGGCTGAGCGTGGAGCACTCGATGCCGCGCGTGGAGCGCATGCTGGTGGTCATCCAGGTGGACGGGGTGGCGCTGGCGCTCGCGGTGGACACGGTGAAGGACCCGGAGGAGTACGCGGCGGCGGACATCGACCGGCGCGAGCGTGTGGGCGGCGCGGACCACGGCCCGCTGCGCGAGGGGCTCATCGGCATGTTGCGCTCGGGTGGCCACCTGCTGCCCATCCTGGACCCGCGGGTGTTCGTCGCGCGCGGCCTGCTGCGGGAGCTGCCTCGGATGGTCGAGGCCGCGGAGGCCAGGCGGAGCGCATGAGCGCAGAGCTCGACCCGCGGCTTTTGACCCGAGCGCGGGAGGTGGTGTCATCCATCACCGGCTTCCGCGACGACGCCATCGCCAACGAGGCGATGGAGCGCGTCGTGCGTGGAGAGCTGGCGCGCGGACGCTCGTCGGCGGACCTGCTGGGGGAGATGCTCTTTCCCCAGTCGACGCTGTCCGGCACGCTGGTGCGCGCGGCCCTGGTGGGGGAGACGTACTTCTTCCGCCAGCCCGAGCACTTCCGCTACCTCTCCCAGGTCGGCGTGCCCGCGGCCCTGCGCCGGGGCTCGCTGGCGCTGCGCGGCTGGAGCGCGGGCTGCGCCACGGGCGAGGAGGCGTACTCGCTGGCCGCCGCGCTGCAAGCCTCCGTGCCCCACGGCTTCCCGGTGGAGGTGCTGGGCACGGACCTGCACGAGGCCAGCCTGGAGACGGCGCGGCGTGCCTCGTACGGCACCTGGTCCCGGCGCGAGTCGGCGCCCCGCCTCTTCCCGCTCTATCTGGACGGCGTGGACCGACAGGTCACCATCCTCCCCGTCGTCCGGCGCATCACCTCCTTCGCGCAGTCCAACCTGCTGGCGCCGCTGCCCGAGCGCTTTGGCCGCTTCGACTTCATCTTCTGCCGCAACGTGCTCACCTACTTCTCCCTGTCCGCGCGGGAAGCGGCCATCGCCCTGCTGGCCCGGGCGCTCAATCCGGGCGGGTTGCTCTTCCTGGGCGCCGTGGAAGCGGACCGGGTGCCCGCGGGCATGGTTCGCGAGGGCACGCCGGAGCTCCAGACGTTCCGTCTGCTGGGGCCGGGCGAGTCCGCCTCGCCCACGCCCGTGCCCCGCTTCGTGGAGCGCGCCGCGCCGCCCGCGCCCCTCATCCGTCGTCCCATGGCCACGCCCGTGCCCGTGCGCGCGCAGGTGACGCCGCCGCCGCCGCCCGCGCGACTCCACCTGGAGGCGCTGGAGCGAATCGAAGGGGGCGACGTGGACGGTGCGTCGGCGGTGCTGGAGTCGCTGGTGCGTCAGGCGCCCGACTATCTGCCGGGCCTGCTGGAGCTGGCGCTCCTGCGCGAGCGCTCCGGGGCTCGCGAGGCGGCGGTGCCGCTGATGCGGGCTCTGCGCATGCGCGCGGAGAGACTTCCTCCGGACCAGCTCGTGGACGGGCCCGAAGCCCTTCCGGCGCGGTTCTATCAGGCGTCCGCTGACGCCTACCTCAACCTGGGGGCGCTCGAATGAAAATCCTTCCTCGGAGCATGGAGGAGGCTCAGGAGCAGGAGGCGGTGGAACTCCTGGAGCGGCGCGCGTCCCGGCTGCGTGAGCAGGCGGAGACGACCGTCGAGGAGGCGGTGCATTGGATCGCCGAGTTCCCCCTGGGCGAGGAGCGCTACGCGCTCTCCCTGGAGATGCTCCGCGCGGCGCTGCCGCTGCGCATGGTGACGCCGGTGCCGCTGTCCGCCCCCCATGTCGTCGGGGTGCTGCGCTTCCAGGGCCAGGTGCTCTCCGCGCTCAGCCTCGCGTCCATGCTGGGAGGCCATGGCTGGCGGCAGGACCCGGCGGTGCTGCTGGTGGTGGACCGAGGCGACGGCGAGCTGTGCGCGCTCGACTGTGAGGCCATTCCCCGGCCCACCACCCTGCCCATGAGCGTGGTGGAGGCCGCGCGCGTGCGCGCCGAGGGGCCGGTGATGGAGGTCTTCACCCAGGACCGCCAGCTCATCCACCTCATCGACCTCAATCGCCTGTTCACCACGCGCTCGACGGGAGGACGCAATGCCCGTTGACCCGATGCTGCAGGGGCTCGTCACGGGCTTCGCCGTGGAGGCCCAGGAAGTCATCCAGAAGGTCACCATGGACCTGCTGGAGCTGGAGCGAGAGGGCCTGGATGCGGGCGCGCTCGCCAGGCTCTACGTCCGGCTGGGCCGGCACCTGCACACCCTCAAGGGCAGTGCCTCCAGCCTGGGCCTTCAGGATTTGGGCGATATCGCCCACAAGCTGGAGGATGCGCTGGCTCCGCTGAAGGCGAGCACGCGCAAGATGCCCCGGTCCGTGGTGGACGTGCTGCTGCACGGCCTGGACCTCTTCATGCTGCGCGCCCAGGCCCACGCGGATGGGCGGGGTGACGCGCTGCCGGACCCGGCCGCCGCGCTGGCGCAGCTGGTGGCCGAAGGGCCCCCGCCCGAGACGGTGGGAGCGCTGCTGGCGGGCGCGGCCCCCGGGTCGGCCCCCGTCGAGCCCTCCGCGACGCCCGAAGAGAATGCGCTGGTGGAGGCCGCGTCGGCGCTGAATCCGCAGGACGCGGTGCCGGAGTCGGCGGACACGGGCTGGCGGGTCAGCGTGCGGCAGGTGACGTCGCTGATGCGCGAGGTGGAGCGGCTGCGCGAGGTGCGCCTGCGGGTGGAGGAGCGCGGCCGCGAGCTGGACCGCGTGGTGACGGTGCTGGCCAAGCAGGGGCTGCTGGCGGAGACGGCCGAGGCGCGCACGCTGCTGTCCGGCACGTCGCGCTCGCTGCGCACCGATGGCGAGGAGACGAGCGACATCGTCGACGCGCTGGAGGATGGCCTGAAGGCCATCACCACGCGCCCGGTGCGCACGATTCTGGACCCGCTCCAGCGCATGGTGCGAGACCTCTCGCGCCAGCTCGGCAAGGAGGCCCGGCTGTCCGTCGTGGGCTCGGAGCTGTCGCTGGACAGGCGCCTGTTGGAGAAGCTCCAGGGCGCGCTGGTGCACCTGCTGCGAAACGCGGTGGACCACGGCCTGGAGCTGCCGTCCCAACGCGAGAAGGCGGGCAAGCACCACGAGGGCGCGCTCACGCTGCGCATCGAGCAGCAGGGCAACCTGCTCTTCCTGGAGTGCTCGGACGACGGCGCGGGCATCGACGTGATTCGCGTGCGCAAGGTGGCCGAGTCGCGCGGGGTCGTCACCTCCGACGAGGCGGAGCGGCTCAACGAGAACCAGGTGCGGGACCTCATCTTCCGCCCCGGCTTCAGCACCCGCTCCGACGTGACGGACACCTCCGGCCGCGGCGTGGGCCTGGATGCGGTGCGCGCGTCGGTGGAGGGGCTGCAGGGCCGCATCGAGGTGAACAGCACGCCGGGCCAGGGCACGCGCTTCGTGATGACGCTGCCGGTGGACCTGGGCAGCTCGCCGGTGCTGGTGGTGCGCGCGCTGGAGCAGCTGGTGGGCCTGCCGATGCTGGCGGTGGAGGCCACGCAGCTGGCGCGCGCGGACTCGCTGCGCATCGGCAAGCGCAAGGCGCACCTGGAATACCAGGGGCAGTTGTTGCCGGTGGTGGACCTGGGCGCGCGGCTGGGCCTGCGGGCCCTGGCGCCTCCGGTGGAGGGACAGCCGCTGCTCATCGTCCAGAGTGGTGGCAAGCGCGTGGCGCTGGGCGTGGACGCCGTGGTGGGAGACCGGGACCTGGTCATCCGCCCGCTGCCGTCCGAGGTGCGGGATGTGCCCGCATGGCAGGGCGCGGCGACGCTGAGCCGGGGTGAGCTGTTGCTCATCTGCCGGCCGGACTGGCTGGTGACGGAGTCGGGGCAGGCCGCGGTGGCCGCGCAGCGCCGGGCGCTGGTGGTGGACGACTCGCTCACCGCGCGCGCGCTGCACCGGGCCATGCTGGAGGCGGGTGGCTTCAGCGTGCACCTGGCGGCCAGTGGCGCACGCGCCCTGGACCGGTTGGCGACGGACACGTACGACGTCGTCATCTGCGACCTGGACATGGAGGAGATGGACGGAACGCAGCTCATCGCCCGCCTGCGCGAGAAGAAGGAGACGTCGTCCTTGCCCGTCATCCTCGTCTCCGCGCACGACAGTGCCGCCGCGCGGGAGCGGGGCATGGCGGCGGGCGCGGATGGCTATCTCAGCAAGCGCGAGTGTGCCGCGGGTCGGCTCCTCGCCGAGGTGCTCGACGTGATGAGTCGCAGGGGAGGGCGCGCATGAACACCCGTCGCCCGATTCGCGTGCTGGTGGTGGACGACTCGCCCACCATGGCCAATACGCTCACGGCCCTGCTCACCGAGGACTCTCGCATCGAGGTCGTCGGTCGGGCTGGGGATGGCAACCGGGCCGTGCAGCTCGCGCGCCTGCTCCGTCCAGACGTCATCACCATGGACCTGCTGTTGCCGGGCCTGGACGGGCCGGCGGCCATCGCGGCCATCATGTCCCAGTCCCCCGCGCGGGTGCTGGTGGTGAGCGCCGTGGCGGAGCAGCGCGGCGTGGACCTGGGCTTCCAGGCGATGAGCGCCGGCGCGCTGGAGCTCATCGGCAAGCCCAACGTCACCAACGTGGAGGAGCTGCGCCGGTGGGGGCGCGACCTGGCCCACTCGGTGTGCCTCATGGCGGAGGTGCCCGTCATCTCCCGCCGCCAGCGCGCCAACTCCGTGACGCCGCCGCCCATCGGCGCGCGGGTGGACGTCTTCGGCGTGGTGGCCTCCACCGGAGGCCCGCCCGCGCTGGCGGAGCTGTTGTCCAAGCTGCCCCGGGACCTGCCGGTGCCGCTGCTCATCGCCCAGCACATCACCGTGGGCTTCACCCAGGGCATGGTGCGCTGGTTGTCCCAGGTGACGCCGCTGACGGTGGACGTGGCCCGGGACGGCGAGCGGCTGGAGCCGGGCAGGGTGTACTTCCCCCAGGATGGGCAGGACTTGCTGGTGGACTCCGCGGGCCTCGCGCGCATGCAGCGCAGCCGGGGAGGGCCCTGTCCCAACGGCGATGTGCTGCTGTCGTCGCTGGCCTCGGCGTTCGGCCGGCGCAGCGGTGGCGTGGTGCTCACCGGCATGGGCGAGGACGGCGCGCGGGGCCTGTTGGCCATCCGCAACGCCGGGGGTGTCACCTTCTCCCAGGACGAGGCCACGTCCGTCGTCTACGGCATGCCGCGCGCGGCGCTGGAGTTGCGCGCCACGGACCAGGGCGTGCCGCTGGCCTCCGTGCCGGACCTCATCCTCCAGAGCTGCATCCCTCCCAACTTCCGCTCCGGTGGGCGCGGAGAGGGCGGAGTGGGCCGATGACCTCGCCCGTGCATGCTAGTCCCGAGTCGTTCGCATTCGCCCCGCGCTCGCGCGGGCGTCGTCCCGAAGTTTTCCGGGTGGTGATGCCGTGAGCACCGAACAGACCTCGTTCACCACGCAGCTTGGCCAGCAGTTCCGTCAGTCGCTCGGACTGGCGCCGAAGCTCGTCCTCGTCACCACGCTCGTCAGCGCCACGGTGGCCGCCATCCTCACCGGCATCGCCACGCGGCGGCTGGAGAGCGACCTCATCGACAGCCACATGGGAGAGGGGCAGCTCTTGTCCCGCAGCCTGGCGGTGGCCGCCGAGCAGGGTGTGACGGCGGGTATCGCCGCGCTCCAGCCCATGCTGGACGTGTCGCGCACCAGCGAGGACATCACGTACGTCTTCCTGGCGGACGCCACCGGCAACGTCCTGGCGCACAGCCTCCCCGGCGCCTTTCCGCAAGCGCTGAAGGAGGCGACGGCGGCGCAGGGCGAGGTGAGCGCGGAGACGGGCTGGGGCGCCGTGCTGGAGGTCGAATCCGAGGGGAAGACGCTCCACGCGATGAACGTGTCGGCGCCAGTGGCCGGTGGCCGGCTGGGCGCGGTGCACGTGGGCATCTCCCGGGACCACATCGACGACCTGGTGTCCGCGCTGCGCTGGCGGATGATGGGCTTCGCGCTCCTCCTGGTCGCCCTGGGCGTGGCGGTGGCGGCGGCCTTCGGGCGCAGCATCGTCCGGCCCATGCGTGAGCTGACGGAGGTCGCCGGCCACATCGTCGAGTCCGGAGACCTCACCCGTCCCATCCAGGTGAAGAGCGGCGACGAGGTGGGCCGGCTGGCCAACTCCTTCGCGCAGATGGTGGCCCGGCTGCGCGAGGTGACGCTCAACCTCCAGCAGGCCGCGCAGGCGCTCACGCAGTCCACCGAGCACCTCAACACCTCCTCCACGGACCAGGCGCAGACCATCTCCCGTCAGGCCGCCGCGCTCCAGGAGACGCAAGTCACGGCGCAGGAAATCAAGCAGACCTCCATGCTGGCCGCGCAGAAGGCGGAGAGCGTGTTGTCCGTGGCGGAGCGCGCGGACGCGCTGGCCCGCTCGGGCGAGGCCGCGATTGAGCAGACGATGGCGGGCCTCAACGACATCCGCGTCCAGGTGGGCGAGATTGCCCAGAAGATTCTCGAGCTGGGCGAGCGCACGCAGCAGATTGGCGGCATCACCCAGACGGTGAAGGACCTGGCGGACCAGTCCAACATGCTCGCGCTCAACGCGGCGATTGAGTCGGTGCGCTCGGGGGAACACGGCAAGGGCTTCGGCGTGGTGGCGCGAGAAATCCGCGCGCTGGCGGACCAGTCCATCCAGGCGACCACGCGGGTGCGCGAGCTCCTGGACGACATCGCCAACTCGGTGACGGCCGCGGTGCGAATCACCGAGCGCGGCGCCGAGCGCATGGAGGCGGGCCTGGCCCAGGTGCGCACCAGCGGGCAGAACCTGCGCGAGCTGTCGTCCATCGTCCAGGACAACGCCGCCGCCGTCCGTCAGATTGCCGCCGCAGTGAGCCAGCAGAACGTGGGCATCAACCAAATCACCCTGGCCGTGAATGACCTCTCCAAGATGATGGATGAGACGGTGGCCCGCATCGGCTCCACGGGTGAGGCGGCCACCACGCTGCAAATCATCTCCGAGCAGCTCTCCAGCGCGGTGAAAATCTACCGCGTCGAGTAGCGCCGCCCGGCGGCACCCTGGATGCGAAGAGGCCCCGACTCCCTCACCTGGGAATCGGGGCCTCTTCATTTCCGGACGTCCGCGCGCGGGCTGCTACGCCAGCGCGGGCTCGGGCTGCACCGCAATCGCCTGGAGCTTGAGCCCCTCGCCACCCGGGTCCACGTCGTAGCGGGCGGTGCCGCCGTTCTTCAGGTCACCGAAGAGCAGCGCCTCCGCGAGGAGCTTCTTTAGCGCGTTGTCCACGAGGCGCGCCATGGGCCGGGCACCGAAGGCCGGGTCATAGCCATGCTCGGCCAGCCACGCGCGGGCGGCCGGCGTCAGCTCCAGCTTCACCTTCTTCTCATCCAGCATCTTCTGGAGGAGGCGGACTTCCTTGTCGACCACCTTGAGGATGATTTCAGGCGGCAGACCGGAGAAGAGAATCCACCCGTCCAGCCGGTTGCGGAACTCCGGCGTGAAGGTGCGCTCAATCGCCTTCTTCGCGCGCATCGCGTCGGCCGGCTTCGTCAAATCGCCGAAGCCGATGGACTTGGTGCTCATCTCCTGGGCACCCGCGTTGGTGGTGAGGATGAGGACGATGTTGCGGAAGTCGGCCTTGCGACCGTTGTTGTCCGTCAGCGTCGCGTGGTCCATCACCTGGAGCAGGATGTTGAAGAGGTCCGGGTGGGCCTTCTCGATTTCATCCAGCACCACCACTGCGTACGGATGCTTGCGCACCGCGTCCGTGAGCAGGCCGCCCTGGTCGAACCCGACGTAGCCCGGAGGCGCGCCGATGAGCCGGCTCACCGTGTGCTTCTCCGAGTACTCGCTCATGTCGTAGCGCAGGAACTCCACGCCCAACGTCTGCGCGAGCTGCTTGGCCAGTTCCGTCTTGCCCACGCCCGTGGGGCCCGAGAAGAGGAACGAACCGATGGGCTTCTCCGGCGCGCGCAGACCCGAGCGCGCCAGTTTGATGGCGCCGACCAGGTCCTTGATGGCGCTGTCCTGCCCGAAGATGACCGCCTGCAGCTCCTTCTCCAGATTCTGGAGCTGGACGCCTTCGCTGGCGGACACGCTCTTGGCGGGAATCTTCGCCATCTTCGCGACGACTGCCTCCACGTCCGCGCCGGTGACGGTGTTGGTGCGCACGCCCTCCGGCTTGAGCTTCTCCGCCGCGCCCGTCTCGTCGATGACGTCGATGGCCTTGTCCGGCAGGAACCGGTCATTGATGTGCTTGGCCGCCAGCTCCGCCGCCGCGCGAATCGCCTCCGGCGTGTACTTCACGCCGTGGTGTTCCTCGTAGCGGCTCTTCAGTCCCTCCAGGATGAGGACGGTGTCCTCGACGGAGGGCTCGGCGACCTCAATCTTCTGGAAGCGCCGCGACAGCGCGCGGTCCTTCTCGAAGGACGACTTGAACTCCTGGTACGTCGTCGAGCCGATGCAGCGCAGCTTCCCGCTCGCGAGCGCCGGCTTGAGGATGTTGGACGCATCCATGGAGCCGCCACTGGTGGCGCCCGCGCCGACAATCGTGTGGATTTCGTCGATGAAGAGGATGGCGTCCTTTTGCTCCTGGAGCGCCTTGAGCACGCCCTTGAGCCGCTCCTCGAACTGGCCGCGGAACTTGGTGCCCGCGAGCAGCGAGCCCATGTCCAGCGAGTAGACGACGGCGTTCTTCAGCGGCTCCGGGACGCGGCCCTCGTGGATGTAGAGCGCAAGCCCTTCCGCGATGGCCGTCTTGCCCACGCCCGCCTCGCCCACGTAGAGCGGGTTGTTCTTCCGGCGGCGGCTGAGCACCTGGATGGTGCGCTCCAGCTCCTTGTCGCGGCCGATGAGCGGGTCGATTCGCCCCTCCTTGGCCTCGATGTTGAGCTGGGTGGTGTACACCTCCAGCGGGTTCTTGCGCGGGGACTCTCCCTCGTCGTCGTCACCCGCGGGCGCGTTTCCGCCCGGGGCGGCCTCGGACGCATCGTCGTCGCCGGCCTCCTCGTCCTTGGAGATGCCGTGGGAGATGTAGTTGAGCAAATCCAGCCGGGTGACTCCCTCCTGCTGGAGCAGGTAGAGGGCCTGGCTCTCCTCCTCACGGAAGAGGGCCACCAGCACGTCGCCCCCGTCGATGAGCTTCTGCTCGGCGGACAGGGCGTGCATGGCGGCGCGGTGGAGCACGCGCTCCACGCCAATCGTCTGCTGCGGCTCGGCCTCCACCCCGTCCGGCAGGCGTTCGACCGTCTCCTCCAGGAAGGAGACGAGCCGCTCCTGGAGGCGCTTCACGTTGGCCCCACACGCCTTCAGGACCTCGCGCGTGCGCGAGTCCTTGGTGAGCGCGAGGAGCAGGTGTTCCAGCGTCAGGTACTCGTGGCTCATCTTCCGCGCCTCTTCCAGGGCGGTGCGGAAGCTGGCCTGCAACTCTTTGGCAATCAGCGGTCCTGCCACGGTTCAACCTTCCTCGGGTTCCATGGAGAGCCGCAGCGGGAACCCATTGTCCCGAGCCGCGGCCTCCACCGTCTTGAGCTTCGTCTCGGCGACCTCGAACGTATAGACGCCGGCCACTCCGACTCCGTTGTAATGAACGTGCAGCATGATCTGCACGGCATCCGACTCCGACTTGTGGAAGACCTCCCTCAGGACGGCCACCACGAACTCACGCGTCGTGTAATTGTCGTTGTGCAGAAGCACTTTGTAGAGCGTCGGTTTCTTGAGCTTCTGCTTGGGTACGGTCTCCGTGACGACGGAGCTATCGTGCTCGTCCTTCTGCGCCATAGGTTCTTCGGACTCCCTTTGATGACCGCGGAAGCGGGCCGTTTCAGGCCTCTCCCTTGAAACCTGTCTCCGCCCGCCACTGAGGCAGCCCTCCCCGGACGGCTGCCCGCTCGTGCTCCAGGAAGCCACGCACCGCCCGCTCCAGCCCGGGGTGGAGGAGCAGGTGGGCACTGTACGTGAGGCGAGGCTCGAAACCCCGGGTGAGCTTGTGCTCACCCCCCGCGCCAGGTTCGAAACGCGTCAGCCCCTGTCCAATCGCCTCCGCCACGGGGTGGTAGAGGCAGACGTTGAAGTGCAGGAACGGATGCTCCTCGAAGCAGCCCCAATAACGGCCGTAGAGGACCTGTGGCGCCCTGAAGTTGAACGCGCCGGCCACCAGCGCCCCTTCCCTCCGGACCTCCACCAGTTCGCAGCGGTGCCGGAAGTTGGAGAGCATCCGCGCGAAGAAGTCGCGCGTGAGGAAGCGCGCGCCCCACGGGTACTTGTCCACCGTGGAGACGTAGAGGCGGTACAGCGTGTCCACGTCCACCGACTGGAGGGCCTCGCCTCGCAGGGTGCGCAGCGTCAGGCCCTGTTCGGCGGGGGCGCGCATCTCCCGCCGCAGCTGGTTGCGCCGCTTGGAGTGGAAGCGGGCGAGGAAGTCCTCCATCGACTGGTAGCCGGCGTTGCGCCACTGGTACTGGACGCCCAGCCGCAGGGCGAAGCCCTGGGCCTCCAGCGTGGGCAGCTCCTCCTCGGTGGGAAAGAGGACGTGGATGCCGGAGAGGTGCTCGGCGCGGGCGAACTCCAGGGCGCCGGCATACAGCTCCGCCTCGCGGGCCGCGCGGTCCTCGCCGGGCGCCACCAGCACGCGCCGGCCGGTGGCGGGAGTGAAGGGGACGGTGAAGACGAGCTTCGGGTAGTAGCGCAGGCCCGCGCGCTCGGCGGCGGTGGCCCAGGGCGCGTCGAAGATGAACTCCCCCTGGCTGTCGTCCTTGAGGTACGCGGGCGCGGCGGCGACGAGGCGCGAACCCCTCCACAGCGTCAGGTGCCGGGGGTGCCAGCCGCGCTCCGGCACCGCGCTGCCGCTGTCCTCGAGCGCGGCCAGGAAGGCCCACTCCAGGAAGGGCAGGGCCGCCTCGTCCACGAGCCCGTTCCACAGGGACGCGGGCACCTCGTGGATGGAGGGCAGGATGCGCAGGGTGGTGGGCAGCGGGGTGGACATCGGCGTCGGCGCACGGTGGGTTCGTGGGGTCAGCCTATAACGACGGCGGGCCCCCCTTGCCACGGCCGGCCGGCCCCTACTTCCCGCGTGTCAATTCGGCGGCAAGGAAGCGGCCTGCTTCGGCCAGGCCAGCGTCGCCTCGTCGACGTCCCTCCTCGGTCTCCATGACCCGGCGGGCCGCGTCGCTGGCGGTGCCGGCCTCCAGGTCCGCCAGGACGAGGAACGCGCTCCATGCGGGTGACGCGGGCGCCACGCGGCCCGGGCGGGTGGGGCGGTCCGACAGGGTGGTGGCGACCTTCTCCAAGAGCCCGTCGTCATTGAGCCGCTTCGCGGTGCCCTTCATGGAGGCCCACGCGGACTCCAGCAGCGCGGGCAGCATCCTCCCGGCGAGGGCGGCGGACAGCCGCTGTCCGGCCTCCTCCTCGTCGATTTGATGCGCCTGGGCGTAGGTGGGGGCCAGCTTGGCGATCACCACCGCACGGGTGGCGAGATGGGCAAGTCGGGGAGGGTAGGACATGGGCGCTCCAGTGGGCGCCGTCGACGACCCGGGCGCGAGTTACCAGCGGACCAGCAGACGGTAACCGTCCGCGCTGCGCTCCTCTACCGTGATTCGCGGCTGGGCGTTGGCCAACTCCAACATCCGCTCCAGGCCACCGGCCATCAGGTCCGGTCTGTTGTAGCGGTCGGTGATGTGCAGCCGCCGGCCTCGCTCGCCCACCTGGGACATGGTGATTTCGATGTCCGCGCGGCCCATCATCGCCAGGTAGCGGGGGATGCGCTCCGCGGCGCGGGCGGGGCCAATCATGGGCAGGGCCACCGCCGCCACGCGCCCCACCAGCGTCTCCGCGAAGCCGTTGACGAGCGTGCGGCCGACCTGCCGGTAGCCCTCCTCGTCATTCAGCTCTCCGAAGGCCTCCTGCCGGGCGAGGGCCGCCGCGCGCTGCCAGACCTGGACGGGGTAGTCCATCTCCGGCCGCTTGATGTCGTAACCCAGCGCGGCCAGCTCCTCCACCAGCCGTCCCGAGGCCTTCAGGCCCCGCACGAACAGGCCCTCCAGCACGCTTCCGGGGATGCGGGGCGGCGGAGGCTGGACCTGCTCGACGGGTCGGCGCAGCGGACTGATGGCCATGTGAAGCTCCCAGGGGAGCAGAGGTCCGTCCACCATAGTGGAGTTCCGTTTCTGCCGCGAATTCGGGCTGTTCTTTTATTTCCCGATGAGTCACGGGAAGCGGACGTGGCGGGGAGGGGAGCGTCGGTTTGATTCCCCGAGGGTCGGGTTGCTATGGGGCCGCGAGCGCCTTAGAGGAGAGGACCGAGGAGAACTGCATGTCGGTGAACATCCAGCTGGAATGGACCCCCAACCCGAGCACGCTGAAGTACGTGGTGGATCGGCGACTGTTGGCGGGCGGCGCGGTGAGTATCACGAATCCCCAGGATGCCCAGGCGAAGTCGCCCCTGGCGCGCAAGCTCATGGACGTGCGCGGCGTCACGGCGGTGATGATTGGCACCAACTTCGTGACGGTGACGAAGGGTGACGAGGGTGAGTGGGACGAACTGAATGACCAGGTGATGGAGACGCTGGATACGCACCTCACGGCGAACGAGCCGGTGGTGGACGAGGAAGCCATCGCGGCGGCGCGTCAGGCGACCGCGAGCGACGGTGGCGGTTCGGTGGAGGCCCGCATCCGGGACATCCTGGACGCGGAGATTCGTCCGGCGGTCGCGATGGATGGTGGCGACATCACGTTGGACCGCTTCGAGGACGGCATCGTCTACCTGCACATGAAGGGCTCGTGCGCGGGTTGTCCGTCGTCGACGGCGACGCTGAAGATGGGCATCGAGGGGCGCCTTCGGGAAATCATTCCCGAGGTCCTCGAGGTGGTGTCCATCTGAGGCGCAACGTCAAGGCTTCACAGGTCCGGCGGGAGCTCCTGCCGGACCAGTCGCAGGCGCTTCTGCGTGAGCTGCACCTGCTCACGCGCGAGGGTCACCTCAACGCGGATGCGCTGCGCAAGCTCAAGCAGGTCAACCACCTGATGGGCTTGTTGCGTCCGGCGGTGGAGGACGTGAAGGCGCGTCATCCCGAGTCCTCCGTGTTCGTGGACGCGGGCAGCGGCAACGCGTACCTGGGGTTCGTGCTCTACGAGCTGTTCCTGAAGGACGCGGCCACGGGCACGTTGCTGTCGGTGGAGGGGCGGCCGGAGCTGACCGAGCGCGCGAAGGGGCGCGCCGAGCGGCTGGGCTTCTCACGGATGCAGTTCCAGACGGCGCACATCGACCAGGCGGCGTATCCGGAGCGCGTCCATCTGGTGATGGCGCTGCATGCGTGTGACACGGCCACGGACGACGCGCTCATCGCGGCGGTCCGGCATGGCGCGGACCACGTCGCGGTGGTGCCGTGCTGTCAGGCGGAGGTCGCCGCGCAGCTGAAGGAGCACCGGCAGGCGGCCCACGGGAGCATGGGCCTCCTGTACGCGCATGCGTGGCACCGGCGCGAGTTCGGCTCGCACCTGACGAACGTCATCCGCGCGCTGACGCTGGAGTCGTTCGGTTATCAGGTGACGGTGACGGAGCTGACGGGCTGGGAGCACTCGTTGAAGAACGAGCTGATCCTCGCCAGGCGTGTGCACCGGGACAACCGGCGAGCGCGCATCCAGCTCGAGCGACTGCTGGCGGAGACGGGCGTGAATCCGAAGCTGACGCGGGAGCTGGGCGTGAAGCCCGCCGCGTCGGTGGGCGTGCCGTTGCCCGCCGAACCGCTGCCCGAGGCGCCGCAGGCGGTGTCCTCCGAGGAAGCCGCACAGACCGCTGAGAGCTGAGTGTGTGACGAGGAGGCTCGTGAAGGGCCTCCTCGTGGCGCGTGGCCGCCGCGCACGGGTGTAGAGCCGTGCGCGGGCCCGAGGTTTGCCTCGTGCCTCATGTGAGACTAAGTTGTCTCACATGAGACGGACAAGAGCCGGCGCCCCTCCCTCCGTAGCGTCTGGCTCGGATACTCGAGCGAGCATCTTGAGCGCGGCGGCTCGTGCGTTCGCGGTGGACCCCTCCGCGTCACTCGTCGATGTGGCCCGGTCCGCGGGAGTCGGACGGGCGACGCTTCACCGGTACTTCAGCTCCCGCGAGGAGCTCATCCGCGAGGCGGGGTTGGACTCCCTGGTGCAGCTCGAACAGGCGTTGAAGGCGCACCGGTTCGAGCGGCTGGCTCCCGATGTGGCCCTGGAGTCCCTGGTGGGCGCGCTGACCCCCTGGGGCGACAGGCTCCGGTTCCTCCTGGTCGTCTCCGAGCTGAGCCAGGAGCCTTCGCTCAAGGCCGCTGAAGCCCGGGTGGACGAACAACTCATGCGCATCCTGCTTCGCGCCAGGGACGAAGGCGTGCTGCGCCAGGACCTGCCGAGCGCGTGGTTGTTCGCCACCTTCGAGGCGCTTCTGTATGCGGCCTGGACGTCGGTCGCCCAGGGTGACCTCGCCGCGAACGATGCCGCTCGAACACTTCACGAGACGCTGCTCCACGGCCATGGCACCGGGCGCCCCGCTGGCGCCAGGAAGGCGCGCCCACGATGACCCCGAATCCCACGGAGCGGCTTCGCGGCATCGATATCGCTCGTGCATGCGCCATCTTCGGGATGTTCGTGGTGCATGCGTTCCTCGTTCTCGGGCCTCCCAGTTCTGGCCTTTCGGGCTGGGAGCGCATCGTGTTCAACCTGACCGAAGGGCGCGCCGCCGCCACCTTCGTCCTCCTGGCGGGCCTGGGGGTGGGGCAGCTGCTCTCGCGACGGGAAACCACCGACTCACGTCGCGTGCTGTGGCGTCGAGCCCTCTTCCTGGGCGGGCTGGGAGTTCTCAACCTCATCGTGTGGCCTGGCGACATCTTGCGGCTCTACGGCGTCGCGCTCTTCGCCGCGCCGTGGTTGCACCGCTGGTCATCCAAGGCCCTCTCGGGGCTCGTGGCCGCGCTCATCCTCCTCTTTCCGCTCGCGGCCCTCCTCGTGGACTGGGATGCCCGTTGGGACTGGGCCACGCTCACCTACCGGGGCCTTTGGACTCCCTCCGGTTTTGTCCTCAACCTGGGGGTCGATGGCTTTCGGCCCTTGCTCCCCTGGTTGGCGTTCTTCGTCCTGGGCCTGCGGCTGGCCCGGCTCGACTGGCGCGACAGGGCCACGCAGCGGCGAATGCTGTGGGCGGGCATCTGGCTGTTCGTCCTGGCGGAGGTCGCCTCGGCGGGGCTGGTGAAGCTCGCGATTCAAAGCGCGATGGGTGAGCGGTTGGGGGCACAAATCGTGACGGCGCTCCTCGGTACGCACTCCATTCCGCCCATGCCGTTGTTCATGCTCTCCGCGCTGGGCATCGCCTGCCTGGTCCTGGGTGGCGGCTTCGTGCTGGGGGACCACCTCCCGCGACGCCTTCAGGAGGCGCTGGTGTCCACGGGGCGCCTGGCGTTGACCTGGTATCTGGGCCATGTGCTGCTGCTGGTGGGGCTCGCCCTCGCTGGATACGGCAACCGCCTCTCCGCGCTTGCCGCCATGGGGGTGGCGTTCGCTGGGTTCGCGGGTGTCGTCGCCGTGTCGACCTTGCGAAGCGGAGCACCCATGTTGCTGGAGCGAATGCTCCGGCGCTTCTCCACACCGAGCCCCCGTGCTGACAAGGCGATGGAGTCACCGCCCGAATCGCCTCGCGAATGAGTCAGAAGGGCGCGGGGCAGTCGAAGGTGATGCTTGCCCCTGTCCCTGGATGTTGGAGGGTGAGCGACTCCGCGTGGAGCATGAGTCGCGCTCCCCCGCGTCCGTAGAGCCGGTCGCCGACGATGGGCGCACCGAGCCCGAGCGGATGTGAGGCATGGACCCGGAGCTGATGAGTCCTTCCCGTGAGCGGAACGAAGGCCACGCGGGTTCGCCCATCGCGCCGTTCGAGGACTCTCCACTCCGTCACGGCGGACTTGCCGTGGACGGTGTCGTGAATCTGTCGAGGGCGGTCATTCAGGTCGACGCGCATCGGGAAGTCGATGCGGCCCTGGTCCTCCTGGATGAGTCCCTCCACCCACGCGACGTAGCGCTTGCGCACTTCACGGTGCACGAACTGGCTCTGCAGTGCCGCATGCGTGCGTGAGTCGAGCGCCGCGACAATCAGGCCCGACGTGTCCAGGTCCAGTCGGTGTACCAGGAGCGGGCCGGTGGCCTCGGGATGACGCGCCCGAAGCCGCGTGAGCACGGAGTCCGTGAGCGACTCTTCGCGCCCAGGCACGGACAGCAGCCCGTGGGGCTTGTCGATGACGACGAGCCACGGGTCCTCGAACAGGACGGTCAGCGCGCCAGGGGCCGCGGGTGGCGGCACGAAGGTTCGTGGCGGGGAGACCTGAAGTCCTTCCAGCATGAAGGGGAGCAGGGGACCGCACTTGTCGCGACAGGCGGCGTAGTACGCGCCGGAGACACGTCCTCCCGCTGGAGGCGGTGCGCCCCACCAGAACTCCGCGAGCGCGATGGGTCGCAGCCCGTGGGCATGCGCGTATGCGAGCAGCTTGGGGGCGGCGCAGTCGGCGGCACCGGAGGGCGGCTGGCCGCGCTCGTAGAGGGCTCTCAGGAGGCGACGCTCACCGCGCGCGCTGGTGATGACGTAGGTGTCGTGGATGCGCCGCATGAGTGCGCGACTCACCATGTGGCGCAGGCGCTCCAGGGCGCGGAGTCGTCGCTCCCGTCGCGCGAGTTGCGGCTCGATTCGCTGTCGCTCCTCCGCGTGGGTGGCTTCCAGACGGCGTCGCTCGGCTTTGTCCCCTCGACTCTCCTGGTCGAGCGCATGGAGCGCGGCGCGTTTCGCGGCCTCGTCCCGCGCATCCGGTGCGGTGGTGTCCATCGAATCGGCTGAACCCCGCCGCTCCCGCGCGGCCGTCTCATCCCGAGCGGGCCACGCGAGAGGCTGCACTGATTCGGCCGGGCCTCCTCGCTCCCCAGGGGGATGGGAGTCCATGGGAACTCCTGGATGCTCCGGAGATGGCCGCGTCCTCGTGAGCTCCGCCCGACGTGCATGACGCTGCTTTCGACGCGCCTCGTGTCGCTCACGCAGCGCCGAGAGCTCCGCCGCGTGTCGAGCCGACTGGGCCGCATGGGCGGCCCGAAGCGCGATGAGCTCGGGCTCGGACCCCAGGGCTTCAGAGCGAGCCAGCAGCGCCTTCACCGTCGCCTCGCCCTCGGGCTCCAGGCGTGCTCGGGCCTCACGGTCGAACAGCGGTGGAACGAAGCCCTCGATATCCCAACGTCCGGCGAGCATCCCCGAGAAGGCTCGCAGGAACCCGACGCGTCCATCGGGCTGGCGCACCACCAGCACGCCGAACATCTTCCCGCCTTCGGGACTCTCCAGCAGGGACAGTGGCACGTCCGTGGCGAGGTTCCGCGAGCGGAGCTCCGCCTGGAGGACCTCCGCGGCCTGCCTCGCGAGCGCCGAGGGCCCCAGCTCATCGAAGGGGCTCGGGAAACTTCCCGGTTCATCGGGAAGCTTCGTCCGGGGCTCGAAGAGGGTGACACGCGGGTCCACGTGTCCACCGCTAACATGAAACCCGGGCCCACTGCGAACGGGCCCGGGAGCCGAGCGCTCCCTGCGTTACTGGAGAGCGACCTTCCCATCCGGCTTGCGCTGGAAGCGATACAGCACGAAGCCGACAGCGAGCGCGATGGCACCCGCGATGAGGTTCTTCCGCTGGGCGCTCAGCGCGAACACGACACACAGCGAGGCGGCGGCGATGGGAATCACCGGTCCTCCCGGGATGCGGAACGCATTGGCCGGCTGCTGGAGCTTGCGCCGCAGCACGGGCACGGCCACCGCGGTGCCGAAGTACGTCGCCAGCCGGGCCACCACGGAGAGCGTGGCGAGGAACTCGAACGAACCGGTGAAGGCCAGTGGGAGCGCGATGGCGGTCTGGGTCACGATGGCGACCATCGGCGTGCGGTAGCGCGGGTGCAGCGTGGCGAGCGCCGCCGGACCGAAGCCATCCTGCGCCAGCGCGTAGAGATAGCGAGGCCCCGCGAGCACCGTGTTGCTGTTGGTGCCGAGGATGGACAGCACTCCACCCACCGTCATCAGGAGCCCGCCTCCGTTGCCCAGGAAGCGCGCGGCGGCGTCCGCCAGCGGCGTCTTCGAGTCCACGACGCCCGGCAGCGTCCCCAGGGCGACCCACTGCACCGCCGTGTAGATGAGCGTGACGACGCCAATCTGCACGATGAGCGCGAAGGGCACGTCGCGGCGCGGATTCTTGAACTCACCGGCCGGCGCCGCGGTGTTCTCGAAGCCCGCGTAGGCGAACAGGAGCAGCAACACGGCGGCGCCCAGGTCGCCGTCACTCTTCGCCACCACGGAGGTGGCCAGCGGCGCCGACACGAAGAAGATGCCCACGGTGATGAAGACGAGCAGCGGCACCGTCTTGGTGATGGCCAGGAAGACGGCGGTGCGCGCGCCGCCCTTCACGCCGACGACGTTGATGGCGGTGAGCGCGAGCAGGGGAATCGCGATGGCCAGGCCCTGCCCCACACCCTCGTTGGCTCCAGGCCACAGGTAGCCGAGCGCGCGGGAGAAGCCGACGGACAGCGAGGCCACCGAGGAGACTCGGGCGAGCCACGTCATCCACCCTACCTGGAAGCCCACCAGTTCACCGAAGGCCTCGCGCGTGTAGAGGTACGCGCTGCCGGGCTTGTCGAAGTAGCTGGCGGCTTCCGCGAAACACAGCACGAGCAGCAGCACGGCCAGTCCGGCCACCACGACCGCGCCCGTGCTGGCGGAGCCGAGGTTGGCCGCGGCGGCGGCGGGCAGGAGATACACCCCGCTGCCGATGACGTCGTTGATGGAGAAGCCCACCAGCTCCCAGCGGGAGACAGCGCGCTTCATTCCAAGGTCTTGGGGAGTCGAATCGCTACCAGTCGTCATGGTGGGGTGGGGGAGGCCGGGGTGGACCTGACAGGGAGGACCACTGGAGCATATGCGGGGAGAAACCGCGAATTCAGGGACTCCCGAGCCCCACGCGAGCCGTGACTCCGGCGCGCGAACCTCACCCCTTCAAATACGACTCACGCCGTCAGCAGCAGGCGACACCTCAGCCCGCCATTGCGCACGGGCAGACTGCGCGCGCCGGGCAGCTCCAGCGCCTTCACCAGGGCGGAGTCCTCCGGAACCAGCAGCGCCGCGCGCCAGCCCGCGAAGCCCTTGCGAACCAGGGTGCCGAGCGCGCGGTAGAGGCCGGGCAGGTCCTCCCCTTCGCCCAGGCGCTTGCCATAGGGCGGATTCGCGACCAGCAACCCGGGCCCACCCGGGGGCGCGGTCAACGTGCGCAGGTCCTTGCGCTCCAGCGCGAGCGTCATGCCCGCGCGCCGAGCGTTCCTGCGCGCCGTGCCCAGCGAGCCCGCGTTGATGTCATAGCCATACACGGCCGCGCGCGGTGCCGTCAGCGTCTCCGCCTCCGCGCGCGCCTTGCGAGTGGCCCAGGCGCTCGCGTCGAAGCCCGGGAAGGACTCGAAGGCGAAGCCATGCAGCAACCCTGGCGCGCGACGCATGGACATCCACGCGCCTTCCACCAGGAAGGTGCCAGAGCCGCACATCGGGTCCACCAGCGGCTGTGTGCCGTCATACCCGGCCAGCATCAGGATGCCCGCCGCGAGCGTCTCCCGCAGGGGCGCGCGGCTCACCTCTTGTCGATAACCCCGGCGATGCAGCGGCTCCCCGCTGGTGTCCGCGCTCACGGTGAAGTCATTGCCCTCCACGCGGACCAGCAACGTGAGCCCCGGGCCGCCTTCGTCGTCGAGCGGCCCCGCCCGGCCCACCTCGGCCAGTCCCCACGCCTTCGACGCGGCCGAGAAGACAACGCCCTGGCTCGGGACACCCGCGCGGTGCAGCGTCACCGAGAGCCGGGGCGGCGCGCCCCTGTCCCACGTGCGTGACAAATCCAACGCGCGCAGCCCGCGAATCAGCGCGCCCTCGTCACTCGCGTGGAAGGAGCCCAGCCGCAACAGCACCCGGCTCGCGGTGCGCAAGCGCAGGTTGGCTTCCAGATGCAGCCCCGTGGGCCCCTGGAGCTCCACCCCGCCTTCGACGAGGGAGGGCTTCCAGCCCAGCGCGGAGCACTCCGCCTCCAGCGCGGTCTCCAGTCCGGGAAGGGTGGACACGTAGACTTGTTCTTCGGCGCGGGCGGTCGTCACGGGAGGCCCCATTGTCCGTGCTCCTGCGGCGACCGCAACGCTTCATTGCGGAATCACGGCGGCGATGCGGCCGGCGACTCGGACTCCAACGGCCTGGGCACCCGGGGCGGGTCGTCCGCGTAGACGCCCCGATACTCGGGAGGCAGCAGCTTCGCCACCCGGCGCATCATCGCGTCCACCAGCGCCTGCCGCGTGTCCTCCGCGCCCGCGACCTCCGCCTCCAGGTCCTCCATCCGGAACGCGGGGCCCACCCGCACGCGGACGTGGGCGTTGTACAGCCGCTCGCCGCCCATGTCCGAGTCGTTGATGGGCATCAGCTTCTCCGTCCCCATCAACGCCACCGGTACCACCGGCGCACCTCCGCGTTTGGCGATGAGCGCCACGCCCTTCTTCGCCTGGTGCAGCGCCCCATCCCGACTGCGCGCGCCCTCCGGGAAGATGAGCACCGAGTCGCCGCCCTTGAGCGTCTCCACCGCCCGGCGCACCGCCTCGATGTCCGGCGAGTTGGGCTTGATGGCGATGGTGTCCATCACCTCCGAGGCCAGCCGCGTCATCACCGTGCTTTGCAGCTTCACGCCCGCCAGGAAGTACAGCCGCCGGGGACGGAACGCGCGGAACAGCGTGAAGCCGTCCGCATTGGACAGGTGGTTGCAGATGTAGAGACAGGGCTCGTCGGGGATGTTGCCCCGGCCCTCCACGACTTCGTCGGCCAGCGCATCCCACACGCCGTCCATCAGGGTGCGGACCACATGTCGCCGGACACCTTCCGGCAGTCGGGCCATCAGGGAAAAGAGAATGCGGAGCACGCGTCGGTCGCCTCCACCTCGGGACGGCCCGAGAGCATGGTCCGGTCGGAGCCCACGCGTCCGACCGTTACCGCCAGGGCTTCAGCACCGCCACTGGCCACCAGAAGATGTAGTCCTGCGGGGGCTCCAGGTCAGTGCTCGCGAGGAGTCCGCCTCCTGCCCGCAAGCCGTCCCGTCGTGCAGCCAACGCTCCGGACCGACTCTGGGACGGGGCAAAACCGTCCATGTCACCCACCCGTGACCCCCTGGGCGTGCGCGAACCCATCGGCGAGCACCCCGGGTTTGCGCTAAGGGAGGGAGCCATGAGCGCCGCCGAATCCACCCTCTCGCGCAGCAGGAAGCCCGTGGAGTACGAGGTCACCGTCGCCCACGTGCGGATGGACACGCACGACACCGCGACACTCTTCCTCGACTTCGGCGAGCCCCGTCCGGACTACAAGGCCGGCCAGTTCATCAACATCGACCCGCACCAGTTCCACGCGCTCGGGCGCCTGTCCGCCTACCTGCAGGAACAAAAGGGGCGCAAGGAGCCCCAGCGCTCGTACTCGCTGGCCTCCGCGCCCCATGAGCCCCATGTGGCCATCACCGTGAAGGACGAGGAGTTCATCCCCGGCCTCACCCGCTACCCGCCGCTCCTGTCCCCGTTCCTCGTCCACGGGCGGCTCACCGGCGCGCGACTCAAGGTGCTCGGCTTCATGGGCCCCTATGTGCTGCCGGACGACGTGGACCAGCGCACGGACCACGTCGTCCACATGGTGGCCGGCTCCGGCGCGGTGCCCAACTTCGGCATCATCAAGGATGCGCTCCACCGGAATCTCAAGGTGCGCCACACCTTGCTCATGTCCAACAAGACGTGGAGCGACGTGCTCTACCGGGACGAACTGGAGGTGCTGGAGCGCCAGCACCCGGACCGCGTCCGGCTGGTGCACACCCTCACCCGTGAGCTGGACGAGTCGCGCTTCGGCGCCAACGTGCGCAAGGGCCGCGTCCACCAGGCCCTGCTGGAAGAGCTCATCCCGGACCGGGCCACGTGCCTGGTCTACGCGTGTGGCCCCGCGATTACGCCGTGGGACCGCCGCAAGGCGCTGGAGACGCGCACTCCGGCCACGCCGCGCTTCATGGAGACGGTGCTCGGACACCTGCACGCGCTCGGCATCGACGACAAGCGCATCAGGCGGGAAACGTACGGGTAGGCCCCAGCGGGAGCACCACCTCGAAGCGCGCGCCCCGCTTGGGCCGGCCGCTCGCGCGCACCTGTCCTCCGTGCGCGAGCACCACGCGCTTGACGATGGCCAGCCCCAGGCCCCGTCCGTTGGCGCGCGTGAGGAAGAAGGGCTCGAAGACGCGGCGCGGGTCCACGTCGGGAATGCCCGGGCCCTCGTCCTCCACCACCAGCCGCACGCCGCCCCCCACGCGCTCCACGTTCAGCCGCACGCGCCCGCCCGGCGGTGAGGCCTGCACCGCGTTGCGCACCAGGTGCGTCGCCGCGAGCTGGAGCAGCGTCTCATCGCCCATGATTTCGGGAACGTCTGGCGCCTCGTCCACGGTGAAGCGCAGCGTGGGCGCATCCGGTGGACCATGCAGCTGGCCCAGCGCGCGCCGCACCAGCTCACCCAGGTGCACCAGCCGCGGGCGCGGCTCCAGCGGACGCACCACGTCCAGCAAATCCCTGACGATGTCTTCCAGCCGGATGGCCTCTTCCTCCAGCATGCCCACCGCGGCCTGTCCCGTGGGGCCCAGGTGCGCCTCGCGGCGCAGCACCGCCACCGCGTTGAGGATGGCGCCCAACGGATTGCGCACCTCGTGGGCCACCACTCCCGCCGCCTCGCCCAGCACCGTCAGCCGCTCGTGCGCGACCAGCTCCTCCTGGAGCCGGGTCACTTCGACCAGTCGCTCCGCCGCCACGCGGTGGTGACGCACGTTCTCCAGCGCGCCGCCGAGCAGCTGCGCGAAGAGCTCCAACGTGCCCGCGGCGGCCGGCGTGAGGTCCAGGCCCTGCGCGGAGAGGATGCCGAAGGGCTGGCCCTCCACGAATATGGGCGCATCCAGGGCGCGGATGCCGGGAGGGTAGGCGCGCTGGATGTCCTCGAAGACCTCGCTTGTGTGGACGCGATGGGCCGCGCCGAGCGCGTCCTGATGGAAGGCCGCCTTGCGCCGCGCGAGCACCTCCGCCAGGTGGGGCAGGGTGCCGAGGGGAAGGCGGACCTCGGAGATGGGCATGCCGTACTTGCGCTCGGCCAGCGCGACGATGGCGGGCTCCTGCCGCATGGGGCCGTGCCGGAACGTGTCTCCTTCGACCAGGAGGATGGCCGAATAGAAGCCCTGCCGGTGGACGGCGTCGATGGCCGTCTCGAGGACCTCCTGCTCGTCGCGCGCGCGCAGCATGTCCGCGGCGGCCGCGCCCAGCGCCTCGGTGAGCCGGCGGGTGGTGTCCACGCCCTCGGCGTCGTGCAGCAGCACCACCGTCTCTTCCTGCGTGGCGCCCGGTGCATAGGTCGCCGCCACCGTGCGCTCCTTCCCGTCGGCTCTCCGGATGCGCAGCCACAGCGGGTGCTCCGGCCGGGTGCCGTCCCGGGTGAGGGCCTCGTGGAACGCCTCCACCCAGCCGCGCTCGGCGGGGATGAAGCGGGCGATGAGCGCGGTGACGGGCGTGGCCTTCAGCTCGTCGAGGGGAATTC
This sequence comes from Myxococcus sp. CA051A, assembly GCF_013336705.1. NCBI lineage: Bacteria > Pseudomonadati > Myxococcota > Myxococcia > Myxococcales > Myxococcaceae > Myxococcus > Myxococcus sp. CA051A. Next base: position 149,614 of record NZ_JABUMS010000013.1, on the reverse strand, counting down.
CCAGCAGCGAAGCCAGGGCCGCGTTGGCGACCACCACCTGATCGCCTCGGGTGACCGCCGCGGGAGTGGGCAGCCCGGCAAGCAACCAGTAGTCAGAAGGGGCGGCGGAGGCGTCGGGAGGCACGGAAGTCATCCTGGCGGACGGCGCGAGGGGGCCGGGAGGGGGATGCAATCGATTTCGGGGTGTCCCGTAGGAAAGGGGGAGGGGACACAACGAAGGATGGACACCATGAACTTCATGAACGTGATGGGCCGCGATGACCTGGAGCTCAAGGCGGTGATGGCGGTGATGGCGGCCTTCGTCATGACCGGGGCCGTGTTCCTCGGTCAGCTGCTGTAGCAAGCCACCCCGAGCGGGCTCACCCGCTCAGGGCTTCTTCGGAGGCTTGCGGCTCACGAACTGCTGGATGAACTCCCGCTCCTCCTTGCGGAGGCTGCTGAGCCGCAACCCATAACCTCGCGGGTTCTTGCCGTCCTCCAGCGAGTTCTCCCAGATGACGGAGCTTCGCAGCGTCATCACGCGCGAAGGGTCATCGAACCGCAACGTCAGCTCCACCAGGGTGCCCAGCCGCAGCGGCTTGTCCGTGGCGATGAAGAGGCCGCCGGAGGAGAGGTTGATGATGCGGTGGTCCGTGAAGATGCCGGTGTTCTGCATCGACACCTTCACGTCCGCATGGATGCGATCATCCGCGCGGCGCTCCAATCCCACGAACTCCGCGCTGGAATAGGTGGGCGCGGCGACGGCCTTGCGCAGCGGCACCGCGGGTGGTGGTGGCGCGGGCGGCGGCAGCGTGTGCGTGCGCTGCACTGGCGGCGAGACAGGCGCGCGCGCGGCGACGGGCGCGGACGTCGCATGCATCACCGGCGGCGGAGGCCGGGCGGGCATCACCGGCTGCGGCGGTGGCGCGACGGGCGGCGCGATGACGGCCACGGGCGGCGGCGCGACGGCGGGAACACGAGTGGCCACGGGCGGCACCACGGCGGGCGCCACCGAGGCCACTGGCGGAGGAGGCGGGGGCGGCAGCGGCCCGTCCATGTCCAGCCGGGGAGGCAGCGGCCGGGCCTGTTGGTAGGCGCCCTGCGCGTACAACACCTCCACCTCGCGCATGCAGCGCGACAGGAAGTCGAAGATCTCCGCCGACACCTTGCGCAGCTCCGGATGCGTCTCCGGTGACAGGTGTTCGGGTGAGAAGCGCTTGGCCATGCGGAAGAAGGCCAGGCGCACTTCGTCCAGGCTCGCGTTCGGCTTGGCTCCGAACACCTCGTGGGGCGGCAGGTTCTGAAGACCCCGGAGCTGGGTGCGCAGGCGCTCGGCCTGCTGCTGCTCCACCGAGGGCGAGGGCCGGGTGGCCGCGAACAAGTCACGCAGCTCGGGCAGCTCCTGGACGGCCACCCATTGGGTGCCGTCGCGGGAGGCGCGCACGGCGGCCTTCAGCCTCCCGGAGGAGATCAGCTCTCGAAGGGCCTGGAGGGCGAGGGGGCCCAACACGCGGCCCAGGTTGTCCGCTACCCAGTAACCGACAGCAGGAGACGACACGCAGACACCTCTGAAGTCAGTGAGCGAGCGCCTGGCGCACGGCCGAGGCGATTTCCAGCGGATGGAAGGGCTTTCCCACGAAGCCCACCGCGCCCGCGGCCATGGCCTGCTCCACGACGGGCTCCGCATCCATGCTGCTGATGACGAGCACCCGCGTGTTGGGCGACACCTGCTTGATGGCGCCGAGGACTTCCAGCCCACTCTTCTTCGGCATGAAGAGGTCCAGGAACATCACCGCGGGCTGCTCGCGCGCTGCCACCGCGAGGCCTTCCTCTCCGTCCGCGGCTTCGAGCAACCGCAGCTCGATGCCCGTGTCGGCGATGACGTCCTTGAGGATGCGGCGCACGAAGCTGTCGTCGTCGACGAGCAGCAGTGTCGGGGTGTCGGACATGGCGCCGCATGATACTTGGACCGCGCAACATCCGCGCGAGGACCTGGAGCGCCTGCCTGCCTTTTTAGGTTAAGGGGTGAGCATGCCCATCGCCCAGGCTCTCTCTCACTTCGAGTCCCAGAAGACCGCCTACCTCGAGGACCTCATGGCCCTCGTGCGCATACCCAGCGTCTCGTTTCCTGGCTTCGACTCCGCCCGGGTGCGTCAGAGCGCTGAGGCGACTTCTCGACTCTTGGGAGACCGTGGGTTTGAAAACATCCAGCTACTCGAAATCGAGGGCGCCCACCCCTACGTCTATGGCGAGGTGTTGCGGGCTCCAGGCGCACCCACGTTGCTGTTGTATGCCCATCACGATGTGCAGCCAGCGGGCGACGAGTCGCTGTGGAAGAGCCCTCCGTTCGAGCCACAACTGCGCGATGGCCGGCTGTACGGGCGTGGCACGGCGGACGACAAGGCGGGCATCGTGGTGCACACGTCGGCGGTGGACGCGTGGCTGAAGGGCTCCGGTCGGCTGCCGCTCAACGTGAAGGTCATCATCGAGGGTGAGGAGGAGATTGGCAGCGGGCATCTGTCCGCATTCCTGCAGAAGCACTCGGCGCTGTTGAAGGCGGACGCCATCGTCCTGACGGACACGGCGAACTTCGACACGGGGCTGCCGTCCATCACCACCGCGCTGCGGGGGCTCGTCACGGTGGACGTGGAGGTGCGCGCGTTGAATCAGGCGGTGCACTCCGGCATGTGGGGTGGACCGGTGCCGGACCCGGTGATGGCGCTGTGCAGGATGCTGGCGACGTTGACCCACGCGGACGGCTCCATCGCGATTGAAGGGCTGCGAGAGCAGGTGAAGCCGCTCACGCCGGGCGAGCGCGAGAGCATCCAGTCCCTGCCAGGGAACGAGGCGTCCTTCCGCGAGCAGGTGGGGCTGTTGCCGGGCGTCCAGGTGTTGGGAGGACGGCACCCGTTTGAGATGAACTGGCGGCAGCCGAGCATCGCCATCAACGCCATCCAGGCGAGCACTCGCAAGGACGCGCGCAACATCATCTGCGACGCGGCGTGGGCGCGCGTGGGCATCCGCATCGTCCCGGACCTGGAGGCGCGGGATGTCGAGCAGCGGCTGAAGGAGCACCTGAGCAAGGTGTGTCCGTGGGGGCTGGAGGTGAGCTTCCACACGGAGGGGGCCTCGGGCTGGTGGTACACGGACCCGTCGCACCCGGCGTTCCAGGCGGCCTTCCGTGCGCTGGAGAAGGGCTATGGGACGAAGGCGGTGGCCATCGGCTGCGGCGCGTCCATTCCCTTCGTGGAGCCCTTCGCGAAGGAGCTGGGCGGAGTGCCCGCGCTGCTCATCGGCGTGGAGGACCCGTACACGTACGCCCACTCGGAGAACGAGAGCCTTCACGTGGGGGACTGGGAGAAGTCCATCCGCAGCGCCATCCATTTGTATGAGGAGCTGGCGAGCGCGCTCACCGCGCGGTGAGTGGTGGCCTTTCGCTCAGGGGCGTTGGGTGGGTCAGGCTTCGTCGTCGGGCAAGAGCGTGCGGAGCAGGTCGTCGTCGGGACCGAGCGGGCGCCATCCAGGGGGAGGCGGCATCGCGAGAAGGGAATCGCCCACCTGATCGACGCGCTCTTGATGCGTTTCAGGAGTGTAGCTGCCCCACCGAGCAAGCGCATGAGCGACATCGAAACGCGTGCTGTCGTTCAACACGGAGGGCCATCCGTCCGGAAGCTGCTGATGCAACTCTCTTACGAACTGACTGCGCACCAGCCGGGTGACTTGATGGCTTCGTTCCGCTTCGGCTACCAGCCCCGAGAAGACCTGCACGCCCGCGAGATCGTCCTTTCCCAGCTCCTCGGCCAACTCGACCAACGACGCGGTGGGACGTGCCTCGGCAAAAGCAGTGAGGGAGTCGTAACCATGCGCGCGGACGCGCTCGTAGAGTCGCGCCTTCCAGTTGCCTTGCCAGGAACGCCCGTCGGTCATCGCCTGCTACCCAGAGTGAAGCTCATCCGAATGTCGTAATCCTTCATGCTCTGTGAGACGACCTTCAAGACCTCGTTCCGCGACAACTGGTGGCCAGCTCTACGTTCCGCTTTCTGCAGGAGAGCCATAATCATCCGATTCCATTCGCCAGGCCAGGTTCGCCCGAGTCGCCAGTCGCCACCACCATGAATCGCTTCGTGATGGGCTCGCTCCATCCGGACACAGAACTGGTCGATGTCCATGGCGCCCGTGAAGCCGCGCTGCTCGAACCATTTACGGTGCTCTCGTGGCAGGACATGGTGCTTTGGAGCGTCCGCCATGCCCGCCCCGGCTTTGCCCGTCTCGTGCATGCCACGAACCTCGGGGCTGTCGCCCAGGGCTTCACGCACGCCCTTGGGCAAGTCCCGGTGCGACTGCGCCATCAACACCTGTCCGGCGTGGACACGGACAGCCGCGCTAGCGACCGGCATGGAAATGACTCCTGCCTGTACGAGCCGTCGCATCATCTCCACCCACTCCGCGGAGACAACGAGGTGCGAGCCCGCCATCACTCCACCTGGACCCACAGCGAGGCGCGCGCCTAGGAGGACGGGCCCTGAGGGAGGCAGCCGGGGAAGCGACACGCGCAGCGCCGAAACCATGGCCACCAGTTCGAGGAATTGTGCCGCCGCGATGACTTGCCCTGTACGCTCCATTGCCATGCGCGCCCCCTCGCGAATGGTGCTGAACTCCTGGGTCAGTTTCCCCATCAGCTCGGGCATCGCGGCGGCCGTGGCCTCCACGCGTCCTGGATCCAGGGAGGAGAGCGCCGTCATCGCCGGCTCCAGCCGCTTTTGTACGCGGTCCATGTCCGTGAGCAACTGTTCCACGCTGTAGAACGGGCACTGCTGAAGCAGGGCGTCGGCGAGCTGGAGTAAGTCGAACCAGGACGCCAGCAGCATGACTCCAGCCATGGCCGCCTGGAGGCGAGGCCCTGCCATCTTGAGAAGGCCCACCGCCATGTCCGGGTCGTCCACCGACTCGGAGACCTCCACGAGCGTGGCCGTTCCTCGGAGTGCGTCACGAAGCCAGGGTACCTGGGTCGAGCCGTAGGCGAAGTAACGCGTGAAGAGGTCGGCGTTTCCACCAAGGCCCCGCGTGTGAGCCGCGAGCCTGGGGATGGCACTGGAGAGTTCCTCCGTGGAGCCCTTCACTTTGTCCACCGCCGCCACGACTGCTTGCCGGGTCTGTATGGCTCGCTGCTGGCTGTCCGCGATGGCCTCTGCCTCATTCTCGCGAGGGCGGTCGCGTCGTTCCCGTGTGCCAGAGTGGCGCGGACTGGAGTCGTCAGCCAGGCCGTCCCGCTGCGAATAGCGCAGGGGCCTGCCCGCTCCGGAGGCAGGCGACTGGGAGGCACAGCCCGTCACCAGCATCACCAGACTCAACAGCACGGCATGCGTACGCAGGGCCCACCTCCAGCGCCACTTTCCTCATGCGTCCCGGGGGGGCATCTTCCAATGACAACGAGCCGGGGACCTTGCCGTCCCCAGCCCGTCGTCGCTTCAGGTGCCCCTCAGGGCCTCGGCGCTCAGCAGCTCGGGCTACAAATCCGCCAGCAGCGGAGGTCATTATCATCACAGCTCGAGCAGCACGGAGCGGCGACCGTCTCCTCGCTTCCCAACGTCGCGGAACCCACGGCAACAGCAGCTCCCAGCACGAATCCGATGAGCCCCATCTTCAAGGTCTTCTTCATCCGGCCTCCTGTGTTGTGCGGTTGTTTGACATGGGGCGGGCCGAAGCCCGTCCCATCCGATAGTGTATAGAGTTCGAGAGGCCCTTGAAAGGGTAGACCCAGACGAATGAGCAATCATTGCCAGGACGCGCCTGCTCACACACAAAAAAAGTGGAAGATTCCGTGGAGGATGGTCATCGGGGTGGGCGCGCTGGTGCTGCTGGCGGTGCTCCTTCGCGGCTTCGTCGTGCACCCGAGGCTCATCGTCTCGGGCTCGATGGAGCCGACGCTGGCAGTGGGTGACCGGCTGGTGGTGGATACCCTGTCCTACCGCGTCCATCCGCCCCAGGCCGGGGACGTCGTCGTCTTCGAGCCGCCTCCCGAGCTCGTGCGCTCCGGTGACCTGCGCCAGCACATCGCCATCAAGCGGGTGATTGCCCTGCCGGGTCAGGAGGTGCGGGTGCGCGACGGGCAGGTGTTCGTGGATGGACGGCTCCTCCAGGAGCCCTACGTCGCGGCGGCGCCCACCTACCAGTGGGGCCCCGCGCGCGTGCCCGAGGACAGGCTCTTCGTCCTGGGTGACAACCGGAACGCCAGCAGCGACTCACATGTCTGGGGTCCCCTGCCGCGACGCTCCGTCACTGGCAAGGCCTGGTTGCGCTTCTGGCCGCCGGAGCGCGCGGGAGCACTGTGACGGGAGCCGGCCTTGCCCCGGTCGGGGGGCGCCGGCGCCTCAGCCAGACGCGCCCCAATGGAGTCCCTTGTCTGCCTTTGCCAGAGGCCGCTTGAGAGGCTTCATCACCAGACTCAACGACAGGAGATGCCGTTTCCAACGCCGAAGGCGTCTACGAGGACGCCCGCGTGTCGTGGACCCGTGCCTTCCGCCTCGGCTACTTCTTGACGCCGAGCTGTGCGAGCGCCGCCTTCACCCAGTCCTTGATGGACAGGGTGTCGAACGGAATCGCATCGCGGCCCGGGTACTTCTTCTCGAAGTACGTCACCGCCGCCACGCCCATGGCGAACGCGGTGCCACCGCTGGCGGCGCCCTTGAGCAGCCAGCCCGCGATGGGAATCCATCCCACCGTCTCTCCGACGATGCTGCTGGCCGCCTTGCGCGCGACGATGCCCGCGCCCAGCGTGGGCACCAGGCCGAGCGCCTCACCGAGGCTGAGCTTCTCTCCGTAGATGCCCGCCACGTGGTAGATCATGTACGCCTCGATGGCGGACGTGAGCGCCGTGTGCGCACCCGGCACCGGGATGGGAATCGCGGCGGCACCCGCGGCGCGCAGGGCGCTCTCCTCGACCCAGCTTCGCGCGGCCTTCTCTGCGGACATGGATGTTCTCCCAATCAGTCGTTCGTTCCCACCTTAAGGACTCCGACCAGGGTTCGAAAGAGGGCGCACCACCGGGGTCTTGGAACGCAGTTGCGACACCTGCTCAAGCTTCTCGACGGAGCGGTCGGCCGGGTCTACGAGGAAGAGGGCTTCGCCTACCGTCCTCGCTACACGCCGTTGGTGCGGGCGCTGATGCAAGACGAGCCGATGACCATCGGTCAGCTCGCCGAGGCGTCCGACACCACCCAGCCCGCCACCACGCAGACGCTGGCGTTGATGGTGAAGGACGGGCTTGTGCTCTCGGAGCCAGGGCCAGTGGATGGGCGTCAGCGGTGGATTCGCCTCAGTCCGTCGGGACGGGCGCTGCTCCCGGGACTCCAGTCGCGTTGGAAGGCCACCGCGAGCGCCGCGGCCAGCCTGGATGCTGAGCTTCCCGTGCCGCTCTCCGAGGTGCTCGAGCGCGCCATCCAAGCCCTCGAAACGAAGTCCTTCGACGCGCGAATCGCCAGTGCGCGGGGACGGCAATCGAAGCGCCGTGGCGCGTAGGTATGATGTCCCCGTGCAGCGCGGAAGAGCCATCTCCAACCGAGAGAAGCAGACCCATGAAATCCATCTTCATCAACAGTGAGCGGCGTCTCCGCAATGGCTGGAAGGTGCTGGGCTCCGTCGCGTTGAGCGTGGCCCTGATACTGGGCCTCGTCCTCCTCCAGAAACAGCTGCCTGTCGAGCTGCGGCGAATCGTCTCGGGGCCGCTCTGCGCCTTCTTCGGCGTCCTCCTCTCGAGCTGGCTGTGCCTTCGACTCGAGCGTGAGCCCCTGTCCTCGCTCGGAATCCTCCCGGTGCGGCGCTCGGCCCGTGACTTCGGGCTCGGGATCTTGGGTGGCGCGGCATTGGTGGGGGCGGTGGCCGCGGTCGTCTTCTCGCTGGACGGGTTCCATCTGGAGCGAGCGGCGAGCAACGGAGCCGCCGCCATCTTCAAGGTCTCCTGGTTCATGCTCGGAGTGGCCCTGTTCGAGGAGACGCTGTTCCACGGCTATGCCTTCCAGCGCGCCATCCGAGGGATGGGGCCTATGTGGACGCAGCTCGTGTTCGCGGCCGTCTTCAGTCTGGCCCATGCCTTCAATCCCGGCATGGACGGAGGGGCGCGCACGGTGGCTTTGACCGCCACCTTCCTGGCCGGATGGATGCTGGGGCTCTGCTACCTGCGCACGGGAGGACTCGCGCTTCCCGTGGGTGTGCACGTGGGCTGGAACGGGTTGCTGGGCCTTCTGGGCTTCGGCGTGAGCGGTGAGGAGTTCAAGGGGATGTGGATGCCTGTCTTCCACGGCCAGCCCGAGTGGCTCACCGGAGGCCGTTACGGGCTGGAGGCCTCCGTCGTCACCCTCGTGGTGCTGTGCCTGTTCATCCTCGCCCTGTCGCGCTGGAAGGGAACGCGACAGAGCGAGGCGCCCACCCCCCTGACAGGCCCACAAGGCCAGGGTGCCTGAGGACGACGCCCTGGCTCACCGCGGACGGAACCGGTCCGTGGCCTCCACGAGCGCGGACGTGGTGCCTGGCTCGTTCGCCGAATGCCCCGCATCCGGAACGATGACCAGCTCCGCCTCTGGCCACGCTTGATGCAGCGCCCACGCGCTCTCCGGAGGGCACACCACGTCGTAGCGTCCCTGGACGATGACCGCGGGGAGATGACGGATGCGCGGCACGTCATCGAGGAGCTGCGTGTCCGAGCGCAGGAACCCACGGTTGAAGAAGTAGTGGCACTCGATGCGCGCGAAGGCGAGGGCGAAGTCGTCCGCGCTGTTGCGTGCCACCAGCTCCAGGTTCGGATGCAGATAGCTGGTTCGCGCCTCCCACACGCTCCAGGCCCGCGCGGCCTCCTGTCGCGTCGCCGCGTCCGCGCTCGTCAGGCGCCGGTGATACGCGCCGAGCAAGTCCCGTTGCTCCTCCAGGGGAATGGGCGCCAGGTAGTGCTCCCACGCGTCGGGGAACAGGGCGCTGGCGCCGCGCTGGTAGAACCAGTCCAGCTCCTGTTTGCGCAAGAGGAAGATGCCGCGCAACACCAGCTCCGTGACGCGCTCCGGATGGGCCTGCGCGTAGGCCAGTGACAGCGTGCTGCCCCAGGAGCCGCCAAAGAGCTGCCAGCGCTCGATGCCCAGGTGCTCGCGCAGACGCTCCATGTCGGCCACCAGGTCCCAGGTGGTGTTTTCCTCCAGGCTCGCGTGCGGAGTGCTCCGGCCGCAGCCGCGCTGGTCGAAGAGGACGATGCGATAGGCCGCCGGGTCGAAGAACCGCCGCTGCTTCGCGTCCGTGCCTCCCCCTGGGCCACCATGGACGAAGACCACGGGCTTGCCCTTCGGGTTGCCGCACTCCTCGAAGTACAGCTCGTGGAGCGAGGAGACCCGCAAGCGGCCCATGCGATAGGGCTCAAGAGGGGGGTACAGCATCCGCGACGGCGGGGACTGAACGGACATGCGCCTTCCAGGACAACGAGAGAGTTTCTCACGCTAGCAGACCGGTTCTTCATCGCCGGCCCGCCCGTGTGTCACCGTCCGGAGGTGTTCGCGTGTCCTCTTGCCTGGGGTGGGGACTGTCGGGCAGGGCACATGCCGCACGCCACGGCCGTGCCCTGGACACGATGTGACGACGATGTTGCCCGCGCGCGACGTGGAGGTTGCGGGAGCGGTGGATGCTGCTTCCCGTCTCCTCACACCCCGGAGCGTTCCATGAATCTCGCTTCCCTGATGACGCCCCCTCGGAAGAACGAAGACCACGCCGCGCCCCGTCGCCTCAAGTTGGTCCGCATCCAGGCCACCGTCCTGCTTCAAGGCGCGGTGAGCGCGGCGCAGGACAGCGTGAAGTCCTTCCGCCACATGCGCGACGTGCTCACGGGGGCCTACTCGCAAGCCCGTGCTTGAGCGAAGCGAGGACCGGTGGAGCGGGCCTCACTGGGCGCTCACAGGCCCTCGCTCGCCGGCGTGAGCCACCGCGCACCTCATGGTTCGCTAGGAGGCCGCATCGCGAGGGCCACGCCGAGGCCCACGCGACGCGGAGTTCACGCGGGGCACTGTGTCGCGGGCCGTGTCGGAGCCCGCGACCTCTCCGCGTGTCAGGAGGGCGCGCCAGGGTTCGGGCTGGTTCCCGGGTTCACGGGCGCGTCCTCCTTCGGAGGAGGCGGTGGCACGCCCTTGCCCGCGGGCGCCACCATCCGCACCTCGGAGGCATCGCTCATCGCCAGGCCGTCACCCTTGGGCTCCGTCTCCGTCACCGCGATGACGTCACCTCGGTGCAACTGGAGGAACCGCTCGTTCTTCTCCGTGCGGTGACGCTCCTGCATCGCCAGTCCCACGCGGCCTTCCGGCCCGCAGCCGATGTAGCGGTGCCGTCCCTTGCCCTCCAGCGGCTCGGAGACGATGCGGAACAGCCGACCCGGCGGAAGCTCCGGCCACTCCTCTCCCTTGGGCGCCAGCAGCAGGTAGCTCATCTTCAGCGCTTCCTTGTGCAGGCTCGCCGCGCGCGCCAGTTCCTCCACGACGCGAGGCATCGGCCAGGGCCGCTCCGCGTGGCACCAGTCCGTCTCCTTCACCAACGCCGGACACGCACCCCGGTACATGCACGGCGCACGCACCGCATAGCCGCGCGCCACCATCGCATCGCGCACGTGCAGCAGGCCGCGGCTCGTCTCCCGCAGCGCGGGTTCCATCACCAGCAGGCTGCCGCCGCGCTTCACCTTCGCCAGCGCCGCCTCGAGCAGCGCCGCCCGAGGCGTCGTCGCGCTGTCCCCCGTGCCGTACAGCTCGTTGATGACGTGGCCCATCGTAATCAGGTCGTACTGCCCCTCCGGCAGCACGGCGGCCTTCTTCGTCGGGTCCCACTCCCGGGTGGCCAGCGCCTCGCCGGCCTCCGTCGCCAGCGCGCGCGCGAGGTTCAGCGCGGCCTTGCTGCGGTCCGCCGCCGTCACTTCCTTCCCGCCCGCGTCCATCGCCGCGAAGGCCACCGGACCCGGGCCGCTGCCCAAATCCAGCACCTGTCGGGGACGGTTCGGCAGCTCCCCCAGCACCTGCCGGGCCTGCGCATACGAGACCGGCCAGTAGAAGAGGAGGTAGGCGCCCAAAAGCTTCGGGTCGTCCATGTAGCGCGCCCCCGCGAGCTGCCGCTCCCGCGTCAGGCCCAGCGAGAGCTGGCGCACGCCGGCGCCCACTTCCTTCACTTCCTGGGGCGTCAGCCGCCCCTCCGGCCCGTCACCCTTGCCGCGTGACGCGCGCCACACGGCGATGAGCCGCGGCATCCACCGCTCCAGGTCCTTGCTGTATCCGTTGCTCATCCCGCCAAGCCTTCGACCGAGGGGCCGCTCCCGGAAGCCGCCCATGTCAACCCGTTGTCACCCCGCCACTTGTTCAACTCCACGGTCGCCACCCGGGGGCGTCCGCGTTAAACCCTTGTCGCACATGATCTCCGTCCACGGGCTGCGCAAGCACTACAAAGTCCACAAGCGCCCGCCAGGCCTCAAGGCGGCCCTCCGCTCGCTCTTCCATCGCACCTACACCTCCGTGAAGGCGGTGGACGGCATCTCCTTCGACATCCGTCCGGGAGAGCGCGTGGGCTTCCTGGGCCCCAATGGCGCCGGCAAGACGACGACCCTCAAGGTCCTCTCCGGCCTCCTGCACCCCTCCGAGGGCGAGGTCCGCGTGGACGGGCACGTGCCGCGCCTGCGCGAGGAGGCGTTCCTCAAGAAAATCATGCTCGTCATGGGGCAGAAGCAGCAGCTCCTGTGGGACTTGCCTCCGGCGGAGACCTTCGAGCTCAACCGCGCCATCTACGACGTGCCGACGTTGCAATACAAGCAGACGTTGGACGAGTTGGTGGGGCTCCTGGAGATTGGCGACCTCATCGGCAAGCCGACGCGCCAGCTTTCCCTGGGCGAGCGGATGAAGTGCGAGCTGGCGGCGGCCCTCATCCACCGGCCCCGCGTGCTGTTCCTGGACGAGCCCACCATCGGCCTGGACGTGTCCATGCAGGCCACCATGCGCACGTTCATCAAGGACTACAACGAGAAGTACGGCGCCACGCTCATCCTCACCAGCCACTACATGGACGACGTGGCGGCGCTCTGCCCTCGCGTCATCGTCATCGACAAGGGCCTCTTGTCCTACGACGGAAGCCTGGAGGCGCTGGTGCAGCGCGTGCGCCCGGAGAAGCGCGTGGTGCTGCGGCTGTCCGAGCAGGTTGACGCCTCGCGCCTGGAGCCCCTGGGCAAGCTGGTGACGCACGAGGCGGGCACCGCGGTGCTCCAGGTGAAGCAGGACGCGGTCAACGCCACCATCTCCCGCGCCCTGTCCGGACTGCCGGTGACAGACCTCACCGTGGAGAACGCGCCGCTGGAAGAGGTCATGAGCGAGCTCTTCGCGGAGAACAAGGCCCGCAGGCTGCAGGCCGCCGAGTCGGTGACGGCATGAATGCCCGAGGTCTGCTGCGGGCCCTTCCCACCATGCTGCGCGTGAGCTTCGCGGAGTCGGTGGCCTACCGGGCGGAGATGTTCGTCTGGGTGCTGTCCACCACCATGCCGCTGGTCAACATGGTGCTGTGGATGGCGGTGGCCAAGAGCGCCCCGGTGGGCAACTTCGGCCAGGCGGACTTCGTGGGCTACTTCCTGGCCACCTTCGCGGTGCGCCAGCTCACCAGCGCGTGGGCCGCGTGGCTCATCAACTGGGAGGTGAAGCAGGGCACGCTGGCGATGCGCCTCTTGCGTCCCATCTCTCCCTTGTGGGGCTACGCGTCCGACAACGTGGCGGGCTTCCCCATGCGCGTCGTGGTGGCCCTGCCCGTGGTGCTCCTGAGCATCGCCCTGGTGGGCGCGGACAAGGCGGTGCCGCAGCATGCGTGGCAGTGGGCGCTGTTCATCCTCGCGGTGCTGGGCGGCTGGGCCATCACCTTCCTGGCCAATGTGGCCATCGGCGCGCTGAGCCTCTTCCTCGACAGCAGCCAGAAGATGATGGAGGTGTGGATGGTCCTCTTCTTCGTCTGCTCCGGTTACATGTACCCGGTGGAGTTCCTGCCCGAGGGCCTGCGCACCGTCATCGACTGGCTGCCCTTCCGCTACCAGATGGGGCTGCCAGTGGAGTTGATGACGAACGCGCATGACCTGCCCACCGCGCTGGGCCTCCTGGCGAGGCAGTGGGCGTGGGTGCTGGGCATGGGCGCGCTCGCGGTGGGGCTCTGGAAGCAGGGCGTGAAGCGCTTCGCGGCGTTCGGAGGGTAGGGGCATGGTGCGGCGATATCTGCGACTGCTGACAGTGCAGCTCAAGGCCTCCGGCCTCCAGGCGCTCCAGTACCGGGCGGACTTCTTCACCGACGGCTTCACGTCGCTGTGCTGGGTCTTCACCGCGCTGGCGCCGCTGTTCGTCGTCTACGGCAGCCGGCCGGAAGTCGAGGGCTGGAGCTTCGGCGAGGCGCTGCTCGTGGTGGGCTGGTTCACCCTGCTGCAAGGCATCCTCGAGGGCGCCATCAACCCGAGCCTCACCGGCGTGGTGGAGCACATCCGCAAGGGCACGCTGGACTTCGTGCTGCTCAAGCCCGCGGACGCGCAGTTCCTCGTGTCGACGCAGCGCTTCCTGCCGTGGCGCGCGTTCAACGTGCTCACCGGCCTGGGGCTCTTCCTCTACGCCTTCATGCTGCTGGGACGCGGGCCGTCTCCCTTGGGGCTCCTGACGTCCGTGCTGCTCCTGGGCACCAGCACGCTGCTCTTGTATTCGCTGTGGATATTGACGGTGAGCGCCGCGTTCTTCGTCGTCCGGGTGGACAACCTCACCTACCTCTTCACGTCCATCTTTGACTTCGCGCGTTGGCCGTCATCCGTGTTCAAGGGCGTGGCGAAGGGGGCGTTGACCCTGGTCTTCACCTACGTGATTCCCCTCGCCTTGATGACCACCTTCCCGGCGGAGGCCATGCTGGGCCGGCTGCCAGCGCAGTCCCTGGTGGGGGCGGTGGTGGGCTCGGCGGTCTTCGCGTGGGTGGCGCGGCGCGTCTGGATTCGCTCCATCGGCCACTACACCTCCGCCAGCAGCTAATCCCTTTCATCTCGACCGAGTCTTTCGAGCCGGCGAGCGCTCGCTGACTCGGTGGTGGGGTGTATCAACCCCACCTGTCTCATCTGGTGTCGACACATCTTTTCAAGGGCGGAATTGGCCTCCTTCCTCGGGACTGGGGTAAGGGCCGCCGCGTGCGGCTCGTCGGGCGCACACCCCAAGGAAAGGACCCCCACCCATGAATCGATGTATCGGGCTCGGCCGACTGGCCGCGCTTGTGTCGGCGCTTGTCCTAGCGGGATGCTCACACGAGGAATTTGCAGAAACGTCGGAAGCACAGGCGACTGCGGGCTTGGAGGCGAGCCAGGGTTGGACGCCCACGCCGAGCATGTTGCTCCAGCGGATGGACCACACGGCGACGTTGCTGCGCACCGGGCAGGTGCTGGTGGTGGGTGGGCAGTCCTCGTCGAGCGCGGAGCTGTACGACCCGAAGGGCGTGCGTTGGCTGCCAGGGGGCTCGCTGGGCGCCGCGCGGCGTCGACACAGCGCGACACTCCTGAACAACGGCAAGGTGCTCGTCGCTGGCGGTGACTCCGGCGCGTCGTCCACGGGCACCGCGGAGCTGTATGACCCCACCGCGGGGACCTGGGTCGCGACGGGGAATCTGGACTCGCTGCGCTCCGGCCACACGGCGACGTTGCTGTCGAGCGGGAAGGTGTTGGTGGTGGGCGGAGAGAACGGCGCGAGCGCGGGCCTGGCCAGTGCCCAGCTCTATGACCCGGCCACGGGGACGTGGTCCGCCACGGGTGCGCTGCGCAGGGCGCGCGTGGGACACACGGCGACGCTCCTGGGCAATGGACGGGTGATGGTCACCGGGGGGCGAGTCGGACCGCGAGGCTCGTTCGTGAATGACGTGGAGCTGTACGAGCCGAGCACCGGGCTCTGGACCCTCGCTGCGGGGATGCTCGGAGTGCGCTCGGGGCACAGCGCGACGCGGCTGCTGTCCGGCAAGGTGCTGGTGGCGGGAGGCTTCATCGATGAACTCACGGCCTCGCGGACCTCGGAGCTGTTCGACCCGGGGACGGGCACCTGGACTTCGGTGGCGCAGGGACTGCCAGGAGAGCGGGCGCAGCACACGGCCACGCTGCTGCACTCGGGCGAGGTGCTCGTCAGTGGTGGCACGGATGGCAACAGCCCGTATCTGCAGAGCGCGGCCATCTTCGACCCGGCGCTGGTGCGCTGGAGCGTGACGTCTTCGATGAGCACGAGTCGGCTGGGGCACACGGCCACACTGTTGCCCCAGGGCGACGTGTTCGTCGCGGGAGGAAGCGCGGAGGGAACGCAGGGGGCCTCGTCGGCCGAGCGCTTCTCGGTGCCCACGCCGCCCTGGCGCCCGACGGCCGTCATGTCGTCGGCGCGGTATCACCACTCGGTGACGTTGCTCGACTCCGGCAAGGTGCTGGTGGCGGGAGGCACGAGCACCGGCGGCAGCGGGCTGTCGGGCGCGGAGCTGTACGACGAGCACCTGGTGACGTGGACGCAGACGGGGAGCCTGGTCGCGCCGCGCTTCCTGCATGGGGCGGCCGAGCTTCCCTCGGGCAACGTGCTGGTCGCTGGCGGGCAGGCCAGTTCCTCGTCCTATCTGTCGTCCGCGGAGGTGTATGACCTGGCCACGGGGCAGTGGAGCAGCACCGGCGCGCTGGCGGGGGCCCGTTCGCGGCACACCACCACGTTGCTGGAGTCGGGGCAGGTGTTGGTGACGGGAGGGCGGATGTCCTCCAGCTTCAGCAGCATCCTCGCCACGGCGGAGTTGTATGACCCGCCTTCCGGCACCTGGCGCACGACGGGCGCGATGAACGTGCGTCGCGTCAACCACACCGCGACGATGCTGTTGTCCGGGCAGGTGCTGGTGGTGGGCGGCACGACGCCCACGGGCGACACGGCCACCGCCGAGCTCTACAACATGCACACGGGCCAGTGGACGCAGACGGGCTCCATGTCGGGCACGCGTTATGGACACATCGCGGTGGCGCTCCCCGGAGGCAAGGTGCTGGTGGCGGGCGGCTGGGGCCTGGGCGGCGCGCTGGCCACGGCGGAGATCTATGACCCGGCGCAGGGCGGCTGGACGACGGTGGCGCCCATGACGAGCAGCCGCTACGGCGCGCTGGCGTCGGTGTTGTCCTCGGGCCGCGTGCTGGTGCTGGGCGGGGATGCCGGGGCGGGAACGGGCCTGTTGTCCACGACGGAGGTGTTCGACCCGGCGCTCGGTCAGTGGACGTCCGCGGGCACCATGTCCAACGCGCTGTCGAGCGGCACGGTGACTCGGCTGGCCATCTCCGGGCGACTGCTCGTCGCGGGAGGATTGGGGACCAGCGGAGCGCTGTCCTCGGCGGAGCTGTACACGCCAGCGCTCTGACGATGGGGCTCCTGTCGCCCGCGTCCCGGTGTGGACGCGGGCGGCAGGGGCATCAGCTCACGGCGGAGCGGACTGGCAGCTCGTGGAAGGCGATTCCTGGGAGTTCCATGAGGCGCACTGCCTCCATGAGGCGCTGAGTGCCGATGAGCATCGTCGCGAAGTTTCCGACCCGGAACAGGTCCACGTCTGAGGGCATGGAGTCCGCATCAAGGACGGGCGCATCGGGTCGCGAGAGCGCGAAGCGGCCACACGTCGGGCAGGGTGGAGGCACATCCGGTGGGACACAGTCGGGATGGAGTCGACCGCGTGGCTCGATTTGAAGGTCGAGCAGCTCGGGCGCGGTCTTCTGGCGAAACCGCAGCTCTGTCCGGCACCCTGTCAATCCACGGAGGCCCTGCGCCTGGAGTTGCTCCAGTGCGTCGCGGCGAACGAGCAGAATCGAAGTCCCTTGCCAGGTGAACGGTCCGAAAGCTCCCGAGGCTCGGCCGACCCTGGGGCCAAACTCGGTGCCAGGTGGCAGCTCGGAGTTCGCTGGGGCCAGGGGGCGCACCAGAGCCCGCAGACGTGCGAACTCGGTGAAGGGCTCGGGGCGGGGCTGCTCGAAGAGAGCGTGCTCGGGCAGCGAGGATAGGTCCACGCAAGGATAGTGGTGACCCCACGAGCTCCAGGTCACGCCGCACACCGAGCACTTCGCACCGGGCAGGGCCCACTTGAGAGCCCCGTCGAACGAGCCGCTGAAGGCGCTCGTCGCGGCCTCGTCCTCCCGCAGCCAGAAGTACCGAGTCATGTGTTCGAAGCCCTCATGCTCCCGGGCGAGAATAGTAGGGTTGAACGGGGCCACCGATGAGCTGGAATCGGTGGATGAGTTCGCCCGCGTGTTTGTAGATGTCCTCGGGACTCGCGCTCTGATTCAGGTCTCGATACTGGCGCCAGGCCTTGTTCCACGGGCCTCCGCGACCGTCATTCCCATGAATGCGGCGATGGAGGTCGCGGGGGATGGGCATCGTGTAGTCGTGGATCTTCACGCCCTGGCGCTCGAACCATCTCGCGAGGTCCTCTGCCTGGGGAAAAATGTGGTGCTTCTCCCAACGCCCTGGCGTGAGCTGGTGCGAAGGAGGAATGACTCGCTCGGGCGCTCCATTCCAGTGCGGGAAGACCATGATGGCCCCGCGAGGGAGGCCCTGGCGACCGCCCCAGTTCCTCCGGGGACCACTTCCCGGTGCGGCAGCGGCGGCAGGGGGACGTGCCGGAGGAAAACGCACCCGCTCAACCTCGCTGGGCAGGTCCTCGCAACGATAGAGGCCGCACATGTCATCCGAACACAGGACCGTGACGCAGCGGTCCTCCTCGGGGCGAGCGCACTCCACCTCGGCTTCATCCCAAGCGGGATGAATCGGGTGCTGTGCAGCGGAAGCGCAGCCCAGCACGTGGACGACCCATAAAAGCCAGAGCCCTCGCAGAATTCGCATGCGCCGCGAAGCCTAGCACTCAGAATTGCCGGAGTTTTACGTGCAGTTGCGCCTGGGCTTCCTCGTGATGAGAGGCCGATGCTACGCGTCGCTACTTCAGGCGAGCAACAACCTGACGCTCCACGTCCTCCCAGGGGACTGTCTCCACGCGGCCTTCGCGGATGTCCGTGGCGCGACGCTCCAGCTCTTGTGCCCACTCTGAACCGGAAGCTTCCTGTGCGGGCTCGTCGTCGAGACTGAGCAGGAGCTTGTGCGCGACCTCGGCGCGCTCCTCGGGAGGAAGGCTCAAGACCCGTGTGAGCAAATCGTCCTTGGTGGCCATGAGGTGAATCCTACTCGTCGGCGCCGTTGTTGGCAGCAGGGACTGTTTCCGACTCGACCTCCTGTTTTCACGCCCCGGGCTGATGCGCCTCCGCCTCCTCGGACTCCACGCCGTAATAGGCCAGGCACTCCACCTCGCGACCTCTCACCACGCGCCGACCGTCCAGCGGTCCACCGTGCGCGGTGACGATGGTGCACTGTCCCTCGTCGCCTTCCTGGTCGAAGTACAGCACCACCCAGTCGTGCGTCGCTTTCTGCTGATGTGCCATCGCTGTGTTGGAGAACAGCGCCCGCACGTTCCACCCGTCCAGCTTGCGCCGCATCACCGGCAACCACGCCTCACCCGATGGATTGAACCGCCGAGGCGCGATGGTCCGCAGCTCTCCCGTGTCCGCCTTCCGGCGGTACTCCTCATCCACCTGGAGCAACACCCCCACGTCGGGCCGAGGCCCTTCATCCTGGCTCTCGCGCTTGCGCGCCGCTCCTCGCCGGTTTCGCCCCAGCCGCGCCTCGAGCAGGTCCCGCACCTGCTGCCCGCGTCGCGGTCCAAAGCCCTCCACCGCTTCGAGCCTGCCGTCGTGCGCCGCCTGCTCCAACTCCTCCAGCGAGCGCACACCCAGCTCTTCATGAATCCGCCGCGCCAGCTCCGGACCGATGCCCGGCACACTGGCGAGCAACTGCTCGGGCGAGGACTCGTCCTCCAGTCGCTGCAACAACCCGAGCTGCCCCGTGCGCACCAGCTCCGCCACCGCCGCCGCGATGCTCTTGCCCACCCCGGGCAGCTCCCGCAGCCCTGCCTCGCCCTTCGACGCCAGCAGCTCCGCCACGGACTCAGGCCACTGGCCAATCGACCCCGCCGCCTTGCGGTAGGCCGTCACCCGGAAGGGCATCGCGTCCTGCCCCTCCAGCAGGTCCGCCACCCGCTCCAGCGCATCCGCGATGCCGATGTTGTCCTTCCATTCGACGCCCATGGCTCCCTCGAACTTGGAGCGTCGGGCGCGAGGCGACCACCCCCGTCAATGCACTCCAAGCGGGCAGTGGAGCCCTCGTTCCTCAGGGTGCCTTGTCGAGCGCGTCCGCGACGATGGCGTCCGCCTCGATTTCCACCAGAATCTCCGGGGAGATGAGCTTGCTTACCTCCACCATCGACGTCACCGGACGGATGCTGGCGAAGAACTCCCCATGCGCCCGGCCCACCTGCTCCCAGCGGGAGATGTCCGTGACGTACATCCGAGTGCGCACCACGTCCTTCAGGCCCGCGCCCACGGCCAGGAGCGCGGATTCGATGTTCCGGAGCGCCTGGACGGCCTGCAGGTAGGCATCCCCGGCCCCGACAATCTGCCCCGACGCGTCGGTGGCCGTGGTGCCCGAGATGGAGACGAAGGGCCCCACCCGCACCGCGCGCGAGTAGCCCACGACGGGCTCCCAGGGGGTACCCGTGGAGTGATGGGTCCGCTGCATGGCTGCCTCCGAAGGCGAAAAAGTGTGAGCAGACCCTCCCACGGGCCTCGGGCGAACCGCCAGGGGCTCCTTGTTGGCTGCAAGGAAACACGGCCCGTGGTAGTTGGCCCCGGGTCATGACGAACGAGCTCGACAGGGAGGTCGCCCGGCGGCGCACCTTCGCGATCATCTCCCACCCCGACGCGGGCAAGACGACGCTGACGGAGAAGCTGCTGCTTTACGGCGGCGCCATCCATCTGGCCGGCAGCGTCAAGGCCAAGCGCGCGCGGCGCCACGCCACCAGCGACTGGATGGAGCTGGAGAAGGAGCGCGGCATCTCCGTCACCTCGTCCGTCCTCCAGTTCGTGTACCGGGACCACGCCGTCAACCTGCTGGACACCCCGGGCCACCAGGACTTCTCCGAGGACACCTACCGCACCCTGGCCGCGGCCGACGCGGCGGTGATGCTCATCGACGCCGCCAAGGGCGTCGAGCCCCAGACGAAGAAGCTCTTCAAGGTGTGCCGCCTGCGCGGCATCCCCATCTTCACCTTCGTCAACAAGCTGGACCGCTACGGCCGCGAGCCGCTCGAACTCATGAACGAGCTGGAGCAGGTGCTCGGCATCCGCTCCTATCCGATGAACTGGCCCATTGGCATGGGGCCGGAGTTCCGTGGCGTCTACGACCGGCAGGCCCGCGTCGTCCACGTCTTCTCCGCCGAGGGCACCCACGGCGAGTCGGAGGTCGGCGAGCGCTCGGTCTCCATCGACTCGGAGGACATCAAGTCGGTGCTCACCGAGTCGGAGCTGGCCAAGCTCCACGAGGACATCGAGCTGCTCGACATCGGAGGTGACGAGTTCACCCGCGAGAAGAGCGACTCGGGCCAGCTGACGCCCATGTTCTTCGGCAGCGCGATGACGAACTTCGGCGTGCGCCCGTTCCTCGATGCCTTCCTGGACCTGGCCCCCGCGCCCACCTCGCGTCTGACGACGCTGGGCCCGCGCGAGCCCAACAACCCCAAGTTCGCCGGCTTCGTGTTCAAGATTCAGGCGAACATGGACCCCGCCCACAGAGACCGCATCGCCTTCATGCGCGTGGTGAGCGGCCGGTACGTGAAGGGCATGAACGCGTTCCACTCGCGCCTGGGCAAGGAAGTGCGTCTGGCCAAGCCGAGCCAGTTCATGGCCGCCGAACGCACCGCGATTGAAGACGCCTGGCCCGGAGACGTCATCGGCTTGTTCGACCCGGGGCAGTACCGCATCGGCGACACGCTGGCGGAGGGCACCGACGTGGAGTTCGAGGGCGTGCCGCGCTTCAGCCCCGAGTACTTCGCGGTGGTGCGCTCCAAGGACCCCTTGCGCCGCAAGCAGATGGAGAAGGGCCTGGAGCAGCTCTCGGAAGAGGGCACCGTGCAAATCTTCCAGCAGCTCAGCATGGGCATGAAGGACCCGATTGTCGGCGTGGTGGGCGCCCTCCAGTTCGAGGTCCTCCAGTACCGGCTCGAGCACGAGTACGGGGCGAAGATTGCCCTGGACCGGCTGCCCTTCAGCCACGCGCGCTGGGTGGTGGGGCCGAACTTCGACCCCAAGTCCTTCGACTGGGAAGGCAACCGTCAGACGGTGCAGGACCGCGACGGTCTGCCGCTGGTCCTCTTCCGCGACGACTGGGCGCTCCAGCACGCCGAGGACAAGCACCCGGACCTGAAGTTCCTCAACGAGGCGCCCATGCTGCGCAAGCTGACGGCGGTCGCCTCGGGGAGCTGAGCGCTACTTGTAGACGTTCACGGTGCCGCCCCGGAAGGCGGAGTCGCGCAGGACGAGGCCTTCCTTGTACAGGCGGGCCGTCTTGGGGCCGACGAAGAAGTCCTTCGGCTGGCCCCGGCGGAACGTCTTCTTCACGTGCTCCTCGATGTCCATGAACAGGCGCCGGAAGCGGTCCGGCGCCGCGTTCTTCCGGCCCGTCTGCGCGGTGATGTCCAGCTCCGCCCAGAGCTTGCCGCTGAGCAGTTCGCCCTCCTCGTTGGTGCGGCAGCGCTCCAGGAAGATGACGGGGGAGCGCACCTCGTCCACGCGCCAGTAGCCCTTGTCCGGGCCGCGCTTCATCTTGTCGACGATGGCGGGGCCCAGGTCGCTGGCCACCAGGTACATCTCGTCCTCGGGCAGTCGCGCCATGTTGTCCTGATGGGCGCGGAACGTCGTCCAGTCCGCTGGAACGCGCCGGGGGTACACCTCCAGCACGAAGCGCTCCAGGAAGCGGAAGAAGGCGAGCTCGTCGTCGGGAATCATGAAGAACTGAAGGACATTGGCCATTGCCCGGCCCTCATACCCTTGTGTTCCTCCCCGCGAAAGCCCGGGGTGCGGCGGGTTATAGAGAGTTCATGGATACCTGGCTGCTTTCCCGGATGCAGGAGCTGAAGGACCTCCAGGGGCTCATTGGCCTCGCCACGTGGGACCAGGAGACGTACCTGCCCGCCAAGGCGGGCCCCGCGCGAGCCCACCAGCTGTCCACCCTGCAGGGCATCCACCACGAGCGCCTCGTGGACCCTCGGCTGGGGGATGCGCTCGCCAGGGCGGCCACGGAGGCGGGCCTGTCCGACGACGAGCGCGCCATGGTGACGGTCCTCCAGCGCGAGCGGGAGCGCGAGGTGCGCGTGCCCGCCGCCCTGGTGCGCGCCCTGGCCGAGGCCCAAAGTCACGGCCTCCATGCCTGGCGCGAGGCCCGCAAGGAGCGCCGCTTCGCCCGCTTCCAGCCCGCCCTCCAACGCCTGCTGGAGCTGCGTCGCGAGCAGGCGGATGCGTACGGCCATGATGGCGAGCGCTATGACGGCCTGCTGGAGGGCTACGAGCCCGGCATGCGTGTCTCCCGGCTCACCCCCGTGCTGACCACGTTGCGCGAGCAGCTCATCCCCATGGTGGGCAAGCTCTCGGGCGCGAAGCGACAGGTGCCGGCCCTCTTCGACGGGCGTCGCTACGACAAGGACGCGCAGTGGCGCTTCACGCTGCGGTTGCTCGGGGACCTGGGGTTCGACCTGGAGGCGGGCCGACAGGACGTGAGCATCCATCCGTTCACCGGAGGCACGCACGCGCTCGACGTGAGGCTCACCACGCACGTGGACGAGTCGAACCCGTTGTCCGCCATCTTCAGCACCATCCACGAGGCGGGGCACGGCCTGTTCGAACAGGGCTTCTCGCCCGAGCATTACCGCACGCCACTGGCGGCCTCGCCGTCCATGGGGCTGCACGAGTCACAGTCGCGGCTCTGGGAGAACCTCGTGGGCCGGGGTCGCCCCTTCTGGGAACACTACTTCCCGCTGCTGCGCGCGAGCTTCCCCGACGCGCTGGCCCAGGTGGACCTGGATGCGTTCCACACCGTCGTCAACGACGTGCGCCCGTCGCTCATCCGCACCGAGTCCGACGAGGTGACGTACAACCTCCACATCGCCGTGCGCTACGAGCTGGAGCTGCTGCTCATCCGCGACGAGCTTCCGCTGGAGGAGCTGCCCGCCGCGTGGAACGCGCGCATGGAGCGCTACCTCGGCGTCACTCCGCCCGATGACACGCAGGGCGTGCTCCAGGACATCCACTGGGCCTGGGGCGAGCTGGGCTACTTCCCCACGTACTCGTTGGGCAATCTCTACTCGGCCTCGCTGTACCGCGCCGCCGGGCGGGAGCTGCCGGAGCTCGAGGGGCAGCTGCGCCGGGGACAGATGCTGCCGCTGCGCGACTGGCTGCGTGAGCGCATCCACCGCCAGGGCTTCCGCCTGCCCGCCGAGGAGCGGGTGCGCGAGGTGACGGGACAGGGCCTCACCGACGCGGACTTCCTGGGGTACCTGCGCGCGAAGTACGGCGCGCTCTACGGCATCTCGCTCTGAGCGCCGTCACACGACGCGCGGACTCAGAACGAGAACAGGAGCGGATGGCACGAACGGGCCAGCCGCAGCGCGTCCTTCGCGAGCGTGTATGAGCCGGGGTCATCCGCGTCCAACCAGGCCGTGCGCGCGACGAGGCTGCTCAGCTCGAAGCACAGGCTGGTGGTGCGCCGCGCCAGCCGGCTCTCCTTGCGCAGCGCGCGCACGTTGAGCTCGCACAGCTCCGCGCACTGCCGCAGCACGCGCACCGAGGCGCTGCTCAGCGTCTGTCCCTGCGCCACCATCCGCGCCATGCCTGCTTCACAGGCCGCCTGGCACTGGAGGCTCGCATCAATGCAGCGCGACACGTCCGCGCGAGCACCGCCCAGTCTCGCTCCAGTCATCGCTCGCACCTCCGAACCGCTAACCAGGGTATGCACGCCGAGCAGGGGGGCAACTGGAAGTGAGGCATGAGATGCCCGATGTTAAACGGTCACCATGCCCAAGCTCACGCTCGTCCCTGACGAAATCGAAGAGTACGCCCGCGCGCACACCGCGGCACCCGCGCCACTCTTCGAGGAACTCAAGGACATCACCCACGCACGCACGTCCTCTCCGGGTATGCAGGTCGGACCCGTCGAAGGCGCCTTCCTGAGAATGCTCGTCTCGCTCACGAGTGCGAGGCGCGTCCTGGAAATCGGGACCTTCACGGGATACTCGGCGTTGATGATGGCGGAGGGGCTTTCCGACGACGGAGAGCTCATCACCTGTGACATCAACCCGGAGACGGCTGAGATTGCCCGCTCCTTCTTCGCGCGCAGTCCGCATGGCCGGAAAATCCAGCTCCGACTCGGGCCTGCCCTGGAAACCCTGAAGACATTGCGGGGTCCGTTCGACCTGGTCTTCATCGACGCGGACAAGGGGGGCTACAGCGCGTACTGGGACGCGGTGGTGCCGCTGGTGCGTCCCGGAGGGCTGCTCGTCGCGGACAACGTGTTGTGGTCCGGGCGCGTGCTGAGTCCCGAGTCCGCGCAGGACCACGCGGTGGTGGACTTCAACGCGAAGGTCGTCGCAGATGCGCGCGTGGAGCCCGTGCTGCTGACGGTGCGCGACGGGATGATGCTCGCGCGCAAGCGGTGACTCAGTAGCGCGCGAGGAAGCGCGTCAGCCCGGGCCGCAGGGCCTCGCGCTGGGCGATGCACTGGTCCACGCGCTCCAGCGACTGCGCCAGCGCACGCTCGCCACCCTCGAAGTCCCGCGCGCGCGGACCGAAGAAGCGCGCCACCTCTTCACGGTGCTCGGCGTCGCAGAAGAAGCCGCCACCCGAGAGCAGCCACGTGGAGAGGTCCCTGGGCAGTCGCTCGCGCAGGGTGTCGAAGTGCTCGCGCAGGAAGCCGAACGCCACCTCGCGCGTGTGCGCCTCCGAGAGCTGTCCGAAGAGGATGGCCAGCGCCTCGCGCGTGTCCACCTTCGCGTCCAACAACAGCTCCAGGCTGGCGCGCGCCAGCGCCGCATCGCGAAAGCTGCCCAGGGCACCGAAGAGCAATCCGCGCTCCTGCTCCGTGGCGGCGGTGCGCGCGGCGTCTCGCAGGCGTTGGTGCAGGGCGGCGTCTCCCGCCACCGCGGCGGACTGGAGCACCGTGGCGGCGTCCTCCGGTGGCAGCGCGGTCCGGTCCTCGAGCCAGCGCAGCGTGAGGCGGCGAGCCTCCGCGCGCAACTTCGGGTCTTCGCCCTCGGTGGCCGCCATCCACATCAGGGTGGGGCGCATCAGTCGCAGGTCCTCGCTCTCGCCGGGACGGGAGACGAAGCCCACCGAACGCGCGCGGCTTCCGAAGAGTCCGCGCACGAAGCGCGCCCGGTGCGGACGGAGTGCATCCGGAACCAGGTCCGTGTGCACGCTGCCCACCACGCCCGCCGCGCTGTTCACCAGGTCCGAGCCCCCTTCGCCCAGCCGAGCCACCAGCGTGAGCGCCTGGCTGACGTCCAGCTCGCCACTGGAGAGCAGCGCCTGCGCGTCCGCCATCAACACCAGTCGCTCGGGGATGGTGAGCTGCCGTCCGCCCTGGCGCGTGAGGCGCTCCAGCCCGTCTCCGCGCAGCAGTGCATGGTAGTAGCCGCGCGCGTCCGCGTTCGGGTGGACCCAGTCGGGACACCCCTTCGCCTCGGTCAGCTCCAGTGTGCCCGTGGGCTCGGTGAGCACCGTGCAGACGCGGCCTTCCTTCGCGCCGACGGCGTAGCGCACGCACAGCGGCACCTGCCAGGGCCGTGAGCCCGCCGCGTCCCGGGCCCCGAGCGGCAGGTAGCGCCGCTGCTCCAGCGCGAGGCGCGGAGCTCCCTCCTTGGGACACTGGAGCGTCATCGCCACGAGCGGCACGCCGGGCTGGTCCAGGAACGACGAGAACACGGGCGCGACGTCCCGCCCGGCCGCGAGTGACAGCGCCTGGAAGAAGTCCTCGGTGGTGGCGGTGCCGCGCGCGTGGGCCTGCAGGTAGTGGCGAACGCCGCGCTGGAATGTGTCGGCTCCCACCCAGGACTCGAACATGGCGAGCACGGCGGCGCCCTTGCCGTAGGTGATTCCGTCGAAGGCGCTGTGGATATCACCGGGCGCTTCGATGGGCTGGCGGATGCTGCGCGCGGTGACGAGCCAGTCCTCGCGCATGGCGTGGCCTCGGGCCTCCACGCGGCGGATGTCTCCACGCCACTCCGGACGCCAGCGCTTCACCACCTTGAAGGCGAGCCAGTCCGCGAAGGACTCGTTGAGCCACAGGTCGTCCCACCACGCGGGGGTGACGAGGTTGCCGAACCACTGGTGCGCGAGCTCATGTGCCTGCGTCTCCGCGAAGCCGCGCTGGCGCCACACGGTGTCCTTGCCCGGCTCCGCGAGCACCAGCGGCGCGCCGAAGGTGACGAGGCCCGGATGTTCCATCGCGCCCCCCAGAAGCCCCGGCACCGCGAGCACGTCCAGCTTCGGGTAGGGGTAGGGCGTGCCGAACCACGTCTCCAGCTCCGCGAGCAGGGGCGGGGTGACGGACGCGGCCCAGGTCGTCTCGGCCGCGCGGCCCTTGGGCACCACGATGCGCACCGGCACGCCGTTCTGTCCGGCCCGCCCCGCGTCCACCGCCTCGAAGGGGCCCACCGCGAAGGCCACCAGGTACGTGGGCAACGGCGGCGTTGTCTGGAAGCGCACCGTCTTCCAGCCGTCCGTCCCCGCCTCCTCGGCGCGCACGGGCGTGTTGGCGAAGGCGGAGTCCTCCGTGCGCACGCGCAACGTCAGGACCCAGGGAATCTTGAACGCGGGTTCATCGAAGCAGGGAAACGCGCGCCGCGCGTACAGCGGCTGGAACTGCGTCATTGCGTACCAGTGGCCGTTGTCCTGCTCGCGGAAGACGCCGCTGTCTTCCTTGTCGTACGCGCGGCCCGTGTACTCGACGTGCAGCGTGACGGGGCCGGGCTGGAGCGGCTCGCGCGGGATGAAGGCGAGCAGGTCCTCCCCGACGGGCAGCGCCTCCGCGGACACCCGCGTGTCCCCTACGCGGAAGTGGCTCTGGCTCACGGTCAGCTCCGAGGCGTGGAGCCACAGCGCGCGCGTGGGCTCGGACAGCGACAGCTCCACGTCCACGGTGCCTCGGAAGGTCTCCTGGCGAGGGTCCAGCTCCAGCGTCACCGTCTGCCGCGTGGGCCGCGCGTGCCAGTCCAGCCGCAGGCCCGGCGGCGTGAGGACGCGGGCGTCTTCCACGGGTGGAGGCACGACGCGCGGGCGAGGCATGGGTGGGGGCGTCAGCGCCGCGGCTTCACGGGCGCCGCCCGCGCAGCCCGCGAGGAGGAGCGCCAGCAACAGGGCGATGACCGCGCCAGGGTGTCCGAACCGCATCGGGAAGCTCCGTCCGCCAGACCAAGGGCGACTCGTGACGGAGGTCATTCCATCACCGCCTCCGCCGCGACGGTAGCGCTTAGACGCGGTGTCAGATGTGACGCGGTGGCGCGGTGGGGCCCTCAGCCGACGACGGGGAAGGCGGCCAGCAGCTCGATGAGGGCGGGGCCGTACAACTGCAGCCGCTTGTCACCGAAGTAGGGCACCTGGCCGAGCTCCTCCAGGTTCCGGGGCGGCTGCGCGAGCAGCGCGTCCATCAGCGGGTTGGTGAGCACCACGCTGGGCGTCACCTTGCGCTCGGTGGCCTTCTCCACGCGGAACGCCTTGAGCGCGTCCTCTCGCTTGCGGCGGTTGGTGTCCTTGGGGCCCTTGTTCTCGCGCTCCTGGGGCAGCTCCCCGTTGCGCGACTTCTCCAACTGCGCGCGGACGATGGCGAGCACCTCGTCGCCATGGGCGCGCACGAAGGCGCCTCGCACGCCCGCCGCGCGCGCCAGGTCCTTGGGCGTGGAGGGCAGCCGCGTGGCGATGTCCGCCAGCGCCATGTTGGAGAGCATGCGCCCCATGGGGACGTTCTCCTGCTCCGCCCACTCCAGCCGCTTGCGGTGCAGCGCATGGGCAATCGCGTTCGCCAGCGTCAGCTGCGTGGGGGACAGCCCGGAGCGCGGCAGCTTGGGCTTGAAGTCCGCGCCCACGTCGGGCCGGGCCACGGCCTCGTCACAGAGCCGGTCGCAGTCCAGCACCACTTCTTCCAGGATGCCCGCCTCGCGGCATGACTCGCGCACCTGCCGGCCCAGCTCGCACAGGTAGCGCACGTCGTTGGCGATGTAGGTGTGCATGCCCGGGGGCAGGGGGCGCAGCGAGAAGTCGGACTGCTGATGCTCCTTCGGCAGCTCCACGCCCAGCTTCTCCCGGGCCACGTCCGCCAGTCCCACCTTGGGCCAGCCCAGCAGGGTGGCGGCGCGGTGCGTGTCGAACAGGCCCCGCACCCGCACCCCGCCCTCGGCCAGGAACTGCAGGTCGCCCTGGGCGGCATGGAAGTACTTGGTGCGTTCCGGGTCGGCCAGCAGCGGGGCGAGCAGCCGGGCCTCCACGCCGGGCTGGAGCGTGTCGAAGAGGAAGACATCGTCGTCGGTGGCGACCTGGAGGAAGCACAGCCGGGCGCGGAAGGCGTGCATGGAGTCGGCCTCCAGGTCCACGGCCAGCTCGCGGGCCGCCTCCAGCTTCTGGAGGGCGCTCTGGGCCCCGGCGGAATCCACCACGTCCACGTCACCCTGCGGGTAGGTAGGCATCGAGCTGAGCAGGCTAGCGGACCGGACCGCCTGAATGACGTGTTTTTTCCCGGGCCGCCGCTAGGATGGCCACGCCGATGAATGACGTCCAGCGCCTGGAAAAGAGTCTGCTTGGCCACATGGGCCGGGCCATCGCGGACCACCGCCTCATCGAGGACGGGGACCGCATCATGGTGGGTGTGTCCGGAGGCAAGGACTCCTACACCATGCTCTACCTGCTCAGGGAGCTGCAGCGCCGCGCGCCGGTGAAGTTCGACCTGCTCGCGGTGAACCTGGACCAGGGACATCCCGGTTTTCCGGGGCACATCCTGGAGGAGTACTTCCAGCGAGAGGGCTACGCGTACAAGCTCCTCAAGGAGGACACGTACAGCATCGTCCTGGAGAAGACGCCCCCCGGCAAGACGCAGTGCTCGGTCTGCTCGCGCATGCGGCGGGGCATCCTCTACACGGCGGCGGTGGAGCTGGGCTGCACCAAGATTGCCCTGGGCCACCACCGCGACGACCTCATCCACACGCTCCTGCTCAACATGTTCTTCGCCGGCTCCATCAAGGCGATGCCGCCCTTGCTCAAGAGCGATGATGGGCGCAACGTGGTCATCCGGCCGCTGTGCTACGCGCCGGAGAAGGACATCGCGAAGTTCGCGGAGCTGAAGGCCTTCCCCATCATCCCCTGCGATTTGTGCGGCACGCAGGAGAACCTCCAGCGCAAGCGGATGCAGCGGCTGGTGGAGGACCTGGGCAAGGAGATTCCCAACGTCCGGCAGAGCCTTCTCAACGCGATGGCCAACGTGCGGCCGTCGCACCTGCTGGACCGGGCGCTCAACCCCGACCCGCTGAACGCGAGCGAGGCGGAAGTCGCGGCGGCGCCCACTCAAGACACGCAGGACACGCAAGGGGGAGCCAGTCCATGGCTCGAGAGCAGGCAGTGAGCGCGCGCAAGGAACGTAACGCCGCGCTGGTGGAGGCGATGTTGCTGGCGGCGATGGCCGACGGCCGTGTGTCTCAGCGGGAGATGCAGACGTTGCTCAGCCGCGTGCTGGAGCGGCCGGAGTTCGAGGGCACGCGTCCCGAGGAGCTCAACGCGCTGGTGGAGACCAGCGCCGCGCGGCTGTCCGAAGCGCGCAACCTGGAGGACGTGCTCGCGTCGCTCAGGCGCAGGCTTCCGGACCACAAGAACCGGATGCTGGCCTTCGGCCTGGCGGCGGCGGTGGCGCTGGCGGACCAGCGGGCGACTCGCACGGAGCTGGGGCTGCTCAAGACGTTCCAGGCCGCGCTGGGCATCTCCGAGGACGAGGTCGCCCAGATCATCGACGTCATCGAGAACGGCGGCAGCCTGGCGGAGGCCCTGGGAGAGCCGCTGGAGCGGCTGTACGCGGAGGTCATGGTGCTGGTGAGCGCGGCGGACGGGCGGCTGAAGGAGGCCGAGGCCCGGGCGCTGGTGGAGAGCTTCGCGGCGGACCCCCTCTTCGAGAACGTCAGCCCGGAGCGCGCGCAGAACTTCGTGAGCGAGTCGGTGGCGGCGCTGTCCGCCGAGGGGCTGCCCCAGCGACTCCACGTCCTGGCGCACGGCCTGACGACGCACACCCAGCGGGTGAAGGCGTTCCGGCTGGCCACGAAAATCGCCCACGCGGGGGGCGAGCCCAGTCTGCCGGAGCAGCGCATCCTGGACATGCTCCAGGCGACGTTCGGTCTTGCTGACGACGAAGTGGCGCGACTGGGCAGGGAGGGGTAATCAGGGGGCAGAATGACCCTTCAAGTCCCTTCCACCTCCAGGCACTCCTTCCGTTTCGGTCTGCCGCCGTCCCTGGGCAACGAGACGGCGCGAGAGCGCGCGGACCGGCTGGCGGCCTTTCTCCAGAGGGCGCTGGGCAAGCTGGTGGAGGTGAGCGTCGCGTCCAGCTACGAGACGCTCGCCAAGGATTTGCTCTCCGGGCGCGCGGACGCGGCCTGGGCGCCTCCGTTCGTGTGCGCGCGGATGGAGGCCATGGGGGTGCGGGTGGTGGTGCGCGGGGTGCGCCGGGGCATGTCCTCCTACCGTTCAGCGCTGGTGTGCCGGGCGGGGGCGGGGCTGACGGTGGAGCGCCTCAAGGGCACCACGGCGGCGTGGGTGGACCGGGATTCGGTGGCGGGCTACCTGCTGCCCACGGCCTACCTGAAGGCGCAGGGTTTGGAGCCCGCGCGGGCCTTCTTCGCGCAGCACTTCACGGGCTCCTACCGGGGCGCGCTGGAGTCGGTGCTGGACGGCAAGGCGGACGTGACGAGCGTCTTCTGCCCGCCGTCTTCCACGGGGCTGACGTACGGCACGGGCGTGGAGGATGTGCTGGGGGCGGGCGCGGGGCGCCGCTTCGAGCTCATCGCCTACACGGACGAGGCGCCCAATGACGGGGTGCCGGTGGCCATGGGGCTTCAGCCGCAGCTGGTGACGGCGCTGGAGTCGTCGCTCCTGGCCTTGCAGTCCTCGCCGGACGGGGTGTCGCTGTTGAAGGACATCTTCAACGCGGAGCGCTTCGAGCCCGCGCCGCGCATGGGCTACCGCGCGCTGTACCGCGTGGCGCTCGCGAGCCTGTAGCAGGCCGTTTCACGGACGGCCGCACGGCACGTGAAGGAGTCGTTTCGCGGCTCGCGTTTGGCGCGGCGCGGCGCGCGATTTCGCGTGGGTGGCTCCGGGGAGGCGGTGCAGGATGCCGCGCATGAGCGACCTCAAGAGCTACGAAGGCGGCTGTCACTGTGGGCAGGTTCGGTACGAGGTGAAGCTGGACCTCTCCCAGCCCGCGGTGACGTGTAACTGTTCCATCTGTCAGAAGACGGGCTCCATGCTGAGCTTCACCCCGATTGCGCAGTTCACGCTGCGCTCCGGGGAGGCGGCCCTCACGGACTACCAGTTCAACAAGAAGGTCATCCACCACGTCTTCTGCTCGAAGTGTGGCGTGCGCTCCTTCGCGCGGGGCGTGGGCCCGGACGGCTCGGAGATGGCGGCCATCAACGTGCGTTGCCTGGACGGCGTCGACCTGGGCGACGTGAAGACGATGCAGTTCGACGGCAAGAACCGCTGAGCGGGTGAGTGGAACCCTCGGGCACGGGCTTCCCGTGTCCCGATGGGTCGAAGCAAGTGGGTGTCTCAGACGGGTCCGGCGTTCAACCTGGGCCCGGACTCACCCGCACCTGGCTACGAGTCTTCAGGCTCACCCTGAGGACCTGGGCGGGTCGGCACGCGCTTGGGCGCGGAACCCGTTCGGCCGGGAGGAGGCGAGGGCGCCTTGCCGGAGCCCGTGCCGCCCCTGGCCGGAGCAACCGGAGCCGGCGAGCCGCCACTGGTGCCCTGGCTTCGCGGAACAGGCGCGGCGGTCGTCGAGGAAACCGCCCCCGCGCGTCGAGGCCCCATGGGCGAGGTCGACGACGAGGACACGCTCCCCTGAGGCTTCGACGGCAAGGCCGGCGCGGAGGGCGATGAGCTCCCCGGCTTGCGCGGAGGCACTTGCGCCGCACGCGGCGCGGCCTTCTGCGCATGGTTGCCCGTGTCACCTGCCGCCGCTGCCGCCGCCGCGGCCTGCTGCCGTGCGGCGATGCGCGGGTCGTAGTGGATGACGGTGGGCTCGGCGGCGAGCCGCTCCTCCTCCAGCTCCTCCGAATACGTGTCCTGCATGAAGGCCGCGAGGTGCGCCGGCGTCGCGTGCAGTTTGTGCTGCACGAGGAACTCATCCAACGCGAGCTGGACCTCACCGGCCGACGCGAAGCGCTCGTCGCGCTTGCGCGCCAGCGCCTTGAGCACAATCGCGTCCAGCTCCTTGGGGATGTCCGACGACAGCTCCGACGGGGGAACAATCTTCGTCCCCACCACCGCCTTGAGCGTGGCGATCTCCGTGTCGCGCTTGAACAGCCGCTGGTGCGTCAACAGCTCGTAGAACACCGTCCCCAGCCCGAAGATGTCGGAGCGATGGTCCAGCGGCTCGCCCCGCGCCTGCTCCGGGGACATGTACGCGTGCTTGCCCTTGATGGTGCCGACCACCGTCTGGGAGAACTTCCCGGACGCCTTCGCCACCCCGAAGTCGATGATCTTGACGCCGCCGTTGTAGCCGACGAGCACGTTCTGCGGAGACACGTCCCGGTGGATCAACGCCAGCTTGCGGCCCGACGGGCTGCGCGCGTTGTGCGCCGCATCCAACCCCGCCGCCGCGTCCGCGATGATGCGGCACTTAAGGGCCAGCGGAATCGACAGCTTGCGCTGCTGGGCCCTGAGTCCCAGGGGCCCCACCGCTTCGCCATGCACGTACTCCATGGCGATGAAGTACTGCCCGTCCACGTCACCCAAGTCGTAAATCTGGGCGATGTTCGGGTGGTTGAGGTGCGCGGCGATGCGCCCCTCGTCGAGGAACATCTCGATGAACTCGTCGTCCTCGGACAGGTGGGGCAACAGCCGCTTCACCACCAGCAGCTTCTGGAAGCCCACCGGCCCCTTCTGCCGCGCGAGATAGACGGCGCCCATCCCGCCGATGGCGATTTTCCGCAACAGCTCGTAGCGGCCGAATGTCTCCACGTCCGCGCCAGGATAGCCGTGCCGGGGCCACGTGCGGAAGCCCGCGCCGCGTCATTTCCCCGCGACGACAGCGCCCCGCATCCAGACGGATGCGGGGCGCCATACCTCAGGGAGCGGCGGGCGGTACCTTGCACACGCTGCGGTAGCGCACCTCCACCGTCTGTCCGGGCCTCGGCACCGCCGCGCCTCCGAAGACGATGGCGTTCGCATCCTCGTCATACGTCCACTGGGCCTCCGGCACCGACTGCCCCTGCACGCGCACCGTCATCTCCGCGGCTCCCGCGGGCTCCGCCGTCAGCGGGAAGTCCGCCTGCAGGTCCCCCGCGCGCTGGATTACCGAGTCCAGCAGGGGCCGGTAGTCGCCCTCGCAGATGGACTCCGCCCGGCCGCCCGTGCCACGCGCCACCGCCACGAAGCGGTCCGCGTCACTGCCCGCCGTGGTGCAGCGACTGTCGGTGGGCACCAGCGCGTAGAGCTGGCTGCGGTGTGACATGCCCGTGCCCTTCAACGTCTGGAGGAACTGGATGTAGCTGTCCGGCACGAAGCCCGAGTTGTCGTCCTCGTCCGCCAGCACCACCACCGCCATCCTCGCCGCTGGCCGCGTGAAGCCCCAGTTGCCGTCGTTGGGCTGCGCGGTGCGCGGGTCGTCCGTCTGCTCGGACAGGGGCGCGGAGAGCGCCTGGCGCATCGTCTCCAGGCCCTGCACCAGGTTGTGGCACAGGCCCACGTCGATGTTGGCCTGGAGCCCCGCCGCCGCGTTGGGGCTGTTGCTGGAGAGCACCCGCGCGCGGGTGCCGTCCACCGGGAACAGCCGGCCCGCCTCGCCACCGTTGGCGCCACCCCCACACTGTGGCCCGCGCTGCACCAGGCCCGTGCTGGTGACACCCACGCGCACGTCCACGTTCTGCTGCCGCGCGTAGTCCAGCCAGCCGGGAATCGCCGACTTCAGGCGCTCCTGGTACGGGTCCATGGTCGTCGTGTTGGAGACCACGAAGAGCACGTCGAGCTGGCTGTCGGTGCCCTGCGTGTAGCGGTCCACCTGGATGCCC
Source organism: Myxococcus sp. CA051A (assembly GCF_013336705.1). Classification (NCBI taxonomy): domain Bacteria; kingdom Pseudomonadati; phylum Myxococcota; class Myxococcia; order Myxococcales; family Myxococcaceae; genus Myxococcus; species Myxococcus sp. CA051A. The sequence continues at coordinate 115,405 of NZ_JABUMS010000013.1, read as the reverse complement.
TCGTGGTTCGTCTCGCCAATCAGCGGCACCAGGAAGGGCGCGGCCTCGTTCGCGGCGCGCAGGTACATGGGCGTGTAGTGCTGACCCAGCACGTTGCGCGCGTAGTCCACCTCCAGCTCGAAGCCCTCGCCTGCCAGCAGCGTGCGCGGCTGGGTGATGGGCGTCAGCAGGGAGAACTGGGTGCTGGTGCCATTGCCGATGTCGGCGCCCGTGACGGTGACAGGCTCGCTGCACCGGTTGGCGATGTACGTCTTGCGCGGCGCCGCGGCGCAGTCGTAGCGGATGGGGCCGAAGTCCACGTAGGCGGGCGTGGCGACGAGGCAGCTCGCCTTCGACACGCCCTTGAGGGGCAATGTCACGGTGGGCGCCGCCGGGTTGTTCACCGTCAGCTTCAGTTCGCCCGTGTACTCACCCTCGGCCGAGGGCCGGAAGGCCACCATGGCGCTGAAGGCCGTGTCGTAGAGCACGACGCCACCGGTGAGCTTGCCGCCCGGCATGAAGAAGGCGCCATTCGCGTCGTTGGAGAGATGCACGTCCTTCACCGCGCACTCCGCGCGGCCCGGGTTGCGGAAGTAGAAGCCCAGCACCGCGCCTCGGCCCGGCACCACGTTGCCAAAGTCCATCACCGGCTGGGGCCGCAGCTCGTACACGCACGGTCCGCTGGTGCGCGCCCGACCCGTCAGGATGACCTCGCGCTCCGGGTTGAACACGTCGTCGGAGCGCACGCGCAGCCGCGCCTGGAAGCTGCCTTCCGACGTCGGCTCGAAGTAGACCTTCAGCTCCAGCGCGTCGTTGCCCGGCGCGATTTCCAGTCCGCCGGACTCGAACGCGGGCCACGCGCCCGCCGTCCACGGATAGCGCTGGGTGCCGCGCGTGGGCACGTCCACGCTGAACTGGGTGCTGGCGCCATCCGCCGTCACGCCCACGAAGCGCAGCGAGCCGTTGGTGCCCGCGTTGGAGATGCGGATGACCCGCTCCACCTTGCCGCCCACCGGAAGCTCTCCGAAGTCCAGCGCCACCGGCGTCACCGCCAGGGTGGGACGGCCGCCTCGCGCATCCAGGATGACCTCCGACCGCCGAGGCTTGTCGGAGGCGTAGTGCACCTTGAGGTCGCCCACGTTGGGGCCGGAGAAGCGCGCGGCGAACTCCATCTTCAGCTCCACCACCTCGCCCGGCGCCACCGTGGAGCCCTCCGGCTTGGAGAGCGGCACGAAGGCGTGGTCGCTGGTGACGAGCTGGGCGATGGTCACTGGCCGCCAGGTGATGTTGCGCGCCCGCGTGAAGGACTGCGTGCGCTCATGCACCGGAATCAGGTCGAACGGCACCGGCGCCGGGTCGAACACGAAGGCCGTGGCCACCGAGTGGCCCTTGAGGTCCACCACCGACGCGGTACACGTCTCGCACGAGCGCACCTCCAGTCGCGCGTCCATGGCGCCCAGCGCACGCGGCAGGTACTGCGTGCTCACCTTGCGCGAGGACAGGGGAGGAATGGTGATGGTGTCCGGCGTGAAGGGGTCCGGCCAGTCGCCGCGCACCGCCAGCGTCAGCGGCAGGTCCACCGGGTTGGTGATGGTGACCTCCAGGTTGCGCTCGCTGTCCACCTCCAGCGTCTCGTAGTCGAGCACCGGCGGGTCGATGATGATTTGCGTGGGCGTGCCCAGGCCCGTGACGCGCACTTGCGCCTGCGCGCCCTGGTTGGCGTCGGTGGAGACGTACACCGTCTCTTCCGTCACGCCCTCGCCGAGCGGATGGAAGCGCACGCGCACCAGATGGGATTCGCCCGGCATCACCCGGCCGCCACCTTCCGCCAGCTCCACCTCGTAAGAGGGGTTGCCGACAATGGCCAGTGCCTCGATGGCGAAGAAGGGCACATAGCCGACATTGCGGATGCGCACCTCGCGCTCCCGCCACTCGCCCACCGGCACCTCCCCGAAGTCGAGCACGTCCATGTCCACCACCGCTGTCGCATGCACCGCGCGGGTCTCATCACCCTCGTGGCAGCCGACCAGTCCGGTGGCGACGAGCACCGCCAACGCGAGGACTCGCCCCCTCAACCCCATCCCCATTGTCCGCTCCTCACCCTTCTCCCCACACGCACCCGTCTGGGTCCGGTGCGTGATCCGCCGACTTCCCCCTCTCCAATTCGCATACCAACCCGTGGGACCTAGGGTGGTGTCCTGAATTCAAGGGGTTGAGATGCGCAGTCGCCGGAGAGGGCCGTGGAGGGAACGGAGTTACCCTGGAAGGTGAAAGAGTTTTCCAGGGGTTCTGACCGGTGCGGGCCTCTTCAGCGGATGAAGTCGGCCAGTGCGCGGGCGACTTCGGCGGGCTGCTCCATATGCACGTGATGTCCCCCCGGAATCATTTGAGGGGGCGCCACGAGGGTGCGCAGGGCCAGAACCCGGCGATCCAACTTCGGAGCGTTGGGCCACAGGCCCTCCTGGCCCCGGATGAGCTGCACCGGGCAGGTGAGCGCGGCCTGGAGCGCGAGCCACTGTGCTTCGTCGTACCCTTGCGCGAAGCGGCGACGGTGTCGTGAATCGAACGTGAAGGCCACCCCCCCTTCGTACGGCTCGGTGCCGTGCTCGGCCAGATGCAAGGCGGCGGCCTCCGGCAAGGAAGGGTTGTTCTCGCGCAGGCGAGCAGCCGCGGACGCCACATCAGGGTAGCGCTTGCGATTCGGGGGCCGGCGCGAGTCATTCAGGAAACCTCGCAGCCGCTCCACCGCGACTTCGGGCGGGCCGCCGGTGGGGCCCATGCTTTCGATGAGCGACAGGCCGAGCACCCGCTCCGGCCGCACGGCCGCGTACGTCAGCGCGATGATGCCGCCCAGCGAGTGGCCCACCAGGTGCGCCTTGCCCAGCCCCAGCCCATCCAGTGCGGCCTCCATGTCCAGGAGGTGGTCACCGGACTGGTAGTGGGCCTCGGGCGGCGCGTGCGCGCTCTGTCCCATGCCCCGGAAGTCGAGCAGCGCCAGTCGCCAATGGGCGGGCACGTGCTCGATGACGCCATCGAAGCTGTGGGAGTGGTCCAGCCAGCCGTGGAGGAACAGCACGGCGGGCGCGGTGTCGGCGCCCGGGCGCCAGCGCACGTGAAGGCGCAGACCCTGGGCGTCGACGAAGCGGGATTCGAGCGAGGTGGACACGGGCGGCTCCTCCCCGTGGCCTTACCCCAGCGCGTGTCCTGTCTCTAGCGCGGCGGCGAGGGAGGCCGTGGCGGCGCCCCGGTATCGGGCTTGGACATCACCAGCGCGAGCTGCCGCGCCTGATTCTCCGTCGCACAGCGATACTCCTGGACCCTCCCGTTCTCCTTCTCGATACGGAGTACCCAGACGTCGTTTTCCTTCGTGACATTCGGCCGCTGAGACATGTGGCGGTTCCTCCCCACCCTGGGGCACAAGCACGTCTCGTGCCCGACAGCGGGTTTGGAGCCAAATGCTCGATATCCGGGCACTGCACCCCGCATGGAGAGGGTCAGGTGACAAATTTGGTTCGCCCAGGCGACAAATTTTGGATCATGACCCTGACAGTCCTTGCGTAGTACCCCAGGGCTGGGTCAGGCGAGACCTGTATCACTGAGAGGGATTGGATGTTTCAGAGGGCGTCCGGCCACTCCCAGGCGGAGCGGTAGCCCCCGGTCGTTTGAGTCCCTTCGATAAAGCGTGCGTAGAAGGGATGCGCGCTGAGGGTGGCGGAGTCGCCCACGACGAAGAGGTGTCGGCGGGCGCGGGTGAGGGCGACGTTCATCCGGCGCAAGTCGTTGAGGAAGCCGACCTGTCCCTCGCTGTTGGAGCGGGTGAGGGAGACGAGGATGGCGTCCTTCTCCCGGCCCTGGAACGCGTCCACCGTGTCCACCTCGACGTCGGGGGCGAAGGACTCCAGGCGCTCGCGCAGGCGGTGGGCCTGGGCGCTGTAGGGGGTAATCACCGCGAGCTCCCGTTGGGACAGGCCGGCCGCGAGCAGCGCGCGGGCGCGAGCTTCCACCAGGTCCGCCTCGCCCGTGTTGAAGAGGCTGCGGGTGGTGGGCTCCACCTCTTCATCGAAGCCCTTGCCCGCGGTGTCGAGGAAGAGGACGGGCGGGGCGTCCAGTTGCGTGTCGGGAGGCAGGACGTCCGCGAGCGTGCGGTCCGCGACGGACGGGTGGGCGCGCAGCGCGCCGCCGTACATCTCGCGCGAGGGGAAGTCCATGATGCGCGTGTTCATCCGGTACTGCTCGCGCAGCATGCGCTTGACGCCGTCGCCGTGGTCCGCGAGCAGCCGCTCGAAGAGGCTCACCGCGAGGCCCGCGCGGGCGGCCTCCTGGGAGAGCACGGTAGGGGGCAGCTGCTGCGGGTCTCCGGCGAGGATGACGATGGGCGCGCGCAGGAAGCCCAGGAGCGCGAGCGGCTCGGTGGCCTGGGTGGCCTCGTCGAGCAGCGCCAGGTCGAACTTCTCGCCGGAGAGCACGCTCGACTCGAGGCTCGCGAGCGTGACGCAGACGACGTCCGCGTTGGCCAGCACGGAGCGCACCGCCTTGCGCTCCAGCGCGCGGGCCTCGTCGAGCATCGCCTTGGCCTCCGTCGTGGACGAGCGCGCGTTGGAGAAGCGCTCGCGGCTGCGGCCCTGGGTGCGCTGGCGCCGCGCGTAGCCCAGCAGGGAAAACGCCTCGTCGAAGAGGTCCCTGGAGATGATGCGGTCGGGGTGCTCCTCCACGACGATGTCCAGCGTGTGTTCCTGGAGCCGGGCGGCGACGCGGGCGGGGTGGCCCACGCGAATCGCTCGCAGGCCCTGGGCCAGGCACAGGTCCAAGAGGTGGTCCACGGCGGCGTTGCTGGCGGCGGTGCACAGGAGGCGCTGGCCCCGGGCCACGGCTTGCGCGGCGACCTCCGCCAGCACGGTGGACTTGCCGGTGCCCGGCGGGCCGTGAACCAGGAAGAAGTCCTCGGCGGCGAGCGCGCGGCCCACCGCGTCCAGTTGCTCCGGGTTGAGGGGCCGGCCGGCCTCGAAGGGGCGGGGCGTGTCGCTGCGCGGGGGCTCGTTGCCCAGGAGGACCTCGCGCTTGCGGCGCTCCAGGCCCTTGTCCATCGCCTTCACGCGCTGGAGGCCGTTGCGCATCCGCTCGTAGGTGATGTCGTTGGGGACGACGTCCAGCCGCAGCAGGCCCTCGTGGACATACGGCGGAGGCGAGCGGTCGAAGGCGAGCTGGAGGCGCGTGGCGCTGGCGCGCGAGATGAGGGCCTTCGCGGGCTCGCTCACCTCGGCGCGGCGGGGGAACACGGCCACGAGGTCGCCGTTGTGGAGCCGGGAGGGCAGTCTCGCGCGATCGGCCCGGGCCAGCGTGAGCAGGACGCGGCCGCCCAGGCCGACCTCCTCCTCGACGGTCTCCAGGTCCAGGACGGACAGGCCCTGCTCCTCGCGCTCATGGAGGGACAGGCCCTCGGCGAGGGTGGCCAGGCGGGCTTTCTCGGCCTCGCGCTCGCGGGCGAGCAGTGAGCCGAGCTGGTCGAAGAAGGAGACGTCACGGGCCATGGGGCCCTGTCATGCCATCCGGGCGCGACGACGGCCAGTGTCTCGGATGGAGCCGTGTCGCGCGGTGGGCGGGCCGGTGCCCCGCGAGGGAACACCGGCCCACCCGACGTCGGGGGACGACTACGGCTGGATGAGGCCGCCGCTCACCACGAGCGCGTACAAGGCGTCGATGGCGCGCGTCGACAGGTTCGTGTCCTGGACAATCTGGTCGCCCAGCACTTCCACCGTCCAGGTGCCCTCCTCGGGCTCACGGACGAAGACGTTCTCCACGGTGTCCACCGTGTTGGACACGCCGCCGGGCGTGGAGACGTTGCCCGCGGACAGCCCGTTGTTGCCCCAGTAGATGACGCCCGACGGCGACGTCACGCGCACCGACAGGTCATTGATGCGCGCCTGCGCGGCGCCCACGGTGCCCGCCGGGTCCGTGTAGACGAGGGTGACGTTGAACTCCTTCTCACCCTGGGGCACGGCGACCGAGTAGGTGTTGATGCCCAGGGGCAGGAGGTTGTCCGTCTCGTTGATGATGCTCGTCTGCGCGGCGCGCGTGTGCAGACGCTCCAGGTCCGCGTGGCCCCAACCCTGGCGCACGCGCGTCAGGTCGCCGTTGGTGCCACCCAGCGGCCACTCGTAGCGGTTCGCCTGGTTGATCATCAGCGCCTTGGCGGTGGCCATCTTCGGGCGGCTGTCGAAGACATCCGTCCCGCCGCCGAAGCCGGCCCACACGCCCTCGTGCCACATCTGGAACAGCAGGCCGAAGTGGCCCGACGTCTGCGGCGTGGCCGCGCTGGTGCCGCTGAAGTTGTAATACGAGTTGTTGCTCGTGTTGTTGGCCGCGCGGACCGCGTCATAGAAGAACGAGAGGTCCGGCTTGATGCGACCGTCGGCCGCCGGGCCGATGCTGGCGCCGCCGTTCCACCGGTCATCCCCGGGGCTGGCGTTGTCGTAGTGGTAGAAGCCGCCCACGGAGACGATGTTCTTCGCCCACGCCTGGGGCCGCGAGTTGCGCGTGCCCGCGTTGCTCTGCGACTGGGTGCTGAGGATGGGGTGCTTGAACAGGTAGTCGTCCACCTCGGCGGAGATGGTGGTGTACGCGGTGCCCAGCGCGCTGCCCACGCTCGACGTCTGGAACACTGCGCGGTACGGGCCGGCCGGGTCCGTCAGCTCGCGGTTGATGTCGTAGCGCGACTTGGTGCCGCCGAACTGCGTGGACTGGCTGTAGAGGAAGAAGATGCCCTGACCGTCGGGCAGGAGGCCCCGCGCGTTGGCGTCCACGCCCCTGGCGAAGTTGATGCTGTAGCAGCTCGTGCCGTGCGCGCTGCCGGCGCTGGACGTGCTGTGGATGAGGGGGGGAGTGGCCCACTCCTGGTGGGTCGTGCGCAGCTCGGTGTCGAAGATTTCCCCGCGCACTCCCTGGCCGGTCCAGGTCTCGTACTTCTCCAGGTAGTTGGCGCCGCCCACCTCGCGCACGTTGTTCATGTCCACTTCACCCGGCCCACCCCAGCGGTCGATGTATTGCACCGCATTGGAGCGCACCAGCCGCTCGAGCTGGGGCTGGGTGAGCGTGGCCTCCAGGCGCAGGCCTCCCGCCTCGATGAGCTCCACCGTGCCGCCCAGCTTGCGCACCGCTTCGGCGACCTCTCCCTGCCGCGCCGCGCCGCGCTCGCCCACCATGATGGAGTAGCGCTGCGGCTCCAGTCGCGCCGCGCGCCCCGTCAGGGCATCGCGCAGCACGCCCTCCACGCGGTACTCGGGATGGTACGGCCCCACCCAGCGCACGAAGGGCAGCTCCGTCACGCGCTTGCGGGTGTCCGCGCTCATCTCCACCAGGAACGTGTGGTCCGTGAGGAAGCGCAGCACCTTGCCTCCCTCGCGCTCCAGCGCCTCACGCAGCTCCGGCAGCGGCGTGGCCTGGAGCTGCACGAGCGACAGCGTGTTCTCCGCGTCCGCTGCGAGGAGGCCCGCCACCAGGGGCACCGCCTCGCGCAGCGGGTCGAAGCGCGCGTGCTCCAGGCGCACCTGGTACGTCGTGGGCTGCGCGCGGCCCACCAGCTCCGTGCCGCCCCGGCTGTAGGCGAAGAAGTCCTGGCGCTGTCCGTCCGCGCCTTCCTCCTCCCAGACGTGCAACTGCAGCTGCGTCTTGGGGACCGCCAGCGTCCTCAGCGCATGGATGGTGTTGTCCGTGCGGTGGAAGACGCGGCCTGTCCCCGTGACGAGCGCGTGACGTCCGCTCACAGAGGCCGAGAGGCCCGTGGCGGGCCGCGCCGCGCTCGCGGCCAGCGTGTCGACGATGCGCGCGGGAAGCGCCGCGCCGCGCTCGACTCCCGCGCGTGACGGCTGCTTCGACGCCGCGAGCACCGGCAGCGGTGCGAGGAGGCCCCAGCCCAGGGCCATGACAGAGAGCCGACGCCAGCGTCCCGCATACGACGAGAAGGGGGTTTCCATTCGGTGTCTCCTGTTCGGGTTGCGCTTCGTGCTGCTCCCGCCGCCTGCTGCTCCAGTCCGAGCGGCGGATTACGACAGCTCTTGAATTTGTGTAATTCGAGACTTAATTGTTAATCCGGACAATCGAGCCGAATCAACACAATCGGGGTGGCGGGCGTGTGAGCTGTGCAAAGCCACACAGCGCGCGGAGCGTCGGGTAGACGTGCGCGCTAGAGGTGCCGTGCTCTCGGAGGTCGCCCTCACCGGAGCCCGCGTGCCGAGCGTCAGCCGAGGCTCGGGCGTCGCGTCGGGAGGGGCTCCGTCATGGAACTCATCCTCTTCATCGGGTTACAGGCCTCCGGCAAGAGCCGCTTCTTCCAGCGCCGCTTCGCGGACACGCACGTGCTGGTGAGCAAGGACCTGTGGCCGCATGCGCGGCGCAAGGAGGCCCGGCAGCGCAGGCTCATCGTCGAGGCCCTGAGCGCGGGGCGCTCGGTGGTGGTGGACAACACGCACCCCACGCTGGAGCAGCGCGCGCCGCTCATCGCCCTGGGGCACGAGCAGGGTGCGCGAGTGCTCGGCTTCTATTTCGAGTCGCGGCTCGCGGACTGCCTGGCACGGAACGCGAAGCGAGAGGGCCGTGCCAGGGTGCCGGAGGTGGCGCTGTACGCCACGGTGAAGTGCCTGCGGCGGCCGAGCATCGAGGAAGGTTTCGATTCGCTGTCCCACGTGAAGTGGGCCGCCGACGGCGGCTTCATCGTCGAGGACTGGAAGGAGGAGCGAGATGTGGGACCCGGATGAGCTGGCCCAGCGGATGCGACGAGGCGAGATGTTCCATGACCTGCGCCTCCTGCCTGGAGCGTGGGCGGTGGTGCGCGTGGATGGACGTGGTTTCTCCCGCTTCACGCAGGAGCGCTTCGAGAAGCCCTTCGACCCGCTCTTCCACCGGCTGATGGTCCGCACGGCCAGCGCGTTGCTGGAGGAGCTCCAGGGCGCGTACGCGTACACGCAGAGCGACGAAATCTCCGTGCTCTTCCGGCCGGACTGGTCGCTGTACGACCGCGAGGTGGAGAAGCTGGTGTCGCTGTCCGCGGGCCTCGCGAGCGCCACCTTCACGCACGCGCTGGGCGTTCCGGCCGTGTTCGATGGGCGCGTGTGGCTGGGCGCGGATGAGCGCTCGGTGCTGGACTACTTCGCGTGGCGCCAGGCGGATGGCACGCGGTGTTCGCTGCACGGCTGGTGTTACTGGACGCTGCGCAAGGAGGGGCTGAGCGCGGCGCAGGCCACGCGCGAGCTGGACGGGCGCCCGGTGTCCTTCAAGCACGAGCTGCTCTTCCAGCGGGGCATCAACTTCAACGAGCTGGCGCTCTGGCAGCGCCGGGGCTCGGCCATCCGCTGGGAGCACTACACGAAGGAAGGCGTGGACCCTCGCGATGGCTCACGCCACCTGACGACCCGCCGCCGGCTCGGGGTGGACTCGGAGCTTCCGATGAAGGAGGCGTACGAGCGGTATCTGCGCGAGGTGCTCGCCGCGCCCCCCGTGGAGGCGCGCTAGCCGGAGGTGCTGGACTCCAGCGCCATCACCCGCCACAGCCGGGGCTTGTCGTACTTGGGCGGAATCATGCCCACCGGCCAGCCCTCGGCCGTGACTTCCGCGTACTGGTAGGTGCGCCCACCGTGGCGCATGCGGGTGCCCGTGCCCGGCAGGCCCACGCCCACCGCCGCGTGGGCCAGCGGGTCCGAGTAGAGAATCACCGCGTCGATGCCCACCTGCCGCAGCAGCATCACCGCGAGCACCGCCTTGGAGTCGCAGTCGCCCTTGTTGCGAGCGGGCACCAGCGCGGGGGGGATGATGCCGAAGGGCTCGTCCAGGGGCAGCTCGTACTGGATGCGCTGCACGAAGTTGAGGATGAGCTGCGCGGCCTGCGCGGAGTCCAGGTTCCGCTCGCGCACGGACGTAACGAAGCGCTCGCCCAGCGCCTTCACCGGCCCCTCGTTGCTGCGGATCAGCTCCTCGTAGATGCACCGCATGTCGGCCGAGCAGCCGCGCGGCGGCTGATACGTGAAGCGCTCACCGCCGAGGGAGCGGTAGCGAAGCCTGCGCCCGAAGACCTTGTGCTGGTCCTCCAGCCACGCGTCCAGCGTGTCGCCCAGGCCGTACGTCAGCCGGTTCCCGGGGGGATGGATGCTCTCCGCGTTCCAGTCATACGTGCGCGCGCGCGACAGTGATGTGTCGGCGGGGATGAGCACGGTGCCCAGCTCCACCGCGCCCTCGCCCACGGGCGGGACAGGCACGTTCGAGCGCACGTTCATGTCCGCCAACTGGCCCATCATCCCCAGGCCACAGCAGCACAGGCAGCTCCCCACGCCGAGCAGGGCGAGGAGCAGCTTGAAGGCCATCTTCATGCCGGAGCTGGTGGACATGGGCTCGACGACGCCCTCCCGCTATCCGGGAGCGACCATCGTCCCCTCGGGAAGCTGGGGGAAGGGGATGAGCCCGTTGAGGGCGGCCTGGAGCCCCGGCGCCGTCAGCAGCGCGAGGACGAGGAGGATGGCGGAGAGGATGAGCGCGGCGGCGATGTTGCCCTTGCGCACCTCGGCCAGCTCATCGATGCCGGGTGTCATCCTGTCAAACAGGAGGATGCCCAGCGCGAGCACCGCGACGCCGACTCCCAGCGACAGGCCCACGTGCAACGCGGCCACCGCGAGCAGCTTGCCCGCCATCATCGGATGGAAGGGCTGGGTGCGCACGGTGAGGTCCACCGCGTCGGAGGTGGCCTGCACCGCGTGTTGCACGAGCATGCCCAGCGACACGAGGCTGGTGGCGTGGACGATGCCGGCGGCGGTGTTGCCCTGGCGCAGCTCCTCCACCGGATTGGTGCCGAGGATGCGGCTCAGGCCGCGCAGCGCGAGCCAGATGCCCAGCGCGGCGACGAGGCCGCCCAGTACGACTTTGACGAGACCGACGAGGAAGAGGGCGAGGTCCATGCGGAGCACTTCCGGCGCCATGGGAGCGCCGGTGGCCGCACTCTACACCCGTCGTCCCCGGCTCACCCGTACTTGAGGCCGGGGATGAGCGCGCCGGACGTCCAGCCTCGGCCATTGGCGTTGAAGATGCCCACACCGTACGCGGAGCCTCGCGCTTCAATAGTACGCCCGTCGCCCAGGCTGATGGCCACGTGGCCGGGCCGGTACAGCAGCGCGCCGCGCGTGCGCAGGGCCTCGTCGACGGAGATGGTGGTGCCCTTCTGCTTGAAGTACGGCACCTGGTTCATCGTGCCGTCGGGGACGGAGACGCCCGCCTGGTGTGCGGCCCACTGCACCAGCTCCGAGCAGTCGAACTTGGACGGGTTGGGGTCGTTCAGGTTTGTCTCCGCGCCGAAGACATACCGGTCTCCCTTCTGCGCGAGCGCCTTCTGGACGAACGCCTCCGCGGTGCCCTTCGTCCCTGGCTGCGGCTTGGGTGGAGGCTTCACGCCCCCCGCGTTCAGCGCGCCCCAGGTCTTCGGGCCGACGATTCCGTCCTGTTTCAGGCCCTTCGCCTTCTGGAAGGAAAGCACCGCGGCGCGCGTCTTCGGCCCGAAGTCCCCGTCGATGGGGCCTGGGTTGAAGCCCGCGGCGGCCAGCTTCTTCTGAAGCGTTGTCACCGTCGCGCCCTTGGAGCCCTGACGCACGGTGGGAGGCGTGGCTGCCGCGGCGGTGGTGGCGGTGGCGACTCGGCGCGAACCCGCACTGGACACAGTCGACATGAGGGGGACCCCGCTTAATGAGTAAAGACGGTTTCCCTGGTTATCGATGACTGCGATTGGAAGTTGTCATGCCCTCCGGGGAGGGTCAGGGCTTCTTGCCCCGCACCCACCACACCCGAAAGAAATGCAGACGGCGGCCCTGGAAAGTTCCAACCAGCTCGGCCGGGTCTTCCATTGACTCGTAATGACTGGTCAACGCGGGCGGCGGGAGGGGCCCATCTTCTTCCACCCAGAGCACGTCTTTTCCCGGAGGGACGAGTGGTTCTGGCCACACGTCGTACTGGCTGAAGCGCACCAGGCCCGCGGTCCCCACGGGGATGCCCGAGTAGTGGGCAATCATTGACGCGAGCTGGTAGTTGCCGGCGTACACGGCGACGACGTCGCCTGGCTTCATTTCGGGGAAGAGCTTCTCGGGTGCGGACAGCGCGCGCAGCACCTCCCAGCCGTGCGTGCGCCACAGGGCCGTATCGCGCTTGAAGCGCAGCATGGGGAAGAACAGGTGCAGCGTCACGGCGAGCACCACCGCGAGGCCTGAGAACGCCGCCGCGAGCTGCCAGGGGCGCCGCATGCCCGCGACGCCCACGCACACGGAGAGGTAGGCCATGGTCGTCCAGTTGACCTCGCCTCGCGCGCGCGACGCCGCGTAGCCGAAGAACAAAAGGGGCACCAGGGCCGCCATGCGCAGCAGGAACTGCTCGCGAGGTCCTCGCAGCGCGTACACCAGCGCGAGCGGGAAGATGACCGGACCGCCGAAGGCGAACTGGCCTCCGAGGAACTCGCCCAGCGTCTTCCACCCGCCCTGTCCCTCCAGGCCATGGCGGAGCTGGAAGGCGATGCCCACCCAGTCGTGCCGTGCGTTCCACAGCAACACCGGCACGAGGAACAGCGCGGCCAGCACGCCGGTGCCCCAGGCGCCTCGGGGCAGGCGTCGGTGCTTCAGCGCGGTGACGAGGAAGGCCACGCCCAGCAGCACCGCGGGGAACTTGGCCAGCACCGCGAGGCCCGAAGCCAGCCCCGCCCAGAGCCAGCGCTCGCGCCACAGCGCCCACAGCGCGAGCGTCCAGAGCAGCAGCAGGGCGGTGTCCGGTGTGGCCCAGACGCCGGCCACCATGCCTCCGGGCACCACGCTCCACAGGGCCGCCGCGCGCCAGGCGGCTTCACGGCTCTGGTACACGTCCCGGGCCAGTCCCCACACGGCGACCACGGTGCCGGTGCCGCAGAGGAACGCGGTGCCGTGGATGCCGAGCGCGGCGATGAGCCAGGCGATGAGCGGCGGATGGTCGTAGTAGCCCCAGTCGAGCCGCTGGGCCCATTGCCAGTAGTAGGCGGTGTCGAAGTAGACGTCGGTGCCGAGCGCCAACACGACTCTCACCGCGAGGGCGACGCCCAGCAGGGTGAGACACGTCTTGAGGCCGAGGCCGACGGGGGTGGGCGGGGCGGGGGCGGGGGAAACCATGCTCACGTCTTGGGCCCAGCGTACCTCGCTCCCGTTCTCCAGTGGAGGGTTGTGCCCTTGGGGCTTGCCGTGTTTTCCCGGGCTCCGTATGCCGTGCCGTGGCCGTCCCTTGCTTGGAGTCCGCATGTCCTCCCACCCTCCGTCGTCAGGTTCCTCCAACCGTCTGGCCCAGGAGCCGTCGCCGTACCTGCGCCAGCATGCCGGCAATCCCGTGGACTGGTTTGCCTGGGGGGACGAGGCGCTCGCGCGAGCGCGGGCGGAGGACAAGCCCATCCTGCTCTCCGTGGGCTACTCCGCGTGCCATTGGTGTCACGTGATGGCGCACGAGTCCTTCGAGTCGCCCGAGACGGCGCGGCTGATGAACGAGGGCTTCATCAACATCAAAGTGGACCGCGAGGAGCGGCCGGACCTGGACCAGATCTACCAGGGCGTGGTGCAGCTGTTGGGGCAGGGTGGGGGCTGGCCGCTGACGGTGTTCCTCACGCCGGACCTGAAGCCCTTCTACGGCGGCACCTACTTCCCGCCCGAGGACCGCTACGGGCGCCCCGGCTTCCCCCGGCTGCTGATGGCGCTGCGGGACACGTGGGAGAACAAGCGCGAGGAAGTGAAGCGGCAGGCGGAGCAGTTCGAGGAGGGGTTGGGCGAGCTGGCCGCGTACGGCCTTGATGCGGCACCCGGCGTGTTGACGGCGGCGGACGTGGTGGCGATGGGCAAGCGCATGGTGCAGCAGGTGGACCTGGTGCATGGCGGCTTCGGCGGCGCGCCCAAGTTCCCCAACCCGATGAACTTCTCCCTGCTGCTGCGCGCCTGGAGGCGTGGGGGCGGCGCGCCACTGCGGGACGCGGTGTTTCTCACGCTGGAGCGCATGGCGCTGGGGGGCATCTATGACCAGCTCGGCGGCGGCTTCCATCGCTACTCGGTGGACGCTCGCTGGTTGGTGCCGCACTTCGAGAAGATGCTCTACGACAACGCGCAGCTTGTGCACCTGTACGCGGAGGCGCAGCAGGTGGAGCCTCGGCCGCTGTGGCGCAGGGTGGTGGAGGAGACGGTGGAGTACGTGCGCCGCGAGATGACCGACGCGGGCGGCGCCTTCTACGCCGCGCAGGACGCGGACAGCGAGGGCGAGGAGGGGAAGTTCTTCGTGTGGCGTCCGGAGGAGCTTCAGGCGGTGCTGCCTCCGGCGCGCGCGGAGCTGGTGACGCGTCACTTCCGCGTCACGTCCCAGGGCAACTTCGAGCACGGGGCCACGGTGCTGGAGGTCGTGGTGCCAGCGGAGTTGCTGGCGCGCGAGCGGAGCCTGCCGGTGGAGGAGGTCGAGCGCGAGCTGGCGGAGGCGCGTCGGGTGTTGTTCGAGGCGCGCGAGAAGCGCGTGAAGCCGGGCCGGGATGACAAGCTGCTGGCGGGCTGGAACGGGCTGATGATTCGCGGGCTGGCGCTGGCCGCGCGTGTCTTCGAGCGTCCGGACTGGACGAAGCTCGCGGTGTCCGCCGCGGACTTCGTGCTGGCGAAGATGTGGGACGGGACGCGGCTGGCGCGCTCGTATCAGGAGGGGCAGGCGCGCATCGATGGCTTCCTCGAGGACTACGGGGACCTGGCCTCGGGGCTCACCGCGCTCTATCAGGTCACGTTCGACGTGAAGTACCTGGAGGCGGCCGAGGCGCTGGTGAAGCGCGCGGTGGAGCTGTTCTGGGATGAGGAGAAGCGGGCGTACTTCACCGCGCCACGTGGCCAGAAGGACCTGGTGGTGGCGACCTATGGCCTGTTCGACAACGCGTTTCCGTCCGGGGCATCCACGCTGACGGAGGCGCAGGTGGCGCTGGCCGCGCTCACGGGGAACGAGCGACACCTGGAGCTTCCGGCGAAGTACGTGGGGAAGATGCGCGAGGGACTGGTGGCCAATGCGATGGGCTACGGCTACCTGGGGCTCGCGGCGGACTCGCTCTTGGACGGCGCGGCGGGCGTGACGTTTGCTGGGGCGCGCGACGCGGTGGCGCCGCTCTTGAGCGCGGCGAACCATGTCTATGCGCCGACGTTCGCCTTTGGATGGAAGGAGGCGGGCAAGCCCGCGCCCTCGCTGCTCAAGGAGTTGTTCGAGGGGCGCGAGCCGGTGGGCGGGCAGGGCGCCGCGTACTTGTGCCGGGGCTTTGCTTGCGAGCGGCCCCGTACGGACGCGAAGGAGCTGGCCGAGCGCCTGACGGAGACTCCCCCGGGAACGTAAGCGGCGAGCGCGGAACGTGAGGCCCGCGCTCTGAATGGGCGGGTCCAGCGCTTCACCTCGTAAGGTGGCCCGCTGTGTCTCGGCGGGCGCGGGCCGGTGAGGCCCGCGTGCTTCCGCGAGCCAGGACTACTTGACCTCGGTCACCTTCAGCGTGCCGATGAGGGGCGTGATTTCGGCGTTCCCCTCGTAGCCGAAGGCGAAGTGCGTGGCGTCCGCGACGGGCTGGTTGAACGTCGGGTCCAACTGCGTCCACTCACCCACGAACGCCTCCACCCACTCGTGCCAGTAGAGCGCGGGCACGCCGTCCTGGTTCACCATGTAGATGACCCCATCCACGCGCCGAGCGGGGATGCCCGCCGCGCGCAGCAGCGCCACGGACAACAGCGAGTGCTCCGTGCAGTCCCCACGCTTCTGGCGCAGCACATCCGTGGCCCGGTCCGCGCTGGCCCCGTAGTCCTTCTCCAGATGCGTGGCCACCCACGTGTTCACCTTCTGCGCCGCGCGGTACGCGTCCTTCTCGTCACCGATAATCTTCTTCGACTGCTCGCGGATGGCCGGGGCATCGCTCTCCACGATGAGGTTGGACTTGAGGTTCTCCCCCCCATCCGGGTCCGCCACCGGTCGCGGCTTGCGCGCCGCCGTCGAGGGCGCGGCGGCCTGCAACGTCACCTCCACGCTCCCATCCGGCCGCGCGGCGAACTTCTGCCGGTACGTCCCCACGCGGAACTTCTCCGGCAGGCCCGTCACCACCAGCTTCACATTGCCAGGCACCGCCCGCGCGGACTCCGGCAGCGGCTTGGGCAGCACCACGCGGGTGAGGCCAAACACCTCCACCAAATCCATGCGCTTGGCGACGGCCTCCGTCTCCTTGCGCGCCTGCATCGTCTGGCCAAAGTCCACCAGCACCATCTCCCCGCGCTGGGTGACGTAGGAGACCACCGGCACCTTCTCCTTCTGCGAAATGCTGCTGGCCTTGCCCAGCTTCACCTTCACGCCGTTCACCGTCCGCTGCTCGGCGGGCTCCATGGTGGTGGTGAGGCCGTAGGTCTCCAGGTCCATCCCATCCAGCACGAAGCCGTCCACCTTCGCCTTGCGAGTCAGCGCCACGCGCGCCTGGTCCGCGTCCTCGACGCGCTCCTTCGTCGCGGCCACCGGCAGCACCTCGTCCGCGTGGCCCAGGCGCTTGCGCACCACGCGCATGCCGCCCTCGGGCGTGGCCGTGCCCTCCAGCGTCTGGTCCCCGCCGTCGCCTCGCTGCACCACGCTGAAGGACAGCAGGCGTCCGCCGGGCTTCGCCTCGTAGACGCGCTCCTCGCGGTGGTTGCGCTCCGACAGGCGCGTACCGACGAGGGCCTTGAACACGAGCTGGTTGATGCTCTTCACCCGCGCCGGCTCACCGGGCATCACCACCAGGTCCGTGAAGAGCCAGCCCACCTTCTTGTCCATGAGGTACAGACCGAAGAACTCGCCACCCTGGGGGCGGGGAGCCTTCACCACGTCGGACAACGCGGCGGGCGCGGTGGGAGCGGGGGCCTGGGCCCAGGCGGCGGAGGCGCCCGTCAGCAGGGCGCACAGGGACACGAGGGCCAGGGACATCGGTCGGAGCGTGCGAGTCATCACGCCCCTTCTAACGGGGGAGGCGGTCAAAGTCTTCAACCGCCCCACACCCCGTGCGGTGGCCTACAGCCGCTTGGTGAGGATGATGAGGTCGTCCCCCACCTTGTAGAAGTCGCGGATGCGCGCTTCCTCGCCGTACTTCATGGACGCGTAGAAGCCGCGCGTCGGGCCGTAGGCCTCCGTCGCGCTCGTCTCCACGCGGATGAGCCGGCCGTTGCGCCGACGCAGGTCTCCCTCCATCGCGGACACCAGCGCCGCGCCCACACCCTGACCGCGCACCTCCGGAGAGGACGCAATCCAGTACAGGTCGTAGCAGTCCTCCGTCATCGGCGTGGGGCCGTAACAGACGTAGCCAACCAGCTGGCCGTCCCGGTCCGCGACGATGATGGCGTAGTCCGTGTTGCCCGGCGTAAGCGCGATGCCGACCAGCTCGATGGCGACCTCAACCTCCTGCGGCGAGAAGGTTTCGATCTTTCGAATCAGCGCGGCGAGGGGCTCCCGGTCCTTTCCTTCGATGGGACGGATGTCCATGGGCTCTTTCGGAAGCGACCTCCACCAGTCGGGCGGCGAGGGCTGGGTAGTCCAGGCCCGCGGCGGCAGCGGCTCTGGCGAACCCCGCACCCGGATGAAGGTCGCAGTTGGGGTTGATATCGATGACGTAGGGCACACCCTCCGGAGACACCCGAAGGTCGACCCGTCCATAGTCCTGACAGTCGAGCGCTGCAAAGGCTTCCAGCGCGACCTGCACACAACGAGCTTCCAGCGCCGCATCCACCTGGCACGGCCCGGCGGGCGTATCCCGGTACTCGGGAGAGCCCTCCTCCCACTTGGCGCTGTACGACACGATGTTCGGCCGGTCCTCGAAGGTCCGACCGAAGTGGATTTCAGTCAACGGCAGCGCACGGCGCGGCTGGTTTCCCAACAGCGGCACGTAGATTTCGCGGCCGGGGATGAACTGCTCCACCAGCGCGGGCTGGTGGAAGGTGCGCAGCACCGCCTCGCAGGCGCGCACCAACGCGGAGCGCTCGTACACGACGGAGTCTCCCGTCACGCCCATGCTGGCGTCCTCGCGCGCGGGCTTGACGATGAGGGGCCAGGGCAGGTCCACCGCCAGCGCGTCCTCCAGCCGCTCCACCACGCGGAAGGCGGGCGTGGACACGCCGCGCGCGCTGAGCAGCTCCTTCGCCTTGGGCTTGTGCAGCGCGAGCCCCAGCGACAGGGCGGACGAGCCGGTGTAGGCCAGCCCCAGCGCATCCAGCAGGCAGGGGACCGCCATCTCTCCCCGGCTGTCCGCGGCGAGCGACTCGCAGAGGTTGACGACGAGGTCCGGCTGCCGGCGCCGCAGGATGTCCACGAAGTCCAGCCGGTCACCCTCGATGGCGAGCGGCTCGGCGACGGTGTCTCCCTGGGTGAGCGCTTCCGAGAGCGCGGCGGCGACTCGCACCACGTCCTCTCGGGCCTCCCGTCCCGGGTCATCCTGGAGGAGCTCGTGGTCGCGGTTGTGCAGCAGAATGATGTGCATTCGGAGGTGCCGGGAGGGTTACCACGTCCCCCGTTCCGAGCCCAGTCCACTGGTGACGGTTGGTTACCTCCTGGGCTACCTCCCGGAAGGGCTTGCAGTACGGTGGACTACCTCCGATAGGGGTATCCAGGAGTATGGAAAGGGCACCATGCGCATCCGCGACCCCATCCACGGCACCATCCCGGTGAGCGAGTCGGAGAAGGCCGTCATCGACAGCCGCCACTATCAGCGGCTCCGCTACGTGCGACAGCTCGGCTTCGGGGACCTGGCCTTCCCGGGGGCCACGCACACCCGGCACATCCACTCCCTGGGCGCCATGCACGTCGCCTCGCGGGTGTTCGGGGCGGTGGCCGCCCGCTCGTCGCTTCCCGAGGACGTGCGCGAGCGCTTCTGCACCGCCGTCCGCCTGGCCGTCCTCTGTCATGACCTGGGCCACATGCCGCTGTCGCATGCCTCCGAGCGCATCGCCCCGAAGCGCTCACTGCTGCGCCTGCCCGGCTGGCTGGACTCGGTGGCGGAAGGCGAGCAGGCCACCCACGAGGACTACACGGCGAAAATCCTGCTCGACAGCTCCCTGACTCCCATCATCGAGCGCGAGTTCGGCGCCCAGGGCATCACCCCCATGGGCGCGGTGGCGCTGATTACGGGGGCAAAGCCGCCCAAGGACCCAGGCTTCACGTGGGATGGCGTGGACTGGACGCCGCTGCTGCGCGCCATCGTCTCCGGCGAGCTGGACGCGGACCGCATGGACTACCTGCTGCGCGACTCCTTCTACACGGGGGTCAACTACGGCCGGTACGACATGGATTGGATCATCGGCAACCTGAACCCGGCGGTGAAGGACGGGCGGGCCTACCTCGCGCTGAGCCGGGCGGCGGCGTTCGCCTTCGAGGACTTCCTCCTCAGCCGGTACCACATGTTCGTCTCGGTGTACCTGCACCACACGTCGGTCAGCTTCGACTACATGCTGCGGCGCTACTACGAGGAGTCGCCCGGCGAGTTCGAGATTCCGTCGGACCCGGAGGCCTTCCTGCTCTGTGACGACTCCGCGCTCTGGTACACGCTGCGCCGCTCACGCAACAAGTGGGCTCAGCGCATCATCACCCGTCAGGGCTTCAAGCTGCTGGCGCAGTACACGGAGCGGGATGCCGGGTATGACCTGGACGTGCTGCGCAGCGCACTCGTCTCGTCGGGCTTCGAGCACTACGTCGTCGAGTCCGTGAATGTCCTGAGCAAGTACGCCTCCGGGCCCGCGAGCCCGGGGCCGAGCCTGTTCATCATCGACGCGTCCACCGGACGGCTGACGGAAGTGGCGCGCTACACGGCGCTGTACCAGCGCTACAGTGGGGCCGTCCGCCTCACGCGGCTGTTCGTGCGGCCGGACCAGTCGGAAGCAGCGCACGAGCTGATGGGCCAGCTCCTCGGTCAGGCGGTGCAATCATGAGTGAGCGTCTTCCCGGTCTGGGCCTCGGCCTGGACCTGAGCCATGTCCCCGCCGAGCCCCGCGCCTCCGCGGTGGCGCTCCTGTACCGGCGCGTGGGCCCGGGCGTGGAGGTCTACTGGGTGAAGCGCGGCAAGGCGCTGGCGTTCGCGGGCGGCTTCTACGCGTTCCCCGGAGGCAAGCTGGACAAGGCCGACGCGGATGTCCCCGTGCGGGGCGTCAGTGGAGAGGAGGCCGCGTTGCGCTCGGCCGCCGCGCGCGAGCTCTTCGAGGAAGCTGGCGTGCTGATGGCCGAGGGCGCCGAGGCGCTCTCCCAGGAGAAGCAGGACGCGCTGCGAAAGGCGCTGCTGGCGGGACAACGCGGCTGGGGCGAGCTGCTCCAGAGCGAGGGCCTGGCGCTGCGCGCCGAGGACTTCCGTGTCGCGGGGCGGTGGATTACTCCGCACGCGGTGCCGGTGCGCTTCGACACGCACTTCTATCTGGTGGAGCTGCCGCCGCACGCCCGCACGGAGCTGTGGCCTGGAGAGCTGTCGGAGGGCGCGTGGGTGTCGCCCGCGCTGGCGCTGGCGCGCTGGGGTGACGGCTCCGCGTTGCTTCATCCGCCCGCGGTGCATGCGCTCCAGGTGCTCGGAACCTTCACGGACGAGGCGGACGCGAGGGCGCGGCTGGCGACGCCGCCGTACTGCCCGGGCTACATCGCCCAGCGCATCGAGTTCCAGCAAGGCGTGCGCGTGGTGGCGCTGGAGACGCCCACGCTGCCGCCCGCCACACACACCAACGCGTATGTGCTGGGCAACGGCGAGCTGCTGCTGGTGGACCCGGGCTCCGGAGACGTGAAGCAGTACGCGAAGCTGCTGTCGCTGGTGTCGGGCTTGAAGGCGGACGGGCTCAAGCCGGTGGCGGTGGTGCTGACGCACCACCATGGCGACCACGTCGGCGGCGCGCGCGCGGTGAAGGAGCGGCTGGGCATTCCGCTGTGGTGCCATGCGAAGACGGCGGAGTGGCTCGACTTCCCCGTGGAGCGGTTGCTGGAGGACGGCGAGGTGCTGGAACTGGCGGGGGAGGTGCCCCAGCGCTGGCGGGTGCTGCACACGCCCGGGCACGCGCGGGGCCACATCTGCCTCGTGGATGAGCGCAGCCGCGCGGCGGTGGTGGGAGACATGGTGGCCGGCGTGGGCTCCATCGTCATCGACCCGCCCGAGGGCAACATGCGCGACTACCTGGCGCAGCTCGCCCGGCTGCGCGACTGGCCCGTCGGCACGCTGTATCCCGCGCATGGCCAGCCGTTGCCGGACGGGCCCGCGAAGCTCCAGGAGTATCTGAATCACCGCGCCCAGCGCGAGGCGCTCATCCTCCAGGCGGTGCCGCCCGAGGGTGTCACGCTGGCGCAGGTGGTGGAGCGGGCCTACGCGGACACGCCGCCGTTGCTGCATCCGGTGGCGGAGCGCAGCGCGCTGGCCACGCTGGAGAAGCTGGTGGCCGAAGGTCGCGTGCGTGAGGAGTCGCTGCAGTACTTCCGCATCGGCGCGTGAGCCGGAGGGGCGGCCTTCAGAACCGCCCCATCAGCCCCAGTCGTGGACCGTGCTCGGTCATCCCCGCGACGGGCAGCAGCCTCACGCCGGAGTCATGCCGCGTCTGCGCGGGCGTCGTCACGGGGCGCTGCGACTGGTGGGACAGCTCGTAGCCCGTGGTGGCTCCGGCGACGGGGAGCAGCAACAGGAGCGCGGCGAGCGCCTTGTCGTCATCGTTGGCGCCAAGGATGAGCGAGCCCAGGAGCGCGCCGCCCCAGCCCACCAGGCTTCCTCCGACGGTGGCGAGCAGCGTGCCCTTGCCGTCCATGAGCCGGCCGCCCGCCCAGGTGCCCGCGGGGATGCCGATGACGACGCCGGTGAGGCCACCCACCAGCGAGACGACCTGACACTCGTCGCAGCCCACCGTGGGCGCGCCGAGCAGATAGCCCACCACCAGGCCCACGGCGCCGCCCGCGATTCCGCCCGCGGTTCCTCCCACGAACTCCACCGCGACGCGGGGCACCGGGTCCTCCACGGCGGCCTTTCGGCTGGGCCGGGCCTCTTCCGTCACCTCGGTGCCGGCGGGCGGAGTGGGGGTGGCCTGGGTGTCGTCGTCCTGGTCGTCCCGCGACGTGCTGTCTCCTGGCGAGACGGGGACGAGCGGGGGAGGCGACAGCTCCGGAGCGGGGCGCTGGGCCGGCTCGTCCTCCTGGGGGACGGGCTGACCCCGGGCGGAGCCTGTGCTCGACAGGAGCAGGACGACCAGCCAGGCGGAGAGCGCGCGCGAAAACCTCACCCGCACAAACTACCGCAAGGCCGGGGGTGTCGTCGCGTCAACTGGCGGACACCTCGGTGACACGGTCGGCGCGAGCCCGGCGCCGCAGCAGCACCAGGGCCACCGGCGCGGCGGCCAGCAGGGCCTGGGGCAGCAGGGACACGAGGTCCGGGTAGATGCCCAGCAGGTCCAGGGTGAAGAAGCGCACGGGCACCAGCGGCAGCGCTCCCACCTCCTGGAGCGAGTGCAGGCCCTTGCCCAGCAGCATCACCGCCGTGACGACGAGGACCACCGTGGACACGTTGAACAACGTCTTCATGGGCAGGCGGAAGCCCAGCCGGTTGATGAAGAGGACGAGGATGGCGAGCGCCACCACTCCCACCAGCGAGCCCCAGGCCACGCCCTCGGGCGAGTCCAGCGCCAGGCCCTGGAGGAAGATGGCCGTCTCGAAGCTCTCGCGCAGCACCGCGGTGAAGGCGATGAGGAACAGGCCCACCATGCTGCCGCGGCCGAGCGCGCCCTGCATCTTCTGGCGCAGCTCGCCCATGAACTGGCTCATGTTGGAGCGTGCGTTGAGCCACATCGCGGCGTACACCAGCATGCCCACCGCCACGAGCGCGGCCACGCCCTCCAGCCACTCGCGCTGCGCGCCGGCCAGCAGGTGTCGGCCGAGCAGGTAGGCCCCAGCGCCCACCACCAGCGCGGACATCCAGCCGGCATGCACCACGCGCACGTGCTCGGTGGCCTTCATCTTCTTCAGGGCCGCCAGCAGCGCCGCGACGATGATGGTGGCCTCGAAGCCCTCGCGCAGCAGGATGAACACGGTGAGCCACAGCGTGGACACCAGGTCCGCCGCGGTGCCGCTGCCCCGGCGCGCCTGGTCCAGGAGCGACACCAGCTCACGGCCCTCGTCCTGGAGGCGCGGACTGCCGTTCTCCGCCGCGAGCCGCGCGTTCAGGAACCCCTGCTCCAGCTTGAGCACCAGCGCCGAGTCCCGTGAGCTGAGCTTGGGCTCCACCGGCTCCAGGCCATTGAGGTACGCATCCAACAAGGCCGCCTTCGCCCCGGCCGCGTTGCCCGCCGCGCCCTGCCGCAGCGCCTCCTGCACGCCGTCGCGAGCAATCATCAGCGAGCGCTCCTCGTCCACTTGCGGCAGCTCGCGGCGCAGGCACGCGAGGTGCTCCGCGCCGAACGACTTCACCAGCTCGTCATCCGTGGTGTTCGCCAGCCGCTCCAGCGACGCTCGCGGCGGAGCGCCCTCGCACGGCGGCTGGCGCAGGGTGAAGACGAAGAAGGCCAGCGACCAGCGCTCGTCCTCGCTCAGCGTGGGATAGGCCGGCATCGCGGTGCCCGGCACGCCGAAGCTGGTGGTGTTGAAGGCCTTGTAGGGCGTGAGGCCGCCCATCAATTCCGCGTCGCGGAAGTTGGCGGGCTGGGGCTCCATGGTGGCGGCGATGGGCAGGTTGGCGCTGCCGTCCGCGCCGTGACAGGCCGCGCAGTTCGTCTGGAAGAGCTTCTCGCCGAGCTTCAGGTCCGGCGGGTGACGCGGGCTGCGAGCAAGGCCCCCGGCGAGCACCAGGTCCTCCACCAGCGCGCCGCAGTCCCGGCTCACGCCCTCCGCGTCGCGCGACTGGTCCACGCGCGCCTGGATGGCCTTCACACGTGGGACGAAGACCGCCGCCGCCGCGCCCAGGCCCTGGGCCGCGTCCACCGCCTCGGCCGCGAAGCTCTTCTGCTCCGCCAGTTCGAACGCAGACTGGGACTCGATGGCGGCCGGATAGTCCGCCTCCAGGTACTGGAGGATGCCCACCAATCGGTGCCACGTCCGCTCATCCGCGCCGGCCTCGCCCGCCACGGCCGAAAGAGGCACCGCGAGCACGAGGCACAAGGCGACGGAGACCACACGATTCATGGTCCTCGTCTACCAGCGGGGGATGAGGGTTTCAATTTTGCGAATCAATATCAAAACGGGCGTTTCAAGCGCGCGAAGGGGCGGTGGTGCCGGCAGTGAAGTTGCCAGGGCCTGTCCACTGCTCGACTTCCAGGGAATGGATGCGCAGGCGAGCGAGGCGCCAGTCACCGCCCCGCAGGCAGCCGATGGCGAGGGAGCCGATGGAGAGCGCGCCGATGGCGACGGCTCCGACGGCGAGTGCGCCGAGCGCGGTGGCGCCCAGGGCGCTGGCTCCGACGGCGAGTGCGCGGAGGGCTCGGGCGCGCAGGGGCCTCCGGATTCGCTGGGCGTCGAGCTGACGGGAGAGGCGAGCAAGCGTGGCGGTGTTGGCGAGCGCGAGTCCGGTGGCACCGGCCAGCGACGCCGTGCGCAGGGTGCGGCCCATGAGGTGCTGCGGCAGCGGGAAGGTGAGGGTGGTCAACATGCCGTTGGAGGTGGACACGGCCTCGCGTGGGAGCCACCCGACGGCGCCCGGTGCGCTGCCTGGCGGACGAGCGACGGAAGGAGGGATGTGCCCCTCAGCGCTCGTAGGTGAGGAACGCGTACGGAGGCTCTGACTCCGGGTGCTGCTCTTCCTCGACGAGTCGCCAGCCGGACAGGTCGACCTCCGGGAACAAGATGTCGCCCGGGTAATCGCGAGCGATGCGCGTGAGGTAGAGGCGCTGCACGCGGTCCATCGTCTGGGCGTAGAGGTCCGCGCCGCCCGCGATGAAGACCTCGTCATCGCCTCGGGCCCGCGCCTGTTGGAGCGCCTGCTCCACGGAGTGGGCCACCGTCACACCATCGGGCGCGAAGTCCTGCCGGCGCGTGACGACGATGAAGGCGCGGCCCGGCAGCGGACGGCCAATGGAGTCATACGTCTTGCGGCCCATGATGAGCGTGTGGCCCATGGTGAGTCGCTTGAAGCGCGCGAGGTCCGCGGGCAGTCGCCACGGCAGCTGGTTGTGGGCGCCGATGACGCGGTTGGATGCCAGGGCGACGATGGCAGACAGCTTCATACGGCGACCGGGGCCTTGATGGCGGGGTGCGGCTCGTAGCCTTCGAGCTGGAGGTCCTCGTACTTGAAGGCGAACAGGTCCTTCACGTCCGGGTTGAGACGCAGGCGGGGCAACGGCCGAGGCTCGCGCGAGAGCTGCTCACGGGCCTGTTCGACGTGGTTGAGGTACAGGTGCGCGTCGCCCATCGTGTGGATGAACTCGTGCGCCTCCAGGCCCGTCACCTGCGCCACCATCATCGTCAGCAGCGCGTACGAGGCGATGTTGAAGGGCAGCCCCAGGAAGAGGTCCGCGCTGCGCTGGTAGAGCTGGCAGGACAGACGCCCGTTGGCCACATAGAACTGGAAGAGGACGTGGCACGGCGGCAGCTTCATGTCCGGCAGGTCCGCCACGTTCCACGCGCTGACGAGGTGCCGGCGCGAGTCGGGGTTCTTCTTCAGCCCGTCGACCAGGGCCTTCATCTGGTCGATGTGGGCGCCGTCCGGCGCGTTCCAGGAGCGCCACTGGTGGCCGTAGACAGGCCCCAGCTCGCCGTGTGCGTTGGCCCACTCGTCCCAGATGGTGACGCCGTTGGCCTGGAGCGTGCGCACGTTGGTGTCGCCCGCGAGCATCCACAGCAGCTCGTGGAAGATGGACTTCACGTGGAGCTTCTTCGTGGTGACCAGCGGGAAGCCGCGCGTCAGGTCGAGCCGCAGTTGTGGGCCGAAGACACTGAGCGTGCCCGTGCCGGTGCGGTCGCCCTTCTTCGTTCCGTGCTTGAGGACGTGGTCGAGCAGGTTCAGATAGGGCTGCATGGGGCCATGCCGTCTAGGCGCCGCTGCCTCGCGGATCAAGCCCCGTGTCGCGCGAACTGCCAGCTACCCCGCAGAATGTCGCATGTCTCCGCGCATGCACCGACGCGCCTTCTCATTGGACGTGTGGCGCGCACCACCGGTACAAGCCGGAAACATGAAGATTTATACCAAGACGGGTGACGCGGGAGAGACCGGCCTGTTCGGGGGCGGTCGCGTCGCGAAGGATGACGCCCGCGTGGACGCGTACGGCGAGGTGGATGAACTCAACGCGACGCTCGGGCTCGCGAGGGGCTTCACGCTGCCGCAGGAGCTGGACGCGATGCTGCACCGGCTCCAGGACCAGCTGTTTACAGTGGGCGCGGTGATGGCGACGCCGGCGGGCACGAAGGCGTCCGCGCACATCCCGGCGCTCAAGGCGGACTGGGCGGAGGACATGGAGCACGCCATCGACCGCTTCGAGAGCGAGCTGCCGAAGATGACCCACTTCATCCTGCCCGGAGGCACGCAGGGGGCCGCCGCGCTGCACCTGGCGCGCACCGTGTGCCGTCGCGCCGAGCGCCGCGCCGTCCCGCTGCTGCGCGACGGGACGATTCCGAAGGACGTGGTGGTTTTCCTCAACAGGCTCTCCGACCTGCTCTTCGTCATGGCGCGCGTGGCCAACCACCGCGCCAATGTGCAGGACGTGAAGTGGATTCCGGAGAAGCCCTCCGCGTCGTAGCGCTCCCAGGTTCGCCGTCGTGCTGCCCACCGCCCATCTTCGCGACCTCGCCCGGTCCGTTGGCTTCGACCTCGTGGGCTTCGCTCGCGCGGAGCCCATTCCTCCCACCTTCCTCATGGAGTGGCTGGAGGCGGGCTTCGCGGCGGACATGGACTGGATGGGCGAGCGAGCCGCCGAACGACTGGACGTGGACAGGCTGCTTCCGGGCGCCAGGACGGTCATCTCCTTCATCAACAATTACTGGCGTGATGACGAGGAGTCGGTGGGCTCGCCCATCGCCCGGTATGCGCGGGGACGCGACTACCACTCCACGCTGCGCGACAGGATGAAGTCCTTCCGCAAGGCCGTCACCGTGATGTTCCCCGGCCTGGGGACGTACGGGAGCGTGGACAGCGGCCCGCTGATGGAGAAGGTGTGGGCGGCGCGCGCGGGGCTCGGCTACGTGGGGAAGAATGGCTGCTTCATCACCGAGCCGTATGGCTCGTGGGTGCTGCTGGCCACGCTCATCCTCGATGCCGAGGTCGACGACTATGGGACGGGGCCCGCGGCGGACCGGTGTGGCGCGTGTCGCCGCTGTCTCATGTCCTGTCCCACGGGCGCGCTGGTGGGCAACGGCCGTGTGGACGCGCGGGCGTGCCTGTCCTACCAGACCATCGAGAACCGCGAGCAGCAGGTGCCGGAGGCCTTCCGGCTCAAGTTCGACAACCTCATCTTCGGGTGCGACATCTGCCAGCAGGTGTGTCCGCTCAACCGGCGGCCGGTGTTCGCCGAGCACCCGCGCTTCGCGCCGCGCGCGGTGGCGGAGCTGGGGACGCTGGAGCTGGCGGGGCTGACACCGACACAGTACGAGCAACTCATCCCCGGTACAGCGCTGGCACGTGCACGGTACGATGTGCTTCGCCGCAACGCTGTGTACGCGCTGGGCGTGGCCAGGCAGGCGGACTCGCGATACCTGCTCGAAAAGCTCTGCGGCGATTCGAGCGAATTGGTACGTACCGCGGCGCAATGGGCGCTCTGCAAGCTCGACCCCTGAACTCCTCCGAGTCTTCGCTTCGCGGGGTGTACGCCGCGTTGCTCATCCAGGTCATCATCAGCGCGGGGACGTACCTGGCCGCGAAGCGGGCCATGACGGAGCTGCCGCCGCTCACCGTGGTGTTGTGGCGCTTTTGTCTGAGCGGGTTGGTGTTCGTCGCGCTGCTCCTGGTGCTGCCCGGGCCCAAGCTGCCGCCGCGCGATGCCTGGCGCCGCATCTTCGTCCTGGGGCTCCTGGCGGGCCCGGTGAACCAGGTGTTCTTCTTCACCGGCCTGTCACGCTCCACCGCCGCGCATGGCGCGCTCCTCTATGCGCTCACGCCGCTGGGCGTCTATCTCTTGAGCCTGGTGCGAGGACAGGAGCGGGCCTCCACGCGGACGTTGCTGGGCATCGCCACCGCCTTCGCGGGCGTCGTGGTGTTGCTGCTGGGACGAGGGCTGGCGGATGCACGCGGCTCCCTGTTGGGGGACGTGCTCATCCTCGGCGCGGTGCTGGCCTGGGTGGCCTACACGACGGAGGGGAAGCCCTTCGTCGCCGTCCACGGTCCGCTGCGCGCGACGGCGTGGTGCATGACGATGGCCACGGTGTTGATGCTGCCCTTCGCTCCGTTCGTGGCAAAGCCCGAGGCGTTGATGGCCGCGAGCCTGGCGGCCAAGGGCTGCATCGTCTACCTGGGGCTGCTCACGTCGGTGGTGGCGTACGTGCTCTGGTACTACGCGCTGTCGAAGGTGTCGGCGTCGAAGGTGGCCATCTTCTCCAACCTCCAGCCCGCGGCGACGGCGCTCGCGGCCTGGGCGCTGCTGGACGAGGCCCTGCACTGGGAAATCGTGGTGGGTGGGTTGCTCGTCCTGGCGGGCGTGCGGCTCACCCAGACGGTGATGGCCCGTGCTCCGCCGACGGCGCCCCTGCCTCCCGTGGCGGGGCGCCCGGCGACCTGAGTGGCTACTGAGGGTCCCAGCCCGCGTTCACCGTCACCCGGTCCAGTGCGCGCACCGTGACGTAGGGGACGAAGCCCGCGGCACGCGAGCGCGTGTACGCATCCGCGACATGGGCGGACTGGGTGGCGTAGTCGGTGGACAGCACCAGCTTCCCCGCGGCGCGAACCCGGGCGGCGTTGGCGCGGTTCTCCGCGCACCAGGACGCGTCACAGGCGACGTCGTCGGACCAGTACATGTCCTCCATGCCCAGGCCGTCGATGACGGGCAGGTACGCCGTGTCGTCGATGAGCTCCGGGGAGTTCTGCGGCACCACCTTGAAGGCCGGGTTGCGCGCCTTCGCGTACTGGCTGATGCGGGCGATGAGGGCCACCATCTTCCGAGCGAGGTCGGCGCGGTTGGTCCCCGCGGAGTTGGCGGGAATCTCCTCGTACGTCACCACCATGTCCAGGTAGCAACCGGTGAAGCCCGCGGCGAGCGCGCGGTCGATGCGGCCCTGGACGATGGGCCACCAGCGCTCGTCCCAGTACTTCACGTACTGCTCATCGGGCCAGCCATCCACGGGGCCGAGCTTCAGGTCCGCGGGCACCTGACTCCACTCGGGACGGTACTCCTCGATGGCGCCAATCTCGAAGTAGGCGAGCACCTGCTTGCCGCCGGACTTGAGCGCGGAAATCTCGGCGGCGGTGAAGTAGCCGCTCGAGCCATCCCGCACCAGTTCGACAATTGCGAGGTCGAACTTCGAGGCCGCGATGGCGTCGAGCTTGCCCTGGGGATAGTTCGTGAGCTGGTACGTGAAGCTGCTGACGCCCTCCCAGGGGACGGGAGTGCCCGCGTCGGTGGTCGTGCCCGCGTCCGTCGGGGTGCCCGCGTCCGTGGGGACTCCCGCATCGGTGGGCGTGCCCGCGTCCGTCGGAGTCCCGGCGTCCGACGCCGCCACCTGCACTCGCACCACGAGCAGGTCCAGCAGCGACGCATCCGCCGAGGACTCCGTGCGGTAGCGCAGCTTCACGGGGCCGCCGGAGAGGAACCGCGCGGGGGAGGGGAGGGCCAGTGACGTGGCGGACCACTTCCACGACAGCGCGAAGGCGTTGTCACCCACGATGACCCAGGTGCTCGTCGTGTAGTCCCACGCCTCGAACAGCCAGCGCATCTCCGACTTCAGGGGGCCTCGGAAGTTCACGCCCACCTCGGCCGCGACGACGGTGTCGGCGCTCACGCCCGTGGGCAGCGGGTAGGTGCACGTGGCGGAGCTGTTGGCGGCGAACTCGACGTACTCCGCCCAGCGGTCCTGCGTGCCCGACAGCGTCTGGGTGTGCAGGCCCTGCACGCCCTGGCCCGAGCCGATGGAGCCGCGCGCGAGCTGGAGGGTGGAGCAGGTGAGGGTCTGCGCATTGGGGAGAATCGCGCCGCGCTCGTCATCGAGCGTGTCACGCGTGTTGCTTCCTCCACAGGCGGTCAGCAGGACAAGACAGGGCCACATCAACCAATTCACGACGACTCGCATGCAACGTCTCCTAGGGGTGTGGGAACGCGGCGGGCATTAACGTCGTGCGCGTGGCACCAGCAAGGCGAAGTGGATGCGAGCACGCTCGATACGCAAGGCCCGCGCTCCCTCGCTGGAACATTCGTTTCCGCCTGGACGGCTCGCATCCGTGGGAGGGGTGGTGCATGGACGGAGCGGTGCTCCGTGGTGCGGTGGCGCACGGCTTCGGTCTGCGTACACTCGCGTGATGCTTCGTGCGGGTGAGGACCTGTTCCAGGTGGAGGAGCGACTGTGGATGCTGACGGCGCCCACGGGCCAGGGCATCTACGACTTCGGCTTCGACAGGTTCTTCCCCTGCCGTCGCCCGTATCAACTTCCCGAATCGCTGGAGGTGGTGGCGCGCGTGGGCGTGTGGAACGACTACGCCGAGCGCCACCGCGAGCTGGCGTCGGAGGGTGTGCGACTGGTGCATTCGCCGGAGCAGCACCTGTTGGCCACGGAGCTGCCGCACTGGTACCCGAGGCTCACGGACCTCACGCCGCGCAGCGTCTGGTACGACGAGCGGCCAGATGCGAAGACGGTGGAGGACGCGCTCGGCTGGCCCGTCTTCGTGAAGGGTGAGCGACAGACGAGCCGCCACCGCAAGTCACTCTCCATCATCGAGGGGCCCGAGCAGTTCGAGCTCGCGATGGCGGCCTATGCGAAGGACCCCATCCTCCACTGGCAGCGCGTGGTGTGTCGCGAGCTGCGCCCGTTGCGCCGGGTGGAAGAGGGCGCGCCGGACCGCATCCCCAGCTCGTTCGAGTTCCGCACCTTCTGGTGGCGCGGTGAGCTGGTGGGGTGGGGGCCCTACTGGTGGCAGGGCTCGCCGTACACGATGAACGAGCTTGAGCAGCGCGAGGCGCTCGCCCTCGGGCGCGAGGTGGCGCGCCGGGTGGACGTCCCGTTCTTGGTGGTGGACGTGGCGCAGGAGGTCTCCGGCCGCTGGATTGTCATCGAGTGCAACGACGGCCAGGAGAGCGGTTACGCGGGCGTCTCACCCTTCGCGCTGTGGCGGAACATCCTGGAGCTGGAGCGCGCGCGCTGACCGGGGCGGAACTCAGTCCCCGTTGGGGTCCCACTCGGAGATATCGGTCTTGGGCTCTGGTGGAACCGAGGGGCGCAGCGGGTTGGACGGCGGGGGCGCGGGCTTCTTCGTGGCGGCGACGGGCGCGGGCGCCGGCTCGTCGTCGAGCAGCGGGTCCTTCTTCTCGTCGTCGCTGGCGGCGATGGTGGGCGCGGGCTTCGCGGGCGCGGGCTTCACGGGCTCCATCCGGGGCGTCGGCTTCGCGGAGGCCGTGGGCGCGGGCGGCGCATCCAGCGGCTCCAAGTCACTGAAGTCGGGCTCGGCCTCGGGCGCGGGCTTCGCGGGCGCGGGCTTCGGCTCGGAGTCCGCGGCGCGGTAGACACCCTGCCGCGACACCGGGGGCACGGGCGTGGTGTCGACCGGCGCCGCCGGTTGTACTTCCTCTGGGGGGGGACGGGTGTCCTCGGCGGGGATGCTGTCCGCGCGGTAGCCGTCGCGACGCCCCCGGACCGAGTCCCTGTCCGGACGCGCGTCGCCGAACGGGTCTTCCTCACGGTTCGTCGTGCGCCGGGGCTCCGAGTCCGTCGAGTCTCCGAACGGGTCCTCTTCCCGACTCACGGGCTGCTTCGAGGAGGGACGCCTGCGACGAGGCTCGTCCGCCACCACGCTGTCGGGCAGGCCGCGCAGCGACGAGTGCCGGTCGCTGCACTCACCGCGGTTCTCCGTGCAGATGCCCAGGCACTGGGTGAGCTTCTTCACCGTGCGCCCGCTGCCTCCGTACTCGATGGAGCAGTCCTCCTTGCAGGTGGCGTAGTCCTCCTGACAGCCGGAGGGGACGGCGCCGCGCTGGGCGCTGGCGGGGGTGGCGGCGAGCGCCAGAAGCAGGAAGGGCAGGAGACGCATGGCAATTTCGAAAACTACCAGTCTTCGTGCCTCCCGGCGCCAGGGGGGCGCGCTATGGTTCAGGGGCGCGGCCGGAGCGCCAAGAGGAGGAACATGGCTGTCAGGGTGGGCATCATCGGGAGCCATGGTCTGGAGCAACTGTTGGGGCTCTCTGGTCGGTTGGAGACCCACACCCTCGAAACCCCCTTTGGTCCCCATGCGGGCCCCCTCATCTCGGGCGAATTGGACGGCGTCTCCGTCGTCTACGTACCCCGCCACGGCGCGGGTCACGTCTTCAACGCCACCCGGGCCCCCTACCGCGCCAACCTCTTCGCGATGAAGCAGCTGGGCGTCACCCACGTCCTGGCCACGGGCACGGTGGGCAGTCTCCAGGAGCACCTGCCGCCGCTCCAGCTGGTCGTCCCGGACCAGGTCATCGACCGCACCTACCGCCGGCCCTGCACGTTCTACGACGACCTCGCGGTCCACGTGGAGCTGGGGTCTCCCTTCTGCGGCACGCTCCGTCAGGTCCTCGCCAACGCGGCGGCCAGCAGCGGCGCAGTGGTGGCCACCCAGGCGACGTATGTTTGCGTCGAGGGACCCTCGCTCAGCACGCGCGCGGAGAGCCTGCTGTACCGGCAACTGGGCGCGGACCTGGTGGGGATGACGGCCATGCCCGAGGCGCGGCTCGCCCGGGAGGCGGAGCTCCACTACGCGCTGGTGGCGCTGCCCACGGACTACGACTCGTGGCAGCCCCTGCCTCCAGGCCAGGAGCACGAAGCCCTCCTGGCGCGCCTGTCCCACAACGTGCAGGCCGTCACCGCCAAGGGCGCCGCGCTCATCCGCCGCGCGCTGCCCCGTATCGCCGAGGCTCCCTCCGCCTGCCGCTGTGACTCCGCGCTGGCGCTGGCCCTGTGGACCGAGCGCTCCCGCATCCCGGATGAGGTGCGCTCCCGGCTTCGTCCACTGCTGGGCAGATATCTTCCGCCGAACGTCGTCTAGCCGGGCGAGAGCCTGCTCGGCCGCCTGCTGCCGATAGGCGTCGCGAACCCCACCTTCCGTTACCCGAGAGTCGGGAGCGAGGAGGGAAGGATGCGGCTGCCGCGGCTCAAGTACCTGACCTGGCGCGAGTTCACCCGGCGCTTCGTGAAGGAGTTCCAGGAAGACACCGTCACGGACATCGCGGCGCAGCTCTCCTACTACCTGCTGTTCTCGCTGTTCCCGTTCCTCTTCTTCCTCGTCACGCTGGTGGCGTACCTGCCCTTCGCGCCGGGCGCGGTGGACGCGATGTTGGAACGCGTCCGTCCGCTGGTGCCCGGGGATGCGCTGGGCCTGGTGACGCAGCACCTGACGTCGCTGGTGCACCAGCCCCGGCCCAAGCTGCTCACGGTGGGTCTGCTCGTGGCCCTGTGGTCGGCCTCGCGGGGCGTGGACGCCCTGCGCAAGGCGCTCAACCTGGCCTACGACGTGCCCGAGTCGCGCCCCGTGTGGAAGACACAAGGGCTGGCCATGGTGATGACGCTCATCGGCACCCTGCTCATCCCGCTGTCCTTCGCCGTGTTCCTCCTGGGCGGCAAGCTGGGGGCGTGGCTCGCGACGCGGCTGCACGTGCAGGAGGCCTTCTACGTCCTCTGGTCCTGGGTGCGCTGGCCGTTCACCGCGGGGCTGGTGATGCTGGTGCTGTCGCTCTGCTACTACCTGCTGCCGGACGTGAAGCAGCGCTTCAAGTACATCACCCCCGGCTCCATCTTCGGCACGCTGGTGTGGATGGCGAGCACGTGGGGCTTCACGCAGTACGTGGAGCACTTCGGCAAGTACAACGTCACCTATGGCTCCATCGGTGGCGTGGTGGTGCTGCTGTTGTGGCTCTACATCTCCGGGCTGGTGTTCATCCTCGGCGGAGAGCTCAACGCCATCCTCGAGCACGCCTCGGCGGAGGGGAAGGAGAAGGGCGCGCGCCAGTTCGGCGAGCCCGCTCCAGCAGAGCCTCCCATCAAGACGCCGGGGGCCGCCAAGAGCGCGGCCAGTGCGAAGCGCTCCCGGCTGGCCTTCTGGCGCTGGCGGCGGCGCGTGGCCCGGGGGAAGTCCCCCGAGCCCTCCGCGGCGGAGTTGGAGCGCGGGCCTCCGTCCACGCTGCACTGAGCCCGGGCGGGGAGGTTACTTCCCGCCCAGCTTCTGCTTGATGGCGGGCAGCTGGCCCGGGCTGTTGTTGCTGCCGCGCAGGTTCTTCTTGGCGATGAACTCCTGAAGGTCGGAGATGCGCTGCTTGTTGGTGGGGTGGGTGCTCAGCCACTTCATGACGCCCGGCGTATTGCCTTCCTGGGCCTGGAGCTTCTGGAAGAAGCTGATGAGTCCCTTCGGGTCGAAGCCGGCGCCGGAGGAGTAGCGCGCGCCGTACTCGTCGGCCTCCAGTTCCTCGCTGCGGCTGTGGGCCAGCATGGCGCCACCACCGACGAGCTGCGCGGCGACCTGCGCGGCCGCGCCCGGGTTCTGTCCCAGCGCCAGCTGGGTGACGGTCTGCAGACCCATCTGGTTCACCATGGCCCGCGCCGAGTGACGGCCGACGACGTGGCCCGCCTCGTGCGCCATGACGCCCGCAAGCTCCGCCTCCGTGTCGGCGGCGAGGATGAGGCCCGTGTAGACGTAGAGGTAGCCGCCCGGCGTGGCGAACGCGTTCACCGTCTTCGGGTCGTCGATGACGTTGATCTTCCACTTCACGCCCGGCCGGTCCTTGGTGGCCTGCTTGATGATGGGCGCGGAGAGGTTGCGCACGTACTCGACGATGGTCGGGTCCTGCACGTATTTGATCTTCTCCTTCTGCTCGAGCTCCTTCTTCACCTGCTGGCCGATCTCCTCTTCCTGCTCATCGGAGACGAAGGTCTTCGCCAGAGCCTTCTCCGCCTGGACGCGCTGCGTGGTGCAGCCCGTCGTCACTCCCATGAGGAGGGCGAGGCTCCATACCGCCGAGAGAATCCGCTGCATGACCGAGGACGCCTTTCTTTGCCGGTTGATGCGTTGAGAGAGCGACTGCCCGGACTCTTGGGCAGCGTCCACCTCCACGGCAAGTCCCTCGTGTGGGTTCCGGCGGAATGAGTGAGGCTCGGGACTCCTGGCTCACGGGGGCGGGAGGGCTCGTGCGCCTCGCGGTACACCCGCCGAGCCTTGTCGTGTCATGCGAGCAGCCGGAGATTTCGGGGTGGCGGGTGTCGAAAGGAATGGGCACCCGAGGAGGTCGTGATGTCGCGTCCGGTCTGGGTGGGCTCGCTGAGCTTCGGCCCCGTGACGCTCCCGGTGAGGGTGCACGGCGCCGTCGTGTCCCGGCAGGTCCAGTTCCATCTGCGGCACGACGCGGACGGCGCGTGCATCCAGAACAAACGGGTGTGCTCCGCGGACGGTGAGGAGGTGCCGCTGGAGCACGTGGTGCGGGGCTACACGCTGGCGGACGGCCGGCAGGTCACCGTGACGAGCGGGGAGCTGGAGGCTCTGGACCCCATGGCCAGTCAGGTCATCGCGCTGGAGAAGTTCGTGGACCCCGCGCGGGTGGACTCGCTGTTGGTGGATACGTCGTTTCATCTGATGCCCGCGAAGGGCGCGGAGCACGCGCACGCGCTGCTGGCTGCTGCGCTGCGGGAGTCGGGCCGCGTGGGCGTGGGACGGTGGGTGCTGTACCAGAAGGGGCACCTGTGTCTCGTGCGGCCGCATGCGCGGGGGCTCGTGTTGTCCACGCTGCACGCCGTGGACGAAGTGGTGTCGCGGGAGCAGCTCTCCGAGCAGGGGATGGCGGAGGCCGCCGTCGAGCCCGGGGAACTGGAGGCGACGCTGCGACTCATCGAGGCGCGCTCCGCCGACTTCGAGCCCGGGCGCTACCCGGATGTCCACCGCGAGCGGGTGCTGGCGTTCCTGGAGCGCAGGGCTCGTGCGCAGGCGCGGACGCGACGTGGGCCTCGGCCCGCTCCCGAGGTGACTCCGCGCGAAGCCGAGACGGGGGCATTGTTGGGGGTGCTGGAGCGCGGGGTGGCCGCGCTTCGGGCGGGACAGCCGCTGCCGTCAGTGGAAGGGGCGCTGAGGCTGCGCCCCCGGGTGGCGGCCCGCGAGGTCCGGGAACGGGGAGGAGACACCCCGACCCCCGAACGGGAGTCGACCCCAGACGGGGTGGATGACGAGGGCGGTGAGCCCGCGCCCTGAGGAGATGGCTCGATGGATGCGTGCCGCGTCGCACGGTCCTCCGGGGGCCACCTGCCCTGACCTGATGGGTCCATGCCGTTTCGAGCGGCGCCCCGGAAACCCAGGACTGCTGATCGCCGCCGGGATGCGTCCCTCTTCTTGCCCGGGCCCACCGGGGTCGTTCCGCTCCCAGGCCCGTCCGAGAACCTGTCGCCGGGGCCTGGGGTGGGGGTGCTCGGGGCACCGCCGCCAGCGCCCCGGGGCATGTGCGCGAGACGACAGGCGCAAGAAATGCGTGGGCTGGGAGGGCGCCGGTGCTATGTGCCCGAGCGGATGCCTGAGTTACCCGAAGTGGAAATCGCCCGGCGCAATCTGGTGCGCTGGTTCGATGGACGACGCCTCGTGCGCGCGGATGCGGATGACACCCGCGTCTTTCGCGGCGCCGAGCGCGGCCACTTCGCGTTGCTTCACGGCCGGCTGGAGTCCCTCGTCCGGCGGGGCAAGTACCTCCTCTTCGCCTTCGAGGAAGGCCGAGGACTCCTCGGCCACCTGGGCATGACGGGCAAGTTCGTCCGGCGCTCCGAAGGCGATGTCGTCCCCTACAGCCGCGCCCGCTTCCACCTGGACAACGGGCAGGTGCTCCATTTCGCCGACGCGCGCATGTTCGGCCGTATGGAGCCGACGCCCTCCGCGGGCCTGCGCTCCCTGGACGTCGTGAAGGCCCTGGGCCGAGACCCGCTGGCGGATGGCCTCACCTCCGGCCAGCTCGAACAGGCCGTGGCGTCCTCGAAGCAGGACCTGAAGATCGCCCTGATGGACCAGGCGCGCATCGCCGGCCTGGGCAACATCCACGCCGCGGAGGCCCTGTTTCGCGCCGGCCTCCACCCCGCCCGGAAGCCCTCCACCCTCACCCCGGACGACT
Source organism: Myxococcus sp. CA051A (assembly GCF_013336705.1). Classification (NCBI taxonomy): domain Bacteria; kingdom Pseudomonadati; phylum Myxococcota; class Myxococcia; order Myxococcales; family Myxococcaceae; genus Myxococcus; species Myxococcus sp. CA051A. Next base: position 78,242 of record NZ_JABUMS010000013.1, on the reverse strand, counting down.
GGAAGCGGCTGGTCCAGGCCATCCGGGCCAGCATCGACTTCGGCCTCGAGGAGCAGCAGGGCGAGGAGCCCGTGTACCTCGAGGATGGAGGCTCCGAGAACCCGTTCCTGGTGTATGGGCGCGGTGGCGGCCCGTGCTCCAAGTGCGCCTCGCCGGTGGAGTCCTTCACCCAGGCCGGACGCACCACTTATGCCTGTCCGAAGTGCCAACCCCGGGGGAGGACAGGGAAATGACCCTGGACGTCCTGTCGTTGACGGCGCGAACTCGCGTCCCGGTTGGCGTTGACACCCCCCTGTCCCGTGGCTTGAATCGCCCGCCTTTCCGACCCGGCCGCCCCGAGCGGCCCTGGAGATCGTTGCCCATGTCTCACGTCCTGCTGGCGGCGCTGCTCGTCGCTTCCTCCACGGCCACCGCCCAGGTGCCGGCTGGGGGCACGCCTCCGCCCGCGCCCGCGGAGGCCGCGCCCGCCCCCGCCCCCGCCGAGCCGCCGGTTGTCGCTCCCGCGGCGCCCGCCGCCGTGCAGCCCCCCGCCGCCGAGGGCGAGTCCGTTACCCGTGACGACCTGGAGGCCACCAAGCAGGAGCTGCGCGGAGAGATTCGCGCGGAGGCCGCCAAGCAGTCCCTCAACGGCGAGGAGTGGAGCGAGGAGTACCCGGAGGAGAAGCGCAAGCTGGAGGTCTTCACGCTCGACGGCTACTTCCGCCTGCGCCCCACGCTCTTCTACAAGTTCGACCTGGGCAGGGTCCCCGTCCCCAACCAGGATATCTTCCCCGCCGTGTCGGGCCGCCGGGGCGAGAACACCCAGTCCTTCGCGACCATGCGCCTGCGCCTGGACCCCACGTTCAACGTGTCCGAGCAGGTGAAGATCAAGCTCCAGGTGGACGGCCTGGACAACGTGGTGATGGGCTCCACGCCGGACTCGCTCTACCCGGGCGACCAGCGCAACGTGTTCACCATCTTCTCCGAGGACCAGGAGTCGCTGGGCGACACGCTGTCGGACTCCATCAAGCTGCGCCGCGCCTATGGCGAGGTGAACACGCCGGTGGGCATCCTGCGCTTCGGTCGCATGGGCAGCCAATGGGGTCTGGGCATGCTGCGCAACGACGGCAACTGCTTCGACTGCGACTACGGCGACACGGTGGACCGCATCCAGTTCGTCACCGAGCCCTTCGCGGGCTGGTACGTGACGCCCATGCTGGACTTCAACTCCGAGGGCTCGCAGTACCGGGGCGGCGCCCAGGGTGAGCCGGTGGACCTGACGCAGGCCGATGACGCCCACAGCTGGGTGCTGGCCATCGCCCGCCGGGACACGGATGCGCAGATCCGCTCCAAGCTGGACAACAACCAGGGCGTGCTCCAGTACGGCCTGCACTTCGCGTGGCGTACGCAGAACTACGACAACGTGAAGGACGCCAACAACCAGCCCACGGGCGCCTTCATCCCCCGCGATGCCTCGCTGTACATCCCGGACCTGTGGCTGCGCTACGAGGAGCGCAACTGGCGCCTGGAGTTCGAACTGGCGGCGGTGCTCGGCACCATCGGCAACCGCGCGCTCGCGGCGAATCAGACGACGTTCGACCAGAGCCTGCGCGTCGCGCAGTTCGGCGGCGTGGCCCAGGGCGAGGTGAAGGTGGCGGACAACAAGCTGACGCTGGGGCTGGAGCTGGGCTTCGCCTCTGGTGACAAGGCGCCGGGCTTCGGCAACTACCCGGGGCGTAAAGGCTCGGGCACCAACGACTACACCAACCCGGGTGACGTGGAAGGTCCTCAGTACCGCTGCGACGGCGGCGGCTGCTCCGACTCCGCCATCCGCAACTTCCGCTTCAACCGCGACTACCGCATCGACCTCATCCTCTGGCGCGAGCTGATTGGCGGCGTCACCGACGCGTTCTACGTGCGCCCGTCCGTGAAGTACGCGGTGGCGCCGGGCATCGACCTGTATGGCCGCCTCATCTACTCGCAGGCGCTCTACGCGGAGTCGACGCCGTCCTTCACCAGCAAGTCGCTGGGCGTGGAGGTGAACGCGGGCGTGGACTACACCACCGAGGACGGCTTCCTCGCGGGTATCGCCTACGGCATCCTCTTCCCCATGGGCGGTCTGCAGGCCTACACGGATGCCCTGAAGGCGGATCTTGAGACGCCGCACAGCATCCGCGGCTGGCTGGGCGTGAAGTTCTAGCCATGAAGCGCGCCCTCACGTCGCTCGGGGTCGCCACCGTCCTGGTGTTGGGGATGGTGGCGTGCGGCATCAAGGGTCCGGCCAAGCCGCCTCTGGCGGCGCCGGTGCCGGCGACGGAGACCCCTCCGCCGCCGTCGGACACCGCGCCCGTAAGCGTGGAGTCCTCGGGGCCGTCGATTACTCCGACGACGGACGGCGGGGTCCTGACCCCCACCACCATCGTCGACGCTGGGACACCGTGAGCTCCTTTCCGTATCGCAAGGGCGTACTGCACGCGGAGGCGGTGCCGCTGCCCGCCATCGCCGACGCGGTGGGCACGCCCACCTATGTCTATTCCACCGCCGCGCTGACCCAGCACTTCCGCGCGGTGACGGACGCGTTCGCCGACGCACGGCCCCTGGTCTGCTACTCGGTGAAGGCCAACTCCAACCTCGCCATCCTCCGGCTGTTCGCGGGGCTGGGCGGGGGCTTCGACATCGTCTCCGGCGGCGAGCTGGCCCGGGTGCGGCACGCTGGCGGCGAGGCGGCGAAGACGGTGTTCGCGGGCGTGGGCAAGACGCCGGAGGAGATGGAGGCCGCGCTCGCCGCCGGAATCCTCCTCTTCAACGTGGAGAGCGCCGAGGAGCTGGAGGCGCTGGACGCCGTGGGCCGTCGCCTGGGACGCCGCGCGCCGTTCGCGTTGCGCGTCAACCCGGAGGTGGACCCGCGCACGCACCGCTACATCGCCACCGGGTTGAAGACGTCCAAGTTCGGCGTCCCCTTCGAGGAGGCGGTGGACCTCTACGCGCGCTCGAAGAAGATGAAGGGCGTGCGGGCCGCGGGCCTGGACTGCCACATCGGCTCGCAGCTCACCCAGAGCTCGCCCCTGCGCGCGGCGCTCACCAAGGTGGCGGGGCTGTACCAGGCGCTGAAGGCCCAGAAGCACGCGCTGGAGTACCTGGACGTGGGCGGGGGCCTGGGAATCACCTACTCGGACGAGACGCCTCCCTCGGCGGCGGAGTACGCGCGCGTCGTGCTGGACGCGACCAAGGATACCGGCGCGCGGCTGGTGCTGGAGCCGGGACGTTCGCTGGTGGGCAACGCGGGGGTGCTGCTCACGCGCGTGCTCTACCGCAAACAGACGCCCGCCAAACGCTTCGCCGTGGTGGACGCGGGCATGAACGATTTGCTCCGTCCGGCGCTCTACGAAGCCCACCACGCCTTCGTTCCGCTCCTGAAGCGGCGGGGCAAGGCGGTGGAGGTGGACGTCGTGGGGCCGGTGTGTGAGTCCACCGACGTGCTGGCCAGGGCCCGTCCCCTGGTCCTCCCCCAGCCGGGCGAGCTGTATGCCTTCCTCAGCGCCGGGGCTTACGGGATGAGCATGGCTTCTAACTACAATTCCCGTCCCCGCCCGGCCGAGGTGCTGGTGGACGCAGAGGCGTGGCGGGTGGTGAGGGAGCGCGAGCGCACCGAGGATCTCTGGCGCGGCGAGCGGGCCTGAACATATAAGCGCCGGAATGAAGACCTTCGAAGGTTCCATGACGGCGCTCGCGACTCCGTTCCGGAACGGCGCGCTCGACGAGTCGGCTTACCGGGCGCTGGTGCGCCAGCAGATTGAAGGCGGCACCAGCGTGCTCGTGCCCATGGGCACCACGGGCGAATCCGTCACCATGTCGGCCGATGAGCAGGCCCGCGCGGTGCGTGTGGTGGTGGAGGAGGCGAAAGGCCGCGTGCAGGTGCTGGGCGGCGCCGGCTCCAACAACACCGCGGAGGTGATTGCGAGCGTGGGGCGCGTGCGCGACGCGGGAGCGGATGGCTCGCTCATCGTCACGCCGTACTACAACAGGCCCACGCAGGCGGGGCTGGTGGAGCACTTCCGCGCGGTGGCTCGCGCGCATCCGGGCTTCCCGATTGTCGCCTACAACGTCCCGGGCCGCACGGGCGTGGACCTGCTGCCGGAGACGGTGCAGCGGCTGTGCGACTTCCCGGAAGTGGTCGCCATCAAGGAGGCCACCGGCAACATGGCCCGGGCGGTGGACATCCTGGAGAAGTGCGGAGACCGGCTGACGCTCCTGTCCGGCGACGACTTCACCGTGCTGCCCTTCATCGCGTGCGGTGGCAAGGGCGTCATCTCCGTGTCCTCCAACGTCGCGCCCCGGCTGATGGCGGACCTGGTGGCCGCGGGTCGCGCGGGTGACTTCGCCAAGGCGCGTGAGCTGCAGGTGAAGATGAACAACCTGCACCGGCTGCTCTTCGTGGAGTCCAGCCCCATCCCCGTGAAGTGGGGGTTGCACCTGTTGGGCCTCTTCGGGCCGGAAGTCCGCCTGCCGCTGGTGCCGATGACCGCGCCCAACGCGGAGAAGCTCGGCGACGAGCTGCGACTGCTGGGCCTGCTGAAGCACTGAGCGCCACGACACGACACCGAGGAGCGCGGCCACATGATTCGCACCGTCATCACCGGCATCACCGGTCGCATGGGCAGCACGTTGCTGCGTCTGACGCGTGACGCGGAGGACCTCCAGGTGGTGGGCGCCACGGAGCGGCCGGGCAGCGCCGCGGTGGGCCTGGACGCGGGCCTGGCCGCCCGGCTGGGCGCGCTGGAGGTTCAGGTGGTGGATGACCTGGCCCGCGCGCTCGACACGGCGACGGCGGACGTCGTCATCGACTTCACCAGCGCCGAGGTGAGCGTGGCCCACGCGAAGATGTGCGCGGCGCGCGGCGTGGCCTTCGTGTGCGGCTCCACGGGCTTCTCGCCGGAGGCCACGGCGCTCTTGGTGGAGAGCGCGAAGGCGATTCCCATCGTCGCGGCGCCGAACATGTCCGTGGGCGTCAACGTGGTCATCCGCGTGGCCGCGGAGCTGGCGCGGGTGCTGGGACCTGGCTTCGACGTGGAGGTCCTGGAGGCGCACCACCGGATGAAGAAGGACGCGCCCAGCGGCACCGCGCTGCGGCTGGCGGAAGTGCTCGCCTCCGCGCTGGGGCGCACGCAGGACGACCTGGCGTTCGCCCGTCACGGACAGATTGGGGCTCGGCCCCCCAGCGAGATTGGCGTGCAGACGTTGCGGGGCGGGGATGTGGTGGGCGAGCACACCGTGTACTTCTTCGGTGAGGGCGAGCGCATCGAGCTGACGCATCGGGCCACCAGCCGAGACCAGTTCGGCCTGGGAGCGCTGCGCGCGGCGCGCTGGGTGGTGGGCCGCCCTCCGGGGCTGTATGACATGGCCGACGTACTCGGCTTCCAGAGGACTTCATGACGACCGCCCGCTACTGCCGCTTCCTCCACGAAGGCCGTGCGAACCATGGCCGCGTCGAGGGCTCCGAGGTGGTGGTGCTCTCCTCGGCCCCCTGGGTGGGCGGGGTCAAGGACACGGGCATCCGCCGTTCGCTGTCGGCGGTGACGCTGCTGGTTCCCTCGGACGCGTCGAAGGTCGTCTGCATCGGTCAGAACTACCGCAAGCACGCGGAGGAGATGGGCAAGCCCGTCCCCACCGAGCCGCTCATCTTCACCAAGCCCTCCACCGCGCTCAATGGCCCGGGCTCGCCCATCCGCATCCCCAAGGCGAGCCAGGAAGTGCACTACGAGGCGGAGCTGGCGCTCGTCATCGGCGAGCGGCTGAAGAACGCGGACGAGACGACGGCCGCGCGCGCCATCTGGGGCCTGACGTGCTTCAACGACGTCACCGCGCGCGACATCCAGAAGCGTGAGACGCAGCACACCCGCGCCAAGGGCTACGACACCTTCGCGTGCGCGGGCCCGTGGGCGGTGACGGGGCTGTCCCCGTCGGACCTCCAGATTTCCTGCCGGGTGAACGGGCAGGTGCGCCAGGACAGCCGCACGTCGGACATGGTGTTCAGCCCCGCTCGCCTGGTGGCGTTCATCTCCCACATCATGACGCTGCTGCCGGGGGACCTCATCAGCACTGGCACGCCGTCGGGGGTAGGGAAGCTGTCGGCCGGCGACTCGGTCGAGGTCGAAATCGAGGGAATCGGGACGCTGCTCAATCCAGTTGAGATGGAGCCGTGAGCACCATCATCTATGTCGGGTTGGGCTCGAACGAGGGGGACCGCGAATCCCACCTCGTCGCCGCTCTCACCGCGCTGTCCCGCATCGATGCGGTGGCCGTGCTTCGTTGTTCCTCACTCTTCGACAGCGCCCCGGTGGGGCCGCCGCAGCCGCGCTATCTGAACGCGGTGGTGGCGTTGGACTGCGATTTGTCGCCGCAGCGGCTGCTGGTCATCCTTCAGCAGATTGAAAAGGACCTGGGGCGGCGGCGCGAGCAGCGTTGGGGCCCGCGCACCATCGACCTGGACATCCTCTTCTGCGAGGGCCAGGTGGTGGCCGACCCTCACCTTCAGGTTCCCCATCTGGAATTGCACAAGCGTCGCTTCGCCCTGGAGCCGTTGGCGGAGCTGTCGCCTGCCTTGCAGCACCCCGTGCTGGGAATGACGGTGAAGGAGCTCCTCGGGAAACTCGCCCCGCAGGATGTCCGCAGGAGTGAGGCCACCGCGTGGCCCGAAGCGAGCCTGCCGAGCAACGAGACATGAACCTTTCCCTGGCCCTGGCCACCGCGGCGCTGCTCGCCGCCGAGCCTTCCCCGTTGCCCCCTGGTCACCCGCCCGTCCCTCCGGGGACCCAGGTGTCGCCCGCGAAGCCGTCCGCTCCCTCGGGAGGCGCGCTTCCCGAAGGCCATCCCGCCGTGGAAGGTGGCGCGTCGCCCACCGCGGCGCCCACGGGCGAGCTGCCCTCGGGTCATCCTCCGTTGTCCGGCACCGGCAAGGCGCCGCCGTCCGCGGAGGAGCTGCTGCGACAGCTCGACTCGACGGAGGGGCTGCAGGGGCGGGAGAAGACCTTTGAAATCGCGGCGTCGCTGGGGCGCCTGTACTACCTGAACGGCCGCAATGCGGAGGCGGGCACGTACCTGCTCCAGGCGGACGAGCGCGCGAAGCCGGTGCGCGACGTGTTCCTCGCGCAGCGCAAGAAGCTGGGCAAGGCGGCGCTGGCCACGGCGGAGGCGGCGGGCTGTGGCTTCACGCCCGGGCAGGCGCTGGAGGCGATGGGCGCGGTGGCTCAGGAGCGCGCGAAGAAGGGCGACGTGGCGGGCGCCGCGGCGTGTGCTCGCGCGGCGCTGGAGCCCGCGCTAGAGACGGGCGTGATGCGCGCCAATGCGCTCTTCCTGTCGGGCAACGCGGCGGGCGCGCTGGTGGCGTACGGCACGGTGCTGGAGGTGGAGCCCCGGCACGAAGAGGCGCTCTACGGGCGCTCGGCGGTGTTGTTCGAGACGAAGGGCGAGGACCTGACGGCGCTGAAGCAGGCGCGCGAGGGCTTCGAGGCGGTGCAGGCGATGAATCCGGCCTCCTCGCGCGCCGCGGCTGCGAAGCGGCTGGTGACGCTGGTGGATGAGACGGTGAAGGCGGGGGGCCGGGCGAAGCTGCTCGCGTCGCGTGCCGAGGACCGTCGCATCCGGTTGGCGCAGGCTCCGGCGGCGCAGGGGCCGGACGCGCCGCGCCCGCTGACGCGGGAGATGGTGGACGCGGTGCAGAACACCGAGCGCACGCCGGAGCTGGAGCAGGGCCTGGCGAAGCTGGTGGACGAGGGCGAGGAGCACCTGTCGAAGGGGCGCTTCCAGGAAGCGCTCGGCAACTACACGCGCGTGGTGCCCTTCCAGCCGGAGAATGGCCGCGCGAAGGCGGGCATGGCCTGGGCGCTGACGGGCCTGGGCCGTCCCATGGCCGCGCGCGTGTGGGGCGTGGCGGTGCAGACGGACCCGGCGTCGGTGGAGAAGCTGGGCGACACCCTCAAGGCCAAGGGCGACGACAAGGGCGCCAAGGCCCTGTGGGAGAAGCTGGCCACGGACGCGCCGGACTACGCCAACAAGGCGGGGCTCCAGGCGAAGCTCACGCAGTAGGTGCCACATCGAGCACGGGCGTCACGCGACGCCCGATGCTCAGAGTCCCCCGTCTGCTCCGTGGCACGCCATCGAGTCCGGCGCGCGGGAGCCTCCGTCGGAGTGAGCCACCCGGAAGCAGCCACGCGCCGCCCGAGTGCTCAGACGAACTTCGCGGCGAGCAGGTCCTGCACGTCGAGCAGGCCCACGGCGCGGCCCTCGACGTCGACCACGGGGAGCTGGTCCACGCGCAGCTCGCGCATCTGCGCGGTGGCGGCGATGACCAGGGTGTCCGGCGTCACGCACCGCGGCTGCTTCCCCATGATGTCGCGCACGGGGATGTCGAAGTCGGTGAGGCCCTGCTCCACGCGGCGGCGCAAGTCGCCGTCCGTGAAGATGCCCACCAGCCGTCCCCTTCGGTCCACCACGCACGCGGCGCCTGGACGTCCCGGCGTCTTCGTCATCACCCCGACGACCTCAGACAGCGGGGCGATGTCGCGCACCAGCGGGTTGGCCGGGCCGGTGCGCATCAGCTCGAAGACGCGCTGCACGGAGCGGCCCAGCTTCCCACCGGGATGCAGGAGCGCGTATTCATCCGTGCCGAAGGGGCGCGAGCGCATCACCGCCATGGTGAGCGCGTCGCCCAAGGCGTGCAGCGCGGCGGTGGACGCGGTGGGCACCATGCCCATGGGGCACGCCTCCGCGATGCGGCCGATGTCCAGCACCACGTCCGAGCCCTTCGCCAGCGGACTCTGAGCATCCCCCGTCAGCGCGATGACCGGCGTGGCCATGCGCTTGAAAGCGGGCATCAGTCGCAGCAGCTCCTCGGTGGAGCCGCTGTTGGACAGGGCGAGGATGACGTCTCCGCGCGCCACGCGGCCCAGGTCTCCATGCACGGCCTCCGCGGGGTGCAGGAAGACGGAGCGGATGCCGGTGGAGGCCAGCGTGGCGGAGAGCTTCTGGCCGATGTGGCCCGCCTTGCCCATGCCCGTGACAATCACCTGGCCCGCGCACGCGCGCACCAGCCGCACGGCCTTGAGGAAGGGCGCGCCCAGCCGCGTCGTCACGCCGAGGATGGCGTTCGCCTCCGCCTCCAGCACATCGCGTGCGCATGCGAGCAGCGCCTCGTCGTCCGGCTCGGGCTCGGACGAAGGGGCTGGCGTGGAGCGGCCGGGGAGGGCGCGCAGACGGGGCTTCTTGACGGCGGAGCGAGGGGAGCGGGCCATGGCGTCGGCTTCGCCTTGTACCTGCCGGACACCACCGTGGCCACCCTTGACGCGTGGGGGGGCATCGGTTACGCGCCTGCTCGCCCGGCCCCCCAGGCCGATTCCTTTTCCAGCCCTTCACCGGGCCACCCAGGAGAGTGACGAGATGAAGTTCTTCATCGACAGCGCGGACGTCGAGGAAATCCGCAAGGCCCACGCCATGGGCTGCGTGGACGGCGTCACCACGAACCCGTCCCTGTTGGCCAAGGTCGGCCGCGGGCTGGAAGAGACCATCCGGGAGATCTGCTCCATCGTCGACGGCCCCATCAGCGCGGAGGCCGTGTCCCTGGACGCCGACGGGCTCATCGCCGAGGGCCGCGTGCTGGCGAAGATTCACGACAACGTCGTCGTGAAGATTCCCATGGGCGTCGAGGGCGTGAAGGCCGTCAAGGCGCTGACCGCCGAGGGCATCCGCACCAACGTCACCCTCATCTTCTCCGCCAACCAGGCCCTGCTGTGCGCCAAGGCCGGCGCCACCTACGTGTCGCCCTTCGTCGGACGGCTGGACGACATCTCCCAGGACGGCATGGAGCTCATCTCCAACATCTTGGAGATCTACCAGAACTACGATTTCGACACGCAGGTGCTGGTCGCCAGCGTGCGCAACCCCGTGCACGTGCTCCAGTCCGCCCGCATGGGCGCGCATGTCGCCACGCTGCCCTACAGCGTCATCACCCAGCTGGCGAACCACCCGCTCACCGACGCGGGCATCAAGAAGTTCCTCGCGGATTGGGAAAAGGTCCCCAAGGCGAAGAAGTAGACGCACCCTGGGTCCCCGGAGGGCCTTCGTGGCCCCCGGGGTGTCGCCCGCCCCCCTGGGCTCCACTTTCCCAGGCGGGTTGGGCTGGAGATTTCGCGGCGCGGCATGTATTCGTTGACTTCCGAATCAACACGTCGACGCACCCCGAGGAATCTCATGGAATTCCAGCTCACCGAGGACCAGCGCGCGCTCCAGCAGGCGGCGCGCAAGTATGCCCGCGAGGTGGTTCGCCCCAAGGCGGCGCACTACGACGAGACGGCCACCTTCCCCCGGGACCTTCTCGCCACGGCCTTCGAGCTGGGCCTGCTCAACATGGCTGCCCCCGCGGAGTACGGCGGCGTGGGCCTGTCGCACCTGGACCAGACGATTGTCGCGGAGGAGCTGAGCTGGGGCTGTGCGGGCGTGGCCACGTCCATCATCGCCAACGACCTGGCCAACCTCCCCATCATCCTCCACGGCTCCGAGGACCAGAAGAAGCGCCTGCTGAGCCACTTCGCCGAGCGGCTGAAGTTCTCCTCCTTCTGTCTCACCGAGCCGGAGGCCGGCAGCGACGTCGCCAACATGCAGACGACGGCGCGCCGCGAGGGTGACGAGTACGTCATCAACGGCGCCAAGTGCTTCATCACCAACGGTGGCCACGCCGAGCAGTACACGGTGTTCGCCACGGTGGACAAGACGAAGAAGCACAAGGGCATCACCTGCTTCGTCGTGGAAGGTCGCCCCGCGGGGCTGACCGTCAGCAAGCACGAGAACAAGATGGGCCAGCGCGCCAGCGACACCGTGTCGCTGACGTTCGAGGACGTGCGCGTCCCGGTGAAGAACCGCATCGGTGAAGAGGGCCAGGGCTTCGCCATCGCCATGGCGACCCTGGACAACAGCCGCCCGCTCACCGCCATGTTCTCCGTGGGCATCGCCCGCGCCGCGCTCGAGCACTCCATGGAGTACGCCTCGCAGCGCAAGACGTTCGGCAAGCCCATCATCGAGCACCAGGCCATCCAGTTCATGATCGCCGACATGGCCATGAACACCCACGCGGCCCGCATGCTCACCTACGAGAGCGCGTGGCTGTTGGACCAGGGTCAGCGCAACACCCTGCAGTCCAGCTATGCCAAGTCCTTCGCCGCGGACATGGCCATGAAGGTCGCCACCGACGCGGTCCAGGTCTACGGCGGCTACGGCTACATCAAGGAGTACCCCGTCGAGAAGCTGATGAGAGACGCCAAGCTCATCCAGGTCTACGAGGGCACCAGTCAGGTCCAGCGGCTCGTCATCGCGAAGGAACTGTTCAGGTAGAAAAGCAGAACTGTGTCCGGCGGCCGTTTCCCATTGCCGCCGTGACACCCGGATGCCTATTAACCCAGACCGTTCGCGCGTCGCGTCAATGCGGACCGCACGGACTGTTTTCCAGCCTTCATAAACGCCTCCCGCAAGGAGAAGCCCAGCCGTGAAGATCCTCGTCACCGCCAAGCGCGTGGAAGACCCCGAGTCCAAAATCAAGGTGAAGCCCGACGGCTCGGGCATCGTGCAGGAGGGGCTCAAGTACAAGATCAACCCCTTCGACGAGATTGGCGTGGAGGAAGGTCTCCGGCTCGTCGCCAAGCACCAGGGTGAAGTGGTGGTGGTGTCCATCGGTGGCAAGGAAGTGCAGGAGCAGCTCCGGCACGCCCTGGCCATGGGGGCTCACCGCGCCGTGTGGGTGAACCACACGGGCCCGTTGGACCAGTTCGGCATCGCCGCCCTGCTCCAGAAGGTGACGGAGAAGGAGAAGCCGGACCTCGTCATCCTGGGCAAGCAGTCCATCGACGACGACCAGAACCAGGTGGGCCAGTACCTGGCCGAGTTCCTGGGCTGGGGTCAGGCCACGTTCGCCTCCAAGGTGGAGTCGATGGAGAGCGAGCAGGAGAAGAACAAGGTCCCCGCCGTGACGCTGACCGCGGACGGCAAGGCCGTGCGAGTGATTCGCGAGGTCGACAACGGGCTGGCGACGCTGGAGTGCCAGCTGCCCGCCGTCGTGACGACGGACCTGCGCCTCAACACGCCGCGCTACGCCAGCCTCCCGGGCATCATGAAGGCGAAGAGCAAGCCCATCGAGGAGCTGACGCCGGAGAAGCTGGGCGTGGATGTCGCCCCGAAGATCCAGATCGTGAAGCTTTCGTCCCCGCCCGCGCGCAAGGCCGGCATCAAGGTGCCGGACGTGGCCACGCTGGTGGACAAGCTGCGCAACGAGGCGAAGGTCGTCTAACCCTCTCGGAAGATACGGAGACACTCCCATGCCAATCGTTCTCATCGTCGCCGAGCAGCAGCCGGACGGGCACCTTCGCAAGGCCTCTCTCAACGCCATCACCGCGGGCAAGCAGCTGGCCGACAAGGCCGGCGCGGAGCTGCACATCGCCCTCATCGGCAAGGACCCCGCGAAGGTCGCCGACGAACTCAAGGGCACCGGCGCCAAGGCCGTCCATGTGGGCGCCGCCGCGGAGCTGGAGCACTACCTCGCGGAGACCTACGCCCCCGTTCTCGCCACGCTCGCCACCGAGCTGAAGGCGGACTACGTGGGCATGGCGTCCACCGCCCAGGGTAAGGACCTGCTGCCCCGCCTCGCCGCGCGTCTGAAGGCCGCCATGGCCACGGACATCACCGGCCTGAACGGCTCGGGCGCGGACATCACCTTCAACCGTCCCATGTGGGCCGGCAACGTGTTCGCCGAGGTGAAGCTCACCACGCCGGTGAAGGTGTTCACCGTGCGCGCCACGGAGTTCGCCGCCGCCGGTACGGGCGAGGGCGCCGCCGAGGTGAAGGCCTTCGCGCCGAAGGTCGAAGCGTCGAAGACCAAGTTCGTCGAGTTCAAGGAAGTGAAGAGCGCTCGCCCGGAGCTGACCGAGGCGCGCGTCGTCATCTCCGGTGGCCGTGGCACCAAGGGCGACTTCAAGGAGATTGAAGCGCTGGCGGACGAACTGGGCGCCGCGGTGGGCGCGTCCCGCGCGGTGTGTGACGCGGGTTGGGTTCCCAACGACCTGCAGGTCGGCCAGACGGGCAAGGTGGTCGCTCCGTCGCTGTACATCGCCGCGGGCATCAGCGGCGCCATCCAGCACCTGGCGGGCATGAAGAGCTCGAAGACCATCGTCGCCATCAACAAGGACGCCGAGGCTCCCATCTTCCAGGTGGCCGACTACGGCATCGTCGCGGACCTCTTCAAGGTCCTCCCCGAGCTGCGCACGGAGCTGCACAAGCTGAAGTAGCACTCCGGCCCGCAAGGGGCTCAAGACGAGGGGCGACGTGGGGCAGTGTCCCCGCGCCGCCCCTTCGTCGTTTCTGGTGTTCGCGCCTACAGCTCGATGTCGCTGTCGCGTCCGCGCTCCGGGGCGTCCTCGTCTCCAGCGGGCGGCTCCGTTGGAGGTGGCAGGGGCGCCTCTTCCGCCCCTTCGTCCTCGGGGAACGCGTCGGGCGCTTGGGGTGCGTCGTCGCGCAGGTCGATGCGCGTGCCGTCCTCCAGCTCCACCGCGAGGGTGTCGTACCGCCACTCGCCCTCGCCCTGCTTCTTGGCGTCGACGTGCAGCATGCCGTCCGCCTGGGGCCCGTCGAGGGGAATGGCCAGCCGCGCGTGCGTCACGCCGTTGACGGTCCGCACCGACGTCTGCTTGGGCAGTCCGTTGTCGATGGGCGAGCCCAGCGCGGTGCGCACCTCCGCGTCGGAGCGGGCAATGGCCACCGCCTCCGTGAAGGCGTCCATGTTCTTCAACGACGAGTAGCCGAGCCCCACGAGCGCGAAGCCCAGGCAGCCGCACGAGGCCAGCACGCCCAGGCAGCCCACCGGCACGAACCACTTCCAGTTGCGGCTCCACCACCCCTGCTGTGGCACCAGCGAGCCCTCGGGCGTCGCGTCCATGACCTCACTCCTCCTTGAGCCACCTCCCGGCGGGGCGGCGCTCCTCTCTTAGCGAGCCCGGAGCGCGCGGGATAGGGCCCCGGGTTCCAGTCGCCTCGCGTCGGTTGGTCTGGGAGAGGGGAGCGGGTAGATTCCGGCGGACGAGCGACAGGGGAAGGCTCGTGTGGGGCCGGACTTCCCTGGAGGTGGCGCGTGCCGCCGCGGAAGACGCCGTCCACCGAGGTGCTGCTGGACGTGCTGGAGGCGCTGCCTCCGGGCCAGAAGCTCTGGGTGCGAGGTGTAAGCCAGGACCTGTATCCCCTGCTGCGCGTCGGTGACGCGGTGAGGGTGCTGCGCTGTGGGCCTGGCGCGACGTCGCGCGGGGACGTGGTGCTGGTGCGTCAGGCGCGGATGCTGACGGCGCGGGTGGTGGTGTCCACCCGTCCGTGGCGGACGGCCACGTTGCTGGGGGCGGAGGAGCGCTCGGGTGGGGAAGTGCTCGGCCGGGTGGTGGCGCTGCGGCGTGGCCGGTGGCGGGTGCCGTTGCCCAGGCCCTTCCGACCGGCGCTCTGGGTGGCCCAGCGGACCCTGGCGACCGCGTGGGCGAGGCCCGAGACCCGGCTAGTCTATCGGGGTGTGAGGGACTTCTTCTTCTCCGGCTGGTCGAAACCGCTGCGGCGCCACCTGGTGGGGCCGCTGGCGGTCCGACTGCTGCGGGCGGAGGACCAGGACGCCCTGCTCCTCTTCGCGAGCGAGCGACTGGTGGTGTCCGCCAGCTTCCTGCGCCGACAGCTTCGCGAGCGTTGGGGGCTGGAGGACTCCGAGCGCCGGGGCGCGGCGGCGGGTGCGCTGGACGCGAAGGGGAGGCTTCACGGCTTCGCCTGGGTGGACTCGTATCGGCAGGAGGGGTTGCCGCTGGAGGGCGTCTGGGTGCGTTCGCTGGTGGTGGCGCCTCAGGCCCGGCGGATGGGCGTGGCCACGCAGCTGTTGGCCTGCCTGCTGGTGGAGGCACACCGACAAGGGGAGCCGAGCGTCCAGGCGGATGTGGACGAAGACAACGCCGCGTCGCTGCGAACGTTCGAGAGGGTGGGCTTTCGTCGGTCATCGGACGCACTGACCCGGCGGACGAACGAGGCCTGGGACGCCGCGGGGCGCTCCAAGCGATTGGTGGTCCTGGAGCGGGACTCCGGGCGCTGAAGTCGCCGGGGTTGCGTGAGGGCTCGCGGTGAGTCAAAAGCACCCGCGCCGCGCCTTCGCGTCGTGAGGACTTCCGTGAGCATCTCCACTCCCGACAGCATGGGGCGCGGGCCAACACGCCTGGAGCGACTCAAGGGCCTCCAGGCGGACGGCGCGCTGCTCTTCATCACCCTCATCTGGGGCGTCACCTTCGTGGTGGTGAAGGACGCCCTGAGCTTCGCGGACCCTTTCACCTTCCTCGCGCTTCGCTTCGGGGTGGGCGCGCTGGTGCTGAGCGCGTTGGCGGGGCGACAGGTGTTCTCCCCGACGAACCTGCGCCATGGCTCGGTGCTGGCCACCTTCCTGTTCCTGGGCTTCGCGCTCCAGACGTGGGGGCTGACGCTCACCACGCCGTCGCGTTCGGCGTTCATCACCGGGATGGCGGTGCTGTTCGTCCCGCTGTTGTCGCTGTTGGTGTTCCGGCGGATGCCGAAGCCCGCGGCGCTGATGGGCGTGGCGTTGTCGGCGGTGGGGCTCTACCTGCTCACGCGGCCCGCGCCGGGCGAGGGGGGCGGCTGGCTGAGCGTGGGAGAGCTGCTGTCGTTGGGTTGTGCGGTGGCGTACGCGGGGCACATCACCCTCACGGAGCGCTACGCGTCGAAGGAGGGCGTGCTGGGGATGGTGGCGGTCCAGTTGTGGGGCGTGGCGCTGTTATCGGCGGCGTGCCTGCCCTTCGTGACGCGCAAGGTGGAGTGGAATCCGTCGCTGGTGACGGCGGTGCTGGTGTGCGGGCTGTTGCCGAGCGCGCTGGCCATCAGCATCCAGACGTGGGCACAGGCGCGGACGTCGGCGGTGCGCGCGGCGGTCATCTACGCGTTGGAGCCGGTGTTCGCGTCGATGTACTCGGTGGTGCTGGGCTACGAGGTGCTGGGCGCGCCGGAGGCGATGGGCGGTGGGCTCATCCTGACGGGGGTGCTGGTGGCGGAGCTGGGGTCGCCGGCCTGGACGTGGTGGAAGTCAAGGCGACGGGGAGTGCAGGGGACGGGCTGACACCGGGGGCTGCTCCCCGGGCGGACAGGCGGAGGTCGCGAGAGAAGCGGCCCACGGGTGAGTGGACGCGCTATATCCGGGACCCTTCTCATGAGCGTGGAGCTGCGTCGAAACGGGTTGCACCTGACGGGCACCCTCCTGTCCCTGGATGCGAAGCGCAAGTCGCCGCTGAGCTTCGTGAGCCACGGGCATTCGGACCACATCGCCAGGCATGAGCGCACCATCGCCACGGCGGCGACGCTGCGCTTCATGGAGCATCGGCTGGGGCCGGTGAGTGCGCCGCTGGCCGCGCCGTATCGCCGTCCGTTCGAGTTGGGACCGTTGGTGCTGGAGCTGTTGCCGGCGGGGCACATCCTGGGCAGCGCGCAGCTTCGAGTCATCCGCGCGGATGGGCGGCGTGTCGTCTACACGGGGGATTTGAACGTGGTGCCGTCGCTGACGACGGAGGCGACGGAGGTGGCGGAGTGCGACACGCTCGTCATCGAGTCGACCTTCGGTCATCCGCGCTACCGCTTCCCGCCGCGCGACGAGGTGTGGGGGCAGGTGGAGGCGTGGATTCGGCGGCAGCTCGAGCGGGACGCGGTGCCGGTGGTGCTGGGCTATCCGCTGGGCAAGAGCCAGGAGGCGATGAAGTTTCTGGCGGGCAAGGGATTCTCGCTGGTGGCGCACTCGTCGATTTTCGAGGTGGCGCAGCTCTACGCGGAGCTGGGCGTGCCGATTGAAAACTTGCGGTGCTTCCACGGGAAGGTGGAGCCGGGCGAGGTGCTGTTCTTCCCGCCGCATCAGGCGCGGGGCGGAGCGCTGGCGCATCTGTGGCCACGAGGCACGGCGGTGCTGACGGGATGGGCGATGGACCCGGGCGCGGCGCGGCGGTACGGCGCGGACGTGGCGTTTCCGGTGTCGGACCACGCGGACTTCCCATCGCTGATGGCCTACGTGAAGGCGACAGGGGCGAGCGAGGTGATTACGTGTCACGGCTTCGCGGAGGAGCTGGCGCAGGCGCTGCGGGACGCGGGGGTGGATGCCCGGCCGCTGGGAGGCAAGCCGCAGCAACTGTCGCTGCTGTGAGGCGGCGAGGGCGTGGACTGGAGTAGAACGGGGCCATGCCTTCCCGTTCTCCGCGGCTCGTGGGCCGTGCGGTCCGCGTCCTGGTGTGCACCGAGAAGAAGACCTTCGTGACTCGGGAGTTGCCCGAGGTGCGGGTGACTTTCGAGGGAATCGAAGGGGACCGGCACGCGGGGCACACGAGGCCGGCGGACGTGCGCACGCCGTGGTACCCGAAGGGGACACCCATCCGGAACACGCGGCAGCTCTCACTGGTGTCGACGGAGGAGCTGGCGTTGGTGGCGGAGACGCTCGGAGTGCCGAAGGTGCTCGCGTCGTGGCTGGGTGCGAACCTGGAGCTGACGGGGGTGCCAAGGCTGACGCACGTGCCGCCAGGGACGCGGCTGTTCTTTCCCGACGACGCGGTGCTCGCGGTGGAAGGGGAGAACGAGCCGTGCATCGGACCGGGGAAGGTCATCGAGGAGCACCATCCGGACCGGGTGAAGCTGGCGAGTCGCTTCGTGAAGGCCGCGTGGGAGCGCCGGGGCCTGGTGGCCTGGGTGGACCGGCCCGGTGTCATCCGCGCGGGAGATGACGTCCGCGTGATGTTGCCGAAGCCGGTGTCGTACGTGCTGCCCTGATTGGGGCTGTGTGACGAACTCCCGCGCGCGGCTCACGTGACGTAGGCCGCATCCTCTGTCCGTGACGCATGCACGCGCTGAAGGAAGCGCCGCATGAGGAACGCGATTTCATCCAGGTGCGTCTCCAGCGCCCAGTGTCCCGCGTCGAGCAGGTGCAACTCCGCATCTGGCAAGTCTCGCAAGTACGCCCGCGCCGCCTCCTCGGGCATGTACCCGTCGTGCGGCCCCCACACAATCAATGTCGGCGGCTGGAACTCACGCAGGTACGCCTGGAACCTCGGCATCCACGCCAGCGTCGTGCGCTGATCCGCGAGCAGTTGGACCCAGTGTTCCTTCCGCCGTTCCCGCTGCACCAGCAGCCAGGACAGCGTCCACAGGTCCGGGCTCACGCGGTCGACCAGATGCTCCGGAATCTCTCCAATGAACTCGCCTCGGAAGCCCTCCTCGCTCACCGCCGCAGCGAGCTTCTCTCGCCCCTTCGCCGTCGGATTCTCCCAGTACTCCCGAAGCGGTTGGTACTTCGGCCCGAACGCGTCCTCGTAGATGTCACCGTTCTGGATGACGAGCGCCGCCACGCGCTCCGGCGCCTTCAACGCGAGCCGGAACCCGAACTGCGAGCCGTAGTCATGCAGGTACAGCGCGTAGCGCGTGAGCCCCAGCGTCTCCACGAACCGCTCCAGGTACCGCGCGTACCCATCGAACGAGTAGTCGAACCGACTCGCGTCCGGAGTCTCGCTGTACCCGAAGCCCGGATGGTCCGGCGCAATCAACCGCCACGAGTCCCCCAGGGCGGGCAACAGGTTCCGGAACTGGAACGACGAGCACGGATAGCCATGCGGCAGCAGCACCACGGGGGCGTCCTCGGGGCCGGCCTCGCGATAGAAGATGTCGATGCCGTCCACCTTCACCGTCCTGTGATGGACCCCTGGCATGAGCACACCTCCTCGTACGAGCCCTCGCGTCGTGTACGCGGAAGTCGGGACGCGAGGGCCTGTTGTCCTCAGCCAAGCTGCGCATCCACGAGCCGCCGGGAGAGCACCCGTCGCGCCTCATCGCAGGGACGCCTCCAGACCATCCGGGCTGGCGCGAGGCCGCTGTCTTCCAGGCTCACCTCAAGGCCCCCGCGTGCCTTCGCGGAACGGCCTCCGAGCGTGGCTGCTCAGTCCATGAACCAGAACATGTATTTCGGTGTGCTGGCGAACGCGAGCACCGTCGTGGCGAGGCTGAGCAGCACGCCGATGGCGAACGCACGCGTCATCCGCTTCTTCTCATGGAAGAGCCGATAACCGATGCGAGGCACCGCCACTGCCGCGATGGGGTAGAGGAGAAGAACGCCCACTTCGAACGGCAGGCAGCGGGCATCGCGGAATGGATAGAGCCCGACCGGGTCGAAATCCCAGACCCGTGCTTCGCCGAGATAGGCCCGGTAGATGCCCAGCGCATAGTAGGGATAGTTCCGCCACCCGATGACGAAGGCGCTGAGTAGCAGGCTCATCTGAAGCATCGCGGGCCCCGGATGTGTCTGCCTCCGCCTCCAGCCGATGAATGCGAAGGGCAGCGCGAGGACCGGAATCACGAGCCCGGCGACAATCAGCGCCGTGCGGACCGGATACAGCGGGTCCTGCTCATGCGGGGCATTGTAGGGACCGTCGATGTAGATGCGCTCGAACGGCACCATCGACGCCGCATACGGCACCGCGGCGAACAGGGCGCCCGTGAGCAGCACCTGCGCCATGAGGGCCCACGAAGCACTCCGCTCCAGCGGTGCCGCCGTCACTCGCGTGTGGTCGACCATGCCCTAGCGTGGGCTCACGCCCGCTTCGACGTCAACGCGCGCCCCCGTGCGTCGGCGCCTGGACTCCAGAAACACCTCGGGGCCGCCGAGTCCCGAAGAGGACTCCAGCGGCCCCGAGGGCCCCACCGTTCAACTCGCCGTCACTCCGCGTCGGGCGACTGAACGATGAGCTTCTCCTTGCCACACACGTCACAGCGCAGGTGGATGAACAAATCCCCGTCGCTCTCCTCGGGCACCGAGCCCTCGGGAACGCCGAGCTCCGCCTTCGCCAGCGCCGCCACCTTCGTCGGGATGTCCTCGGCCTTCAGCGACTGGACGTAGGTCATCTCGCGCTCGTGGCACTCACGCGTCTCTGGCCCATGCAACCACGCCGGCTCCATCCCCTCCGGCAGCCGGCTGACCAGCTCCAGGTTGGACACCGACTCGGCCAGGTACGCCAGCCGGCGCAGCCGCGCCTCCTCGGGCAGCGCCGAGAAGACCTGGAAGCCCTCGAACAGCGTGTCGCGGTTGTCGCCCGTGGCCAGATGCGCCAGCTCCAGCGCCGCCTCGCTCGACTCCAGCGCCTCGTCCCAGTTGTTGTCCGGGTTGAAGCCGGCCTCCAACAGCGACGTGTACAACTGCGTCGCCGCCAGCCGCCGCCGAGCCTCCTGCAGGTGCTCCACCACCTCGTGCGTCAGCCGCAGCTCCAACAGCGCGCCCGTCGTCCGAGGGTCGATGGACCCCGTCAGGTCATCCACGTCCACTTCCTCGCGCAGCGCCGCCTTCAACACCTGCGCCGCGGAGAAGCGGAACAGCGGCAACACGCCCACTTCGCGCAGGTACATGGCCGACACGGCCGCGTCCTTGGCACCCATCCGCAGCGCCTTCTGCGCCTTCTCCACCACGCCCGGGTCCGCCGACGGCTTCTTGTTCTCCAGCCGCGTCTTCACCGCCTCGCGGTAGAGCGTCTCCAGCGAGCTGCCCGGAGGCATCCGCTGCGGCACCAGCGGCCGCAACCCCGGCACATCCAGCACCCACAACGGCGGCATCGCCAGGCGCTTCAGGCCCCGGAAGAAGAGCGAGCCGGGCGGGTCCTGCGGCTTGAACGGCGGCAGCTCCTCCGCCGGCTCTCCCATCATGAGCGCCGCGGCCTGCACGCCCAGCGCCTTCTCCCGCTGTTCGCGGGTGAACGCGGTGATGCCCTGGGCCGGAGGCGGAGGCGGCGGAGGCGCTTCCTCTCCGTCCAGACCGACCACCCGGTCCATGTCCACATCGTCCATCTCCACGTCGTCCAGACCCTTGGCGCCCGTGAAGTCACAGCGGAGCAGCTTCAGCTTCTCGAAGGTCGCCCCTTCGAGGTTGGCCCCCCGGAAGTCACAGTCCTGGAGCCGTCCGCCGTGGAAATAGGCGTTCGACAGGTCCGTGTCCCGGAAGTTGATTTTCGACAGATCGCACCGCTCCCACTCGGAGCCGACGAGCCCGAGGCCCGACAAGTCCGCGTTGGCGGAGAAAAGTTGCGTGAAGGTGGCGCCAGTGTGCTCGGTCGGGACCTGACCGCCCTTGCGCAGTCGGTTCCACTCGGCCGACCCGTTCTGGAGGAGCTTCTCGATACTGGGGGCTTTCGGCATGGACCGGGGATTATTCGTATGGTCTGGTCCGCGCGCCAGCACAAATGATCGAGTACCGAATCGAGACCGACACCGCCGGGATGCGCCTGGACAAGCTCCTGCGCAAACGGCTCCCCACTGTCCCCGTGAGCCACCTGTTCAAGATGATTCGCACCAAGAAGGTGCGGGTGAACGGGAAACGTGCCCAGCCCGAGCAGTTGCTCGCGGACGGAGACGTGCTCACCATCCGTGGAGACGAGCAGACGCTCAGGGGAGAGGACCGTCCGAAAGTGGACCGTCCACCCCCGCCGGTGGACCCCAGCCGGCTGGTCATTCTGAGAGAGGACGACTGGTTGATGGCCGTGGACAAGCCCAGCGGGATGGCCGTCCATACCGGAAGCGGCATCACCGGCGGCACGCTGGTGGACTACGTGCGCGCCTATCTGGGACCCAAGGCCGTCCGAAACGACTTCACGGCGTCACCCGCCCACCGCCTGGACCGGGAGACCTCCGGCGTCATCCTGGTCGCCAAACGGCGCCCGGCGATGGTGCACTTCACGGAGGTCTTCACCCATGGCCTCTCCAAGAAGCGCTACATCACCCTGGTGAAGGGGAAGATGCCCAAGGAGTCCGGGGTCATCGACCTGCCCCTGTCGGAGCACCAGCAGACGGCCGAGTCCAAGGCCCGTCGCGGGGTGAACATGCAGGAGGCCCTCACCCGATGGAAGGTCGTCAAGCAGTCGGGCGAGGTGGCGCTCCTGTCCTGCTCCATCGAGACCGGGCGCACCCATCAGATAAGAAGGCACCTGGCCTCCATTGGCCACCCCGTGGTCGGGGACAAGAAATACGGTGACTTCGCCTTCAATCGCGACGTGCAGGCGCGCTGGGGGCTCAAGCGGTTGTTCCTGCACGCCGAGCGCATCGAATTTCCCCACCCTGAAGGCGGGGCGAAGGTGGCCGTGGAAGCCCCCATCCCCCCCGAGCTCCGAGACGTGCTCAAGCGGGCCGCATTGCTGCCCTGAGGCCGTGACGCCCGCGAGGTTCCGATACACGTATGTCCGACTCCAAGACGACTGACCGAAGCCGCTCGAAGCTGGTGCTCAAGGGGGTTCCCCCCGGGCGCTGGTGGAAGGTGCTGCTGAAGCTGGGTGGGTGGCTGGCCCTCACGGGCGCCACGGCGGGCGCGGTGGGCCTGGTGGCCATCTACTACGTGTACTCGGACGGACTGCCGGCCATCCCCAAGGTGGACGAGTACTGGCCGCCCATCGTCACCGAGGTCTACACGGACGACGCGGTGCTCGCGGGCGAGTTCTACAACGAGCGGCGCAAGGTCGTCCCCTACGAGCGGATTCCGAAGCGGCTGGTGCAGGCGTTCATCGCCAGCGAGGACTCCAGCTTCTTCGACCACTTCGGCGTGGACATCCTGGGCACCTCGCGCGCGGCCTTCAAGACGATTGGCTCGAAGCTGGGCCTGCGCTCCGGCGGCATCCAGGGTGGCTCCACCCTGACGCAGCAGACGGCGAAGGCGGTGCTCATCTCCGCGGAGGGCTACAAGTCCGCCACGGCGAAGACGCTCACCCGCAAGATTCGCGAGGCCATCCTCGCCCTGCGGCTGGAGCAGTCGCTCACCAAGGAGGAGATTCTCTACCTCTACCTGAACAACGTCTTCCTCGGGCACCACAGCTACGGCGTGCAGAGCGCGGCGGAGAACTACTACCGCAAGGACGTGCGCGATTTGACGCTCGGGGAGATGACGCTCATCGCGGGTCTTCCCCAGGCGCCCAGCCGCTACTCACCCTTCCTGCGTCCGGACGCCGCTCGCAAGCGCCGCGCCTACGTGCTGCGCCGCATGCTGGTGGAGGGGATGATTTCGCAGGCCGAGCACGACACGGCCAACGCGGAAGTGGTGAACGTGTTCCCCGTGGAGGACGTCTTCCACGAGTTCGCCCCGTACTTCGTGGAGCAGGTGCGCAAGGACGTGGTGGAACGGTACGGCAACCCCGTGCTGCTCAAGGATGGCCTCAAGATTTTCACCACCATGGACAGCGAGCGCCAGCGCGCCGCGCAGGACGCGGTGATGGATGGCCTGCTCTCGGTGGACAAGCGTCAGGGCTGGCGCGGGCCGGTGCAGCAGCTCACGCCGGAGGCGCTCAAGGCCTTCATCGAGCGCGCGAAGAGGTACATGGGCAAGGAGGACCTCACCGAGGGCCGGCTCTACGTGGCCGCCGTCACGCAGCTTGACTCGGACGGCAGGGGCGCGGACATCCAGGTGGGCCCGCATGCGGGGCGGCTGCCGCTGCTCGGCATGCGCTGGGCGCGCAAGGTGAACCCGGAGGGCTACTACCCGGCGATGATGATTTCGTCGGTGAAGAAGGCCATCGCCGTGGGCGACCTCGTCGTCGTGCGTCACGTGACGAAGAAGGACCTCACGGACGACAAGGAGCAGTGGGACAAGAAGCTGGCCGAGGACATCCCCGAGGAGGGCGTGAAGCTCTTCCGGCTGGAGCAGACGCCCGAGGCCCAGAGCGCGCTCGTCTCCGTGGACCCCCACCGCCAGTACCTCACGGCCATGGTGGGTGGGTACGACTTCGACGACAACGAGTTCAACCGCGCCTTCCAGGCGTGCCGTCAGCCGGGCAGCTCGTTCAAGCCCTTCGTGTACTCGGCGGCGCTGGAGCAGCTGAACTGGACGGAGGCCTCCGTCATCGTCGACTCGCCGATTGTGGAACACGACCCGGACAACAAGGTGTCCTGGAAGCCGGCGAACTACAGCGAGGAGTTCGTGGGCGATGTGCTCTTGCGCACCGCGCTCGTCAACTCGATGAACATCCCCGCGGTGAAGACGTTCGGCGCGGTGGGCGTGAAGAACATGGCGGCGTGGAGCACGAAGCTGGGCATCACCACGCCCATGAACATGGACTTCTCCGCGGCGCTCGGCTCCTCGTGCGTGTACCCGGTGGACCTGGCCAACGCCTACGCGACGTTCAACCGCTACGGCCGCAAGAAGCCCACGTACTTCGTGCGCAAGGTGGAGGACCGCTTTGGCCGCACGCTGGAGGACCACACCGCGTTCGACGACGCGTGGGCTCCGCTGCAGGACCGCGTGGCCGCCGGCTACGCGCGCCTCTTCGAGCCTGGTGAGCAGGTGATGAGCGCGGAGGTCGGCTTCATCCTCACGCACCTGCTTCGCGGCGTGGTGCTCCAGGGAACGGGTGGCCCGGCCACGCGCCTGGGCAAGCCCGCCGCCGGCAAGACGGGGACGACGAACGACTCCTTCGACGCGTGGTTCGCGGCGTACACGCGGGACCTCGTGACGGTGGCGTGGGTGGGCTACGACTTGAACCCGCATCCGCTCGGCCGCTACGAGACGGGTGGCCGCGCGGCGCTGCCCATCTGGCTCAACTACATGAAGCGCGCGCTGGAGGGCCGGCCGCAGTCGGAGTTCTACCCGTGGCAGTCGATGGACCTGGTGCGGCTCCACATCGACAAGAAGACGGGCAAGATTGCGAGCCCCGGCGCGAAGGGCTCCGAGCTGATGTTCTTCAAGAAGGGCACCGAGCCGAAGGACGCCGTGCCCGACAAGAACACTGTCGACGTGGACCAGTTCATGATGGGCGCGCAGTAGCGCTCACCGCCGTGGACCTCCGGGCCCCGTGCGCCTCCCTCGGGAGGACGCGGGGCCCGAGTCGTTTCAGGTGCCCATGCGGAAGCGGCGCGCGGGCTCCACGTGGCGCTGGATGGCCGCGCGGAGGGAGGCGACATCGGGCCCCGCTTCCAGCACGGAGCGCGTGGCGGTGGGGATGACCTGCGCCTCGCGACCGGCGAACAGGCTCTTGAGGTCGTCGAAGCCCGCGCCCTGCGCGCCGATTCCAGGCGTCAGCATCAGCGCGCCGCCCAGCCGCTTCACGACGCCCCGGTCCGAAGCGGGCAGGGTGGCGCCCATCACCGCGCCAGCGGGCAGTTCGCCCGGCCCCGCCTTCTCGTTCAGCTCTCGCAGGCCGTCCGCGAGCACCTCCGCCACCGTGCGACCATCGGCCCCCATGGACGTCTGGAGCGACGCGCCCTCCGGGTTGGAGGAGCGCACGACGAGGAACGCACAGGCACCGGACGCCCGCGCCCGCTCAATCGTCTTCACCAGCGCGCCCAGGCCCAGGTACGCGGTGAAGGTGGCGGCGTCCGCCTCGTACGGGCTGCCCGCGCCGAAGACGGTCTCCGCGTAGGCGTCCATGGTGGTGCCGATATCACCGCGCTTCACGTCGAGCAGCGTGAGCGTCCCCGCATCCTTGAAGCGATACATCATCGACTGGAGCACCAGGAGTCCCGAGGGGCCGTGGCGCTCGAAGAACGCGCTCTGCGGCTTCACCACCGCGACGCTGTCACCGGCCGCCTCCACGATGCGCTCGCAGAAGTCGGAGAGGCCCTTCGCGGTGTCGGGCAGCCCCCAGCGCGCGAGCAGGTCCTTCGACGGGTCGACGCCGAGGCAGAATGGGGAGCGCTCGTCGGCGAGGCGGGCGAAGCGCTGGGCGAAGGATTGAGGGGACGTCATCGTTCCAGCTCCTGGCGAAGGGAAGGGTCAGCGCAGCCGACGGGCAGCGGCATCGAAGAGGGGATTGGGCAGCACCTTCGCCAGCCGCGAGGGAAGCGCCAGCTGCCACGGGAAGGACAGCTCCGTCTCGCCGCGCAGGATGGCCGTGCCCATCAGCTCCACGGCCGCGTCCGTCTCCATCAGGAAGGGCATGGGGAAGTGGTTGTCCGCGGTCATCTCGCTCTTCACGAAGCCCGGGTAGATGCAGGTGACGCGCACGCCGGTGCTGCTCAGGTCCACGCGCAGGCTCTCCATGAACGTGGCGAGGAACGCCTTCGAGGCGGAGTACGCGGCGTGGCCCGCCAGCCCCCGGTGGGCCGCGAGGCTGGAGATGCCCACCACGTGTCCGCGGCGGCGCTCCACCATGCGCGGCAGCACGGCCGTCAGCGTGGCGGCGGCGCCCGTGACGTTGGTGTCGATGATGGCGCGCACCTTGTCCCAGTCCAGGCGCTTGCCGTGCGTGACTCCGCCGACGCCGGCGTTGGCCACGACCAGGTCCAGGCCGCCACACTCCGAGTCGAGCTCGCGCAGGCGCTCCAGATGGGCCTCCGTGCGCGTGACATCCAGCTCCAGCGGCTCCACCGTCGCGCCAGCGGCCTGCGCCTCGGCGGCGAGGGCTTGCAGCTGCGGCAGCCGGCGCCCGGCGGCGAAGACGCGCAGGCCCCGCTTGGCCAGCCACAGC
Organism: Myxococcus sp. CA051A; assembly: GCF_013336705.1. Lineage (NCBI taxonomy): Bacteria > Pseudomonadati > Myxococcota > Myxococcia > Myxococcales > Myxococcaceae > Myxococcus > Myxococcus sp. CA051A. The sequence goes on along the minus strand of NZ_JABUMS010000013.1, from coordinate 51,753 downwards.
GCCAGGCCCCGTCCCAGCCCGCTCGAGGCGCCCGTCACCAGCGCCGTCCGGTAGCTCATCTCCGCCATGGTGTCTCCTCCTGGCTGCGTGGCTGCTTCTCGCACGGTTGGCGGCGGAATTGGGACACAAATCCATGCCGCGCGGCGGCCCCGGCGGTGGGGCGGGGCCTCGTCTGTCCGGTTGGAACCGGGGCGCCGCGTTGTTGACGAGCGTGCACGCACTGGCCCCGCCGGGCGTGCCTCGCCAGGCAGCAGGGCGATGACGCGGGGCCTGTTCGTCCGCACCTTGTCTACACGAGGAGAGACTCGGACATGACGCCCTCGAACTACGTGCTCGCGGTAGACGACGACCCCGACATCCTGCTGGCCTTCAAGGACGTGCTGGAGCTGGAGGGGCATCGCGTGCTGCTGGCGCGAGGAGGGCGCGAAGCCCTGGAGTTGCTGCGCCATGGCGCGCGCCCCTCCGTGATTCTGTTGGACTTGATGATGCCGGACGTCAACGGCTGGGAGTTCCGCGACAGGCAGCTCGCCGACGCCTCGCTGGCCCCCATCCCGGTCGTCGTCATCTCAGGGCAGGGCGTGAGCGCGCGCGAGGTGGCTGCGCTCGGCGTGGACGACTACCTGCGCAAGCCCGTGGACGTGGAGCAACTGCTCGGCGCCATCTCGCGCTACGTGCTCGCCGAGCAGGAGCACCCCCAGCCCGTGTGAGCCGGAGGCCCGCGCCGTCGCACTGGACGACGCGGGCCTGGCTCATGCTCTCAGTGCATGCCGGAGGGCGCGCTCTCCAGCTTCGCGACGACCTGGTCCACGGAGAAGCTCGACGGACGCTGACGCGGCGGGAACTCTCGGAAGCTCGAGAGGAACCGGGCCACGGCCTGCTGCGCGGGCACGAAGTAGAAGGCGTGGTCGATGAGCCAGGACTGGTAGCCGACGGCGTCCTGCGAGCGCTCCAGCGGGTCGGCGCGCAGGTCGAAGGCGAGCGGCGCGCGGCGGATGGTGAAGGGCTCACCCCAGGCCTCGATGCCCTTGGCGTTCTGCTCCGCGAAGACGAGCTTCATGCGCCCGTGGCGCACGGCGACCAGCTCTCCGTCGTCACCGAAGTAGAAGAACTCCGTGCGCGCGGAGGGCCCCTTGCCGGACAGCAGCTCCCGCTGGTCATAGCCATCCAGGTGGACCTTGAAGCTCTTGTCGTTGGCCTCATGGCCGCTCTTGAGCTTGTCCACGATGTCCGGGTCGCCCGCGGCCGCGAGGAACGTGGGCAGCCAGTCCTCGGAAGAGAACAGCTCGTTGATTTGCGTGCCGGGCTCAATCACGCCGGGCCAGCGCACGACACACGGCGCGCGGAAGGCGCCCTCCCAGTTGGTGTCCTTCTCGCCGCGGAAGGGCGTCATGCCGCCGTCGGGCCACATGCACGTCATCGCGCCGTTGTCCGTGGTGTAGACGACGATGGTGTCCTCCGACAGGCCCACTGAGTCGAGCTTGTCGAGGAGCTGCCCGACCATGCCGTCATGCTCCACCATGCCGTCCGGGTAGAGGCCGAGCCCCGTCTTGCCGCGCGACTCCGGCTTCAGGTGCGTGTGGACGTGCATGCGCGTGGTGTTGAACCACATGAAGAAGGGCTGGTCGGACTTCTTCGCGTCGTCCAGGTAGTCCATGGCGGCGGAGAGGAACTCCTCGTCCACCGTCTCCATCCGCTTCTTGGTGAGCGGGCCCGTGTCCTCCACCTTCTGGCCGCCCTTGCCATCCGACTTGCACCGCAGCACACCGCGCGGACCGAAGCGCTTCCTGAAGGCCGGGTCCTTGGGGTAGTCGGGGTTCTCTGGCTCCTCTTCCGCGTTGAGGTGGTAGAGGTTGCCGAAGAACTGGTCGAAGCCGTGGACGGTGGGCAGGAACTCGTCGCGGTCTCCCAGGTGGTTCTTGCCGAACTGCGCGGTCCGGTAGCCCTGGGCTTTGAGCAGGTCCGCGATGGTCGGGTCCTCGGCCTGCAGGCCGACCTTGGCGCCCGGCATGCCGACCTTGGTGAGCCCCGTGCGGAACGGACACTGGCCGGTGATGAACGCCGCGCGCCCCGCCGTGCAGCTCTGCTGCGCGTAGTAGTCGGTGAGGAGAGCGCCTTGCTTCGCCAGCCGGTCGATGTTCGGCGTGCGGTACCCCATCACCCCGAGGTTGTAGGCACTGACGTTCCAGTAGCCGATATCGTCACCGAAGATGACGAGGATGTTGGGTTGCTTCTTCGTTTCCTTCTTCTTCTGGGTCGCCATCGAATCTCCCGGACGTGAATGTGGAATAGGAGTGAGCGTGGCGGCCCCGGGGAACAAGACGGGGCGGACGGGGGGCCAGGCCGACGGTGCGACGGCCCGGCCCGACTTCGTGGCCCGTGGACACCGGACTGCGTTCGGAGGGCGATGGCACGGGCGCGGGCCCGGGGTCACCTTGCGACGTTCCGCGAGTCCCGGGTGGATGGATGCCAGGAGTCAGGCCGTGGGGGTTGTTGCTGCTTCTCCTGATGTCGCCCCTGGCCCGGGCACAGGACGCGCACTACTGGACGCGACAGTTCGGCAACCGGGCGTGGCTGCTCGGCGGCGCGTTCATCGCGAACCCGGGTGACATCAGCGCCGTCTATTACAACCCGGGTGCGCTCGCGCTCCTGCGCACGCCGGAGCTGGAGTTGACGGGAACCGTCTTCGAGTCCACGCGCCTCTCCGTCCAGAACGGCCTGGGCAACGGTGAGGGCCTCACCGAGTCGAGGGTCGACGTGCTGCCCTCCCTCATCGCGGGTTCGCTGCGCTGGGGCTTCCTGGGCAGGTCGCGGCTCGCCTATTCGCTGCTGACGCGGCAGGGGTTCATCGCGTCGCTGGAGTCTCGCGAGCAGGGCACGGGTACGGACCTGGGTGGGGTGCCAGGCATGGACCAGCTCGCGGCGGACGTGCGGTTGGACCAGGACGTGGGGGAGTACTGGGCGGGGCTCACGTGGTCCTTTCCCCTGGGACGACACGTGGGCGTGGGCGTCAGCCCCTTCGTGGCGGTGAGGGACCAGGAGACGAACATCCAGGTGCTGGCGCAGGGCTCGGGCCCCGGAGGCAGCGCGCTGCTGTCCACGCTCGGCCGCGACTTCCACCTGCGCCACGTGCGGCTGCTCGCGAAGGTGGGGGTGAGCTACCAGCGGGAGTCCATGTCCGCGGGCCTCACCGTGACGACGCCGAGCGTGGCGCTGTGGGGGGAGGGCGAATCGAGCTTCGAGCGCGCGGTGCTGGAGCGGGGCTTCGGGCTGTCGTCGACGCCCGCGTCCGCCTTCGACTTCCAGGAGGGGCTCGCCGCGAGGTTCCAGTCGAGCTGGGCGGTGGCGCTCGGCGTGAGTGGGACGCTGGGGGGCACGTCCGTGTACCTGGCGGCGGAAGGCTTCGCCCGGGTGAAGCCCTTCACGCTGGTCGATGCCGCGTCGTTCTCTCCCCGGGACTCCCAGGAGGTCATCGACCCGGACGTCGACTTCGCGCTCGCGCCGCTGGTCAACGTGGCGCTGGGCGTGGAGCAGCGGCTGGGGTCCCGGCTGCGCGCCTACGTGAGCGCGCACACGGACTTCAGTGGCGTGACAGCGACATCTCGCATGAACGCGCTGCTGGCGGGTTGGGACCTCTACCATGTCGCCACCGGACTGCACTTCACGGTGGGCCGCGCCCGCTTCACGGTGGGCGGCAACGTGGCCTGGGGCCAGGAGGTCACCGAGCGCCTTGCCGACGCTCTTCAGCGAGCGGGCCTCCAGCCCCTGTCCCCGAGCCAGAAGGTTCGCTTCCTCCAGCTCAGCGTCATCATCGGCGCGAGCTTCGCGCTGGCGCAGCAGGACGAGAGTCCCGACGAGGACGCCGATGACGAGGCCCCGTCGATGCGGTGACGCGGCTTCGCATGGAGCGCGACACGGCGTTGCCCCGGAGGGCTGCTTTCCGCGTGCCTGACGGGTCCCCACCTCCAGGTGCGGGCGGTTCGGGTTCGTCGAAGGGAGACGGGCTTCCGTCGGAAGGGCAGGTCGCCAGGAGGGCGGCGCGCATGAGCGAGGCACCAGAGTCCGGGGCGCTGCTCGACGAGGACGCGACCGTGGCCTTGCTGCTCGACCTCGCGCGGGCGCTGCACCTGTCCTACGTGCCTTCCTTCGGCGTGGAGAATCGCGTGAAGAAGGCGGCGAGGGCCTGGGGGCTGGAGGTGGAGGTCTTCACCCTCCAGACGCTCGCGCTGACGGAGGTGCGCTCGGGCGCGAGTCGCCGCGTCGACTTCCAACGGCTGCCCTTCAATCCTCATTGGAACCTGACGCGTGCCGCCTCGCTGCTCCTGCTGTCGGAGTCCATCGCACGGGGGAAGCGCACGGTGGCCGAGGCCCGCGCCGAGCTGGACCGCATCATGGCGCCCCATCAGCTGCACCCCGAGTGGCTCGTCTACCTCGCGTATGGCGTGTATGGCGCGGCGGTCGCCGCCCGTGTCGGCGGCGGCTGGTGGGAGCTGGTGGCGGCGCTCGTAGTGGGGGTGCTCGCGGGTGGCATTCACTTCGGCACGCTCAAGTCCGAGCGACTGGACCTGCAGAAGAGCTTCCTCGCCGCGTTTCTAGGGACACTGCTTGCGTTCGGTCTGACCTTCGTGCTGCCGACGTTCGATGCGGCGCGCGCCCTCTTCGGGGGCGTGACGCTGCTCGTGCCGGCGATGGTGGTGACGCTGGGCTCGGCGGAGCTGGTGGGCGAGTCGGTGGAGGCGGGGATTTCACGGCTCACCTATGGACTGCTGCGCTTCCTCATGCTGGCCGTGGGCATTGGCGCCGCGGGAACGCTCTGGAGATTGTTCGGGCCGCTTCCGGTGCAGATGCATGCGAACGCGCTCCCTGATGCCGTGGTGCTGGTCATCATCGCCGTGGGGGGCCTGGCGCTGACGCTCTGCATGTCCGCGAGGCGGCGCGATACGCCGTGGATTGTCGGCGCGGTGCTGCTGGCCTGGGGCGTTCAGGAACTCACCAAGGGCGTGTTCGGCGACAAGGGCAGCCCGCTCATCTCCGCCTTCGTGCTGGGCGTGGCGGGCCAGCTCTACAGTCGACTGCCGGAGCGACTCCCGTCGACCATCATCATGCCCGGTCTGCTCCAGCTCGCGCCGGGCTTCGTCGGCACGCGGGCCATCCTGGCACTGCTCGGTGTGCCGGGGCAGGGTGACGACGCCCGCGTGTTCCAGATGCTCCTCGTGGCGCTGCAACTGGTGATGGGCCTGATGTTCGCCTTCATGCTCGGGCTGTCGCATGACGCCCGGACGCGCACGGAAGACGCCAGGCGCGCGAAGCCGGCGGAGTCGTCCCGGCACGTGTGACGGCTTCACGTGCTCCCTCAGTCAGAGGGCGTCGGGAGCCGCTCCTCGTACCAGCGCCGTGCATCCTTGAGCTGCACATGGGTGTCATCGGGCTTCACTTCGATGGCCCCCGAGAGGATTCCCACCTTCGCGTAGATGAGCGCGTGCGTGGTTCCCCGTGCCGTATCCAGGCGGCCCTCCAGTTCGAGCCCGTCCGCCTTCGCGTGCAGCGCGCGTACCTGTAATCCCGCGTCGCTCATCCGCGCCTGCCCGGTGACCCTCAAGTCCCGTGCCTCCAGCAAGGGCGACAGGAACCCCGGGAGCTTCTTTTCGGCCGTGAGCAGCGCGACGAACGGGTCCGCGTTGGAGAAGTGCGCGGAGAAGTGTGCCTCCAGCTCGACGGGCTCCAGGGTCAACCGCGCGTGGGGCAGGTCGAAGCGCCCACTCCATCCGCGAATCGTGATGTGCGGTACGTCCGCTGAAACGTGGTTCAGGTGAATCGCCGAGCCATCCAGGCCCAGGCTCTTGCCGTGCAGGCGCAGACGCCGCGCGTCGATTTCGGCGGAGGCCTTGCCGAGCATGAGGATCCCCGCCCACCGTCCTTCTACGAGGTTCGAAGAGAGGTTCAGCCGCAATCGCTGTGAGTCCTCGTGTCCGCTCGTGCTGTCCGACGCCTCCAGCGTGGCGTGACCCGACTCCACGTGGAAGGTCTTCCCCATCCATGCGTTGAGCATCCGCAGGTCCACGGGCCGACTGCGCATCACGTGCAGTTCGTGCTTCACCTGGGGTTTCGCGTCGGGGGCATCCGTCTTCGCCCGCAGCGTGAGCGAGACCTCCGGTATCTCGAGCACGCGTCCCGCCTTGCCCTCCACGTGGACAGGGGCGAAGCGCATCTTCAGCACGCTGTGAGCCCCGGTGCCTCCGTCCTCCGTCACCTCGCCGTGAACACTCCAGGGGGCACGCGCGCGCACGGGGCCCACCCGCAGCTCCAGCGGAGCACCGCTCGCATCCACGCGACTGCCCGCGGCCAGGTGTCCTCCCTGGATGCGCACCTCCGCGTCGAGCTGTCCGGCGCCCTCACGCAGCAGGTCAGGATGCTCCCGGGACACCAGCGCCCCGAGCCAGGCGAGGTCGAGGATCTCCAAGCGCACGCCCAGCCGTCCGTCGAACTTCGCCACCCGGCGCGGCTCCTCCGGAGCGGCTCGGATGGCATCGAGGTCCAGCATGCCCGACACCTCCCGCACACGCGCCACGGTCCGCCCCTCCTGCTCCAGCGTGCCGTCCTCCAAGTGGAGCGTGTCGAGTGTCACGGTGAGTCGTTGGCCCGTGACCAGCCGCACCGAGCCCTTCGCCTGACCCGGGCCCACGTAGCGCACCGGCTTCAACGTCAGCTCGCGCAGGTCCTCCAGCTCGATGTCCCGCAGCTCGATTTCCCACGGATGCGAGTGCCGGCGTCTCGTGGGCGTGGTCTCCATCGCGGGCATGGGCTCCGCGTGCACGCTCACACCTCGGGCACGCACCCCTTGCGCGTGGACCCGCCGGGACAGGAGCGCGAAGAGGGACGCGTGGGCTTCCACGGTCTCCGCGTCGATGCGCCACTCCGCGCGAGCATCCCGCTGCCACACGGAGAAGCCTCGGAGGTGCACGGGCCCGGGCCACAACCACCAACCTCCGCGCCACTCCACCCGCGTCCTCGGCGTGGCCCTGGCGAGCTGCGCGGGCACCAGCCCGACATTGAGCACCAGGTTCAACAGCCCTTCGAGGGCCAGCACCACCACGAGCCCCCAGCCCAGGAGGAGGCGCCACCGGCCTCGCCGCGCGCGAAACCAGGGCGGGGCGCGCGACGCCCGGGGCGCTTCGACGGACATGAAGCCCTCCCGGGCACGGCGGGTCCGTCAGGAGGTAGCCACGCGCGCGCTTCCAGGCATCGCACCCGGGGGCAGCGTCACGTCGACATCCGACTACGACAGCGCGCTCCAGTACGGCTTCATCACCTGACGGCTCGCGGCCAGCGCGTCCTTCGCGTCCGTGTGGACGTCTCCCGTGGGGAAGCTGTCGGTGCGTCCGGCGAGCACCTCGATGCAGGCATGCACGGACTGCGACAGGCCCTCCAGCGAGTAGCCCCCTTCGAGCAGCAGCACCAGCTTGCCGTCACAGACGCGCTCGGCGAGCGCGCGCATCGCGGAGCACATGGCGGCGAAGCCCCGCTCCGTGACGTCCATGCCGCCAATCGGGTCGTGTTGATGCGGGTCGAAGCCCGCCGACACCAGCACCAGCTGGGGACGGTAGGCCTCGGCCACCGGCAGGAGCAGCTCCTCGAAGAGCATCCCGTAGTCCGCGTCCGAGTTGCCGCCCGGCAGGCCCACGTTCACGGTGTAGCCCTCACCCGCGCCCCGGCCCACCTCGGGCGTGGCGCCGGTGCCCGGGTAGTAGGGGAACTGGTGCACCGACTGGTACATCACGTCGCGGCGCCCCCAGAAGGCCGCCTGCGTGCCGTTGCCGTGGTGGACGTCCCAGTCGAGCACGAGGACGCGCTCGGCGCCCAGCCGTCGCCCCGCCTCCGCCGCGATGGCCGCGTTGTTCAGCAGGCAGAAGCCCATGGCGCGGTCCGGCTCCGCGTGGTGTCCGGGAGGACGCACCAGCGCGAAGGCGTTGCGCGCCTGTCCCGCCATGACGGCCTCCACGGCCTGCACCGAGGCGCCCGCCGCAAGCCGTGCCGCATCCACGCTGTCCGGAGAGACGTGGGTGTCCGCGTCAATCTGGGCCTGGTGTCCGCTGAGCTTGCGCAGGCGCGTGAGCAGCTCCGGGGTGTGGACCGCCATCAGCTCCGCGTCCGTCGCGGAGCGGGGGGCCGCCATCACCGTGCCCCGCACCGGCGCGCGCGCGAGCACCCCGAGGATGCGCTGCAAGCGCGCGGGGGATTCCGGGTGTCCCTCTCCCGGGTCGTGCTGGAGGAAGAGGGGGTCGGTCAGCAGCAGGGTGGGCTTCATCGGGTATGACCTTACGCATCCAGACGGGGGGAAGTCAGGCTCCCGCCGGGCGGAGGGGCGGACGAGGGCTCCACCCCGGTTCTTGCCCTGTCGGTGTTTCCATTCCTACAGTGCCTCGCCTTGGCTCCGCGCTTCAAGAAACCCGGCCTGCGCAGCATCCTGCTCGGCTCCTTCGCCGTGGTGCTCGCTATCATCCTCGGGACGCTCTTCTTCGTCGTCCCCGCCCGGGTGGAGGACTTCCTGGAGACGCGCCTGACGAAGCACGGCGACGACAAGGCCCTCCAGGCCGCGCGAGATCTGGCCAACACCTCCGTCTCCGTGCTCCCTCCGCTGCTGGAGGCCCTGCACGGAGGAGACGACGACTTCGCGCTCATCGCCGTTCTCGGCGCCGACGGCCGGATGCAGGCCGTCCATCCCCCTGGCGCGGAGGCGTGGCTGCTGAAGAACCTGAGGCAGCGGCTGGAGGGCAGTCCCGGCGCGCCCCTGGATGGCGCCCTGTTCGACAATGGCAACCGGGCGATTGTGCGCCCGGTGGTGCTGCGCGAGGGCCCAGGTCAGGTGCTGGTGGCGGTGAACTTCTCGTCGCTGGACGAGGTCGTCACCTCGCTGCGCCAGGTGGTGCTGCTGGCGTTCGGCATCGGCCTGGCGCTCTTCCTCGTCGTGGCCTTCTTCATCTCCCGCGCGTTCATCCTCGTGCCGCTGGACGCGATGATGACCATGGCGCGGAGGCTCGCGGAGGCGGACCTCACCGGCCGCGTGGACATCAGCTCGCGCGACGAGCTGGGCCTGCTGGCGGAGGCGCTCAACCGCATCGCCCAGAGCTGGCGCGACACGCTGGGTCGGGTGCGCGGCGTGTCGGACGTGGTGGCCGGGGTCATCGAGCAGATCCACCGCACCGGCACCACCGTGTCCTCTGGCGCGAGCACCGTCCAGGCCCGCGTGGAGGAGACGTCCTCCTCCATGGTGGAGATGATGGCCTCGCTGCGCGGAATCGCGGAGAACGTGGAGGTCCTCTACCAGAGCGCGGAGGAGAGCAGCTCCTCCATCATGGAGATGGCCGCCACCAATGACGAGGTGGCGGAGAACGTCACGGCGATGGCCGCGAGCGTTGAGGAGACCACCAGCGCGATTGAGGAGATGACGTTCTCCATCAAGGAGGTCGCCAAGAACATCCAGGAGCTGTCGTCCTCCACGGAGGAGACGTCCTCGGCCATCAGCCAGATGGACGCGGCCATCGGTCAGGTGGAGGCGAACGCGAAGGAGACGGCGCGCCTGTCCGAGCAGGTCTTCGACGACGCGCAGACGGGCGTGGAGGCGCTGCGCAAGACGCTCACCGGCATCGACCGCATCAAGGACACCAGCCGGGCGACGGCGGACGTCATCGACAGCCTGGGCCGGCGCATCTCCGAGATTGGCAACATCCTCAACGTCATCGACGACGTGGCCGAGCAGACCAACCTGTTGGCCCTCAACGCCGCCATCATCGCCGCGCAGGCGGGAGACCACGGCAAGGGCTTCGCGGTGGTGGCCGAGGAAATCAAGGACCTGGCCGAGCGCACCGGCGCGTCCACCAAGGAAATCGCCGAGCTCATCCGCAGCATCCAGGAGGAGAGCCGCAACGCCGTGGTGGTGATGAACCAGGGCGCGCGCAACGTGGACGAGGGCGTGCAACTGGGCCGCGAGGCCGAAGGGGCGCTGCGCAAAATCAACGACAGCACCCAGAAGTCCACGCAGATGGTGAAGGCCATTGCTCGCGCCACCGTGGAGCAGGCGCGCGGCAGCAAGCAGGTGACGGCCTCCATCCACCGCATCAGCGAGACGGTGCAGCAGATTTCCAAGGCCTCCAACGAGCAGGCCAAGGGCGGCGAGCAGATCATGAAGAGCGCGGAGAAGATGAAGGCGCTCACCGCCCACGTGCAGCGCAGCAGCCAGGAGCAGGCGCACGGCAGCAAGCAGATCACCCGCTCCATCGAGAGCATCAACGAGATGGTGACGCACCTGAACCGCGCCCAGAAGGAGCAGACCAAGGGCAGCGAGCAGGTGCTCAAGGCCGTGGAGACCATCAAGGGCGTGTCCGAGCACCAGACACGCTCCGTCAAGCAACTGGAGGAGGCCATCGACAACCTCCAGCGGCAGGCGGAGATCCTCCGGGGCGAGGTGCGTCGCTTCCGCGTGTAGGAGTCGTGCGCTGCGCCCGCGAATGGCTTAGGACTGGGTCGGCATGCCGACAGAGCGACAGGTTTCCGAGCGCTGGGTGGTCTTCCTGATTGGCGCGGTCCAGTTCGTCAACATCCTGGACTTCGTGATGGTGATGCCGCTGGGCCCGGACTTCGCGAAGGGGCTGGGCATCGCCTCCTCTCACATCGGCACCATCGGCGGCGCGTACACCGCGGCGGCCAGCGTGGCGGGGCTCGCGGGCGGCTACTTCCTGGACAGGTTCGACCGGCGCAAGGCGCTGGCGGTGTCCATGCTGGGCCTGGTCCTCGCCACGGCGGCCGGAGGGCTGGCCACGGGCATGTCCACGCTGCTCATGGCGCGCGTCGTCGCGGGCATCTTCGGTGGGCCCGCCACGTCGCTGTCCCTGTCCATCATCGCGGACCTGATTCCCGTGGAGCGGCGGGGCAGGGCGCTGGGCGCGGTGATGGGGGCCTTCTCCATCGCCTCGGTGGCGGGGGTGCCCATGGCGCTGAAGCTGGCCGAGCACGGAGGCTGGCGTCTGCCCTTCTTCGTGGTGGCGGGACTGGGCCTGCTGGTGGCGCTGGGCGCCATCTTCTTCCTGCCACCGGTGCGAGGACACCTGGTGAACGGTCGCGGGCCGGTGCAGACGGTGGGCGTGCTGGAGCTGCTCGGTCGCCGCGAGGTGCAGCTGTCCTACCTCATGACGGCGGTGGTGATGATGGCGGGCTTCGTCCTCATCCCCAACATCTCCGCCTACCTCCAGCAGAACCTGGGCTACCCGCGCGACATGCTGTGGCTGCCGTACTTCGTCGGCGGCATCGTGAGCTTCATCACCCTGCGACTGGCGGGGCCGCTGGTGGACAGGCTCGGGGCCTTCAAGGTCGGCACGGCCGGCTCGCTGCTGGTGCTGGTCGCCACCTACGTGGGCTTCGTGCGCTACCCCCAGTGGCTGCCGATTCCGCTGCTCTTCGTGCTCTTCATGACGGCGATGGGCGTGCGCAACGTGTCCTACAACACGCTCACCTCGCGCGTGCCGGACAACCCGGTGCGCGCGCGCTTCATGTCGTTGCAGTCCGCCGTCCAGCACATGGCCGCGGCCCTGGGCGCCTTTCTCAGCGCGCAGCTCCTGACGGACCTGCCGGACGGCACGCTGGGCGGAATGGGGCTCGTGGCCGGGGTGTCCATGGGCATGTCGCTCTTGCTGCCGCCGGTGTTGTGGGTGGTGGAGCGTCAGGTCCGCTCGAAGGAGCAGGCCCGGGCGCTGGCGGTGCCTGCCGAGCAGGGCCTGGCCGTCCCCTTGTCGCCCCAGTCACACCCACACCAGTAGTGTGTGGGCCCGGTGGTGGGCCCGGTTGCCCCCCGCCCACGGTGACGGGCGGACGTCCGGAAGCGTCGAGCGGTTGCGCCAGGGGGCCCGGGGCGCGATAAACCGGGCTGCTTCGGGGAGCCCGTCAGGACATGTTCAACATCGGCGCAGGCGAAATGGTGCTCATCGCGGTGGCCGCGCTGCTCATCCTCGGGCCGCAGCGGCTGCCCGAGCTGGCGCGTGCCATCGGCAAGTTCATGCGGGAGTTCCGTCGCCAGACGGACGAGGTCCGCAACGTGGTGGAGCGTGAGTTCTACACCATGGACCACGAGCTGAACCGCGACCCCACCCCGCCCATCCGCCCCGGGACGGCCTTCGCGCACTCGCCCGCCCCCCAGGCGCTGCCGCCGGACACGCACCTCGCGCCGCCCGCCGACTCTGTCTCCGAGTCCACGGAGCCCACGCCGGAAGCGCGGCATCCGCGCGCGCCGCTGGGCCTGGATGGCGTGGACCTCCCCGAGCCCGCCCCCGCCCCCTCGTCCGTGTCCGAGCATGGGGCGCCCACGGCCGTCTCCGAGCCCGTCGCGCCCACCGAGACGCCTTCCTCCACCCCTTCTTCCGACGCCGCCGAGAGCGTGGGCGCGGATGGCCTGCCCCGCCTCGCGCCACTGCCTGGAACCGTGGCGCGCAACGCGCCGAAACGGAGCTGACCCCTGAGTTCCCAGACTGCCGCTGACTCCGACCTGCGGATGAGCTTGATGGAGCACCTGTCGGAGCTCCGCGGGCGCCTCTTCAAGTGCACCCTGGCCGTCTTCATCCTGGGGACGGTGTCGCTGTTGTTCGCCAAGCCCATCTTCGGCGTGCTGATGCGGCCGGTGCTGGACGCGCTCCCGGAGGGCAACCGCGCCCTCATCTACACGTCCGGCATCGAGGAGCTGAACGTCCTGATGAAGGTGGGCGTGTACTGCGGCATCTTCCTCACCACGCCCGTCATCCTCTGGCAGATCTGGGGCTTCGTCTCGCCCGGCCTCTTCCCGGAGGAGCGGCGCTACGCGGCGCCCTTCGTCATGTTCGGCTCGCTCGCCTTCATCGCGGGCGCGTGCTTCTGCTACTTCGCGGTGCTGCCCTCCATGTTCAAGTTCCTCCTCAACGAGGAGGAGACGCTCGCGTTGGAGCAGCGGCTGGACACGGCCCGACTGCGCGCGGATGACGCCCTGCGCTTCCTGCGCGTGGGCGACGCGGAGCGGGCGGGCGCGCTGGCGAAGGAGACCAGCGCTTCGCTGCGCGCGGATGGAGAAGGTCAGTCACCGGCCCCCGAGCGGGCGCCCTCGCAGTCCGTGGAGCTGAAGTCCCGGCTGGCCGGACTGGGCAAGCTGGTGGACGCGGCGGCGGACGGCTACGGCGTCCAGTCGCGCGGCGTGTTGCGGCAGGCGGTGGAGAAGAAGGTGGTGGCGGTGACGGCCTACGCGAAGCAGGACTACGCGGCGGCGTCGGTGGCCATGGACGAGGCGGCGAGCCTGCTGGCGGGCGTGGCGCCCACGCGCACCGAGGAGCTGTCCGGCCTGTGGAAGCTGGAGAAGGAGCTGTCCGCGGGCGAGGCGCGGCACGAGGCGGCGCGGTGGACGCGGCCCATGCTGACGATGCACGAGCAGCTGTCGCTGGTGCTGCTGCTCATCCTCGCCTTCGGCATCATCTTCGAGCTGCCGCTGGTGATGGCGCTGCTCGGCGTGGTGGGCGTGGTGCAGTCGAAGTGGCTGTTCAAGTACCAGCGCCACGCCTTCGTGGTGTGCCTCATCGCGGCGGCCATCATCACCCCGACGGGTGACGTGGTGAACCTGTCGCTGATGGCGGGGCCCATGTTGCTCTGCTACGAGCTGGGCGTCCTGCTGGTGTGGTTGGTGGAGCGGCGGCGGGCGCGGAACGCGGCCGAGACGGGCATCACCCCGGCGTCGTAGTAGGGTCCGCGACCATGGTGGGCTCCCGCCGGCACTTCCGGGCCAACGTCCGATATCTGCGCGCGCTGCTGCGCCGCTTCCGCACCACGATGGGGCTGGCCGTGGCCCTGTTCGTGGTGGGGCCCTTGATGTTCCATTGGCGCTACAAGGGAGCGGACGGGGACCCGATTTCCTTCGGCGAAGCCCTGCACCACGTCTACTTCCTGCTCTATGGCCAACCGTCGCTGCCCTACGTGCACGACTGGCTCATCGAGCTTTTGAACGTCGTGATTCCCCCGGCGGGAATCGCCCTGGTGGCGGACGGCGTCGTGCGCTTCGCCTACCTCTTCTTCGCCCGGCACAAGAACGACAAGGAGTGGATTGAAGTGGTCACCGAGACGATGAAGGGCCACGTCGTGGTGTGCGGGGCGGGGCGGGTGGGCTACCGCGTGGTGGCGCAGCTGAGGGAGATGGAGAAGGACGTGGTGGTGGTGGAGAAGCGCGAGGACGCGGCCTTCGTCTCCGCGCTGCGGGACGAGAACGTGCCGCTGCTCATCGACGACACGCGCAGCCCGCTGTGCCTGCCGCGCACCAACGTGAAGGACGCGTCCGCCATCGTCTGCGCGACGGACGATGACCTGGCCAACCTCAACATCGCGCTGGATGCACGGAGGATGAACCCGAACATCCGCGTCGTCATCCGGCTGTTCGACGAGGACCTGAGCGGCAAGGTGCGCGACACCTTCAAGGCGGAGGCGCTCTCCAGCTCGTCGCTCGCCGCGCCCGCCATGGCGCTGGCGGCCCTGGACCCGCGCATCATCCACTCGTTCCACCTGGGCAAGCACCTGATGGTGGTGTCCAACTTCGAGGCGCGCGAGGGCCTGCCCGGCCTGACCATCTCCGACATCCGGGACAGGTTCGGCGGGCTGGCGCTGTCGCTGCTTCGCGGCAGCCACGAGCGGCTGCACCCGGTGGGCGAGGAGGTCATCCGCCCCGGTGACATCCTGGCCATCCAGGCGTCGTATCCGGAGTACCGCCGCCTGCGCGCCTTCTCGTGCGAGGCGGAGCCGCCCACCTGGTCCCACCAGGACCCGCCGCCGCTCCCGGGGCAGCGCAAGGTGGGCTGAATCCCGGCGTCACACCGTCCTCGCTGTCGCGGGGCGGGTGGCGCTGGTGGACGCGAGCGCGGCGCCGCCGTGCTCCAGCGCCGAGGGAAGCGCGAGGGCTCGGGTGAGCAGGGCCGCGAGGGGTTCCCACTCGACGAGGAAGCCGTCGTGGCCGTACAGGCTGGACAGCTCCGCGTGCTCCGCATGGCGTCCGAGCGCGCGCAGTCGCCGGGCCAGGGCCTCCATGTGCTCGGGGAAGAAGAGCTGGTCCCTGTCGATGCCCACGCACAGGGCGCTCGCGCGGATGCGCTCCAGTCCACCGTGCGGCGCACGGGCGAGGTCGTGGTGGTCCATGGCGCCCAGCTGCGCGAGGTAGGCGCGCGCGTCGAAGCGGGCCTCCAGCTTGCGCCCCTGGTGCTCCAGGTAGCTCTGCACGGGGTAGAGCGCGCGGGAGGACCACGTGGGTGGGCGCTGCTGACTGGCTTCGAGTCCGGGCTCGGCGCGGTAGGTGAGCATCGCGAGCTGTCGTGCCAGCTCGAGGCCGCGGTGGGGGGCCTCAGGGAAGCCGGGGTCCAGGAGCAGCGCCTGCCGCGCGACGTGGTTGAGGCCCACCACCCATGAGGACGCGGCTTCGGCGGTGGCGATGGGGGCCATGCGCGCGAAGCGCTCGGGAGCGAGGGCGGCGAGGCAGAGGACAATCATCCCGCCCAGCGAGCCGCCGGTGACGAGGTCCACCTCCTGGATGCCCAACGCGTCGAGCGCGAGGAGAATGCTGCGGGCCTGGTCCCACGGCGTGACGGTGGCGGGAAGGTGTTGCTCGTCTTGTCGGAGGTCCCCCTTGGCGAGCGTGGGCGCGGGGCCAAAGCGCGTGTCGTCCGCGCGGCGGGGGAAGCCTTCGTCGGCGGGGCCCGTGGTGCCGTAGCAGGAGCCGAGGTTGTTGAAGCACAACAGCCGCACGCGCGTCGGGTCCAACGCGCGGCCGGGGCCGATGACGGGCTCCCACCAGCCGCCTTCTCCTCCCGCGCGCATGTCTCCGGTGAGCGCGTGCACGAGCAGCACGGTGGGCACGCGCGCGGAGGGGCGGGTGGTACTTCGACGGCGGTCGCGCTCGACGGCGTGGTGTTGCTCGGCGAGGGTGCGACGGACGACGCGCGGCGAGGTGGCCTGGGCTTCTTCGTCCGGGAGGAGCCGGGCGCGTGCGTGGAGCCACGGCAGGTCGTCCTCGGGGCCCCACCACCAGCCGCGCACGAGGTGGGGAGTGAGGCGGGCGCCTGCTTCCAGCGTCAGGTCCGGCGTGGTCACTTCAAAGAGGCGCGGCGTGGGCGCGCAGGGGAGGGAGGCCAAGGGAGACTCCGGACAAGCGGGTGTTGTCGCGGGCGCGCGGGGGCGTCCGGGAGGGAACGAGGTTCAGCTCGGGCGTGACGGGCTTCGCTCGGCTCCTACGGGGTGGAGCGAGGGCGCTGAAGGAGGGCCAGAAACGACGAAGCCCACCGACCCTCGCGGGGTGGGTGGGCTCGGTGGCTCGCCAGGGTCGGATGGACGTCAGCCGACACGGGCGGGCGGGAGCCCACCTGTCATCGACATTCGACGCATGGCGAGAAGGGACGTCATCGCCGCTAGGGATAAACGCTCGCCCCACGCGAGTCAAGCCGACCCACCGTGCCAGGGCGCGGCGTGAGAGGCGTGTGACACTCGCAGCGCCACGGTGTCGTGGGATTCCACGACGGCGCGGGAATCCCTCTCACGGGTTCGTGACGTGGGCGTTCGCGGTGTACGGGGCGAGCGCGCCGATGTGGCCGGGGCGGGCCTTCACGCGCGCGAGCCAGGCGGACACGGCGGGGAAGTCCCCCAGGTCCAGGCCCACGTCAGGGGCGACGTGGGCATAGGCATACAGGCCGATGTCGGCGACGGTGGGGCGCTCGCCCACGAGGAAGGTGCGGTGCTGGAGGTGGCGCTCCAGGGACTTGAGGGCGTTGCGACCCGCCTCGATGCGCAGGAGGAAGGTCTCCGGGTGGCGAGGGGCTCGGCCCGTGA
Organism: Myxococcus sp. CA051A; assembly: GCF_013336705.1. Taxonomy (NCBI): domain Bacteria; kingdom Pseudomonadati; phylum Myxococcota; class Myxococcia; order Myxococcales; family Myxococcaceae; genus Myxococcus; species Myxococcus sp. CA051A. The sequence goes on along the minus strand of NZ_JABUMS010000013.1, from coordinate 34,893 downwards.
GCTTCCAGAAGCGCGCGGTGCCGATGTTGGGCTCCACGGCGTTCTGCTCGAAGAAGAGCCACTGGTGGACCTGCGCGCGCTCGAAGGCGTCTTGAGGGAGCAGCGGCGTGCCCTCGGCGAGGAAGAGGAGGATGGCGTTGGATTCGGCGAGGAAGCGCCCCGGTTCGGGCTCCAGGACGGGGATGCGGCCATCCGGGTTCTTGTGGCGGAGGAAGTCCTCCGTGCGGCTCTCGCCCGCGAAGATGTCCACGGGGACCAGCTCGTAGGGTCTGTCGAGCCAGGACAAGAGGAGGCGCAGCTTGTAGCCGTTGGCGGAAGGCGCGTAGTCGTAGAGGCGCATGCGGGGCTCCGGGTGGGGGGCTGATGGGTGGCAGCGTAGGCCCCTGCCTCCAGGCGAGCGACCCGGTCCTTGCGGCCCGTGGCGTTCCGAGAGGGCGCAAGAACCGGGTTGAAGGGGCGGGGTCCGGGGGCCATACCGAGGGGAGGACACACCTTTCAGCCAGGAGCCGGGACATGGCGACCAGCGACTACGCCCGAATCGAGCAGGCGATTCTCTATCTCGATGCGCATGCGCGCGAGCAGCCGTCCCTGGACGACGTCGCGGCGCACGTGGGGCTCAGCCCCTTCCACTTCCAGCGCCTCTTCACCCGCTGGGCGGGCATCAGCCCGAAGCGCTTCCTTCAGGTGCACACCCTCAGCTCGGCGCGTCGGCTGCTGGCCGAGCGGCGCAGCGTGCTCGACACGTCGTTCGCCGTGGGGCTGTCGGGGGGCGGGCGACTGCACGAGCTCTTCGTCACGCTGACGGCGATGACGCCGGGGGAGTTCAAGCTCGGGGGCGAGGGGCTCACGGTGCACCACGGGGTGCATGTGTCGCCCTTCGGAGAGTGCCTGATTGCCGTGTGTGAGCGGGGCATCTGCGGACTGCACTTCCTCACGGGGGCGTCGGAAGCGCAGGCGCTGGCGGAGCTGCGAGCGCAGTGGCCGAAGGCGACCTTCGTGGAGTCCATTCGGGAGACGGCGCCGTGGGTGGAGCGCATCTTCCCGGAGGCGCCGCCGAGTGGGCGCACGCCGCTGTCGGTGCTGGTGAAGGGGACGCCGTTCCAGGTGCAGGTGTGGCAGGCGCTGCTGCGCGTGGCGCCGGGAGAGGTGGCGACGTACGAGGACCTCGCCCGGGCCATTGGCAAGCCGAAGGCGGTGCGCGCGGTGGGCACGGCGGTGGGAGGCAACTCCGTGGCGTTGCTGATTCCCTGCCACCGCGTGCTGCGCAAGACGGGCGTCTTCGGGGACTACCGCTGGGGACCCGCGCGCAAGCAGGTGATGCTCGCGTGGGAGTCGCTGCGGTACGGGGCGGAGAACGAGGACGGCGAGCTCCGCGTCGAGGCCGCCCGGTCCGAACTGGCTTGAGTCGACGGGGAGCTAGGCGGCTTCGTCGAGCGGCAGCTTCTCCGCGAGCTCCTCGATGAAGTCGTCGATGACGTAGGGCACCGATGCGTCTCGCTCGGGGTCCTTCCGCGAGGGGTGGTCGAACTCACCGGCGAGATGGCCAACGACCTCATGTCCGAGATGAGAGGCCAGCTCCGAAGGGCTCATCGAGTCGAAGGCGTCCACGTAGGTATAGATGTCGTTGGTTTCCGGAATGCGCCACCCGCGAACGGATGACAGCTTCTTCCAGATGGGCCGCTGCACGAGCTCGTAGTCGAAGAAGACGAGGCGCGGCACGGCGAGGGCACCCAGCGGCGGCGTGGGTTGCCCCCAGATGAGCCGGTTGAGAATCTGCTCGTTCGTGAGTCCTTCGTTCCAGGTGTAGGCGGAGTGCTCCAGGACCCGGAGACGGAACGACTTGGAGTTCACGATGCGCTCGAGGATGTCGAGGGCCTCGCGCAGCCTGGCTCCGCGAGAAGCGTCGATGTTCACCTGCCGCTTGACCTGAAAACGCACCATGTTTCCTCCTGGGTTGTTTCAGCGAGAGGGCTCAGCCCAGCGCCGCGAGCGCCGAGACCTTGGCGATGATTTCGGGCGCCGAATGCACCAGGCTGGCAATCAAGGTGAGCCATCCGATGACGCCCGTGGCCGCGCTCGCGACGAGTCGGATGACCAGTGACAGGACGGCCCCCGCCAGCCCCAGCGCGGCCGTCACCCGCTCCAGGCGCCGCAAGAGGCTTCGCGCCTCCTCCAACGGAGCCTCCTGGTCGATGAGCAGGACGGTGTCGCAGTCCATGTTGAGCCGGCAGCCCATGTTCAGCCGTGGGGCAGGGGGGAGCAGCTCTCCGCCCAGGAAGATGCCGATGCCGTCCACGAAGGCCGTGGCGGCTCGGCTCACCGCGCCGAGCACCTCGTTGGCGACGCGGAAGAGTGAGCGAAAGACATTGCGCGCCAGGGTCCTGACGAAGTCACCGACGGCCTCGAAGATGGTCGACAGGGACTGTCCGAGTCGCACGACCTGCCGCTTCAGCCATTTGAAGGTGCGCTTGATGCCGTCCCAGAGAAAGAAGTCCGAGTTGTCGACCTCGCTCGTCCAGTAGTCCTGGAGCTCGGCTTCGTTGGCCCGGACGAAGCCGAGGATGTCGTCGCGAGAGACATCCTCTTCGCGCTGCTGGCGTGCGAAGTCCTCGAACAGCTCCGGGGTGACCTGGTGGGTGGCGCTCTCCATGGCGGCCACGGTGAGGGGCCTCTTCGGATTGTTTCGCCAGTAGAGGTCCAGCGCCTTGAGCATCTTCTGCTGGGTGGCGGGCTCCCGAATGTCGCCCAGGGGATAGCCGTTCAGCCACAGCTCGTTGCGCGCGAGTCGCAGGAGAAAACGCCGTGCGGCGGAGAGGTTCTGTTCGGACAGTGCCAGCCCCTCCAGCGCCTGACGCACGGGAGGGGCGGCCTTCGCCACCTTGTCCACGAGGGCATCGTGAGACAGCACCAGCTCCATGGCCTGGCGCTCGGAGATGTTGCTGGAGGGGATGAGTCCCAGCTCGGCGGCGACGGCGCGGAAACGGGCGAGCTGGATGCGCAGGTTGTTCGTGTCGCTCGGGTCGACGGGGACGTTGGGGCGCAGGCCCAGCGTCGTCAGGCGGAGCTGGACGGCGCGCACGAGCACGGGACGCGCCATTCCACCGACGGGGTACCACTTGTCGATCTGGAGCGGGTCCTCCAGCGTGACGAACTCCTGGAGCGCATCCCACGTGGCCTGCTCGATGGTGGCGCCACTCGCCTCCAGCCCGATGTCCCTGCGAAAGACGTTGAGCCCCTTGAGGAGCTCCGCATTCATCTTGTCGCTCGTGGGGTCTCCCACGGCGTAGCCGAGGTGGCTCAGGCGCAGACGGACGGCGCGCACCACGAGCTGGTACCGCTCGTAGTTGGCTCCCTGCGACGAGGGCGTCAGGGCGGAGAGCGGGACGAGCCCCGTTCGCTGCTCCAGAATCTGGAGGTTCTCTTCCAGGTTCAATGCGTTCGCGAGGGGCTCTTCCCCACCGGCTCTCAGCGGCACGCCCTGCGCCGCGGAGAGTCTGCGGGGGCCATTGAACAGGGCCGCGACATGACCCTGTGTCGTCGATGGAGGCGGCATGTGGGAGCTCGGCCGGGGGCTCAGGTCTTGGAGACAATCTCCTTGAGGGTGTCGGCGAAGAAGTCCACGACGGCCTTCCGGGCAGCGAGGCTGGTCTCCACGGACTTGCGGTGCACGTCCAGCAGCTCCTGAAGCCGGGGAATGTCCTGCTCATCCGTCTGGAAGAGCTTCGTGTCTCCGTCGAACTTGATTTGAGTCGCCGCGACCAGCTTGATGACTGCTTCTGTCGTCACTCCGTTGACTGTCTTGGGCAGCGCGCTCTGCGTCAGGCTGTCCCAATTGATGACAGGATTGCCTTTGCTGTCGTTCTGGATGACGTGTTTGACCTGGCCTGTGTAGGTGATGACCTCCAGCGTCACGAGGTCATCGACCGCAGCATTGAGCTTCTCGAGCGCTTGCCTGAGTCCCATGTGTTTTCCCCCAATAAAGCTCGCGTCGACTCGCGGAGCCTGATGCTGGGATTCTACAGCGAGTCCGAACAGCGCCGTCAAGGCGAGGACTCAGGGGGCTTGTAGCGCACGGGTCGCGAAAGACCTTTCCGGTGGCCCGCATGGCGTTGAGCCGAGGGTGGGGATTTTCGCGGGCTTGTCTGTATTTGGAGTCCGTCGACGGGCGCGTTCTTGGGTGCGGTCGGACCCCATGAGGTGTCAGGATGGAACGGCTTCGTCATGGCGTTCCTGGCCCTTCCTCCGCATGCCGCGCTCTCTCCCCTGGTGATGGGGTACTGGTTCATCGAGGACCTGGAGGGTTCGTACGAGGGCAAGCCCATCCGGACGACGCCTCACGCGGGCGCCGTGCTGACGCTCAACTTCGGTCGGCCCTGTGCGAGTGAGTTCGCCGCGGGAGCGCCCCGCGCCTCGCTGCTGGGCATCCAGAGTCATCCCCGGAACTGGAGCTCCGGAGAGGGCTGCTCCTTCGTGATGGTGATGCTGCGACCACCGGGGCTCGCGCGTCTCTTTCCCTCCTTGGGGAAGGACAGCCGCGACGACATGTTGGAACTCGGTGGCGTCCTGGGGGATGGCGCCGCGCGGCGGCTCTGCGATGACCTCGCCGCCGCGTGGGCTCCACGTCGTGTCGCCGCGCGCCTCGATGACTGGCTGCTGCGACGCTTGTCCGCGAGCCGCGCCCTCGTCGGTGTGAGCCAGTTGGGACATGCCTGGGCGACCCTGCTGCGGACTTCGCGCGTGGACGAGGCCGCGAGAGATGTGTCTGTGTCCAGACGGCAGCTCGAGCGCTGGTTCAGCCTGTACGCGGGGCACACGCCCAAGCAACTGCTCGGGCTCGACCGGATTCAATCCAGTCTCCACGCGGCCCAGACGGGGAAGGGAGACCCGCTCCAGGGCTTCAGCGACCAGGCCCATCAGATTCGACAGTGGCGTCGCCACCTGGGGATGACGCCAGGAAGGTACTCACGTGCTTCGAAGTCGATTCTCGCCGAGTACTTCGCCCAGGCCCGGGATGCCGCACCCGAAGGACTGGCCCACTTCTTCTGACGGATGCTCTCTCGCTCCACCGTGGCGAGTGCCGGGGGCTTGTCGCATTCGTTCAATACGCTCGTGGGACGGCGCTCCAGACTGTCTTTCCTCTGGATGAGAGAGGAGCCAGCGCGATGGGGCAGGGGACGTTCGTCGAGTATCGAGAAGGCGGGACTGACTGTGAGGCGTACGTCACCTGGGACTCGCGAAGCGATGCCCGTCGACCGTGCGTCCTGCTCGCACATGCGTGGGATGGGCTGAACGCCCCGATGCGAGAGAAGGCGGAGGAGCTCGCGGCGCTCGGCTACGTGTGCTTTGCCCTGGACGTCTATGGCAAGGGCGTGAGGGGAGGCGTGGCCGATGACAACTCCCGCCTGATGGCTCCGTTCATGGCGGACCGCGCGCTCTTGCGCAGGAGGCTGGTGGCGGGATTCGAAGCGGCGCTCCGTCATCCCCTCGTGGATGCCGACCGGGTCGCCATCATTGGTTACTGCTTCGGTGGCCTGTGCGCCCTGGACCTGGCGAGGAGCGCCGTGCCGGGCCTGAAGGCCGCGGTGAGCTTCCACGGTGTCCTCAAGCCACCGCGGCTCGAACCTCAGGCGCCCATCTCCGCCAAGGTCCTCATCCTCCATGGCTGGGAAGACCCGACCGGACCGTCTCCCGATGTGCTGGCCGTGGCGCGCGAGCTGACCGAGGCCGGAGCGGACTGGCAGCTCCATGCCCATGGCCACGCCATGCACGCCTTCACCTATCCGGGGCTGCACAACCCCCAGGCGGGGCTCCAGTACCACCCAGCCGCGGCGAGGCGCTCCTGGGCCGCCATGCGGAGCTTCCTCGACGAGGTCTTCGAGCCCTCGCCACGGTAGGCCCTGCCGTGGGGCTATGAGCGGCTCACGGAGCGAGCAGCCCGGCGGCAGGAATTGCTTCGCCGACCCTGGGCGCTCGCTTCGCTATTCAGCCGATGCTTGCTGGAAGGACTTCCCACTCGGTCCGCTCAGGACATCCGGGCGACGAGCTTGAGTGGCAGGTTGCGCAGGAAGAACCCCACCAGCGTCCACGGCCAGCCGGGGACGTAGGCGCTCACCGGCTCGCGCTCAATCGCCTTCACCAGCGCACGAGAGCCCGTCGCGGAGTCCACGGCGAAGGGCAGGTTCTTCGCCCCCGCGTTCAGCTCCGTGTGGATGTACCCGGGATAAATCGTCGACACCTTGATGGGCGTGTTCATCAGCTCCGCGCGGATGCCCTCCGTCAGCGTCGCGAGGCCCGCCTTCGTCGCCGCGTACACCGTGAGATGCCGAGGCAGCCCCCGCATCGCGCTCATGGACGAGATGGTGACCAGGTGTCCCTGGCCCTGCTTGCGCAGGATGCCCACGGCCGCCTCGCACTGCGCGACCGCGGCCACGAAGTTCGTCTGCGCCGTCTTCGCGTTGGTGGCGAAGTTCCCGGTGCCAATCCGCTTCCCCACGCCGATGCCCGCGTTGATGATGATGCGGTCCAGGCTACCGAGGTCCTTCGCGAACGCCTCGAAGACCTCGAACACCTGCTCGTGCTCGTTCACATCCAGCGCACGCACGGAGATGTGCAGGTCCGGATGCTTCGCCAGCAGCTCCGAGCGCAGCGCCTCCAGCCGGTCCGTGCGCCGGGCACACAGCGCGAGGTTGCGTCCCCGCGCCGCGAACTCGCGAGCCATGCCCTCACCCAGTCCGGAGCTGGCGCCGGTAATCAGGATGTTCTTGCGCATGGCGGTGCTCCTCAGCGGTAGGTGATGAGGGCGCGCTGAGAGCCCTCGAAGTGGGCGTGCTCGTTGAGCGTCGACATGTAGCGGCCCCGGTCACTGTAGATGACCTTGGTGATGCCACAGTTGGCGAGCGTCCAGTTCAACCTGAACGCGTGCTCGTCTGGAATCTGGAGCAGGTGCTGGCAGATGGCCGTGACAGGGCCGCCCGAGGTGAACACCAGCGCCGTCTTCGACGGCCCCAGACCCTGGATGAGTGCGTCCAGCGCTCGCACACAGCGCTCCCGGAACTTGGGCCAGGGCTCCGTGTACTCCGCGTCGTGTTTCCCGGCGACCCAGCGCCCCACGGCCTGGGTGAAGAGTTCCTGGAACGCCCGACGCGGGTCCGCGGCACCCAGGAGGTCCTCCGCCAGGGCCGCGTGATTCGCGTAGCGCGGCGTGTGCCGGGCCACGAGCTCGTCATGGTCGAACTCGTTGAACCCCGGCGTGCGCGTGGGCAGGAGGCTCGTGCCCATCGCGGTGAGGCACGTCTCCGCCGTCTGCCGGTGGCGGGTGAGCGTGCCGGTGACCACTGCGTCCACGGTCAGCCGTGGCTTGAGCGCCTCACCGAGTACTCGCGCCTGGATGTAGCCCGTCTCGGAGAGCTGGTCATAGTTCTCCGCGCCGAAGGACGCCTGACCATGACGGATGAGATACACGACGCCCATCAGCGGCCACCCTTCCGGATGAGGCGCTTGCAGCGCCAGTCGAAGTACGTCACCAGCGACCAGAAGTTCTTGAACGCCGGATTGCGCGTCTGCTTGTGGTGATAGCGGTAATAGATTTGCTGGATGATGCCGGCGAGCCGGAAGATTCCGAAGACCTCATAGAACGTCCAGTTGGCGGGCTTCAGGCCGGAGCGCTGGAGGTAGTAGTCGACGACCTCCTGGCGGCGCAGCATGCCGGGCACGTGCGTGGGCTGGCGCCGCGTGGCGCGCATGAAGAAGTCGTCATCGGTCTGGACCCAGTAGGCCAGCGCGCTGCCCAGGTCCATCAGCGGGTCGCCCAGCGTAGCCATCTCCCAGTCGAGCACGCCGATGACATGCGTGGGGTCTCCCGGGTCCAACACCACGTTGTCGAAGCGCCAGTCATTGTGGATGACGCAGGTGGCGACGTCGTCGGGGATGTGGTCCTTGAGCCAGGCGCGCACGTACTTGAAGCTCGGCACGTTCCACGTCCGGGCCTTCTCGTAGCGGTCCGACCAACCCTCCACCTGGCGCCTCGGGTAGCCGGCCCCTTTGCCGAGCGACGACAGGCCCACGGCCTGGGCGTCCACGGCGTGCAGCTCCAGCAGCCGGTCAACGACGTTGAGGCAGAGCTTGCGCGTCTCCGCGGGGCTGAGGTTCATGCCCCGGGGCATGTTGGCGCGAGGGATGATGCCCTCGATGCGCTCCATGACGTAGAAGTCCGCGCCGATGATGGCGGGGTCCTGGCACAGGCCCACCATCTCCGGCACCCACGGGTAGGTGGGCTTGAGCGCCTTCTGCACGCGGAACTCGCGCGACATGTCGTGCGCGGACTTCGCCTTCGTTCCCGCGGGCGGCCGGCGAAGGATGAGGTCTCGGTTCGGGTACTTGAGGCGGTACGTCCAGTTGGACGCGCCCCCCGAGAACTGCGTCACCGTGGGCGAGCCCTCGAGCGTGGGTACCTGCTGCTTGAGCCAGGCATCGACGGCGGCGACGTTCAGCTCCTCACCGGCGCGGATGGAGCCGGGTGCGTCGAGCGAAGTGGAAGGCGTGGCGTGGGTTGCCATGGTGGGTCACTTCCTGGAGAAGCCGCGCTTGGCCAGTTCGATTCGGGCGATGACGCCCTTGTGCACCTCGTCCGGACCGTCCGCGAGCCGCAGCGTGCGCGCCTGTCCGAAGAAGCCCGCGAGCGCCGTGTCATTGGACACGCCCGCGCCGCCGTGAATCTGGATGGCGTCGTCGACGATGTGCTGGAGCATGCTCGGGGCGACGACCTTGATGGCGGAAATCTCCGTCATCGCGCCCAGGGGGCCCACCTGGTCCATCTTCCACGCGGCATAGAGCGTGAGCAGGCGGGCCTGGTCGATGGCGATGCGGGCCTCGGCCACGCGCTCGCGGTTGCCGCCCAGGTTCATGATGGGCTTGCCAAAGGCCGTGCGGTTCATGCCCCGGTCAATCATCAACTCGAGCGCCCGCTCCGCCGCGCCGACGCAGCGCATGCAGTGGTGGATGCGGCCGGGGCCCAGTCGGCCCTGGGCAATCTCGAAGCCCATGCCCGGACCGCCGATGATGTTGGAGAGCGGCACGCGCACGTTGTCGAAGCGCACCTCGCCGTGGCCGTGGGGCGCGTCGTACTCGCCGAAGACGGGCAGCATGCGCTTGATGGTGACGCCCGGCGCGTCCAGGGGCACGAGCACCATGGAGTGCTGGTGGTGACGGTCGCCCCCGGCGTCGGGCGTGCGCGCCATGAAGATGGTGACCTTGGCGTTGGGGTGCCCCAGGCCGGTGGACCACCACTTGGTGCCATTGAGGATGACCTCGTCGCCTTCGACGACGGCGGTGGCCTCCATGTTGGTGGCGTCCGAGGAGGCCACGCCCGGCTCCGTCATGCAGAACACCGAGCGGATTTCACCCGCGAGCAGCGGCTTGAGCCAGCGCTCCTGCTGGGCGGGGGTGCCGTACTTCCACAGCACCTCCATGTTGCCGGTGTCGGGGGCATTGCAGTTGAAGACCTCGGGGGCCATCAGGCTGCGCCCGGTCTCCTCGGCGATGGGGGCGTATTCGAGCGTGGTGAGGCCCGGGGCCAGCTTCTCGTCCGGGAGGAAGAGGTTCCAGAGTCCCTTGGCCTTGGCGCGAGCCTTGAGGTCTTCCATGACGGAGGACACAGGCCAGGTCTTCCAGTCACCGCCACGAGAGGCCTCCATGACCTCCTGGTAGTAGCGCTCCTCGGCGGGCTCGATGTGCTCGCGCATGAACTGCTTCACGCGCTCCAGGTAGTCCTTGGCCTTGGCGCTCGGCTCGAAGTTCACGGTGCAGCCTCCTCTCACGAGAGGAGGCCATCCTTGGCACCCGTCTCTTGTTGAATCCACTGAATGTTGGTCATGTGTCGTCATGAGCCCAGTTCAGGATTCAGCGCGACGGCAGGGGGCCCCCGACCTCAACCTCTTCAGGGTGTTCGACGTCGTCTACCGGGAGCGCAACCTGACGCGCGCGGCGGAGGTGCTGTTCCTCAGCCAGTCCGCGGTGAGCCATGCGCTGACCCGTCTGCGCGAGCAACTGGGGGCGCCCTTGTTTGTCCGCGAGGGACGCGGGGTGGCGCCCACGCCGCTGGCGGAGCGGCTGGCCCCGGAGATTCGCGAAGCGCTGGCCCTGCTGCAGCAGGCGGTGCATCACACCCGGGGCTTCGAGCCCACTCGGGACGTGGGTACCTTCACGCTGGCGATGAGCGACATGCTGGAGCCGTCCATCGTCCCCCGGCTCGTGGCTCGGCTCCGGGAGCACAGTCCCAAGGCACGCATCAGCAGTGTTCGGTTGGAGCGGACGCGGCTGGAGCGAGACCTCGCCTCCGGCAAGTTGGACCTGGCCATCGACGTGGAGCAACCCACCAGCGCTCAGTTGCGGCACACGGCCTTTACCCATGACGCGTTCTGCGTGGTGAGCCGCAAGCGCAGGCGATTGGACGTGGCGGCGTACATGGGCGCGCGACATGTCACGGTGTCCTCGCGGCGCACGGGGTTGGCGGTGGAGGACCTGGTGCTCAGCCGTCTGGGATACCAGCGCGAGGTGACGGTGCGCTGCCGGCACTACGAGACGGCCTGCCGCATCGTGTCCGGCTCAGACTTGATGTTGACGATGCCCCGGCGCCGCGCGGAGGAGATCAACGCGGAGCTCGACAACCACCTGTTGCCCATGCCGCTCGCGCTGCCCCGACTGGAGCTACACCTGTACTGGCACCGCTCCGAGGACAGCGAACCGCGCAGTCAGTGGTTGCGAGCGGAGCTTCAATCCCTGGCGAAGGTGTTGATGGACGCGAGGCGTGGCGCGTGAGTGGATGACGGCTTACTCCGCTTCGAACGTCGCGAGGTCGACCGTCGCGGCGCGCAGTTGTTCGACGACCCGGGGTTCGGGCCACGCGACGGTGCGATAGCGCGTCGGCCACAGGTCCGGCACCAGCTCAAAGCACTCGGGCGCCAAGCGCCTCGCCAGGGGGAAGGACACGATGAAGGGGGCCCCCTCGTCGTCGTCGATGCTCACCAGGTCCGCTTCGGGAAGCAGCATGTCCTGGTCCTTGATCCACATCGTCCAGGCGAGGGGATACCCATCCGTGTTGCGGGTGTTGAGCGTGAAGTCGGAGAGGAGCGTGTCCACGCCCTCCGCCTCATGCCAGGCCTGGAGGCTCTCCTTCTGGAGTTCGTACTCCCTCAGCGCGAACAACGCGTGTCCGTGGCGCACGCGTCGCGCGAGCTCATTATTGCCACGGCGGAGATAGGGAGCCACGCGGCCCGCGCTGTCCAGGGTGTAGAGCGCGGGTGAGATGGCGTGTGGGTTGGACTCGAACTCCAACTGCGCCTGCTCGCACAACTGGGTGACCCTGGCTTCATCCTGACCACCCGTGAAGATGAATCTGGAGCGTGTGGGAACGCTGATGACGGGACGTCCGCTGACCTTGCCAGCGCAAGACGCGAGGAAGCCAGGGTCCAGCAGCCGCGAGGATTCGTAGACGTCATCTTCTGAGTCAGCGACACGGGCGAGGTTGGCGAAGGCGGCCGCGAAGGCCTCCTCCTCGGAGATCTCCCACCTCGCCAGGTGCTCATGCCACATATGCGAGGTGGAGTTGGGCAGCTCCATCACCAGCAGCACCCGCAGGAAAGGGATGGGACGTCGCTCCACCAGGGCGTTGGCCACCTCCCTCGAGGCCCTGGGACCAAAAGAGGCCGGGCGAACCACGGGCATCACCTTCTCCCGGACGTCCGCCCAGGAGTCCGGGAGCGACGCTGGCATCGTGAGGGCGGTGAAGAACTGCCGGACATGGTGGGAGCGCTCTTCCGGCGTCATGTCTTGCGTGGCCAGCAAGAGGCTCTCCAGGTTCATCCGGGTGGAGGATCCATTCACCCGGAACCCCACGGCAAACTCATCCACCACTCGTTTGACGCTGAGCACATAGGGGAGGGAATACAACACCGCCTCCACCTCGAGCAGCAGCACCTCACGGGTGCGCGAGGTCGCGGAGGCTTTCTTCTCCAATCCCAGAAGTCTTTTGAAGAACTCCATGGCGGAGGGTTATAGCGCACCGGACTCCATCCGCGGCCACAGGAGCCAATCACTGTCGATGCCAGGCTCCGTCATGGGGGCTGGTCGGACGACCAGTGATCGTCGGACCTGCCTGGGAGCAGCTTCATCCCGCGGAGCTTCCGGAACCAACCCCAATCACCCTCCTTCATTTCGAAGACCTCCCCCGTCCACTCCCCCAGCACGACCTGCGCACAGCCGGCCAGCTCCACCTCCGCATAGGCGACAGCCGCCTTCGAGCATCGCTCCCCGAGCACGGACAGGTCGGTCACGAGAGAGATGAGCTTGTGGCAGGGGCCCGTGCCCAGACCTCCATCCGACGCCAGCTGGCCCCGTCCGTCTCGGCCCCTCTCCGAACCTCACCCCTGCGATGCAGGAGCTGAAGCGCATCGGCTGAACTCTCTCACGCGACAACTACCTTGACGCTCACCGGCAGTGGCCTCAGCCATGCGCGAGTTCGCCGCTCGGCTGATGCCACTACCGTGAGCACCCGAGGTCACGCCTCGATGTCGAACGCGAGTGACGCGCGCTCACCGGGCTCCACGTGCAGCAGGCCCTCACCGGTGGCCAGGGCTCCAGCAGCAGCCGTCCATGGCTCCACGCAGACGAAGTCCTTGCCGCGCAGGGTCCACACCACCAGCATCTTGAACTCCGGGCTCCACGACAGGTGCACGGGCCTCAAGCCCGGTCCACGTCCCAGAATCGTCCCCGGGCCCGAGTGGTCCCTCAGGTGCAGGTCCACCTCGTCCAGCGTCAGGTCGAACCCGGTGAAGGGCACCTCGCGCTTGTTCCGGTTGTCCCACGCGTGTGTCGCGTCCGTGTCCACCGTGGCCACGGCCTTCGCCGCGTCCGGCACCCGGAAGTACGGATGGAAGCCCAGGTGCAGGGGCAGGGGACGCGTGTCGCGGTTCTCCACGTCGAAGTCCAACGTGAGCCGCGTGCCCACCAGGGAGAAGGTGAGCTGCGCGTCGAAGGCCCACGGGAACTGGCGCAGCGTCTCCTCGGTGGAGGACAGCCCCAGCACCAGCAGCGAGTCCTCCGCCTGGCGCACGGTCCACGGCAGCCTGCGCGCGAAGCCGTGCTGCGACATCGTGAAGGACTTGCGGTCCGCCGGGTACGTGTCACCCGGAAGGGGCCCGGCGATGGGGAACAGCACGGGGATGCCACCGCGCACGTTCTTCGCCGGGTCCGCCACGGTGGCCTCGTCGAGGTAGAGCACCTCGTCGCCGTCCACCGTCATCCTCGAGACGAGGGCCCCGCGTGAAGGAATCACCTCCACGCGGCACCCACCGTCCACCAACGCGTACGTCTCCAACCCGGCGATGCCGGGGAACACTCGGCTCATACGAGCCTAGATACCCCCATCGTGGGGGTCGCTGTCCATGAAGGGATACGGCACCTTCACGGGCGGCGCGAAGTTCTCCTTCACCGTGCGAGGGCTGGTCCACCGGATGAGGTTGAGCAGTGAGCCCGCCTTGTCGTTGGTGCCCGACGCGCGCGAGCCGCCGAAGGGCTGCTGGCCCACCACCGCGCCCGTGGGCTTGTCGTTGATGTAGATGTTGCCCGCGGCGTGGCGCAGCTCGCTCATCGCCGTGTCGATGGCCTTCCTGTCACGGCCGAAGATGGCGCCCGTCAGCGCGTACGTCGCGCTCTGGTCCACCTCGCGCAGCGTCTCCACGTACTTCGCGTCGGGATACACATACACGCCGACCAGCGGCGCGAAGATTTCCTCGCGCAGGATGCGGTGACGCGGGTTGGTGAGCTGCACCAGCGTGGGCTTGACGAACCAGCCTTCCTTCCGGTCCGCCTCGCCACCCGCGACGATGCTCGCCTCGCCGTCCTGCTTCGCCAGGTCGATGTACGAGGAGACCTTCTTGAAGGACTTCTCGTCGATGACGGCGCCCATGAAGTTGCGGAAGTCCGTCACGTCGCCCATGCGGATGTCGCCGATGAGCCCCTGGAGGCGGGACTTGAGCTTGGGCCACAGGGACTCGGGGACGTAGACGCGGCTGGCCGCCGAGCACTTCTGCCCCTGGTACTCGAAGCCGCCCCGGACGATGGCCACCGCGAGCGCGTCCACATCGTCCGCCGCCGACGCGTGCGCCACGATGAAGTCCTTGCCGCCCGTCTCTCCCACCAGTCGCGGGTACTGCTTGTACCTGCCGATGTTCTCTCCCACCGTCTTCCACATGGAGTTGAACGTCGGCGTGGAGCCGGTGAAGTGGATGCCGCCCAGGTGGGGGCTCGCCAGCGTCGGGTTTCCCACGGTGGGGCCGTCGCCGTTGAGCATGTTGATGACGCCGTCGGGCAGGCCCGCCTCGCGCAGCAGCTCCATGAAGTACCAGGCGCTCAGCGCGGCCGTGGAGGACGGCTTGAACAGCACCACGTTGCCCATGATGGCCGGCGCGGTGCAGAGGTTCATCGCGATGGACGTGAAGTTGAACGGCGCCACCGCGAACACGAAGCCGTCCAGCGGACGGTAGTCCAGCATGTTCCACGTCTGCGGCGAGGACTCCGGCTGGATGGCGAGAATCTGCTCGGCGAAGTGGACGTTGTAGCGCAGGAAGTCGATGGCCTCGCACGCCGCGTCGATCTCCGCCTGGTGGGCCGTCTTGGACTGACCCAGCATGGTGGACGCGTTGATGAGCGGGCGGTAGCGCGTGGCGAGCAGCTCCGCGGCGCGCAGGAAGATGGCGGCGCGCGAGGTGAACGACATGCGCGCCCAGTCCTCCTTCACGGCCAGGGCGGCCTGGATGGCCTGCTCCACGTGGCTGGCGTCCGCCTCGTGCAGCGTGGCCAGCACGTGCGAGTGCCGGTGCGGCATGCGGACGGTGTCCGTCTTGCCGCTGCGCACCTGCTTGCCGCCGATGAGCAGCGGGATGTCAATCTGCTCACCGGCCATGCGCTTGAGCGTGGCCTGGAGTTCACGGCGCTCGGGCGCACCGGGCGCGTAGGGCAGGATGGGCTCGTTTCGGGGAGCCGGGACGCGGGGGATGGCGTTGATCACGCGGAAGACCTCGGGACGGGGCGAAGAAAAAGGGCGGGCGAGCATTAACCAACCCGCTCCACCGGGGAAGCGTGGAAGCGGGCCGTCGTCAGCGCCCGGACACCCGCTGTCAACCCCCAGGCAGGCCGGGTATTTCCCACCACCCCGCCTGGCGGCTCATACCGCGCGAGGGGGGCACATTGACCGCGCGACACAGCGCGCGGTTACGATGGGGCATGCGCATCCCGCCCCCGAGCCCCGTGATGCCGCCTGTTCCTGGCCTCGTCGCCCTGGAAGAGGCGCTCCGGAAGGACCTCGAGCGGTTGGAGTATCCCCGGCGCTCCTGGGTGCTCCCTCGCCGCACCCGCGCCGGCAAGGCCGTGCTGGATGTCCTCATCATCGGGGGAGGGCAGAGCGGCCTCACCGCCGCCTTCGGGTTGATGCGCGAGAAGGTGACGAACCTGCTCGTCGTCGATGACGGAGAGCAGGACCTCGCCGGGCCGTGGAAGACCTTCGCGCGCATGCACACGCTGCGCACGCCCAAGCACCTCACCGGCCCCGACCACAACCTCCCCAACCTCTGCTTCCAGTCCTGGTTCGAGGCCCAGTACGGCGAGGCCGCCTGGACCTCCCTGGAGCGCATCCCCAAGGAGCTGTGGGCGGACTTCCTCGGGTGGTATCGGCGCACGCTGGGCATCCCCGTGCGCTGCCGCTCGCGCGCGGGTGCGCTGACGTGGAGCGCGGAGGACGACTGCTTCCAGGTGCCGCTGGAGGACCTGCGCACCGGGCAGGTCGAGGTCCTCCCTGCGCGAAAAATCGTGCTGGCCACGGGCATCGACGGCTCGGGACGCTGGGAAGTCCCGGCGGTGGTGGCGGGGCTGCCGCGCGAGTTGTACGCGCAGACGCGCGAGGACATCGACTTCGAGGCGCTCCGGGGGCGCAAGCTGGGCGTGCTCGGCGCGGGGGCCTCCGCGTTCGACAACGCCTCCGTCGCGCTGGAGCACGGCGCGGGCGAGGTGCACCTCTTCTACCGGCGCAAGACGCTGCCCACCGTCAACCCGTATCGCTGGGCGGAGTTCGTCGGTTTCCTCAAGCACCACGCGGACCTGCCGGACGCGGACAAGTGGCGCTTCATCCACCGCATCTTCGAGATGGGGCAACTGCCTCCCGCCGACACGTACCGCCGCGCCCGCGCGTATCCCCAGTTCCACCTGCACGCGGAGAGCCCGTGGGTGGGCGCCGAGGAAGTGGACGGACAGGTCCGCGTCACCACGCCGCGGGGGCACTACACCTTCGACAAGCTCATCGTCGGCAGCGGCACCGTGACGGACCTCTCGCTGCGGCCGGAGCTGGCGAACCTGCACCAGGACATCGCGCTCTGGAAGGACCGCTTCACGCCGCCCTCGGGCCAGGCGCACACGGACCTGCTGCGTCATCCGTACCTGGGGCCCGGCTTCGAGTTGCAGGAGAAGCACCCGGGCCGCGCGCCGCATCTGGCGTCCATCTTCAACTACACCTTCGGGTGTCTGCTCTCGCTGGGCTTCGGTGGCGCGAGCATCTCTGGCATGAAGTACAGCCTGCCTCGACTGACGGCGGGCGTGACGCGGCAGCTCTACGTGGATGACCGGGACGCGTTCTTCAGCGCCCTGGAGTGCTTCGACGAGAAGGAATTCGAACCATGAGCAGTGGTGAGTTCGGGCTGCGCAGCCGTCGCGTCCTCGCGGCGGGAGGAATGCGCGAGGCCGTGGTGGTGGTGAAGGATGGTCGGGTGGAGAAGGTAGCGGGGCCGGGAGAGGCCCTCGGCGCCCTGACGGTGACGGACGTGGGCAATCACGTGGTGATGCCCGGCGTGGTGGACTGCCACGCGCACATCAACGAGCCCGGCCGCACGGAGTGGGAAGGCTTCGCGACGGCCACGCGCGCGGCGGCGGCCGGAGGCATCACCACCGTCGTGGACATGCCGCTCAACTCGCTGCCGCCCACCACCACGCTGGAGGCGCTGAAGCTCAAGGCGAGCGCGGCGCGTGAGTCCAGTCAGGTGGACCACGGCTTCTGGGGCGGCGTGATTCCGGGCAACGCGAACGAGTTGGAGGCGCTCATCGACGCGGGGGTCGCGGGCTTCAAGTGTTTCCTGTGTCCCTCCGGCGTGGACGAGTTTCCCCCGGCGGACCGCGCGGTGCTCGACGTGGCGATGCCGATTCTCGCGCGGCGCGGCATTCCGCTCATCGTCCACGCCGAGCTGGAGTCTCCGCTGGCGGAGGCGGACGCGGGGGGCCCTCGCACGTACCGCGCCTATCTGGAGTCCCGGCCTCGACGCTGGGAGCAGGATGCCATCCGGATGATGGTGGAGCTGGCGCGTCAGCACCGCTGCCGGGTCCACATCGTCCATCTGTCGTCGGCGGATGCTCTGCCGTTGCTGGCGGACGCGCGCCGGGAGGGTCTGGATGTCTCGGTGGAGACGTGTCCGCACTACCTCAGCTTCACCGCCGAGGAAATCGAAGACGGGGCGACGCACTTCAAGTGCGCGCCACCCATCCGCGAGGCTGAGAACCGCGAGCGGCTCTGGGCCGGGCTGGCGCGGGGCGACATCGAGCTGGTCGTGTCGGACCACTCGCCCTGCACGCCGGCGCTGAAGCTCCTGGAGCGTGGCGACTTCAGCGCGGCGTGGGGCGGAATCGCGTCGCTCCAGCTCAGCCTGTCGGCCGTGTGGACGGAGGCGCGCAAGCGCGGACATGGCCTGGAGACGTTGGCGCGCTGGATGTGTGAAGCCCCGGCCCGGCTGGTGGGACTGCACGGCACGAAGGGGACGCTCGCGCCCGGCGCGGACGCGGACCTGCTGGTGTTCGACCCCGAGGCCACCTTCATCGTGGAGCCCACGCGGCTCCAGCACCGTCATCCCCTGACGCCGTACGCGGGCCGCACGCTCTCGGGCGTGGTGGAGACGACGTTCCTGCGCGGGACGAAAATCTACGAGCGTGGGCAGCCGTTCCCCCGCCCGAGTGGAACCTGGGTGCGTCGCCCGTCCTCGGCGCGCATCGCCGCTTGAAGCCTCTGGAGAGTACACACCATGCATGCACCGGAAGAGGGGAAGCTGCGCGTCGGCTTCACCGAGCTCATCGATTTGGCCGCGGAGAAGGTTGGCGGCAAGGCCCTGCTGGCCAGTGACGAGTTCTTCGCCGGCAAGGAGAACCTGCTCAAGCCCGGCCGGGGCGTCTTCATCCCCGACAAGTACACCGAGCAGGGCAAGTGGATGGACGGCTGGGAGTCGCGCCGCAAGCGCGTGCCCGGCCACGACTGGTGCATCCTCCAGCTCGGCCTGCCCGGCGTGCTGCGTGGCGTGGACGTCGACACCAACCACTTCGTGGGCAACTTCCCCGGGTACGCCTCCGTGGACGCGCTGGAGGTCGAAGGCTCGCCCTCCGCGCAGTCGCTGGTGGACGCGAAGTGGACGCGCATCCTTCCGCAGCTCCGGCTGCAGGGCGGCTCGCGCAACCTCTTCCCCATCCTGAGCGAGCAGCGCTGGACGCACCTGCGCCTCAACATCTACCCGGACGGCGGCGTGGCGCGTTTTCGCGTCCATGGCGAGGTGCGGCCGGACCTGACGCGGCTGACGCATGCGAATGGCGCGGTGGACCTGGCGGCGGCGGAGAACGGCGGCACGGTGTCCGCGTGCAACGACGCCTTCTTCGGGCCGAAGGACAACCTCATCCTGCCGGGTCGCGCGGCGAACATGGGCGAGGGCTGGGAGACGCGCCGCAAGCGCCTGCTGCCGGGCTTCGACTGGATTGTGGTGAAGCTGGCCGTGCCCGGCTCCGTGGAGCGCGTGGAGGTGGACACCGCGCACTACAAGGGCAACTTCCCGGAGAGCGCGTCCCTGGAGGGCATCACTCTGCGCGAGCCGGTGGTGGACTTCGCCAACGCGCATGACCTCGTCTGGACGGAGCTGCTGCCGCGCACGAAGCTGCAGGCGGACCACCGGCATGACTTCGAGTCCGAGCTGAAGGCGAAGGGGCCCTTCACCCACGTGCGGCTGAAAATCTTCCCCGACGGTGGTGTCAGCCGGCTGCGCGTCCACGGGCGGCCGGCATGAGCGCGCTGCACCGGCTCAACACGCTGGCCCCCGAGGCGGCCAGGGAGGAGCTCTTGCGCTGCTGTGGCTCCTCGCGCTGGGTGGAGGCCATGGTGCGCGCGCGGCCCTTCCGTGACGTGGAGCACGTGTTGTCGGAGGCCGGGTGGTTGTGGGAGCAGACGGGGCCCGACGACTGGCAGGAGGCCTTCAAGCACCACCCGCGCATCGGGGATGTGTCCTCGCTGCGCGCGAAGTTCGCGTCCACCGCCACCTGGTCCTCGCAGGAGCAGGGCGGGGTGAACGGCGCCGCCGAGGCGGTGATTCAGGGCCTGGCCGACGGGAACAAGGCCTACGAGGAGCGCTTCGGCTTCATCTTCCTGGTCTGCGCGACGGGCAAGAGCGCGGAGGAGATGCTGGGGCTTTTGCGCGCGCGCCTGGGCAATCCTCCGGACGAGGAGCTGCGCATCGCCGCTGGCGAGCAGGCGAAAATCACCCGCATCCGATTGGAGAAGCTGCTGGCGTCATGAGCACACTTTCCACCCATGTCCTCGACACGCACCGCGGCCGTCCGGCCGCTGGTGTTCCCATTGCCCTGGAAGTCCAGGTGTCCTCCGGTGAGTGGAAGGAGCTGGCTCGCGGCGTCACGAATGACGATGGCCGCGTGCGCGACTTCCTGCCCGCCGGCGCGCGCGTCGAGCCCGGCGTCTACCGGATGTCGTTCGACACCGGGACGTACTTCCGCTTGCTTGGCGTGAAGGGGTTCTACCCGTCGGTGTCGGTGGTGTTCGAGCTGGCCGCGCCCGACGAGCACTACCACGTGCCCTTGCTGCTCAGCCCCTTCGGCTACTCCACGTACCGGGGGAGCTGAGGGGCGTCAGGCCTTGTTGGCGGCCTGCGCGGAGGCAGCGGCCTGGACGGGGCTGCTTCCGCGCCGCAGCAGGGCGTGGATTTCGGCGATGAGCAGCGCCGGCTTCACGGGCTTGACGAGATACGCGTCGGGCACGGGCAGGCTCGGGTCGCTGTCCGAGCGGGGCGCGTAGCCACTGACGAAGACGACGGGGATGTGCTGGAGCGTGGGCTCCTGACGGCAGCGGCGGCACAGCTCGTAGCCGTCCATGCCTTCCATGTTCACATCCGAGAGGAGCAGGTCGGGCGGCTGGCTCAACGCCAACGCCAGCCCGGCCTCGCCATTGGCCGCCACGGCGCAGTCGAAGTCGCCGGACAGCAGGAGGCGCAGCGTCTCGCGCATCGTCCAGGAGTTTTCGACGATGAGGACCTTGGGCTTCACGATGCTCGGGCTCCTCCGGTGATGGTATCGGGCCCCGTGGGAGACGGCCTCGGGTGGAGCATCACCGCTCGGCGCCCGCCGTAGCAAGGGGTCCTCCCTCACCCCCAGACCCAGGTACAAGGTGGATGCCGACAGGTGCTCCCGGAGCGGTGCGTCGAGGGCAACTCCCCGGGTGGCGGAGCTTCACCAGGCCACGTCGAGATGCCTCCAGGTCTGAGCCTGGTCGCCGCACGCGCGCGGGGACCTGCTCGGACGTGCACGCATCGCCCCGCTCCACGCGCACGTGTTCCCGCAGGTAGCCCGGAGGGCGCGGGGATTGGATGCGTGGCCACCATGCTTCATGCCCGCGCGTCGTGTGGGTGTCGCCTGTCCGACGGGCGCGCGGAACTGACGGTGCGCTGGACTCGTGTTGGCGAATATCAGGCGGCCTGGTTCGGACGGCGGAGGAAAGGGGGTTTCCTCCGTTCCAACGGAGTGTGTCCGATACATGGAAACGTGATATTCCATCGACTTCTGGATTCTGCCGACCTTCCGGTCCCGCCTTCGTGAGCGACGAAGAGAAGACAACCGTCCTTGACGAGCGCAGCCCTCCTCCGAGCTCCTGGGGGGACCGCATCCGCACGCCCGTCACCCTGCCAGGAGACGCGGCCGGAGCGCGCCGCTCGCTCGAAGTGGGGATGGTGGTGACGGGGCGCTACCGGGTGGAGGGACTGCTCGGTGAAGGCGGCATGGGCCGCATCTGGCTGGCGGAGGACCTGCACGAGAAGCGCAGGGTGGCGCTCAAGGAGATGCAGGTCCCCGCGGGGCTGACGGCGGGGAAGACGGAGGAGCTGGTGCTGATGTTCCGGCACGAGTTCTTCGCGATGAAGAAGCTCCAGCACCCGGGCACGCTGAAGGTGTTCGACTGGGGCATGACGGAGGCCGGCAACCGCTTCATCACGATGGAGGTGGTGGACGGGCAGGACCTGAGCACGCTGGCGCGCGAGGCGCCGCTGGACACGCGCACGCTGTACCGGGTCCTGCTGCAGATGGCGCAGGTGCTCGCGTTCATCCACTCGCGCCTGTACGTGCACTGCGACATCAAGGCGAGCAACGTGCGCATCACCCGCTCCGGCGCGGTGAAGCTGATGGACTTCGGGGTGATGCACCAGTTGGGCACCCCGAGCCCCGGCAAGCTCAAGGGCACGCTCGAGTACCTGGCCCCAGAGTGGCAGCGCGGCGCGAGCATCGACGGGCGCGCGGACCTCTACTCGCTGGGCGTCATGGCGTACTACCTGGTGACGCGCAGGCTGCCCTTCAAGCGCAACACCCCGGCGGCGCTGCTGGCGGACCACCTGACGCGGCCGCCGCCCCGTCCCTCCACGCTGTGCCCGGTGGACCCGCAGCTGGAGGAAATCATCCTGCTGTTACTGGCGAAGGACCCGCGCGAGCGCTTCCAGGACGCGAGCGAGCTGATGGAGGCGCTCTGCCACGCCAGCGGTGAGCCGATGCCGGAGGAGCCCCTGTCGGCGCGCTCCAGCTACCTGCACGTGCCGGAGGTCGTCGGGCGCGCGGCGGAGCTGGAGGCGCTGATGAACGGGCTCGCGGAGGCGGACTGGGGACAGTCGCGCGCGGTGCTCCTGGGCGCGCCCGCGGGTGTGGGCAAGACGCGGCTGCTCCAGGAGTTCGAGTTGCAGGCGAAGCTCGCGGAGCTGCCCTTCGGCCGGGGACAGTGTCGCGCGGAGGGGCAGGCGCCGCTGACGCCGATTGCCCAGGCGCTGCGCGCGCTGATGCCACACACGCCGACGGAGGTGATGGAGCGGCTGTCCCCGCGCCTGTCTCGGCTGTTGCCCTCGCTGTCATCGGCGGAGTCCGCGGGCGTGGCGCAGGTGCCCGGCGAGGAGAAGCTGGGGTTCTTCGGCGCGCTGGCCGAGTGGGTCCAGGCGCTCGGCAAGCGGATGACGTTCGTGCTGTGCTTCGAGGACCTCCACTGGGCGGACACCGCCTCGCTGGAGGTGCTCAACGTGCTGATTCGCGCGCTGCAGGGCACGCGCGGCATGGTGGTGGGCACGTTCCGTTCGGGAGAGCTGAGCCGGCTGAGCCTGGCGTTCCAGACGGTGGACGAGAAGCTCACCTGGCGCATGGACCTGGAGCCGCTGGCCGCCGAGCACGTGGGCACGCTGGTGGGCCTGGCGCTGCCGGGCCTGCAGGTCCCCGAGGGCTTCGTCGCGCGGCTGCACGAGACGACGGGGGGCAACGCCTTCTTCGCCACCGAGTGTCTGCGCGCGCTGGTGGAGGAGGGCGCGCTGACGCGCGTGGGCGGCCGGTGGACGGCGGAGGCGGGGCTGGACACCCGGCCCCTGCCCGAGAGCATCCAGGCCGTGGTGCTGGAGCGGTTGTCGTCCGCGCCCGTGGAGCAGGTGTCGCTCTTGCGCAGATTGGCTCCGGCGGGACGGAGCCTGGAGCTGCCCATGGTGCGGGCGCTGGCGGAGCTGCCGGAGTCGGAGCTGTTCGCCGTCCTGGACGGCATCGTCGAGCGGCAGTTCCTCCAGGAGGAAGAGGGCCGGTACGTCTTCACGCACGACACCGTGCACCAGGCCATCTACGACAGCACCCAGGACGAGGAGCGGCGGGCCGCGCATGCGCGGGTGGCGCTGGCGCTCCAGACGCTCTACTCGCAGCGGCCGGACCTGTCCCGCACGGTGGGCTGGCACTACCTGCGCTCGTCGGAGCCGGAGCTGGCCATTGGCCCGTTGCTGGACGCGGGCCGCGCGGCCATGGAGGCGCAGGCGCTGCTGGAGGCGACGCTGTTGTTGAAGGAGGCGTCCACGCTGCTGGAGGCCGCGCCGGACTTCCCTGGACGCGACCGGCTGCTGTTGCGCATCTGGGTGACGCTGGTGGAAGTGGGCTACGCGAGCGACCCGCCCAGCTCCCTGGCCTTCTCGGAAAAGCTCTTCGCGCACTGGGCGGCGACGGTGGACCTGGTGGAGGGCCGCAGGCTCGCGCTGGCGCAACTGGACGCGGCGTGCGCGGCGCCGGAGGACGAAAGGCCCGCGCGACTGCGTGAGTTGTTCCGCGAGCGCGCGGCGGACGCGCAGTCGTCGCCCGAGGACATCTTCTGGAAGCAGGCGGAGCTGCGCATCCTCCAGGCCATGGCGCTGGCCATCGTCGGGCGCACGAAGGACCTGGACGTGCTGCTGGAGCGCGTGCGGGCGGAGCAGCCCGAGGTGTCGCCGTACCGGGCGGGCGCGTTGCTGGCTCCGGCGGTGCTCAGCGCGTACACGGGGCGCTCGGCGGGCGTGGTGGAGGCGCAGTTCGAGCAGCTCGCCCGGCTGCGGGGGATGCGCGAGGTGATGGGCCGGCTGCCGAGGCGCCTGGCGTGGGCGCTGGGCATGGGCGGCTACATGATGAACATGAACCTCGCGTTGCGCGGCGAACCGCTGGACGCCCAGGCGACGCGGGACGGCTACGCGGTGGCGGAGGCCCACGGCTTCACCGACGTGCGCGCGTTCCACCTGTTCTCCGTGGTGACTCGCGCGGCGTTCACGGGAGACGGCGCGGCCTTCGTCCCGGCCTTCACCGAGAAGACGGACCTGGTGCGCAGGCTGGGCAACCCCCGGTTGATGGAGCGCAACCTGGCCATCTTCACGCCGCCCTACTACCTGGAGCGCGGCGAGCACGAGCATGTGGCCGCCGTGGTGGCGCGCGCGGAGTCGCTGGCGCGGGTGCTCCCGGAGGACCGGTGGTTGCAGTGCCACGTGCAGACGTATCAGGCGTGTCGGGACGTGCTCTTCGAGGACGCGGCGGCGGTGCGTCAGTCGTTGCCCCGGGCCCTGGTCTCCGCGCGCGAGGGCGGCATCCGGATGGAGACGCTGCTGCGCGTCTACCAGTCCCGCTTCGAGCGGGAGCAGGGGAACCTGGAGGCCGCGCGCGAGGCGGCACAGACGGCGCTCTCCCGCGCGGTGGACCCGGTGCTGGCGAATCCCTGGGATGAAGTGCTGGCGCGGCGCGCGATGGCCGTGCTGCTGCCGGGCGAGGAAGGGTTTACGCACCTGCGTCGCGCGCTGGCGCTGGCGGAGCTGACGGGCAACGTGCTGCAGGTGGGGCTCGTGCATCTGGCGCTCGCGGAGCGTGCGGTGTCCGCGGACGCGGCCGTGGTGGAACTGGAGGCGGCGGAATCGGCCTTCACGGAGGCGCGGGCGTCCAACCTGCTCGCGCAGGCGACGTCGCTGCGAGGTGCGCTCCAGCGGAGCGCGGAGTCCCGGCAGAGCGCCTGAACGCGGGTCGAGGCGACGTCGCTGCGAGGTGCGCTCCAGCGGAGCGCGGAGTCCCGGCAGAGCGCCTGAACGTGGGTCGAGGCGACGTCGCTGCGAGGTGCGCTCCAGCGGAGCGCGGAGTCCCGGCAGAGCGCCCTGAGCGCGGGTCGAGGCGACGTCGCTGCGAGGGGCGCTCCAGCGGAGCGCGGAGTCCCGGCAGAGCGCCTGAACGCGGGTCGAGGCGACGTCGCTGCGAGGGGCGCTCCAGCGGAGCGCGGAGTCCCGGCAGAGCGCCCTGAGCGCGGGTCGAGGCGACGTCGCCTTCGAGCGCGCTTCAGCGCGGAGGCGACACAGTGCGCCTGAGGGACCTCCCGCGTTGGTGCGTGAGCCCTCCCCCATGTGTGAGGTGTTCGGGGACCCCGAGGCGCACTTGAGAAGTCGCTCTTTCCGCCAGCCTCCCCCGAGAACGCGGTGCGCGAGGGCGTTAGAGTTCCGCTCATGGCCCTCGCACCCCTGCGCTTCTGTTTCGACTATCTGTCTCCCTACGCCTATCTCGCGTGGACGCGCATGCCCGCGCTCGCCGCCCGCCATGGTCGCGTGGTGGAGCCCGTGCCGGTGCTGCTCGCCGCCGTCCTCAACGCCACCGGCAACATCGGCCCGGCCGAGGTTCCCGCCAAGCGTGGCTACGTCTTCAAGCACACCTTCCGCATCGCTCACGAGCTGGGCGTACCCTTCGGTCCACCCCCCACGCACCCCTTCGTCCCGCTGCTCCCCCTGCGCGTGACGGCCGCGGTGGACGACCTGGAGGCGCGCGGCCGCCTGGTGTCCGCCCTCTACGCGGAGGTCTGGGGCGGAGGGAAGGGCGCCGAGTCGCCCGAGCAGGTGGCCGTGGCCATCCAGGCCGCCGGGCTGGACGCCCCCACGCTGCTCGCCGCCGCCCAGCGGCAGGACATCAAGGACCGTGTGCGCCGGAACACGGACGAGGCCATCGCCGCGGGTGCGTTCGGCGTGCCCACCATCTTCGCGGACGGGGAGCTGTTCTTCGGCGTGGACTCGCTGGGCCACCTGGAGCGCTTCCTCCGGGGCGAGGACCCGCTGGCGTCGGTGGACCTGGCCCGGTGGAAGGATTTGCCGGCCACCGCGTCCCGACGCTGAAGGGGGCCCTGGGAGCGCCGGTTTCCGCTAGGGTGCCCCGGGTGGATGGGCCGTTGGTCGCCCGCCACGTTCCCAGGTGCTCACCGCATGAACGTTCTCGCCGAGCTGGGCATCGTCGTCGCTGGCCTCGTGCTCGCCATCGTCCTGCTGGCGCTCAACTTCTGGCGCGCCATCCTCTTCCTGTTCCCCCACAGCGTCCGCGTGGAGCCGGAGGCCCCGGCCGACCAGATGGACATCCCCTTGGAGCTGGCCCAACTGGCCATCCAGCTCCAGGGCCTGGGCTTCGTGGCGCTCGGCAGTCACGAGGAGAAGCCCCGCCTGCGGAAGGCCACGCTCTCCTACGACTGGGCACACCCCGTCGAGCGGGTCTTCGCCACCATCTACCAGACCCCGGATGGCGAGCCCCGGCTCTACTTCCTCACCCCCCTGGCGCCGGAAGGCTTCGTCATCACCGCCGGTTATCGCCGCCCCGCCCTGGACGTCCCCGGGGTGTACCGGAGCGGTTCACTGGCGGACGCTTCGCCCGAGCGCCTGCTGCGCGCCCACCTGCGCCGCATGGAGGGCGTCACGCCCGCCGGGGACTTCTCCTGGGAAGGTCGGGTGGAGGCCGGGCGTTCCTGGTACCGCGGGCTCGGCCGGAAGGAGATACGTCGGCAGAACCTGCAAGGGCTGTTGTGGACGGTGATGGCGCTTGCCATCGTCGCCAGCGCCTTCCTGGGGCGGCGCGCGTCCTGAATCCCCGCCACCCCGTCACTGCGCGCGTGCACCGCGCGCCCCTTGAGAGTAGGTAGACGAGCACCATGAAGAGCGTGTCCAAGACCGAGGAAATCTTCTTTCTTTCCGGCAAGCGCACCCCGTTCGGGACCTATGGCGGCAGCCTGAAGGACCTCAGCGCCACCGACCTCGCCGTGGAATCGGCGAAGGCCGCCTTCGCCCAGGCGAAGGTGTCCCCGGAGCTCGTGCAGCACGTCGTGTACGGCAACGTGGTGCAGACGAGCGCGGATGCCATCTATCTGCCCCGCCACGTGGGCCTGCGCACGGGCGTTCCCATCGCCGTGCCCGCGCTGGGCGTCAACCGGCTGTGTGGCTCCGGCTTCCAGGCCTTCACCACCGCCGCGGAGCTGATGCTCACCGAGCAGGCGAGCTGCGTGCTCGCCGGTGGCACCGAGTCCATGAGCCAGGCGCCCCACGTCATCCGGGGCGCGCGCTGGGGCCTGCCCCTGGGCAAGGGCAACCTGGAGGACATGCTCTGGACGGCGCTGACGGACAGCTACACCGGCCAGCCCATGGCCATGACGGCCGAGCAGCTCGCGATGGACTACTCGCTCACGCAGGAGCAGGTGGACGAGTACGCGGTGCTCACCCAGAAGCGCTTCGCCGCCGCGCAGGAGGCGGGCCGCTTCCAGGACGAAATCGCGCCCGTGACGCTCAAGGGCAAGAAGGGCGACACCGTCTTCGCCAGGGACGAGCACAACCGTCCGGAGACGACGGTGGAGGGGCTGCGCAAGCTGCCCAAGGTCTTCAAGAAGGACGGCGTGGTGCACGCGGGCGCCGCCAGCGGCATCTGCGACGGCGCGGGCAGCATGGTGATGGCCACGCGGAGCTTCGTGGAGAAGCATGGCCTGAAGCCCATCGCCCGGCTGGTGAACTGGGGCGTGTCCGGGTGTGACCCCAAGGTGATGGGTATCGGTCCCGCGCCCGCCATCCGCCAGTTGCTGGAGCGCGCGCAGGCGAAGCTCGCCGACGTGGACCTGTTCGAGGTGAACGAGGCCTTCGCGCCGCAGTACCTGGCGGTGGAGAAGGAGCTGGGCCTGCCGCGCGAGCAGACCAACGTCAATGGCGGCGCCATCGCCGTGGGGCACCCGCTGGGCGCTTCTGGCGCGCGCATCACCACCACGCTCGTCTATGAGCTCAAGCGCCGTGGTGGACGCTATGGTATCGGCTCCGCCTGCATTGGCGGCGGCCAGGGCATCGCGGTGCTGGTCGAGGCGCTCTGATGCCTGCACACGACTTCCAACCGGGACGCGAGATGAGCAACGAGGTGGACGCGAAGACGGCCCGTGAGCGGGCCAAGGCCATCGCCGAGCAGCGCCGCGCGGAGCGCCGCAACCGCAAGCGCAAGTGCGTGGTGTGCGGCGTGGAGGAGAGCGACAAGACGCCGCTCACCGCCCACCCGGAAGGCATTGGCCCGGCCTGCAAGGACGAGGTCTCCTGCCAGAGCCGCAGGGCCGCCGCGGGGCGGTGAATTTCCTGGGGCCTCGCGTCAGTGGACGCGCGAGGCTCCTGGCCCGCAAAGCGCCGGTGTCGGCTGCGCGACTGTGGGAGATGTGCCCCTGGACGTGGGGCCGGGCCTGGGTGGCCCGGATTCGCCCGAGGCCGGTAAATCGGGCCCGTTTCTTGATAGCGGAATCGTCTCGGGGTAAACGTCCAGAATCTCAGCTTGAGACTTGAGACGAGGGTCGGAATGGGCGTTACGAGCTTCACGGGAGTCAAGGTGTTCTCCACCACGCTCGCGCGTGATCGCGAGAACATGGGTGAGAACATCACCAAGTGGCTCAAGGAGAATTTGAACAACGTCGACGTGGTGGACAAGGTGGTGACCCAGTCCTCGGACAAGGAGTTCCACTGTCTGACCATCACGATTTTCTACCGCGCGAAGGCCTGACTCGTCGGCCAGCAACGCGCGGAGTCGATGTGCGAGGGCGCTCTCCCGGGACCGGGTGGGGCGCCCTTCGTCGTTTGGGGTTGCGAAGCGGAGAGGGTTCCACCACCTTTGGTCGGCTGTTGAGCCCGTAGTGGAGGATTGAATGCGACCGATGCGCAGCTTCGGCGGCAGGGGTGGCGGAGGCTGGGGCCTGCCCGGTCTGGAGTCCATGTCGTCCAAGCTGGCGGTGGGGTTGGTCGCGGGGTCCGTCCTGTACCTCCTGCTGCGCTACCAGGGGTCCACGCAGGGCCTGTTGCTGCTGCTGTCGCCCAACACCGTCTTCGGCAACCTCTTCCTCTGGCAGCCGCTCACCTACGGCTTCATCGAGAGCGAGCCCATCAGCATCCTCTTCGGAGCGTTGCTGCTGTGGAGCATCGGCGGCTCGCTGGAGAGCTCCTGGGGCTCGAAGCGGCTGCTCATGGTGGCGGTGGGCTGCACGGCGCTCGCGGGCTACGTGCTCGGCGTGGTGGGCCTCTTCATGCCGCTGCCCATGGGGTACCAGGGTGGCTGGGTGATGGGCACGGTGCTCTGGGTCGCCTACGGCCTGTCGATGGGCCGGGGGCAGACGAACTTCTGGGGCATCCCGCTGTCGGGCAACGCGTTCGCCGGCATTGGCGCGGGCTTCGTCGTGCTGCGCATCCTCACGGCGGGCCTGGCCAGCCAGCTGCCGCACGTCATCGCGATGGTGCTGGTGTTCGCCTACGTGCGCGGCGCCAGCCCCAAGCGGTTCATGCTGCACTTCCAGCACTGGCGCCTGCAGCGTCAGCTGCGAGGCAGGTCCAAGCACCTGAACGTGGTGCCCAAGGACAAGGACCGGCCGGACCGGGATCAGTTCCTCAACTGACCCCCGTCGTGCCGTGCCTCAGTGGGCCGCCTCCGGGTGGCCGTACTGCTTGAGCTTCCGGTAGAGCGTGGCCACGCCGATGTCGAGCTGCTCGGCGGTGCGCGCCCGGTTGCCCGCGTTCTGCGCCAGCACCGCGAGGATGTAGTCCTTCTCCATGTCCTCGAGCCGGCGCGGGTTGCCGGCGGGGATGAGGCTGGGCGGCGCGGCGCGCACTTCCTCGGGCAGGTCATCGCGCTCCACGCGGCTGCCCTCGCACAGGGCCACCGCGCGCTCCAGCGCGTTGCCCAGCTCGCGCACGTTGCCCGGCCAGTCGTAGCGCAGGAGCTGGTCCGCCGCGTCGGGCGCGAGTCCGGACACCTTGCGGCCCAGGCGCTCCGCGGCCTCGGCGAGCAGCAGCCGGGCCAGGGGCAGGATGTCCTCGCGCCGCTCACGCAGCGGAGGGATGCGCAGCTCGATGACGCGCAGGCGGTAGTAGAGGTCCTGGCGGAAGCGGCCCGTGCGCACCTCCTCGCTCAAGTCGCGGTTGGTGGCGGCCACCACGCGCACGTCCACCTTGCGGCTGGTGTTCTCGCCCACGCGCCGGACTTCCTTCTCCTGGAGCGCGCGCAAAAGCTTGGCCTGCATGGAGGCCGGCACCTCGCCCACCTCGTCCAGGAAGAGGGTGCCGCCGTGCGCGGCCTCGAAGAGTCCGGGCCTGTCGTTCGTCGCGCCGGTGAAGGCGCCGCGCGCATGGCCGAACAGCTCGCTCTCCAGCAGGCTCTCCGTGACGGCCGCGCAGTTGACGGCGATGAAGGCCTTGTGCGCGCGCGTGGACTCGTCGTGGATGAGGCGGGCGATGCGCTCCTTGCCCACGCCGCTCTCTCCGGTGACGAGCACCGTGGAGTCCACCTTCGCCGCGCGGCGCCCCAGGTTGATGACGCGCAGCATGGCCTCCGCGCGCGCCACCATGCCCGCCGGGTCCTCCGTCACGCCCGCGCGCGCCAGCGACTGCCGCTTCGCGCGCAGCTTGCGCTCGGCCTGCTTCAGCGCGTCCGTCACCTGGCCCAGCACGCCCTCCATGCACTGCGTTTCATAGAAGCGCAGCACCTCCTTGCACTCGGTGCTCCACTCCTCGGAAGGACGGCCGACGATGTGGCACGCCGCGTCCCCCTGGCCCACGCAGCGCACCTCCGTGCAGTAGATTTCCCGCCCGTTGACGTAGCTCATGTAGCCGGACGCGAAGCCGGTGAGGCTCCAGCACACCGGGTGGTCCGCGCGGCCCAGGTGCAGCAGGTGCTGCTCGGCTTCATACGAGTCGCGCCACTGCGCCTCGGCGAAGGGCTCCGGGCCCTCCTCGGGCTTGCGCTCCACGCGCTCCACCCGCACCTGCCCTTGCAGCGTGTGCAGCCGTCCGCCCGCGCGGCGCCACAGCGACTCGTCCTTCCACGGCACCGCGCCCTTCATCGCCTCCGCGGTGCGCCAGCCGTGCGCGTAGCCCAGCCGCGTGAAGATGCCGCGCGCGGCCGTCACCCCCATCAGCTCCACCAGCTCCTTGCGCAACAGCCCCAGCGCCACCGGGTCCATGAGGAGCACCCGCTGCCCCGCGAAGTGGATGAGTCCGCCCCCTGGCTCGAAGGACAGCAGCTCCCCCAGCTCCAACGCGTCGAATGGCCCCGCCACGGTGTCCCGCTCCCTTCCAAAGTGATGTCTCTCTCTATCGTTTTGAGAGGCTCCGCGCACGCAAGGATGTTGAGAAGTCGTTATTTCAAGGGGTTGGAATGAGCTGGGCCCTGGTCCTGGGGTTGCAGTAGAAGGCCCCCATCATGGGAGACGGACTGGACAGGCGGGAGGTCTTGCAGGGCGCGGCGGCGGCCGGCGTGGCGGGCGTCCTGGGCGCTGGCTCGAAGGGCGGACGGGCTGCCGCGCTCTTCGTGTCGCACGGCTCGCCCATGGTGGCGCTGGACGCGGATGCGTATCCGCGCGCGCTGAAGACCTTTGGCGACGGCGTGGCGACGGCGCGGGCCGTCGTCGTGGTGTCCGCGCACTGGGAGACGCCGGGCGAGGTGCGCGTCACCGCGAGCGCGAAGCCTCCGCTCGTCTATGACTTCTCCGGCTTTCCGGAGGCGCTGTACCGGCTGCGGTACGCGGCGCCGGGCGCACCGGACGTGGCCTCCGACGTGGTGGCCCGATTGGGCGCGGCGGGGCTGAAGGCCGTCGCGGATACGGAGCGCGGCCTGGACCACGGTGCGTGGGTACCGCTGCTTCATACGTTTCCACAGGCAACGTTGCCGGTGGTGCAGGTGTCGATGCCGCTGGGCGCGAGCGCGGCGGACGTGGCGAAGATGGGCGAGGCCTTGCGGCCGCTGCGCGCCGAAGGCGTGCTGTTGATGGGAAGTGGTGGCATCGTCCACAACCTGCGCCGTGTGAATTTCCATCAGAAGGATGCGTCCCCGGAGCCGTGGGCGCAGTCCTTCGACACCTGGGTGGCGCAGAAGCTGGAGGCGCGGGATTTCGTGGGCCTCCAGTCATGGTTGGATGCACCGAATGCGAAGCTCGCGCATCCGAGAGCCGAGCATTTGTTGCCGCTGTACTTCGTCCTCGGAGCGGCCCTCCCCGAAGACCGTCTCACTTCAGTTTTCGAGGGCTTCCATCACGGAACCTTGTCCATGCGCAGCTTCGCGCTGCGCGCCTGAACCC
The DNA here is from genome assembly GCF_013336705.1 of Myxococcus sp. CA051A. Lineage (NCBI taxonomy): Bacteria > Pseudomonadati > Myxococcota > Myxococcia > Myxococcales > Myxococcaceae > Myxococcus > Myxococcus sp. CA051A. Next base: position 2,879 of record NZ_JABUMS010000013.1, on the reverse strand, counting down.
GTAGTTCATCGAGGAGCACACCCCTATGAAGACGACCCTGAAGAGCGCGATTGCCCTGCTGGTGGCCCTGCCGTCCCTCGCCCTGGCTTCCACGTGGGACGTTGACACGGCCCACTCCGGCGCCGAGTTCTCCGTGAAGCACATGATGGTGACGAACGTGAAGGGCTCCTTCGGCAACGTGAAGGGCACCATCAACCTGGACGACAAGGACATCACCAAGTCCACCGTCGAGGCCACCATCGACGCGACGACCATCAACACGAACAACGCCAAGCGCGATGAGCACCTGAAGGCGCCGGACTTCTTTGACACGGCGAAGTTCCCGACCATCACCTTCAAGTCCACGAAGGTGGAGAAGGCGGGCGAGGGCAAGCTGAAGGTCACCGGCAACCTGACCATGCACGGCGTCACCAAGCCCGTCGTCCTGGACGTCACGGGCCCGACGAAGGAGTCGAAGGACCCCTGGGGCAACACCCGCACGGGCGTGGAGGCCACCACGAAGCTGAACCGCAAGGACTTCGGCCTGACCTACAACCAGGCGCTGGAGACGGGCGGCGTGGCGGTCGGTGAGGAAGTCACCGTGAACCTGGACCTGGCTCTGACGAAGAAGGCGGACGCCGCGGCTCCTGCCCCGGCGAAGAAGTAGTCGTCGCTTCGTTCATCGACGCTGAATGAAAGAGGGGCTCCCACGGTGGTGGGGGCCCCTCTGTCGTTTCAGGGTGTGCCGCGTGCCTGCCGTGTGGCGCTCAGCCCTCGGCGACGGCCTGCACGCTGGAGCGGTAGATGAAGATGCGGGCGGTGTTGGTGCGCTGGTCCGCGGGGACGACGAAGAAGCCGGGCGTCGTTCCCTTGAAGTCCTGCGAGAAGCCGGCGACCTGGCGTCCGTCGTTGAAGGTGACGCGAATCTTCTGGCCCTCGGCCTGGGGCTGACGCGCGCCCGCGGCGAGCATGAAGAAGATGGCCTTCACGCGCTTGCCGGGAATCTGCTCCGGCGCGTAGCCGCTCTGCTGCTCCAGGGAGATGACCTCGTCGAGCAGGTCCGCGTCGCGGATGGTGCCGCGCTTCACCTGTCCTTCGACGGTGTGGATGATGACGCGATGCTCACCTTCGATGAACGAGGTGATGGGCTCGGTGTGCATCGGCGGGGTGACCGCGAAGAGCGGCTCCCGTGAGGCGGCGAGTGTCTGCGTGCGCTCGGCCAGGGACGCGGAGGCCCGCGCGGTGGGGAGCGGGCTGGCCGTGTAGGGATTCGGCTGGGCCGGTGCGGGGCTTCTGAGCGCGGAGCTCAGCGCCGCCGCGGCCACGGCGGTGGCGGCGAGTGGAGGCGTGGCCTCGGGAGGCTCGACGGCCTCTTCCACCAGTTCGATTTCGGCGAGGTCCTGCTCGAGTTCGACGGGGACCTCCTCCTCTTCGAGGGGCGCGGGCGGCGTGTCGAGGCCGGACTCGGTGGAGGAGAAGTCGTTCACCGGGGCGCCGAACGGATGCGCTTCCTGGGCCTGCCAAGGCGTGGTGGCCGGGGGAGGGGACTCCTCGGACCAGGAGGCGTCTTCGGTTTGGACCTGCTCGGTGGGGAGCGCGTCCTCGGAGGACAGCTCGACCATGGGCTCCACGTCGACGGACGCGTTGCTCCACTCGGTCTGTTGGGCGGTGGCCTCGGCGTAGTGGCCTTCGTGGGCTGTGGGCTCACTGCTCCACGTCGAGGTCGGAGTGGCGGAGTCGGGAGAGCCGCTCCACTCGGACTGGGGGACGGGCTGCTGCTCGGACCACTCGGCGGTGGGCTCGGGCTCCGCTGAGACCCACTCGGGTTGGAGTTCGACGGGAGCGGCTTCGGCCGTGTTCCAGGCGGACGAGGGTTGCGTGCCGGGCGCGGCCCACCCGGCCTGCGCGGGGGCCACTTCCTCCGGGGTTCCAGACCACTCGGACTGGACTGCGTCGGAGGGGAGTTCCTCTGGGGTGGCCCACTCGGGCTGAGCGGTGGCGGTGGCTGCGTCGCCCGTGGTGGCGGACCAGTCCGTCTGGACCGCGTCGGCGGGGAGTTCTTCCGTGGTGGCCCACTCGGACTGCGACGCGGGAGTGCCGGCTGCGTCCGTGGTGGCCCACTCAGCCTGGACCGCGTCGGCGGGGAGTTCTTCCGTGGTGGCCCACTCAGACTGAGCGGTGGCGGTGGCTACCTCGCTCGTGGATGCAGACCAGTCGGTCTGGACGGCGTCGGCGGGGAGTTCCTCCGTCGCGGCCCACTCGGCTTGTGCTTCCGTCGAGGCGGCGTGCTCTCCCGGAGTCTCCGTCGTGGCCCATTCGGCCTGGACGGCGTCGGGTGCGAGCTCTTCGGTCGTGGCCGCCCACTCAGGCTGGGCCGTGGCAACCGGCTCACCGGTGGACTCCGCGGCCCACTCTGCTTGAACAGCGTCGGGGGCAAGCTCCTCCATCGCGGCCCATTCAGGCTGCGCGGTGGCGGTGGCGGTGTCACCCGTGGACGCGGACCATTCGGCCTGGACCGCGTCGGCGGGGAGTTCTTCCGTGGCGGCCCACTCGGGCTGCGCGGTGGCGGTGGGTGCTTCGCCCGTGGATGTGGTCCACTCGGTCTGCACCGCTTCGGGCGCAATCTCTTCCGTCGTGGCGGCCCACTCGGGCTGCGCGGTGGTAACCGCTGCGTCGCCGGTGGCTGCGGCCCACTCGGTCTGGACGGCGTCGGCGGGGAGTTCCTCCGTCGCGGCCCACTCAGGCTGAGCAGGGGTGGCTTCGCCAGGAGAGGTGGCCCACTCGGCCTGGACGGCGTCGGCGGGGAGTTCTTCCGTTGTGGCCCACTCGGGCTGCTGAGCGGGCGTGCCGGTTGCGTCCGTGGTTGCCCACTCGGCCTGGACGGCGTCGGCGGGGAGTTT